>NZ_JQNQ01000001.1:2808107-4212161 GCF_000745315.1 Salegentibacter sp. Hel_I_6 | reverse complement strand
TTGGTAGCCGGGGCATTATTAGAATCTTTTCAGACCCTTTTCCAAACCCGGGCAAACTTTAGTTCTGTGACCAACCCTGAAATGATTCTTGGTTTTTTGATATGCCTGCTAATTATTACGCTGGTTGCTGGTGGTTATCCAGCTTTATTACTCAGTCGATTGGGAACTATTCAGGCCCTAAAAGGGAAAATTGAAATGTCCGGTAAAAATCGACTTCGCGATGGTTTGATTGTTATACAGTTCGGAATTGCCATTCTGCTTATTAGCGGTACCCTTGTTTTGAATAACCAGCTGGAATTTATGCGCAGCAAAGATTTAGGGTTTAACAAAGATCAGGTAGTTGCTTTCGCCCTTAACGGAAAGCGAGAGATGCCCAGGCGATTCAATTAATCCGGGATGAACTAAGCGGTGATCCCGGCATTATAAGCATTACCGCCTCCAATAATATCATGGGCCTCGGCAAGGACGGAAGCCGCTCCACCAGCGTTCTTGGCTTTGAATATAAAGGAAGGGAAGTTTTAACCAATATTTTAATGGTTGATTATGACTATATCGAAACCCTGGGCCTCGATCTTTCAAGAGGAAGGTCCTTTGATCGAAATTTTGCTACCGACAGTCTCGCAGTTGTTATTAATGAGACAATGGCAAGTCAACTACAAGAGGAGAATGCACTTAATACAAAGATCGAACTGGAGGAGTCCGGTTCCTTTAATGTGGTAGGAGTGATAAGGGATTATCATTTTCAGGATTTAGACAAAGAAATAGAACCGCTTACGTTGTTTCTAAAACCGAACTGGAATATGCGGTATGCCTATGTGAAAGTAGCACCTCAAAATGCACTAAATTCTTTAGAGAAAATTGAAGCAGCCTGGAATAAGATAGAAACAAATGCCACCTTCACAGGATCTTTCCTTGATGAAAATATTGAGCGCACCTTACGAAGGGAACGAACAATGACCACGCTCATAACCAGTGGTTCTATTATTGCCATAATTTTAAGTTGTATTGGTTTGTTCGCAATGTCAATGTTATTGGTTTCCCAACGCAGAAAAGAAATTGGAATAAGAAAAGTGATAGGGGCAAGCGTGGGCAAAATCACGTTGTTGCTTACTTCAGACTTTCTAAAACTGGTCGGAATCGCATTTTTAATTGCAGCACCAATCTCCTGGTACCTAAGTAAAGAATTCCTGCAGAATTATGCTTTTAGAATTGACCTGAGCTTATGGGTTTTTATTTCCGCAGGAATTATTGCACTTCTAATCGCAATAATAACCATAAGCTTTAAAACTATAAATGCCGCAACTGCAAACCCTGTAAAAAGTTTAAAAACCGAATAATTTAATAAAAAATGATTCAAAATCACTTCAAAATGGCTTGGCGAAGTATAAAGTCCAACCTTCTATATTCTTCAATTAATATCGGTGGCTTAAGTGTAGGAATTGCTGCGTCATTATTAGTGGCTACGGTAGTAATCAATGAACTTAGTTATGATAAAAATTGGAGTAAAGGGGAACGAATTGTTAGGATAAATCAGGAAGAGCCGGCAACTGGTTCAAAAAAAGCCTCAATACCTTTACCACTAGGCCCAAGTTTGGCAGCGAATTTCGATCAGGTTGAAAGTTATTCTTCAGTAGAGAGTATCAACAATACTTTTTTATTTAACCAGAATAAAATTGAAGTGTCAACTCTTGAAGTAAATCCGAAAATTTGGAATATACTGGATTTTCAAATTACTAGCGGCGATCCTGAAATTTTTCAAGAGGGATATCCGAATTTGGTTATTTCTGAGAAAATTAAAAATTTATACTTTCCAGCAACAAATCCGGTAGGTGAAATTATAGAGAATGTCTCGAATTTTGGTGAGAATGAAAAATTTATTATTACCGGCATAATTGAAGATTTACCTGTAAATAGCCATTTAAGGGCTGAGGCGCTAGTAGTTAAAAAATCTAATGCCAACACTTTTTCTTCAAATGGTTTTATGCCTTACGGAACGCAGTACCTGCTTTTAAAAGCTGAGGTGTCACCCGCGTTATTTTCTCAAAAAATCAATCAATGGTACAGGGAGAATGTGGAAGATAATAGAGAAATAAATTTTTCACTTCAGCCAATTGGTGAAATCTACTTAGGGTCAGAAGAAATTTATCAGAAAGTAAAAGGGAACCAGAATAATATAAATATTCTAACCGGTATAGCAATTCTCTTATTGTTGATTGCCTGTATTAATTTTATCAACTTAAGTACGGCACGAACCATCGAAAAAATAAAGACTACCGGACTTCGTAAAATACTTGGAGCAAGTAGGAAAGGACTTATTTTACAGTTTCTAACGGAATCTTTTCTTTTTTTCGGAATTAGTTTTTTACTTGGGCTAAGCATCTATTTTTTCTCGTTGACCCCTCTGGAGAATTTCACTGGGAATTTGTTGCCATTAACTTTTATTAGCAACCTAAAGCTTGTCTTTACAGCTGTAAGCTTAATTATTTTAGTGAGCCTAATTACCGGGCTATATCCAGCGTGGGTAATTTCCAGACCAGGAAGTACTGTGGTAACCAGTAGTTTCTTTAAGGCGCCCATAGAGTCAGAAACTTTTCGAAAAACACTTATCGTCACTCAATTTGTAATTACAGTAGGAATTATTATAGGTACGATGGTGGTTCAGGAACAACTTCGGTTTTTAGGTCAGAAAGATTTAGGGTTCGATAAAGAAAATCTCCTCCGTATTTCATTTACCAATTGGGGAGAGAAGGGCAGTGCATTTAAAAAGGAAATTTTAAAGATACCGGGTATAGAAAGAGCCACTATTGGTCAATGGATTCCATCTAGTGCAGGGGGTACATTTTCGCAGAATGTGGAAGATCCTGAATTTCCCGGAGAACAATTAGAAACATTTTATATAGATGGTGATCAGGATTTTCAATCTACTCTTGAGCTTCAATTGGTTAAAGGCAGAACATTCAGAAAAGATTACTCTGCTGAACAACAATTAGGTCCTGAAACATCCAAAGAGGAAGAATTAAATCAAGATCAAAATCCGGTTTTAATTACGGAATATACGGCTAAGCGACTTAAAATTGGAGAACTAAATCGACCTTATGAAACGATTAAAGGGATACCTGTGGGTATTATAAAGGATTTCCATAACCAATCCCTTAGAAATCGAGTATCTCCCACAATAATTCGTTCCGTGAGAAATCCTGATTTCGGGAATATGCTTATTATAATTGATACAGAAGATCCTCAAAAAATAATTCCTAAAGTAGAGAAAGCTTACAATACTTTTTATCCGGAAAATCGATTTGATTTCTCTTGGATATCCGATGACCTTAAAAATGAATTTAGAAAAGAAACTATGTTAAGTAGCATTCTAAAAATTTTCAGTCTTTTGATCATCCTTCTTTCTTGCCTGGGTTTATTCGGTCTTATCACTTTTACTATTCAGAAAAAGACAAAAGAGATCAGCATTCGAAAAGTATTGGGAGCTTCCGTTGGTCAAATTGTAGCTATTTTCTCCAAAGATTCTATAAAGCTCATCTTACTGGCAAGTATTATTTCAGTACCACTTACCTGGTATTTTTTAGAACAGTGGCTTACTAATTTTGCTTATCGTACTGAAATAAGCCTTTTAGTTCTTGTTGAAAGCATAGGAGTAGTTTTTTTCATCGCTTTAGGGACAGTCGGAATACGAGTTGTGAAAGCAGCAATGAAGAATCCTGCTAATAATCTTAGAACCGAATAATCCAAGAATTATGATCAAAAACTATATAAAATCCGCGAAAAGAAATATTCTAAAGAATAAGGGCGTATATGGTATTAATATCATTGGTCTTAGTCTTGGCTTGGCTTCCTGCCTGCTTATTCTTCTTTTTATTCTGGATGAGGTAAGTTATGATGGGTACAACGAAAAAGCCGACGATATAGTTCGGGTGGTTTTTAAGGCTGAAATTGGAGGTGAAGAAATTAGTGAGGCAGTGGTTATGCCTCCAGTAGGACCGACTTTAGAAAAGGATTTTCCGGAAGTGTTGACCGCAGCCCGTCTTAAACAAATGAACGACCCGTCGCTTTCCTATAATAATAAGATTTACAGGGACTTTGATTTCGCTTATATAGATCCTGAATTTCTTGAAGTTTTTGATTTTAAAATAATAGACGGAAATAACACGAATCCTTTAGAAGATCCTAATTCGATTATTTTAACGAAAAAGCAGGCAAAACGCTATTTTGGGACTGAAAACCCTATTGGTAAGCGCTTAAATTCTAACGAGTGGGATAAACAATATACGGTTACCGCAGTTATTGAGGAAATTCCCGAGAATTCCCATTTTGAATTTGGAATGTTCGCTTCTATGAAGGGATATGAATATGCGAACAGTACTTCCTGGGTGAATTCTGATTTTCATACCTACCTGCTTTTAAAAGACGGAGCTCAATATAAAGACCTGGAAGCAAAATTACCGGGAATTCTGGATAAATATATGGGCCCCCAAATTCGGGAAGCGGTTGGCGTTTCCTATTCAGAATTTAAAGATAATAATAGGGTAGGATTATTTTTGCAACCGCTTACCGATATTCACTTAAACCCCGATTTTGTAAGTAGTGGACATTTAAAGCCCGGAATGGATATTAAATACTTATATATTTTTGGAGCGGTGGCCATCTTTATGTTATTCATTGCCTGTATAAATTTTATGAATTTAGCTACAGCTGCAGCTTCAAAAAGGGCTAAAGAAGTCGGAATTAGAAAGGTATTAGGTTCCGGGCAAAAACAACTTATAAAACAATTTTTAACCGAATCCTTTCTAGCTACTTTAATTGCGGCCATCCTTGCCATATTATTAGTGGTATTTTTTCTACCCACCTTTAATGATCTGGCCGGCAAATCTTTACAGGTTGTTGATTTACTTCAATATTCTATTGTGTTATCAACCTTGGTACTGATTGTTTTAGTTGCCTTTCTAGCCGGTGGATATCCAGCCTTTTTTCTTTCCTCCTTTAAACCGATTCAGGTCTTAAAAAGCAGGTTTTCAGCTTCCGGAAAAAGCAATTTAAGAAACGGGCTTGTGGTATTTCAATTTATTATTTCCGCAGGACTTATTCTTGCTACCATTGTGGTTTACCAGCAAATGGCTTTTATTCAGAATAAAGATCTAGGTTACAATAAGGATCATATTCTGGTTCTAAGGGGTGCGCAGCTATTGGGCGAGCAATGCGATGCTTTTAAAAACCAGATTTTAGGAGATCCTAGGGTGAAATCGGTAAGCAATTCCTCATTCCTACCAGCCGGTGTTACCGATATCAATATGTCTGGTATTTTACTTGATAATGAGTACCATAGAAGAATGTTTATCTATAATGTAGATGAAGCTTATATTCCCACTTTAGGTTTGGAGCTGGTAGCCGGTAGAAATTTCTCAAAAGAATTTGGTGCTGAAGAGGATAAAGTCATCATAAATGAAACCGCTGCAAATTCCTTAGGTTTTCATCAAAATCCCATTGGGAAAACCTTTATCAGGGATACAGATGAAGGTGGCCGTGAATTAACCATAATAGGCGTGGTAAAAGACTTTCATTTTAAATCCTTACACCGGGAGATCGAACCTTTAATTTTGATGAATAATCCTTATGGCGGCTTAATTGTAAGAACCAACACCGCCGATGTCGCTTCACTGTTAAGTTATATTGAAAGCGAATGGCAAAAATTCAGTCTTAAAGAACCATTCAGTTATACTTTTTTAGATGAATCTTTCAATAAAACCTATCTCAGGGAGCAAAAGATGGGAAGCATTCTCAGCATTTTTACCGGGCTCACCATATTTGTAGCCTGTATGGGATTATTCGGCCTGGTAACATTTGCTGCAGAAAGAAGGGTGAGGGAAATTGGAATCAGAAAAGTTTTAGGCTCAAGTGTTCCAGAGATAATAAGTTTGCTTTCCAAAGATTTTATCAAGCTGATTTTCATCTCTTTTATCATAGCATTTCCACTTGGCTATTTTCTAATGGAAAAATGGCTCCAGGATTTTGCTTATAGAATTCAAATAGAATGGTGGTTTTTTCTGCTCGCGGGATTACTTACTACACTTATTGCGCTCATCACCATCGGATTTAAAAGTTTTAAGGCTGCATCAGCCAATCCTATTAAAAGTTTAAGAACAGAATAAACACTTAAATAAACCACGACTAAAACCAAATTATGCAAAATATCTGCTTCTATTTGACACTACCATTATTGTCCATTTGTAATTCATTAATTGCTCAGGAAAAAACACCAGTAGATGAATTCGATAAAGTAATAATTAGCCCTCATATTCAGGTAAGTTTCGTTGAAGGCAACGAAGAGTCAGTAACCATTGAGAAAAATACTGAGAGCGAAGAAAAACTGAATATTGAAGTGAAGAACAAAACACTTCGGGTTTACCTGGACGACGCTAAGGAATTTACAAAGAAAGAAAAGATTACTGAAAATGGACGGGAAATGAAAAAGCCAATTTATAAAGGTACAGTTGTTACTGCAGTAATATCCTATAAAACCTTGAAGGAATTGTCACTAAGGGGCGAAGAAAATATAGTATGTGAAAGTCCCTTGGAAGAGAATAAATTTCGATTGAAGATTTATGGGGAATCAAATGTCACTTTAAATGAAGTAGATATTAAAAGTCTTCGAACTTCGATATATGGCGAAAGTATTTTAAATATTAAAGCTGGTGAAATTAAGGAACAGAGTATCAGAGCTTATGGAGCTAGTAAGGTGAATGCACTTGAAGCTAAAACCCAAACTACCAAGATAACTGCTTATGGGGAATCTGATTTCTTGATTAATGCTACTGAAGAAATAAAAATCACAGCTTATGGAGAAGCTTCTTTGGAATACAAGGGAAATCCTGAGATAAAGAAGGGACTGGTTTTAGGAGGCTTAAAAATCAACAGATCTGAATAAAAACATGTTTGACTTCAGCGATATACACCAAAAAAATAAGAAATAAATAATAAGAATAAACAATGATACAACTCAACCACATTTATAAATGGGTAAAAACCGGCGGAAGAAGAATTTTCCTGCTCAACGATTTAAGCCTGAATATTGAAAAGGGTGAATTTCTTTCCATTATGGGGCCATCGGGTTCTGGAAAGTCCACACTGCTCAATGTAATTGCTATGCTGGATTCTTTTGATGAGGGCGAATATTTTTTTGAAGACGAAGCAATTCACGATTTAAAACCGAAAAAAAGAACTGCTATTTTCAATGAAAATATAGGGTTTATTTTTCAGGCTTATCATCTCCTGGATGATCTAACGGTGTATGAAAATATTGAAACCCCATTGTTATATAAAAAAGTAAAAAGTTCTGAACGAAAGGCATTGGTAGCCGATATGTTAGACCGATTCAATATTGTTGGTAAGAAAGATTTGTTTCCGCACCAACTTAGTGGGGGGCAGCAACAATTGGTTGGGATTGCCAGGGCGCTGATAATTAAACCCAAACTAATCCTTGCTGATGAACCTACTGGCAATCTAAATTCCAATCAGAGTGATGAGATTATGCAACTTTTTAAGGAATTAAATAAGGAAGGAGTTACCATAATCCAAGCCACACATTCAGAAAGCAATGCGGCTTATGGAACGAGGACTATCAAACTTCTAGACGGAAGTATTTCAAAAAAATAAAATCAGTATGTTTCAAAAATTTACTTGCCTACTATTTCTTGTTTTTGCTATTTCAGGATACGCTCAGGATTCAGAATTACAATTAAACCTGGGCGAAGCTATTGAAGTTGCTTTGGAAAATAATCTTGATGTTAAAAGTTCGGTTTTAAGGGAAAGAACTTCGGAATTACAATTCAAACAAACCCGCAATAGTAGGTTGCCCGACCTTAATGCCAGTTATAGTTATGGATTGAATAATGGTAGAAGTATAGATCCATTTACCAATACCTATATAGATGAAGAATTAAGCTTTTCTAATGCAGGAATAGGTCTGGGGGCGACTATTTTTAATGGTTTTCAAATTAAAAACAGGATTCAGCGAGACCGTTTGAATTTGCAAGCGGCTGAAATGGAAGTACAGGAAGCCCGGCAAGAAATGGTGCTCAATGTTACGCTCGCTTATTTCCAGGTTTTAAATAATAAAGACCTGTTGGAGCTGGCAAAAACAAGACGAATTTCAACTCAGGATCAGGTAGAGCGTTTGAAAACACTAAATGATGAAGGGGAGGGTAGCCCGGCGAATTATACCGATATCCGTGGACAGTTGGCTAATGATCAAGCTATTATTGCCGACACCGAAAACAATTTAAAAGCCTCAAAACTTGAACTGAAAAGGCTGTTGAATATTGAAACTGAAATTGAAGTTGCTCCAGAATACTTTTCATCAGAACCAGAAGAATATATCCTTACCGCAGATGAAGTTTTTAAGGAATCTCTGGAAAATCTAGCTACTTTCAAAGCTGGGGAGTTGAGAATTGAAGCTGCAAAAGAAGATGTACAGGTTTCCAGAAGTTTATATTCCCCTGAAATTTCCTTTTTCGCCCAATTAAACACCAATTATTCCAGTCTTGCCAGGCTCTTTAATGAAACCGGAGCGGCTATTGTTGAAACCGGACAATTTGTTCGGGTAGGTGATAATAATTTTTCGGTATTAGAGGAGCAAACAAATTTCGTAGCAGAAGAAATTCCATATCAGGATCAATTGATCAATAATTTAAATTCCAATGTGGGAGTAGCGGTAAGCATTCCTATTTTTAATGGGTTTAGGGCAAGAAATACAGTAGGGCTTCAAAAAATAGCCCTTGAAGAAAGAGAAGTAGAATTTGAACGAACAAGAAATGAATTCGAGCAAGCTATTCGTGAAGCTCATAACGATATGGAAACTGCATTTAACCGCTATGAAATTTATAAAGAACAGGTAGCTGCTTACACAGAATCTTTTAGGGTAAATGAAATTAGATTTAACAGTGGGGTTTCTAATATTGTTGATTATATCATCAGTAAAAACAACCTGGATAATGCTAAAATAAATCTAGCCAATGCGCGCTATGAATACATTTTCAGAACTAAGATCCTGGATTATTATAGGGGTTTTTCCATTTAAAAAGAATGGGTAGATTAACTATTGCTATCTCTAACTTAGTTTATACGGATTTATTCCATAAAGAAAAGCTACTTCAAAGGCTATTCAATTCTTTAACGCTCCAAAGTTTTATTAAATACAAGAATCTCATTATTCTCTACAGAACTAAAATGAATGGTATAGTTTCCGGGGGGTAATGAAAATAAAATAGGTTCTTGCGATTGCTTTTTTAAAGTTGCCTGTAAAGGAACACTACCATTCTTATAAATATCGTATTCAGATTTCTTAAAAATTTTTATGAGTATTTCATTAGCATTTAAATCTGCAAACCGCTTAGGCTCGATTGTGAATTCCTGAGTTTCCATTTCCTGATCGATACTTTCCTGAAAATTGGACTCCAGGTTATTGATCACAAAATAATCAACCGGCTTATCTAATTTTTCAAAGGTGCTTACCATACTCGTAGGTATCAAAGACAATTCATTTTGGGAGTTTCCTATCACATCAGACTGGTTTATGGTAAGAGGATTTAATCCTGTTAGTTCTTTAAAATATGCGGCCATTCGCTTACCTGATTTGGTTTCTTCTTCAAGAATATGATCCAGCCCGGCATAGACAAAGATCTTATGATTAGGATCCTCTTCTAAGATATGCTGGAGATTTTGGGCCTGTCCTAGCTCTCTATTGATCTCCTGGTTTTGATTTTCATAGCCCACTAATATAAAACCCAATTCTTTGGCCTTGCGAATTAACTGGCCAAAATTGGGTTCTCTTATATAATACCCTGCATTTAAAGTAGGAAAGCCTCTTTCATTTATTTTTCTATCCTGGTTTGGGAATAGTGCTTCCAAAGCCAGGTGGGTATATCCGTTCTCTTTTAATTTTTTCAATAGTTTTATTGCAAATACACGATGTTTTGGATACCAATGATTTTCATTAAGCATTACCACTCGCGTTTCTTTGGCCAATTCAGATATTTCATCGAGAACTCCTTTGTTCACTTTGACCTCTGGATTTTGTAATAAGGTGTCGAGAATTGGTTTCAATTGATTTTTACGATTAGCCTCGAATTCCTCAATTTGATTTTTATAGTCTTCGTTATTTGAAAAAAAGGAATTTATGGTTGCCAGATATTGAAATTGCATCCACTCATTGGCTTCAGTTTTTTCTACAGGCGCTGTATTTAATTTCTTTCTCGCTTTTAGGTAATTCGGAGAATCTTTAACTGCATTGAATACTTTATTATAAGTGAGTTCTTCCTTTACTTCAGCGCCTATTGAAAGTGAATTTATGATGGATTCCCCGTCTTTGACGAGGGAGTGTAAACTATTATTATTGTTTTTCGCCTTGATATATAAATAAGCGGTTTTATCCGGGTTTATTTTTTTAAATAGCACCGAATTAGATAAAGTATCCCTAAAAACCAAAGATCCTTTACTACCATTGCTAACATCGAGTTTTCTGTTGTTTTCCTGGATAAATAGGAAGACCTTGTATTCCGGGTTTACATTTGTGGTACCGTAAGCTAATAGATCTTTAGCCTTTAGGCCTTCTAAGTTTTGAATTTTTCGTTTGATTTCCTTTAAGGGCAGATCACTTAATGATTTTAATTGAGTGTCACCGAAGTATTGCACTTGAAGCTCGAGTGATTCATTGTATAGCCTGCTTTGAATATAGTAATTGTGTTTGCTTAACGGATGATATGGTTGACATGAAACGAGAAGGAATAGGATTGATAAAAGAAGTAATAATTTTTTCATAAACTTTAGAAGTTAATAATTTTGATGATTTACAATATAAAACTAATTTATTAGTTTTATAATTTCTCAGGATATTTCATTCATTTTAATGGGGAAAGAGTAGGTAGCTCTTCTAGCTAAACTCTGGATTTTTTTTGAAATTTATATCTCGATGCAAAACGTATTGTTTGATAATTTTGCTCAGCTAACCAGTTACTTTAAAATTATATTTTTCCTATATTTAATAAATAATTCACCTTATGAAAAAAATTTACTGTCTTTTGGTACTTATACTAAGTAGTCTGACTTCCGGATTTGCACAATCTGATACCACAACTATCAAGAATAAAAATATGCTTCCCAGTTTAAAACAAGTTGTGTATTCAGCAGATGCTGACGCTATGGATTTTAGGCTAGCTTTAGATTTAAGAGGGGTAAATCTTGTAAATCATTCTCTACAAAATATTAAAGATGGAGATTTTGCTATTTCTTTATCAAATTTAAAAATGAAAAATTTCTTTAACCGTAATGATTTCAGGATTACGCCAGCCGATGTGTTAAAAAATATAATGCCTGATTATGATTTAACCAGTAAACCTCTTCCTTCAAGACCACTTTTTTAAATTTTTCTAAACAAGGAATTATTTAAATTACTCTGGTGGGAATAATTTTTTTCTAATATTTTCACTACTTATTTTCGGGATTTAATTTTCCTAATCTTGTCTCGTCATCTTTATCCGTGTAGTTTACTAGTACCGAGCATATCAGTCTATTCTTAGTGTCTTTTTTTAGATATAAGTTGTCCAGTTTCTGTAAATCCCTGAATATTTATATAATTTTTATCAATTCTATTATTATTCGGAACCTTTCGTTAAATATGAATCTTTCTGCTTCCATTTCCTACAGCCTAAATATTTGAAAAGCTTTCTAAAGGAACTTTATTTTAGGGAATACTTAGGAAGTAGAAGTACGCTATAATTTTTTAATTGAAAGGATGACGTAGCCAAATCTCAAACTATTTGAAAAAATCAACCGGAATAAAAAAAAAAAAAAAAACCTCTGGAATACCAGAGGTTTCATTGGTGATCGCGCCAGGATTCGAACCTGGGACCGCCTGCTTAGAAGGCAGGTGCTCTATCCAGCTGAGCTACGCGACCGTTTTTGCGGTTGCAAATATAAGTCTCTTTCGAAATAAAACAAGCTTTTTTTAATTAAAAAATAATTTTTTTCTTCGACTCGATTTTTAATCTAATTTTAATCTCTTTTTAACTTAATTTTCATTTTCCAAGTTTTTCTAAATTATATCATTAATTTTGCTGCGGTAAATTTTTAAAAGATCCAATTGATAAATTTGACTTACTTTTTAATCCGGAATTTCACTCCTGAAAATCAGGTTTTTGAGTTACTCAACTCTTCAGAAATTTATAATAGCAGCCTATAAGTGTCTATGGAATTTCAATTCACCATTATTGTTCCGATTTTTAATGAAATAGAGAGTTTACCCAGGCTTTTTGAGTATTTACAGAATTATCTCCAAACCGCTTCTCTTAAATCCTGCGTATTATTGGTAGATGATGGTTCTAGCGATGGAAGTGCTTCTACGATAGAGAAATTCTGTCTGGAACAGGAAGCGTTTAGTTGTTTGTTATTCGATAAAAATTATGGAAAAGGTGCTGCATTGAAAGCCGCTTTTGATCATACAAAAACCCCTTTACTTGGCTACCTCGATGCCGATTTACAAACACATCCACAAGATTTTGAATTATTGCTTCCATATATTAAAGATTTTGGATTGGTTACAGGCTGGAGAAAGAACCGAAAAGATACTCTTGTAAAACGTATCTCTTCTAAAACTGGTAATGCAGTGCGAATATTTTTCACGCATGATAATATTCACGATACCGGATGCCCATTAAAGATTATGCATACTGAATACGCCAGGAAAATCCCTATGTTTAAAGGATTACAGCGGTTTTTACCGGCAATGATCCTGTTGCAGGAAAAAAAAATTAAAGAGGTAGTAATTAACCATTTTCCAAGAATAGAAGGCTATTCTAAATATAATTTTAAAAATAGGTTCCTTGGACCTTTGGTAGACTGTTTTGCATATGTATGGATTAAAAAATCTTATATAGATTATAGTATAAAAGCGAAACATGAGTAATTCGCTAATTATTTATATTATAGGATTTACCGCCCAAATCCTGTTTTCTTCCAGGATGATTATGCAATGGATTCTATCTGAAAAACAGAAAAAAGTCTTAACACCCATCCTTTTTTGGGAATTAAGCTTACTGGCTTCATTTCTGTTATTTATCTATGGATATTTTCGAGATGATTTTGCGATTATGCTTGGGCAAACGCTTACTTATTTTATTTATATACGAAATTTACAATTCCAGGGACAATGGGGAAAGCTCCCATATTTGCTTAGGTTTGCCATCTTCATTTTTCCTGCCATTGTAGTAATATATAGTTTCTTAAATAATGAATATAATCTTCAAAAATTGTTTCAAAATGAAGCGATTCCGGTTTGGTTATTACTATTGGGAATTGTAGCCCAGGTAGTTTTTACCTTACGGTTTTTATACCAATGGCTCTACTCTGAAAAGCAAAAGAAGTCTTCACTACCACTCGGGTTTTGGTGGTTAAGCCTCGTAGGTTCCTCTTTAATTTTAATTTATGCTATTTTCAGGAAAGATCCGGTTTTACTTATTGGGCATTTATTTGGGGCAATAATGTACATTAGGAATATTATAATTCATCATAATGAAATTAGAGAATAAATACCTGTTATTACTAATTCTTGCGGGAACAGCTGTTTTTTTTGTAAACCTGGATGCGATTTATATCAATATTATGGAAGCGCGTAATTTTATTACCGCCCGGGAAATGGTAAATGATGGAAATTGGATTTTCACCACGATGAATGCCGAGCCACGTTATGAAAAACCCCCGCTGCCAACCTGGTTAACAGCTATTTCAATGATGATCTTTGGGATGGAAGGACTTTTTGGCTTGCGGCTTCCTTCAGCGATTATGGGCATAATCCTCGTGGTTTTTATTTATAAGTTCCTTCTTAAGATCACCAAAAATATAGAATTATCATTCGTAGCCGGTTTAATAGCGACTACCTCATTTTATATTATTTTTTCCAGTAGGGACGGGCAGTGGGATATTTATACCCATAGTTTTATGATGCTTGCCATCTTTTCTTTATACAAGCTTTATAATTCAACAAAAAACTGGTATTTATACGCTGCAATTAGTGGCTTCTTCATGGGATGCTCCATCTTGAGTAAAGGCCCGGTTTCCATTTACGCGCTATTACTACCATTTTTAATAGCTTACGGAGTTATTTATAATTTTGATGGAACTAAAGTGCGCTGGAAAGCTTTAGCACTTTTAATTCTGTTAGCTTTAATTTCAGGAGGCTGGTGGAATCTTTATGTTTATTTATTCGATACGCGTGCCGTTGCTGAAATTACCAGTCAGGAGACAGGGAGATGGTTAAATTATAATGTGAGGCCGTTTTATTATTACTGGAGCTTTTTTATTCAAAGCGGTTTATGGACTATTCCATCTTTTGTGGCCTTACTTTATCCCTATTTAAAAGATAAAGTAAGTAATAAAAAAGCTTATAAATTCACACTTTTCTGGACCTTGGCTTCTGTTTTTCTGTTATCTGTAATTCCTGAAAAAAAATCTCGCTATCTCTTGCCGGTACTCATTCCTATGGCAATGAACACGGCTTTTTACATCGAATATCTTTTTAATTATTTCCGAAGTGTTAAAATTAAAGAAGCTGCGATAGTTTATTTCCATTTTGGAATTTTCGCATTAGTAGGTTGTATATTTCCCATTGCCGCATATTTTTATTTTGAACCTATGTTGCAGGATATTTTGATTTGGTACATTTTAAGTTCAATATTCTTATTTATTATAGGAATTTTAATGTTCCGTTTCCTAATGCTGAAAAAGATTAGACCGGTATTTTATTTAAGTGTTTTCTTTTTAATTAGTATCGTTTGGTTTGGTTTACCAATGGCCGATAAAATTAATGTGAACAAAGCGTATAATAGTATAGTGAATGTAGATAAGCACCTTGAAAAATATGATGTTCCTTTATATGAGTTCCAGAATTTTACTCCTGAAATTATCTGGGAATATGGAAAGCCAATCAAGGTTTTGAATCAAGGTGGAAAGCTTGAAATTCCTTCAGAAGATAAATTTTTATTGCTAACCGAAACTGATAATGCCGACAGTTTGCAAAAAGTATTTTCTAATTATAGCATCGAAAAAATTGACATTATAGATATGAATCCTGTGAGTACCAAACACAAAGTAAGGTTGCATCGCGAGTTGTATTTAATTGAAAAATAGAAAATCAATAAGAAACCATAGCGCAAATTTTATAAGTATTTCTTGATAGAATATAGACTGATTTCGAAAAAAGCACCATTTTTAAACACGAAGAGAATTGTTTATATTTAGGCGATTTTAAACTAACCAACCAATGCTCGATTATCCAATTAAATTTACCCCCATTTTAAAAGAAAAAATTTGGGGAGGTAATAAACTCAAAAGCCTTTTAAACAAAGAAACCAACCGCGACGATCTTGGCGAAAGCTGGGAGATTTCTGGGGTAGAGGGCGATATTTCTGTTGTTGCTAACGGCGAACTTAAAGGTTTTACTTTAAAAGATCTTTTAGAAGAATATAAGGACAGGATTTTAGGAAAAAAGATATATAAAGAATTTGATGCCGATTTTCCTTTGCTCATTAAATTCATAGATGCCAATACTAATCTTTCTGTACAGTTGCATCCTAACGACGATCTTGCGAAACAGCGCCATAATTCCTTCGGAAAAACTGAAATGTGGTATATTATGCAGGCCGATAAAGGGGCGAAGATCAATATTGGTTTTAAAGAAAGTATTTCAAAAGACGATTATATTAGTCGGTTGGAGGAAGGAAAAATTGTTGAATCACTCAATTTTGAAGAAGTTAAAAAAGGCGATAGTTTCTTTATAAATACCGGTAAAGTACACGCGATAGGAGCAGGGGTACTTTTAGCTGAAATCCAGCAAACCTCAGATGTTACTTATCGAATTTACGACTGGGATAGAACCGATGATGAAGGAAATTCCCGCGAACTGCATACGGCTTTGGCGATTGATGCCATTGATTTTGAGAAGAAAGACGATTTTAAACTGATTTACAATAAGGAGACCAATAAATCTTCAAAAGTAGCAAGTTGCCAGTATTTCACAACAAATTATCTTCCGGTAGCAGGGGAAGTTAAGAAAGATTATAGCGCCTTAGATTCTTTTGTTATCTATATGTGCGTTAGCGGCAATGGGAAGGTTGCTATAAACGGTAATTCTGAAAATATCGCTCAGGGTGAAACTTTACTTATCCCTTCAGAAAACAAAGAAGTCAAGCTCTCAGGGGAAAACTTTGAATTACTGGAAGTTTATATAAAATAAAAAAGAGGCTGTTTGAAAAAATTTCAAATCGTCATTCTGAATTTATTTCAGGATCTAACTTGATGTAAATCAATTTCTATTAGAAGCTGAAACAAGTTCAGCTTGACGAAAGTTAGACGCTTTCAAACAGCCTCCTTATAACTAAGAAAACCTGCTATTGATTTTTTAAAATCGCTTCTATTTTCTCTAATTCAGGTTTACTGAATTCCAGGTTTTTTAAAGTTTTAATATTATCCTCTAATTGAGATACTTTACTAACCCCAACTAAAACTGAAGTTACTCGTTCATCTTTTAACAACCAGGCTACTGCCATTTGCGCTAAACTTTGGTTTCTGGATTGTGCAATTTCATTTAATTGCTGCACTTTTTTCACCACTTCTGGAGTGATCTGCGATTCATCTAAATAACTTCCCTGCGTAGCAGCACGGCTGTCTTTTGGGATCCCATTTAAATATTTATCGGTTAGAATTCCCTGTTCCAGTGGGGAGAATACAATACTTCCAAGTCCCTCGTGTTCCAAAGTGT
Organism: Salegentibacter sp. Hel_I_6; assembly: GCF_000745315.1. Taxonomy (NCBI): domain Bacteria; kingdom Pseudomonadati; phylum Bacteroidota; class Flavobacteriia; order Flavobacteriales; family Flavobacteriaceae; genus Salegentibacter; species Salegentibacter sp. Hel_I_6. Next base: position 4,195,345 of record NZ_JQNQ01000001.1, on the reverse strand, counting down.
TTAGTAATCCATCCTCAACCCAGCGATCCATCATATTATATCTGGGTTGATGGATTAAAAAAGGCGTTTTTTGTTCCTTTAGAATAGCTGCTGCTTTCGAGGTATCTTTAGCTGAATATTGAGAAATCCCCACATAAAGTGCCTTTCCCTGCCTTACAATTTGGTCTAAAGCGCCCATAGTTTCTTCTAAAGGTGTATCAGGATCTGGACGGTGGTGGTAAAAAATATCTACATAATCCAGCCCCATTCTTTGCAGCGACTGGTCTAAGCTAGCAATAAGATATTTTCTTGAACCAAAATTACCATAAGGCCCCGGCCACATATCCCAGCCGGCTTTTGTAGAGATTAATAACTCGTCACGGTATTGTATAAAATCTTCAGCAAAAATTTTTCCGAAATTCTTTTCTGCAGAACCATACGGTGGGCCGTAGTTATTGGCAAGATCAAAATGAGTGATCCCATTATCAAAAGCAGTTCTTAAAATATTTCTCGCATTGTCAAAATCATCATGATCGCCGAAATTATGCCATAGACCAAGAGAAAGTAGGGGAAGTTTAATCCCGCTTTTTCCGCAGCGACGGTATTTCATATTTTCGTAGCGATCTTCTGAAGCTTTGTAGTTACTCATAAAGTTTAAGTCTTATTTTTTTCTTACTATATCTATTCTAATTCAATTCCCTTACCCAAATATTTCTGAAGCTCACCGGGTTTCCGTGATCCTGGAGATGAATAGGAAGCTTCTCTTCATGTTTCGTGTAATTTGGAATACCAATATACTCGGTTGGGCCTCTTAGGGTATAATTGTTTTGAACTAACACGCCGTTGTGCAGTACGGTTATTTTCGCTGGACTTAGCAACATTCCATTTTGATTAAATCTTGGGGCGGTAAAAATAATATCGTAAGTATTCCATTCGCCGGGAGCTTTTGTAACATTTGCAAGGGGAGGAGATTGTTTATAAATACTGGCGGCCTGGCCATTGGTATAGGTTTCATTTTCATAAGAATCCAGAATCTGGACTTCATATTTTTCCATAATAATTACGCCGCTATTTCCGCGTCCCTGGCCGTCTCCCTGAATTTCTGAAGGCGAGCGCCATTCTAAATGCAATTGCATATCACCAAAATTTTCTTTGGTTTTTATACCACCGGTTCCAGGATTTACCGTTAGTATATTTTCTTCAATATTCCAGGTAGGATTAGAACCATCTTTCTCATTTACCCAGGCAGAAAGGTTTGAACCATCAAATAATATTTTAGCATCAGAAGGTGCAGTATTTGTAGCTTCGCCGGCTTTAACTTTTGGAGGAACCGGTTCATAGAATTCGGTTGCTTCCGGCGGAAGTTCAGTTTCTTTATCCTGTGCGAAACCGATAAATGAAGTTGAGATCATAGAAAGTGATACTATAAAAAGCGTTTTGGAAATCTTCATATTCAATTGTATTAAAATTTAATTTTCAATAATGTGGTCATATACCATTTTTGATACTTCAGCAAGCATTTTAGTACCGGCATCCATATTTTCCATATTTTTAGAAAGCAGTACGAGAACATATTTTGTTCCGTCAGGTAATTCAATTAAGGCAGAATCGTGATGTACTCCTGTGATCCAACCGGTTTTATTTGCAATTTTTAAATTTTCGGGAAGTAAAGCCGGGATAAGATCTATGTGTTTTTGTTGTTGTAAGATTTCGAGCATTTGCTTATCAGCTTCGGGATTAACTGCTTTTCCATTGGAAAGGGCTTCAAAAATCAGCATTAGATCATAAGCGGTAGTCGAGTTGCTCAAACCGGCTTCATAAGCTTTCATATCCTCCACACCTCGAAGTACATTAATATTTTTTGCACCCAATTCTCGCATTGTTTTATTTACATTTTTAGCGTCAACCAGCTCTATAACGATATTGGTGGCCAGGTTGCTGCTGTAAATAATCATATCTGTTACAAGGTCTTGAATGCTTCTTTTTTGACCAATTCGCTCATAAAGATGTTCGCCGCTGTCACGACCTAGTTCCATTGCATAAGAACTTCCGTCTAAAATGCTTTTGAATTCATTCTTTATTACCAGGGAATCCTGAAGTGAAAATTTTCCTTCAGCAGCTTGTTTAAAAACCTCGATCATTACCGGGGTTTTCATAGTGCTTGCCGCGTGGAAATCTTCGTGGGCATTTATAAAAATACTGTCTTTTTCTTCGGATAAATTTTTAAAGGCGATTGCAAAATCACCTTGAGTATTCTCAAATACGGAATCAATTTTTTGCTGAAGTTTTTCAGTTGAAGTTTGCGTATTTCCGCAGAAACTTAAAAATAGGAAAGATAAGGTGAGAAAACACTTCATTCAGCATTGGATTTAAGTTTTGAATTTAAGGAAAAATAGGCAAAGATTTTAAAAACTTCCCAATGCTATTTCTACCATGCGGTTAAAACTTTGCTCCCTGTCTTTTGCGGGTAAGTGCTCTCCGGTAACTAAAGAGTCTGAAATTGTTAAAATTGAAAGGGCCTGTACCTTATATTTTGCGGCCACGGTATAAAGCCCCGAGCTTTCCATTTCTACGCAAAGCACCCCATGATCTGCCCACTTTTTATAATTTTGATCGTTTTCCTCGTAGAATATATCTGAAGAAAGCACATTTCCGGCTCTAAATTTTATGCTGTTATTTTCGGCAAATCTTACAGCATTCATAAATAACCCGAAATCTACAGTAGGAGCGAAGTCGGCGTGTTGAAATTTAGCTTTATTAAACCCGGAATTGGAAGATGCCGCCATAGCCAAAACAACTTCATTTACTTTAAGGTTTTCTTGATAAGAACCTGCAGAACCAACACGAATGAGTTTTTTAGCGTCATATTCTGTAATCAATTCGGTACAATAAATTAATGCAGAAGGAATACCCATTCCGGTAGCCTGTAGGGAAATCTTCTCACCTTTGTAGGTACCTGTATAGCCCAGCATTCCGCGAACTTCGTTATAGCAAACAGCATTTTCCAGAAAGTTTTCAGCAATCCATTTTGCTCGTAAGGGATCTCCCGGAAGTAAAACATTTTCTGCAATTTCACCTTTTTTAGCCTGTATATGTACGCTCATATTCGTTTTATTCTAATTTCATCAAATTTATGCCAGAGGAAGTTCCCAACCTGGAAACGCCTAATTCTATATATTTTACTGCAGTTGCTCTATCCTTAATTCCACCTGAAGCTTTAATTTTCATTGCATCTCCTGTTATCTTTTTCATCAGTTTTATATCATCAAAAGTGGCACCACCCGTTCCGAAACCGGTAGAGGTCTTTACAAAATCGGCTTTAGATATTAATGCGGCGCGGCAAGCAGCTTCTTTTTCGCCTGCATTTAAATAGCAGGTTTCAATAATCACTTTAAGGATTTTAGTACCAATTGCATTTTTAATTTCAGCGATTTCGCTTTCAATATAATCGGTTTCTCCAGCTTTTAGCATCCCGATATTAATAACCATATCAATTTCATCGGCTCCATTTTGAACAGCATTTTTTGCTTCAAAAACTTTAACTTCAGTAGCTGCAGCACCTAAAGGAAAACCAATAACTGTTGCAATTTTTACATTGGGTTTTTTTAAAATTGACCTCGCAAGTTCTATATAACAGGGTGGAATACAAACTGCGAAGAATTTATGTGTGATAGCTTCCTCACATATTCTTTGAATATCGGTTGGCAAAGCCGTAGGCTTTAAAATAGTATGATCTATATATTGGTTGAGTTGCATTATATTTCTTAAGAATTACAAAGCTAAAACTTTATATATTAATTATTCTATTATTGTTCCCAGGTTTTAATTCTTAAGAAAGCGATTCATTCATTTGGGGCTCTATACAACAATGAAGATGAATCTGTATAATATATTACTGAAAAGTAATTGGGATTTTCACTATTCTTTTTTATCCGGATAGTCTTCGTACCAATCTTCAAAGGTTTTTTTAGTTGAGTAATTATCGGTAAGCACTTTATAAACAGTAAAAATAAACAGGATTTGCCCAAAAAAGGTTAAATAGAATACCAGCGGAAAATCTGTATTAAAATAGGCAAGTGCGGCAACTAGTACCAGCAGGATTGTAGTTAATATGAGGTAAGTAATGCCTTTATTTTTCATAATCCTTAAATTACGAAAGACTTCTTTGAACCTGTCTTAAACTCTCATTAAAATATTGATAAGAATTCCTTGATTTATTTAAAATTATTTCAGCCTATACTAAATTTACGAGAAATAAAATTTACAGAAAAAGTTTCAAATTTTATCAAGTAAGAATTTTTACAGTAGGGGTGGTACCTCCGAAGTTTGGATGAAGCTATGCTAGTAATTCAGTTTAAGATATAAAATAACCACTTAGATTTCTTCTAAGTGGTTAGTATGAAGTCGGGGTGGCAGGAAGTTTTTTAAGTTGCTTCAGCTCTTTAAAACCGCGACCTCGTATCTTTAATTCTGGATATATTCACCGAATCATTCACTAAACTAGAAAGAACTAAAAGACTAATATCAATTGGTCGTCTTTGATATTATAAAGATATAAATTAATTTAACTCGATAATCTTATATATTCAAGATTATTAAAATCCCGGAAATATTTAATAAATAAGCTTATGTATGTTTGTTTGACTTGAATTCAGCATTTTTTAGAATGTCAATAATTAATTTCCGATAACCTTCGATTATTGTTTCAGTCTTTCTTTCCGAGATTTCCTCCGGCTTATATTTTTTTACCCAAGCTATTAAGGAATCAGGAATTAGTTCTTTGACAATATTATAGGTTACACTTTTTTCCCAATTACCGCTGTCCATTTTGGCTCTAAATTCAATAAATTCTTTCTTACTTCCGAAAGGTGAGATGATAGATTTTTTAGAAAGAAATGGAAACCTTTCAAATCCACTTGCAAAACTATTTTTTATTGAGATAGATTTATCATATTTCTGATTTGAGTAGTACCAACCTCTTTTGAGTAAACCGGGAGTTTCAATAATTCGATTATAGTATAGTTTTTCGCCTACTTTAAGTTTTATGGATTCTTTGGTATCGCCTAAAACTAAAACCTTTCCGTCATTATAAAGAAATAATTCTTTTATTTTAAATTTCATTAGAAGATAATAATGGAAAAAGTTAGGATTCCATATTATTATACTATCATTATAATCTTCGAACTTTTTATAAATCTCTTCCATTTTGACAGAACGCGCAGTCTTATTGGAGATAGAATTGAAATTATATACAGGAATTATTAATTTTTTATACTGAAAAAATTCATCGTGTGTTAATTTTTCACCTGATACTTTTTCGGCTAATTCCTGAGAAATGCAAGTTTTGTTTAGTAAATTATGATTGCGATCACCCAATGATCCAACGTCATTTGCGCTCTTTAGAAGTAAGATTTTAAAATAAATAATTTGAAATTCTTCCTCAGAAAACTGATTTTTTATCTGAGTTATGTTTTCCTGAAATATTTTGTCCATCATTTTTAATGATGAAGGAATAACGTCGGCGAAGAATTTACTCTCTAATTTCTTCTTGTATTTTCTAATGAATTTTTCTCTAGTTAAACTTAAAATTTTATCTGATTCCGGACTCATAAAGTTCCAGTAGAGCTTGGAAAATGATAATTTATAATAGTTGATTGTATTATCTTTTACTGGAATGCCCCTTACAAAATATTCATTACTATATGCTGGCCATTCATTCCTTATATCAAAAGCATAATGTGGAAAAATCTCCAAAATGAATTCCGACCCTATTTTATTTTCGGTAAAGTTGAATTGTATATTATCATTAATTTTTAAAAGTTGACACTTAATTTCGTCATCTTCTGAGATCAAACTTGAAAAATCATGCTTAGTTATTTCTACATCATTTTCACCTATTATTGTCCTTCCAAAAAAGTTTACTTTAAGATTAGGAATTTTTTGAAGAGTCTCATGGATATATTTTTCGATTTTAAGTATATGCATACTTTTATGCTGGTCAGAAAAATAATCGTATTCCATAATAATATTCCAATCGAAAGAGGTTCCAAAAATCTCAGAGAATCTTTTTTTAGGAATTTTTACAAAAACTTTTGTTCCTTTAGTAATTTCTGGTTTCTTATTACTTAAAGAGGAATACTTACCATTTCTTGCAGATCGAAATACTATCTCTTTACTTTCTTCCCCTTCTGCTTTTGTTTGAATTGTAAAATTATCACTAACAATAAAAATAGATTGAATTCCCACTCCAAAAGCACCTGTAGGTCTTAACCAAAAAGGCATATTTTGAAGAAAGCTTGAATAATTTCTATCTTTTTTTCTACTCTGTCCTACCTCATTAGTCATGCGCAAAAGGTCATGGTTTGAAATTCCAGTTCCTGAATCAGAAACTTCTATTATTAAATTTTCCTTTTTTTCAGTTTCCCAATTAAGAGTCAATTCGACATCAAAACTTTTATATAATAATTCAGGAATGTCCTCTGGAAAATTTATTTTCTCAATAATTTTATGGTGGGGCAGATTATGATCTCCAAACTCTTTCTTAAATGCAAAATCAAAAGTTCCCTTTTCAATTTCTCTCCAAAGTTGGATTTTTGAAGCATCTAGGGCATTTTGAACAAGTTCACGTATGAAGGTAAATTCTGCATTTTCGTAAATTGATGCACCTTCAAGAATTTCAAAAATTTTTTTATTATCAATATTAAATCTTAAATTTAATAATTTATCATCTACTTTCTCATTATTAAAATACACTTTGATCTTTCCTCTAGGAATTGTGGGGGAAGTACCTCCTAGATCTAATGGAGAAATATTTGACCATTCTCTACTCTGATGTGAAACTTCTTCCTCTAGCCAATCAAACCAGGACCTAGATAGCCTATATACTTCTTCAGAGGGACAATCGGCAGTAATTTCTATTGCTTCAGGATTTATAAGAATGTGTTTGATTGATGAGTGTTTCTCCATATGAAGTTTGGAACTACTAGGGAAATTGAATGTCTTTTCGGTAAATAAATCAAACCTATTATCATCAACATCCAATAAATCACCAAGTCTTAACATACAGGCTATGAACCTAGGGTTTATTTTATCATTTGAGATTCCATCAGATTCGAACTCAAGTCTCGTGAAAATTTCATAAAAATCTACTCCGTGTAGATAAGCAACTTCACCTAAAAGATTCAGCAGTCTTTTAGGTATTTGATCAGAGTAAAAAGAATTAGCCAAATCATAAAATACATCATTTGATCCTTTAATTATCTCGGCACTCCTCTGATGATGAACTTTTCTCATATATTCTGCCACAACCAAAGTCACAGCATTTCTTATTTCGATGGGAGTTATATTTTGGAGATCAGGATTATCAGGCTCTTCTTTGGTGATATTTTGAAAAATCAGTAGTTTCTCGGCACTACTTTTTAAATCAAGATCCGTATTATATTTTAAACCATTTAAGTATGTTTGAAACTCTTCTGATAACCACTCTTTTTCGACTAAATCCTGGAAGACAATCATTCCTAAGTCATGAGTGAAAGAAGCCATTAAGATAAGCCAGGTATTAGTTGGACTTAACCTTTTTATTCTTTTTTCGCCTAAAAAAGATTCTATATTATTGACAATATTATTGGAATGACTTTGTTCATGTAAACTGTAATGTGGAAAAAATTGATGAACATTATTTAAGGCTTTAGATAAATTCTTTTTATTTAATTTCCATATTGCATTTAAAATTTCAAATTGTGAATTAAATTTTGAACTTTCTTCTAAATGTTTTTCTAGAGTATAATAAGCCTGTAAATGTTCCATTTTAAATTTTTATCATCACAATTATTGACAACCCGTATTAAACTTTAATTTTTTTGATAAATTAGGATTTATACAATATTTTCTCTAAATAAGCAACTTTATCCTTCTCAGCCTGAACTAAACGCTCATAAAGCTTCTTATTTTCTTCATAAGCTTCAACAAGTTTATCTAAAGGGTTGAAAGAGCAGTTATAATTTAATGAAGATGATTGGTCGTGGTAGGTGTTTCCGATAATATTAAATATAGCTTCCTCTGAAAAATTTTCAATTCCTTCTTTCGTCACTCCTAAAATCTTAGCTACATTTTCCAGTTTTTCATCTTCCAGGGTTTCGCTTTTTTCAAGGCTCGAAACACTTTGTTGGCTCATGCCCAATTCTTCGGCAAGGGTTTCTTGCTTCATTCCGCGTAGTTCGCGAATGCGGGCAATCTTGCGCCCTATATGGTTGGGTTTGGTAGTTGTTGTCATAATCTCAAAGATAAGGATTCATTTTAAAGTTTTAAGACTTTCCGCAAGGGGTAATTTACAGGCTACCGGCTGTATTTTACAAGTGCGCCTGGTTCGGTACGGGGACTAATTTTCAGAATTTGAAGCCAGAATCAATAAAATTACCGGCTTAGTAATAAAAATTTTTCCTCTTAACTCCAAATATATAGAAAATGCATTAAAACCAATTATGGGAAACCGTATTAAGAGCAATAAACACTTTAAATCATAATAGTTATGAAAATCAAAAACATACCGCAGCAAGTATTGGAACCAATCATAAAAGTGATAAGGTCTTTGGTTAAGGTGCATTCCATTTACTGGATTGGCGCAACTAAAAATGAGCGTTCATCAAGCTATTTGTTTAATTCTGAATTCAATGGCAATCTTAAACAGCACTATGAATTCACACTACTCATTATCAGCTACGAAGAAATTGGCGATTCTAAAACTTTTAGGTGCGAGGTGTTTAATAAAATGAAGGAACAGGTGAAACTGTATAGCATCCATTATTCCTATAATGATATAAAACGGCGCTTAGAAGAAGGCGATAATTTTTTAAGTCGGGTGCTCTTGCCTGAGAATTGTTTGTTTCAGGAAAGTCCTTTATTTCTAACAGGCTATTGTTACCACCCCAGGAAATTTGAAGAAATTAAAAAGGTATGGGAGTTTAGATTGAACCGGGCGTCTTACTTTGAGGATAAAACAGATACTGTAGATATGGTGAATGATGAAAGTGCAAGGATGGTATTGGTTAGCCAAACCTTATTACAAACCTGCGCGGCGCTAATCTGGGTTTACTGGGAATGGAAACCCCACTATTTTGAGCTCAACCTGCTTTTAAACCTCTGTAAAAATTTTAGTAAAAGCCCCCTGATAGTTTTACCAAAAAAATCGTTCACTTCAAAAAAGGTTTATAGCCAGCTCTGCCATGCACAGTATAATAGCAATTTTAAAACGGTAGATGACGTAAGCATAGAAGACAGTGATTATGCCAGCAATTTAGCGGAACGTTTTTTAAGAAGCGTTCGTAAAGAAGGAAATAAAAAACTTAATGAGCTTGAGCTTCTGCATAATCGCCAATACCAGAATAAAATAACAGCAAAATAGTATCATAATCCTAAAAACCGGAACGCATGAAAACAAAGAAGAAAAAACTTCAAACTTTAAACGAAATCCAGCAACTATATGAAAACCTAAAAGGCTTGCCAGAACCGGAACCCAAGGGGAATTATAGCGTTTCATTTAAAGTCAATAATAACTATCAAGTATTGAACGACATCATTAGCTTATTGGAAGTCTGTGCATTTGCCCTGGATGGAAATGGGATGTTATTGGCGCCCATTAACCAAAAAGCAACAAAAGAAGAAAGTGTTTGCCGGGTGTTGGAACTGATAATAGCATTAATGCCTGACAGCCAAATGCATTTTATGGATATAGTTACAGAAAAGTTAGCCGAACTGGATGTTGAGGAAAAGGAAAACGCTAAGCCTACAAATTAATCAAAGACAACTTTTAAATAGGATTTAATAAGATTCGCCCAAATTAAAAATTGGAACTTTATTGCTCCCGTTGGTTTAAATGAAAATAAGGTGTTTAATGCCGGCTTGAAAAATATAAAGAAAAAACTTTTTTTAGTATATTCTTAGAAGAGCGGTTGAGCAGGAAGCGGTTTACTGGTTAAATCATAATCGGGCATTATATTTCTCAACATGTCAGCCGGCTTAGTTTTAAAATCATTGCGATTAAAGGAATTTTTCATTTTTAAGTTGGAAAGTGAAATTGCAAAATCCCCATCCTTAATATTTTGTAGGGAGTGATTAACCAAATTTACTTTTCTCAGATCTAAGGCCAAACTATAATCTATAACAGTAGGGGTTGCTGAATAAACCACTTGTTTTAAGCTTGGAAGTGTTTTCAAGTCAGTTTTCTCGCTGCTAAGGCTATCTGACTGTGCAAATCCTGAGCTTAGACTGCAAAATGCAATCAACAAAAAGTAATATATTTTTTTCATAAGCTTGTTTACATATTAAATATAGCTAAAAAAGTTTACTTAATTCGATCCAATTCTTCGTCTACATTTTTCTGCAGAGGTGCGTCTTTTATATTTTTTCCAAAAGAATATTTTAAACCTATGGCTATTTCCTGCCCGTCGGCAAAAAACAGGCTGTTGGTATAAATATGATTGATTTGATAGGTTTCCCCATAATTCATTTGTTGAAAGATATCATTAAAGTTTAAACTCACTTGCAATTTTTCAAAAAAAGTTCTCGAAAAGGATGCTCCGAGAACAAACATGGAGTTTCTTTTATAAATTCCTTCGTACCGGGTGGTTTGTCCCCAAAAATTTATAGCGAACTGGGTTTTGGGAATTATATCGAACTCATTATGGGAATAATAATAAAGAAAAGGTTTGGCTTCGAATGCCTGAATTCCTGCGGCATCCATTGTTTCAGAATATGCCAATAGCAGCGTATTTGTTGAAGTCAGAAATTTATAGGTTATAGGTGCAGCAAGTTCCAGGTACATTCCATTTTCCCCTTCCAAATTATTGGGAGACATAATTAAACGCTCCATCTCTTCATTAAAATCAACGCTATAATACACCGGATCTTTTTCAGTATAATAACCCACCTCAAATGACAAATTTTTCCATTGGTAATTCAGGGAAACTTCATCAGTATACGTTGGTCTTAAATTTATGTTTCCGGAGAATTCAAGGAATGGATTAAGATAGGCTCTAATTGAACTGGCATTTGAATAATTGGGTCTTTGAAGGCTTCTTTTGTAATTTAAAGACAGCGTATTTTCATTTTCCAGAGTATAATTAAGTTGTATTGATGGTAACCAATTGAGGTTATTCCGATCTATAACTAAATTTTGTTCTTGTTCATAATTTCCCTTCACTTGGCTTTCCTCTATTCTTAATCCCATGCGATAGTCCCAATTTTTAAAGTTTCCGGAAAGATCGGCATAAGAAGCATAAATGGATTCTTCATAACCATAGTTTTTTGTTTCTGAATTAATATAGGTAAATGCATTTGCCTTAGCCAATGCCAGGTTGGCTCCTAATGCAATATTAAATATCGAACTAGTTTTATTTTCATAATCAACCCGCATACTGCCCCGCTTTACACCAAAATCCTGATCTCTTAAACCTGAAAACTGGTACTCTTGTTGGTTAATACTATTGTAAATTTCCGTTTGTAAATCCTGTCCGTACCAGGAATATTGACCACCCAGGAAGAGATTTTGATTCTCAGAAAATGATTTACTGAAATTTAACTGGGAAGTTAAATAGTTTCTTTCGCCATTATTTTGGGTAAGTGTAAGTATATCTGTACTTGTAAAACCGTATTTTAAAAACGTTTCTGTTTCAATGGGGAAATCCTCACTATGCGTCCTGAAGTTGATGCTTGTTGATAGTTTGATGTCTTCATCAAGATCATAGGATACGTTAAGCCCGGAAACGATTTGCGGTCTTGGTGCAGATGTAACCACATTATAGCTGGAATAAATATCCTCATCCAAAAGCGTAAATTCTGATTGATTACTTTCCCAATGATGTAACCGGTTATATTCAAAATTAGCAGTAAGAGCAAATTTATCTTTTCTATAATTTAATGCGGTTGAAGCATAATTATTAAACCTTCTTTTAAAAGATGCTGTTTCAGCTAAACTTACATTAAATCCGTTTCCGCGCTGATCTTTCAGGTGAACTATGATCACATTTCTTCCGTCGGCTTCATATTGCGCACCGGGATTATTTATAATCTCGATATTCTTAATATTAGTCACTGGAATAGAATTCAATTCTTGAAATTGAATTTGTTGATTTCCGAGATAAATTAACGGAGTTCCCTGTCCTAATATGCTCACATTTTCGCCATCTGGACTGATCTGAACTTTAGGAAGTTTCGCGAGAACATCTTTTGCTTGTGGCAGTGTTTCAAAAACAGAATTTTCAACATTTATATTGATGTTTCCATTTTTATAAATTAAGGTTTTTCGCTTAGCCGTTATTTGTACTTCATCCAGATTATCCGGAAGACTTTTCAATTTAATGTCAAGCCGTTGATCTTCATCCAAATCAATAATTTTTTCAAAAATTTCATAATTGAGTACTTCAACTTTTAGCAGATATTTGCCGCTTTCAGCATCCAAAGAAAAATCCCCATTCTCGACTACACTGAAATCGATAAGTTGTTCTTGTTCGTTTAATAAATAGACCTGTCCCAGGGAAACTTTTTCATCCTGTTCATTTTCCACATTTCCCGATAATGTAAATATATTTTGACTAAAGCCAGAGAATGTGCTGATCAAACAAATAATAATAGCTAATTTTTTCATTTCAAAATTTTGAAACGAAGTAACTATTTAAGGGTGTAAATAAATTGAATTTTAAGGTTGAAAAAAGGACTAGTACTGGTAGGAGATTAAGAATTGGCCTGTAGTTCCTTTCGATTTTTAACCCCTAACTTACTATAGATATTGGAAGTATGCGTTTTTACGGTACTTAGACTTATAAAAAGTGCTTCGGCAATTTCTTTATTGGTTTTTCCTTGCTGTATCAGGATTTTCACCTTTATTTCCTGATTGCTCAAAGATGAGTATGAAGGCTTTTCCTTTTTATTTTTGAAATAACCAAAGGTCAATCCACCTATAGCTATTAAACCAACAAAATTTAGAACAAGGCTTGTTTGATATTTTTCATTGGCCTGTTCAAGGCTTACTTTCCTTATTTTATTTTCGAAATATAAATAAGTTTGGTGTGGTAGTTCACTTTGTTCAAATTCATCGAGTAAGGCTAAATAATACTTTTCATTTTGAATAATATCTTTTACCAGAAGCCCTTTCTTTTCTAATGTTTCAAGACCTTTCAGTTTAACGATTAATATTTGTGTGGAATCTTTCAGATAGGCTTTAGTTTCGGCTAAATAGTTTTCGACATCGTAATCTGCCCTCAAATTGCTCTCAAAAAGGCGGTAATCCAGCCAGGCTTTTTCGGCATTAGTACCCCAAACTCTGTATTCAACTTTTGTTTTGCCTTTAAGTATAGAATCTTCAAAATGCCGAAGGGTATCTTCTAGGGCTTGTTTTTCTTCCTGAGCTATCGATTTTTTTTGTTTTTGAAGAAAAGGCTCAGAACTATCTAACGGTTTGCTGAATCCTTTCATACTTAGAAGTACGATGGATAAAATTATAAATGATGAAATCTTGAAAATCTTCATAGAAAAAAATTTAGGTTAAAGTTAATACTGTTTTTTGAAACTTAAAATTGACCAGGTATTTACTTTTTTCATCTTAAGCATTTTCCTTTTGAAGATGAATTGAAAACCACTGTAGATAGGATGAATAAAAAGTAATGTAAGTTTTATTTACTTCTTCCAGCGCCATCGCATTACCTTTTGATGCTCCTTTATCTTCAAGCTTTAAAATTATAGAGGAGCTATAAATAGCAAAGCGCTTTATGCGCTCCGGTTAATTTTAAAGCTTGTTTTTTTAGCAGCAAAAGGTAAGGTGAAGTAAGAAGCATTTTAAAGTAAGTCTGAAATCCTAATCGGTGAATTTTAGTTACTTGCAAGGCGGACTTGAGTCAAAAAGCTTTTTCGGTATTATTCTTTCAGTATTTATTATGCTGAGCTTTTTGGCTCGTGTCCAAGACAATTGGTAATGAACCTCTTTTGCTGAAATGGAGCTTTTGCGAAGTGGAAGGAGAAGTGGTGAATGACTGGGTTAATCCATATTTCCGTGAAAAAATTACCGCTATTACTGGCTTTGGAAGATTTTTCCGTGAAAATTAATTTTCAAATTTTCAGAACTAAAATAATTCAATCCCATTTAACATCAAAAAGCCCAATAATTTACGAAAATGACTACCCAACACAGCGTAGCGTGTTACCCTCTTGCTGTCATTTTATTCTAAATTTTAAACTTACGAGCAAATATAAATAATTGAATAATTTGTAACGATTCGTTTGTTTTTATTACTTATCTGGAAATTAATTATTCCATGACATTTTCCCAATGGTTTCTACTTTTCGTAGGAATTCAAGTAATACATTTCTTAGGTACTTTTAAACTTTATATAAAAGCAGGAAGAAAACCCTGGGAAGCAGCAGTTCCTATTTATAACGCTGTGGTTTTAATGAAAATTATAAACCGGCCTTGGTGGTGGACAATATTACTATTTATTCCAATTGTAAATCTTATAATGTTCTCGGTCCTTTGGGTGGAAACTGTTAGAAGTTTTGGAAAACATTCAAAATTCGATACCTGGTTAGCAATATTGACCTTTGGGTTTTATATTTATTATCTCAATTATTTCTTGGATGTTTCCTATATAAAAGATAGAAGCCTTAAACCAAGAACTTCTGTTGGCGAATGGGTTAGTTCTATTCTATTCGCAATTATTGCGGCCACAATTATACATACCTACTTTATACAGCCTTATACCATCCCATCTTCATCCTTAGAAAAAACCTTATTAGTAGGTGATTTTTTATTGGTTAGTAAGATTAATTATGGAGCAAGGATACCTATGACTACTATTGCGGCTCCAATGGTTCATGATACTATCCCTGGCTTAGGTAAATCGTACCTTTTTAATGATGAGAAAGAGGAAAAGAATTCCTCCTGGATCAATAAATTTCAATTCCCATATTTAAGATTTCCCGGTTTTGAAAAAATTGAAAGAAATGATTTAGTAGTTTTCAACCAGCCAGCGGATACACTCTTGGATATGAATGATTTTAATCCAGATCGTAATTATTATAAGCCTGTCGATAAAAAAACCAATCTGGTAAAAAGGGCTGTTGGTTTACCTGGGGACACTTTAGAAATCAAGGAGGGATATATTTATATAGATGGAAATCGCACAGTTTTACCGGATCGAGCAAAACCTCAATATAACTTTTTTATAAATACTCAAGGACAAGCAATAGATCAAAACTTACTGAACAAAAGATATGGAGCTCGGGAAGGTTTGAAATATCCAACTGGAAAATTCGCCTTAAATAAAGATGGAGGTTATTTGTTAACGCTTACCGATGCTGAAGCAGATTTAATCAGAAAAAACCCTGTGGTTAAAGACGTTAAAAAGTTATTGAGTAAGCAGGAAGAAGCTCAAAGGGTTTTTCCATATATAGACACATTATCTTGGAATAACGATAATTATGGACCTATTTATATTCCAAAGAAAGGTTCGACAGTTAAATTAAATAAAAGCACCTTACCTTTTTATAAAAGAATCATTAGCGAATATGAGGACAACCAGATACATATAAAAAACAATGAAATATTTATAAATGGCTTACAAACTGATGATTATACATTTAAACAGGATTATTACTGGATGATGGGTGATAACCGTCAGAATTCATTAGATGCCCGGAAATGGGGGTATGTACCATTTGATCATGTAGTTGGGAAGCCTGTATTTATCTGGCTAAGCTTAAATAATATGGAAGAAGGATTGAATAAAATACGATGGGATAGGATGTTTACAACTGTTGGAGGTGAAGGGAAACCACGTTCATATTTAGTATATTTTATTATCCTTCTATTAATAATTTTTGGAATTCAAAAAGTTTTAAAAATTAAACGTAATTAAAGGAGTTAAAGCTAAACCTTCCTTTTATCCATTTGTTTTCTTTTAATTTGTCGCAAAAAATCGCCTGTTTATAAGGCTTTCCAAGCCATTTGTCGCAAATTGATAAAAAACAATAGCTACTATACGTTATAAATATCTAAAAATGAGTGTTTTACAAAATTGTAACATCGCGCAGCGTGTTACCCTCTTGCTATTCCCCTTAGTTTTAATTAGAAGCAGAATTTTCATATTATCTACTATATGTTAAAACGTAAAAAATGGATGTCCTATTTAAATTGAACAGTGGATTGAACCCTAACTATTATTTATTGAATGTAGAATTACAAAAAAACCATCACGCTAAACGAAAATTCTTTTAAAGATGAATAACCATTAGATTAGTAAGGACTTAATAGAAATAAATGTACTAGTACATTTACAAGATGTTATAACACATTTCAACAAACCATTAAAACATAGGAATTATCTTTAATCTTTAAACCTTCTTATTAAATTGAATTTATTGACACAGGAATACCAAGAGCATTGGAGTAAGACGAGTAAACTCATTTTTAAGATACTATTTGCCTATTTTACTCTCTATGCATTATTTATACTATTAGACCCATTTTTTGAACCGCTTTTTAGATGGGTTGGTATTCTAGTATTTAAGATAGATTACGAATATACAGTAGGCGGTACTGCAAGTGGAGATACAACATATAAATATTTGTCTTCATTTGTAAATGCAATTTTAACCCTTTTGATTGTACCTATTTGGCATTTTTTAGATAACAGTCGTAAGAATTATAACACACTTTTTTATTGGTTTTTAGTTCTACTTCGCATAATTCTAATTGCTACAATGTTTCTTTATGCATTTGTAAAAATTTTTAAGGTTCAATTTCATTCGGCTTCTTTAACACATCTACTCGAACCCTTGGGTAATTTATATCCAAATAGGCTTGCTTGGTCATTTTTTGGATTTTCAGAAAGTTATAATGTATTTCTTGGCTCTTTGGAACTTTTAGGCGGACTGCTCTTAATTCCAAGACGCACTCAGACTCTAGGATCATTGATTATTCTTGGCGTGATGACACAAGTTCTCGTGATGAATTTCACTTTTGATATTGCCGTTAAATTATTTTCAATCCATTTAGTTTTGATGGCTCTTATAGTTTTCGTTACGGACAATAGATTTATAAACGTATTTATTAGAAATAAAGGTGTAGAAAGTTATAAATATTTTAATCCGATAAGTAACAAAAAATACCATAAAGTAATTTTTTGGGTAAAATCAATAGGTTTGATTATTATTATTGGTTTACTGTCTTACAATTTTTATACAGTTGAAAAGTTGAAAGGAGATAAAAGGGTAAAACCTATTTTATATGGAATTTGGGAAGTTTCAAATTTTATAAAAAATGGAGATACATTACCACCCTTGACTACTGATGATTATAGATGGCGATATCTTATAGTGGATTTTAAAGATAAAGCTACAATAAAAACAATGGATGAAGTAAAACATAAATATACATTTATTACAGATTCAACATCTAAAAAAATTATAGTAAATAAGAATGATACAGAATCCAATGAATATAATTTCGAGTATGTAAATTCCAATTCTGATGAACTTATCCTGAATGGAATTATGGATTTGGATACCCTGGAGATATCACTAATTAAAGTAAATCACAGAGAATTCAATTTATATTCTCGTGAATTTAACTGGATTATTGAAAGACCATACAATGATTGAAAAGGAATATATTAAGATACTTAAACCTGTCGCCATTCGAGAGTCCTAATTGATTTAAAAACGCCTGATTGTAGTGATGACAATAAAGCTCGCCATTTCGCAATGTTTTTATACGGGACGTTTTAATGAATATAAAAAATCACATTCGTAAAATTTATAAAAAGAATTATAAAATTAAATCGATCTTTTTAATATTTTTTCTTCCTTTTTTTTTCAATCTGGCAACACTCATAAACAATTTTATGATGAATGCAGTTTGAGAAGTCGAGGAAGGATGATGGATTGATAAGAAGTTGGACAAAGGAAATATTATCACTCTAATCAATCTCTGATGGAGTTGGAAATAAGTTAGACATTGGGACGATTGAGAAAGGAACTGGAACCGTTAACTTTATGGTATAAATAACATCTTAACAGATGCTCTTCAATATAACAAGGGTGAACTAATCGAAGAAGGCTAGGAAAAATTATTGTTTTTAATATTGGAAAGGCTTTAAAGGAGGAGGTACTTAACCTTTACTTAATTTTTAAATACGGGAATAATCAGATTTTACAATCCGCGCTATTTTTAGCATTAATGAAAAATTAATAATGACACTATCCCGCAAAGTGTGTAAAGTTAAAATAACAGGGGTTGGACTTTTTTAAAGTCTGACCCTTTTTTCATAGATCGTAAGGAACTGATTTAAGATAATGCCCCAGTTCCTGATAGGCATTGACCATTTTTTAGTGGCTTCCCTTGTAGCCAAATATACGGATTTCATCACTGCCTCATCTGTAGGGAAAGACAGTTTATTTTTGGTGTACTTCCTGATTTTTCCATTGAGGTTCTCGATAAGGTTCGTTGTATAAATGATCTTTCTTATTTCCAGGGGGAACTCAAAGAATACCGTAAGGTCTTCCCAGTTGTCCCTCCAGCTCTTAATAGCATAAGAATATTTACTTTCCCATAGCTCTGCAAAATCATTCAGGGCAGCTTTAGCAGCTTGCTGGTTAGGTGCATTGTAGATATGCTTCATATCTGCTGTAAAGGCTTTTTTGTCCTTCCATACCACATACCTGCAGGCGTTGCGTATTTGATGCACTACGCAGATTTGGGTTTTGGATTCAGGGAACACGTTCCTGATGGTATCGGTAAACCCGTTTAAGTTATCAGTAGCCGTGATAAGGATATCTTCGGTTCCCCTAGATTTTATATCGGTAAGGACACTCATCCAAAAGGCTGCAGATTCATTTTTACCCAGCCAAAGTCCCAATACTTCTTTCTTCCCATCTCTGCGAAGTCCTACTGCTATGTATATTGTCTTGTTGATCACCTTGGAGTTCTCACGGACTTTAAAGACGATCCCATCCATCCAAACAATAAGATATACGGGTTCTAAAGGACGGTTCTGCCAGGCCACGATATCCTCGGTGACCTTCTCGGTAATCCTGGAGATGGTAGAAGTGGAAACTTCAAAATTATAAACTTCTCTGATTTGTTCTTCGATATCGCTATTGCTCATTCCTTTGGCATAGAGCGATACGATAACATTTTCAATACCATCAACCATATTGCCCCGTTTGGGAACAATCATCGGATTAAAGGAAGCATTTCGGTCTCGGGGGACCTGGATCTGGGATTCCCCGAAAGAAGTGCGTACCTTTTTCTGGCCAAAACCATTGCGGGTATTGGGATTATCGGACTTTTGGCTCTTGTCATAGCCTAAATGACCATCCAATTCGCCTTCCAGCATTTTTTCAATGCCACGTTTCTGCAGTTGTTTTAAAAAGCCATTGAGCTCATCTCCACTTTTGAACTGCTTTAAAAATTCATCGTTAAATAAATCCTCTTTTTTCATACTGTGTAAAATTTAAAATTAGACAAAAAAATAACAGGGGTCGCGACCCCTGTTATTTTTCTATTTACACAGTTTATGAGATAGTCCTTTAATAATAGCCTATCTTCCGATATTTATTTAAACTTCAATAATAAAATACTAAATTAACCATTCCTTAATACCGAACTAAGCAATGGTCCAATGATCTGCAACATATCTTTCTGTATTCATCATAGGATCATTTTAATTTATCTATTTTTGCAGCCGTAAAAAGAGTTACTTCATGCAGAATAAAATAGCGTCTGTCATATTTTCTACACGTATAATGGCAGTCTTGTTTGTGGTCTTTGCAGTGGCCATGGCGTTCGGGACATTTATTGAAAGTTGGTATAGTATTGAAACAGCGAGGGTGTTAATCTACAACACCTGGTGGTTTGAAGCTATTATGGTGTTTTTTGTGATTAATTTCGCCGGAAATATTAAGCGTTACAACCTCCATAAACGCGAAAAATGGTCTTCCCTTTTAATCCACCTATCTTTTGTATTAATCCTGGTTGGCGCGTTTATTACGCGTTATATTAGTTACGAAGGGGTTATGCCTATTCGTGAAGGCGAAACTACCAATGTTATGCTTTCCCAAAAAATTTTTCTCACCACCTTTATTGACGGTGAAATTGATGGCGAACCGCGGCGTAGGGTTTTGCAGGAACCGGTGCTTTTTGCTCCTGAGACTGAAAACGAGTACGTGCTGAACACCGACTATAATGGCCAACCGGTAACTATTGAAGTAACTAATTTTATTTATGGTGCTAAAGAAGAATTAGTACCTGCTGAAGATGGGATAAATCATCTTAAAATTGTTGAAGCAGGAGGCGGGGAGCGCCACGATCACTATTTAGAGGAAGGCGAAGTTCAAAATATTCATAATACTCTTTTCACGCTAAACGAACCTACCGAGGGTGCAATTAATATTTCCTACGATGAAAACAGCGGAAAATACACGATAAATTCTCCTTTTGAAGGAGATTATATGCGCATGGCCGATCAGGAAAAAGGAAATCTTATAAAAGATTCTACTCAAAACCTTATGCTTCGTTCCCTTTATAATATTGGGAATATACAGTTTGTGATTCCAGAACCTGTGGTAAAAGGAAAGTATGATATTATAAAAACACCACAAAAAGCCGATGGGCAGTCAGATGCTTTAACTCTTAAAGTTTCTTCTAAGGGAGAGTCTGAAACCGTAACCTTAATGGGGGGGCAGGGAATTTCAAGCGATCCGCAAAAAGTGGAACTTGCCGGGCTTGAATTCTTTTTAAATTATGGTAGTAAAGATATTGAGCTGCCATTCGCTATTAAATTAAATGATTTTATTGCCGATAAATATCCCGGCACAGAAAATTCTTATTCAGCCTTTAAAAGTAAGGTTGAGATTGTTGAAGAAGGTAAAGAAAATGTGCCTTACGAGATTTATATGAACCACGTTTTAGATCATAAAGGGTTTAGGTTTTTCCAGGCCAGTTTTATGCCTGATGAGAAGGGAACTATTTTATCTGTAAACCACGATTTTTGGGGCACCTGGATCACCTATATAGGTTATTTTCTCCTGTATTTAGGACTGATGCTTATTTTATTTGATAAAGGTTCGCGTTTTGGAAAATTGAAAGAAATGCTCGAAAAAGTAAAGGAAAAAAAGAAAATGTTAAGCACGGTACTTATTTTCATCTTTGCTGCGGGTTCTATGTTTGCTCAGGTTCCCGATGATCATCAACACGCCGAATCGGCGAAGCGAGAGGTTGATTCTATAATTAAAAGCAATGCCATTAGCGAAGAACATGCGGCCAAATTTGGTAGGCTCGTTATCCAGGATGCCGGTGGTAGAATGAAACCCGCCAATACGTATTCTTCGGAATTGCTTAGAAAGTTAAGTAAATCTGATTCTTATGAAGGTTTAAGTTCAGACCAGGTATTGGTTTCACTTACCCAAAACCCGATGATCTGGTATAACGTGCCGATTATTTATGTTGAAAAGCATAACGATAGTTTGCATAATTTACTCGGCGTAGACGAAGGTGAGAAATACTTAACTTTAAGTACTTTTTTTGATGAAATGGGGAATTACAAGCTTTCTTCAGTACTAGAGGATGCTTACCAGGCGGGGGTTCCAAATAAATTTCAGAAAGATTTTATCAATACCGATAAAAAAGTGAACTTGTTGTACAGGGCACTTCAGGGAAAAATACTTAGAATTTTCCCAATCCCGGAGCACGAAAATAATAAATGGGTTTCTTATCCTGAGTTAGAAGATGAAGGAGTGGTTTTTAAAGGAATGGATTCGGTGTATACCAAACAAATTCTTCCTTTATATATGACCTCCCTTTCTGATGCTGCAGAAACCGGGGATTATTCAAAGGCTAATCAGTTTTTAGAAAGTATAAAAGGTTTTCAAAAGAAATTCGGCGAAGAAGTAATGCCTTCTCAAGACCGGATAAATGCCGAAATCACTTATAATAAATATGATATTTTCAGAAATCTTTTCTGGATGTATATGCTTGCCGGGCTTCTTATGCTAGTATTTGTTATTTTTCAAATATTCTATAATAATAAGTTCATTTACTATTTAATAAATACTAGCATAGTAGTAGTAGCAATACTTTTTGCTTTGCATACTGCAGGACTAATTGCTCGCTGGTATATTTCGGGCCACGCGCCGTGGAGTGATGCTTATGAATCTATGATCTATGTGGCTTGGGCTACCATGTTTTTTGGGTTAGCTTTTGGTCGCAAAAGTAATCTTACCATTTCTTCAACTGCTTTTGTGACTTCTATGATATTAATGGTTGCGCATTGGAACTGGATGGATCCTGCGATTGCTAATTTAGCACCAGTATTAGATTCCTATTGGGTTGTTATTCACGTTCCGGTAATTGTAGGTAGTTACGGCCCGTTTACTTTGGCAATGGTTCTCGCAGTAGTGGCTTTATTGTTAATGATCATGACCACCGAGAAGAATAAAAAGAAAATGGACCTCAATATCAAGGAAATCACTATTATTACCGAAATGGCGATAACCGTTGGATTAGTGATGTTAACCATTGGTAACTTCCTTGGTGGCCAGTGGGCTAATGAGAGTTGGGGGCGTTACTGGGGCTGGGATCCTAAAGAAACCTGGGCTTTAATTAGCATTATGGTATATGCTTTCATAATACATATGCGTTTAGTTCCTGGCCTTAGAAGTAGATGGTTTTTCAATCTAATGGCGGTAATAGCCTACTCAAGTATTATGATGACTTACTTTGGAGTTAACTTCTATTTAGCTGGTTTACACTCATACGCAACCGGGGATAAAGTGATTACCCCCACATTTGTTTATTACAGTTTTGCAGGAATAGCAATTTTAGGAGTACTTTCATATTGGCGTTTTAATAAATTTTATACAAAAAAATAAAATTTATTAATATATAAAGTGGATTTAATAATCTATAAAATTTAGATAGTAGCATAGTGTTTCAAAATAAGCATTGCAACTTCTATCAACTTTTGCTAACAGTTAATAAAATTTATTGGTATTCAGGATATATAAACCAATAAAGTAGATTAAGTAAAAAATAGGGCCTTTATTAAATCTATGAATTTGAGTGCATTTATTTTCATGCTAGGATTAGTTTCGATATTTAAAATTCTGATTTTTCTCTATTCTCTTTTCCAAGTCCCTCATATCACTGCTGATTTTATTTTCCATTACCCGTGCGTAAATCTGAGTGGTAGATAATTTTGTATGTCCTAAAAGCTTGGATACCGTTTCAATGGGAACTCCGTTAGATAAGGTTACGGTGGTAGCAAAGGTATGCCTCGCGGAATGAAAGGTAATATGTTTTCTCACTTTTGAAGCTTTCATTACTTTTTTCACATATTCATTCATCTTTTGATTGGATTTCACAGGAAACAAATATTCACTAACGAGGTCAAACCGTTTTTCTTGGTATTTTTTCAAAATAGTATCGGCTTTATGGAGTAGTGGAGCTTTTACAGGTTCATTAGTTTTTTCACGTTTGGTAGATATCCAGTTTTTACCGTCCATTCCTTTAACGATATGATCTTTGGTGAGTACTTTAAGCTCACCATAAGTAAGCCCGGTATAACAGGAGAATAGGAACATATCTTTTACCCGTTCCAGGGATTCACTTCTAAAATAGGTTTCTTCAACCATTTTTAATTCCCACTCCGATAAAAATTGTCGTTCGTTCTTTTCAAACTTCATCTTATAATTCTGGAAAGGACTTTTTTCAAGCCATTCTAATTTAATGGCCAGGTTGATCATTTTTTTAAAGCGTTCCAAGTGTTTCATAGTCCCGTTGGTGCCACAGGTCTTCCTTGCTTTTTTAGCACGGTAATTCCTGAGGAACATTTCAAATTCGGTAATGAACTGGTAATCGATCTGCTTCAGGTACACATCGTTGGTTTTCTTTTTCTTTTTTAGAAACTCGTCCAGGTATTTGGCAGTGGTGTTATAGTTTTTAAGCGTACCCCATTTCAGGACTCCTTTCATTGTCTGGCTGTGATACTTAATAATATCCTTGAGGGTTTTATGCTCTTCATCTAACCCAAGATAGGAAGCTTTGACTTTATCGGCAGTGATTAAGGTATCTTTATCCAGAATTTTCTTTTGGGTGTCGAGTAATTTGAAATAAACCTGGTCTAAATAACTGTTTAATGTTTTAATCCTGGGAGAAGTTCCTTTAAGTCTTCCTTTTGAACTATCCCATTCATTCACTGAAGTTTTCCTTTTTAGGCTCATTTCAGCGCATTTTCCATTTACCGTAATACGGGCGTAAATAGATAATTCTTTTTTGTTCCGGTTGAGTTTTCTTGTGAAGAAAAGTACGGAGAATGTAGTAAAATCAGGCATTTAGAATGTCTTTAAGTTAAACAATAAGTGTTAAAGACGAAAGTCAAATCAATCTAATAATCATTCTAAGATAGTGAAATGTTGGAAAGAAAGTATTCACCGAATCATTCACTGGATAGGGTGATATCAAACCATATCAAATGATATCGTAAAAACAAAAAACACTGAAAATCAATAGATTAACAGTGTTTTTATATCCTTTTAAAGAAGGTTCGTCGGGGTGGCAGGATTCGAACCTGCGGCCTCCTGCTCCCAAAGCAGGCGCGATAACCGGGCTACGCTACACCCCGAGTAATTTTTTAATCGCGCTCGGCGCGATATCTGGGAAGATTTATACTGTAAAATGACAGAAAATAAATCCCAAAATTAATAGATAAACTATTAATGGAAATTTTAGTCTTTTCCGATCCAAATCACTCTTAAAAGCAGTCCGGGAAAACGGAGGAAGATTATCCCTATCTTTTCCATAAGAAAAGGAGAATAAAAATCCGCAGACTAAAATATCTTGCGGAGAGACCGGGATTCGAACCCGGGCATCCCGAAGGATGACAGCTTAGCAGGCTGCTGCATTACCACTCTGCCACCTCTCCAATATATAAGAACGCGCAAACATTTTTGCGGTTGCAAATGTAACTTTTACTTACTTACCTTCCAAACTTTTTTAGGCTAAAGAATATAATAAAATGAGTCCTTTTTTTTAAAAGCTTTGCCATCAGAATTTTAAGCTTAAAAGTTTTTAAAATTTTGTTTTTTCTAAATCAATTAAGCGTGCCACATTCCCAATAATACGGCTATGATTTTTCACAAATGGATTGGTTTTATCCCAAACATATCCCGCAAGAACTGCACAAACTTGTTCCTTAATTTCATTTTTTGGCGTTTCGTGAAAAAATAATTTCTGTAAATTTCCAGTGTACCATTCTTTCACATAACTGGAAAAAACTGTGATTCCCTCTTGCATGTAGAGACTATAATCTTTTTTCCAATCTATAAGTTCTCCTTCTAATTCTCTTTTTGCCAATTTAGCTGCCTGCATACCAGATTCTGTAGCAAAAGCAACACCTGAAGAAAATACGGGGTCAAGAAACTCCGCACTATTTCCCGTTAAAGCAAATCCATCACCGTGAATTCGAGAGACATTACTCGCAATATTACGCACTTTTATAGGTTCAAAAAGGAAAGGATCTTCATCAAACCTATTGTTATAATACTCCAATTTACCAAGCATTTCCTTAAATGCTAAGCTGTGGTCAGTACTAAAATTCTCAAACCAGGAATCTTCGCTTACAAACCCAAGGCTTGAGTTTCCATTAGAAAAGGGGAAATACCAGAACCAGGTTTTTGTATCAAGTACTTCAAAAGTTATCAGTTCGCCTTCCTTACCTTTTGGGCGATTTGGTTCTTTAATATGTGTGAATATTGAAGAATTTCCGGTTATTTTAGGCTTCGCATTTAAATCCAGTTGTTTGGCTAAAACCCTGGCATTCCCGCTTGCATCAATGATGAAATTGGCATTTATAAATAATTTCTCTTCGGAATTAATAAGTATTTCAGTGACAGAATTTTTTCCCTTGAAACTCACATTTTTCACTTCAGCATTGAAAATAATTTCCACGCCTTTACGCTGAATTTCATTCGCTAAAACCAGGTCAAAATCAGCTCGTGGCACCTGCCAGGTCCAATCCCAGCCATTACCAAATTTATTGCTGAAATCAAATTCGCCAACTCTATTCCCTTTTATAAATCTTGCCCCATATTTTTTCTGAAATCCCGCAGCATCTATGGCTTCTAATAATCCCGCTTCCTTAAAATTCTCCATACTGTGCGGAAGTAAACTCTCACCAATACTAAACCTGGGAAACTCATTTTTTTCCACTACAATACAATCTACGCCATATTGCTGTAAATATCCTGCGGCTACCATCCCAGAGGGGCCGGCGCCAATAATTAAGATTTGAGTAGAGCGGTGGTTCATTTTGGTAGTTTTAAAGCCTAAAAGTAGTCTGCGATACTGTAAAACTGTAATTTTTAATACGGGCTAAATATAGTACATTTGCGACGAATTATTAATGATAATGCGGCTTATGCTTCAAATTAAAGATGCCCTTAGTCTTAAAGATTTCTACCGTGTTTTATTTGAAAATACTAAGATTCAGGTAGCTTCAGAAACGCTGGAAACCCTGGAAAGAAGCTTTAGTTTTTTAAACGAATTTTCTAAAAATAAAGTGATCTACGGCGTTAATACCGGTTTTGGGCCCATGGCTCAATATAAAATCAAAGATAAAGATCGCATTCAACTTCAATATAATTTAATAAGAAGTCACGCTTCCGGCTCCGGGAAACCAATGGAGACTCTGCAGGTAAAAGCTTTGATGTTGGCGCGTTTAAACACACTTTCCTTGGGAAAATCTGGCGTGCATAAATCGGTTGCCGAAGTAATGCAGCAGCTTATCAATAAAAATATTACTCCTTTAATTTTTGAACACGGCGGGGTAGGAGCTTCAGGAGATCTGGTTCAGCTAGCGCATTTGGCACTGGTTTTGATCGGGGAAGGAGAGGTTTTTCATAAAGGTAGACGCCGCGAAACAAAAGAAGTTTTTTCCGAAGAAAATATTAGTCCGATAAATATTGAAATTAGGGAAGGGCTGGCTTTAATGAACGGAACTTCAGCAATGACGGGTATTGGAATTGTTAATATTATTTACGCCAAACGCCTGCTAAACTGGTCAGTTTTCTGTTCTTCGGCTATTAATGAGATTGTTCAGGCTTACGACGATCATTTATCTGAAGAATTGAATTCGGCTAAAAAACATCTGGGTCAGCAAAAGATCGCTGAAAAAATGCGAAATCATTTAAAGGATAGCAAACTTACCCGCGACCGAAATGAGCATTTATATAACGATACGGCCGACAAAAACACGTATTTTAAAGAAAAAGTTCAGGAATATTATAGTTTGCGTTGTGTGCCGCAAATACTTGGCCCGGTTTACGACACGATTGAGCATACCGCTAAAATTCTAATAGAAGAAGTGAATTCGGCCAATGATAATCCTATTATTGATGTGGAGAACGAGCATGTATATCACGGTGGAAATTTTCACGGGGATTATGTGGCCCTGGAAATGGATAAACTGAAATTGGTAATTACAAAATTATCGATGTTAGCAGAGCGTCAACTCAATTATCTGCTGAATAACAAACTCAACGATATTTTACCACCATTTGTAAATCTAGGGAAACTCGGATTAAATTTTGGACTGCAGGGCGCGCAGTTCACCGCGGTATCTACTACTGCTGAAAATCAGACATTATCTAACCCAATGTATATTCACAGCATTCCAAATAATAACGATAATCAGGATATTGTGAGTATGGGCACTAACGCTGCGAATATTACAAAAACCGTGATCGATAATGCTTTTGAAGTACTTTCGGTTGAAATAATCACGATTATTCAGGCTTTGCGTTATTTGGATTTCGGAGACAAACTCTCTCAAAAAACAAATGAGGTTTTAATTGAAATGAATAAAATTATCCCTGAAATAAAGGAGGATTTCCCGATGTATAAAATCAATGCGGAAGTAAAAGAGTATTTAAAAAATAACGAAGTCTATTAAACCTACAAGGTTTCTAAACCTTGCAGCATTCAAAAAAGATTAGTCAGGATTTTAAAACAAAATAATGAAATACGCCCTCATCACCGGAGCTTCCCGCGGAATTGGAAAAGCCATTGCTTTAAAAATAGCAAGTGAGCTTCAGTATAATATTTTACTGAATTATCATTCCAATATCGAAGCTGCGGAATCTACCAAAAAACTAATTGAGGCCGAAGGCGTGAAATGTGAATTACTTCAGTTTGATGTGGCAAATGCTGAAAACACCAAAAATACCCTGGAAGATTTCAGCAAAAATAATCCCGAAGCAGAAATTGAAGTAATAGTAAATAACGCCGGAATTACCCGCGACGGACTCTTTATGTGGATGAAGCCGGAAGATTGGCAATCCGTAATTAATACCAGTTTAAACGGTTTTTACAATGTTACCCAGCCTTTGCTTAAAAGTATGTTGAGACGGCGTTATGGAAGAATTATAAACATCGTTTCACTTTCAGGATTAAAAGGCAATGCCGGGCAGGTAAATTATTCTGCGGCAAAAGGCGCGGTGGTTGCGGCTACAAAAGCCCTCGCCCAGGAAATAGGAAAACGAAAAGTTACCGTAAATGCCGTATCACCGGGTTTTATAGCTTCAGATATGACTACCGATTTTGATGAAAATGAACTAAAAAAAATAATTCCTTTAAATCGTTTTGGCGAAGCCGAAGAAGTGGCCGATTTAGTAAGTTTTCTCGCTTCAAAAAAAGCTTCCTACATTACCGGCGAAGTAATAAACATTAACGGCGGACTCTATTCTTAATTATGGCCGAATGGAAGGGACAATCGCGCGGAACCGTTTTGGGGTTGAGAATTTATGTTTTCATAATCAAAACATTTGGGCTTTATGTGTCTTATTTTGTCTTACTTTTTGTAGCGCTTTATTTTGTTTTTTTTGCATTCCATGCTACTAAAAGTGTTTATTATTTATTTCGGAAAAGATTGGGGTTCTCCAAAATTAAATCGGCTCTAAATGTTTATAAAAGCTATTTTACTTTTGGTAGAATTCAGTTGGACCGCGTGGCGATTGCTTCGGGATTAAAACATAAATATACCTTTGAGTTTGATGGTATCCACAATATAGAGAATTTACTAAAACAACAAAAAGGTGGAATTTTACTCACCGCACATATTGGTAATTTTAATCTCGCCAAACATTTTTTTGATGAAACCAATAATCATCATATTGTAAACCTGGTAGTAACCGATTTAGAACATGAAGAAATCAAGAATTACCTCGATTCCGTTACCGGGAAATCAGCTATAAAGCTTATTGTTCTCGAAGACGATCTTTCTCATATTTTTGAGATGAACCGCGCCCTTCAAAACAACGAATTATTGGTTTTTGCTGCAGATCGTTATACCGAAAATGCCAAAACTTACTCCCATAATTTTATGGGAGAGAAGCTGAAATTTCCGCAAGGCCCATTTAAACTGGCGGCGCGGAATGAAATTCCAGTTTTGTTTGTTCATATTATGCGAGAGAAGAATTTTCACTATCATTTTTATGCCAGGCCCTATAATCCTGAAAAAAATGAAGCAAAAAGTCTATTAAAAGCTTATCTTGAAAATCTGGAAATTATGCTGAAAAAATACCCGCATCAGTGGTATAACTACTACGATTACTGGAACGATTACAGCTAAAATCAACTTATGGCAGCAAATTTACTCGAAGAACCAATTTTAGATCTGGAAAGAATTCTCCAGCTAATTCCGCAAAAACCGCCTTTTGTTATGGTTGATAGTTTGCTGGAATATACCGAAAAGACAGGAACTACCGCATTTACCATTCCCGAAGATAATATTTTAGTTGAAGATGCTATTTTTTCTGAACCCGGACTTATTGAACATATGGCGCAAAGTATGTCGCTTTGGCGAGGATACCAGGGTTTTACAAGTGGATTGAACAAACCAAAAACAGGATTTATAGGAGCCATAAAAGCAGTAGAAATTATTGAACTTCCAAAGGCGGGTACCAAACTTACTACTTATGTAGAAATTCTGCAGGAATTTTTAAATGTAACTTCAGTAGGAGCCAGAACAGAAGACGAAAACGGTAATCTTTTAGCTACTTCTGAAATGAAAACCGTTACTGTAGATTAATATTAATTATGCTGGAGAAATCCTTAACCACGATAACCAAGCTTAAAGTTCGATTTCACGAATGTGATCCTTTACAAATCGTTTGGCACGGCAATTACCTTAAATATTTTGAAGAAGGACGGGAAGATTTTGGTCGCGAACACGGTATTTCCTACCTGGATGCGCAAGCCCAGGGATTTTCCACTCCAATTGTAAAATCTCTTTGCGAACATAAATTGCCATTAAAATATAGCGATGCATTTCGGGTAGAAACCACTTTTAGAAATTCTGAAGCCGCTAAAATGAATTTTATTTATAAAATTTTTAAAGGCGAAAATTTGATTTGCACCGGGGAAACGATACAGGTTTTCCTGAACGAAAATCGGGAATTAGTGTTAAATAATCCGCCGTTTTTCTTAGATTGGAAAAAGAAAATGAAGTTGCTTTAATGAAGAAACTCTACCTGTTAGATGATGCTATTATTTCTCCACTTGGTTTTTCTACGGAAGAAAATATCAAGGCAATTCGTGATGGAAAATCGGGTTTAAAACTTCAACTAAAACCAGAATTAACAGAAAATCCCTTTTATGCAGGGATTATTGATGAGAAACTTCTAACAAAAGCTTTCTCAGAAATTGGCATTTCCGAAGAATTTACCAGGCTAGAAAAGATGATTCTGCTTGCTATAAAACAGGTTTTAGATCAAAATAAAACTTTAGATGTATCTGAAACCACTTTAATAATTGCAACCACAAAGGGAAACATTGATCTTTTAAAAGACCTCGGTAATTTTCCTGAAAATCGATTGAAATTAAGTGAATTGGGAAATGTAATTGCAAAGTTTTTTGGTTTTTCCCATACACCAATTATCATTTCCAATGCCTGTATTTCTGGGGGATTAGGGCTTGCGGTGGCAAGAAGATTGGGGAGTTCGGGAAAATTCAAAAATGCAATGGTTGTGGGAGCCGATTTGGTGAGCGACTTTGTGATTTCAGGATTTAATTCTTTCCAGGCTTTGAGTCCAGAATCTTGTAAGCCTTTTTCAAAAGATCGCGATGGCATTAATTTGGGCGAAGCTGCAGCAGCAATTTTAGTGAGTACAGAAAAACCTAAAAACCAGGAAAATATTTCTTTAATTGGTGATGCTTCAGCAAATGATGCCAACCATATTTCAGGACCTTCCAGAACTGGCGAGGGTTTATATAAAAGCATTCAAAACGCACTTAAAGAAGCTTCAATTTCAGCAGAACACATCGATTTTTTATCGGCGCACGGTACGGCAACGATTTATAATGATGAAATGGAAGCGATTGCATTTCATCGTTCAGCATTAAATAAAACGCCAATTCATAGTTTAAAAGGCTTTTACGGGCATACGCTGGGCGCTTCGGCTTTGATAGAAAGTATCGTGACCAAACATAGCATGCTTAATAATGAATTATTTGGTTCAAAGAATTTTACCGGATTGGGCGTTTCAAAACCGCTAAATATTATTCAGGAAGATCAGGAAAAAGAGATCAATTATGCGTTAAAAACGGCTTCCGGTTTTGGTGGTTGTAACCTGGCCCTGGTTTTTAAAAAGGAAAAGGAATAAAATGCCAAATCAATTTTACATAGAGGATTGGGTAAGAATTAGAAATGGGAAAATTTTTAATTCAGAAAAGTTGCTTTTCGATTCTTCGGAAAAAGACCTGAATATTTTTTTGAAATCTGCATACGAGTTTTTAGACTTAAAATACCCGAAATTCCATAAAATGGACCGATTATCGAAATTGGGAATTCTGGGGAGTGAAATTATTTTTAGAAATAAAAAAGTTTTACCAGAAACGGCTTTGGTTTTTTCTAATAATGCCTCCAGCCTGGAAACCGATACCCAATTTCAGGATTCTACAAAAACATTTGCTTCTCCTTCGCTGTTTGTTTACACGCTGCCAAATATTGCTTTAGGGGAGATAAGCATTAAATATAAGCTGCAAAGTGAGAATGCTTTTTTTATAGCTGAAAAGTTTAATGCCGAATTGCTTAAAGACTATGCGGAAACATTATTGACTTCAGAGAAAGCTCCTGAAGTGCTTTGTGGCTGGTTAAACTTGCAAAATGGCGAATATGATGTATTTTTGTGCCTGGTTTCAAAGGAAAGGAACATTGTTTTTTCTGAAGAAAACCTCAAAAAAATATATTGCGCTGAAAATGAAAAACCTACAAACTGAACTTAAAGAGAGTATCATCGAGCAACTCAATTTAGAAGATATGGAACCCGCCGATATTAAAAATGACGAGCCACTTTTTGGGGATGGTGTTGGGCTGGATTCTATAGATGCGCTGGAACTGATTGTTCTTTTAGAAAAAGATTATGGCATAAAACTTACCGATCCTGCCCAGGGACGTGAAATTTTTGTCTCAATCAATCATATGGCTTCTTATATTGAAGAAAACAGAACCAAATAATTTATGAGCAAAGCAGTTGCTGTTACCGGAATGGGAATTATCTCTGCTATTGGCAACAGCACAGAAGCAAATTATAAATCTTTGGCTTCAGAAAAACAAGGAATTTCTTTCCCTGAAATTCTTAAAACTGCTCATAAAAATTTACCGGTCGGAGAAATTAAAATGTCAAATAAAGCTCTTGCCAGTTTATTGAACTTGCGCGATAATCATAGCTTTACCCGTGCTTCACTTCTTGGCGCGCTTGCGGTTAAAGAAGCTATTGAAAACGCTAAAATTAAGATCGATAAACACACCGGCTTTATCTCAGGAACCAGCGTTGGCGGAATGGATGCCACCGAAAAGTATTTTAAAGAATTTACCCACGGAAAAGTAGAAAACAAACAATTTATACGTGCGCAGCATCCAGGTTTTACTACGGAAAAAATTGCCGAATATTTTAGAATAACCGGTTTTGTAACTACTATAAGTACGGCCTGTTCCTCAGGCGCTAATGCAATTATGCTGGGAGCCAGGATGATTCAGGCGGGGAAATTAAAGCGTGTGATTGTGGGTGGAACAGATTGTCTCACAAAATTCACTTTAAATGGTTTTAACTCCCTGATGATCTTATCTGAAAATCATTGCAAACCTTTTGACCAAAACCGCAATGGTTTGAATCTAGGCGAAGGCGCTGCCTATTTGGTTTTGGAAGCCGAGAAGGAAATTAATGGCAAGCCGGTTTTAGGTAGAGTTTCGGGATATGGTAATGCTAATGATGCCTTTCACCAAACCGCTTCTTCAGAAAATGGGGAAGGGGCGTTTTTAGCAATGCAGAAGGCTTTGAAATCTGCGGGAATTTCTTCAGAAGAAATTGATTATATCAATGCCCACGGTACCGCAACCAAAAATAATGATAATGCCGAAAGTGTCGCATTAAAAAGAATTTTCAGCAATAAACTTCCAGATTTTAGTTCTACAAAGGCATTTACCGGCCATACTTTGGCGGCTGCGGGAGCTCTGGAAGCGGTTTTTAGTTTACTTTCCCTTCAACATCAACAGGTTTTTCCAAACCTTAATTTTTCTGAATCTATGGAAAGTTCAGGATTGGTTCCCGTTACAAAAATGAAGGAAAAATCAATGGAATATGTCCTTTCTAATTCCTTTGGTTTTGGAGGTAATTGTACTTCATTAATTTTCAGTAAAAATGGAGACTAAAATTTATATTAATGGAATTGGGAATATTTCGGCGCAACCTGGAGATTTACTTTCAGGAGAACCGGTTATGGTCTATAACGAAAATATCTTTCCGGCAATTTCCCCGAATTATAAGGAATTTATAAATCCTATGGCTTTAAGACGAATGTCTAAAGCGATAAAAATGGGAGTATATTCAGCAAAAATTGCTTTAAGAGATGCAAAAATTGAGATTCCAGACGCTATAATTACGGGAACCGGTGAAGGCTGTAAACAGGATACCGAAAAATTTATTGAAAATATGCTGGCGCAGGATGAAAAATTATTAACTCCAACCTCATTTATTCAATCTACCCACAATACTATTGGCGGCCAGATCGCTTTATATTTAGGCTGCAAAAATTATAATGTCACCTATACGCAAAACGCGGTTTCTTTGGAAACAGCGCTTTTAGATGCCCAAATGCAATTCAGCGAAGATCCCGAAATAAATTCGGTTTTAGTTGGAGGAGTAGATGAGATTTCTAAGAAAATTACCGCGTTTAGAAAAATTGATGGCCAGTTAAAACAGGTTCCTATTACGAATACTGATCTATTAAAAGAAGATTCCCCTGGAACAATTACTTCTGAAGGGGCTAATTTCTTTACGCTTTCAAAAAAAGCAAACGATAATTCTTACGCTGAATTTCTTGATGTTTCTATAAAGAATACAGTATCGCCCATTGAAATTAATAGTGAAGTTGAAGATTTTCTAAAGAGCAATAATTTGAATGCTAAAGATATAGATTTGGTAATTTTGGGTAAAAATGGTGATAATCGCTACGATCATTATTATCAAAACCTTCAGGAACAAATTTTTAAAAATACCTTACAATTAGGTTATAAGCATTTGGTTGGGGATTATGATACAGCTTCCGGTTACGCGATATTTTTGGCGGCTCAAATTTTAAAATCAGGTAAAATTCCAGAAATTTTGACTCTCAATAATGATGAAAATAAAGTGCCAAAGAAAATTCTAATTTACAATCAGTACCTTGGTAAAGATCACAGTTTAATCTTACTCAGTGCGGTTTAAATTTATAAATACAATAATTATACTCCTGCTTTTCGCGGGTTTGGTTTTGGCTTTTTTGGGGTGGGGGTCATTCTGGTATGTATTGGCTTTTATAATTTTCTATTTGCTATTTCTGCTCACGGTTTCTACAAATGTTCGATTTAATTTCTTCGTAAAATCATTTAGTGAGAATCAAAATATCAAAGAAAAACAAATCGCGATTACTTTTGATGACGGGCCGGTAGAGAATAGCTTGAAAATTCTTAAGGTTCTGGATAGATATAATGCAAAAGCCGGATTCTTTTGTATTGGTCAAAATATAAAAGCGAATCCCCAGATTTTTAAATCAATTATTGAAAAAGGTCATCTCGTAGGAAATCATACCTATACTCATACTAGAAAAATGGGTGCTTTAAGTGTTTCAAAAATTGTTTGGGAAATTGAAGAATGCAATAGAATTGCAGAAAAAACTGCCGGAATAAAAATGAAACTTTTTAGACCACCTTTCGGCATTGTAAGTCCGAAAACAAAAAAAGCCCTTCAAAAAACCGGGATGCGATCTATAGGCTGGAGTATTAGATCTTTTGATGCAGTACTTTCTTCAGAAGAATTGATTTTAAAGAGAGTTAAAAAACGAGTAAAACCCGGAGCTGTAATACTTTTGCACGATAATAATGCTAATACCGTTAATATACTGGAACAGTTGTTGCTATTTTTGAAAAACAATCAATATGAGGTCGTTAGGCCTGATAAATTACTGGAAATCAATGCGTATTCTTAATATCCTACTTTTGTTTTTAAGCTTAAACCTGGTTGCCCAGGAGGAGCTTTCTAAAGAAGAAATTTCTCAATTTCAGGAAGAAATGCTGCAAAAGGCAAATGAGCTTGAAACTTTAGAAGCCGATTTTATCCAAACCAAAAAGATAGAAATGATTACCGACGAAAGCATAAGTCGTGGAAAGCTATTCTATCAAAATCCTGAAAAATTAAAATGGGAATATAAAGAACCACAGGATTATAAAATTCTTTTTATTGAAGGGGAGCTGCATATAAATGATTCTGGAGATAAGAGTGTTAGAAATACCAGTTCTAATAAGCTTTTTGATAAAATCGCTAAACTTATTACCGGCAGTGTAAATGGAAAGTTATTGCTTGATAATGATAATTTTGATATTACTTATAGTCGTGAGAATAAACTTATTTCTGCTATAATAATACCGAAGGATGATAATCTTAAAGCAATGTTTGCAGAGATCCATTTATTTTTTAATGATCAGAATATTATAAAACAGGTTGATTTGATGGAAGAATCTGGAGATGCAACCATTATAGAATTCAGCAGTATTAAGATTAATGAGCGTATTGCAGATTCTGTATTTGAGCCATAAAATGCCGGTAAAAGATCAAATTCCTGAATTTTCTCTGTAATTTAGTATTACACTAACAACCAGCCAACACATGTTATTAAAGGATTTTTATTCAGTATTAAATTCTTCCGAAGAAAATGGGAAACATTTTACCCAAATAGAAATCAACAGAAAACATGATATCTATAAAGGCCATTTTCCCGGTAGGCCAGTGACTCCGGGGGTTATTCTAATGAATTTATTTAAGGAAGAGGCAGAGCGCCGCTGCGCTTGTAAGCTTCAATTTGTAAGGGGGAGTAATGTGAAATTCATGGCGGTTGTAGATCCAAATAGCGATGCTATATTAAACCTGGAAACCGAAATTATGGAAGAAGACCAGGAAATTAAATTGAAAGGAATAGCTAAAAACTCAGCTGGTATTTCCCTAAAAATCAATTCTTTTTATAAAAAAATATAATCTTAGTACTTAGAATATTGTGCTTTGCTTTTTAATTATACTTTTGCAATTAAAGCCATTTTAGTTTGAATAAACAGCCAATATATCAGTCCAGGTTTGAAGCTTTAAATTGTTGTATCCTTATACCTACCTACAACAATGAGAAAACTTTGGGCAGTGTTTTACAGGATTTACAGCTTTATACCACAAATTTGCTGGTTATAAATGATGGTTCTACCGATGCCACAGAAAATATTTTAAAAGACTTTTCTGAAATAAATATTCATCATTTTGAAGAAAATAAGGGAAAAGGAAAAGCTTTAAAACACGGTTTTAAACTGGCTGAGGATCTAGGTTATGACTATGCTATTACCATAGATTCAGATGGGCAACATTACCCCGATGATCTGGAAGTTTTTCTTACTCATTTAGAAGAAAAAAGCCCGGATTCTGAAATTTTACTGGTAGGAGATCGAAATATGGGGCAGGATGGTATTCCGGGAAAAAGTACTACCGGAAATAAATTTTCTAACTTTTGGTTTTTAGTGGTTACCGGCACCCAACTAACAGATACTCAAAGTGGTTACCGGCTTTATCCGTTAAAAGTTGTAAACCAGATCAAGCTATATACCAATAAATTTGAACTCGAAATCGAAATTATTGTAAAAGCCGCCTGGCGCAAAGTAAAAGTGAGAAATGTACCTATTAAAGTATTTTATGAAGAAAATAGGGTAACTCATTTCAGACCGTTTTGGGATATCACGCGAATCACTATACTTTATATATGGTTTGTTTTAGTAAGTTTTTTCTATATCCATCCTCGGGATACTTACCAGGATTTTAGGAAGAAAGGTTTTAAACGATTTTGGAAAGAAAATATAATTAAAAGCCAGGAACCGGCACATAAAAAATCTGCTGCTATTGCACTTGGTGTTTTTGTGGGAATTTTACCATTTTGGGGTTTGCATACTTTAATAGTTTTTAGTTTGGCAGCAATGTTTAAACTTAATAAAGTAGTAGCTTTTCTCTTTAGTAATATTAGTATTCCGCCATTAATCCCCTTTATTATTTACGCAAGTTATCAGGCTGGATCTTTATTAACCGGTCGCGGACTCGCATGGGAATTAAGACCTGAAGATTTTGATTCTACCGCCGATATTTTCCTGGGTTTATGGCAGTATATAATTGGTAGTTTTGCCCTGGCAGGAATTGCGGCACTGCTGCTATGGATTGTGTTTTATTTCTTATTTTCGGTCACAAACCAAAAACAGGTGATAAAACCTTAAATGCATAACTTTTTCCTAAAGCTTTACAATTTTTTCCGAAGACAAAAAGCGATTGGCTTTTTAGTGTTGGGGCTTTTTATTCTTGCTGGAAGCTATTTTTCCAGTAAGATTCAACTGGAAGAAGATATTACTAAATTAATTCCATCGGGCCAAAAGCAGGATGCTTTACGCAAGGTTTTGGATAATACCGAGTTTTCAGATAAACTCATTATCGCGCTTTCTTCGGAAAAGAAAAATCCCGATAAATTAACTGCTTACGCCACTCAACTTACCGATTCTTTAAACCAAAAATTGCCTGAATATATTGCTAAAATTCAGGGAGAGATCCCTGATGAGGGCATTTTAGAGGTTTATGATTTTGTATATTCAAACCTGCCGTTATTCCTTAATTCCCAGAATTATCAAGAAATTGATTCCCGACTTCCGAAAGACAGTATTCAACGTAGGTTACAAAGTTCCTACAAAGATTTAATTTCGCCCACCGGTTTTGTAACCAAGCAATTCCTTTTTAAAGATCCTCTTTCAATTACCAATTTGGGACTTGAAAAGTTGCAGGAACTCCAGGTAGACGATCAATTTAAAATTCATGATAATTATCTGCTCACCAAAGATGAAAAGCATTTACTGCTCTTTATAACTCCTGAATATCCTGCTTCAGAAACCAAAAATAACGAGGTTTTTATTGAACGACTAGATAAAATTATTTTGGGGCTAAACGAGAATTCTGAAGTCAAGGCAGATTATTTTGGCGGCGTTTTATATGCCATAGCGAATGCAAAACAAATTAAAAAAGACATTCAGCTAACTTTAAGTATTGCCTTTTCTATTTTATTGATCCTGCTAATTTTATATTACCGCCGGGTCTATGTACCTTTATTATTATTTCTTCCTAGCTTATTGGGTGCACTAACCGCAATTTCCCTGCTGTATTTTATTAAAGGGAGTGTTTCTGCAATTTCCCTGGGAATAGGAGCAATCTTACTGGGAATAAGCCTGGATTATGCCCTGCATATTCTTACCCATTTTAGAAATAATGCTAATGTAAAAATGCTTTATAAGGAAGTTAGCAAGCCTATATTAATGAGTAGTTTTACTACGGCTATCGCTTTTTTATGTTTGCTTTTCTTAGAAAGTGAGGCGTTAAACGACCTTGGGATCTTTGCTGCGATAAGCGTTATATCAGCTTCTGTATTTGCTTTAATTATTATTCCACAGTTTTATAAGCCTCCTCATAATAAAGAAATTCAAAAGGCTAATTGGATTGATAATTTGGCTGGAAATCGCTTTTATCAGAATAAATATTTAGTTGCTTTTGTTATTTTTCTATTTCTAGGCGGAATATTCTTCTTCACTAAAGTACAATTCAATGAAGATCTTTCGCAACTTAATTATGAACCAGAACAAATAAAAAAAACTGAAGAAAAAATAAAACAAATTTCTGGTGAAGCGTCAAATATCACTTACCTGGTGTCTTATGGAAATAATATAGACGAAGCCCTTGAAAAAAATAATATACTGTACCAGCAACTTAAAGAACTGGAGGAAGAAGGTAAAATTAAAAGTTTTAGTAGCATTGGTGGGGTAGTACTTTCTACCGATAAGCAGCTTGAAAGAATTGAAACCTGGGAAGAGTTCTGGACTCAATCTAAAAAAGATTCTCTTAAAAGCAACCTAATTAAAGAATCAGCGAAACTAGGTTTTAAAGAAAAAAGCTTTAATCGTTTCTATAAACAACTAAATAAAGATTTTAATGCGATTTTCCTGGATGATTATCGAAACGTAAACACACTATATTTAGACGATTTCATCAATAAAAGTCCGGGGTTTTCTACGGTTACAAGTACATTAAGTTTTGATAAATCCCAACCTGAAATTCTACAAAAACTGGAAGAGGAGCAA
This sequence comes from Salegentibacter sp. Hel_I_6, assembly GCF_000745315.1. Classification (NCBI taxonomy): domain Bacteria; kingdom Pseudomonadati; phylum Bacteroidota; class Flavobacteriia; order Flavobacteriales; family Flavobacteriaceae; genus Salegentibacter; species Salegentibacter sp. Hel_I_6. The sequence continues at coordinate 4,155,596 of NZ_JQNQ01000001.1, read as the reverse complement.
GGTATTATCGCAATAGATAGAAAACAGATGAACCAGGATTTTCTTGGCGGATTAAAGACTGAATTCAATCAACTTATTTTATTTTCTTTAATTGCTGTTTTTATCTTTCTCTTGATTTTTTATCAAAGTCTGTTATTAAGTTTACTCACTTTACTGCCTATTGCCATCACCTGGATAATTACCCTGGCGATTATGGCTATTTTCAGGATAGAATTTAATATCCTGAATATTATTATCTCAACATTTATTTTTGGTTTGGGGCTGGATTATAGCATCTTTATCACCAATGCCTGCCTCAAGGAATACGAAACAGGAAAACCGGCATTAAAAACATATCAGGCTTCCATCTTATTGTCGGTGCTCACTACTTTATTGGGAATTGGCGCCCTTGTGTTCGCAAAGCATCCTGCGCTTCAGTCGGTTTCAGTGGTTTCGGTGATTGGAGTGCTAACTGCAGTTATCGTTGCTTTTGTAATTCAGACAAAAATTTTCGATCTATTATTTTTCCGAAGAAAAAAGGAACAAAAAGCTCCATTTAGTTTTTCTGCTTTAATGCATAAATCCGGAAGTAAGGAGAAGCTTTATTTAAACAAGGCCGTTTTAGAAAATTATAGGTATAAAACAGTTTTTTCTAAAGCGAAAAAGGAATTTGTACAAAACAGGGAACGCTTTTTAAAGGTTTCAGGCTTTTTGAACCCCGGGGAAAAAGTATTTATGCTTAATTCCAGATTTGGACTTCTACCCGTATTTTTAAGCCTTAAGAATCCGGAAAATGAATTCTTTGTTTTTGATTTAAATGAAAAAAGTAGAAATATTTCAAATAATACCTTTAAAAGCAATGCTGAAAATCTTGCAATTAGTGAAAATTGGCCCGAAGATCTAAAGCCATATGCTGTTTTTATTATCAGTAAAAAACCCACTACTGAAATCGCTTCTAACCTAAAAGAAAATATTTCAAGGTATGCTGAAAAAGTAATTATTTTAACTACAGAATATGAAAACAGGTGGTTAATTGATCTGAATTTTGAGATTATCTATCGTCAAAATAATATCCTGGTCTTTAAAAAAATGGATTAAGTGAAATTTTTTCTTATCAAAATATCGGCCCTTATCGGCTTTCTTTTTCTCCTAAATTCCTGCGGAGTAAAACGATCTATGCAGGATCGTCCCGATATTTCAGGGATTAAAAAAATTGATATCAGTAGAACAAAACATAGCGAGACGCATTATAGCATTGGTAAGAATTCGCTTTACAAAAACAAATATGGTATTTGGGAACTTTATATTGAAGGTGATGCGCTGGAACGTGGCGTAATTAGCGGAAGCTTAACCCGGGAGTTGATGCATAAACAGGAAACTGCATTTATGGAGAAAATTTATGAACTTGTTCCCGGCACCGGATACCGAAATTTCTTAAAAAAAACAGTCGCCTGGTTTAACCGTAAAATGTATTTGCACGTTCCGGAAGAATATAAACAGGAAATTTACGGCACTTCGCTTTTTGGATTAGAAAAGTATAATGAATTCGCTCCGGCCTATATAAGAATGCTCTATTTTCATGGTGCGCACGATATTGGTCACGCCTTGCAGGATTTAATGTTGGTGGGATGTACTTCTTTTGCTGCCTGGGATGATAAAACAGAAGATGGTCAACTGCTGTTGGGCAGGAATTTCGACTTTTATGCGGGCGATGAGTTTGCCGAAGAAAAGATTGCGGCTTTTGTTAATCCTGATAAAGGGCATAAGTTTATGATGTACACCTGGGCGGGAATGATTGGCTCTGTGAGTGGTTTAAATGAAAAGGGCATCAGTGTAACGATAAACGCCGGGAAAAGTAAAATTCCGTTGCAGGCCAAAACTCCAATTAGTTTGGTTGCCCGTGAAATTCTCCAATATGCATCCTCAACTACAGAAGCGATAGAGATCGCTAAAAAACGTGAAGTTTTTGTTTCGGAATCTATTATGGTGGGCAGTGCTAAAGAGCGGAGGGCTATCTTAATTGAAGTAGCTCCGGGAAATTTTGGAGTTTATGAGGTTGAAAATTCTAATGAGTTAGTGTGCAGTAACCACTTTCAAAGTAAAGCTTATGCGGAAGATAATCGCAACTTAAAAGCCATTAAGGAAAGTCATACACAATATAGATTTGATAAAATGCAGGAATTACTTTCTGAAAAAGAAAAATTAAACCCAAACAAAGCTGCTGAAATATTAAGGGATAAAGAAGGTTTGGAAGACGCTAAGCTGGGAATGGGAAATGAAATGGCCATAAATCAACTACTGGCACATCACGGAATAATTTTCAAACCTGAAGAAAATAAAGTTTGGATATCGGCTAATCCTTATCAATTGGGTGCTTTTGTAGCCTATGATTTAGATGTAGCTTTTACAAAGTTTGAAGCTGGAAATGTTTCAGGAAGTGTTATGCTTGCTGAAGAAACCATTGCAGAAGATCCTTTTGTAAATACTGAAACGTATAAAAATTATGAAAAATACCGAAAATTAAATGGAAAAATCACTGAAGCTATTTCTAAAGGAAAAGAAGTTTCAGAAGATGAAATTAAGCGATTAAAGTATTTAAACCCTTATTTCTGGGAAGTTTATAAAATTGCCGGTGATTACTATTTTCAGCAAAAGGAATTTAAAAAAGCGGTGATCAATTATAAGCAGGCGAAAAGGAGGGAAGTAACCACTTTACCGGATGAAGAATACTTAGATAAAATGATTAAAAAATCTTACCGGAAAATCTAAATGACTAATTTCTACGATATAAATAAGAATGAAGAAATGCTGAAAAAACAGCTAAGTTATGCTTTTGCAAATTCTCCATTTTATAAAAAGCGTTTTGCAGATTATAAAATTGATATTGAAGCAATTCAGTCTTATGAGGAATTCAGAAAGATCCCGATTACTACTAAAGAGGATTTACAACTTGATAACGAAGAATTTATAGCGGTTCCTAAAGATGAAATTATAGATTATGTGACTACTTCAGGAACTTTAGGCAATCCTGTTAGTTTTGCATTAAACAATCTAGATCTGGATAGATTGGCTGAAAACGAGCGCCAATCTTTTGAAATGGTTGGGGTAAAAAAATCCAGTGTGGTGCAACTTACCACCACTTTAGACCGTAGGTTTATGGCCGGGATGGCTTATTTTTTAGGCTTACGAAAACTAGGCGCCGGGATTGTAAGAACCGGTAGTGGATTGCCGGGATTGCAGTGGGAATCTATAGAAAGATTTCAACCTGACTTTCTCGTTGCAGTTCCTTCATTTTTGTTGAAGATGATTGATTTTGCCAACCAAAATGGAATTGATTACAAAAACTCTTCCATTAAAGCTGCTGTTTGTATTGGTGAACCTTTGCGAAACCCAGATTTCAGTTTGAATTCTATAGGAGAAAAATTAAAGGATGTATGGGATATAGAGTTATTTTCTACCTATGCCAGCACCGAAATGGGGACCGCTTTTACCGAGTGTGAATTCCATAAGGGAAATCATAGCTTACCCGATTTGATCTTTGCAGAAGTTTTAGATGAAAATAAAAACCCGGTAGAACCCGGTGAAATTGGGGAATTAGTGGTCACACCTTTACAAACCCAAACAATGCCTTTAGTGAGATTTGCTACTGGAGATATGGTGAAATTTTATGGGGAATATTGTGATTGTGGTAGAAAGTCATTGAGAATTAGTACTCCTGTTGGGCGTAAAAAGCAAATGATAAAACTGAAAGGAACTACCCTTTATCCGCAGCAAATCATCAATTTACTTACCTCGTTTCAATCTCTGAAAATATTTGTTATTGAAGCAAGTTTAAATGAAAATCAAACCGATGAAATCCTGATAAGAATTCCGAATGATTTTACTGAAACCCGTGAGCTTCAGGAGCATTTACAATCTGGATTAAAAGTGAAAGTCAAATTAGAAAAAACTTCCGTAGAAAAAATAGAAAAACTAAAATTTCCCAGAGAAAGTAGAAAACCAAAGCTTTTCCACGATTATCGGTAAGCTTAAATAATCTTCTTTATTACGCGTAGTTGATGGGTATGTCTTTTTAATTCTGCGTTAAAAATTCCTGAGTGATCAATGCGATCAATACGAACTTTACCATCTACGTGAATAATATAATTATCGTTCATCATAATACCTACGTGATCTATTATTCCTTCTTTATCATCAAAAAAGGCAAGATCTCCGGCTTCACTTTCTTCAATAAAACTAAGTGGTTCGCCCTGTTTAGCCTGATCGGCTGAATTTCTATTTAATTTATAGCCGTTTAGCTTATAGACCATTTGTGTAAGTCCGCTGCAATCAATTCCCAGCGGTGATTTCCCGCCCCAGGCATAGGGGCTGTTTAAATAGAGTAGTGCAGTTTTTACAATTTCCATCTTAGGTTTCTCTCCCGAAACTGAATGTCCCTCAAAATGATGGTTCAATAAACCGGTAGCATTGAGCGAAGCGCCAATAGGGATAGTAATAAGATGCCCGTTATGATCGGTCACAAAATCAAAAAGATCTGCAGAATATTTTGGAGTAGCCTGGTCTAACTGGAAGTAAGTTTCTTCCGGAATTTTAAGTAATTGTTTATTTGAGATCCAGGCCTCAAAATTATCGAATGCAACACGAATCCTGCTCCATTGAGCACGTTCTTCAAGTATTTTAAAATGTTCTCCATAAAGAACCTGAGAGACCATTTCGCTATTATTAGATGTGGTTTCGCGAAGTGGCACAATGCTTAGGGGGCAAATTCCGTATTGCATTCAATAAAAAATATAAAATTAAGAGTTTCGCTCTATTACCATTGCAGATGCACCGCCACCGCCATTACAAATTGCGGCCGCACCTAATTTAGCATTATTTTGCTGCAGTACATTTAATAGAGTAATTAGAATTCTTACTCCGCTACAACCCAGTGGGTGACCAAGAGAAACAGCACCACCGTGAACATTGGTGATCTCGTCGCTAATTCCCAAAATCTTCATATTGGCCAGTCCAACTACAGAGAAAGCTTCGTTAAATTCAAAGAAATCTATGTCGTTTTGAGCAATACCTGCGTTTTTAAGAGCTAAAGGCAAAGCTTTGGCTGGAGCAGTAGTAAACCATTTTGGTTCCTGTGCGGCATCAGCAAAACCTTTAATGCTTGCCAGGATCTCTACACCTAATTCTTCAGCTTTTGCACGGCTCATTAAAACCACGGCACCAGCACCATCGTTAATAGTAGAAGCATTTGCAGCAGTTACAGTTCCGTCTTTACTAAACGCGGGACGAAGTGAGGTTATTTTATCCATTCTCACATTCTTAAATTCCTCGTCTTCTTTTACCACTAAAGGATCTCCTTTTCGCTGTGGAACTTCAACCGGTACAACTTCATTGTCGAATTTACCATCTGCCCAGGCCTGAGCAGAACGTTCGTAAGATTTAATGGCAAATGCATCCTGATCTTCTCTGGAGAATTGATGTTCGGTAGCACAAAGATCGGCACAAACACCCATCGCATTATGGTCGTAAGCATCTACCAAACCATCTTTTTGCATCCCGTCTTCCATTTTTGCAGGCCCAAATTTCTGACCTTTTCTATGGTATAAATAATGCGGAATCAAACTCATATTTTCCATTCCACCGGCAACAACTATAGAATTTTGTCCCAGCATAATAGATTGTGCGCCTTGCATAACGGCTTTCATCCCGCTGGCACATACCTTATTTACAGTTGTACATGGAACGGTATCTGGAATTCCGGCTTTTAAAGCAGCCTGTCTTGCAGGTGCCTGGCCAACACCGGCCTGCACTACATTTCCCATTAAGACTTCCTGTACAAGTTCAGGTTTTAAATTAATTTTATTTAGAGCTCCTTTGATGGCAACAGCACCAAGATCGGTAGCTTCTACGGTAGATAAGCTACCTAAAAAACTTCCAATTGGAGTCCTTGCGGCGCTTACAATTACTACTTCGTTATTCATCATTTATGTTTTAGTTATTTCTACTTTTGCGAATTTAGTGATTTTAAAAGGAACTTAGCAAGAGCGCTTATTCGGCCGCTATTTTTTAGTACATTTGAGCAATAGCACGATTTATATGAAGAAATTCGTAAATAACCTGTATAAAAATCAGGCGTTATTTTACAAGGTATTTTTATTTGCGCTTACTGCGGTGCTAATTGTTTACCTGCTTCCCAAAGGCGGAAATTTTAAATATGAAATTCCTAAAGGAAAACCCTGGCAGTATGAAAATCTTTACGCACCTTTTGATTTCGCTATATTAAAATCTGAAGAAGAAATCCAGAAAGAGCGACAAAGCATAATTAATAATCACACTCCGTATTTTCAGTTTAATAAGGATATTCCCAGTCAGGTAGAAGCGGAGGTGCCAGAAGTTGTGCAGGAAGTATTCCCGGATAGTATTCTTACTAACCGAGCAATTCAAATTATAGGATTTGTAAATGAAACCCTGGAAGAAGTTTACGAATTCGGATTATTACAGGCAAATAACCGCCTGGATGAAAATCAACTTGTTTACTTGCGCAAAGGAAATGAAGCCTTTGAAATTTCTTATAAAGATATTCTAAAACAAGATGAAGTAAGAAATTTTCTGAATTCTGAAATTGAAAATTCTAATCTTTCAATTTTTGAAAATGAACTGCTGGATATTTTCTTCACCTTAATAGAACCTAATGTAAGTTTTGATAGCGCTTTTACTCAAAAAGAATTGGAAAGTAAACTGAGCAATATCTCTTATACCCGTGGTAATATTGAACAGGGAAGTAGGGTGATTGCCCGTGGAGAAGTTGTGGAGGGAAATAAATATAATATTCTTAGATCACTAAAAAACGAATACGAATCGCAGGTTTGGAGTGCAAGTAATTATAAATGGATAATTGTAGGCTATAGCGTTCTGGTTGCCCTTGCGCTTTTAATGCTGCTTTTATTTATTAAAAAATACCGGGAAGAAATCTTTGATAATAATGTAAAGGTCACTTTCATTTTCTTCAATATTCTCTTTATGGTGTTACTCACTAAATTAGTGGTTAATTTCAATATAGACTACGTTTATGTGGTGCCATTGTGTATTTTACCCCTAACACTAAAAGCGTTTTTTGATGCTCGTTTGGGAATGTTTACTCACGTAATTACAGTTTTACTACTTGGTTTTATTGTACCCAATAGTTATGAATATATGTTTCTGCAAATTATAGCCGGAATTGTAACCATTCTTACAGTTTCTGAACTTTATAAGCGTGCAAACCTTTTTATTTCGGTAGGACAAATTACTTTGGTATATATTATTTCTTATTTCGCTTTTACGGTTATCCAGGAAGGAAACATCGCCGATGTGGAAGGGGAAGTCTTGCTTACTTTTCTTTTGGGAGGCTTGGCTACATTATTCGTTCAGCCTCTAATTTATATCTATGAGAAGATCTTCGGGATGGTTTCAGATATGTCTTTACTGGAACTTTCAGATACCAATTCAAAATTGCTGAAAGAGCTTTCAGAAAAAGCTCCTGGAACTTTTCACCATTCTTTAAACGTAGCGAATTTAGCGGAAGCTGCAGCCAATGAAATTGGAGCTAATGCCATGTTAGTAAGGGTAGGAGCACTTTACCATGATATTGGTAAAATGAAAAATCCCACTTATTTTTCTGAAAATCAAACTTCGGCAGTGAATTCACACGATGAATTAGCACCACGGGAAAGCGCCCAAATTATTACTGACCACGTAATTAATGGGATTGAAATTGCTAAAAAACATAACCTCCCAGATAGGGTTATAGACTTTATTAGAACTCACCATGGGACAACCACGGTTTATTTCTTTTATATGAAAGAAAAGGAAAATAATGAAAATGCTATAGCAGAAGATTTTATGTATCCTGGGCCTATTCCTTTTAGTAAGGAAACCGCAATATTAATGATGTGCGATAGTGTAGAGGCTGCCAGTAAAAGTTTAAAGGAGCCTACCGCGGGGGTAATAGATAATTTTGTAGAAAAAATTATTAATAAACAAATGAAGGATGAGCAATTCCTTAATTCTAATATTACTTTTAAGGAAATACAAGTGGTGAAAAAAATCCTTAAACGTAAGCTTAAGAATATTTTTCACCTTAGGGTAGAATATCCAGAATAAGTTTTAACCTACTGCAGTGATTTTTACTTCTTCGTCATTAAAGCTAAAAGTATCGCCCTCTTTTTTACCTTCCATTTCTTTATAAATTGGGGCTTTAGTTGAAATTGCATAAACACTGCTTCCATCTTCCATAGAAATTTCACCTATAGGCACAGAAACGAAATAATAATTTCCAGAGGTTTCTACAACGCTTCCAAAATTAATTACTTCGCTATAATGCTCAGTATCTATTCTACTTAACTCCTCTTTCATTTCACGGGCATCGCTTAAACGACCTGCATATTTCTCAAAATCGCTCAAAAGCTCTCCTTTATTATCCTCGTCATAATCTGTTTTTATATCATTAGCTTCCATAGACTCTTTAATAAGGTCCATTTCCTTTTGATACCTTTCAATTTTTTGATTTACTGCATCTAAACAATTTAGATAAAGCTCTTTTTTATTACTTACCATAGTATTTTTATTGATTTTTTTAAAATTAAATAACCTAAGCAGGCTACAAGAATATTTAGCAAAAGTTTAATAAGCTCTATCAATTTACATATAAGCCTATAAGCTTATAAAAGCTTATTATAAGCCTGTAAACTTATAAATATATAATATAAGCTTATAGACTAATATTTTTATTATATTTGGAATATGATAGCCGTAATTACAGCCGATTTAGTAGATTCTTCAAATTATTCTGAAGTATTTTTAGATGAGATTCTAAAGAATCTAAATTCAGAATTTGAAAAATTAAAACAGGATTACCCCGAAAGTGAAATTGATTTTGAAATTTATCGTGGTGACAGCTTCCAGGGTGTGGTTTCAAAATTTCAGGATTCATTAAAAATAGCTTTACAAATAAAAAGTCTTATTAATAAAGTTAGGGCAAAAGATCAAAAAAATGCCAGTAGTTTGGCCGATGTAAAAATGGCCATTGGCATTGGTAATTTTGATTATAAAGGAGATTCTATAGCCGAGTCTAATGGGCAGGCTTTTCAATTTTCAGGAAGAACTTTGGACGAGATGAAGGGTAATTCAAGAAAAATTCGGTTAAAAACACCTTTAGAAAATTTAAATGCTGAATTTGAAGCGAGTTTATTTCTATTAGATGCCGTGATGGAAAAATGGAGCCAGGCTTCTGCTGAAGTGGTTTATTTTCTGCTAAAAGGAATGAAAGAAACAGAGATCGCCGAAATATTGAAAATAAGTCAGTCGGCAGTTAATCAACGTAAAAAGGCTTGTGCCTGGGAAGCAATTTCGGTATTGCTTAAGCGTTTTGAAAATATAACTGCCCAAAGTTTTTAATTTTAATTATGGAAGAAACCACGCTATTCCTGCTTCAACTTCTCCTGGCACATATTTTAACCGATTTTGTGCTGCAGCCTACCAAACTGGTAAAGCAAAAAAGAGAGAAAAAAGCCGGTTCCTGGTTTTTGTATTTCCACTCCTTTTTAGCCGGTTTTCTAACTTATCTTTTTCTTCAACAATGGCATTTATGGTATATCCCTATAGTAATTAGTGTAAGTCACTTTTTTATAGATCTATGGAAACTTCAGCATAGAAAAGACACTTTAAAACTATTTTTAATAGATCAGCTTTGGCATCTACTAATCATAATTTTAGTATGGATCTATCTAATTGATGGTTTTTCAGAAATAATTCCTTTTATAGCTGATGTCTTTTCTTCTCCTCGAATTTTAGCAATTTTCATCGGGTATCTTCTGGTTATTTTTCCAGCCGGTTTTTTAATTGGAAAAGCTACCAAACGCTGGCATAACGAAATTCAACCTAATGGTGAAAGTCACAGTCTGGAAGCTGCAGGCAGATATATAGGCATTTTTGAAAGAATTTTGGTACTTACATTTATTCTCACCCAAAATTTTTCAGCTATAGGATTTCTAATCGCTGCGAAATCAATTTTACGTTTTAGTGATAAAACCGATGCCAGCGCAAGAAAGCAAACCGAATATGTACTTATAGGTACCTTAATGAGTTTTGCTATAACAATAATTATAGGACTTTTAGTACGTTACTTCCTCTTCTAAAAGCTGAATATTACTTTGCAGGCGCTCTTTTACAATATTCATCATACGTTTATTTAAAGCCGAAGAATTCTGAATATAGGTAGCATATTCCTCTAAAGTGAATTGTCCTATTATTATACCTTTTAAGCTATTTCTGAATTTAATATCTCGCTGAATAGCATTTTCAATGTAAATAAAACGCTTTTCGAGTTTAAGTTCGTAGAACTTATTCTTATGTTTTTTAGTGTAATTTCTAAAAACTTCCAGTAATAATGAATCCTGAAGTTTGGCAATAGGCCGCAGGGTTTTATTCTGAAATTGTTCGTCTAAACTCATGTTTTCTGAAACTCTGGCCGAAGGTATTTCTGGCCTAAGTGCTACTAATTGAAGGTCACGTGGTGTCATAAGAACTATGTTTTCTTAAATTTAATAAACTTTATACCTCAAATTCCGAGCCTGTTTAAAGACTTGTAAACGAGTTATAAACATTGTACACGTTAAAATCGTCTTAATCGGCCTGTCTAAGCCTATTCTTCTTTTTATCTTTAAATAGAAGCCTGAATCAACCAAAATTTAAAAAGATTAATTAGTCCATGATAATTTCAAAAAACCCTTATACCGGCGAAGAAATTTCCACTCACAAAGAATTAAGTGATGCCGATGTTGAAAAAGCTATAAAAAGAGCAAATTCTCGGTTCAAATCCTGGAGAGAAACTTCTTTTGCAGAGCGTAGCAATTTAATGATGAAGGCTGCAAAAGAGCTAAGAGATAATTCTAAAGAATATGCAGAAGCGATCACTAGAGAAATGGGAAAACCCATTACACAAGCTATTGCAGAAATTGAAAAATGTGCCTGGGTTTGTGAATATTATGCTGAAAATGCCGAATCACAATTAGAAAATGAAAAAATAAAAACCGATGCTAAAAATTCCTATGTAGCTTATGAACCGCTGGGAGTTGTTCTTGCTGTAATGCCATGGAATTATCCTTTCTGGCAGGTCTTTAGGTTTGCGGCACCGGCACTTATGGCAGGAAATATTGGAATTCTAAAACACGCCAGCAATGTAATGCTCTCGGCTAATAATATTCAGAAAGTATTTGAAAGAGCAGGATTTCCTGAAGATTGTTTTCAAAATCTGGTGATAGGTAGTAAAAAAGTAGAAAGCATTATTCGAAATAAAAAAGTAAAAGCGGTAACATTAACCGGAAGTGGGCGTGCAGGAAGCAGTGTAGCGGCTATCGCAGGAGAAGAGATCAAAAAATCGGTTTTAGAACTTGGTGGGAGTAATGCCCTCGTGGTATTTAAAGATGCCAATATTGCTGAAAGCGTTAAAACCTGCGTACAGGCCCGCTTTCAAAATACGGGGCAAAGTTGCATTGCCGGGAAACGTTTACTGCTTCATAAAGATATTTCAGAAGAATTTCTAGATGAATTCACCCGGCAGGTTCGCGAGATAAAAAGCGGCGATCCTATGGATGAAGAAACTTTTATTGGCGTAATGGCTAAAGAAAGTTTAGCCGAAGATCTTGAGGACCAGATTAAAGATTCCGTAAAAAAAGGCGCTAAAATTATTCTTGGCGGAAAACGGGATGGCACTTATTTTGAACCTACCATCATCACTGGAGCCAGGGAAGGAATGCCGGTTTTTGATGAAGAAACTTTTGGCCCTGCCATCTCTGTAACCGAATTTAAAGATGAGCAGGAAGCGATAGATCTCGTTAATTCTTCCAGTTTTGGTCTTGGCGTTTCAATTTTCACAGAAGATGAGGAATTTGCTCTTAAAATTTTACCTGAATTTGAAGACGGGGCTGTTTTTGTAAACGAGCTTGTGAAAAGTGATCCCAGATTACCATTTGGAGGAACCAAAATCTCGGGGTACGGCAGGGAATTATCCCATCACGGGATTAAAGAATTTACCAATAGGAAAACCGTTTACTTCAATAAATATTAGTTTTAATATGAACTTTGGAAAAGTAGATCACCCTGAAAATATAGATTTCACATTACCTGAAACACATCCTGATACTATTAAAGTTCTTAACAAGACTAGTAGTAAAGATGGGTTTAACGATGTAAGAATTGGTTGTGCAAAATGGAACAGAAAAGACCTGAAGAATTTTTATCCCAGGGGAACAAAAGATGAGTTGATTTATTATTCATCCCAATTTAATAGTATAGAATTCAACGGTTCCTTTTACAGAATGTATCCTGAAGAGCAGTTTGAAAAATGGTATGGAAAAGCGGAAGAAAATTTTAAGTTTTTTCCAAAAGTGCCCAGAATCATAAGTCATATAAAAAGGCTTAATGGAACAGAAGAACAGACTGATGAATTTGTGAAAAATCTTCTTCAACTAAAAGAAAAATTAGGAATGGTTTTTCTTCAAATGCGAGATGATTTTTCCCCTAAGTCTATTATCAGGCTAGACGATTTCCTTGCACATTGGCCAAAAGAGATTCCAATTTCAGTAGAATTAAGACATCCCGAGTGGTATGCTGATGAACAAATTTCTAATGAGCTTTATGATGTTCTACAAAAAAGAAATGTAGCCCACATAATAACCGATACCGCCGGAAGACGGGATCTTATACATATGCGATTGAGTAACAGCACTGCTTTTATAAGATATAATGGAGCCAATCACGAAACAGATTATACAAGATTAGATGATTGGATAGACAAATTAGAAGAGTGGAAAAAAGAAGGTTTGGAGAATGTGTACTTTTTTATTCATCAAAATATAGAAGAAGCCTCTCCTTTGCTTTCAGCATATTTCATAAAGAAATTTAATGAACGATTTAAAACAGATATAAAAATACCTAAAACTTTAAAATAAAATGAAACAGCAAGAAGTAGCAGTAACCGTAGATAGTGTAGTTTTTTGTAATGCAAATAATGATTTCAAGGTTTTGCTTATTAAAAGAAAAAATGATCCTTTTGTAGACCAATGGGCACTTCCCGGTGGTTTTATAAATGAATCTGAAGATTTAATTACCGCGGCAAAACGCGAACTTAAAGAAGAAACCGGGGTTGATGTAAAAACTATGGAACAGGTAAGGGCCTTCGGTGCACCAGGTCGTGATCCCAGAGGGAGGACGATTTCTATTGCCTTTGTAAGCCGAATTTTCTGTGAGGAAGATCTTAAAGCGGGTGATGATGCTGCAGAGGCCTCGTGGGTAAGCATCGACAAATTACCTGAATTAGCTTTTGATCACGCTGATATCATTGAAGCAGCTAAAAATTATTTATAGAATCTTCTAATTTTGATTGCTATTTTTATAAAAATCCTTTATAAAACCGATGATTTTATGAAGTTGGTAATTATGAGTACAGGTTTTATCAAGCCACATATTATGGCTATTTTTAAAATAAAAATATGAGATTTCATACCAGAAAATGGATCAAACCCGAAGACTTAAATCCCAATGGAACTTTATTTGGTGGTAGTTTACTCGCCTGGATAGATGAGGAATGTGCGCTTTATAGCATTATTCAGCTAGAAAATTCTAAATGTGTCACTAAATATATGAGTGAGATTAATTTTCAATACTCTGCGAAACAAGGTGACATTATTGAAATTGGGATAGAAGTTCTTAAATTTGGAACTACCTCTTTAACTTTAAAATGCGAGGTTAGAAATAAAATGACTAGATCTACGATTATAACGATAGATAAGGTTATTATGGTCACTCTAGATGAAAATGGGAAACCAACACCTCACGGGAAAACTAAAGTAGAATTTGTTAAAGACAGGCTGCAAGAACGTGCTTAAACTTTCTCGCAAATTAGTACGATTTTTTCATTATTCAAGTTGGTTGTAAAGAATATAAATTGCTTACCACCATCCTTAATTTTGAACTTTTTTCTTAAAGAAGCTACATTTTCAGGGAAATTTCTGGTAGTTATATTAGCTTTAATATTCTTCAATTTCTTCTTTAGGTTAATAGGTTTATACTCGTGAACATCAATTATTTTAAAATTTCTACCAGGGAATTTTATTTTTTGATCTGAAGTATATAAATGAGAATTTGGATGAAGTTTTGAAGTGTTGGTTTTAGAAGCAACTTCCCCAAAAAGTCCGCTTTTCATGATGGCCGCATTCGGTTCAAAAAGAAAAGTTTGCGGTAAGGAATATTTGGTTTCAGTACTTGTTTTATTAAAAATTCCATCAAATTCTTCCAAGCCTGTGTTTTTTAAATTCAGCGTTTTTATTTTTATATCTGAATTTTTTCCTTTTTTCAAAAACCACAGTAATTCCTTTACATCATTATTAATCGCTATAATATGAATTTCAGTAACAAATCTTAATTCTGAAATTCCGGCTTGCAAATCGAGTAGTGGAGAGGTTTTAATAAGAATCGTATTACTTTTATTAAATAGCAAATCAATATTCTCAGGAATATTTGGCAAACAATCTGCCAGCCGAAAGACTTTCCCGCCAGCATTATCACGTCGGCCCGGGTCTGCATAAATAACATCGAATTTATTGTTAGAAGCTTTTAAAAATGAAATACTGTCTTCATTTTTAAAGGAGATATTTTCCCTGCCTAATTGATTCAAATTATGTACTGCGATTTCAGATAATTCAGCATTTAACTCGCAATGAATTACTTCCTTAAAATTTTCGGCAAAATAAAAATCGTCTATTCCCAGTCCACCTGTGAGATCTAAAAGAGTTTTTCCGTGAATTAATGAAGCCTTATATTTTGCGGTAGTTTCAGAGGATGTTTGTTCCAAATTAAGTTTTGGCGGATAATAAATTTTGCGATTGGCGAACCAGGTTGGTAATTTCTTTTCAGCTTTCTGTAATCCGGTTAATTGCTGAGCCAATTCAGAAGAGGATATATTAGAAAAAGGGCTTCCGCGTAGCGCTAATTTAGCCGGAGTAGTTTTCAGGTTATTTCTAAGAAATTCCTGAACTTCCTTTTGTAATAAGGCTTTATTCAAAATAATGAATTTAAAGGTCCCTGGTAAGTCTCTTTACGATCTTATATTCGCTTAAAGATTCTTTTGCAATAACTTTTAAGGCTGTATAAAAAGGAACGGCTACAACCATCCCGGTTATTCCAAACATAATTCCCGCGATTAAAATAATAAGGAAAATTTCTAGGGGATGCGATTTTACGCTAGCGCCAAATATCATAGGTTGTGAGATCATATTGTCTATAAGCTGGCAAATAGCGTAACCTAACATAATATAACCCAATTTCGGCAAAATAATTAACTGGAAATCGGCTCCCAGGTTGCTTGAAATCACAAAAAGTGCCATTAAAATTCCAGCAAAGAGAGGTCCTAAATAAGGCACTAGATTTAGAAAGGCACAGATAAAGGCAATTGCAATAGGATTATTGATCTCAAAAACACTTAAAAGAATAGCGTAAAGCACAAATAAAACGGTGATTTGCAGCGTTAACCCCACAAAATACCGCGATAGTAAGATTTTTATTTTATTAAAAACCCGTTGAAATTTTTGTTCGTCTCCCCGATTGGCAAAAACAAGGATACTATTTAGCATTAGTTTGCTGTCTTTAAGCAGGAAAAACGAAATAAAAAGGATTGAAAACAGGGCGATTAAAGTGGCACCTAAAATACTAAAAACATTATTTAAAAGTCTTGGAACTGCACTAATATCAAAGTTTCTTATAAATTCACTTTGTTTTAAACCTTCTATCAAGTTAATTTCTTCAACCCCTAAATAACTGTTTATTTGATTATTTAACTCATTAAGATCGCTTCTAAAAGCCTCCATGTCTATCCGACTCAAATACTGGCTTTGTTCAATTACAATTGGCACAAAAACCAGGATAATTCCGGCGAAGATGGAGAGCACCAGAATGAGGACGATGATTACAGAAAGTTGATTGGGAATTTTTAATCTTTGCCTAAAGAAAATTACCACAGGCCGTCCTACCAGTGAAATTACCGCTGCGATTGCGATATAAACCAATACCGATTGAATTTCCCACAAAAAATATAACAGTAGAATAATGCCGACCATTATTCCTGTTGCTCTTAAAATCCCTAAAGTAATTGATTTTGAATTCACGAGGTAAATATATTATTTCTTAACGAAAGCAAATATTGTTTTTGATATTTCGTATAACGCAATTCCTGTTGCTTGTGCGACATTCATACTGCTATTTTGACCAAACATATTGATATGCAAATGATTATCTGAAAATTCTAATAAATCTTTATTTATTCCAGAAGCTTCATTTCCTAAAATTAGAATAATTCCTTTTTTCTCTGCAGAATATTGAAATTCTTCAATAGGAGCACTGGTTGATGTGATTTCCAGTGCATAGACCTCATAATGTTCTTTTAGATTTTGAATGAAGCCCATTGCATCATCGGTAAATTCATATTTAAGAGTTTTGTGCGTATTTCTTGAAGTTTTTTGAAGTCTACGACTTTGAAGATTAGGTTCAGTCCCTGAAAACACGATCTTCTCTACATTAAATGCATCGGCAATTCTAAAGATGCTTCCAATGTTTGCTTCCCCGGTAATATTATCTAACAAAAGAATGATAGGAAACTTTTGTTTATTGAATTTATCGTCAAAATGAGTAAGTTGCTTCATTAATTTTCAAAAACGTATTTTAAAATATTGGCACCCATTTTTAAAGCTTTTAAGCGAACTTCTTCAGGGTCGTTGTGAACTTCTGGACTCTCCCAACCATCCCCAAGATCACTTTCTACAGTAAATAGAAGTACAAGTCTATTATTTTCAAAAATTCCAAATGCCTTTGGTGGCTTATTGTCGTGCTCGTGAATCTTTGGCAATCCATTAGGAAAATTAAAAGCTGAACTAAAAATAGGGTGGTTTGCAGGTAACTCTTCCAGTTCCTTTTCTGGAAATATTTTCTTTAGCTCTTTTTCTAAATACTGCTGCATTCCATAATTGTCATCAATATGTATGAAACCCCCACTTAATAAATAATTTCTAAGGTTCTCAGCTTCCCGATCGTCGAAGACCACATTTCCGTGTCCCGTCATATGTACAAATGGGTATTGAAAAATATCTGAACTTCCCGGTGTTACTGTAATTGGTTTAGCTTTTAAACTGGTTCCTGCATTTTTATTTGCAAAGGTGATAAGATTGGGTAGTGAAGTAGGATTGGCGTACCAATCACCACCACCGTTGTATTTTAAAAGCGCGATTTCCTGGGAGGATAATCCCAGATTTATACCGAAGACAAAAATTAGGAATAAGACTTTTCTGAAATTCAACATATTGGTAAAAATATCAATAAAAAGGGGAGTATGCTAACGATAAGAATATACTGAAATGAAAATTCAATTTTTAAGCCACAAAACAGTTTTCAACCTTACCGCTGATTTATTAATGCGACCGTATGGCAGGCCACTATAGCTGCCGTTTCAGTTCTTAACCTGCTAGCTCCCAAAGTCACTGCTTTCCATTCTTTTTCCATAGCCTTTTTTATTTCTTCAGAAGAAAAATCTCCTTCGGGGCCAATAAGAATAGTGATTTTTTCTTCAGCCTTAGACTCGTTTTTCAAGGAAAGTCTTGGCATTCCTTCTTCGCAATGGGCAATAAATTTTTGTCCATTGATTTCAGATGCCATAAAATCTGAAAAACTAATAGCTTCATTCAAAAGCGGTAAACTAAAATGCAGGGATTGTTTCATGGCACTTTGTAAGACCCGTTCGTAGCGATTCAATTTAACTGATTTTCTTTCGCTGTGATCACATATTATGGGAGTGATTTCGTCAACGCCAATTTCTGTAGCTTTTTCTAAAAACCACTCATATCTATCGTTCATTTTTGTGGGTGCTACAGCAAGATGCAACCTGTATTTCTTTGATCTTTCTTCTTCAACCTCAATAACTTTTGCCAGGCATTGTTTGGGATTAGCTTCAGTAATCTCTGCAGTAAATAAAGAACCTTTTCCATTGGTGACTTTTAAAATATCCCCTTGATTTTTTCTTAAAACCTTTGCTATATGCCTGCTTTCGTCTTTTGGAAAGATTATTTGCTTATCGGTTTTTTCAATATTAGGGGTGTAGAAAAGTTGCATGGATTAAAATTTATAACGTGCCTGGGCAGTAATAGAATAGTCTGAAAAATCCTGTTCTAAAAATTTATAATGCCCTGCAATGGCTATCATGGCTGCATTATCTGTAGTATATTCAAATTTTGGAATAAAACAATTCCATCCGTATTTTTTTTCAGCTTCCATTAAAGCATTTCTAATACCGCTATTGGCGGAAACCCCACCGGCGATGGCAATTTGATTAATTCCGGTTTTCTTTACTGCTTTTTTCAGTTTGTCCATTAAGATCCTAACGATAGAAAATTGAATAGAAGCACATATATCTTTTAAGTTTTCAGCAATAAAATCTGGATTTTCTTTGGTTTGTTTTTGCACAAAATAAAGCACCGAAGTTTTAAATCCGCTAAAGCTAAAATTCAAATCTGCAACTTTAGGATTTGGAAACGGAAAGGCTTTAGGATTTCCTTCTTTTGCATATTTGTCTATTAAAGGCCCGCCTGGATAGGGTAGTCCTAAAATTTTGGCACTTTTATCAAAAGCTTCGCCCACTGCATCATCGGTAGTTTCCCCAATAACCTCCATTTCAAAATAATTAGAAACTTTTACAATTTGGGTGTGGCCGCCGCTAATGGTTAAGGCCAGAAATGGAAACTCTGGTTTTTTAAAACCATCTTCTTCAATAAAATGAGCTAAAATATGCGCTTGCATATGGTTAACTTCAATAAGTGGTATTCCTAATCCTAAAGATAATGACTTTGCGAAAGAGGTGCCAACCAAAAGAGAACCCATAAGTCCGGGACCACGTGTAAAAGCAATTGCAGATACATCTTTTTTATCGATATTTGCGCCGGCCAATGCCTGGTGAATCACGGGAACAATATTTTGTTGATGCGCTCTGGAAGCGAGTTCTGGAACAACGCCTCCATATTTTTGATGTACTTCCTGGGTTGCTACAATGTTAGATAGTATTTTACCGTTATGTAGTACCGCTGCGGCCGTATCGTCGCAGGAAGATTCGATCCCTAATATGTAAATATTTTGTGAAGCCATTAAGAAATAAGGGGCATAGAAATTGTTAATATTGTGTACAAAGTTAAAATATAAAAGCGTATCAAAAAATTCTGGAAAATATTAACTAGAACAGTGGTTGCGCTGCTTTTGCTTTTTATAGTAATTTTGATTGTTTTTTCCATTCCAGCGGTACAAACAGGGGTCGCAAACCGTATTACCAATTCCATTAACGATAATAATGATGTAAAAATTTTTGTAGACCGGGTAAGTTTAACTTACTTCGGAAGGGTGAAAATTAATGGAATTTACATTGAAGATCATCATAAAAATACCTTAATTTTTTCTGAAGAAGTTCGTACTTCACTAATGGGCATTAGAAACCTGCTTAGCAACAATCCGCGCTTTGGTAATACGTATTTAGAAGGTTTAGAGCTAAATATGCGCAAATATAAAGGTGAAGATATTGATAATCTCGCGCACTTTATTCGGAAAATGAGCACTGAACCAACTGGTGATTCTACCCAATTTGAATTGGTGGTAGACCGCGTAGAAATTAGCGATGCTAATTATAGTTTTATAAACGAAGACAGTGAAAATCCTGAGTTTGTTGTACTGGATAGTTTAAATATTTACGGTAGGGATTTAAAGATAAAAGGTTCTGATGTTAGCGTAAATATTGAAAGACTTCGAGGAAATGAAAAACGCGGATTAAAAATAGATAATTTAAATACACAGTTTTTCTATAGTCCAGAACAGATGGTGTTTGACGATCTTACTATCCAGACGCCACAATCTTTGGTGAATGCCGATCTTGAATTTAATTACAAAACTGAAGATTTTTCTGATTTTGTGAACAAAGTAGAAGTAAAGGGGGTATTTAGAGAAAGTATTATTTCCAGTACAGATTTACAGGCATTTTATGCTGAATTTGGTAATAACCAAATTATGCAAATCGATACAGAAATTGAGGGAGTCTTAAACAATTTTATACTCACAAATCTCCAGCTAACCGGGATGGACCGTAGTAGGGTAGCAGGAAAAATTAATGTGGAAGGTGCATTTTCACAGGGCGGTGAAGATTTTAAATTAACAGGAGACTTTAGCGATTTCACCAGTAATTATTATGACCTGGTAAACTTATTACCTGGCGACCTTCGGGGAAAACTACCTGAAAACCTGCGTGAATTTGGTAATTTAAGAATGCAGGGAGATGCTATTATTACGCGTTCTAATTTAGATGCTGACGTGATTATAAAAACCCAATTAGGATCAGCTGAAGCTGATGTTATTTTGCGGGGATTTGATAATTCTCAAAACGTAACTTACCAGGGAAAATTAATTTTTTTAGATGTAAATATTGGGAAACTTACCAATAACGATAATTTAGGAAAAACCAGTTTCAACCTTGATATCGACGGTGTGGGATTTGATGCTGAAACCTTAAATGCCGAATTAAAAGGACAAATATCTAAATTACAATTCAATGGTTACACATACCAGGGAATTAGAGTGATAGGTAACCTTAGAAATCCTGTTTTTAATGGCCTTTTAATGGCTAATGATCCTAATTTAAAAATGGAATTCAATGGTTTGGCAGATCTTTCTGAAGATATCAATAATTACGATTTTGAAGCTTCGGTAGGTTACGCCGATTTAAAGGCCCTAAATTTTGTTTCCCGCGATAGCCTTTCCATCTTTAAAGGAGATGTGATTATGAATATGAAAGGCACCGATATAGACGATGCTTTTGGAGAGATCTTATTGCTCAATACTTCCTATCAAAATCAGGATGATCTTTATTATTTTGACGATTTTAGTGTTGTCTCCAGTTTTGAAGGACCGGTGAGAACCTTGAGTATAAACTCACCCGATGTAATTAGTGGGGAGATTAAAGGAGAATTTAATTTATCTGAAATAAGGCCTTTAATTGAAAATTCCCTGGGAAGTATTTACACCAATTACCAGCCTAGAACCATAACGAATAATCAATATCTGGAATTCGATTTTGATATTTATAACCAAATAATAGAAGTTTTTTATCCGGAAATTAATCTCGCTCCAAATACTTTTATTCGTGGGCGTTTAGCTTCAGATGAATCTGAATTCAAGGTTAATTTTCGATCTCCAAAAATTGATCTGTTCGGGAATATGCTGGAAACGGTGAATCTAAATGTGGATAACCAAAATCCTATTTTCAATACTTATTTTGAAGCCGATAGTGTTGCTACAGATTTCTATAATTTTTCAGAATTCAGTTTTATTAACGTAACCCAGCGCGACACACTTTTTATTAGATCGGAATTTCAGGGAGGAAAAAACAATGAAGATTTTTTTAACTTAAATCTCTTTCACACAATAAACGAGGATAATAAATCTGTGGTAGGGGTTCAACGTTCAGATTTAACTTTTAAAAATAATACCTGGTTTATTAATGAAGAGGGAAATAAAAATAACAAGATAATATTCGATCTCGATTTTAAAGATATTATGATAGATTCTTTGGTGATGAGTCATAAGAATGAAGAAATACGGCTTAGCGGCGTAATGCGAGATTCTACTTATAAAGATTTTAAAATGGAGTTTGATGATGTTGATATTGGCAAGATAACCCCAGATATTGATAGTCTTAAACTGGCGGGAAGGCTTGATGGAAAATTTGATCTATTACAGGAAAATGGCGCGTATTATCCCAATACTAATTTGCAAGTAGATTCTTTGAATATTAATGATAACCTGTTGGGAAAGTTAGTGCTCGAGGTAGAAGGCGATGAAACTCTTAGCAATTATGCCATAAATGCAAACCTGCGAAAAAATGGAAATGAGTCTTTAAACGCAGTCGGGAATATAGATGTTAGTGGGAGTGAACCCAGTATCGAAATGAAAGTAGATTTAGAAGAATTAAACCTTGCCGCATTTAGTCCCCTGGGAGGAGAAGTTATTGGTAACATTCGAGGCGGTGCATCGGGAAGTGCACAGGTTTCAGGAAATTATAAGAATCCTGATTTTTCAGGAGAAATTAGCTTAAGAAATGCTGGTTTAAGGGTTCCATACCTTAACATCGATCTGGATTTTAATGATGAAGCGGTTATTAATTTAAGTCAGCAGGAATTTGTTTTTGAAGATGTAGAAATTGTAGATACAAAATATAATACCCGTGGAACTTTAAACGGAAGTATAGGCCACAAAAATTTTACAGAGTGGAATTTAGATCTTAATATCAATACCGATAGGTTACTTGTTTTAGATACCGAAGGAGATGAAGACGCACTTTATTACGGGACCGCCTTTATAAGTGGCGATGCAAGTCTTACTGGACCTACAGATCAATTAGTGATAGATATTACAGCTACAACCGAGCGTGGTACTGTTTTTAAAATTCCATTAAGCGATACAGAATCAGTTGGCGACAACTCTTATATTCATTTTTTAAGTCCTGAAGAGAAATCTGCTCGAGAAGCCGGCCAAAGTATAGAGCTTCCAGAAGTAACCGGTGTTGAACTAATTTTTGATCTCGATGTAACCAATGAAGCTGAAGTAGAAGTGGTGGTAGATCAAACAAGTGGTAGTACGTTAAGAGGAAGAGGTTCGGGTAATTTATTATTGGAGATAAATACCAACGGTAAATTTAATATGTGGGGTGATTTTGTGGTGTATGAAGGGGTTTATAATTTTAAATATGCCGGCCTGGTTCAAAAGGTTTTCAATGTTGAGTCTGGAGGTAGTATAAACTGGAATGGTGATCCTACAGATGCAGAGTTAGATGTTAGTGCCATTTATGCTCTAAACGCT
This sequence comes from Salegentibacter sp. Hel_I_6, assembly GCF_000745315.1. Lineage (NCBI taxonomy): Bacteria > Pseudomonadati > Bacteroidota > Flavobacteriia > Flavobacteriales > Flavobacteriaceae > Salegentibacter > Salegentibacter sp. Hel_I_6. The sequence continues at coordinate 4,132,652 of NZ_JQNQ01000001.1, read as the reverse complement.
AACCCGGCTGTGCTACTGGAAAATCCATCTATTAACAGAAAAATCCCTGTGGAAGTAATTATTAATCTACAGGGCGAAATAGAGCAACCAGATATTACTTTTGATATTGCTTTTCCTAATGCCAGCTCTGTGGTAAGGTCGGAATTGGAATATAGAATGGACGACAGGGCGAGTAAGGAGCTTCAGGCATTATTTCTCGTAACTCAGGGTGCATTTTACAGTGAATTTGGCCTAAGACAAAATGCGATTACAGGAACTCTTGCTGAAAGAGCTTCAAGTATTGTAAATGATATTTTTGCTGGAGATGATGGTAAATTTCAGGTAGGCGTAAATTACGTGCAGGGTGACCGTACACCAGATCAGCAAACCGTAGATCGTTTTGGGTTAACACTTTCAACACAAATTAGCGATAGGGTAATTATTAATGGCCAGGTAGGGGTTCCTATTGGAGGGGTAACTGAGTCTATTATTGTTGGTGACCTTGAGATAGACTTCCTTTTAAATGAAGACGGAACACTAAGGGCTAAGGTTTTTAACCGTGAAAATAATATTCAATTTATAGGGGAGGAAATAGGATTCACACAAGGCGTTGGATTATCATATTCTGTAGATTTTGATACTTTTAAAGAATTGATAAGGAAAATTGCCAGCACCGAAATCAAATCGGCTAATAGTGAAGTAGAATCTAATGATACTTCACGCCCCGAAAGTCCAGATTATATACGTTTTCCAGATGATAATTCAAATTAAAATAAAACCCTAAAACTTATTCTTTTTCTTTTAAGGTAACTCCTGAGTTTGTAATTTTAGACAAGAATTAAAAAATATGACAAAAAGAATAAAACGAATTGGAGTGATGACTTCCGGTGGGGATTCCCCCGGGATGAATGCTGCAATTAGAGCCGTAGTTAGAGCCAGTGCATACTATCATGTTGAATGTGTTGGTTTTATGAGGGGTTTTCAGGGTATGATAGAAGGTGACTATATTGAACTGAATGCCCGAAGCGTGCGTAATATTATAAATCTTGGAGGTACTTTTCTAAAATCGGCTAGGTCTAAAGAATTTCTAACTAAAGAAGGTCGTGCTAAGGCAGCGAAACATCTAAAAGAAGCCAATGTAGATGCTATGATTCTAATTGGAGGCGATGGTACCTTTAAAGGAGGCCAGGTCTTTAGTGCAGAACATAATATACCCATAATTGGCGTTCCGGGAACGATAGATAATGATATTTATGGTACACATTTTACCATTGGTTACGATACCGCTTTAAATACTGTAATTGATGCAGTAGATAAAATAAGAGATACTGCAAGTTCACACAATAGGCTGTTTTTTGTAGAAGTTATGGGTCGTGATGCAGGGTTTATCGCTTTAAATAGCGGAATTGGAGCCGGGGCTGAAGAAATTCTTATTCCTGAAGAAGATCTTGGCCTGGATAGATTACTAAATTCACTGGAACGCAGCCGACGTTCTGGAAAGACTTCAAGTATTGTAATTGTTTCTGAAGGAGATAAGATAGGTAAGAATGTTTTTGAATTGGCAGCTTATGTTAAAGAGAATTTACCTTATTATGACGCTAAAGTTTCGGTTTTAGGTCATATGCAACGAGGTGGAAGTCCTACTTGTTTTGATCGGGTATTAGCCAGTAGGTTATGTGTGAAAGCAGTTGAACTAGCATTGGATGGTCAAAAAAATATTATGGTAGGCATGATGAATAATGAAGTACAGGCCACTGACCTTGATAAAGCTTTAAAATCTAAACCAAATATTAACAAAGATTTGCTTCGCATTTCTGATATTTTATCTGTATAAACGATGAGAACAGTTGCAATTATAGCCCATAATGGAAAAAAAGCTGAAATGGTTCAATTTTTAAATAACCATAGGGAAGCTCTTCAGGCAAAAAATATTAAATTAATCGCTACCGGAACTACCGGAGCAAAAACTGAATCTGCCGGTTTTGAGGTAGAAAAATTACTTTCAGGACCACTTGGCGGAGATGCACAAATAGCTTCCCGTATTGCAGAAGGAAAAGTAGATATGGTAATTTTCTTTCGTGATCCTTTAGATAAACATCCGCACGAACCTGATATTTTTATGCTAATGCGGCTTTGTGATGTTCACGATGTTCCACTTGCTACCAATCCAGCCAGTGCAAAACTATTGATGCAGGCTTTTTAATTTTATACTCTTTTATTGAAATTTAGATATCCTCTTTTTATTTTATTATTGGCTTTGGCGTTCTCGTCTTCTCCAATACGTGCACAAAGTAATTATACCGAAGCAGCTATATATAATATTGGGATAGGTTCTATTTTTAGTGGTATTGGAGCGGTAATTAATAAAAAGCCTGAGGAAAAGTTTGGGCGGGTACTATTTAAAGGAATGGCTCAGGGAGCATTGGGTGGTTACCTGGTGTTTGAAAGCAAGGTGATTGCCGGGAGAATTGCTAAAGATCGAGACCTAACATATGGCTGGCCTGCCAAATTTGTGAATTCTGCAGGTACATCAATAATTGAAAATGCAGCTTCTAATAGAAATTTCTGGGAACAATGGAATTTAAATATTGGCTTTAATCGAATTGAATTCCATACCCGTGATCGTCTTCAGGTTAAATACAGGATCCAACCGGTAGCTTTCCTATTAACAGCCTACACCGCAGTTCAGAATAAATTTAAGCCAGGTCTTAGTATAAGAGTAGGTGAATTTGTCTTTTCTGGCAATAATTACTATAATAATAAGAATATTTCTTTTCGCGGTGCCGCCATAGGTACGGCAATTATACTAAATCCCGAAACAGGCGGATTTAATTATAATACGGTTTCACATGAAATGATACATGTCTTTCAATATCATGACTTTAATGTGCTAAACACTTATATGAATAAGCCGCTACAAGAATTTTCAGAAAGCTCTGGTTTTTTTAAGGAAATGAATAAAATATTTCATTATGATATGAACATTTTCATCTTTGCCGGTTTATATAAAATGGAGCATTTTGGCGACGATCTGCAAACTTTCGATGGCTATTATTCTAACTATTTTGAAAGAGAGGCCTATCTTTTTAGCAGCGATAATTAATTTTTAACCGCTATTGCGCTAATTTCAACATTTACAAATTTAGGTAAATTAGCTACTTCTACAGTCTCCCTGGCTGGAGCGGTTTCGGCATTAAAATAAGAACCGTAAACTTCGTTTATTTTTGAAAAATTATTCATATCACTAATAAAGATTGAGGTTTTTATGACGTTTTCAAAATCCATTCCTGCCTCATTAAGAATAGCTTTTAAGTTTTGCATAACGCGGGTGGTTTCTTGTTTAAGTTCTTTTGTTTCTAAATCATTAGTTTCCGGGTTAATTGCAATTTGTCCTGAAATATAAAGCATATTGCCGGTTAAAATAGCCTGGTTGTAAGGCCCAATAGGAGCCGGTGCTTTGTCGGTTTTTATTATTTTTTTCATATTAAATGGTTTTAAATTTATAATCTACGGTCTGGTTCTCTACGCTTGTCATACTTGATATCGCTCAAAATAGAAGATTTTATTCCTATAAAGAAATACCAGGATCTACGTTCGCTAAAAGGAACCCAGTTAAAACTTAGTCTCCAGGTATTAAGATCTCGCTGAAATCTTAATTGTGTATAGGTAAATCCTAATTCTTTTAAATCATAACCAGAAGAAGCTCCAACAACCCATTTAGGAGAAAGTTCAACATCACCAGAAAACATTATAGAGTGGGAGGTAATCTCGTTTTGACGCGCGGTATTATTATAAGTCATTGTGTAAGAAAGACGTAAATCCCATGGAATTTTATAATTGAACCAATTATCATTTCTTTCTTGCCGATCTTCATCGGCAAAAGGATCATCTTCTTCATCATAGAATTTCCCTTCTAAATCTGATCCTTTTCCAAATAGATCATCCCGTCTTCCGCCCCCGCGGTAGGTGTCGTTATCTATATCGTCTTCATTTTCATCTTCCCCGTCGTCTTCAAAATCTTTACTGGAGAAGGCATATCCAAAACTCACATTGGCGTTGGTAAATCTAAATAGGCTACCGCCGTTATTGATATTGAGGTTATTAGTTCTTCGGTTATTATTATCCAGGGCATAAATATCCATATTTCCTGCTACGTTAATATCCAGTTTATCTCTAACAATAGGAATACTTCCCCTAATTGCGATAGGAGAAAGTTTAGGGTCACCTTCTTCAGCAGCAAGATTGTAAGCAGTACTAAAGCTAAAGTTATTTAAAAGAGTAATTTTCTCTGGCTCTGTAGCGGTACTATCTTTTGAACGTACTTTAGCTTCTAAAGTGTTACTTAGGCTAAGGCCAAGAGAGCTGGAGAATCTATTTCCAGGGGCACCGTACAAAGTACCGTCGAACCTAGAATAAGTTTCCATGTTGGTTTCAATAGGATTCGCAGGATCAAGCCGTTCATTCGTTTCAAAAGTGTCGTAATATTGATCGAAACCAGGATTAACATTATAACTTAAAGAAGGTCGCATCACGTGCCTAATGGCTTGGATTTTCTTATCTTTTCCGAAGTTCTTTAAACCATATAAAGTGGTACCCACACTAGCGCCAAAATTATAGGTGCGATAGGAATCAAAACCATTAATAGTATCTATAACAACTTCATTATTGAACTCATCATAAGATTGTTCAAAGGTTTTAAATACCCAGTTTTCTTCGTAGTTAGCATTCGCACTAACACTTAAATAATTAAAAAGTTTAAAGTTGGTGGTAACGGGAATTGAATGTTGTGCCCCATAATTGGCATCACGAAACATTTCTGGCTTAAAAAAGAGGGAATCGGTAGTGTTAATTTGATTTTCTGCTCTTATATTATATTGAAAGTTTATATTTTCTATAATACCTTTTTTCGATCCTGTTTTAGGCGCAAAAGGGTAAATACGAGTCATACTTGCCTGTAGAGTAGGCAAACTCATATTTATAGTTTGGGTTCGTGTATTTTGACTATGCCTGGCCGCAATACTTAAATTAACCTGGGGTTCTCCAGGAAATGTTTTACTGTAAGAAACCGAAGAACTTAAAGTGTTAGTTAAGAAATTACCTGTATTCATTTGATTTACAGATTCCTGATAGTAAGTACTACTTCCAAGATTTACCGAGGCGTTGAACCTGGAATTAGGATTTGCCTTGGCATCCTGATTGTGAGACCATTGTATATTGTAAACCGATTGCTCTGCAAAATCGGGGAAACCACGTTCACTTTGAAAGAGGTTTTCATATCGTATTCTAACATTTCCGCGATAGCGATAACGTTTAGCATAATTACTTTCCAATCTAACCGCGTAACTACCATTAGTATAATAGTCCCCTAAAGTTAGTAAATCAACATAATCACTTATCGCAAAATAATAGCCGCCATTTTGAAGAAAATAACCACGCTGACTATCTCCAAAACTGGGAATAATAAATCCGGAAGTTTCTTCTTCGGTTAAAGGAAAATAACCAAAGGGAAGCCCCAGAGGTGTTGGAACATCGGCCAGGTACATATTTACAAATCCTGCAACAATCTTTTTATCTGGAACAAACTTTATTTTTCTGGCGTAGAAATAATAATCGGGATTGTCTAAATCTTCATCGGTAGTGAAACGAACGTTTTGCATGAAATAAACCGAATCGTTCTCTCTTTTTGTAACTTCTCCTCTTACGTTGAAACTGGCTTGCTGGGTTCTGGAATTATAAACTAAAGCTCTTTCGGTATCAAAATTGAAGCGAATAGAATCTGGCTCAACGGTTTGATTTCCCTGTACAAAAACCGGTTTTTGTGAATATTCTCCGGTAGAATCCGGTATTCCGTAGGCGTAAACTTCATTTTTATTATTGTCTATAACGATCAACCCGGCATTGATCTGCATATCTTCATAAATAATTTGAGCTTCGTTATAAAGATACATGCGGTTTTCCTTCTGGCTTATACGCATATAATCTTTAGCCTTATATTTAACCGCACCTGTTATAAGTTGATTACCCTTTGGTTGCTGTAAAGAGTCACCTAAAATACTATCGGTTGCCTTTATGGTTTGAGCCAGAGGTAAGGAATCTCCCACCGCTACAAGAGTGTCTCTTTCTTTAGCGTCTATATTTAATTCGTTGTTTTCTCCTATTTCCTGAGCGTTTAGACAAAAGAAAGGGAGCAGTATAAAAATACAGCAAAAAAGTATATTAGGTATGTTTGTTTGCAATGCTCTAAGTGCTATTTTTGTACAGAATGGCTTGCTTTTTGCAAATTCAAAATTACATATATTTTTTCAGCTTAGATTTGAGATTTCCTGAAAAAAGTAATTAAAATAATTAGCCAAAACTTAGCGTTACCTTTTTTATGAGAACGAACCTACTTAAACTTTTCGTATTTTTCTTCATTTTTTCTGCAACTATGCAAAGTTTATTTGCATTTAACGAGAAACCTCGTGACCGTTTTGTAGTGGTGCTGGATGCCGGTCACGGTGGGAAAGATCCTGGAAATATGGGAAATGGCTTTAAGGAAAAGGATATTGCTTTAAATATAATATTGAAAATTGGGAAAGCCCTGGAGAAAAAAGGAGGAATTGAAGTTATTTATACCAGGGATTCTGATGTTTTTATTCCTTTAGATAAAAGAGCACAAATTGCTAATGAAGCAAACGCCGATCTTTTTGTTTCGGTACATTGTAATTCACATAACTCCCAGGCCTATGGTACAGAAACCTTTGTGCTGGGTCTTCATAAAACAGAAGAGAATTTTGAAATTGCAAAAAAGGAAAACTCGGTGATTTTTCTAGAGGAAGATTATGAAGTAACCTATGGAGGTTTTAATCCAAATTCACCTGAATCTTATATAGGAATGACACTGATGCAGGAGGAATACCTTAACCAGAGTATCCTGCTGGCTGATTTTGTACAAAAAAATTTCACAAATGATTTAAAAAGGAAGAACCGGGGTGTGAAACAAGCCGGATTTGTGGTGTTGAAAATGGCGGTAATGCCCAGTGTTCTTGTAGAAACCGGTTTTTTAACTAATAACCACGAAGGTCCTTATTTAAATAGTGCAGGCGGTCAAAACAAAATGGCCGCAGCTATAGTTGAGGCTATTGAGAAGTATGCTAATAGTATTAATTTATCTAATCTGGAAAGTATAGGTCAGGTTTCGGTGCCGGGCAATACAAATTCCAGCAAAGTTTATGAAGGAATTACTTTTAAAATTCAACTTGCGGCGGGCTCTAAAAGGCTGGAAACAAAACCTTATAATTTTAAAGGTTTAGAGAATGTTGAGCGCTCCAGGGAAGATGGGCTTTTTAAATATTACTATGGAGCAACTTCAGATTATATAAAAATTAGTGAACTTCATAATAAAGCGAAACAATCTGGATATCCATCTAGTTATATCGTCGCTTTTAAGGATGGCAGCAAGATTACAGTTAATGAGGCGTTAAAATCTAAGGTGAATTAACGGTTCTTTTCTATTTTTATTTCTAAATTTGTCCTTATCTAAAAAAAATAGCTTTTGAAATTCACACGTGAAGTAAAAACTGCATTACTAGCAATTATTGCTATTCTCTTACTAATATTTGGTTATAGCTTCTTAAAAGGTAAAAATCTTCTTGATTCCAGCAGAACTTTTCATGCTGTGTATAATGATGTTGAAGGACTTTCACCTTCCTCGGCTGTTACTATTAACGGACTCAAAGTGGGCCAGGTTACAGAAATTAATTTTCTTGATGCCCAGGGTACGCTTGTGGTTAGCTTTACTGTAGAAAATGACTTTCAGTTTTCAAGTAATAGTACTGCCCAAATATACGGGGGAAGTATTATTGGCGGTAAATCATTAGCTATTGTACCAGATTACGAAATTGATCAAATGGCGAAATCTGGCGATACTTTGCAGAGTGATACAGAAGAAGGTATCATGGAATTGGTAAATGATAAGTTAACACCACTTCAGAATAAAGTAGAAAATACAATTGTTAGTGCCGATTCTTTGGTAACGGCCATTAATAAAATTTTAAACGACAGTACCAGATATAACATTCAGAATACTTTTAAAGACCTTAATGCTACTGTAGCTTCATTTAAGGTAACTGCTAATACTCTGGAAGGGATTGTTGGCAGAAACTCTGGTAAAATTGACCAGACTTTCACCAATCTTGATGAAATGACTACTAATTTTAATTCGTTTTCTGATACATTGACCCAAATGAATATTGGGAAGATCACCCAGGATCTTGAAAAAGTAGTGGCCGATTTTGAAAGTGTTTCAGATAAATTGAATAATAAAGAAGGGACCGCAGGGAAGTTAATTAACGATGATGCCGTGTATAATAACCTGGACAATGCTACAAAGCAGTTGGAACAATTATTACAAGATGTAAAACTGAATCCTAAACGATACGTACATTTCTCTGTCTTCGGAAAAAATCCGGAACCATATCAGGAACCTAAAGAAATGGATTCAATTAAATAACCAACTATGCAAATTATTGCCCAAGTCTTATTTTTAATAGCCTTAGTGGCTGGGATCGGTTTTTTTGTTCGCAACATCCGTAGAGTACTAAGAAATATTAAATTAGGTAGAGAAGTAGATCGAACTGATAATAAGGGAGAGCGTTTTGCGAAAATGGCCAGAATTGCTTTTGGGCAAAGTAAAATGGTAAAAAGACCTGTTTCAGGGTTACTTCACGTAATCGTTTATGTTGGTTTCGTAATTATAAATATTGAAGTTCTCGAAATAATTATTGATGGTTTATTCGGCACACACCGTATACTTTCTTTTATGGGTGGCTTCTATGATTTCCTTATCGCTTCTTTTGAAATATTAGCGCTATTAGTTTTAATTGGCGTGATCGTATTTTGGATAAGAAGAAATATACTTAACATCTATCGTTTTTTAAGCCGGGAATTAAAGGGATGGCCTAAAAATGATGCCAACTATATTCTTTATTTTGAAATGGTACTTATGGTACTTTTCCTGGTAATGAATGCTACAGATTATCAGCTTCAACTTAATGGCGCTCCACATTATGCAAGTGAAGCCGGAATAGTTGGTAGCTTTCCAATAAGTCAGTTTCTACTGCCTATTTTTGATGGAATGAGCAATGCAACGCTTATCATAATCGAAAGAGCCGCCTGGTGGTTACATATTTTGGGAATTCTTTTCTTCTTAAATTATCTCTATTACTCAAAACACCTGCATATTTTACTTGCATTTCCTAATGTTTATTTTTCAAAACTTCAACCACAGGGGGAAATGGATAATTTGCAATCTGTGACAGACGAAGTTAAATTAATGATGGATCCTGATGCCGATCCTTTTGCAGCTCCTGCTGAAGAAGAAGAAGGTGCAGATCCCGCGAAATTTGGAGCTTCAGATGTTTTCGATCTAAACCAGGTGCAATTATTAAATTCTTATACCTGTACCGAGTGCGGAAGATGTACTGCAGAATGTCCTGCGAACCAAACCGGTAAAAAACTTTCGCCTAGAAAGATTATGATGGACACCCGTGATAGGCTGGAAGAAGTTGGGGATATTATCAACACCAAAGGAAAATACGAAGATAATGGTAAGCAATTGCTGGACGATTTTATACTAAGGGAAGAGCTTTGGGCGTGCACCACATGTAATGCATGTGTAGAAGCCTGTCCGGTAGGTATAGATCCGCTTTCTATAATTTTAGATATGCGTCGTTATTTAGTAATGGAAGAAAGTGCTGCTCCAAACGAACTTGCAATTGCAATGACTAATATTGAAAATAATGGAGCGCCCTGGCCTTATAACCAACAAGACAGATTAAACTGGGCTAAAGAGAATTAAACTTTTCTTATAGCAAACGAAATATTTTTTGAATACAGGACTCTAATAGGTCTTACCAATAAAATTAAAAGAAATAGATATGGCAGAAGCATTAAAAGTACCCACAATGGCCGAATATATGGCTGAAGGCAAAAAACCAGAAGTTTTATTTTGGGTTGGTTGCGCAGGTAGTTTTGATGATAGGGCAAAAAAAATCACCAAAGCTTTTGTGAAATTATTGCACGAAGCTGGCGTTGATTTCGCTGTTCTTGGAACTGAGGAAAGTTGTACCGGGGATCCTGCTAAAAGGGCAGGGAATGAGTTTCTATTCCAAATGCAGGCTGCCACAAATATCGAAGTCCTTAATGGTTATGAAATTGAAAAAGTAGTGACGGCTTGTCCGCATTGTTTTAACACTATAAAAAATGAATATCCTGCGCTTGGCGGAAATTACGAAGTAATGCACCATACGCAATTTTTAAAAACTCTTCTAAATGAAGGGAAATTAAAGGTTGAGGGAGGAAAATTTAAAGGAAAACGTATCACTTTTCACGATCCATGTTATTTGGGTCGCGCTAATGGTGAATATGAAGCTCCGCGGGATTTGCTTAGAAAGTTGGAAGTAGAACTTGTAGAAATGCGCAAGTGTAAATCTAACGGACTTTGTTGCGGTGCAGGTGGAGGACAAATGTTTAAAGAGCCTGAGCCTGGAAACAAAGACGTTAATATTGAAAGAACCGAACAGGCCATGGAGGTTAAACCAGAAGTAATTGCTGCCGGTTGCCCGTTTTGCAACACTATGATGACAGATGGTGTGAAAGGAACGAACAAAGAAGATAGTGTAGCTGTAATGGATGTGGCAGAACTTATTGCCAATGCCCACGATCTTTAATTAGATTTTAGTAAAAAATATCAAAATTAAAAGCCTGGGATTTTCTCAGGCTTTTTAGCATTTAGAGTTTAAGTTTTACTGGAAAAATTGAAACGTTAAATGCGAAAACTATATTTGAGGCAAGTGCTAAATCAATTAGTTTTGTACTATACCTTTAAAGACGTTTAAGAAAGTTTAATTTTAAAATATTCCAATAGATATCGGGTCTCTAATTCGATCTCGATCAGTGAGGAAAATTTAATTTCAGCAATATATGTTAGTACCATTCGAAAATCTACCCGACAATTCCAGGGTTTGGATATACCAGGCAAATCGTTCTTTTACTACAGAAGAAATCGAAGAGATACAATCCCGTTTAGACCAGTTCGTTACAAAATGGACTGCCCATGGAGCCGATTTACAAGCCGGTTATCTCATAAAATACAAACGATTTATTATTTTGGCCTTAGATCAGCAAGTTAATGCTGCTACCGGTTGTTCTATAGATGCATCTGTACATTTTATTCAACAATTGGAAAAGGAATTTGATGTAGACTTATTAGATAAAATGAACGTTTCCTATAAGCAGGGAGAATTCATAGCCTACAAAACACTTTCAGATTTTAGAAAAATGGCCAAAGAAAAGGCGGTATCTCCTAAAACTATTGTTTTTAATAATTTGGTAAATAATAAAGCTGAATTTCTTTCAGATTGGGAAGTTCCTGCATCTGAAAGTTGGCATAAGCGTTTCCTTAATTAATGAAGCATATTCTTAATCCCAAAATCTTACTCTTAACCTGCTTTCTTTTTGTTTATTCCAATCTTTCTGCGCAAAATAATCCGTTGCTCGCCGAAGATTCTGAAGCACAAAAAAAGTGGGTAGATAGTGTATATAATACCATGAGCCTTAAAGAAAAAATAGGGCAGTTGTTTATGATTAGTGTTTCTTCAGAAAGTGGGGAAACTTATATTAATAAAGCAAAACAACAAATTACTGAAGAAAATATTGGTGGTATTATTTTTTCAAAAGGAGGCCCGGTAAGGCAGGCTGCTTTAACCAACGATTTTCAAAATCTTTCTAAAACTCCGCTTCTTATTGGTATGGATGCCGAATGGGGACTGGCCATGCGTCTGGATTCTACATTTGCATTGCCGTGGAATATGACCTTGGGAGCCATTCAGGATAATAATTTAATAGAAGAAGCAGGAGCTGCAATTTCTCGCCATTCTAAAAGATTGGGAGTGCATATTAATTTTGCTCCAGTTGTGGATATTAATACCAACCCTAACAACCCAATAATAGGAAATCGCAGTTTTGGCGAAAATAAAATAAATGTGGCAGAAAAATCCCTGGCATTTATGCAGGGAATGCATCGGGAAGATATCTTATCAAGCGCTAAACATTTTCCGGGTCACGGCGATACTGATACAGATTCTCACAAAACTCTACCTACAATTCCATTTTCAAAAGAAAGGCTGGATAGTTTAGAGCTTTATCCTTATTATCCATTAATTCACCAGGGCCTTTCCAGTATTATGGTTGCGCATTTAAATATACCAGCGCTTCAGGAGAATAAAAACACTCCGTCCTCTCTTTCTAAAGCTGTGGTAACCGATCTCTTAAAAGATAAAATGAATTTTGAAGGCCTTGTATTTACCGATGCGCTAAATATGAAAGGTCTCACGAATAACGCTCAACCCGGAGATGCTGAATTGAGAGCCTTTTTAGCCGGAAATGATATGCTTTTAATGCCAGAAAAAGTTGAAGTAGCTTCTGAAGTACTTATCAATGCATTCAAGAATAATATTATTAGTCCGGCGCGATTGGTACATTCAGTAAAGAAAATACTTCAGGCGAAATATAAAGTGGGATTGCATCAGCAAGAGTCAGTTCAGGAAAATTTTATTTCCGAAGAACTTAATACCGTTCGCGATCAGGTTTTATTAGAAGAGCTCTTTGAAAATGCACTAACACTTATTAAGAACAATAGAGGTGTATTGCCAATTAAAGATCTAGCTAATTCAAGAATTGCTTATGTGAATTTTGGTGATGCCGATGGAAGTCCTTTTCTAAATGAACTAAGAAAATATGCACATATTGATTGGGTTTCGGCTACAAAATTAAATCATTTACAGGAAAAATTGTTGGATTATGATTTGGTAATCTTAGGCTATCATAAATCGAACAATAGCCCCTGGGATTCTTATAAATTTTCAGCCGGGGAGCTGCATTGGATCAATGAAATTTCAAGGGAGAATAAAACAGTATTAAGCCTTTTTTCAAGTCCGTATGCGTTAAACGAATTACGCGGACTAAACGAGTTGGATGGTATTTTGGTAAATTACCAAAATCATCCCATAGCCCAACAAAAAGCCGCTCAATTAATTTTTGGAGCTATTGATGCCAGGGGGAAACTACCGGTAAGTATTGGTACTAATTTTCCAGAAGGTACAGGTTATCATACCAATACTATAGATAGGTTGGCTTACGGTTTACCGGAAAGTGTAGGTTTAAATTCTTATAAACTTAGACGAATAGACAGCATAATTACCGAAGCCATAGATAAAGAAATGACTCCAGGGGCTCAAATTTTAATAGCCAGGAAAGGAAAAGTTGTTTATAATAAGAATTTTGGACATCACACTTACGATAAACAAATACCAGTTTCAGATACTTCTGTTTACGACCTTGCCTCTCTAACTAAAATCCTTGCAACTCTTCCACTAATTATGGAACAGGAGGAGGAAGGTATTGTTAGTTTTGATAGTAAGCTGGGAGAGATGATGCCGGTTTTTCAGAACTCAAATAAAGCGAATATGAGGTTGCAGGATATGCTTATGCATTATGCACGATTAAAAGCATGGATTCCATTTCACATTAATACTATAGACCGAAAGACAAGACTGCCTTCTGAAACTTATTTTCACAAAATTCCTTCAGCCGATTTTAATACCAGGGTAGCTAATGAAATGTATCTTAGAAATGATATGCAGGATACCATTATCAATATAATTAGGGATAGTGATTTAGAGCGAAGCCTGGATTATAAATATAGCGATCTTCCGTTTTATATTTTGAAATATTACTTAGAAGGATATTACAACCAAACCCTGCATAACCTTACGCAAAAGAAAATTTACGGGCCTTTAGGTGCTACTCATACGGGTTATTTACCAACAGCAAGATTTCCTTTAGCTCAAATTGTACCTACTGAAGTTGATAAACTTTGGCGGGGACAACTTATTCACGGAGAGGTGCATGATCAGGGAGCTGCTTTACAGGGTGGAATTGGTGGCCACGCAGGTCTTTTTAGTAATGCCAATGATGTTGCAAAAATAATGCACGTTTATCTTAATAATGGACTTTACGGAGGAAAACGATACCTGAAAGAAGAGACTATTTCAAAATTCAATACTTGTTATTATTGTGATAAAAATGTAAGACGCGGCGTTGGTTTCGACAAACCCCAGCTGGGAAGTGCGGGCCCAACCTGTAATTGTTTATCTATGAAGAGTTTTGGTCATAGTGGCTTTACAGGCACCTTTGCCTGGGCAGACCCCGAAGAAGAAATTGTTTATGTATTTTTGTCTAATCGTACTTTTCCAGATTCTACTAATAGAAAATTAATAAGGGAAAATGTGAGATCAAGAATACAGGAAGTTATTTATGAATCTATAGATTTTTAGCCTAAATTTTTCAGGCTTCATCGCTTTTTAGTAGATGCTTAAAATTCAAGTTTTTGATGTGAGCACTATTAATTGATGAGTAAACCAAGCTTAATGAAAATAGCCATTGTTTGTTATCCTACCTTTGGAGGTAGTGGAGTAGTAGCCACAGAGTTGGGTTTAGCCCTTGCCAAACGTGGTCACGAAATACATTTTGTGACTTACAGCCAACCTGTTCGCTTAGATCAGCTTTCCCGTAATGTTCGGTTTCATGAAGTTCACGTACCAGAATATCCACTTTTTCATTATCAGCCTTATGAGCTTGCTCTAAGTAGCAAGTTGGTAAACGTGGTGAAGCAATTTGGGATAGAACTTTTACATGTACACTATGCAATTCCCCATGCTTATGCGGGTTATATGGCGAAAAAAATGCTTGCTGAAGAAGGAGTTCACCTGCCAATGGTTACTACCTTGCACGGTACCGATATCACTTTAGTAGGAAATCATCCTTTTTATAAACCTGCGGTTACTTTTAGTATTAATAACAGTGACGTGGTGACTTCCGTTTCTAATAGTCTTAAAGAAGATACCCTTAAATCTTTTAAAATTAGAAATGAGATAGAAGTAGTTCCTAATTTTATTGATTGTAGAAAATATGATCAAAAAGAATTTACTGATTGCCAGCGGGAAATGATGGCCGATAAAAAAGAGAAAATCATCACGCACATTAGTAACTTTAGAAAAGTGAAACGTATAGATGATGTAATCAAGATCTTTTTTGAAGTTCAGAAGAAAATTGATGCCAGGTTAATGATGGTAGGGGAAGGTCCAGAAAAGGCAATGGCAGAAGATTTAGTAGATGAACTTAATATTTCAGATAAAGTGATGTTCTTAGGGCAAAGTCATGAAATAGATAAAATTCTTTGTTTTTCAGATCTGTTTTTACTGCCTTCAGAAAAAGAAAGTTTTGGACTTTCGGCATTAGAAGCGATGGTAAATGGAGTGGCAGTAATTTCAACGAATACAGGGGGACTTCCTGAGGTTAATCAGCAAGGAATTTCAGGTTATTTAAGCAATGTTGGGGATATTCAGGAAATGGCTGCAAACGCTCTTAAAATTCTTGAAAACGATGAAACTCTGGAAAAATTTAAAAGTAACGCCAGGAAAGTTGCAGAGAAATTTGATATTAAAAATGTAGTGCCGCTTTATGAAGATATTTACGAAAAAGCACTGCAAACTAAAACTATGATATAAAAAAACTGTTTAAAAGTTTTCCTTTTTCCGTCAATTTGAATTTAATCGAGCTTGACTTTAGAAAAACTTTTAAACAGCCTATTTTCTTAATTTCTTCTAGTACTAGAACTGGTATCTCACACCTAATGCAATATCTGGGGAGAATTCATTTAGCACATCATTGTCGCTAAAGAATCCAAATTCTGGTCTAAAGTCTAAGGAAATCAATAATGGGATATCAAAATTGTATTCAATACCTATATCACCAGCAAGAAAAAGATAAGTTCCATCATCATCAAATCTATCTCCTCTTTGGCCATCAACTCCTAAAAGTCCTGCACCGGCACCTGCGTACCAGTTAAAACCACCTTCAATATTCCATACCCATTGGTACAGTCCGGTAAGTTTAAATGCATCATAGTCGCTGTTATCTCTCCATCCAAGGTCAAATTCCAGACGGTTGTTATTGGTTCCAACAGCTCTTTGGTAAGAAATTTCAGCTCCTACACCGTCACCACCACCAAATCTCAAACCAAGTGCATTATCTGAAATTGTTTGAGCTTCAGCCTGATTATAAAATGTTGCGCCGAATACAAAAGCGGCAAGTAAAAATAATTTTTTCATAGTTAGCGTTTTTAGATTTGTAGGCAAATTTAAATGTTAAATAATGATCAAGACCCCTCGTTAAGCCAATCTATTGTTAATATTGTATAAAAATCTGTTAAGCGATTTAGGGGAAATCCTGTATTTTTATTCCAGCATTATGAAAGAGAAACTCGAGCAACTAGTACAAGAAATTGACGGTCAATTATATGACGATAAATTATGGCGTTCTATTTTCGCTACAGATGCTTCGGTTTATCGTGAAATGCCACTTGCAGTTTGTTACCCAAAAAGCGAAAATGATTTAAAGAAACTTATAAATTTTGCAAAAGACCAAAAAACTTCTTTAATCCCAAGAACTGCGGGAACTTCCCTTGCAGGCCAATGTGTGGGCGATGGAATTGTGGTAGATGTTTCCAAACATTTTACAAAAATTATAAGTGTTGATAGCGATGCCAAAACTGTTACTTTGCAGCCGGGAGTAATTCGCGACGATTTAAATCGAGTTTTACACGAATATGGTCTTTTTTTTGGCCCTAATACTTCAACTTCCAACCGTTGTATGATTGGTGGTATGGTAGGTAATAATTCCAGCGGGACTACTTCTATTAAATATGGAACAACGCGGGAAAAATTAGTTTCGCTGAAAACAATTTTAAGCGATGGGAGTGAAGCTGAATTTAGAGATATTTCTTCAAAGGAATTTCAACAAAAATTAAAACTTGAAAACCTTGAAGGCGAGATTTATAGAAATATTCATAAACATTTATCTTCAGAAGAAAATAAAAATGAGCTTATTGAAAAATTCCCACCAAAAAGTTTACACCGAAGAAATACCGGCTACGCGATAGATGAATTGCTTTATGCTGAAGTATTTTCAGAAGATTCTACCGAGCCTTTAAACTTATGCAAATTACTATGCGGAAGTGAAGGTACTTTGGCTTTTACAACAGAGATCACGCTAAAGCTTGACGACCTTCAGCCTCCCGAAGCAGCTATGATCGCAGCGCATTTTGATAGTATAGAAAGTTGTATGCAAGCCGTAGTTCCGGTGATGAAACATTCCCTGTTTACCTGCGAAATGATGGATAAAACCATTCTTGATTGCACTAAGCAAAACCTGAAATACAAAGAAAATCGCTTTTTTATCGAAGGAGATCCCAAAGCGATTTTAATGCTGGAGATAAGGGCAAATACCGCTGAAGATGTTCAAAAACAGAGTCAGGAGGTTTTAGAAACTTTAAAAGCTTCTAATTTAAGTTATGCTTATCCCGTTCTAATGGGTGACCAAATAGAACTGGCGATGGAGTTGCGTAAGGCGGGGCTTGGGTTATTAGGAAATATAATAGGTGATAAAAAAGCCGTAGCCTGTATTGAAGATACAGCCGTTGCAATCCCGTTCCTTGCCGATTATATAGCAGAATTTGCTGAAATAATGAAGAAATACAAGCAGGATGCAGTGTATTATGCACACGCCGGTGCTGGTGAAATTCATTTACGTCCAATTTTAAATTTAAAGAAGTCTGAAGATGTAAAGCTTTTTCGAAGCATTACCACTGATGTTGCCAAATTGGTGAAAAAATACAACGGCTCTTTAAGTGGAGAACACGGCGATGGTAGAGTAAGAGCTGAATTCATTGAAATGATGATTGGTGCTAAAAATTACCAGATGCTTAGGGATATTAAATTCACCTTTGATCCTAATAATATTTTTAACCCGGGAAAAATTACAGATACTGCTCCTATGGATACCTCACTTAGGTATGAAGTTGATAGGAAAGAGCCGGAAATTTCTACCTTAATGGATTTCTCTGAATCTGAAGGGATTTTAAAACTTGCTGAAAAATGTAATGGGAGTGGAGATTGCAGAAAATCTGCAGAAGCGGGTGGAACGATGTGTCCCAGCTATAGAGCTACGAAAGACGAAAAAGATACTACACGCGCACGGGCAAATGCATTACGGGAATTTTTAACCAATTCAGATAAACCGAATAAATTTAATAATAAAGAATTAAAAGAAGCTTTTGATCTTTGTATTAGCTGCAAAGGCTGTAAAAGCGAATGCCCATCCAGTGTAGATGTTGCTGCCTTAAAAGCCGAATTTCAGTACCAATATCAAAAGGCAAACGGAAAATCTTTGCGGAGTAAAGCTTTTGCAAATAATGGCAAAATGAACGAATTTGCTTCAAAAACACCCGGACTTGCCAATTTTTTCTTTAAAAATTCGGTGACTTCTGGAATTGCAAAAAAAATGATGGGCGTGGCGCCAGAACGAAGTTTGCCGATTTTAGCAAAACAAACGCTGGCCAATTATTATCAAAAAAATAAGAAGCGTTTTCAGATAGAAAAACCTTTAAAAACAGTTTATTTCTTTAATGATGAATTTACTAATTTCCTGGATTCAGATATTGGCATAGACGCTTTGGAGTTATTGTATAAACTCAATTACCGAATAGAATTTGTAAAACACGAAGAAAGCGGTAGAAGCCATATTTCTAAAGGTTTCCTGGAAGAAGCTAAAGTTTTTGCGAATAAAAACATCAATATTTTTAAAGATATTATTTCTGAAGAGACACCCCTTATAGGGCTTGAACCTTCAGCTATTCTGACTTTTAGAGATGAATATTTGCGCCTTGCAGATCATAAACTCGAAGCAGAAAACCTTGCAAAGAACTCTTTTATAATTGAAGAATTCTTGAAAAAGGAAATCGCTTTAGGCAATATTAAACCAGAACAGTTTACTTCAGCGGAAAAAAATATTAAAGTTCACGGGCATTGTCACCAAAAGGCACTTTCTAATACGGCGATAACTTTTGATGTTTTAAACCTCCCTAAGAATTTTAAAGTGAGTATAATTCCATCAGGTTGTTGTGGAATGGCGGGTTCTTTTGGTTATGAAAAGGAACACTACGAAATTAGTATAAATATTGGCGAACAAACATTGTTCCCTGCGGTTAGAAAAGCTCCCAAAGAAACGATCATCTCGGCAAATGGTACTAGTTGCCGTCATCAAATTTTTGACGGTACAAAACGCACTGCTAAACATCCGGTTACGATTTTAAGGGAGGCGTTGGTATAATTTCTTTACCAACTACAGTTATTGCTGCCAATAAAGGTTTTTCGCTACTGATTGATGGTTCCTGGGTTTCATTAAAGTAAGTCAGTTTCCATTTCTTATTTTCATATTCCAAGGCGCTTAAATTCTCCACCCAATCGCCTGAATTTAAATATAAACAAGTACCTTTTTTATTAGTTTTTCTAATCATTTTAGGTTGATGAATATGCCCGCAAATAACATATTTATAGCCATTTTCAATAGCCAGATCTGAAACGGTTTTTTCAAATCTGTCTATAAATTTTCCTGCATTTTTTACACTGTCCTTAATTTTTTTTGAAAGCGAATATTTCTTTTTACCCAATTTCACTAAAATATGATTCAAAAACCGATTAATAAGAATCAATAAGTCATATCCCCAACCACCAAGTTTAGCGAGCCATTTGGCTTTATGAATTCCAACATCAAATACATCTCCGTGAAAAAACCAGGCTTTCTTACCATCTAATTCCAGTACTAATTTATCGGTAATTCGTAAATCTCCAATTTGGGTGTCGCTAAACTTTCTTAGGAATTCATCGTGGTTTCCAGTGATATATATTACTTCGGTTCCGCTAGTGCTTAGATCAATGATTTTCTTAATAACTTCAAGATGGGATTTTGGAAAATAACTTTTCTTAAATTGCCATATATCAATAAAATCACCATTTAATACCAGTTTTTTAGGCTGAATATTTTCCAGGTATTCACTAAGTTCTGCAGCGTGAGCACCAAAGGTGCCAAGGTGTACATCTGAAATTACGACTATCTCTGGTCTTCTTTTCTTTGACAATTGCTTAGGTTTCGTTTGTATACAAAGAACCAGGATTCTTATCATAAACACCTTCAATTAATTTTATTGAATATTTATTAAATCATTAATTTGTTTAGCATTTGTTAGGTTAATATTAAGTCAACATACATTTTCAAATATTGCCTGAAAAAATTACATTTGTTCAAAATCATTAAAATGGCAGGAAATTCCTTCGGAAAACTTTTTAAACTCACCACATTTGGAGAATCCCATGGGCAGGCCATTGGAGGAATTATTGACGGATGCCCGGCCGGAATAAAGCTGGATCTCGAAAAGATTCAAAACGAACTAAATCGCAGGAAACCCGGCCAATCGGCTATTGTGACCCAAAGAAAAGAACCCGATACCGTGGAGTTTTATTCAGGGATATTTGAGGAGGAAACCACCGGAACTCCTATTGGTTTTGTGATTAAAAATGCCAATCAAAAATCTAAAGATTATTCACATATAAAAGATTCCTATCGTCCCAGTCACGCCGATTATACTTACGATGAAAAGTATGGAATACGTGATTATAGAGGTGGCGGTAGATCTTCAGCAAGAGAAACTGCCTGTAGGGTAGTGGCTGGCGCGGTTGCAAAACAATTTTTAAAAGATATTCAATTTAATGCCTATACAGCTTCCGTAGGAAAAATAGCGTTGGATAAAGATATTAAAGAACTGGATTTTAGTCTTATTGAAACAAACGCCGTGCGGTGTCCAGATCCTGCTTCCGCAGAAAAGATGGAAGATTATATCAAGCAAATTAGAAAAGAAGGTGACACCGTGGGTGGTACCGTGCAGTGTGTGATCAAAAATATGCCAAAAGGCCTGGGAGAACCGGTTTTTGATAAACTTCACGCCGATCTTGGTAAAGCTATGCTTTCAATTAATGCGGTAAAAGGATTTGAATATGGTAGTGGTTTTGAAGGAACCAAAATGAAAGGCAGCGAGCATAATGACCTGTTTAATGAAGATGGAACTACCAAAACCAATTTGAGTGGCGGGATACAGGGCGGTATTTCTAATGGAATGGATATTTATTTTAACGTAGCTTTCAAACCTGTGGCTACGATAATGCAGAAACAAAATACCATAAATAAGCAGGGCGAAAATGTTGAAATGCAGGGAAAAGGTAGACACGATCCTTGCGTTGTACCACGCGCGGTGCCCATTGTTGAAGCAATGGCAGCACTGGTAATTGCCGATTATTTACTGCAGAATAAAAGTTCAAAAATTTAATAGATTTAAATACTGAAATTTACTTAGCATGAAAAAACTTGCACTGCACTGGCAGATTTTACTTGGAATGGCTGCCGGAGTTATTTTTGCCCTTATTCTTACTAATTTTAGCTGGGGATCTAAGTTTATTGGAGATTGGATAAAACCCTTCGGGAATATATTTATCAATGCTTTGAAACTTATTGCAGTGCCGCTTATTTTGGCTTCTTTGGTAAAAGGAATTTCAGATTTAAAAGACATTTCCAAGCTTTCAAAAATGGGAGCGCGTACCATTGGAATTTATATATTGACCACTATTGTTGCGGTAACTATAGGTCTTGGAATGGTTAACCTTATAAAACCAGGTAACGCAATTTCCGAAGAAACTCAACAAGATCTTATTACAAGCTATGAGGGCGATGCTTCCGGTGTTAAAGCTACTGCCGATCAACAACGGGAATCTGGACCTTTGCAGGCTTTGGAAGATATTGTTCCTGAAAATATTTTTGCTGCGGCAGGGGATAACGCCAATATGTTACAGGTGATTTTCTTCGCTATTTTCTTCGGAATTGGATTAATTCTTATTCCAGAGAAGGCCGCAAAACCGGTTAAAGATTTCTTTGATGGCTTTAATGAGGTTATCCTTAAAATGATAGATCTTATTATGCTAGCGGCACCTTATGGTGTATTTGCACTTTTGGCTGCGTTAGTTGTAGAATCGCCAAGTACCGATCTCTTTGCCGCCTTGGCGATGTACGGCGTAACTGTTTTACTTGGTTTGGCATTAATGATTGGATTCTATATCCTACTAGTATGGATTGTGACTAAAAACAAACCCTCTTTCTTTGTAAACGGAATTGCACCGGCTCAATTACTTGCTTTTTCAACAAGTTCAAGTGCCGCAACTTTACCGGTAACTATGGAAAGGGTAGAAGAGCATATGGGTGTTAGCAGGGAAGTATCCAGCTTTGTCTTACCAATTGGAGCTACGATAAATATGGATGGAACCAGTCTTTACCAGGCTGTTGCTGCAGTGTTTATTGCCCAGGCTTTTGGTATGGATCTTAGTATTGGAGCACAACTTGGGATAATCGCTACGGCTACTTTGGCTTCTATCGGTTCAGCGGCTGTACCCGGGGCTGGAATGGTAATGTTAGTAATTGTACTGGCTCAGGCCGGTATTCCTGAAGCCGGATTAGCGCTAATATTTGCGGTAGATAGACCTCTTGATATGTGTAGAACTATGGTGAATGTTACTGGCGATGCAGCTGTATCTTTAATGGTAGCAAAATCTGTAGATAAAATGGGACCTCCTAACGTGAAAGAATGGGATGATGATTATCACCCAGAAAATAATGAAGCGGAAGAGAAAAAAGTGCAGGAAAAAGCTTAACCCAGAAATTTAGATTTTAATTCCGGAGTTGGAATCATACATGATTCCTTTTTTCCATACCATTTGTAGCGGTTATTAGCAACAAAATTATAGAGTCCGTCCCGTAATCCTTCAGGAATAAAAAGAAAGTTTTTTAAGAAGGAATAGCCACCTGAAAGTTCTCTGGAAATTTCGAGGGCAGCGGTAGATTTCTGGTAATAAGCCACGCCGGGATCAATCAGAATTATGGAATCCAGTTCTTCAGGATCCATCCCGCGCTCTACTACGAGTTTTTTTCCAATTTCACTTTGTAGTGAGGCAAAGCGGAAGGTATCTTTTTTATCGTGCTTAATTATAAAAGTCACAGCATCATTGCATAGATTACACACGCCGTCAAAAAGAATGATTTTTTTATCTTTTGGAAGTTCCATAGTTATTTCTTTTTCATTGCCTGTACCAGTTCCAGTTTTTCCACATCAACCTGTGTGGTGAACATTCCGTAGTTGATTATAGCTTTTCCTTTTTCAATTTTATCTAAAGTGCCAACAGATCGGCTACCTTCTAATCGCACTCTATCTCCAATTTTAGGCGGAATCTTAGGTTTATTCGCTTCCTGACGCTCTTTTTCAGAAACTTTTGCTTTCTCTTCTTTCTTCTTTTTCCGAATTACAGAAACCTCTTTTTTAACTTCCTGCTGAACTTTTTTCTCTTTTTCTTTCTGAATTTTTCGCTGCTTGGCTGATTCTTTCTTACGTTTAGAATTTTCTATCTCTACAAACTTCAGGAACTCTCCAATTAGCTCTTTCTTCTTTTTATTCTCAAAATACTTTTCGCTAAGTTCATTGATTTTTTGCCCCATGTAAATGAGTCGCTGGTTGCTATCATACAATTCCTGATAGCTTTCGAGTTTCTGCTGAATCCTGCTGTTAGTTTCTTCCAACTTATCTTTTTCCTGGGCTGCTTTCTGCTCTTTGGTCTTTAGAGAATCTGTGGTTTTTTGAAGTTTAGAACGTTCCTGCTGAAGTTTTGCTATGCTCCTGTCAAACCTTATTTTTCCTTTTTCAACTTTTTTCCGAGATCTATTTATCAAACTATAAGGAATGCCGTTTTTTTGAGCAACTTCAAAAGTAAAGGAACTCCCGGCTTCCCCAACCTGAAGTTTATAGATGGGCTCCAGACTATTTGAGTCAAATAGCATATTGGCATTGCTCATATTTGGCATCTCGTTAGCCAGTTTCTTTAAATTCGCATAATGTGTAGTCAAAATTCCAAAAGATTCCTTTTCATAAAAAACTTCCAGGAAGGTTTCAGCTAATGCGCCACCGAGTTCAGGATCACTTCCGGTACCAAATTCATCGATTAAGAAGAGTGTTCTATCGTCACATTTCCGAAGGAAATAATTCATATTCTTGAGTCGGTAGCTATAGGTACTTAAATGATTTTCTATAGATTGATTGTCACCAATATCTGTAAGTATTTTTTCAAATAAGCACATTCTGCTATATTCGTGTACAGGTACTAGAATTCCACTTTGTAGCATTATTTGTAGTAAACCTACTGTTTTTAAGGTAATACTTTTTCCACCGGCATTAGGTCCCGAAATCACGATGATCCTATTGTCTTTTGCTAATTCTATACTCTGAGGATAAGTTTTATCACCTTTTTTCTTGTTACTTAAATAGAGTAGTGGGTGGTAAGCTTCTTTGAGCTGAAGTTCTCGCTCTTTAGTGATTTTAGGTAATAAACCATTAGTCAATTCAGCATATTTTGCTTTAGCCGCAATTACATCTATTTCGCAGAGTAAGTTTTGATAATCTATTAAAAGTGGCTTAAACGGTCTTATTTTATTCGTGAGCTCTTTTAATATTCGTTTTATTTCCTCTTTTTCTTCATATTCAAGGTTATTAAGCTCACGGGTATATTGATAAGTAGCTTCTGGCTGAATATATACAATACTACCGGTTTTGGAATTTCCTAAAATTCCACCTTTAACTTTTCGCCTATGCATTGCAGATACGGCGAGTACTCTCACATTTTCTACTACACTTTCACGAATTTCATCTAAATATCCATAGTTATGATAGGTGGTAAGCGCCTTAGCAAAACTAGAGTTAATTTGACCCTTTACCTGATTTATAGATCGTCTAATTTGCTGTAAATGTGGCGTGGCATCATCTTTTAACTCGCCAAATTTATTGATCACCGCACCAATACTATCTACAATCTCGGTGGTATATTCTATTTCGGCAGTAGTTTCATATAAACTGGGATAATATTCCTGGAATTTTCTAAAAAACTTAATCTGGGTATTTACGGTTTCTGAAAGGCTGCCAATTTTTCTGAAACTTCCAATTTCCAGAATAGAATCTTCAATTTCTAAGGTTCGTAATTCATTCTTGATAGCATCAAATCCGTGATTTGGAATTCGGCTTTCCCGGGTTTTTGAACTTACATACTCATTGGTTTGGTGAAGTCCAAAGAGTGTCTTTTTTCCGGTTTTATAAGGCTGAAGTTTTAAAGCTTTCTCTTTTCCCGGTCCTGTGATGCACAAATCTGAAATTTGTTGGCAAACAACTGGAAATTCAAGATCTATAAGGCTTTTTGCTGCAATTTTAATCATAAATAAATTTCCCTACTTTTGAGGTTCTGCAAATTTACTTAATTAAAATGAAGGTAGATATACACCCCAGCTGGAAAAAAGAACTGGCCGAAGAATTTGAAAAGGATTATTTTAAAAATCTGGTTGAATTCGTAAAAACCGAATATACCGAATACACTTGCTATCCCAAAGGCAAAGATATTTTTTCGGCATTTGAACACGCCACTTTTCCCAACACAAAGGTTGTAATTTTAGGCCAGGATCCTTATCACGGCCCAGGGCAGGCCAACGGACTCTGCTTTTCGGTAAATGATGGAATTCAATCTCCGCCATCCCTTCAAAATATCTTTAAAGAAATTAATGATGATCTTGAAAAGCCCGTACCACAATCTGGTAATTTAGAACGCTGGGCAGATCAGGGGGTATTATTACTAAATGCTACTTTAACTGTTAGGGCGCACCAGGCGGGCTCACACCAAAAAAAGGGCTGGGAGCAATTTACCGATAGGATTATTGAAATAATTTCAGCGGAAAAAGAAAATGTGGTTTTCTTACTTTGGGGTGGTTATGCCAAAAAGAAAGGAGCCAAAATTGACTCCTCTAAACATCTTATATTAACCAGCGGTCATCCATCGCCTTTAAGCGCAAACCGTGGTTATTGGTTTGGGAATAAACATTTCAGTAAAGCAAACGAATATCTAAAAGAAAATGGTAAACCAACCATAGATTGGTAATCTAGAATCTAAACCCAAGATTTACGTTAAATTGCCCTACAATGGTAGGGGAATCATTGTTTAGTAAATTTCTGCCAATACCGGTACCAAGGTCTAAGAAAAACCCACCCGAAGAAACGAATTTACCACCTACACCGAAGCCAAGGGCGAAATCGGTATAATCTTCATACTCATAATAACCGTTATAGCTATTAGAATCATAATAATAGTTACTTTCATATTCCCCGCTGGAAAGCATCCCAAAACCGTGAACATAAAATCCACGGGCATAGCGTTCTCCAAAGAAATATTTATATTTTCCAGTTAGCGAAAAATCTTTATAGAAAGCATCATTAATACTTTCATTGTCACGATCTAAGGCTTTAATAAAAGCTTCTACAGCCCAGCTGGAATTTTGATCTATAATTCTTTCGTAAGTGAGGTCTAAAGCGCCAAAGGCAACAAGGTTGAGCGCACCAATGCTCAATTCATTTTGTGTAATGTCTCTTTTTTCTGGTTCAGTGGTTTCATTGGTTTGTGAATCCTGGGCGAAATTAATTGATGAGATAAGTAGAAAGGCAACTAAAAATAAGTTTTTCATTTAAATGGGGAATGATTGATGAATAATGGCTACAAATTATGAATAAATTCGGAATTTGCCTGTTTTTTTGAAATTAAATTAAGTTCTAATAATTTATCCTGTACTTTTTCTACTTCCTCTTCAGTAATTTGCTCCTGGCTCCAGCTTGTAATTTCTAACCACTGTTGAATGTCTTCTAATCGCTGATCGTATTTTTCTGCTAATTTTTCTGCAATCTTAGGGAACTCTTTAAAGCGTTTTGTTTCCTTATTTAAAATTTCCAGCATTTTTTTAATTCGGGCTGGTTCATTTTTTAAACTCTCGTTCCTGGCAGCAATGACGAAACAAGGCCAGGGCGTAGGACAATCGGCAAGTCTTCTGAAAATGCGTTTATCTACAAGGGGTTTGGTGGTAAAATGTTCCCACATAAAATATTGGGCTCTATCTTCTGTTAAGGCATCTATGGCACCGTCAAGATCATTTACTATTTCAAATTGAAGATCATCGGTATCCCACTCGTGATTTTGAGCATTCACATAAGCCATTAAATGAGAACCTGAACCTTTTCGGCTAATCGCCGCTTTCGTATTTTTTAGTTCCTCTACAGATTTATATTTAGAACCCGCTGCAACGTGAATTCCCCATACCAAAGGAGAGCCAATATATGTTTGTATAATTTTGCT
Source organism: Salegentibacter sp. Hel_I_6 (assembly GCF_000745315.1). Lineage (NCBI taxonomy): Bacteria > Pseudomonadati > Bacteroidota > Flavobacteriia > Flavobacteriales > Flavobacteriaceae > Salegentibacter > Salegentibacter sp. Hel_I_6. The sequence continues at coordinate 4,105,428 of NZ_JQNQ01000001.1, read as the reverse complement.
TTCATTACTTGAAATAACGTCTTTTAAAAAACCTTCAGTAAGAATTACTGCAATATCAATTTCTCCAGAACGTAAGGCTCTATTCATTGCGCCGGTACCACCGGGAAAATCTTTCCATATTACATTTAACCCGGCATTCTCAAAAAGTTTTTCTTCAATACATAAGTGCCATGGAAGATTAAAATGTTCTGGTACACCACCTACTTTTATAGTTTTCATATGAATATTTAAATTTTATGATTGGTTTTATGTAATCCGTTGAGCATTGCAATAATTATCGAAGCTCTTTAAGCTTATTTATAAACTGTGCTTCTCTTTTAAGTAATTGTAAATTTCGTATTGTGACCTAACTGGGCTCTCACTTTTACTCCTATTTACATACTCATTTTTTTCATCAGCATCCTGAATTCTGGCCTTTACATTATCATTAAGCTGAATTTCAAGAATTTCTTTAAATTCCTGCGCTACATCTTTATCCAGAATAGGGGAGAGCACTTCTATTCGGCGGGAGAGATTACGAGACATCCAATCTGCACTTCCATAATAAATTTTCTCATCGCCACCATTTTCGAAAATATAAATTCTGCCGTGCTCTAAATATCTATCTACAATACTGGTAATATAAATATTTTCACTTAAACCTTTGACGCCGGGAATTAAACAGGTAAATCCTCTAACTAATAATCTTATTTCTACTCCTGCGCTACTTGCTTTGTAGAGTAAATCTATCATTTCTGGATCTTCGAGACTGTTCATTTTAGCGGTTATTTTCGCTTTTTTACCATCTCGTGCCAGGTCGATTTCGTTATAGATTAATTTAATAAATTCCTGGCGGGTAGAAAAAGGGGAAATTAGTAAGTTTTTTTCCCTCGGAATAATTAATTCTCCCTCCAGCACTTTAAATAGTCGGGATAGTTCTTTCGCAATTTGTTTATTAGAGGTGAAAATTGCGTGGTCACAATAAATTTTTGAGGTTTCACTATTAAAATTACCCGTTCCTATATAAGAATAATTAACCAGGTCTTCGCCTTCCATACGCTGGATTAGCATAATTTTGGAATGCACCTTTATCTTTGGATAGGAGTATATAACATTAGCTCCTTTTTCCTCAAATTTTCGACCCCAAATAATATTATTTTCTTCATCAAACCTGGCTTTGGCTTCCACGAAAACCGTAACCTGTTTTCCGTTTTCTAGAGCTTTTAAAAGTAAACTTGTTAATCTAGATTCATCTGCTACCCGGTAAAGGGAAATTTTTATAGCAGTAACATCTTTGTCACTTACCGCCTGTTCTAGAAAATTCTCTACATAAGCAAAAGACATGTACGGAAAATGAACAGCCTGGTCTTTTTCTGAAATAGTATCAAAATAGTTTTTGGATTTTGATATCACTTTGTGGGCTATTTCTGGCAATTTTTCATAATGTAGCTCTGCATTATTTGTAGGATCTGGAAAAGAGAAAAAATCATTGAAATTATGATATTTCCCTCCAGGCATCATGTCAATTTTACCTAACTTCAGGAGTTTTCTTACTTTTTTGTGAAGCTCATGGGGCATTTCTGCATCATATAATAATCGGGTAGGCTGGCCATCGGTTCTTTGCGCGAGAGAATCGTATATTTTTTCAGCTAAAACTCCTTCATATTTATCTTCAATGTAAAGTTCAGCATCCCGCGAAAGTTTAATTTCATAAACCCCATCAATATCATTATTCTCAAAGATAGATCCAACCTGACTTCTAATAATTTCGTCCAGGTAAGTAATTGAATTTTCTTCGCCATCACCTTCCAGTTTTACAAACCTTCCGCAGGTATCAACAGGAATATTTACAATCCCCAGTTTATCTTTATTGGCAAAACTTACCACTAGGTATAATTCAGCATTCTGTAAGAAAAGCTCGTTCTCTTTATCAAGATCAATGATCTCGGGGTTTATATGTGCTTTAACTTTTTCCTGAAAATATTTAGCTGAGAATTCCTGCTGAAGTTTATTAAAATGTTCGGCATCAATTAAATAGATCCCGTTTTTTGCTAATTCGGGCAATATTTGCTTTTGATAAATCTCTCCAAATTTATGCTGCTGAATTTTAACCTCTTCAAGAATTTCTTTAGTAGTTTTTGAAGGCTTCAGGGCGAGCTTTTTTCTAATGCTTTTTTCTACACGCTTCATTTGCCTAAGCTGTGAAACTCTTACTCTAAAGTATTCGTCTAAATTTGAAGAGAAAATGGCTAAAAAACGAATCCGCTCGTAAAGCGGATTGATCTTATCTTCTGCCTCCTGTAATACTCTTGCGTTAAAGCTCAACCAGTTAAGATCTCTATGTCTTAATGGGATTTCCTGTGGTTCCTGCATTATTGGTTAGTGGTTTAATCAAAAATACAAATAAGGAAAGAGGACTGCTTTTAATTTTGTGTTAAATGCACTCTAAGCGAGACTTAATAAATTATAAAATTTTAATTAATTTATTTAATAAGACTTTCCAAAGTGTAGGCAATTAAATCTTCTACTGTTTTCTTCGGATTTTTAGAAAAAGTTCCGGCCGGGCGATTCGCTATTATAGCATTCATAGAAATTGCGTGGTGACCCATTAATTTAGATAATCCATAGATGGCTGAAGTTTCCATCTCCAGATTTGTTATTTTCTTATTTTCGAATGAAAAAGAAGAAAGTTTATCATTCATTTCATTATCCTGAAGCGCTAAGCGCAAAATTCTTCCCTGAGGCCCATAAAATCCGATATTTGTTCCCGTAACACCTTTATGAATGTTGCTACTTTCCAAACGATTTATAAGAGATTTACTGCCATCTACTACATACGGCGATGCCTTCTTTTTAAACCAATTTAAGTGTTTAATGAAAGCTTCAGTAAATTCAAGGTTTTGAATATGTTCACTCTCATAAAAGTGAAGAAGTCCGTCAAATCCAATAGCACTTTCACTAATTAAAAAAGAATCAACAGGAATTTCCTCCTGAATAGAGCCGGTAGTGCCAATTCTAATAATATCGAGACTTTTAGTTTTTTCTTTTAGCTCCCGGGTTTTAAAATCTATATTAACCAAAGCGTCCAGTTCGTTGATTACAATATCAATATTATCTGGCCCAATACCTGTTGAAATCACGCTTATGCGTTTTCCCTTGTAAATCCCGGTTTGCGTATGGAATTCACGCTTACTTACTTTGAATTCAATTTTATCAAAATGCCTTGTCACCCTTGCTACACGATCTGGATCACCTACAGTGATAACGGTATCTGCGAGATGCTCTGGTAATAAATTTAAATGGTAAACACTACCATCACTATTCTGAATAAATTCTGATGCTTTTATTGGCATATTATAATTTTAGAACCTTGTGAGAATCGGAGTCATATAAGAAATCAAAAACACGAGCTCCTCCCAAACAATCTTCATTCTTAAGTTCCTGGTAGAAATTCTTCTTAGAATTTAGAACATCCTGGCCCTTTTGCGTTAGAATAACCTTGTTATTTTCAAGGCTATAAAAAATAGTTAACTTTTTTAATACTCTTTCCATTTGAGAGTCACTATAGCCATAATAACCCTGATATTGCAAAGCATATCCCAGTAATTGATTAATTGAAGCAATCTGCTGATTTTCTATTAGTTTTAGTACGTTTCTTTCTAGCGAATTAATTCCTGTTTTACTATTTGGAAAGCGCTCAATATGCGCCCTAATGCAACTGGAAAGATATTCAAAATTTGAAGTTTTCTTTATTTGTTTCTTGAGTTTCATAGGGTCGTTACCGCAATAAAGTTCCCAAACTAAAGAAGCTATTTCGAGGTCTTCTTCTTTTAATTCAATTTTATGCTTAAAATGGTTGAGTAGATGTTTTTCTGAAAGACTGGAAAGAGGTAGAAACTCATCTTCCCCTTTAAGACGTTTACTGCAAACCAGGTAGAAAGGAACCTTCGGCTTATGTTCCATATAAAAACTTATAGCAGCCAACATATTTATGTGACAAAATAGATCAAATTCAAACCAGAGTACTACGTGATCATAATTTTTAGCTTCTTTCAATTTGCTAAGTTGAGTTACAAATCTTTCCTGGTAATTTTCAGCAGAAATATTATAAGCCTCTTTTAAAAATTTCTGTCTCTGTTTAATAAATTTATTTGAACCTACTTCCTTTGTGCAAGGACCTTCACACAATAATTCCCGCCAGACAATAATTTGTCCTGGGAGATCAAGAGCTTCAACCTGTTCGGTTAAACTATCACCATTTATAATATGCAAGGCCGTATTAGTCATAGGGGGAATTTAAAATAGATGAAAATTAACCACCTACCCGTTTTACGTTGTATCCATCTTTTCTAAGGAGTTCCATAATTTTTTCACGATCATCTCCCTGAATAATAATCTCACCATCTTTTGCTGAACCACCAACTCCACATTTTTTCTTCAGTTTCTTTCCAAGAATTACTAAATCGTCATTAGTACCTTGAAAACCTTTAATAATAGTAACGGTTTTTCCACTGCGACCTTTACTGCTAAAATGTGCTTCCAGTTCCTGTTCGCCAGGAGCTAAAGTTTGATCTGTTTCTTCGTTTTCGTTTCCTTCAAAATCATCATTAGTTGAAAAAACAAAACCGCCTAAGTCTTCAAGCCCAAGTTTCTTCTTTGCCATAACTTATTTCTTTAGGAGCCCTATTTCTACCAGGCGTTGGTGTAAAAATTCGCCAGCAGTAATATCTTCGTATTGTTTTGGGTTTTCTTCATCTATACATTCCTCAAGACAATCAAGTCGCATTTCACTTCTTGGGTGCATAAAGAAAGGTATAGAATATCGTGGTTTGCTCCATTGTTCTTTCGGAGGATTGATTACACGGTGAATTGTAGAACGCAGTTTATTATTGGTATGTCTCTCGAGCATATCTCCCACATTTATTACCAACTCGTCTTCCTGCGGTACCGCGTCTATCCATTCGCCGTCTTTTCTCAAAACCTGAAGTCCACCGGTTGATGCTCCCATAAGCAAGGTGATAAGATTTATATCTCCGTGAGCCCCAGCCCTAACCGCTCCTTTTGGTTCTTCTGTGATAGGAGGGTAGTGGATAGGTCTTAAGATACTATTTCCATTGCTGGCCCAGTGGTCAAAATAATGTTCTTCAAGACCAATATATAGGGCTAAAGCGCGAAGTACATAAATACCGGTTTTTTCCAGCATTCTGTAAGCTTCCATTCCTGTCTCATTAAAATCCTTAAGTTCAGAAACCTGGACATTTTCTGGGTATTCTTCTATTAACTTAGCATCTGCTTCGGGTTCCTGGCCAAAATGCCAAAATTCTTTAAGATCGCCTTCCTTTTTTCCTTTAGCGTGTTCTTTTCCAAAAGAGATATATCCACGCTGCCCGGCAAGGCCCTCAATTTCATATTTTTTCTTAACCTCTAAAGGAAGGCTAAAAAAACTTTTCACTTCTTTATATAAATTTTCCTCCAGCTCATTATCTAGAAAATGATTTTTCAAAGCTACGAAACCAATCTCTTCATAAGCTTTACCAATCTCCTCAACAAATTTTTGTTTTCTGTTTGGATCCTCAGAAAGAAAATCGGCAAGATCAACGCTGGGTATATTATTCATCGCCATAATATGCTATGTTTTTTCAAAATTTAACACACAAAGTTAAATAAAAATACGGGAGCTACCTTGGGTTTTTATATTTCTTAGCATTTATATTTTTGGTTACATTTGAGAAACAAATACTTGTTATGCAACCAAATTTTCCAGCTGATCCTGCAATAAATTTCGAGAAAGATAAACTCTCTTCTTCGCAATTATTAGATTTATATACTGCGCTTTTAAAGCCCCGGTTAATTGAAGAAAAAATGCTGATTTTGCTGAGGCAGGGAAAGATTTCAAAATGGTTTAGTGGGATTGGGCAGGAAGCTATTTCTATTGGCGTAACCAAAGCGCTCAACGCCGACGAGTATATATTACCCATGCACCGAAACCTTGGTGTATTTACCTCTAGAAATGTCCCTTTAAATCGATTATTCTCCCAGTGGCAGGGGAAGCAAAATGGCTTTACTAAAGGTCGCGACCGGAGTTTTCATTTTGGCACCCAGGAATTTAAAATTGTTGGAATGATCTCACATTTGGGGCCGCAACTTGGAGTGGCCGATGGTATTGCTTTAGCACATAAATTGAAGAATGAAAATAAGGTTACTGCTGTTTTTACTGGCGAAGGAGGAACCAGTGAAGGCGACTTTCACGAAGCGCTTAATATTGCTTCGGTTTGGGATCTACCGGTTTTGTTTTGCATAGAAAATAATGGTTACGGTTTATCAACCCCAACAAACGAGCAATATAGATGTAAAGATCTCGCCGATCGCGCGAAGGGCTACGGTATGGAATCTCATATAATAGATGGTAATAATATTATTGAAGTCTACACTAAAGTTTCTGAAATCGCTGAAAGCATAAGAAAATCTCCTCGCCCCGTTTTATTAGAATTCAAAACTTTTAGGATGCGGGGCCACGAAGAGGCCAGTGGTACTAAATACGTGCCGATAGATTTAATGGAATTCTGGCAGCAAAAAGATCCAGTAGAAAATTTTAGAAATTTTCTGATAAATGAAAATATACTTTCTGAAGAACAGGATGCTTATTTTAAAAATGAAATTAAAGAAGAAATAGACCTAAACCTGAAAGAAACGAATGAAGAACCAGCTTCTGAATTTAATGAAACTAATGAGTTAAATGATGTTTATCAGTATATTGAATATCAACATATTGAAAACAAAGAAGAAACAGTAAATATTAGATTTATTGATGCCATTGCACAGGCTGTAAAACAATCTATGCAGCGACATAACTCCTTAATTTTAATGGGTCAGGATATTGCGGAATACGGAGGTGTTTTTAAAATTACTGACGGGCTTCTGGAAGAATTTGGAAAAGATAGAATTCGAAATACGCCCATATGCGAATCGGCTATTGTGGGGACTGCGATGGGACTCTCTATTAATGGAATGAAAGCAATGGTAGAAATGCAATTTGGGGATTTTGTGAGTTCCGGTTTTAATCCTATTGTAAATTACCTGGCAAAAAGTAATTACCGGTGGAATCAAAATGCCGATGTAGTAATACGAATGCCTTGCGGTGCCGGGGTGGGAGCAGGACCTTTTCATAGCCAGACCAATGAGGCCTGGTTTACTAAAGTTCCTGGGTTAAAAGTTGTTTATCCTGCATTTCCCTATGATGCTAAAGGCTTGCTGAACACCGCTTTTAATGATCCAAATCCCGTATTATTTTTTGAGCATAAAGCTTTGTATAGAAGTATTAGACAGGAAGTACCAGTAGATTATTATACCTTACCTTTTGGAGAAGCTTCAATTTTAAAAGAAGGTGATAAACTTAGTATTATTACTTATGGAGCAGGAGTTCACTGGGCTTTAGATACGCTAAGTGAAATGGAATTAGAAAATATAGAGCTAATTGATCTTCGAAGTCTTCAACCTTTAGACAAAGAGACAATTATTAAATCGGCTAAAAAAACAGGAAAAGCCCTTATCATAACCGAAGATTCGCTTTTTGGTAGTTTAGCTTCAGAAATTTCTGCGATTATTTCAGAAGAATGCTTTGAATATTTAGACGCCCCTGTAATGCGTTTAGGAAGTGGAGAAACCCCCATTCCATTTGCAGCAGCTCTAGAAGAAGGTTACCTTCCGAAGAAAAAATTGAAGGCTAAAATTCAGCAATTAATAGACTATTAATAATTAATTGCAGTAAAATTATAGATTTTAAGAATTCTTAACAGTTCTGCTGTTAAAGTATTAATAATCTTTTGCTTCAGTTCTACACCTACCGTAATTTAGTTTTCAACTAATCAAAAAATCTAATATTATGATACGTTTAATCGTTATTTTTCTGATCATTGCTTTGGTAGCCGCGGTTTTTGGCTTCGGTGGAATCGCAGAAGGTTTTGCAGATATTGCTAAAATTATTTTCTACATTTTTCTAGTATTGCTTGTAATATCACTAGTAAGCCGACTTTTTAGAAGATAAATTCCATATAATTTAAAGATAACAAAATCCAATGTATTGCGCCAGGTGATAATCGGCAAGCATTGGGTTTTTATGTATAACCCAAATAACGAATGATGAAAAAAATAATGATCCTTAGCTTTGTAGCCGTTCTTCTAGCTGCTTGCGGCCCCAGTAAAACGGCAAAAGAAGCAAGAAAAACTTTTGATGGAGAGTGGACGCTTACCAGCGTGACTTACCCAAATAGTTCTGGAGAATTTGATGTTACACTACTAAATGACGCAAATGCTTCCTGCTTTGAAAGCAGTACCTGGGATTTTGTATCTAATAACAATCGCGGATCTTACAACGTACAGGGGACTAATTGTAGTGGAGGAGCGCGTAACTTTATCTGGTCTATAGATGAAGAAAACACTCCAGATGGAATCTATGATTTCTTACTAAAACCAACTGATGAAGATTACAAATCAACAACCGGAAATCAGGGTTTCAGGATGAACTTGAAATCCCTTTCAGACTCTCAAATGGTTTGGGAACAATCTGTAATGCTGGAAGGTTCTCCGTTTGTGATTAGAATGAATTTTTCTAAACTTTAATTAAACTAAATTTACTATGAAGACAATTATAAACAGAATGTTTGCTATTCTATTTACAGCCACTTTACTTTTTGGTTGTGAAGCAACTAAGAATGCAAATAATAAACAAAAAGGAGCTGTTATTGGTTCTACTGGTGGAGCCGTAATAGGTGGTGTTGTTGGTAACAATACCGGCGATGGAAATACCGCACTTGGAGCTATTATTGGCGGAGTTGTTGGTGGAGCTGCCGGAGCAATAATAGGTAATAGAATGGATAAACAAGCTCAGGAAATAGAACAGGAAATTCCTGGCGCTGAAGTAGAAAGAGTAGGAGAAGGTATTAATGTAACTTTTGATGAAAGTAGTGGTGTTTATTTTGATACTGAAAAGTATAATATAAACGCTAAATCACAGCAAACCTTGAATAAGTTAGCTGATATTTTTAAAGAATATCCAGATTCAAATATTCTAGTAGAAGGGCACACCGATAGTACCGGAAGCGAAACTTACAACCTTACTTTATCTAAGAATAGAGCGCAAGCCGTTACTAATTATTTAACCAGCCAGGGACTTAGTAATGGTAGGTTTGATACTAAATGGTATGGCGAAGCCCAACCAAAATACGATAACGAAACTGCTGAAGGTCGTGCTAAAAACCGAAGAGTTGAGCTTGCTATTGTTGCCAGTGAAGAACTAAAAGAAGAAGCTAAAAAACAGGCTGAAAAGCAGGATTAAGCAAACTTCTTAACATTAATAAACAAATATTAAATCCCGGAAAATTCCGGGATTTTTTTATGCTTTTATTTATCTTCAACCAATGGCAGATTTTGAAGTAATTATTGTGGGTGGAGGCCTGGCGGGATTAACTGCTGCCATACATCTTTCCCGGGAAGGAAAGAAAGTATTGCTTTTAGAAAAAAAGGCTTATCCCAGACATAAAGTTTGTGGAGAATACCTCTCTAATGAAATTCTTCCCTATTTTAATTTTCTCGATATTGATCTTGAAACCGAACTAAAACCGGTTAAAATAACCAATCTGCTTTATAGCACTCAGAATGCAAAGTCAACAAAGACATCTTTAAACTTAGGCGGAATAGGAATAAGCCGGTATGCGCTGGACAATTTTCTATGTAATAAGGCTAAAAAAAATGGTGCTGAGATTTTAATAGATTCGGTTGAAGAGATAAATTTTGAAAAAGATGAATTCACACTGAAACTTTCTTCAGGAAAAGAGTTTAAAACGCCAATAGTTTTGGGCGCTTTTGGAAAAAGAGCCAACCTTGATAAAAGCCTGAAACGCGAATTTTTTAAAGAGAAATCTTCCTGGCTTGCAGTAAAAGGGCATTATGAAAATCCAGATTTCCCTGAAGATTTAGTTGCCTTACATAATTTTGAAGGAGGCTATTGCGGCTTGTCAAAAACCGAAACAGGAGTAGTGAACGCTTGCTATATGGTTTCTTACAAAAGTTTTAAAAAATATAAGAATCCTGAAGAATTCAAGGAGAAAGTATTGGTACAAAATGCCTACTTAAAGGGGTTTTTCAAAAATGCAAAACCTGTTTTTAAAAAGGATCTTAGTATCGCCCAAATTTCATTTCAGAAAAAATCATTGATCAATAATCATATTTTGATGTTGGGAGATGCCGCGGGTTTAATTCATCCGCTTTGCGGTAACGGGATGGCAATGGCTATCCATTCTGCTAAAATAGCTTCAGAAGCTGTTTTGGCTAATTTCAGTAATACTAATTTAGATCGCGAAAACCTTGAAAAACAATATCTACAAAACTGGAATGCAAATTTCAGGAAACGATTAAAAACCGGTAGAATGCTCCAAACTATACTTATTAATCCAATTTTTGCGTCTACTTCACAAAATCTGGTGAAAAAATTCCCGTACTTGTTAGAGAAAATCATCAGTAAAACCCACGGGCAACCTATAGTATGAGCATAGATACTTCAAAAAGAACCAATGAGGTTGAAATTATGGACGATTTTGACCTACAGGGAAAGGAGCTGGACAAAACCCTTAGAGACCTTGATAATATCAATAAATGGTTAGGTGGAAATAAAATCACCCTGGAAGGAGTAAAAAATATAGTTCGAGATCAACCAAAAACAAATCAAATTCATATTGCCGATGTTGGCTGCGGAAATGGCGCTGTACTTCGGGAAATAGCTAAATGGGGTAGGGAAGAAGGCTATAATTTTAAACTTACCGGGATAGATGCCAATACTTACGCCACTGTAATTGGATCTCAAATGTCTGCAAATTTTAAAGAAATAGAATTCCTGGCATTAGACATTTTTAGCGAAGCGTATAATGCTTTTAAATGTGATATTACTTTATGTACTTTAACCTTACATCATTTTAAAAATCAGGAGATTATTGACCTGCTAAAACTATTCAACAAACAATCCAGTTTGGGTGTGGTAATTAATGATTTACAGCGTTCCAGGATTGCCTATAGATTATTTCAGGCTTTTTGCGCTGTTTTTATAAATAACGAAATCGCAAGAAAAGACGGGTTGATCTCTATTTTGCGTGGTTTCAAAAAAGATGAACTAAAGAATTTTGCTGAAGAAATTCCCAAAACCAGGCATCAAATTAACTGGAAATGGGCATTTCGTTACCAGTGGATAATTCAGAAAGAAAAAATATGAATGTAAAAATTGTAGGGGTAGAAAAAGAATTACCTAAATATTCACGGGAAACCAAAGATATTCTTCCGCTTGTTGAGCATTGGTTAGAAGACCAGGATGATCGTTATCGCAGGAAAGTTGTGAAGATCTTTGAAGGAGCAGCAGTAGATAAACGTTATTCTATCATGAAGCCGGAAGAAGTTTTTACTGCTACTTCTTTTGAAGACAAGAATAATATTTATGTGAGGGAAGTAAAAAAACTCGGCAAAAATGTTCTTGAAAAAGCTTTAAAGAAAAATGGTTGGGAAGCAAATTCGGTAGACTTTATTATTACGGTGAGTTGTACCGGGATTATGATTCCTTCCTTAGATGCATATTTAATTAATGCATTGGAAATGCGTCGGGACATTACAAGGCTTCCGGTTACTGAAATGGGTTGTGCCGCGGGAATTTCAGGAATAATCTATGCCAATAATTTTCTAAAAGCAAATCCCGGAAAACGAGCCGCGGTAATCGCAGTAGAAAGTCCCACGGCAACTTTTCAGTTAGATGATTATTCTATGGCAAATATGGTAAGCGCCGCTATTTTTGGCGATGGTGCCGCTTGTGTTTTACTTTCTTCAGAAGAAAATGCGAAAGGGCCAAAAATATTGGGCGAGGAAATGTATCATTTTTATGAAGCCACGCATTTAATGGGTTTTGATCTTACAAATCACGGCCTTAAAATGATCCTGGATGAAAGTGTACCACAAACAATCGCTTCCCATTTTCCGGAAATTGTACACCCATTTCTACAAAAATTTAATTCAAATATTGAAAAGGTAGATCATCTTATATTTCACCCGGGGGGCAAGAAGATTGTACAAACAGTTGAAGATCTTTTTGGTAACTTAGGGAAGAATATAGACGAAACTCGCGAAGTGCTTCGTCAATATGGGAATATGAGCAGCGCCACAGTACTTTACGTACTGCAGGAATTTATGGAAAAACAGCCAAAACCAGGCGAACAGGGCTTAATGTTAAGTTTTGGACCCGGTTTTTCGGCTCAAAGAATTTTATTAGAATGGTAACAGAATTTAAAGATCGAAATTATTGGGCGGTTATTTTAGGCGGAAGTACCGGTCTTGGATTTGCAACAGCTCGTAAGCTTGCACATCACGGAATGAATATAATTATTATTCACCGTGATAGAAGGGCAGATATCGGTGAAATTGAAGAAGCTTTTGAAGATATTCGCGAACAGGATGTACAATTTGAAAGCTTTAATGTTGATGCCACAAATACTGAAAAACGAGTAAATCTTATTGAGGAAATTTCTAAAATTCTTGGGAAAGAGGGTAAAATAAGAACTTTAGTACACAGTATTTCTAAGGGAAACCTTAAACCAATGACAGGCGAGGAACCTACGCTTGAAAATATAGATTTTCAGCTAACCATAGATGCCATGGCAATTAGTCTTTACGACTGGACAAAAGCTATTTTCAAGGCGGGACTTTTTGCAAAAGATGCAAGAATTATTTCTTTTACCAGTGAAGGCAATAAAAAAGCCTGGGCCAATTACGCGGCTGTTTCAGCGGCTAAAGTTGCGCTGGAAGCAATTACAAGAAGTATAGCACTGGAATTTGCATCGCATGGAATTAGAGCAAACTGTATTCAGGCGGGTGTTACCGTTACAAGGTCTTTTCAAATGATTCCCGGCAACGAAACTTTGCGCGTACACGCCCTAAAACATAATCCTTTTAAAAGACTTACCGTTCCAAACGACGTTGCTAATGTTGTCTATCTATTGAGCAAAGACGAAGCAAGCTGGATTACGGGAACAATAATTCCTGTAAATGGCGGCGAACATTTAAAATAAAATACCGCGTGAATTATAAAAACATCCTAGAAAAACTTCCATACAGTAAGCCATTTCTATTCGTAGATGAGTTGGTTGAAATCAATGAAAAATCGGCAGAAGGTATTTATACTTTTCCGGTAGATTCATTTTTTTATAAAGGTCATTTTAAAAATAACCCGGTTACGCCAGGGGTAATTTTAACCGAATGTATGGCTCAAATTGGTGTGGTTTGCCTGGGGATTTTTCTTCTGGATAATAATTCTACTAAATTAAATGATATAAAACTCGCTTTAAGTTCTTCGGAAGTTGATTTTTACCTCCCGGTTTTTCCCGGGGAAACAGTTAAAGTTGTTTCTGAAAAATTGTTTTTTAGGTTTAATAAATTGAAATGTGAAGTTAGAATGTATGATAAAACAGACAAATTGATTTGTCGCGGAAAGATTGCAGGAATGATTAAAAATGAAGCTGTCTAAAAATTTCTGCTATGAAAAAACGAGTAGTTGTAACAGGAATGGGAGTGGTTGCACCAAATGCGATAGGTTTAGCCAATTTTGAAGATGCGATTTGTAAAGGAGAAAGCGGAATTAGTTTTCAGGATGAATTAGAAAAATTAAAATTCAGTTGCCAGATTGCCGGAAAACCTGAGGTTTCTGATGAAAAAATAGCCGAGTATTTTACTCCCTTAGAACTTCGCGGACTAAATTCCAGCGGTATTGTTTACGGAGTTATAGCTGGAACAGATGCCTGGAAAGACGCCGGACTTGAAATTGAAAATAATGAAGAGCCAGATTGGGACAGCGGAATTATTTTTGGAACCGGAATTTTAGGGGTCGATAAATTTAGGGAAGCGATTCATTTAATCGATGCGGGGAAAACTCGAAGATTGGGAAGCACCAGCGTAATGCAAACTATGGCGAGTGGAATTAGCGCCTATTTAGGAGGAAAATTGGGGTGCGGAAACCAGGTAACTACAAACTCATCTGCTTGCACCACGGGTACAGAAGCGGTACTAATGGGTTTTGAAAGAATAGCAACCGGAAAAGCTAAACGAATTTTAGTTGGAAGTTGTAGCGATAGCGGCCCTTATGTTTGGGGAGGTTTTGATGCGATGCGTATTTTACCTTCAAAATATAATGCGGATCCTTCCAAAGCATCACGCCCAATGAGCGAATCGGCTACAGGTTTTGTTCCGGGAAGTGGGGCAGGAGCATTGGTGCTGGAGGACTATGAATCTGCAAAAGCAAGAGGCGCAAAAATTTATGCTGAAGTTTTGGGAGGCGCTGTAAATAGCGGAGGTCAGCGAGGTGGTGGTAGTATGACTGCCGCAAATAGCAAAGCTGTTATTAAATGTATTGAATATGCTATTCAATTTTCAAGAGTTTCAGCTGAAGAAATAGATGTAATTAACGGGCACCTAACAGCTACCACAAAAGATGCGCTGGAAATTGAAAATTGGAAAAAAGCATTACGTAGTAAAGATTTTCCATATATAAACTCGTTGAAAGGAATGACGGGACATTGCCTGGCGGCTTCGGGCAGTATAGAATGTGTGGCCAGTGTGCTTCAAATTGATAAAAACTTTATCTTCGGAAATATTAATTGTGAAGATCTAAATCCCGAAATATCTAATTTGGTTTCCGAAGAAAAAATTCCTCGTAAAACTATAGAGAAACAAATAACTATTTTGGCAAAGGCCAGTTTTGGTTTTGGTGATGTAAATGCTGTGGTGATCTTTAAGAAAATATAAAGCCTGTTTGTAGATCCTGCAAGGTTAAAAATCTCGCGGGTAGTCTTGATGTAAATCTATTTGGAAATACAAAAAGTTTAAATTGCTATTATTAGAAAAAATATGAAAGAAAAAGAAATACTCGATTCACTAAAAAAGATTGTTACGCCCTATACTCAGCGTAAAGAAGGTTTGGAAAATTTCAACGAAGAAACCGATTTCATAAAAGATCTGGAGGTGAATTCAGCCAATTTGGTAGATGTAATTTTAGATGTAGAAGACGAGTTTGATATTGAAATTGACAACGATTCTATGAGTGGAATGCTTACCGTTGGTGATGCCAGGAATATTATTCAACGCAAACTGGCTTCAGCGTGATAGGAAATGATATTATAGATCTCAAATTAGCCAACATACAAAGCAATTGGCAGCGAAAAGGATTTCTTCAGAAATTATTTACGGCTGAAGAGCAAAAATTCATTTCAAATGCTGTAGACAGTGAATTTAATTTATGGTTGCTTTGGAGTATGAAAGAAGCGGTCTACAAATCGGTTCAACGAAAATATAAATTGAATCGTTTTTTTGATCCGAAACAATTTGGTTGCAAAGTATTTCAATTATATAATGATGAGGCCAGGGGAGCGGTGTGTTTTAAGAATGAATTTTTTGAAACCACTTCAATTTATTCTTCAGCTAAAGTTCATACTTACGCTGCAAATACTGAGTTCACATTTGTTTCAGAGAGTGAAAATACGAGATTCAGGTTTCTGGCTAAAATTTCTGAACAGCTTGAAATTCCGTTAGAATCCCTTAACATTAGTAAAAACAAGCAGGGTATCCCGTTTTTGACTTACGGGGGTGATAATCTGCAAATTCCATTTAGTCTATCACATCACGGCCGCTATTCGGCCTATGCTTTCTCGTTAAATCTGTCCTAAAACCTGGTTTCTGCATTGTGAAAGCCTTGCCTTATTTGTATCTTCAAACAACTAATTTAAAACGATTTTGATTATGAAGACTGTTGATAAGATGGAAGTGCTACACAGCCAAAGTGCCGAATTTGTTCAAAAAGGAGAAAGCGGTAAATTTTTAAAATTAATTCCTGATACCTTTATTATTAAAGGTGAGGAAAAAGATGGTGCTTTTAACCAGGGATATGCCATAAGACATATAAATAGACAGGATATTTTACTTATTGATGTGGTAGAAGAATCTACCAAAGCTGCGATAAAGAAACTACTAACCGATGGTTACAAGATAAAAGGAATTTTAATTACCTGCGATGCTATATTAAAAGATGCCTACGCCGATCTTAAAACGATTTCTGAAGATGCCGGGGGAGCACCAATTTTCGCACATCCTCGCAACAATTTTAAAGACAGTTTTAAAACAAAGGATATACTTGAAAGAAAAGGGGTTTTAAAAGATTTTGGTTTAAAAGTATTTGATCTTCCAGGGAATGGGGGAGCTTCGGTAATTATTTACTCTGAAGTAAATGACGGAATGTTATTTCCTGGGGAAGATGCAGAAGGCTCACCATACGATTCAGATTTAAATACTTTTAAAAGACCAAAAATGGACAAATCTAATGATGATTTTGGCCTGGCAGGAAGCTGGAGTGCTTTTAATGAAGACTTTGCTTACTTATTTCCAAGAAAGGGTAAACCAGGTTTCAATATTGAAGAAGGTCAACAAACCGACATTTTATCTGCACTTAGTAAAAGCTAAAAATTATAATTAAGCCGTTTCGAAAGTGGCTCAAGGAATATTTACAATTTAGGTTCTGAATATTCCAAAGGTTATTTTTCAAACGGTTTCTTTAATTAGGCCATAAATAGAAGATAAAACTTTATTTATGGCTTTTTTATTCTTAATACCTTTACGTTAAAGCGTTTAGGTGTTTTCATTTATTGTACTAAGATATAAGATATTGTTAAACCCAAAGCTTATTCTTATAAAATGTAATATTTTAAAGATTAAAATAACCAACTATGTCTAAATTGAATGTAACCCAGAAATTAATTAAAGAACATTTGCTAAAGGGAGAAATGACTCCCGGTAAGGAAATAGGAATAAAAATAGACCAGGCATTGCTCCAGGATGCTACCGGAACTCTGGTACAGCTTGAGCTGGAAGCTATGGGATTGAAAAAAGCACAGACGGAAGTTGCCGTGCAATATGTAGATCATAACCTACTACAAACCGATTTTAAAAATGCCGATGACCATTTGTTTTTACTTTCGGCAGCGCAAAAGTTTGGTCTTTGGTATAGTAGACCAGGAAACGGTGTTAGTCACCCCGTGCATATGGAACGTTTTGGAAAACCAGGAAAAACTATGGTAGGATCTGATAGCCATACTCCGGCTGCAGGATCTTTGGGAATGCTGGCCATTGGAACCGGTGGACTTGATGTAGCTGCAGCTATTGCAGGACAGCCCTATTTTGTTAAAATGCCACAGGTTTGGGGTGTAAAACTTACTGGAAACTTACCAGATTGGGTAAGTGCTAAAGATGTAATTCTGGAAATGCTACGCCGCCACGATGTTAAGGGCGGAGTAGGTAAAGTAATAGAATATTATGGTGAAGGGCTTAAGAATTTAAGCGCTATGGATCGTCACGTGATCGCCAATATGGGAGCTGAACTTGGTGCTACCACTACAGTTTTTCCTAGTGATCAGGAAACAAAGAGATTCTTAAAATCGCAACAGAGAGAAGATGACTGGAGAGAATTATTAGCTGATGAAGGTTGTGAATATGATCTTCATGAAGAAATTATTTTAGATGATCTTGTACCATTAATCGCGTTGCCAACCAGTCCTGGTAATGTGGTACCGGTAAGTGAAGTTGCTGGAAAATCTATTAGCCAGGTAGTTATAGGATCTTCAGCAAATCCTGGATTAAGAGATTTCTGGGTGGCAGGCGCAATTGTTGAAGATAAATCGGTTAGTAGTGATGTTTCTTTTGATATCAACCCAACTTCAAGACAAATTATTCAGAATATGATTGAGAATAGAGCTTTTGCTAATTTAATTAAATCAGGAGCGCGTTTTCACCAATCAGGTTGTATGGGTTGTATAGGTATGGGACAGGCTCCTGCATCTGGTACAATTAGTTTACGTACCATGCCAAGAAATTTCCCTGATAGATCAGGGACTAAAGATGACCAGGTACATTTATGTAGCCCAGAAACCGCTGCGGCTTCCGCCTTAACAGGCAAAATTACCGATCCAAGAGATTTGGAGAAATTATATGATATGAAGTATCCAAAATTTGAATATCCAGAATTTCAGATCATTAAAGAAGATATGCTGGTGGCTCCGCCAGAAGATGGCTCTAAAGTAGAACTTCAAAAAGGACCAAATATTAAGTCATTACCATATATTGAACCTATGCAGGATCATTATAGTGTTCCGGTGATGTTGAAAATGGGGGATAATGTTTCTACTGATGAAATTCTAAAAGCGGGAGCAGAGGTTTTACCATTTAGAAGTAACCTACCCGAAATAAGTAAGTATTCCTTTACGGTTATCGATGAAACATTTTATGATCGTGCAATGAAAGCCAAAGGAGAGCACGGTGGTCATATTGTAGTAGCCAAAGATAATTATGCTCAGGGATCGAGTAGGGAACATGCTGCTATTGCACCCAAATACTTAGGCCAGGTAGCAGTGATTGCTAATAGTTATGCTAGAATAGCCTGGCAAAATCTGGTAAATTTTGGTATTCTTCCGTTGGAATTTGTTGATATTAAGGATTATGAAAAGATAGATCAGGATGATCAGATAATTTTCAAGAATCTTCGGGAAGACATTAAAAATAGAAATAATATTAAAGTGATTGTCAAAAAAGCTAATGGTGATAAAGTTACTTTTGAAACCAAACATAGTATGAGTGATCGTCAAATAAATATTCTATTGAAAGGTGGAATTATCAATGAGTTTAAAGAACGTATTGAAAATAATGAATTAGGTGAAGATCAGGCTAAAGATGCCGAAGAAGCAAATAAATAAATTCTTTATCCATTAATTTAAATTAAAAAACCCTGATGTTAGTAACATCAGGGTTTTTTATGAATTAAGCTGAAAAACTATCTTAATTCGAGTGTGTCTTCATCTGGCTTTTCTTCTTGGACAATTGTCTATCAAGATCTTTTACACTCTCTGCCACCGCAGCTTCAAAAGAATCTTTATTAGATTCAGCGAATAATTGAGGGCCAGGTACACTTAGCTTGATATTACAGATATAACCGGCTGGGTCCTGAGCTTCTTCCTTTTTAAAATAAACCTCGGCTCTAACGATAAAATCGTATTTCACTTCCAGCTTATCTAATTTTTTTTGTGCGAAATCCTGTAGACTTTCACTTTTATCGAGTTTTACGAACTGATATATTGCTTCCATAAATAATTTATTTTTGTACCAACAAGAAACTTATAATTCCAATAGTACCCAAATGAATTAAGTGATTCTTAGCAAAGGTTTAAGATTATATTTAAAGACTAACTTAATTCTTAGTTGAATAGCTGGTTTAAGATGGAAGCTGATTGTTTCTTAAAAACAAATCTTATTAACTATATAAATTCTGTTTTTATTTAAAAAATGTCATTAATTTAGAATTAAATCCAGGTCAAGATGAAACTTCAACATATTTATTCCATATTAATTACTTTATCTGTAAGTTTTTTTATAGGCTGCGGAAGTGCACCAAACTCTGATGCAAAAATTGCGAGAACAAGTTCCCTAATAGAAAGTGGAAAATTTGAAATACAACACGATTGGCTTACAAGTCAGGGTGGCGGCAGAGTAAATATACTTGATAATCCTAATTTTATTCGGTTTAAAAATGATTCTGTCAATTTGTTTTTACCATTTTTTGGTGAAAGATTTTCAGGAGGTGGTTATAATCTTGAGGGAGGATTTATTTATGAGGGGCCTTTAAATAATTATGAGATTGAAGAAGATAAAAATAGAAGAATTATAAAATTTAGAACTAAACAGAATTCAGAAATTATAGATTTCACCGTCAATATTTTTCCTGAAGGAAATGTAACCACCAGAGTTAATAGTTCAGAAAGATCATTTATTTCATACCAGGGGGATATAAGAAAATTAAGGGTACAGGATTAGTCTATAAATAGAATTCCAAATTTCCTTTAGATTCCTATTTTTTCTATTTTACATAATATAAATTATAGTGCAATTAAATTAGGTGTTCTTTTTATTTAACAACAAATTAAAATCATACAATATATAAATTCATAATTTAGATGAACAAACTAAAAAACTAAGAATATGAGAATTTATGTAATGATTTTAGCCCTGGTAGCTATAGGTTTCACAAGTTGTAACGACGGAGCTAATCAGGATCTTGCAAAGCAACAAGAAGAGCTTACTAAGGAAAATGACAGTATTATAAGTATGCACGAACAATTAGCTTCGCGCCAACAAACATTAAAGACAGCGCACAACCAGGTTTCTCAGGAATTAAGAGGAATGGAAAAATTGGAAGATTCTACACAACTTGAAAAATTAACTGAAGTTGAAGGTCTTTTAAGAGATCAGGATGCTAAGCTTGCATCTCACGAAGAAATGATTAAATCTCATAATGAGCTTGGTCAAAACTTCGGTGAACTATCTACTGATGAGAAGAAAACACAAATTTCAGATATGCAGGAAACTCATGATCGTATAATGAGTGAGCAGAAAGAAATTGATTCTGAACAGGATAATATAGAGGAGCAACATAAATCTATAAAAGATAAAGCTATGAAAACTTCTGAAGAAGATTCAGAAGCTGAAATGTAATCAATCTTAATATTTTAATGAATGGCCGTCTGATTCAGTTTAGTCGGCCATTTTTTTATGGTATAAATGAAAAATTGAACTTATGTTTGTGTTATGATTCCAGGCTTTGAATTAAACCCAAAGCTGCTCGCTCTCCTGAAAGTATCGCTGCATTTTGAGATGCATTTAAAAGTTGATCTCCCGCCAAAAATATAGATTCGTTCAGCTGTGTTTCGGTGGGATCCAATTCATATTCCAACGGGCTTATTTTAGGCAAAGCTTTTTTAATAAAATAATGTTTTAAAAATTTAGCATCCCCTACTCCACAATATTTCTTTAAATCTTCCTGTACTTTTTTTAATAAATCGGCTTGAGATAGATTGGTTTTTTTGACTACGGTAACCGACAGTAATTCCTTTCCGCCATTTTCAGTAGTTGCCACGCTGGTATGGTAAAAAATATTATTTATTATAGCCTCTGCATCGGCAATCAATCCAATAATTGGTTTTTTAATAGTTCTCTTTTCAGTCTCAAAATAAAAGTTATGACAGGATTTCCATTCGGTTTCCTGGTTTTTCAGATTACTCACCAGCGGACTGGCTTCAGTAGCAATTATTGTAAAATTAGCTTTTATAATTTCTCCATTTTCTAAGATAACTTCTCCT
This sequence comes from Salegentibacter sp. Hel_I_6, assembly GCF_000745315.1. Lineage (NCBI taxonomy): Bacteria > Pseudomonadati > Bacteroidota > Flavobacteriia > Flavobacteriales > Flavobacteriaceae > Salegentibacter > Salegentibacter sp. Hel_I_6. The sequence continues at coordinate 4,084,198 of NZ_JQNQ01000001.1, read as the reverse complement.
TCCTTTACCTGCTTAACCGGAGTATTAAAATGAATTTTTGTTATTTTTAATTGTTTAAATAACTGGTTTGAAATTTCTCCCATTCCTCTCTTTGGGATTACTGCCTGGCCTTCTCCAAACATTTTGAATACAAATTCAAACATTCTGCTGGAAGTTTCCAGGTTTGGTTCCAGGAATATTCCACTAAAAAAAGGTTTAAAGAACTTCCTGATCATTTCTTCTGAAAAACTTATCTCTTGGAGGTTTGATAAGCTGGTAGTTTCTTTTGTTTTAAAAATATCCTGTACCGATTTCTTTTTCAAATCGCCATACAGTTTTAAAATTTTAATTTTATCTGAAAATGTACCAATTCCGGAGAAGATTGTAGGCATTAATAAGGATGAATCTCTTAAAGGGTCTCCAATGGTTTTTGAATTTCCATTTTCATAAATTACAGCGCCAGGCAATAATTCCTGTAATTCCAGCGCTTTATAATCTAGATATTGATTAGCCTTTGGATAATTACTGAGTAAAACCTGGAAACCGTGGTCAAGCTGATAACCTTTTACAAGCTCGGTTTTGATACGGCCTCCCACACTATCTGAAGCTTCATAAATTTCGGGGGCATAACCGTGATCTTCTAATACCTTTGCAGCGATGAGTCCGCTGAGACCGGCCCCAATAATTTTTATTTTATGTTCAGATTTTTCCATAGTTAATATCTTGGTTATTCCCAAAAATACAGCTTTAAGAAAAGATTTATGCGTTTACAAATGTTAATGGAATTATAAGGATTTTAAGGGTGAATTCCTTTGTACACTATGCATTAAAAAACCCATAGCATTTTTGCTATGGGTTTAAAATATACCGTAAAATTTGATAGACCTAAGCAGTTTCCAGCTCCAGATCTTTCTTCGATTTTCTATATAAAAATGAATTATAGATATTTCTTTTTGCAAACCTCACCTGCTTATCTGAACTGATAAATTTGATAAATAGCTTTTTATTTACTCCAAAATACTCATAAGTAGTACCGTTGGTAAAAGAGATTTCCAATAAATTCCCTTTATGCTGGTAGTCGGCAATTCCTGCTTCGTTAATGGTACGATTATATTCCTCAAGATTTGCATTTATAGTTTGAGGTGCGATACTAACCAAAAAGTGGTACCCGTCAATAATCTCTTTGCTTTTTATTTCAGCTTCGGCGTGCTTTTCATCGGTTTCCCTAAATTTATCGGGATGCCATTCTTTAACAAGGTTTCGGTAAGCGGTTTTAAGTTGTTTAAGATCTATCTCTTTTTCAACATTAAAGAGTTTTTTATATTGATTTACACGCTTCATTACTTTTAATTTTAAATAAGCGGCAAAATTACTCCTTTTTATTGGATTGTTAACTGGTTATTTTAATGCTATTGATATTTATTTAAATTAAAATTCCTGGAGATAGATCCAATCTAAAAGCTCGTAGGTAATAATGCCTGCTAGAACCGCGACCAGTAGCTTTAGTCAGTTAGATTTTAACCATTTTAAGGAGCTTTTCATATTTTGTTTTTATTAAATCTTTATTTCATAATAGCGCTGCACAAAACGTCCAAAAGTATTCTGAATTTCTGAAAAAGTTTTACGGTAACCCACATTTGACTTGTTAAAAGTTTAATTTTAAATAATTAATAGCAAAATTTCAGGCTCAACTAATGTCAAATAAATAATAAAACTTTCATCAGGTCTCCTCTTATGGCTAAATTGATTTTTTTTAATTTCTGAAATTTAAATTCCATTGAAAAATATAGTAATTATTGGGGGCGGTGCCTGTGGATCTGCAGCGCTTATAGAAATAGTATTGCAAGTTATCGTGCAAAAACTACAGGAGAAAGTTAGCATTCATCTTATTGAACGCAGACCTAAAGTTGGGTATGGACTCGCATTTGGAACCCGGCAAAAATCTCATCTACTAAATACTCAGGCAGATCTCATGGGAATCTATGCAAACGAGCCGGGGCATTTTACAAAATGGTTGGAGAAAAATGGTGGTAAAAAGCGTAAAGACGTTAAAGGCGAAAGTGACACTTCATCTGCTTATACCAGTAGGATTTTATATGGTAATTATGTTTCTGAAGAAGTAAAGAAAACCTTGAAGAAAGCCAAGGATTCGGGGGTTAAAGTAAAACTAATTAATGATGAAGCCATAGATTTGGAACGAGGGAAAAATGAAGAAATTAAAGTTCATTTAAAATCTTCAGAACCAATTATTGCAAATTATATTTTGTTGGCTCCGGGGACCCCTAAACCTAACATCTTCAAGGAATTCAGAAAACACGATAGTTATTTTGATTTTCCATGGCCTTCTTCCAGGTTGAAAGAGGGTATCTCAAAAAATGACCATGTGGGTATTTTAGGGACCAGTTTGAGCGCCATAGATACCGTAATGACCTTAGTTGATAACGAGCACAATGGAAAGGTTACTTTATTTTCACCAGATGGAATGTTACCACGGGTTCAGCCAGATGAAAATAAGGAAATTGAACGGGAATTTTTAACGCTGGAAAATATACATAGAATAAAAAGAAAAGACTTGCATTCGCCAAAGGTGAAAGAATTATTCAGGTTTTTTATCAAGGATGCTGAAAATGCCGAAAGAGATAAAATAGACTGGAAGGCTTTAAATAGGGATGGTCAACACGCTGAAAAATTTCTAAGATATGATATTAACACTGCTGAGAAAGGTGGAGATACACTCCTAAATTTAGCTTATTCTTTACGCTACGATAGTTCCACAATCTGGAATTGGATGGATAGGGAGCAAAAAGAAATTTTTGGAAAATGGTTAGGCCGGCATTGGGCGGTAAATCGTCACGCCATGCCTTTATATAATGCAAAAAAAATCCTTGAACTTATAGACAAGGGTAGTTTACAAATTATTCCTAAGAACCAAAAAGTAATATTTAATGAAGCAGAAAAGATCTTTGAAATAAAAACTAATGAAGAGAAAACTTACAAAGTAGATAAATTAATAAACGCTACGGGAAGCGCCACGGCGCTAGAAGCGATGGATAGCAAATTAATTTCAAACTTGATTAAAAGAGAATATCTTTCTGCTTATCCCCTGGGTGGTGCAGTAATTAATGCGAGAACTTTACAGGCTATTTCACCAAAAGGAGGTGAAAATATTTATGCAGTTGGTCACCTGGCAAACGGGATGCTAATGGATGTAAATGCCGTATGGTATAATGTGAAAACAATTGCCAAGGTAGCACAGGAATTAATATTTAAAGTAAGGGAACATGGAAATATTTACTAAGTTATACTCCAGTTTGCTACCTTATTTACTGTGTATTCCTATAGGGTATTTTTTAAAGGAAAAGAAACTAATTCCAAAATGGATCATACATAAACCATTATTGTTTGTTTTTATGCCAATTTTGGTGGTGGATCATGTATTAGAAGCTTCGGTAGCAAAACTTACTATTTTACCAATAATTTCATTTGGATTGGCTTTTTTAATGGTTTTTCCCGCCACCTGGATCTACAAACATTTCCACGAACTGGAGAATAAAAACCTGTTGAGAAGCAGTTTTTCATTTTTTAATGTTGCTTTCTTCGGAATTCCAACAGTACAGGCATTATTTGGTAAAGAGGCGGTAACCACGCTAATTTGTATTTATATCGGTACCGCACTATACGGAAATATCATAGGATACATACAGGTTGCAAAATCAAAATTTGGAACTAAAAAATCTATAATTGAAGTTTTTAAAGTTCCATTTATCTACGTGTTTATTCTTGCTGTTATATTAAAAATTATGCAGTACGAACCACCGGAATTTGTATCTCCGGTTGTAGATACTCTGGGAATAATTGTTTCGGTAGCAGGAATGTTAATTATTGGAATGAATATCACCAATATCAATTTTAAGAAACTTAACTGGAATTATTATTCAAAAGTACTGGGAATTCGCGCTATTAGTGCAGTGGTAATTACCGCGGCTTTAATGGCAGCGGAATATTTTTTGGTAGATGGATTAAGCGCTGAAGAAAGACAGGTAATGGCTTTAATTCCGCTTTTTCCCATCGCAGCAAATCTTACGGTGTTCGCTTCATTTTTAGAATCTAAAGAAAAAGAATCAGCCCTACTGGTATTACTCTCTATGGCACTTTCTTTAGTCTTAGTTCCATTATTAGCAATGTTTTTTAACTAGATTGAAGCAAGGTATAAACTCTCTACTTTGGTTCGGGCCCAGGGAGTTTTTCGTAAAAATTTAAGGCTGGATTTTATAGAAGGATCCTGGGTGAAGCATTTAATGTTAATGCGTTTTCCCATTTCTTCCCAGCCGAAACGGCTTACTAAAAAGGCTAAGATTTCGGCAAGTTTTACTCCGTGAAGTGGATTGTTAGGTTGACTGTTTTCCATACTAAATATAACGAACTCTTACCTTTTTCTTTTTCAACCTGGAATTGTTAAGCAAGCTAATAAGTTCGTCGGCTTTTTGCTCTGGCACCGCAACAAAGGCACAATCTTGTTTAAGTTCTATAAGGCCCAATTCTTCTTTCTTCAGGTTTCCCTGTTTTAAGAAAAGTCCGGCAATATCTCCTTTTGAAATTTTATCTTTTCTTCCTCCGGAAATAAACAAAGTTGTTTTTTCAACTAAATTATTATCTCCCTTTGGATCCTGGATTTTATAATCATTAGATTTAATAAAATCGGGTAGTGTTTTTCTATCAGAAAGAACATAAGCGGTTCCCTCCTGGTGCATTCTGGCCGTACGTCCGTTTCTATGTGTAAATTCTGAAGCTTTAAAAGGTAATTGATAATGAATTATAAAATCAATTTCCGGCACATCTATTCCACGGGCAGCAAGATCTGTAGCCACAAGTATTCTATGCGTTCCATTCCTGAATTTTATAAGCGATCTTTCCCTATCTTTCTGTTCCATTCCTCCAGAAAAAATACCGTGTTCAATGCGGTTTCTATTTAAAAAATCACTCACTTCAGCAATACTATCTTTTAAATTACAAAAGATAATTCCTGAGCCTTTTGCGTTTTCTGAAAGTAAGTTAACCAGGCTTTGAAGTTTTGTTTTAGGATTTACCTGAATGGTTTTAATTTCTAAAGAAGGCTGTTCTCCTTTTAAATAATCTATTCGTTGAGGGCTTTCCAAACCTACAAACCCAGGGATATCAATATTTTGCGTTGCTGAAGTAAGAATTCTCTTTTTTAAGCTCGTAAGTTCTCCTATAATCTCCTTCATCTCATTTTCAAACCCAACCTCTAAAGATTTGTCAAATTCATCTAAAACAAGCGCTTTGATCTCTTTTTTGGAGAAAGTATTCCTTCTAAAATGATCGGCAATTCGCCCCGGAGTACCAATAAGGATTGCGGGTGGATGTTGCAGTTCTATTTTATCTTTGGAAAAAGCCCTGCCGCCATAAACAGCGTTTGCTTTAAAACCAGCTCCCATCTCGCGTGTCACCTGTTCAATTTGAATCGCCAATTCTCTAGAGGGAACCAAAATTACAGCTTGTACTTCAGCTAATTCCGGATCTAATTCTTCTAAAAGCGGAAGTATAAATGCCAGTGTTTTTCCCGATCCTGTTGGAGATAACAAAACAGTATTAGGATTTTCACTAATAGTTTTAAAAGCTTCCTGCTGCATAGCATTAAGCTGGGAAATCTCCAGTTTATTTAGGATTTCCTGTAAATTCTTGATTTGCATGTATTTTGAAATAATAAAGTCTTTAAATAAGACTTTTAAGGATATGCCTGTTTAGGCTATAGATTGGTAATAAAAAAGAAAGGTTCAGCAATCTTATATTACCGAACCTTTTATGAGAGTAGAGTATTATTGTTGTTTAACGCGAACGGCGTTCATTCCCTTCATTCCTCTTTCCAGTTCAAAAGTTACTTTGTCGTTTTCATCAATCTCATCGATTAATCCGGTAACGTGAACAAAATATTTTTCGTTGTTTTCTGAATCTATAATAAATCCAAAACCTTTAGAATGATCAAAGAAAGAAACCTTTCCGTTTCTTTGCGGATCTTCCTCTGGCATATCCTCTTTCTTAGGAACACCAATTTCTATACTTTCGGCTTCAACTTCAACTTTTTGAGAAGGATCTGGCGGAGTATCGGTTAGATTACCATCAGCATCAACATAAGCGATCATGTCTTCAAAATTACCGCCTTTGTTAGAGTTCTCTTTGCGCTCCTGCTTTTTAGCCTCTTTTTCTTTACGCTTTTTTATTTTCTTTTTTTCTTTTTCAGTTTTACTGAATGTCTGCTGCGATTTGCCCATTAATTAATTTTAATTAGTAATTGAGTGAGTAAGCTTGAATTTTTTCTGAAGATATTTGTGGTAGTTTACCGGCTTGTAATGCCATTAATCTTCAAGAAAGGTAAAGCATCCCGATAAGGATACTGCTTAAACTTCTACAAAGATAAGTTATAGAAATTAAATTACTTAATTTGAAGGGAATAAATAATTTATGAATTTTATAAAATAGACTTTGCCTTATTTTTTGCGCTTCTTTTTATCCCAAATAACGTATAGCACAAAAATGATTAAACTTACGATAGAACCCCATAGCAATCCTGTTTTTAGACCATCGGTACTGTCTCCAATAATTGCGATAAAAATTGTTAAAGGGGCAATACCCACAAGGGTTGCCCCAATAAAACGCCAATAACCCATTTTGAGAATTCCTCCTACAAAACTAATGGCATCGTTAGAAAGAAAGGGATTTATTCTTGTAACAATAATAGCCCAAAAACCATAATCATCAATAAAATCTTCTATTTTATTCGCATTTTTGGCACCTATTAGCTTTTGCACAATTACAGGCCCAAAATACCGACCTATAAAATATCCAACACTAGATGCTGAGAAAATGGCTGCAAAAATTATAAGACTCCCAAAAATAGGACCATAAGCCAATATAGAAACTACCATTAGCACTACCGAAGGGATTACGATAAGAAACATCTGCGCGATCATTGCCAGAATAAGAATTGTTGGACCCATCCATCCAAACTCTGATACCCAGTCAGATATTTTTTTTTCGTCATTGCTGGTTAGTACACTCCAGGCTTCCGAGAAGAATGATTGTACACCTGGAATAAAAAAATAGGCTGCAATAAGCGCAGCAACTATAATTCCTGAAATTACTAAAGGGGCTTTACTTTTTCTTACTGAAGTACTCTCTACAGGATCGGGCATAAATTCTAATTAATTATGTAATTTAACTCTTAATAGATTTGCTGGCTGTCTTCTGCTTTCATTAGAAATATAAAGACGATTTTCATCGTCGAAAGCAAGGCCTTCAGGTTGAGGAAAAGTTTCAGGATCTAAAAGATGAATTTTAGATACTTTTCCATTTTTATCGAGTATAATCAACTTCGGCTGGTTTCCCTCCAATACATACAATTCACCTGTGGTTGGGTGAAACCTTATGGAAGAAGGTCTAATAATTTGGGAAGATCTTCCACCTCTAAGATTTTTAAAGATTTCGTCTTCTCCATTTAAAGTGAAATATCTTTCTTTATTAACGGTTTCAGTAGTAAGATCAAAAGTATATATTCCTTTGGTTTCCTTTCTATTATTATATTCCTTCACCGAAAGAAGTAAGCGTTTGTTTTTAACATCTACTTCCAGACCTTCCATTTCATTAATATCCAGACCTGAAATTTGATAAGTATTTACAGTAGGAGAATCTTGTCTAAAATTCGAAACCTTAAATATCTTTCCATCACTTCTCGCGATGTATGCTGTTTCCTCAACTATTGTTAATGCTTCGTAATCTCCGGTCTCACCAAATGGTATTCGGGCAGTAATTTCAGAAGATTTTAAGTTGAATATAAATATTACGCCTTCTTCATCCTGAACGCAAGCCATCTCATTATTGCCTAAATAACTAATTCCTGAAACCTCTTCAAGGATTGTAGGTAAATTCCATTGCTCTTCTATAGTATAGGTCTTGTTTTCATCATCAAAAGATAAATAGCTATTATTTTTAAAAGCCCAGAAAATAATTCCGGCCAGGATAAATACAGCACCAACAATCCCTAAAACTATTTTATTCATTTTCATAGATATCTATAATTCCTGAAATTCTAAAGTAGCGCTATTATTAAAGTCTACCATCATAATTGATTATTATTAACAACGCAATTTTAAAATTAGCTAAATAAATTCTTTTCTGAAGCTAATAAATTCGGGGTAATTGTTAAAGGTAAGTTAATTTAGTACTATTTATTGCATAGTACTGTAACAAACAAGATTATCATCAGTCTATTAGATATAACCTTTAAAATTTACAATTATGAAAACCTTTGAAACTATTAACCGTCCCTTCTTCAACCAGGATAAGAAAAGCGCTAAAAATAGCTGGAACACCAAAAGACGCTATTTAAAATAATAACATCAAAAACTTAGAAATTATGAAAACTATTCAGAACAACCGTCCATTTTTAAATCAGATAAAAATCAGTAACCGCAGTAATTGGGATATTAAGCGTCGTTATTTTAAAACTTAAAATCATGAAAACACAGGAGTATATAAACCGATATTTTGGAAGCAATAGAGAGACCGCTGTTTATGGAAAAAAGCCCCGAGGTAAATTTCGGGAAAACTTTACCAGAAACAACTGGAATTTCAATCTTAGCCCAATAAGTTAACTTGATAATCAGGATTTAAAGTCTTCTCCCCTAAAGTGATGAGGGAAACTAAATTAAGATACTATTTTATAGGAGTACCATTTGATGTTTTAAATAGTAATCTTTAATTCCTTAAAATTATGAAACTTGATAAAATTTAGCCGGCACAGCCATAATCTGTAGCCGGTTTTTTATTATCTCTATTCTAGAGCTTTGTATTTTCCAGAATAGATTATACTCTCAACTAGTAGTCTGAAAGACTGTAATCTAAAAAAACTTAAATTATCATTAAAATTTAAATCTGGTTTGTATGGTATTTGTTTATTTGTAGCAATTAAATCTACTATGCTAAACAAAATTAAAAGAAATCCCAAATTAAAATGGGCTTTAATAATTCTCGCAGGCCTTTTCACGATCTTCGTATTGTTTATGGCCAGTATTTATTTTGGCGCCTGGGGCCAGCTCCCCTCCTCTACCGAGCTAAAAGAGCTTAAACAGAACAGGGCTACAGAGGTTTTGGCTAAAAACGGGGAACTTATTGGCAAATTCTATGTTTTTGATAGGCAACCTATCACTTATAAAGAACTACCAACTCATTTAATTAACGCGCTGGTAGCTACCGAAGACGCCCGCTTTTTTGAGCACGATGGCATAGATAATCGAAGTCTCTTAAGAGTGGTTTTTAAATCTATTCTACTTCAGGATGAGTCTGCCGGCGGGGGTAGTACTATAAGTCTTCAGTTAGCTAAAAATATTTATGGTAGAAAAGATTATGGCGCGCTTGGTATTGTAGTTAATAAATTTCAGGAGGCAATTATTGCCAAAAGACTGGAAGATATTTATTCAAAAGAAGATATTATCAGGTTATATTTTAATACTGTTCCTTTTAGCGATAATACTTTCGGAATTGAGAGTGCCGCAATGAAATTCTTCGGAAAACATACTTCTGAAATCAACCTGGAAGAAGCCGCAGTTCTAGTGGGTACCTTAAAAGCTTCTCATTCTTATAATCCCAGAATTTTCCCAGAAAGAAGTCGCTTACGTAGAGATGTTGTTCTTGAGCAAATGGGGAAATATGGTTATTTAACCGAAGAAGAAGTGCAGGAAGCCAAACTAAGAGAATTAGTACTCAATTATAAAAACTACAGTCACGATAAAGGCCTTGCTCCATATTTTAGAGAGCAGGTAAGAAAAGACGTGAGTAAGATCTTAGATACCCTTAAAAATAAAGATGGCAAAAAGTTTAATATCTATCGAGACGGATTAAGTGTTCATACTACCCTGGATTTTAAGATGCAAACTTTAGCCGAAGCGGCTTTAAAAGAACATCTACAAAATTTACAAAAACAGCACGAAGATGCCTGGGGAGCCGCGGCACCATGGTTAACTAATCAGCAAATTGTAAATGATGCTCTCAAAAATACTTCAGCCTGGAAAAACCTAGCTAAGGAAGGGCATAATGAAGCTGAAATCATGGAAATTCTAAACCAGAAACACCCTACCGAATTATTTAATTATGAAGGTACGGAAACCAGAAATGTGAGTACAAGAGATAGTGTTGCACATTATCTAAAGTTTCTTAATGCCGGGATGCTTGCGGTAACTCCGCAAACAGGTGCGGTGCAGGCTTGGGTTGGCGGAGTTAATTTTGAACATTTTCAGTATGACCACGTGTCGCAGAGCAAGAGACAGGTTGGCTCTACTTTTAAACCTTTTGTTTATACTGCGGCTTTAGAAAATGGTATTGAACCCTGTGATTATTTTTCATCAAGAGAGGTTACCTATGCCGAAGGCTGGACTCCTTCAAATTCGGGTGGTGATGAAGACGATCCTCATATGAATTACAATTTAAAGGAAGCCTTAAGCCAGTCTATGAATACTATTGCAGTAAAAGTTTTGATGGAAACCGGCATTGAAAAGGTAATTGAACAGGCACAACGAATGGGAATCACATCAGATTTACCTAAAGTACCTTCCATAGCTTTAGGCACTGCTTCTTTGAGTTTAACCGAGTTAACCGAAGCTTATACCCCTTTTGTAAATAATGGTAACACCAGCCAGGCTTTTTATATTTCTAAAATTGAAGATGGGGAAGGAAATGTTTTAGCCGAATTTAAACCTGAAATTTCAGTAAACCGCAGTATTTCTGAAACAAACCGGAAAATCATGATAGAAATGATGAAAGCCACGGTAAACGAAGGAACCGCTACCCGGTTAAGAACTACTTACGGATTGCGCAATGATATTGCCGGTAAAACCGGAACGACCCAAAATAATAAAGACGGTTGGTTTGTGGGAATTACCCCTAACCTACTGGCTGTGACATGGGTTGGATCTGACGATCACAGGATTGGATTTAGAAACACCGGGATTGGGCAGGGGGCGAATTCTGCCTTACCGGTTTTTGCAAAATTAATGCAAAAAATGAATAGCGATTCTGAATTTAATGAATTAACTCAAGCCAGGTTCAGCCCTGTGTCTTCTGAAATAAAAGAAATGATGGATTGCGATCCCGAAAAACGAGACGGTTTCTTTAAACGACTATTTGGAGGTAGTGATCAAGAGAAAGCTGAAGAACCGGAACAAGAAGATAAAAAGAAGAAAAAAGGTTTCTTTAAACGCCTTTTTGGCGGGAAAGATAAAAATTAAAAAAGAGACTGTTTGAAAAGTCTAATTCCGTCAAGCTGAGCTTGTTTCAGCTTATAACTTGTTTAGATTATAAAATCTTAGATTCTGAAATAAATTCAGAATAACGACTTATAAAACTTTTCAAACAGTCTCAATATTTATAAAAGCTGTGACTTTATAAATATTTTAAGCAGGAATACTATCCTTTTCTTCCCTTTTCCAGAAACGGTGTTTTCCTATGGCTTCAATAAATTTGGAAGATTTACCTTTCCCCACAATTACTCCATCTTCTTCAAGATTTTTCATATCCAGGTTTTTCCAGAAATAAGTTTCCTCCAGTAATCCCTTTTCCTGCCCTGCTGCAATTGGTTTGCAATGTTTATAAGCTTCATTTAAAAAGTGAATTGCCTTTGGAATCTCTTTTAGCGCTTTATGCGCTTTATCTCCAGAAGGAACATAAAAGGCATCAAAAACCACAGAAGCTGTTGTTCTAAAAGCTTCATCTACTTTTAAAGATTTCCCATCAGCAGTTTTCACTTCTGTTGAATTTGGCCCAAGGATCTTAACCATAGCCCCTTCTTTATCTAAAGCTTTCTTCATCTCGGCAACCGATTTATCATCTACCCCATCAGCACATAAAAATGCTACCTGGCGGGTTGCGATATTTCCGAAGCCTTTATGCATCATGCTCAAAGCGGGATCTTTTTCTAATGAAGGATTGCTTTTAGTAGGTTCGTAGCGTTTAGGATCGAAATCTGCGGGAACTCCGTGATTTAATTGTTTGTTCTTTTTAGGAACTTTCATCCCTAAATTAGAAGCAACTTCTTTAGTCAGTTCTTTACTAACTTCGTTTAGTAGGCCGAGTACTCTCTCCTGAACTTCTGAAACACCAACTTTGCCAAGTTCAAAACTAAGGGCGTCAATAATATGTTGCTGCTCCACCTTAGTTTGACTGTTAAAAAATAAAGTAGCCTGACTAAAATGATCTTTGAAACTTGCACTGCGTTCACGTACTTTTTTAGCATCTACTTTTTCAGGATAACTATCAAAACCACCTTCTGCTATTTTAGCCTGAAAAGGACAACCGCCCCTTAAAGAATTAGGCTGATAACTTGTTTGTCCTTTATTAATTTCCTGGCGCATATGCCCATCACGCTGATTATTATGCATTGGCGCTATAGGACGATTAATAGGGATCTCGTGAAAGTTTGGTCCTCCGAGACGTTTCAATTGAGTATCGGTATAAGAGAACAATCTTCCCTGCAATAAAGGATCGTTGGTAAAATCAATTCCGGGTACAATATGGCCGGGATGAAAAGCTACCTGTTCGGTTTCTGCAAAGAAGTTATCGGGATTTCGGTTTAAAACCATTTTACCAATTTTCTTAACCGGCACCAGTTCTTCAGGAACTAATTTTGTAGCATCTAGAAGATCAAAATCAAATTTATGCTCATCCTCTTCAGGAATTAACTGTACGCCCAACTCCCACTCTGGAAATTGGCCATTTTCAATAGCATCCCATAAATCTCTTCTATGGAAATCTGGATCGTTTCCTGAAATTTTTTGCGCTTCATCCCAGGCTACGCCGTGAGTTCCTAAAAGTGGTTTCCAGTGAAACTTTACAAAAGTTCCTTTTCTTTCCTTATTTACAAACCGAAAAGTATGAATTCCAAAACCTTCCATCATTCTTAAGCTTCTTGGGATTGCTCGATCTGACATTGCCCACATAATCATATGCATGGACTCGGGCATTAGCGATACAAAATCCCAAAACGTATCGTGGGCTGAAGCAGCTTGCGGAATTTCATTATGAGGCTCTGGTTTTACTGCGTGTATAAGATCTGGAAATTTAATTGCATCCTGGATAAAAAATACCGGAATATTGTTTCCTACGAGATCATAATTGCCTTCATCTGTATAAAATTTAACCGCAAATCCTCGAACATCGCGGGCTAAATCTGTAGAACCTCTAAAGCCTGCAACAGTAGAAAATCTTGTAAATACCGGAGTTTTCTTAGAAGGATCCTGTAAAAATGCAGCTTTGGTATATTTCGCCATAGATTCATAAACCTGGAAATAACCATGTGCTGCAGAGCCTCTGGCGTGTACAATTCTTTCTGGAATTCTTTCGTGATCAAAATGAGTTATTTTCTCACGAAGAATAAAATCTTCTAATAAAGATGCCCCGCGGTCTCCTGCTTTTAAAGAATTTTGATTATCATTAATTTTCACCCCCTGATTGGTGGTTAAGAACTGGTCTTTACCGTCTTCACGGTTTCTTTCCAAATCCTGAAGCTTCTTGTTTTCTGAAGCTTTTTTCTTGCCTTCATTTTTCATAATTCTGATTTTATTATAATGGTTATTTTAAAATTCTAAAATAAATGTGATTTCCGAAATTTAGGCGTGTTAAATAAATCCTATAATTAATAATCTGTTTTTATAGAATAGCATAAATTCTGAATTTTGAAATTCAACCAGAAAATAATGAAGGATAATAAAGCCAATTTTAATAAGCTAGATTACCAAATTAGTCATTGGATGTATAAATACGGGAAACCGATTTTAAGATTTGCCCTAGCTATAAATTTTATATGGTTTGGTGCTTTAAAAGTTGTTTGGGACAGTCCTGCTCAGGAACTAATTGCAGCAACAGTATTTTGGTTTGATCCTGAAATATTTATACCTGTTCTGGGAGTATGGGAAGTTTTAATTGGAATATTTATGCTTTCTAAAAAAACATTGAGACTGGCCGTATTATTGCTTATTTTTCAAATACCCGGTACCTTCTTACCACTAATAGTTTTGCCTGAAGCCTGTTTTGAAAACTTTCCGTTTGTACTTACCACCGAAGGGCAGTATATTATTAAAAACCTGGTAATTATAGGTGCTGCAATTGTCGCTGGAGGATCTGTAAGAGAAAGGGAATTTATTAAGCGGGATATACAATCGGCAGATTTAGATTAAACCGGTTTACGGGAAACAAAATACCTAAGATTTTTTAAATCTGATAGGTTAAGTAAATCTGAACCTACCAAAATTAAGGGTAGGTTCAGGTTTAAATTATAATTTAAAATTCTTTATTTATAGCCATTCGCAGTTTTCTGGAGTAATCTTCCTCCAGCCAATCGCGATAGTTTTTTGTGCTTTTGCTAATACAATAAGAATATTGTTTTATCCTGGAAGCTATATCATCTTTAAGTTCCTTTGCAAGAATTCGAGCATCAAAAACATCTTCAGAATTTTCTACGCACATTTGTACGTGTTGTTCCATAGACCATTCTAACACCGCCTTAGATTTTAACCCAGTTTTTATTACTTTATCGTAGGCTTCTTCTACGTCAAAATCAACATTATCGGTATTAGAAAATTGTTCCCTAATTTCGGGGGGCATTACATATTTAAACTCGCGCTCAATATCTTCATCACTTAAAAGATTTTCAAAATAGAAATCTGGAGCTCTAAAGATCTGTTTCCAATCTACGGGAGCACTCCACTCCCCAAAACGAGCCAGGTTATTACCTAAATCTATCACATTGAACTCTGATTTTCCGGGAAGTACGCGGGAACCACGGCCAATCATTTGAAAGTATAAAGTAAGTGATTTTGTAGCCCTGTTCAATACAATCGTTTCTACGGTTGGTTCATCAAAGCCGGTGGTAAGAATACTTACTGAAGTTACAATGGCATCTGGCGTATGCTTAAACCATTTTAAGATATCCTTTCTATCCTGTTTACTGGTAGTATTATCAAGGTGACGAATGGGTAAACCAGCATTTCTAAAGGTTTCATAAACTTCTATAGAAGTATTAATACCATTGTTAAAAATTAAAGTTTTCTTTCCGCGAGAGCGCTCATAATAAGCGGTAAGCAGCTTTTCCTGCATGGAAATGTTGGAATACAGTTCTTCCGAAGATTTTACCGTATAATCCCCGTTCATCCCTACCTTTAAACTGGTAAGTCCCACGTTGTAACTAAAAGTATTAGCCCGAGCCAAAAAACCTTTTTCAATAAGGGAGTCTATAGAATCACCAACGATAAGCTCGCGGTAATTATCCTTCATTGGTAATTTGATATTTGAACTAAGCGGTGTGGCGGTTACTCCCAGGATAAAACACTTTTCAAAGAATTTGAATAATTTTCTGAATGAATTATAGTGCGCCTCATCAATAATTACAAGCCCAATATCTTTAATTTCCAGTTTCTCGTCGTGCAAACGATTATTAAGCGTTTCTACCATAGCAACGAAACACATATAGTCTTCCTGATCTGGTAATTCTTTTACTTTAGAATTGATGATCTTATTGCGCACACCAAACCCATCTAACATATTCGAGGTTTGCTTACACAACTCTATCCTGTGAGTAAGAATAAGAACTTTCTTTTGAGTACGCTGTATATATTCACGTACCATTTGCGAAAATATAACCGTTTTACCACCACCAGTAGGGAGCTGATAAAGCAGGTTATAATGTTCAGGATGTTCTTCTATCACATTAAAGATCTTGTCTATATCTTTCTGCTGATAGTCGTAAAGCTCTTTATCAACTTTTTTATCTTCTATTCCAAAGGTTTCCACCGCCATAATTTTTTTTCAGATCTGCAAGTTTGCAAAAATAGCTGATTTCTTAGGTTTAAAGAAATTTTTAAGATACAAATGCAAATTTTTAAATCGTAAATACCTAAATTTAGGTTGCAATTTTACTCCCTCCGTTAGGCGCTTTTTTTATAGAACTTGATGATTATGAAGCGAGAAGGAGCAAGCAATCCCAGTAAATTTAACACCATAAGCAACAATATTCTTTTTAAGGATTTTGAAAAAGAAATACTTTTGGAAATTGCTTCAAACTTCTTGGAGGAAAAATGGCCGGCATACACCTGCAGCAGTTGTCATCAACACCGGCATAAATTTCATATCATAATTTCAGGAAGGGTGAAAATTTTTCAAACCGATATAGATACAGGACGGGAATTTACCTTGTTTTTACTTCGGAAAAATGACTTTTTTGATGTGATCTCTTTAATCGAGGAATGTTCTCATAAATTATATTATGAATCTCTGGAAGAAGTAAAAATGTTGACAACACCTACGCTTAAAATGCGGCAATGGCTGCAAGATTATCCTTTACTCAATCAAAGATTACTACCTTATCTGGGAAAACAACTTTTAACCCTGGAAGAATATGCAATTAATCATACCCTTCTTGAAATTCCCGCCCGGTTGGCCAGGTTAATATTAAAAAATCTTAATCAGGAATCTAAGAAACTGGAGTTTATCAATGATCTTTCTAATGAAGAAATTGCAAATCTAATAGGCACTACTCGTGCCGTTGTAAATCGGCATTTTCAGGATTTCAAGAATGAAGGAATTCTACAAATAGGAAGAAAAGAAATGGAAGTTATTAATCTTACCCTTTTGCTAGAAAAAGCAACAAACAACCAAAAGGGTGTTTAAGCTAAATATTATTAAATATTGATTTAGTGCTACTTAAGTAGTTCTATCTAAAGTTATACTAAGGTATCTTTAGAGTGGAATTATTTATTAATCTCTAAATCAATTATTATGAAAAACTTAATTTTAACCTTGATGTGCCTTGCATTTGTAGCGATGGCTTATTCCCAACGAGTAATTAAGTTGGAGGAACTTAACCTGGATTATAATCCAAAATCCCTGGAAATAGATGGATCCTCAAACTCTTTAAGCTTTAATGTGAGCGAAGATTATATAGGGCAGTTTCACTCTAATCCTTTGAGATTTGCGAAAGAAAATTTCAATATAATGGATTTCATTGAAGCCAACCAGGATAAAGATTATGATACTTACACCGTTACTTTTATCACTAATAAAGGTAATTTAAAGGTTAATTACAATGCAGCTGGAAAAATACAATCCAGCAGTCAAAGATTTAAAGATATTAATCTACCTTATTATTCTTTAATAAGTGTTTTAAGAGCTAATGAAGGATATTCTTTGGTTGGAACCAAACACCTGGCATATTCAAAAGATGGCTGGGCGCTTGATGAAGAATTTTATAAAGTAAAACTTCAAAATGGTAATAAAAGTAAAACTGTAAAATTAAATGTTGATCGAGACGCTCGTGGCGTAGCAGTTGCAACTATAGAATAAAATATATTATTTTCAATGCATACTACTGAGCTTGCTCCGAGATAGGTTACTCCGGAAGTTTATCTATGAAACTTCCGGAGTATTTTTTAATCATAAATATTAGAAGACAGGTAACGATCTCCACGATCGCAAACAATACTCACAACGATACCTTCATCTAATTCGTTGCATAGTCTAACAGCAGCAGCCGTAGCTCCTCCACTGCTCATTCCGGCAAAAATGCCTTCTTCCCTGGCTAGTTTTTTAGTCATTTCGATGGCTTCTGCCTCACTTACTTCCAAAATTCGATCTACTTTTGTGGGTGTGAATATTTTTGGTAAGTAAGCTTCCGGCCACTTTCTAATTCCTGGAATTCGGGAATCATCGGTAGGTTGTACCCCAACGATCTGAATTTCCTTATTCTTTTCTTTTAGAAAAGTAGAAGTTCCCATTATTGTACCGGTTGTTCCCATGGAAGATACAAAGTGGGTTACTTTATGTTTGGTATCGTTCCAGATCTCTGGCCCGGTTGTATTATAATGAGCCTGCCAGTTATCGTTATTACTAAACTGGTTGATCATAAAATAATCTCCGCCTGCCATTTTTTCTTCAGCATAATCACGAGCTCCTTCAATGCCCCCATCGGCATCGGTAAGTGTTACTTTAGCGCCATAAGCGCGCATCGTTTGCACACGTTCTATCGTAGAATTTTCAGGCATCACCAGCTCGATATCCAACTTAAAAATTCTGGCTACCATGGCTAGTGCTATTCCGGTATTGCCGCTTGTAGCTTCAATAAGTTTTGTTTCGGGGCTAATATCACCTCTATCTAATGCACTTTTAATCATATTATAAGCAGCGCGATCTTTTACGCTTCCACCGGGATTTTGACCTTCCAGTTTAAAATAAAGCTGAACTTTTGGATTATCAACCAAAGTTTGCGCTTTTACAAGGGGTGTATTTCCTATAAGGTCTAATATAGAATTATTCATTCTTACTCGTATTTTTAATATTGATTTGAGGAGTATGTGATACCATAGAGTTTTCTGGGACTGAAGCTGTTAACCATACATTCCCTCCAATAATACTGTTAGCTCCAATAACAGTTTCTCCGCCTAAAATAGTAGCATTCGCATAAATGGTCACATTATTTTCAATAGTGGGATGCCTTTTAATGTTTTTTAGATTGCGGTCTACAAATAAAGCGCCGAGAGTAACTCCCTGGTAAATCTTTACATTATCTTCTATCACGGCTGTTTCTCCAATAACAACTCCTGTAGCGTGATCTATAAAAAATGGTGTACCAATTTGGGCTCCTGGATTAATATCGGTTCCTGTGAGACCATGTGCACATTCTGTCATTAATCGTGGTACCAAAGGCAATCCGAATTTATAGAATTCGTGACTAAACCGGTAAATAGCAATAGCGAAAAAGCCGGGATAAGAAAGGATAACTTCTTCTAAAGAATTTGCTGCAGGATCGTTTTCTGAAATCGCGACCGCATCTTTATTAAGTTTTTCCAGTATTTTTGGTAGTTTATCTAAATATTCCTGCCAAATATCCCTACAAGGCGTATTTGGCTTCCAGCAAACTAAATCTGCCAGTTCTTCAAAATCTTTTCCTAATTGTACGATATTCTTTTCTACAGGTGTTTCCTGATCAAACAAGGTGTAAAAAAGATTTTTAGTAAAAGCTTCGGTTTTTTCTTTAATACTGAATTTTAAATTCGGAAGCTTTTTTTGTGCTATTATTTTTTCTATAACTTCGTTCTGGCTCATTTAAAACTGCAATTTTTATATAACAATCCTTGTTTTAATTCAAATGTAAACAATAGCAAATCAAATTGCATTTAAATAGCTATAAATGCTTTCAATAATCTTATTTAATTTCTATTAGTTTTAATTTTTCACAAGAGAATAACTGAGTTAATTTTGTCACAAATAACTACAAGCCAGTTTATTAAATTGGTAACTTTAATTCGTAAAACCAATTA
The DNA here is from genome assembly GCF_000745315.1 of Salegentibacter sp. Hel_I_6. Taxonomy (NCBI): domain Bacteria; kingdom Pseudomonadati; phylum Bacteroidota; class Flavobacteriia; order Flavobacteriales; family Flavobacteriaceae; genus Salegentibacter; species Salegentibacter sp. Hel_I_6. The sequence continues at coordinate 4,064,846 of NZ_JQNQ01000001.1, read as the reverse complement.
AATTTTATTAGAATGGCACAACATGGGAAACAAAAAATGGAAGATGCAAAGAAGGAGCCAAGAAAACAGCAAGCGGCACCAAAAAAGCAACCCGCAAAACACGAAAAGCCTAAAAAATAGTTTAGGTTAACTAGAAAAAGAAATAATTCAGGCCACCTCAAAAGGGTGGCTTTTATATTTTATACATTTCGTTCCCTACTTCTTTTATTCTCTATAGGTAGCCTTATATTTGCGGTTTTCTAAATTGAAACAAAGCATTTTGAAGGACTATTTCTATTTTTTACGCGGAAATTTTAAAAAAGTAAGTTTTGGATGGCTACTCACCTTCCTATCCAGTTTTGGCCAAACTTTTCTTATTTCGCTCTATGTTCCTGAAATTGTCAAATCCTTTAATATATCTGAAGGTACATTTGGTGCTATCTATGCCGGCTGCACCGTAGCGGCTTCAATAATTATGCTAAGCGTTGGGCATACCGTAGACCATAAACCGGTAAAAAAAGTTACTGCCTTTACCGTCTTAAGCCTGGGACTATCCAGTATTTTACTCGGACTCTCCTATCATATTGCTATTCTTTTTGTAGCTTTAATCGGGCTTAGGTTATGCGGGCAGGGTTTAATGAGCCATATAAGCATGACTATAATCTCTAAGTATTTTGATAAGAATCGTGGAAAAGCACTTAGTATTTCCTCATTGGGTTATTCTATGGGAGAAGCTATTTTTCCCATAATAATCACCTCCATTATCGCTTTTTTTGATTGGCGTATTGCCACTATTGTGAGCGGTGTGGCCTTACTGCTATATTTAATAAGGTTAAAGTTTACTAATCTACTGGATTTTGACCACCAACTTTCTACCAAAGGAAAACCATCTACCTGGTCGCTTTTAAAAGATTACAAGGGTGTAGTTTTCGAGAAACGTTTCGGAATTATGATGCCTGCCAGTTTTATACTGAGTTTCACTAACACGGCTATTTTCTTTTATCAATATGTTTTTGTTGAAGATAAAGGCTGGTCACCAAAACTTTACGCTACATTTTTCACCGTTTATGCTGTTTCCAGGTTTATATTTTCATTAGTTGGAGGAACCTGGGTTGATAAGTTTAGTGCGAAGAAAATGTTCAGATTTTATTTAATTCCAATGACCTTAGGTTTGATTCCTTTCGCTTTGATGGACAGCATTCTTGGTGCTTTCCTTTTCTTAATTACTGCAGGAATTACCGGTGGAATGGCTGGCACTGTAAAAACGTCGCTTATTGCCGAAATCTACGGAACCGAAAAAATGGGTGCAATTAGAAGTGTATTTACTATGTTTATGGTGATAAGTACCGCCTTAGGTCCTTTGTTGGTTGGGTTCATGATTGATGGTAATTTTGATTTTAGTACTATTATCCTTCTATTATTTGCTGCGATGCTATTAATAAGCATAAATTCACAACGAATAAAGAATATTACAAAAGTCTCAACGCTTTAAACTAAAAGATCCTTTAATCGTTATAAAACCCTCTATATAAATATGATACCAATAATCATTAGAAGGTAAGGCACGCCCATTTAAGTTTCCGTTCCAGGTGAAAGTTTCTCCCGGTCCGGCTTTTAATAATTTCCCGTAACGATCAAAAATTCTTATTTCTGAAGAGGGAAAATATTCGAGCCCGTTAATGCTGAAATTATCATTATAACCATCTGCATTGGGCGTTATAAATCTTGGGATAACAATATGCGGAAATTCCTGGCTTACCGTATTACATGAAGAAATATCTCGCATATAGACGATATAAATTCCGCTGGGAACCGATGTAAACCTATTTGACATTTGATAATTGCCTCCGTCCAGGGAATATTCGAAATCGCCATCGTTAGCGGGCGTGACAATAATATCCTCTAAATCAGAATTTATCTGTTCTATTTCAGCTATATCTACCTGGTTAATTTCAAAGTTCTTTGTGGAAGAACAGCCTTCTGAAGTTGTGAGAATAACGCTAAATGTTCCTGGTTCAATTATTTCAATTTCCCGGGTCGTCTCACCTGTAGACCATTCATAGGAGAGTACAGACAGACCGGAATCTAGAATAAGGGATTCACCCTCACAAATTTGTAAAACTTCATCCTCTACCTGCAAACTTTCATTTATGATTAATTCGATAGCAATACGTTCACTAGCTTCACAATCAAAACCTTGATTTACTGCTTCTACGTAATAAATTCCCGGTACTTCCGGCAAATAGGAAACCATATTTTCAGCAATCAAATTATTATTATCATCATACCAGTTGGCAGTTTCATTATCTTCCACATCAACATTTAGTTCAGGAATTTCATCATCACTACAAATACTTATATTTCCGGCGCTTTCTGGTGGCGAAGGAGTTTCAAGAATATTAACCGTGAAAATTTCAGAAACAGAACTACATAAATTATCGTTTAGGTTTACAGGATCTTCAGCTACCTTAACTCGGTAAAATCGAGAATTATTTAGTGGTGGAGTATTATAAACTTCATCATTTTCCCCAGAAATATCATTCCAGGTTTCATTATCATTGCTTTCCTGCCATTGGTAAGCGTGAGTGTCATAAACCGAAAAATCTGGCGTCGCCTCCAGGCTAAGACTTACCGGCGCTTCTTCAGCACAAAAATCTAATCGATTATTAGCGTTTTCTGAAGTAATCGTGGTAAGATCACCGCAAGACCTGAAAATGATATCGTCTATGGCTAAATCATTACCGCAGCCACCTTCTCCATTATTAAACATTTTAAGGATAATGGCCTCCTGCCCTACTTCAGTTTGGAAAGTAAGTGCATATTGCTCCCATTGCGGACTATTTGTAGAGGTAATATCTCCTGTATTTCCTTCTTTAAGCAAGTTTGCATCATTTTCATCCCAAATTTCAAAACGAACGTTTATTGGAATTCCACCATTTTCACACACATTACTGGAGCGATCATAAATATTCATTAAAAATGCCGAAAACTCATAAGTAGTATTTTCACAGAGACCGGTAATCTCTGTTTGGTAAAATCGGCCAGAAGTAAAAGACGCGTTTACAATAAGTGCGTTTCTATTAGAAACAGTGTTGGGCGGCAAGCTTGAATGCCAGGAGGTAATAAAGTTTCCAATTTGGTTAGAAACCGTGTACTGCCCATCTTCAGGATCACGATCTACGTAGGTATAATTAGTTGTACCGGCAGATAATTGGGTTATTCCTTCAAAATCTTCCTGAAATATGGGGTCACCTTTACTGCCTTCACAAAAACCCAGTTGGGCATATCCGGAAGTGCAAAATATTAGAAAACAGAAAAGAAGCGAAAATCTCATTTCTTCAAAAGTACACAATTACTGCGCATCTTGAAATTGCATTTCAATTTTCTCAAACCTGTAAGCGTTAGGCCAGTTTTGACTTTCAGCTTCGGCAGCAATTTTTAGAATTCTAAGTTTGAATGCTGCTAATATTCCTTGCTTGTTAATAAAATGTACTGCTTCTTCAAAAGATTTAAAGATACTTTTGCAAAATGGCTCTTTTAAATTGCTTTTTTCTTCAGCAAAAGTTTGGGCAATTTCCACATTAAAAAGCATCAAATCGGCGGTTAAATGAGGTTCAACCCCAAGTTGCTTAAAATGTTTTATTTCTTTTTGCGCAATAGAACGTCGGGCCTTTGGTTTACGTCTGGTTTCTGGAAAATATTCTTTTGAGATCTTCAATTTCGATTTCCGCATTAATTCTTCTTCCCGGGGATTAAATACAAAATCATAAAAAACCTTTACCGGTTTAAAACGCTCATAAAGATCTACAATTTGCTCTTCCAGTTGTTCTTTACTTAATTCCTCAAGGTATTTTTTTAATTGGCGCTTACTCATTTAGCTAAATTTTATTTTCGCTATGGATTTTTGCAGATTTTCTGAGATTTCCAACAGCCATTGCAATTGACTACTAACCAATTGAGCTTCCTGTAATTTTAGCTGTACTTCTTTTTGATCTTTTTGCGGTTCCTCTTTTAGTTGTTTTTGACTTTCTGCCAGTAAGCTTTTATAGGTTTTAAGAAGTTCAGAAGCAGCTTTTTCTGTACTTGAGGGATCAACCTCCTTCAAAGTTTGAGTCTCTTCCAGGCCTTTCGCTGCATTTTCAAGATTGGTGCAAATATGGGAAACAAAAACTTCAAAATTCCTGGATGCTGTAGTGGTTTTATGATTTCTAATAAAAGTTCCCAGGGACGCCAAAGCAGAAAGAAAGGTTTGGTTTAAACCTACAATTTTATAAAGCTGCTCTAATTCCTTTTGTTTAAATTTTGGCTCTTGGGTCATTCGCTGGAAGGAAGCACTTAAATTACCCATCGCCAGAAAGGCCTTTTTCCTGGAAAGTTTATAGGAAGTAGGGAGATTCTTCTTTTCGTGATAAAAACTATCAATTTCTTTCAGGTATTTTTGATTGGCACTAATGCTTTCTCTAATTACGTTCTTGATATGCTGTGACTCCCACGCGGGCCACAAAACGAGATTTCCTAAAGCAGCAAGACCGGCTCCCAGCACAGTATCTATTACTCTAAACTGGATTACATTAAAGATATCAGGTTTTAGGAGAGAATAAATGAATATAATACTCAAAGTAATAAAAACCGCTGCGGTACGGTAGTTCCGCTGCAATAAGGAAAAAGCCAGCGTAAGTGAAAATAAGCCCAAAAAACCATAAACAACCTGGTTTTTTATTAGAAAAACAATTCCCAGAGCGATTACGGCACCTATAAGAGTACCTACAATACGCTGTTTTGAACGGTCTTTTGTTAGTCCGTAATTTGGACGCATAATTACTACAATGGTAAGAATGATCCAATACGCATTTTCAAACGAAAAATATAATCCTATACTAAAACCTACTAAAATCACGATAGCAAGTCTTAGCGAGTGCTTGAAAATTGGAGAGCCAAAATTAAAGTTTTCAATTAAGGTCTTGGGATCATAATCTTGCGGAGTTATAAATTGTGCTACCTCTTTGTTTTTCATTAATACCGGCTCACGGGTATCTAGATTATGTAGAACCCTAACAATGGTATTTATCTTTTGCCCTTGTTTTTCCAGATAATCGAATAGATTCTGAAGTAAAAATGCTTTTTCATTATTTTCTGAAGAAATAAGTGCGCGTACCTCCTTAAAATTGTCTTCTATTGCTTTTAAATATTCCCGAATTTCTTTAGTTGAAGATTCTTTCTTTTTTTCAACCACTACTGAAATTTCGTCAAGCTGAAATGCGATCTTTTTTATTAGTTTTTTAAAGCGTTCTAACAATTCCCGGTCATCCTTCAGCACCTCGTCCATTTTTTTGTAATCAACGGGGTTCGCCATAGCCAACTCCAGGATATCTACCAATTCAATAAAAATAAGTAGACGTTTACGGGCATAATTGGAGTTTCCGGAAGCACGTCTTGCATTAATTAGTAAGTTTCGTAGACTTTCGTGTTTTTCGTTAAGATCGGTTTGAAGAAGAAATAATTCCTTCTGAAGTTTTTCTCTCTCATTAGTTTCAGTAAGAAGATGCGCTCTTGTTTTTAAATATTTTGCGGTAAGCTCAAGGCATTCAGCTAAAAGTTGTTCCGTATGATGTTTCGGATTAAGATAGGTCCAGAAATTACTTAAGAGCAGGTAACACAAACCGCCGCCGGTAATTAGTAAACCTCGTTCCCAGGGTAGAATTTCCGTCGAGATATTAGCAAAACTCAAAACAATCGCAAATAAACCGGCAAAAGCTACAAGAGAGGCTCTAAAACCATAAACCGCCAAATAAGAAATACCAAACATTAAAATGCCCAAAAGAGGTAAAACGAGCCAAAGATAAGGCGCCGAATAACCCATTATTATGGATACAATTCCAGCTAATACTGCGGCAATAATTACCCCAACATTTCGATGTCTAAAACTACCGGGAATATCACTGGGAGAACTTAGTAAAGCGCCCATCGCCAGCACTACTCCTATTTCAAAATTGCCTAACCAAATGAAAATCCCAACCGGTGAGCCTATAGCCACAGTTAGCACCATCGCTTTAGAGAAGTCGGTGCTTCTAAGATATTTCAGGAATTCCTGCCAGTAATTAAAAATAATGTTGGGCAAATTTTGTGCTTTTATAAAACAAAGTTACGGTGTATTATAGAGTAATTGGCAATCCTTTAAAAAATGATAACATTTACACAATAAAGAAATTTTGAACTGAGACCATTATATGAAAATGGAGATTTTAAGTTTAAATTAATAATCCTGAGTTGCAGAGGTCTCTACTAAGCGGTAATTTACTTTGAAATAAAAAAAATATCTAAAATGAATAAAAGTATATTATTAAAAAACCGCCCAAAGGGAAAACCATCCCTTTCAGATTTTGAAATTAAAGAGATTGAAAAACCAACAACGGGGGAAAATGAAATTTTACTAAAAGCGAAGTATATATCTGTAGATCCATATTTACGTGGAAGAATGCGAGACGAGGAATCCTATATCCCACCATTTGAATTGAATAAACCTATAGAATCTATGTTGGTGGCTGAAGTTATAGAAAGTAATAGCAAAGATTTTAATGCTGGAGATTTTGTAAGTGGAATGCTAAAGTGGGAGCTTTTCCAAACCCATACCGGTGAGAATTTGAATAAGATTGATACTAATTTAGCCCCGGCCAGCGCATACCTTGGTATTTTGGGATTAACCGGTTTAACCGCTCATTTAGCCCTTAAACATATTGGAAAACCTGAAAAAGGAGAAACCCTTGTAGTTTCAGGTGCCGCAGGTGCAGTTGGTAGTGTTGCCGGACAAATTGGGAAAATTAAAGGTTGTAGGGTAATTGGAATTGCCGGAACCGATGAAAAAATAGATCATATAAAAGAGAAATTCGGTTATGATGAAGGTATAAATTATAAGACTACCGAAAGTATGAAAAAGGCAATAGCCAAAACCTGTCCCGATGGTGTTGACGTCTATTTTGATAACGTTGGTGGTGAAATTCTAGACGCAGTGATGATGAATATTAACCGATTTGCCAGGATTATTAACTGCGGAGCAATTTCTATTTACAATGAAAAAGAAATGCCTACAGGCCCAAGGCTTGAAGGAATAATGATCAAAAAAAGTGCTTTAATGCAGGGCTTTTTAGTAAGAAATCATTTTGATGAATTTGAAAGTTCAATAAAAGAACTTGCAGGATGGCTAAATGAGGGAAAACTTAAATACGATGAAACGATTGTAAAAGGTTTTGAGGAAACACCACAGGCATTTCTAGATCTTTTTGAAGGAAAAAATACCGGTAAAATGGTGGTTGAAATTTAGAATTCTTCTTAGAATTAGTCATAAAAAAAAGCTCGTTTGGAAAATTTTTCAAACGAGCTTTTAAATTTAAAAATAATTGATATCTGTAAAGTATAAAAAAGAGGTTTCTAAGAATTCTATTCTCGTCAAGCTGAACTTGTTTCAGCTTCTAACCTGTTTCAATTATTAATATTTTAGATCCTGAAATAAATTCAGGATGACGTTTTTAAAACGTTTCAGATAACTTCTTTTAAATTAAGGTGCCTAACTTATTGTTGTTGGTCTGTTGGCATTATATAAACATCATTGATATTAGCTCTTTTCGGCTGACTTAATGAATAATAAATTGCATCAGCAATATCTTCTGCCTGTAATGGAGTTAATTCTTTAAACATTGGCTCCATATCTTTCTTGATCTCATCATCGGTAATTGTATCTGTCAATTCCGTAGAAACAAATCCAGGATCTATAGAAGTCACATTAATTCCATAATTAGGAGCTAACTCTGCTCTAAGTCCTTCAGAAAACATCTTTACTGCAGCTTTTGTAGCGCAATAAACTGCTCCGCCGGGATAATACTTATGCCCTGCACTGGAAGAAATATTGATTATATGTCCGCTTTTTTGCTCCATCATTGTTGGTAGCACTGCGGCTACACCGTTTGTTACTCCTTTAATATTCACGTCTATCATCTTATCCCATTCTTCAGTATGAAGATTTTTCACGTAAGAAAGAGGCATTAATCCGGCATTATTTACAATTCCGTCAATACTTCCAAATTCTTCTAAAGTTGATGAAACTATTTTTTTAAAATCTTCTTTTTTAGTAACATCACCAGCTACCACTAAAGCTAATCCACCGTTTTTTACTATTTCATCTTTCAAAGACTTTAATCTGTCTTCACGGCGAGCACTTAGTACAACATTTGCGCCTTCCTGAGATAATTTCTTTGCTGTAGCTTCTCCAATTCCACTAGAAGCTCCTGTAATTATTATAGTTTTTCCTTTAATACTCATATCTATTTTTTTTGGTTCTATAACAAAGCTAATGTGGATAAGGACTGAAAACCAGTAATTTTAGATTTTTAGTATGCATTTAACGGCATTGCCTAACATACATCAATATGAAGTATTCTAACTTCTTAAAAAATTATGAAATTACTAGATAATCGAAATTTAATTATTCAAAGAGAGTTTACTCCTTTAAATATTCGGTGATTTCTTTTACCGTTGCTCTGGCAGATCTACCAACACCTATTAGCGTTGCTGATGCATAACCGGTCCAGCCACCATAACCTACTAACCAAAGTCCGGGTGAATTTTGGGCTTTTGTTCCTTTTGTTTTCACTTTACCTCTATCATCAATTTTCACAATATTTTCAAGATGATTGGTAGCATAATGAAACCCGGTACACCAAATTATAAAGTCAAAATCTTCTTTAGTTCCGTCTTTCCATTTCACGCCACTTTCGGTTAACTCGGTAAAACTACCTTTGGTTTTAAGTACTCCCCTTTCCCGGGCTTCCTTAACAGTTGGTACCATTACAATATTTCCAAGATTGTAAGCTTCTGGGTTGAATTTCTTTCCTTCTTTTTCGGCTTTATATTTTGCGGTAGCCACATTAAAAATAACTCTTCCATCTACATCATCGGGTAAATATTCAGGATCTTTTAAAGTAGCCCAACTAGTGTTCGCAACTTTAGAAATTTCAGCTAAAATTTGTGCTCCAGAATTTCCTTCCCCAACAATAAGCACATTCTTATTCTTAAGCTCATCGGTATTTTTATAATGAGCCGAATGAATCTGTTTTCCGAGGAAAATATCTATTCCTTTTATCTTCGGAATAAAAGGCGCTTTCCAGGTTCCGGTTGCGGAAATCACTGTTTTTGCTGAAAAATCTCCTGTTGATGTTTTAATCTTAAAAATGCCTGATTCCTTTATTATATTTTCAACCTTAACCGGGCGCTTAACCGGAAACTCATAACGTTCTTCGTACTTACACAAATAATTAATCACGTGATCTTTGGGTGGAAATCCATCTTCATTTTTAGGCATTAGCCAACCCGGAAGCGAGGATTGATCTGCCGGTGAAAAAAGCCTTAAAGAATCCCAGGTTTTTTGCCAGGCTCCACCGCATTTCTCCTGTCCATCAAGTATTAAATAATTCAGTTTTGTTCTTCTTAAATAATAAGCGCAGGCAAGTCCGCTTTGACCACCTCCAATTACTATTACGTCATAAACTTCCGCCATTATGCTAATTTTTCTTTAGGATAATATTTCTGTTTCAACCAAAATGCCACACTCACCAAACCAATTAAAACCGGAACTTCCACTAAAGGCCCGATCACACCGGCAAAAGCCTGGCCGCTATTTATTCCGAAGACCGCGATAGCTACCGCTATGGCAAGTTCAAAATTATTTCCGGTTGCGGTAAAGGAAATGGAAGCATTCTGTTTGTAATTTGCTCCAAAGAATTTAGAAACAAAAAAGCTGATAAAAAACATGAGAATGAAATAAACCACCAGCGGAATAGCGATTAAAACTACGTCTATTGGAATTTCAACAATAGTTTCTCCTTTTAAACTAAACATCACTAAAATTGTAAATAACAATGCGATTAAAGTGAGGGGCGAAATAGCCGGAAGAAATTTTTCTTTATACCAGGCTTCACTTTTAGCTCTAACCAAAATCACCCGACTTAAAAATCCGGCAAAAAATGGAATTCCCAGGTAAATAGCTACACTTTCCGCGATTGTACCTATAGAAACATCTACAATAGCGCCATCAAATCCAAAATATGGAGGTAAAATGGTAATAAAAATCCATGCATAAAAACTATAAAAGAAAACCTGGAAAATACTGTTTAAGGCGACCAAACCGGCGCCATATTCGCTGCTGCCTTCAGCGAGATCATTCCATACTAAAACCATGGCGATACAACGGGCGAGGCCAATAAGAATTAAGCCCACCATATATTCGGGGTGATCCTGAAGAAAAATTATTGCGAGGAAAAACATCAAAACTGGGCCAATGATCCAGTTTAATAATAAGGATACACTCAGGATTTTTACATTTTTAAAAATCCTGGGCAAATATTTATAATTCACTTTCGTCAGGGGCGGATACATCATTAAAATTAAACCTATCGCAATGGGAATATTAGTTGTTCCTATGCTGTAAGAATCAATAATTCCAGAGCTTTGCGGAAAATAATAACCTATTGCAACTCCTATAAACATTGCCAGGAAAATCCAAAGCGTAAGGTATTTATCGAGAAAATTCATCTTTTTTAGAGACATCACGGAAAATATTTATTCTGAAAATTAATTGGTTAGCAACATTGATCCTTTTGAGGGATATTAGAATCTAAAAAAGTGGTAAAAAGTTCTTTAACCTGTTTCCATTTTTCGGCATTTATGCAATAGCAAACTCTGGTACCCTCTATATCTCCTTTTATTAAACCGATATTTTTTAGTTCTTTTAAATGTTGAGAAATGGTGGGTTGTGCGAGACCAACTTCCTGCACCAGGTCGCCGCAAATGCAGGATTTTGATTTTATAATTTCCTGAAGAATAGCTATTCTTGCAGGATGCCCCAGGACTTTAGCGATTCCCGCTAGTTCATTTTGCGAAGGAGAAAATATTTCAGATTTTGTAAGACCCATTTTTCTATAATTGTTTATTGCAATATTACGATAAATAGAGCGCTAAAAAAAGAGGCTGTTTAAAAAGTTTCTTAATCTGTCCAGGTCGTACAAAAAGTAAAAATTAGTCAAGCTGAACTTGTTTCAGCTTCTAACATGTTAGATCCTGAAATAAATTCAGGATGACGAGATCTAAAACTTTTTATCCAATTTCAAAAATCTCATTACAACTTGATGACATTAAATCTTTTAAAACAGCCTCAATTTCTAATTTCTTAAAAAATTATTTCTGAGGTGGTTTTGATGGTCTTACCTCTATCTTACTTGGTAAGGTACGTTTATTCATTTTTAGAAGATCTACCACTAATTCGCCAATATCTTCCGGCTGAATTTTCCAGGCATCTTCTTCATTTGGGGTATGGTCGTTAAAATGCGTAGCCACAGAACCTGGCATAATTGTACTTACATTAATTCCTTTTTGTCTAAGATCTAGCATCACTGCCTGAGTAAAACCTGTTAATCCAAATTTACTGGCATTATAGGCAGCTCCTCCTGCAAAGAAATTTGTTCCGGCAAGACTGGAAATGGTAATTAGGTATCCTTTAGATTTTTCTAAAGCAGCTAAACTGGATTTTACGCTATAAAAAACTCCGGTTAAATTGGTATCTATCGTTTCCTGCCATTTCTCGGGAGATAATTCATCTATAGATCCAAAGTGACCTATCCCTGCGTTGGCAACCATCACGTCTAATTGCCCAAATTTATCAATTGCCGCTTTTACAGCCTTTTCCTGACTTTCGTAATTTCTTACATCTGCTTCTAAACCTAGAGCATCGGTGGCGCTTAATTTTTTTGCAGCTTTCTCGGCAGCATCTTTAGACCTACTTGTTATGGCAACTTTCATTCCCAGGTCTAAAAGTGATTGGGCTACTCCATATCCAATACCCTTACTTCCACCTGTTATAAATGCAACTTTTCCTTTTAATGAACTCATAGTATTTGTATTTTTTTGATTGAGTTAAAGCTACTAAACAATGCTATTTCGCTGAAATCTTAAGGACTAAGATATTGTTAATTTTAAAGAAATTTAAAATGATAAAATTTTTGAATACGGTTTTGCTCTTAGGCAAAAGTTAGTTTGGACATACCACTTTGGGGCTTGTGCCTGCGCGTAGTGATTTCCATTAATTTCTTTGTTAAAATGTTTTATAAAACCACGAAAGCAGTACATTTGCAAAAAATAGTATAACCTGATTAACTTATTTTCTCTTGAATAATATCAAAGCCCAAAAATTACTCAATAAGATTCAGCGCGATTTAATGCGTAACGGAATTATTACCAATACCCTGGTAACTGACCTGAAAGAGTTAAGGACCCTTGTCGTAGAAGAAGGGCAGCCACTTTTAGCTAAAATAATCAGGTTAACTTATGAACACGTAGATGCTTACGATTCTTTTAATATTGCGATTCCAGAAGATGACCCTATAGAAGAAGGAGAAGAAGCACCGGTACAGGAGGAGACAACCGGGCAGGAAAGTCTGGACTATTTACTTTCTTTGATGGCCGATCCTACTAACCGTGTTAATGAAATTGAATTACGTGAATACGTAAACGCTTTCAATGAATATGCTGAAGAAAATTAGATCGTAATTTAAATAAATACTACGGCCTGGTATTTGAATATCATCTGCATAGAATTCTTATTGAAATATTTCGATAAGAAATAATCTTGGGCTAAGCCCACAAGCCATTAAGTTTATAGAATATAAATATTCGGTATTTACGGCAGGATATTGAAGTTTTACTTAGTGAGTAAATTGCTAAAGGAGAAGTTGATGAAGAAAAATGCGAAATCTAAAAAGAAGTCGCGCATACGCTTGTTGCACCAGTATTATAGTTATACCGGTTTTTACAGTTTTGTCTGGAAAAGCGTAAAGAAGGCAATATTACCCATCGTTTTATTTATTGGAGCGCTTTTAGCCATAGATCGTTGGGTTCTTGATATTGAGCAAATGCTCGTTACGGTTACTGAAACTTATTCACCTCTTGGTATTATAAGCGTATTTTTTGCTTCAGAATCTTTATTAGGATTAATCCCTCCAGAATTATTTATCGCCTGGTCTGGTAAATCTGCCAGTCCAATTTTATTTCTATCCTTATTAGCCCTTGCGTCTTATTTAGGCGGGGTAATTTCCTATTTTATTGGAAGATGGATGACAAAAATCCCGGCAGTACACGAGGCAATTGAGGTAAAGATGGCACAACATATTAAAAACACCCGTAAATGGGGTGGTTTTTTAATTATTGTAGGTGCGCTACTTCCTATTCCTTTTGCCATGACAAGTATAGCTGCAGGCATTATAAAGTTTCCTTTTGCCAGTTACTTAATGTTTGGCTTACTTCGTTTTGTAAGATTCTACCTATATGCCCTGGTTATTTTTGAAATGGTATAATTCTTATTAATTTCAAAAGTCTAAAATTTTCCCAAGTTTTCTATTTTCTATTTCCAAAGGAGTAATTTTAATTAACTAACCAAATTATTCTTGAGATGGATTCTAAATTAAAAAAAATGGCCCGTATTGGCTATGTAGCTAAAGCTACGGTTTATGGTATTATGGGGATACTTACATTTATGGCTGCTTTTAATATGGGCGGGCAAAAATCTAGCAACTTACAAGTAATTGAATTTTTAGAAAAGCAACCTTTTGGTAATGCTTTACTTGTTTTAATAGGATTGGGTTTATTATGCTACTCCGCCTGGCGCTTTATACAAGCAATTAAAGATCCTGAAAATATTGGAGATGATAAAGAAGGAAAGGGTAAAAGAGTCGCTTATTTTATAAGTGCGGTCTTATATCTTGGTCTTGCCGTTTTCGCTTTTATGCAATTAATTAATGCCGGCTCCTCTGGAGGTGGCTCTGGGGGCGGACTTACCGGTACACTTGGAGTAGTTATTTTTGCAGTTATTGGTCTAGGACTTGTAGTTGCCAGTATTTTTCAGTTTAAGAAAGCTAAAACTAAAGAATTTTTAAAGGATTTCGGTTTCGATTCCATTACTGATGAAAAGAAACGAAAAACTATTAAGAATACGGGATATCTTGGGCTTATCGCTCGTGGAATTATCTTCGGTATTTTAGCATATATTTTTATTAGAGGAGCGATAGAATCTAATACTTCAGATATAAAAGGCACCACCGATGCATTTTCGTTTTTACAGGAATCTCAATATGGTTCGTGGTTAATGGGATTGGTAGCTGCGGGTTTTGTTTGCTACAGTATTTATGTCTTTATGCTCGCCAGATACAGAAAATTTAAAGCATGATATTTTGTTAAACCCATACCAAGGACTCGTTAAATGTAATTCCAGGGTTGTTATTTCTGCGTAATTTCGAATGAAATAACCAATAAAAAAATAATTATGTTAACGATCATTTTAAATATCTTACTACCGCCACTAGCCGTATTTATGAAACACGGTTTAGGCGTTACTTTTTTAATAAGTTTATTATTGACTGCATTGGGATGGATTCCCGGAGTAATTCACGCGTTCATCGTAAACGGCTCGCGATAAATCTTATATACCAAAAAAAGGTCTGGAATAATTCCAGACCTTTTTTTATTAAATTAAGTGAAGAAAAATTAATTTTCTTCCTCTTCTCTTTTTACTACTACCTTTTGCCAATCCCAGGCACTCTTTAAAGCTTCATCCAAATGTTTTTCGGTTTTCCAACCCAATTCTGCGTTTGCCCTTTGTGTATCAGCATAGGCTGAAACAATATCGCCTTCCCTTCTACCTACAATTTTATAAGGTAATTTTTCACCTGTAGAACGTTCAAAAGAGTTGATAACTTCTAAAACCGAGCTACCTTTACCTGTTCCTAAATTAAAAACTTCAAAATTGCTTTTCTCCTTATTTTGCTGAAGTCTTTCCAGGGCAACAACGTGTGCTTTGGCTAAATCCATTACATGAATATAATCTCTAATACAGGTACCATCCTGAGTTGAGTAATCGTCTCCAAAAACCGAAAGTTCTTTTCGTTTACCTATAGCCGTTTGGGTAATGAAAGGAATTAAATTTTGTGGAGTACCAATAGGTAATTCACCAATTTCAGCAGAAGGATGGGCGCCTATTGGGTTAAAATATCTAAGGGAAATCGCTTTAAAATTCTTATTAACTTTAGCGGTATCAATAAGGATCTCCTCACCTATTTGTTTAGTATTTCCATAGGGAGATTCAGCTTTTTTAACAGGAGCATTTTCGGTGATTGGTAAGGTATCTGCCTGGCCATAAACAGTACATGAAGAACTAAATATGAAATAGGCATTTTCTTTTTGTTGCAATTCTTTAAGCAGGTAGATTAAACTTGAAAGGTTGTTTTCGTAATATAGTAAAGGATTTTCTACACTTTCCCCAACAGCCTTAGATGCAGCAAAATGTATTACTCCTTCAATATCGGGATATTTATCAAAAAAATCTTTTACTTCATTTTTATTCCGAAGATCAATATTTTCAAAAGTCGGAGTTTTTTGAGTGATTTTGGTAATGCCTGCCAGTACATCTATAGAGGAATTAGATAAATTATCTATAATCACTACCTCGTGACCTTCTTCCTGAAGTGCAACAACCGTATGTGAACCTATAAATCCAAGTCCGCCGGTTACCAATATTTTAGAGCTCATTTCTTTTAATTTTGTTTAAATGCAAATTAATAAAAATGTATTTGTTATTGCTGCTAAGAAAATACTAATTCCTACTATTAATAATCTCAAGGAAAGTAGGAATCTAAAACACTAAATTCTCTATAAAACCTATCTTTGCAATCTAAATTTTAGATTATGCCCCTAGAAAGACAAAAAACGGTTTTTAAATATGTAAGCATACTTGAAGGACTTTCATTTTTATTACTATTGTTTATAGCAATGCCGCTAAAATATATTTGGGATATGCCACAAATGGTGCAGCAAGTAGGAATGGCACATGGAGTTCTTTTTATCGCTTACGTATTTGGCGCTATTTGGTTATTTAAACCCTTGAACTGGAACTTTAAAGAGTTGCTTATTATTCTTGGTTGCTCCCTCGTTCCTTTTGGCCCTTTTTATGTTGAAAAAAAATATCTATAGGCTATGAATATAGAAGAAGGATTCAAAAATTTGATTTTTCTATTTGAAAACTTTCTGGTAGATCAGGGAGTTAATGAAACTCTTGCGGTTTATCTTAATTTGCTGCTTAATTTCCTGATTCTGGCTGTAATACTTTGGGGAGTAAATTATCTCATGAAAAATGTTGTAGTTGAAGCCTTTAAAAGTTTTACCCACAAGACCAAAACAACTTTTGATGACTATCTTATAAAGACCAAATTCCCTAAATATATAGGTGAAATAGCTCCATTAATCATCGTATATTTTACTGTTCCCTATATCTTACAGGAATTTCCCCTGGCAGTAAAAGCCTTTTATTTTCTTATAGATATTTATATAATCTTTCTTATTGTATGGTTAATAAGAAGTATTCTGCGAGCTACCAAAAATTATTTAAGAACCTTAGAATCATTTAAAGATAAGCCGGTAGAAAGCTATATTCAGGTTATAATGATTATTGTTTGGCTATTTGCCTTTATTTTCATTATTGCTGAAATTACGGGTAAAGATGTCGTTAATTTTATAATTTCCCTGGGTGCGGCTTCCGCGATTTTATTATTGATTTTTAAAGATACTATCCTGGGCTTTGTGGCTTCTATACAGGTAAGTGTAAATGATATTGTTAGAATTGGTGACTGGATCACTTTTAGTAAATATGGCGCCGATGGTACCGTAACCGAAATTAGCCTTGCTACCGTTAGGGTTCAAAATTTTGATAACACTTTCACTTCTATTCCTACCTATAGCCTTATTTCTGAATCGTTTCAAAATTGGCGTGGTATGCAGGAATCTCCTGGAAGAAGAATTAAACGATCTGTTTTTATAAAGCAGAATTCTGTAAAATTTATTACTTCTGATGATTTTGAGAAATATAAAAATATACAGATAATCTCTTCTTACCTGGAAGATCGGCAAAATGAAATTAACGATTTCAATACTAAAAATGATATTGATAGAAAGCTTCCTTTAAACGGAAGAAACCAAACCAACCTGGGCATTTTTAGAAAGTATATAGATACTTATTTAAATAACCACTCGGCCGTACATAAAGAAATGTATATAATAGTTAGGCATCTGCAACCTACAGAACATGGAATTCCTTTAGAAATTCTTTGTTTTAGCCGGGACAAACGCTGGGAAAATTTTGAATATATCACTGCTGATATTTTTGATCACGTTATAGCTGCCGTGTCTTATTTTGACCTTCAACTTTATGAAGCTCCATCAGGCGATGATATTCGCGATTATCTTAATGAAAAAATACAGTCAAAATCTGAACAGGAATCAGGAAATTAATCTTCTTCGATTTAAAAAGTTAAGTGCTAGTCTCCATGCATTTTAAATCACGTTTAGTAAGTAACTCCGAATAAACGATTATCTTTCGGCTGCCAAACCAATCAAAAATTTATGACTTTAAAAGGATTTCTTCAGGTATTTGGGGTTATCGCCGTAGTGATGACGCTAATACCCCTAATTGCTGCCGATTTCTGGTGGATACGTATTTTTGATTATTTGCATATTCAGCTAAGCTTACTTACCCTTACAGCCCTGGCTGCATATTTTATAAAGTTTGATATAAAACGTGCTGAAGATTATATTTTTATGGGTGTTTTACTTGCTTGCTTCCTATTCCAGGTAGTAAAGATCTACCCCTATTTTCCGCATAAGAATTACGAAGTTGGAGAAGTTTCAGAAGAAAATTTTAGTAATAGATTTAGCCTTTATGCAGCAAATGTGCTTCAGAAAAATGAAAATCCAGATCTGGTTATAGCAGATATTAAGAAGCAAAATCCCGATGTTTTACTTTTTACCGAAACAGATACACGATGGAAAAACGATCTTTCTGAAGTTACAAATTCTTATCCCTATAAAGTAGAAATTCCTTTAGATAATACCTACGGGATGCTTCTCTATTCGCGCTTAGAACTTGAAGATCCCCAGGTTCGATATTTGGTAGATGATAGTATTCCTTCTATTCACAGTATTTTAAAATTAAGATCTGGTGATAAGATAATGTTTCACGGCATTCATCCTACACCTCCTATGCCACAACATAATCCTTCTTCTACAGATAGGGATGCCGAAATGATGAAAATTGCTTTTATGGCTAAAGATTCTAAAATCCCTGTGCTAGTTGCAGGAGATTTTAATGATGTCGCATGGTCTTCTACCACCGCACTCTTTCAAAATGTAGGTGGGCTACTAAATACCAGGATTGGTCGCGGATTCTATAATTCCTTTGATGCCAGCAGTTCTCTTATGCGCTGGTCTCTAGATCACGTGTTTGTAACTGAAGAATTTAGGGTGGCAGATTTTAGATTAGGCAGTAAAATAGATTCAGATCATTATCCCTTATATATCGAACTTAATCTTGAGCCAGAAAAGGCTGAAGAGCAAAAACCTGAGCCCGCTACAGAAGCTGAATTAAAAAATGCTCGTGAGCAGATAGAAAAGCAGGAAGAAAAAGCGAAGGAGAAAGCAAAAAGTAAGGAGTAATTTTTATTCTTATTATATTGTTAGTTTTCCCATTTTATTCTTCTGTCTTTTTATCATTTTCTCTTTTTAAGTAATTATTTACCTTATCTCTTAAATAAAACCCAAAGTAAGTTTAAGAACTAGTATTCCTTAGTTTTCTTTCTAAATTTAAATATTGTTCAAGCACATTTATGGTGAATATTTCGCTTTGAATCCCTGATTCTGATTTAATAATATTCAAATTAAAAAATAGAAACGACTAAGAATGCTGGAAATATCTGAATTATCGGAGAAATCAATTAAACAAATTTTAACAATTCTTGAAGAAGATGGTAAAATAAGCGCATCGCTTCCGGGAGGTGGTTTAATTCATATAGAAGATAATTTACCTTACCTGGTAGTTTACCGAAAACGAGAAAATGATGCTGGTACCCAACGAATTATTATTAGCGAAGCCTCATATCTTTTAGTCGGTAACAAATTTTTTGATGCGTATCAAAAGCTGATATATGCCCTGGCAGATAAGCTTTCCTCCGATTTCAAATCTTATATGGTTTTTGAAATCTATACAGGGGAAACAAATAATTGCTTTACTATTAAAGCCCCGGCAAAAAAATTACCTAGCTCTGTAAAAGTTTTACAAAAAGAACTGAATACTATAAACGAAGTATTTTCAGGACTTTATTTAAAAGCAGAAATTAAAGATACCCCTAATCGTCAAAAGCAAGGTGATGAGGAACTTTTGAGTATTGAAGATGCAAAGAAATCGGGGGCCGTTATTTTAGGGCTTGAGATTCCGCCTGTGTATCGCGATGAAAACAACGAAGTTTATCCGGTATTTTTACGGAAATTTAAAGATTATCTTATTACCTGCATTCATAAAGCGATATTCGATTATGTGCGGGTGCAAACTACAAGCGGCGTAGGCAGTTATTTAGCGCTGGGTAGAAAACACCTCAAGGATAAAGTTTTCGAAATAGATAAAGCGCTTGCAAAAATAGAGCGATCTTATCAATTTCTATGGTTGGTTTCCCCGGCCAATATTCATAATATCAAAGAAACCTTTTTTGAAAGCAATTATGAGAAGGTACTAGACTACCATTACCGGTTACTGCCAATAGATCCAGATATTTTAAAAAGAGAGCTTTACAATCTTAAAATTGAAGAAATAGATGATCCTGCAATGTCTCATATTTTTAGGGAGAAACGGGAGGAGCTAGATCAACAAATTACCATGTTGAGTGAACGTGGCACCCCTAATTTCTTTTACAACAGTATTAGACTTTATAAGGGTCTAAGTCCCAAATTAAGTGATGAGGCAGGTAAGATATTAAGAGAAGTAGATGAAGTTGAAGAAGATAAAAATGCTGAATTTATAGACGCCAAAGGCTTTAGTAGTTTGGCAAGGCGGGAATTTGATTATTTCGCTGAGCAGGACGAAAATTTTAAAAGTAAGGTTCATATTCGTAAAGATGTGAACATTATGATGGTTAGCAAAGGTGAGCTATATATTCCTGCAGATTACAGAATGAATAAAACCGAGGCTACCGCGCTAATTCAGCATGAAGTTGGTACCCATGTACTTACCTATTTTAACGGAACTCAGCAACCATTAGAATTATTAAGCAGCGGTCTTGCAGATTACGATCCCTTACAGGAAGGTCTCGCCGTAATGTCTGAATTTTTAGTAAATGGACTTACCGGAAACAGGTTAAGAACCCTTGCCGGAAGGGTGATTGCAGGATCGGCATTAATGGAAGGAGCTGAGTTTCCCCAGTTATTTAGATTGCTAAAAATGGATTATGGATTTACCGCAGAAAGAGCTTTTAATATTACTTCCAGAATAATGCAGGGAGGCGGATTTTTAAAAGACATTATCTATTTAAAAGGACTGGTTCAACTAAGGGATCATCTTCAGGATGGTGGTGAATACGAACCTTTATTAGCAGGAAAATTCGGTTTAAAACATACCAAAATCATTGAAGAATTAACCGAAAGAAAAGTATTAAAAACAAGCGCTTTGCGCCCAAGTTATTTATTAACCGAAAATATTACCAATAAATTAAACCTAATCAGAGAGGGGCTTCCCCTTTCACAAATGATAACCTAATGAAAATTTGTTTTGTATTAAATGATATCGCTACCGAAAGTTGCGGAACTTCGGTAATGCTAATGACAATGGCTCATTCTAGAGGTCACGAAGTCTATGCAATGGGTGTTGGAGATTTTAATTTTCATCACGATTCGCCAATTAGTATTTATAGCACTCAGGTTCCTAAAAGTACTAAAACCAAATCACCAAAAAAGTTTTTGGAAGCTTTACAAAGCAGTAAAGCCAGGAAAAGAAAAATAACAGCAAATACACTAGATGTATTGTTTATAAGAAATAATCCAACCGAGGAAGAATCTGGAAGAGAATGGGCTGAGCAGGCCGGTGTAGCTTTTGGAAGAATGATGCAGCAACAGGGAGTTTTGGTGCTTAATGATGCCTATGCGCTATCAAATGCATTTATAGATAAACTCTATTTTGAAGAACTTCCTTCTGAGATTAAACCCGATTCACTTATTACAAGGAATAAAGAAGATATTCTAAAATTTTGGGAGAAGAATAATAAAAAGATCGTATTAAAACCATTAGAAGGTTCTGGAGGTCAAAATGTTTTTCTAATTGATGAAAATGAGAAAAACATCAACCAGATTATTGAAACTATTAGTCAGCAAGGCTATGTAATAGCTCAGGAATTCCTTCCGGCGGTAAAAGATGGTGATGTAAGAATTATATTAATGAATGGCCGCGTGATGACTAAAGACGGCAAGCAAGCCATTATAAGGCGTGTAAGCGGTGAAGGTGAATTTAGAAGTAATTTCGCGCTAGGTGCTACTGCAGATAGTAGTGATCTTACGCCAGAGATGCAGCGTATTGTAGATCTAACCGCACCCAAACTTATTCGCGACGGGCTCTTCTTTGTTGGCCTTGATGTGGTAAAAGATAAACTTATTGAGATCAATGTATTGAGTCCCGGAGGAATGGAACATTTTAAAGATATTGGATTACCTGAATTTTCAGATGTCGTGATTGAAGCTATAGAACGCAAAGTTGAATATAAAGAACTTTACGGTCACCAGTTTGACAACCGGGAAATAGCCTGTATGCAATAGATTAGAATAAAAGGAACATATTATGGATAACAAACCAGATAAACATATTCCCAGGATAATTGGGAAATACACCAGCAATAAAAAAGGACCTCTACTTTTCGTCACTGCAGGTATTCATGGAAATGAACCCAGTGGAGTAAAGGCTTTAGAAGAGGTATTTAAACAACTGGAAAAAACAAAACCTGAAATTGAAGGAACCCTGGTTGGGGTTTCAGGAAATCATAAAGCGCTTAATCAAAATAAGCGGTATATAGATGAAGACTTAAATCGTGTTTGGACAAAAGAAAATATCGAACAAAATAAGTCTGAAACCCATGAGCAAAAAGAAATGTGGGAGATTATTGAAATCTTAAACCAATTTCCCGAGAAAAATTTTAGCAAACGATATTTCCTTGATTGCCATACTACCTCATCAGCTAGTTTACCTTATGTCTCGGTGCAGGAGGTAAATGATAATGATAAATGGGCACACAATTTCCCAACATTTATCGTACGCGGATTTAGCGATATTATAACCGGCGATATAGATCACTATTTGAGTAGAACTGGTATGACCGGTTTTGTATTTGAAGCCGGCCAGCATGAAGATAAAACCTCTGTAGAGAATCATGAAGGAGTAATTTGGCTTGCTTTAAAAGAAGCTTGTAATCTTGATCTTTCTAAAATTGAAACTTATCCTGAATGCGTAAACCGGTTTGCTGAAAAGAATGCTCCAGATCAAAAAACTTTCGAGTTAGTACATCGCCACGGACTTGAAGATTCTGATAAGTTTGAAATGGAACCAGGCTATGAGAATTTCCAAAAGATTAAAAAAGGAGAAATCCTTGCAATACAAAATGGAAAAGAGTTGAAAAGCGAATGGGACGCGAGAATCTTTATGCCGCTCTATCAGTCGCAAGGAAATGATGGTTTTTTTGTCATTGAAGAAGTTGAAGGAAAGTAAACCTTCAGAAAACTTAAATTAACTGAATAACATCTTAAATCCTGAAATAAGTTCAGTATGGATTCTAATTTCAATTATGACCTCGCAGATTTAAAAAACCTGTGAGGTCTTTTTTATATGATTAGTTTTCAGCAAACTCTACACAAACCGGAGACATCACCTCTACCGGCAGCAAGTGTTCTTCCAATTCACCGGTGTCCTGGTTTACTTTAAAACTGCTAATTGTGGAAGTATCCTGATTGGCAGCATAAAGGAATTTTCCATCGGGAGAGATCGCAAAATTTCTCGGGGTTTCACCTTTTGTAGTGTAATGGGCAATTGCATTTAATTTCCCTTCTTTTTCATCTACTTTAAAAGCAGCGATACTATTGTGCCCACGGTTGGAAGCATAAATAAATTTTCCTGAAGGATGTAAATGAATATCTGCTCCAGAATTCTTACCCTTAAAATCTTCAGGCAAAGTTGAAATATTCTGAATAATTTCCAGGTTTCCATTTTTATCAATTTCAAGCACACTTATTGTTGAATTGAGTTCATTCATAGAAAAAGCAAATTTTTCATTTTTAGAAAAGCTAAAATGCCTTGGGCCAGCTCCTTTTTCCAATTGCAAAAACGGATTTTCTTTAAGACTTAAATTTCCGATTTCTGCATTAAAATCAAATATCCATATCTTATCGTTCCCTAAATCTGAAATATAAGCAGTTTGGTTATCTGAGGTAATAGAAACAGAATGTGCGTGTGAAGTATTGGGATTTTCTAATTGCACTTTTTGTTGTTTTTGCAGGTTGCCGTCCTCACCTCTTTTATAAACCATGACCACGCCTCCCATATAATTGGAAACAAAAACATACTTTCTACTTTTGTCAATTTCAATGTGACAGGGTGCAAAGCTTTCTGTACTTAACTTTCCTAATTCATCCAGGCTATTATCACTATTTCTTTTATAAGAATATATAAAACCCGATTTAGCATCACCCCCACCCAATTCACTTACCGCATATAAATTTTCACCATCTTTAGAAACTTTTACAAAACTGGGATTTGTAATTTCAGCTACGGTTTTTTCAGGCTGTACACCTCCATTTTCAGGATCCTGGCTTGCCAGGAATATTCCTTTTGCTTTCCCGTTTACGTGACCTTCTTTTTTGGTATATGTACCAATATAAACAGCACTTTCAGTATTTTGTGCAATGCAACTTCCGCTAATTACTACGGCAAGAATTATTAGAGTAATTTTCATCATAATTAAGGTTAGATTATAACCATTTTTTTCGTTTAAAATAGAAGATCATTAATAGGAAAATAACTATCATTATTCCCCATAATACATAATAGCTATGCTCCCACTGCAACTCTGGCATATACTCAAAATTCATCCCGTAGATACCGGCAATAAAAGTTAGCGGAATAAAAATAGAAGCCATTATGGTTAGAACCTTCATCACTTCGTTCATTTTATTGCTAATGGTTGTCATATACATATCCATTAGACCCCAGGCCATCTCACGATAAAGATCTATATTCTCTGAAACCTGTAAAATATGGTCATGGAGGTCGTTTATGTAATTTCTAGTTCTACTTTTAATAAGCTCATTTTCCATATTCTGAAACCTGGAAATCACCTCTTTAAGTGGAAAAACTGCACGCCTAACTCTTAAAATAGCTCTTTTAAGATCCTGGATTTCATAAGTAATATCATTGCTTGGCTGGCTTTCAAAAAGTTGTTCCTCTAAAGCCTCTACCTTTTCACTAAGTTCGTCTACAACTAAAAAGTAATGATCTACAATAGCATCTAAAAGCGCGAAAACCAGGTAATCAGATCCGTTACTGCGAATACGGCCATAAGCTTTTTCCAGCCGGCCCCGCACCCCATCAAAAACATCGCCACCGGCTTCCTGAAAAGTAAGAACATAATCTTTTCCCAATACAAAACTTATGTGCTCATTAACCAATTTTCCATCCTGGTGATATAACATTTTAGCCACAATAAATAAGTAATCTTCATACTCATCTATTTTTGGACGTTGTGTTGTATTCACAATATCTTCGATGATTAGTGGGTGTAAATCGTAATATTTCCCAAGTTTTTCTATTTCAGCGGTATTGCTTAATCCATCAATATTAAACCAGGTAATACGATCTTCGGCTTCAAATTTAAAGGCATCTTCAGTAGTTGACGAGCTTAATTTTTCGAAATTATCTTTATTGTAATCAATTACCTCAAGTTTGGTTTCACTGGATTCTTTTCTTCCAACATAAGTTACGGTACCAGGAGGTTGGTTAACAGATTTCATCTTTGGCCTCCTTAAACTTTGGGTTATTTTCTTCACCATAATTTTACTTGATAATCGAGATTTAAATGTTATTAGGTAGTTTACTTTATAAGGCTAAAGGTAGCAAAGTTTATTTTCCTGAATTATTTAGAAATTCAAACTTATTTACTCCATAATTTATAAAACTAATTTATCTGTTTTCAAACAATTTAAACTCAACTAAGTCTTTAAACCTGAGGTTAATCATATTTATCATTTAAAAATGGGCATAAATTTATTATTTATATAAAATAAGCTATTCATTAGAACCAGGTTATCATGAAAAAAACGCCACTTGACATCTACCTGTTATTACCTATAAAAAACTTTATCGAGAAAAAAACATCAGTGGGTTTGCTGCTAATTTTTTCTGCAATTCTTGCAATGATCGTGGCAAATTCACCTCTTTCAGATGCTTATCATAATCTCTGGAAACAATACATTCATTTAGGAATCAACGACTTTGTAATAAAGAAAAATCTATTGCATTGGATCAATGATGGGCTAATGTCTATTTTCTTTTTTATGATTGGGCTGGAACTTAAAAGGGAAATCTTACAGGGTGAACTTTCCAGTTTTAGAAAATCTATGCTCCCCATTGGCGCTGCTATTGGCGGTATGTTGTTCCCTGCACTTATCTATTTCTATTTTAATTCTGGTTTAGATTCTGTTTCTGGATGGGGAATTCCTATGGCTACAGATATTGCTTTTGCCCTGGGAATCTTATACTTACTTGGAGACCGCGTTCCTTTACCATTAAAAGTATTCTTAACAGCCATCGCCATTGTAGATGACCTGGGTGCGGTGCTGGTTATTGCATTTTTTTATACCTCAGATATTTCTATGCAAAGTCTCGCTATTGCCGGGATTTTTGTTCTCATCCTCGCTACAGCCAATTTAATAGGAATTAGAAACACTATATTTTATGCCATCATGGGTATTGGTGGTTTATGGTTGGCTATTTTACTTTCTGGTGTTCACGCCACCATTGCAGCTGTTTTAGCAGCCTTTGCTATTCCAAACACAAAACGTATAAATACTCCATTATTTCTTCGGAAATCTAAACTTTTAGCCTACCAAATAAAACAGGATTTTAAAAATAGAAATAAAAACCCTAAAGAAGCCGAAGAACATATTAACCGTAACATAGAGAAATTCTCTTCTTTAACCGAAGATGCCACACCTCCCCTGCAGCGTTTGGAACATGCATTGCACCCATTTGTAAGTTTTGTGGTATTACCAATATTTGCATTTGCTAACGCGGGAGTTAGCCTAAACGAAACTTCCTTAGATTCCATTTTAAGTCCGGTGACCACGGGAGTTTCAGTTGGACTCATCTTTGGAAAAATTTTTGGTATCGTCCTGCTTTCCAGGCTTATGGTTTGGTTTAAAATAGCATCACTTCCGGAAAAAGTAAAATGGAAACATGTGTATGGGATTGGTTTTCTTGCAGCCATTGGTTTCACAATGTCACTTTTTATTACCGAACTTGCCTTTGCAAACGAAAACTATATTTCTCAAGCTAAAATTGGTATTCTTCTAGCCTCATTAATAGCAGGCTTAATTGGTTATTTCTATTTGCGAAAAATAGGGAACGGAGATTAATTCTTGCCAAAGCTGATTCCCATCATATTATAAAAAACTAATTTCCCGAAAATTTGCAGCTAAAATACATTGGTTATGAGTAGCTGTTTTCACTGTGGTGAAGCTTGTAAAGAAGATCACATTGTTTTTCAGGAAAAGGATTTCTGTTGCACGGGTTGTAGAACCGTCTTTGAAATCTTAAACGAAAGTGATCTAACTTACTATTACGATCTTCAGGAAAAACCCGGTATTTCCCCAGCTGTCTCAGAAGGTAAATTTGATTTCCTGGACAATCCTGAAATAGCCGAAAGACTGCTGGAATTCAATGAGCATAATACCCAAATCGTTAATTTTCTTATTCCCTCTATGCATTGCAGTTCTTGTATTTGGGTTCTGGAAAATCTTGGGAAATTAAACAAAGGTGTAAAATCTGCGCAGGTAGATTTCCCGAAGAAAAGCGTACGCATAAGTTTTTCTTCGGAAAAAATAAGCCTGAAAGAGCTGGTATATCTTCTAAGCAGAATTGGTTACGAACCCTATATTTCCCTGAAAGATTACGATGAAAAAGATCACAGCATAGACCGAAGCTTAATTTATAAGTTAGGCGTTGCCGGTTTTGCCTTTGGTAACGTGATGTTCCTCTCTTTTCCCGAATATTTTGAGGTAAAAGAGTTCTGGCTGGAACAATTCAAGCATTTATTTAGATGGTTAATGTTTGTTTTTTCTCTACCTGTAGTTTTTTACTCAGGATCAGATTATTTTATATCGGCTTATAAAGGTTTACGGGCTAAAATATTAAATATAGATGTTCCCATTGCCCTGGGAATCGCAGTACTTTTTATAAGAAGTACCACAGAAATCTTTCTGGATTTGGGTACAGGATTTTTTGATAGTCTCACAGGACTGGTTTTCTTTTTACTCCTTGGAAAATTCTTTCAGCAAAAAACCTATTCCTATCTCTCATTTGAACGGGATTACAAATCCTATTTCCCAATGGCGGTCACTAGAATAACAAAAAGTTCTTCCGAAGAAATTATAGAAGAGCAGGTTCAGGTTTATAAAGTGAAGCCCGGAGATAGGGTTTTAATAAGAAACGGAGAGTTAATTCCTATAGATTCGGTTTTAATAAAGGGTGCGGCCAATATAGATTACAGTTTTGTAACCGGGGAAGCAGAAGCGGTTAAGAAAGAATCTGGCGAAACCCTTTACGCAGGTGGTCGTCAGCAAGGGGGAGTCCTGGAGATTGAAGCTATAAAAGCCATAGACCAGAGTTATTTGACCAAACTTTGGAGCAATGAAGTCTTCAAAAAAGATAAAAAAGGACAATTTCAAAGTTTAATAAATCAAATAAGCAAACGCTTTACCGCTGGGGTTTTAAGCATAGCATTTCTATCAACCCTTTTCTGGCTAATTTACGATCCTTCTATAGCATTAAATGTGTTTACCGCGGTTCTAATCATCGCATGTCCCTGCGCCATTGCTTTAGCTACACCGTTTACCCTCGGAAATTTATTACGCATCTACGGAAGAAATAAATTTTACTTAAAAGAAGCCGGTGTTATTGAACAAATAGCAAAAATAGATTGTCTTGTTTTCGATAAAACCGGAACGATTACCTCAAATAAAAAAACCGAAGTTTTCTACGAAGGTTTAAAACTTAATGCTGAAGAAGAACAATTGCTTAGCAGCAGTTTAAGAGCATCGGGGCATCCACTTAGTAGGCAACTATATCAGATCCTGGATAAAAACAATATCCTGAGTTTAGATGAATTTAGTGAACATACTGGGAAAGGAATTAGCTCTGGAAATAATGGCAGTAAAATGAAGATTGGTTCATCTTCTTTTGTGAGGGAAAGTCAAACTGAAACTAAAGAGCTCAATAAAACGGCGGTGCATATTAGTAGCAACGAAGAATATAAAGGCTGCTACATTTTTCAGAATTCTTACCGGGAAGGTCTTGCTGAATTATTCAAAGAATTAGGAGAGAATAAACAGCTATTCATCCTTTCTGGCGATAACGATGGCGAAAAAGAGAAGCTGGAAAATATGCTGCCGTTAAATACTAAGTTTTACTTCAATCAAAAGCCAGACGATAAACTCAATTTTATTAAAAAACTCCAGGAAGAAGGAAAATCGGTAATGATGATAGGCGACGGACTTAATGATGCGGGTGCACTTGCGCAAAGCGATGTTGGGATTGCGGTTTCAGAAAATATTAATGTGTTCTCCCCCGCTTGTGATGGAATCCTTGAAGCATCAAATCTCACCAAATTGAGCGAATATTTTAAACTTTCAGAAAAGGGTATAAAAATTATCAAATGGAGTTTTGTACTAAGCCTTTGTTATAATGTAGTAGGACTGGCATTTGCGGTTACAGGAAATTTAATGCCGGTAATCGCGGCGATTTTAATGCCGCTAAGTTCCATAAGTATTGTGGCTTTTACCACCCTGGCAACAAATTTTGCCGGCAAGAAATTAAATGCTGTATCACCTAAAACCTGATCTAGATCATATTTTAAATTTTAACACAGTTTTAAGTTTGCTGAAATAATTCATCTTCTATGAACATCATTTATCTCTTACTTGCTTTAAGTGTTCTGGTAGCTATAATCTTCTTTATTGCCTTTATTTTTTCAGTAAAAAAAGGTCAGTATGACGATGTTTATACTCCATCGGTGAGGATGCTCTTTGATGATGAATTAGTTAAATCAAAATCCGATAAATCCAATTCCAACAAAAACAAGAAATCTAACTAACTATGGAAATTGAACAGTTTCATTACGATAATAAAATCGTAAAAAAGTTTACGATGGCTACCCTATTTTGGGGTATAATAGGTATGAGTGTTGGGCTGTTGCTCGCCTTTATGTTTTTATTTCCAAATATCACGGACGGAATTTCCTGGCTGAGTTTTGGCCGTTTAAGACCTTTACATACCAACGCGGTGATATTTGCATTTGTTGGAAATGCGATTTTTGCAGGAGTCTATTACTCTACCCAGCGTTTACTTAAAGCCCGAATGTGGAGTGATTTCTTAAGTAATTTCAACTTTTGGGGTTGGCAGGTTATAATTGTAGCTGCAGCAATCACATTACCTATGGGCTTCACCAGTTCTAAAGAATATGCAGAACTGGAATGGCCAATAGATATAGCAATTGCATTGGTTTGGGTAGCTTTTGGCGCTAACCTAATTGGAACAATGATAAAGAGAAGGCAGCGCCATTTATATGTGGCTATCTGGTTTTACCTTGCCACATTTGTAACCGTAGCGGTGCTTCATATTGTAAATAATATTGAAATTCCGGTTAGCGCGTTTAAAAGCTACTCGGTTTATTCCGGGGTTCAGGATGCTTTGGTGCAATGGTGGTACGGGCATAATGCAGTTGCATTTTTTCTAACTACCCCCTTCCTTGGTTTAATGTATTATTTTGTTCCAAAAGCAGCAAACAGGCCTGTTTATTCATATAGACTTTCTATTATTCACTTTTGGTCACTGATATTTATATATATCTGGGCTGGTCCACACCACCTGCTATATTCAACTTTACCAGACTGGGCGCAAAACCTTGGAGTTGCTTTTTCAGTTATGTTATTGTTTCCTTCCTGGGGAGGAATGATAAACGGACTATTGACCCTACGTGGAGCCTGGGATAAAGTACGAACAGATCCTGTTCTTAAATTCTTTGTAGTAGCTATTACCGGATACGGGATGGCAACTTTTGAAGGTCCAATGCTTTCGCTTAAAAATGTAAATGCCATCGCCCACTTTAGTGACTGGATTATTGCTCACGTGCACGTTGGGGCACTAGCCTGGAATGGTTTCTTAACCTTTGGTATGGTTTACTGGTTAGTACCAAGATTATTTAAAACAAAACTCTACTCTATTAAATTGGCTAATGCGCATTTCTGGATAGGGACATTGGGAATTATTATTTACACTTTACCAATGTATGTTGCTGGATTCGTTCAGGCTTCTATGTGGAAACAATTTAACCTTGATGGAACACTTACCTACGGAAACTTCCTTGAAACCGTGAGTTCAATTATCCCAATGTACTGGATGCGGGCTATTGGCGGTAGTTTATATATTGTAGGTGCATTTATCCTGCTTTATAATATTGTAAAAACGGTTAGACAGGGAAGCGCAGTTGAAGATGAACTGGCTGAAGCTGCTCCTTTGCAAAAAGTAACCAAAAAAAGAACAACGGGTGAAGCTTACCACTCCTGGTTAGAAAGAAGACCGGTTAAACTTACCATTTTCGCTACAATCGCTATTTTAATTGGAGGTGTGGTACAAATAGTACCTTCACTAATGGTAGATGAGTATGTACCGGTAATTTCCAGTGTAAAACCATACACTCCGCTAGAACTTGAAGGACGGGATATTTATATTAGAGAAGGTTGTGTAGGTTGCCACTCCCAAATGATTCGCCCTTTTAGAAGTGAAGTAGAACGCTATGGTGAATACTCTAAAGCCGGGGAATATGCTTACGACTATCCTTTCCTATGGGGAAGTAAACGTACTGGTCCCGATCTTATGCGGGTAGGTGGTAAATATTCCGATAACTGGCACCTTAACCATATGTACGATCCGCAGAGCACCTCTTCAGGTTCTATCATGCCATCTTATAAATGGATAATTACAGATGAGCTTGATAAAAGTGATACCGAAGCTAAAATGAGAGCTCTTAGCAAGCTTGGAGTACCATATACTTTAGAGGAAATAGAAAACGCCCAGAAGTGGATGTCAGAACAGGGAACTCAAATTGAGAAAAATCTTTATGCAGATCCCGATTTTGTAAAGACCTATGAAGCTGAAAAAGAATTTGCTGCTCAAAATGGTACTGAATTCGTAGAAATGCGAAATCGTGAAATCGTTGCTCTTATCGCCTACTTACAGCGTTTGGGAACCGATATTAAAGCCAAAGATGTAGAAGTTTCAACCACCAAAACTAATTAAGATGTTCAAATTTGTTAAAGGCCATATGGAAAGTATAGACGGTGTAATGATCTACCCGTTAATTTCCCTACTTATTTTCTTCATTTTTTTTGTAGTCCTCTTTCTATGGGTAATTACTGCAAAAAAGAAAGACATCGATGAGGTTAGCCAACTTCCCTTAGATAATAACCAGGAAAATCAACAATTATGAAAACTACAGCATATTTAAGAATTGCCGGATTTATAATTCTGGCACTGGCTTTAATAGAATTAACCGTAGAGACAGAAAGTGGTTGGGCCATTCAAGAGTATCCAGTTATTTGGTGGATACTTGCTGTAGTCTTGATTATAGCGGTTGCTATTGAAGTATCCATTGCGGCATTAGAAAATATGGTTTTTAGAAGTTTAAAACCCGATGCCCAGCAGCATTATACCAGATTGAAAATTGAGAATTCAGATAAACAATTCCTGGGTTTAAAAAGGTTTTACAAAAAGATGTTGAACCAAAAACCAATTGAAAAAGAAGAAGAAATTCTTTTGGATCATAATTACGATGGCATCAAAGAACTAGATAACGATCTTCCTTCATGGTGGCTGTATGGTTTTTATGTAAGTATAGTTTTTGCATTTGTCTACATGGCCTATTACCACATTTTTGATGGCGACACACAAAGAGAAGAATATTTGGCTGAAGTTGCCCGGGCCAACGAAGAGATAGAAGCTTATAAAAGAGAAAATCCAGATCTTATAGATGCCTCATCTGTAGAATTATTGACCGAAGCCTCAGATTTAAAAGCCGGAGAAGAAATTTATATGACCAGTTGTATGGCCTGTCACCGTGCCGATGGCGGTGGTGCTATTGGTCCAAATCTTACCGATGAACACTGGATTTTAGGTGGCGGGATAAGCAATGTTTTTCAAACAATTTCTGAGGGTGGTCGTGATGGAAAAGGTATGGTAGCCTGGAAATCTGAATTAAGCGCGCAGGAAGTTGCCCAGGTGGCTAGTTATGTACTAAGTCTTGAAGGAACCAATCCTACAGATCCAAAAGGACCTGAAGGAGATATTTGGGAAGCAGATTCAGAATAAGTTTTAGAAGAATAGATTTTGGAAAATCAGGAAAAATTCAGGGATAAAATAGCCACGGCAGATGACGAGGGCAAGAGATTATGGGTTTTTCCAAAGAAACCTTCAGGGAAATTTTATGAGTATAGAAAATACGTTAGCTATGTATTGCTAATCTTACTGTTTGCTGCTCCCTTCGTAAAAATTAATGGCAATCAGTTCCTAATGTTTAATATCCTCGAAAGGCGTTTCAATATTTTTGGATTTCCTTTTTGGCCACAGGATTTTCACATTTTTGTAATTATGATGGTAATAGGGGTGGTTTTTATCATTCTTTTTACGGTAGCCTTCGGTAGGATATTTTGTGGCTGGTTTTGCCCACAAACTATTTTTATGGAAATGGTTTTTAGAAGAATTGAATACTGGATTGAAGGCGATCGGGGAAAACAAATGCGACTTGAAAAGCAAAAATGGGATGCTGAAAAAATTAGAAAACGCTCTCTAAAATGGTTTTTGTTCTTTATCATCTCTTTTCTAATTGCCAATGTTTTCCTTGCTTATATCATGGGAAGTGACCGACTAATTCAATATGTAACAGATGGTCCCCAAAACCACCTAAGCACCTTTTTTTCGTTACTGATTTTCACCGCGGT
The DNA here is from genome assembly GCF_000745315.1 of Salegentibacter sp. Hel_I_6. NCBI lineage: Bacteria > Pseudomonadati > Bacteroidota > Flavobacteriia > Flavobacteriales > Flavobacteriaceae > Salegentibacter > Salegentibacter sp. Hel_I_6. The sequence goes on along the minus strand of NZ_JQNQ01000001.1, from coordinate 4,031,657 downwards.
ATTCTATTTTGTTTTTGCCTGGTTTAGAGAACAGGTTTGTGTAATTGCCTGTCCCTATGGAAGGCTTCAGGGAGTGCTTTTAGATAATAAATCTATAGTAGTAGCCTACGATCACAAACGTGGGGAAAAAGAAAAAGGCAGAGCAAAATTCAAGAAAAATGAGAACCGGCAGGCAACGGGTAAAGGAGATTGCATAGACTGTTTCCAGTGTGTGCAGGTCTGCCCAACGGGAATAGATATTAGGAACGGTACGCAGCTGGAGTGTATAAACTGTACCGCTTGTATAGATGCCTGCGATAGTATGATGGAAGCGGTAGATCTTCCAAAAGGTTTAATTCGCTACGCTAGTGAAGAAAATATTGAAAAGAAAGCAAAATTCAGGTTTACGCCCAGGTTAAAAGGTTACAGTATAGTTTTAGGAATTTTAACCGCAGTTCTGGTAGGAATGTTATTTATAAGAAGTGAAGTTGAAGCCCGTATTTTAAGATTACCCGGGCAATTATACGAACGCAAGGCCGATAACGTGGTTAGCAATGTTTTTACCTATAAGCTGGTAAATAAAACCACAGCCGATTTTGAAGATATTGAATTTAGATTATTGTCTCACAAGGGAACAATAAAGCCGGTAAAGACTTCAAATATTACGGTTCCGGGACAGGAGTTAACCGAGGGAACGCTCTTTATTGAAATACATACAGCCGCATTGGAAAACGAAAAAGAAAAGTTGAAAATTGGGATTTATAGCAGGGAGCGGTTAATAGAAACAACCAGCACTATGTTTATGGGGCCGCGCAGTTTTAATTAAAAACTAAGCATAATAACACAAGATTTATTAAATCTCGACTATCGAGTAAAATTGGAAAAAATGAAAATAAACTGGGGAACAGGAATTGTAATTGGAATGACACTTTTTATAAGTTTCATTATGTATTTAGTGATAAATATGCTAACCGATAGAAAATTTGATCACGATTTGGTAACTGAAGATTATTACCAAAAAGAACTGCATTACCAGGAGGAGATTGATGCAGAAACCAATGCTTTTGCTTTGGAAGAAAATATAAGTGATCGAAGGGTAGAAAATGGTTGGCTTGTTGAATTTCCCGAAAACCTGGAACTTTCTAAAATCTCAGGAAACCTTAATTTTTATAGACCTTCTAATGAAAAACTCGATTTTAATATTCCGCTGAAACTAAAAGAATATCAAGTTTTTATTGCTGATGATCAATTGGTAGCAGGCCGATGGAATATCAATATTCACTGGGAATATGAAGGAAAATCCTATTTATATAAAAACGAAATTGTTTATTAAATGTTGATCTCGGCTTTAATATTTGGGATTTTGGGAAGTTTCCACTGTGTGGGAATGTGCGGTCCTATTGCTTTTTTATTGCCGGTAGATCATAAAAACAATTTCAAAAAACTTGGCCAGATCTCACTCTATCATTTTGGAAGACTAAGTTCTTATGCCATTATTGGACTTTTATTCGGATTGCTTGGTAAAAGTTTTAGTCTTTTTGGCCTTCAGCAGCAACTATCAATTTTAGTTGGAGTTTTAATGATTTTGGTAATTGTTATTCCGTATAAAAAAATCAATAAGTATAACGGTTCAAAACCTATTTTTAAAATTGTTTCAAAAGTAAAAAGCAATCTTGGAAAGCAGTTAAAACAAAAATCAGCAGATACTTTTTATACCATTGGATTTCTAAATGGTTTCCTACCCTGCGGACTCGTTTATATGGCAGTTTTCGGCGCTATAGCATCAGGGACAGCCCTGGAAGGAAGTTTATATATGGCGGTTTTTGGCCTGGGAACAATTCCCTTAATGACCACCGCTATTTATCTTGGTAATTTTTTAAACCTGAACCTTAGGTCTAAGATTAGAAAAGCGGTTCCTGTTTTTGTAGTCATTATTGGATTACTATTTATAATTAGAGGAATGGGACTCGGAATTCCATACCTCTCCCCTATGGAAATAACTCCGAAAATTACGGCAACCCAAACTTGTCACTAATTTAAAATAATTGCTATGAATATATTAAACACTATTGCATTGGTAAACTGGGAAATGGGAACGTTCCTCATCGGGATGTTTTTCGTGGTTTGCGCCGGGCTGGTACTCATCGTTTTAAATATGATGAACAGCGGAAAGGATAGAGACTAAAAATCTCAAAAATAGAGATTTAAAGATTATTTAATTATCGATTATCGCGTAAAAAAGTCCTTTAGGAAATTTCCCAAAGGACTTTTTTACTGCGGTTACAACTCTTAAACTAAACCGTCATTGAAAATAATTGCGTATCTGGTTTCTTTGCCTGCATTCTTAGATCAAAAGCCATACAAACATTGCGCACAAAAGGCCTTCCTTTTTTAGGGATTGTTAATCTATTTTCAGAGAAACTAATTAGCCCGTCGTCCTCCATCTCGCTTAGTTTTGAAAGAACTTCGGGTAGTTCTTCAAAATAATCCTGGGGAGCAGCCCAACTCGTTTCCAAACGGCACATTAAATTAAGAATATGTTTTCTAATCACCAGATCTTCTTCTTCCAAAATATGTCCGCGAAAAACCGGAATAATTCCTTCAGAAATAAGATGCTGATAAACTTCAACCGATTTCTCATTTTGAGCAAATCCGAACCAACTATCACTTATTGCTGAAACTCCCAAACCAATCATGGAGGCCCCTGAAGAAGTAGTATATCCCATAAAATTTCGGTGTAGATTTTTATTTTTCATCGCCTTGTATAAAGAATCGGTTTTTAAGGCAAAATGGTCCATTCCTATTTCTACATAACCGGCTGCTTCCAACATTTGTTTTCCGGTTTCATACATTTCGCGTTTCTCATTTGCCCCGGGAAGATCAGAATCATTGAAGCCACGTTGTCCGTTTCCTTTTATCCAGGGCACGTGCGCATAGCTATAGAACGCGATACGATCTGGCATTAATAGCTTTGTTTTTTCAATAGTTTCAATAATATCGGCCTTTGTTTGAAAAGGAAGTCCGAAAATAATATCATGCCCTATAGAGTTAAAACCGGCTTCCCGGGCTTCTTCCGTAGCTCTTTTTACATTCTCAAAAGGTTGAATTCTATGAATTGCTTTTTGCACTTCTTCGCTATAATCCTGCACGCCATAGCTTACCCGCTTAAAACCTAAATCTGCAAAAACTTTTAGATGATCTTTTGTAGTATTATTTGGATGGCCCTCAAAACTTAATTCAGTTTTACAGTCTCTGTTTGCTTTTCGAAAAAGCATATTCATAAGAAACTTAAGATTTTCAGGAGCAAAAAAAGTGGGAGTTCCACCGCCAAGGTGCAATTCTCGAATAGTTGGCTTCTCACCAAGAACATCCAGGTAAAGATCCCATTCTCGTAACAAGCTTTCTATGTATGGAGATTCTACCTCGTGCTTTTTGGTAATTCGTTTATTACAGCCGCAAAAAGTACATAGACTTTCACAGAAGGGTAAATGAATATAAAGGCTTATTTCTTTATTCTCGTTAAAACTACGTTTAAGACTTCTTTTCCAGGCCGCTAAGGAGAATTCCTTTTCATCCCAATACGGAACCGTTGGATAACTAGTGTACCTGGGACCCGGAACGTTATATTTGCTAATAAGATTGGAGTGCATACAACTATTTTAATCCAAAAATACCCAGCTTGTTTTTGAAGTAATATGACCATTATCAGTTTAAGCTAACCTGCCGCAGTTTTCTTTCTCAAAAGTAGATCTATATTTCCTTAGAAGTCCCTCTAATATGTATAACAATAACCATATAAAACAAAATAAAAAAATTACTTTTATTTAATATATATTGTTAAATTTTCTTAATTTTAAATGAATAAAAGAAAAAATAACTTGGTAAATTATAATATATCCATTTTTAACTAGAACTATATTCTAACTATTTAAACCTAAAATTTAAGTTTATGTCTCAAAAAATTAATAAGGAAATTCGCATTAACGAAAACGGAAGTAAAGTCTTTAACGCGCTAATTACTCCCAGCCTAATTAAAGAGTGGTGGGGTGCTTCTCAGGCTATTGTTGTGCCAGATGAAAATGGTGTTTTTGCATTGAGCTGGGGTGAAAATCTGGATAAACCCATTTATATTGCATCAGCTACTATTTCAGAATTTAAACCCCATGTAAAACTTACTTTGAGTAACTATACCTATTTAGCCGACAATGAATATTTACCTTTTAAAGCAAATTTCAAGCTGAAATTTAGAATTCAATGTGAAACTAAATATTGTATTCTAAAACTGGAGCACTCCGGTTTTCCTAATAAATCCCGGGCCAGTCAATTCTATTCAGATTGTGACCAGGGCTGGGATGAGGCGCTGAAATCTTTAAAACATCTGGTGGAAATGGAAGAAATTCCCGCCTATAATTAAATTTCGTTTCAAGTATATGAAGGTAGAATAACTAATTATTTTTCTACCTTCACATTTTCTAACCAACTTCTAAATGAATACAGCGCATAAAACTCTACTTTATCCACTTGTAGCACTTGTGGTAGGGGCTTATTTTATTTTCACAGGATTAAGTGATGCAAAAGACTTTTTAGCCCCTTTGGTCACCGCTATTATCCTTGCGTTATTACTTATTCCGTTAGGCAATTTAATGGAAAACAAGCTCAACCGGCTTGTATCTTCGCTTTTAAGTACCTTTTTACTGCTTTTGTTTTCTATTGGAGTTTTTGTTCTACTTTCTTTTCAAATTAAAAATTTTGTAGACGATTGGGATAAAAGAAACCATGACACCTAAAATTGAGCAGTTGCAAAATTATGCCTACGAGCATACTGCCTTAAGTAGTGAAGATCTTGATAAGTATAAGGAAGAGCATGATATGCAAAGTCTCCTTACCTCTAGCGGAAATTCTGGTGAAAAAGCTTTCAATTTTCTTAATTCTGTTACCAGCTTTATAAGTAATTATTTGCTCACTTTTATCTATATCTTCTTCCTTCTGAATTATAGAGAACGTTTTAAAATTTTTATCCTGAAGCTGTTCTCCAATGAAAGAAAACAAGAAGTAAAGCGAATTATAAATGAGACAGCACGAGTAGCACAGTTTTATTTAAGAGGAAAACTAATTCTTATTGTTATACTCTCTATACTTTACAGTATTGGTTTGGGTATTTCTGGAGTGAATAATTTTATTTTAATTGCGGTAATTGCTTCGTTCTTAACTTTAATTCCATTTATAGGAAATATTATTGGGATGGGTCTTGCCTTAATTTTTGGCTATCTCACCCAGGGAGAAACCGGTATTTTAATTGGCGTAATACTAACCTTTACCGTGGTTCAATTTATAGAAAGTTATGTTTTAGAACCATTCATTGTAGGGGATAAAGTAGATATTCATCCCTTTTTTGTAATTCTGGCTATAATTTTAGGGAATATGATTTGGGGGGTTATGGGGATGATTTTAGCTATTCCGGTTTTGGGAATTTTAAACGTAATTTTCAATCACGTACCGTCATTAAAGGCCTTTGGTTATTTGTTAAGTACCGATGAGGAAAGTAAAGATTAACTTAATGTTACCTAATCTTTAATTAATGGTGGCGGGAATGTTTTTTCCTTAAAATCTACGTTAATTTGCACGAAAATTTTCAGAAACCAACCCTGTAAAAATCTTTTGTGTTGAAAAATAATATTCTGCTTTTAATTATTGGTCTTTTCACTTTTAGTCTAACTGCGCAAACCGATACTCTTCCCTATGCTAAAAAATATGATAATTGGTTTGATAGTTTTACTATTGGTGGTTATGTACAGGCGAGATATAACCGTTTATTTGAAACCAATCCTCAGTTAGGTTGTGATCAATGTGACGGCAGTTGGGGAGAAGGAAACGGATTTTCACTACGCCGGGTACGTCTTAAATTTTCAGGAAATATTGGTGATTATGTTTATTTTTACATCCAACCAGATTTCGCCAGTTCTGCAAGTGGTACAGGTCAACATTATGGTCAGCTACGAGATGCCTATATGGATATTAGCTTAGATAAAAAACGCGAATATCGGTTTAGAATTGGGCAAAGTAAAGTACCCTTTGGTTTTGAAAATATGCAATCCAGCCAAAATAGATTACCGCTAGATAGGAACGACGGGCTAAATAGTTCTATTAAGAATGAACGGGAATTAGGGGTTTTCTTTTATTGGGCCCCACAGGAAATTAGGAAACGTTTTGCAATGCTAACTCGCGAAGGTCTAAAAGGGTCTGGAGATTATGGAGTACTTGGGCTAGGAGTTTTTAATGGGCAAACCGGTAACGCGCCAGAACTTAATAACGATTTACACGTGGTAGCCAGAGCTTCTTATCCTTTTAAGATTGGTAAGCAAATTATAGAACCAGGAATCCAGGCATACACTGGTCAATATCAAATGCCGGCAGGAAATTTAAGCGATGGCGTTACTGTAAATCCCGATCTTAATTACTTAGACCAAAGAGCGGCAGCTTCTTTCGTGCTATACCCCCAACCTTTTGGAATCCAGGCTGAATATAATATTGGTCGTGGTCCTGAATTTAATAAAGAGACAAACACTATTGAAGAAACGCCATTACACGGGGGGTATGCGACGCTTACTTATAAAACAAATATAGGCGATCAATTATTATATCCTTTTATGCGATACCATTATTATGATGGAGGTAAGAAATTTGAACGAGATGCACGTAGTTATGAAGTAAGTGAACTTGAATTAGGTTTGGAATGGAGACCATTTAAAGCTTTCGAGCTAGTGGCAATGTATACTATTTCCTCCCGCCGTTACGAAGATTTTATGCTTCAAAACAATTTTCAGGAAGGAAGTTTGCTTAGGCTACAGGCACAGGTTAATTTTTAACATCAAAGCTTAAAGCTTTTGTTTTGAAATAAAAGGCAGTATTTTCAGGTTTTAAATGAGAAAATGCAGCAACGCGTAGAAAAACAATTTGAAGGTTTTATAAACACCCCTGCCCTTTGGGAAAGCACTTTCCAGGCAATTCAACAATTTGAATTGCCTGAAATCGATGGTACTTTAAGTAAAAATATAGTTGAAGAACTACCATCACTTTCCACTAATTTTGTAATGGGAAAGCGTGTAGAACGTTTTTTTGAGTGGATAATCAGGCAAAATCCCAGGTATAAATTGCTAGCTGAAAATATTCAAATTAGTCGCAATAAAATCACCCTGGGGGAATTAGATTTTTTATTGAAAGATTTAATTACTCAAAAAGCCATTCATATAGAAATGGTTTATAAATTTTATGTGTATGATCCATCATTTTCTGTAGAAATGCAACGCTGGATTGGTCCCAATCGCAAGGATACTTTTTTACAAAAATCTCAAAAATTAAAAGAAAAACAATTTCCGTTGCTTTTCAATAACGAAACTAAAGATCTCCTGGATTCTTTAGGTTTAACTCCTTTGGAAATCCTTCAGAAATCTTGTTTTAAAGCAAACTTATTTGTTCCTAAGCAACTTCAGGAACAACAATTCCCGCATATTAACAATAAATGTATAGTAGGTACCTGGCTTCATTTCAAAGATTTTAAAGATATCGCATATCGTAATTTTCAATTTTATGCTCCTAAGAAGCAAGATTGGCCAATTTTACCTAAACATGGCGATACCTGGTTCAATCATTCAGAAATAATAACACAAATAGAGATTTCTTTTGAAAGAAAAAAAGCGCCATTAATTTGGATGAAGAAACCTGGACATGTTTTCGAAAGATTTTTTGTGGTTTGGTGGTAGTATATTATTTACAACTGCTTTTTAATTTCAATAAATACATAATAGCATTTAAACCCTGATTATCTACTAAACTTATAATAATCAGTTAAATTTGTTGGCCAAACCAGAATTCGCAAATGGATCAAAATACCAATGAAGCAATAAAAGCCTCCTGGCTAAGTATTCTGGGAAATGCAGTATTGGCAATCGCTAAATTTATTACCGGTGTTTTTGGAAATTCTTATGCTTTAATCGCTGATGCTATTGAGTCTACAACCGATGTTTTTTCTTCGTTTCTGGTTTTACTCGGACTTAAATATTCCAGCCGGCCGCCAGATAAAAACCATCCCTACGGTCATGGAAAAGCCGAACCACTTATGACCTTTGCGGTAGTAGGGTTTTTAGTGGTTTCAGCCACAGTTATTGCATACGAGAGTATTCAGCATATACAAACTCCGCATAAAGTTCCAGAGCCTTACACTCTTATTGTACTTGGAGCGATTGTTATTATCAAAGAATATTTTTATAGAAAGGTCTCAAAAAAAGGGGAGGAAACTAATAGTACCTCTCTAAAAGCCGATGCCTGGCACCATCGTAGCGATGCAATCACTTCCTTAATGGCTTTTATTGGGATTTCTATCGCGCTTTTTATGGGAAAAGGTTACGAAACGGCAGACGATTGGGCTGCACTATTTGCCTCGGGATTTATTATTTATAACGCTTACCTTATTCTAAGACCAGCTTTAGGAGAAGTAATGGACGAGCATATGTATGATGATATGATTGCCGATATTCGTGAGGTTAGTATGAATGTTCCCGGTGTTTTAGATACCGAAAAATGTAAGGTTCGTAAAACCGGAATGATCTACCACGTAGATCTTCATATTATCGTAAATGCTGAAATTAGTGTTAAAGAAGGGCACGATATTGCACACAATGTGAAAAATGAACTCCTCGCCCACTTTCCTGAAATTTTCGATGTACTTATTCACGTAGAGCCGAATATAGAAATTTAAAGTATTTCCTTAAGAAAGTTTTAGCGTTAAAGCCCTGCTAAACCCCATTGGATTATAGGAAAATCAACTTATCTTGATTGGTGAATTAACCAAAAAATAAAATTATGAGTTTGATAAATGAAAAGGATTTAGAAAAATTAATGAATGTACAGAATAAAACTTGTGTCTCTATATTTATTCCTACGCAACGGGCAGGAAAGGAAGTTTTAGAAGAAAAGAATAAAACTCACCTAAAATCTCTTTGGAAAGATGTAAGTAATGAGCTTAAAGATAAGAAGGTTTCTGAAGAAGTACTTATAAAAATAGGAAAACCTATAGAAGAGCTTATTAATGACAGGGCTTTTTGGAGACACCAAAGCGATGGTCTTGCTATTTTTGCCGCAGAAGATTTCTTTGAGAAATATACACTTCCGGTCAATTTTGAAGCTCATACTTATATAGCTGAGGAATTCTATATAAAACCAATTGTGCCTATTTTATCTGGAGATGCAAGCTTTAATATACTTAGCCTTCAGGTTGAAGAGGTGAAATTATACGAAGCCACAAAATTTAGCATTGGTAGCGTAGAGATAGATGATTTGGTTCCTTCTAGATTAGAAGATCGTGTGGGGTATGATTATGAGGAAAAAACCTTACAACAAAAAAGTGGAGCTTCTTCCATGGGACAGAAAAATATGCATGGCCACGCTGGTTCTGATAGAGAAAGAAAGGATGAAATATTAAGATTTTTCAGTGCAGTAGATAAAGGTTTGAATGAATACCTGCAAAAGGAAAAGTTGCCATTAGTGGTAGCCTGTCAGGATTATTTATTTCCCATTTATAAGGAAGCAAACACCTATCAAAATTTTTATGAAGAAGTAGTTCCGGGAAACCCTTCTGATAGTGATATGTTTGGCTTACACGAAAAAGCTTTGCAAATTTTAGAGCCAGTAATGGAAAAAACAAAGCTTGAAAAAATGAAGAAATTTGATGAGTTGAATAATACTGATAATACCGGAGCTTCAGTAACCGATATTCTCCCGGCAGTTCAGCAAGGAAAAGTAGACACTTTATTCCTGGAAAACCGAAGCGAAATTTGGGGAACTTATAATGAAGATAATATGAACGTTACCATCCAGGACGATCAACAGAACGGAAATTACTCTTTGATGAATTGGGCTGCAAAAGAAGTGTTAAGACAGGGAGGAAATGTTTTCTTAATTCCAGAAGCACAAATGCCAGACAAAAATTCAAAAATGAATGCGCTCTATAGATTTAAATAATTATAATATTTGATCTAAAAAAAGTAAAAGGCGGCCGTGAGCCGTCTTTTTTATGCAAAAAAAGTATCTTTACCTTAAATAATTAATTCTATGGACACCAACCTGGCGGTACTAATTGATGGCGATAATATTCCATCAGCATATATAAAAGAAATGATGGAAGAGATTGCTAAATATGGCAATCCAACAATTAAAAGAATTTACGGTGACTGGACCAAACCTCACCTTGTGAAATGGAAAAATGTATTGTTGGAAAATGCAATAAATCCTATTCAGCAATATGGTTATACCCAGGGTAAAAACGCCACAGATTCAGCAATGATCATTGATGCGATGGATATTTTATATTCAGATAAAGTAGATGGATTTTGCCTGGTTTCCAGTGATAGTGATTTCACCAGGCTGGCAACACGACTGCGTGAAGCTGGAAAAAATGTTATTGGAATTGGTGAAAAGAAAACGCCTGAGCCTTTTATTGTAGCTTGCGACAGGTTTATTTATATAGAAATTTTAAAGAATTCTGATAAAGATAGCGACCAGGGAACAGAAAAAGATGCAAAGAATAACAAGAAGAAAAACGTAGATAAAATCACACCGAAAGTTGTTCGGCTTATTTCTCAAACCATTTCCGATCTTGCCGATGAAGATGGCTGGGCGTTTCTTGGTGACGTTGGAAGTTTACTTCAGAAAAAACAACCTAATTTTGATTCCCGAAATTTCGGATTTCAAAAACTCACCCCAATGATTCATTCTATAGATAAATTTGAAATTGAATCACGTACCAATCAAAATAGTAAATTCAAACTCATTTACGTAAGAAATAAAGATTAGGTCTTAGTTATAATCATCTTAAAATCATTGCATTCCGTATTTCATTCTTTAATTTAGGACAAATTAAAAACCTTAAATTATGAATGTTACTTTAGAACAGGCGCAAAAGATAATTGCTGCCGCCGAAAAGAAATCGAAGGAATTAGATGTGAAAATGGATATTGCGGTGGTAGATTCTGGCGCAAATCTAACTGCATTCGCCAGAATGGACGGCGCATGGCTGGGCTCGGTTGATATTGCAATTAAAAAAGCCAAAAAAGCACGGTTTTTTGATATGAATACCGGAGAAATCGGAAAATTATCCCAACCAGGCGAATCACTTTTTAATATAGAACATTCTAATAGCGGACTTATAACTTTTCCTGGGGGTGTTCCTTTAAAAAACAAAACCGGTGAAATTATTGGAGCCGTAGGAGTTTCTGGAAGTTCTGTAGAAAACGATCACGCGGTTGCAAATTACGCTGCAGAAAGTATTTAGAATTATAAAATGTAACCTATTATTTGTGTAATGGAAGCTCTATTTTCGGTTTCCATTGCATTTTTCGTTATTAGAGTGAAAAAATACAAGGGTTAGGTTACAGAAATCAAATGAATAGTGAAAAGTGTTCCTAATTGAACAAGAAGGATTATCAGTCGATTCCACAAAGTATATTTGTAAAGAGAATTTAAAGTGTTCAGCTAAAATAGCAGTCGAACGGCAAAAATTAATATTGATGCTGCATTAAACAACAAAACTATATGAAAAAATCATTGATTTTAATTCCCTTATTCTTCATATTTACTACGCTTTCTACAAAAGCTCAGGAACTTAATTCTAAAATCACTATTGATCATATCGCGGTCTATGTAGTTGATCTTGATAAAAGCACCAATTTCTATGAAAACATCATTGGGTTGGAAAAGATACCCGAGCCTTTTAAGGATGGTAAACATACCTGGTTTACTTTAGGATCTGTACAACTGCATTTAATTAAAGGTGCGTCTAAAATTACTGAACCTAACAAAAACAGCCATCTTTCCTTGTCTGTCCCATCTGTTCCTAATTTTATAAAGATTTTGGAAAAAAATAAAATACCTTATGAAAACTGGCTGGGAGAAAAACAAGCGGTTACTAATCGCGTTGACGGAGTAGAACAAATTTATATCACCGACCCTGACGGAAACTGGTTGGAAATAAATGATTCCAAGAGATAAGAAATCATTTTGGCCAACTAACAACAGTTCCATCAAAATATATTTGGTTAGGTTTCTTCTTAATGTCTCTTTTCCAGAACTTCGACGATATCTTTTAGGGAATAACCTTTAGCTTTTAGCAGAATCAAGTAATGAAAAAGTAAATCGGCGCTTTCGTTTAAAAACAACTCTTCATTATCATCTTTGGCTTCAATTACTGTTTCAACAGCCTCCTCACCTACTTTTTGAGCAATCTTATTCATTCCGGCATCAAAAAGCGAAACCACATAGGAGTTTTTATCTTCTCGTAACTCAGGCTCTACCTCGCTCATCCTTTTTCGTTTGGCGATGATGCCTTCCAATTGAGATAGAAAGCCGAAATTAAGTTCGTTATCCTCTGCCCAGCAGGTATCAGTTCCTTTGTGGCAGGTTGGACCTTCAGGTTTAACCGAAATTAGCAAGGTATCATTATCGCAATCATTTTTAATGTTGACTAAATGAAGGTAATTGCCGCTTTTTTCGCCTTTGGTCCACAAACGGTTTTTGGTCCTGCTGAAAAAAGTGACTTTCTTGGTTTCATTGGTTTTCAAAAATGCTTCCTCGTTCATATACCCCAACATAAGTACGTTCTTAGTTGATGCATCCTGAATTATCGCAGGAACAAGTCCGTCGTTATTTTTATTAAAATCGATATTCATATTTATTTTTTTATACATCATCCTGAATTTTACTTCACGATCTAATATTTTTGTTGAAAAATAATAGAAAATAAAGTTTTTATACTCTATTCTCTTTTTTCTCTTTTCTTGAATCTTAAAGTCTAACTTCTACTCCATTCCTTCGAAGCTCCTCTTTTAAATCTTTAATCTCTATTTCTTTAAAGTGAAAAACACTGGCTGCAAGTGCGGCATCTGCTTTTCCTTCAATAAAAGTATCACAAAAATGCTGCATATTTCCGGCACCACCTGAGGCGATTATTGGAATATTTAATTCTGAAGATAAAACTGCCAGGGCTTCATTGGCAAAGCCTTCTTTAGTTCCATCATTATTCATAGAAGTAAATAAAATTTCACCGGCACCACGCTCTTCAACTTCTTTAGCCCATTGAAATAAATTGATATCTGTAGGCACTTTTCCACCAACCAGATGTACCAGCCATTCGCCGTTTACCTGTTTGGCATCAATAGCTACTGTAATACACTGACTCCCGAATTTAGCCGCAAGTTCGTTAATTAGTCCAGGATTTTTCACCGCCGAAGAATTTATAGAAACTTTATCGGCGCCATTTTTAAGCAAAATATCCACATCTTCTACTGATGATATTCCACCGCCAACGGTAAACGGAATGTTCACTTTTTCAGCAACCCGTCTCACTAAATTGGCCAGGGTTTTTCGTTTCTCTTCAGTAGCCGAAATATCAAGAAAAACCAATTCATCTGCACCAGATTTTGCATAGATCTCCGCCAGTTCCACAGGATCTCCTGCATCGCGTAAATCTATAAAATTTATGCCTTTAACGGTTCTTCCGTCTTTTATATCCAGGCAGGGTATAATCCGTTTTGTAAGCATTGTTTATATTTTAAAGTTCCTTCCCTTTTTAAGGGAAGGTGGCCGAAGGTCGGAAGGGTTCAACCACCCCGTCCTTCAGACACCCCTTCTTAAAAAGGAGAAGACAATTAATTTTCTAAAATAAATCCCTCTAATTCTTTCATTTGGATACGACCTTCATAAATCGCTTTCCCTATTATAGTGCCTTCACAGCCAAGCTCAGCCAGTTCTGGTAACTCGCTAAAGGTAGAGATTCCTCCCGAAGCTATAAGTTTTAGTTTTTTATCTTCTGATGAAGTTTCTTCTAGAATTCTGCGGTAAAGCTCAAAGGAAGGACCTTCCAGCATCCCATCTTTAGAGATATCGGTGCAAATTACATAGTTTATCCCTTCTTGCTGATATTCCTGGATAAAAGGGATCAGTTCTTTATTGGATTCTTCCTGCCAACCGCTAACCGCAATTTTTTCATTATTCGCATCAGCTCCCAGCATTATTTTATCTGAACCAAATTTCTGAATCCAGGATTTAAAAATATCAGGGTCTTTAACCGCGATACTTCCGCCGGTAATTTGATGTGCTCCACATTCAAAAGCGATTTGCAAATCCTTATCGGTTTTTAATCCGCCGCCAAAATCAACTTTTAAGCTGGTTTTTGAAGCGATCTCTTCCAGGATTTTATGGTTTACGATATTCTTTGATTTGGCACCATCCAAATCTACCAAATGCAAATACTGAATACCGTGCGCCTCAAAATTCTTAGCTACTTCTAGCGGATTTTCATTATAAATTTTCTTGGTATTGTAATCACCTTTAGAAAGGCGAACACATTTACCTTCAATTATATCTATAGCGGGAATTATTCTCATTTTTGTTTTTACTTATTGTTTTGCCACGAATTCACTAATAATTTGTTTTATTATCAATTTTACTTCTTTAGGTTATTACGAGCGACAAAGGAGCGTGGTAATCTTTTGATAGAAGTTTTCCGGTTGAACAGATTGCTTCAGTCGTGCCTCCATCGCAATGAAATATTCTTTAAATCTACTTTACCGTATTGGATTTTGTGACTTTCAAAAAATTCTCCAGAATTTTCTCTCCCGCGTCACTACTTTTCTCAGGATGAAATTGTACACCGTAAAAATTATCCTTCTGAATTGCCGAAGTATATTCCACTCCATATTCAGTTGATGCTATGGTTTCTGCGCATTCCTTTACATAAAAACTATGTACTAAATACACGAATTCTCCTTCCAAAATTCCAGTAAACAAGTCTGAACTTAAATCATAAATTTTATTCCACCCAATTTGCGGAACTTTTAATTGATTTTCGAATTTCACCACATCAGCATGAAAAATTCCAAGTCCGTCTGTATCTCCTTCCTCGCAATAAGTACACATTAACTGCATTCCCAGGCAAATTCCTAAAACCGGCTGTTTTAGTGTAGGAATCACTTTATCTAAACCGGTAGACTTTAGCATTTTCATTGCACTACTGGCCTCTCCTACTCCTGGGAAAATTACTTTATCTGCTGACTTTATTTCTTCGGCATCACTGCTTAAAATAGCCTCATATCCAAGTCGCTTTATTGCAAATTTGATACTTTGAATATTACCTGCTCCGTAGTCTATTATTACAATCTTCAAGCCCCCTCCGGCTCCCCCTAAGGGGGAGGGCTTTTTATTTATTTCATTCTCAATTTTCAAAATCTAAACATTTTTTAGTTCACGTTATTCCCCCTTCGGGGGCTAGGGGGCTTATAACATTCCTTTAGTTGATGGAAGTATCATTTTTTCAGCATCGCGTTTTACCGCTACTTTAATCGCTTTGGCAAAAGCTTTAAATATCGCTTCAATTTTATGATGTTCGTTTTGACCTTCAGCTTTTACATTGAGGTTGGCTTTAGCTCCATCGGTAAAGGATTTAAAGAAATGATAAAACATTTCTGTAGGCATTTTTCCAACCATCTCACGTTTAAATTCGGTTTCCCAAACTATCCAGTTTCTGCCACCAAAATCTATAGCCACCTGGGCCAAACAATCGTCCATGGGCAGGCAAAAACCGTATCGTTCTATTCCAAGTTTATTCCCCAAAGCTTTGCTAAAAACCTCTCCAAGCGCAATTGCCGTATCTTCTATGGTATGGTGCTCATCAACTTCCAGATCTCCTTTAACTTTCACAGAAAGGTCCATTTGGCCGTGACGTGCAATCTGATCTAGCATATGGTCAAAAAATGCAATTCCGGTAGTGATATCAGATTTTCCGGTACCGTCTAAATTTAGTTTAATAAATATATCGGTTTCATTGGTTTTTCTTGAAATCTCAGCGGTTCTATCGTCAAGCTTTAAGAATTCATAGATCTCTTTCCAACTATCGGTTTTTAAAGCGATAGTTTCCCTAACCTTTTCCTGATCGTTTTTAATTTCGTCAGTGGCGAGATCTTCGTGAGTATCTATAAAAATACCTTTCCCACCAAAATTATAAGCGAATTCAATATCTGTAAGTCGGTCGCCGACCATAAAAGAATTTTTCAGATCGTAGTTTTTCTCGTTATTTAGATATTTCTCCTCTAAAAGTCCGGTGTTAGGTTTTCGGGTTGGAGAATTATCTTTTGCGAAAGTACGGTCCATTAAAACCTCTTTAAATTCCACTCCTTCATTTTTAAAGGTTTGAAGAATAAAATTTTGAATAGGCCAAAAGTCTTTCTCAGGATATGCCTCAGTTCCCAGACCATCCTGGTTTGTTACCATTACCAACTCAAAATTCAGTTCTGCGGCAATTTTCTTTAAATAATATAAAGCTTCCGGATAAAATTCCAGCTTTTCAATACGGTCTACCTGGTAATCTTCCGGTTCGTGAATCAAAGTCCCATCACGATCTATAAATAATACTTTTTTCATAATCTATTTTTTCTACGATGGTCTAACCACCACGTCAAGCTGAACTTGTTTCAGCTTATAATATGTTTTTATGCTAACAACTTAGATCCTGAAACAAGTTCAGGATGACGCTAACGTTTAATCTATATCTTTCAATGCCTCTAGTAATTTCTCATTCTCCTCTCCAGTCCCAACCGTAAATCGCAAGGTATTTTTACAAAGCGGTTGTGTTGTTCGGTTTCTAATTACTATACCTTTTTCTATTAGTTGGTCATAACGTTTATTAGCGTCATCTACTTTGACCAATATAAAATTAGCATCAGAAGGATATATTTTTTCTATAAAATTTACTTCAACCAAAGCTTCACTTAAATGATTCCTTTCTTTCAGTAGATCAAATATTTCCGAATCAACATTTTCCATATTCAGCAACCGATCTAAAGCTCTTGACTGAGTTAATTCGTTTACATTATAAGGAGGTTTTATTTTATTTAAAATCTCAATAATTTCTATGGAACCATAGCAAATCCCCAATCTAATACCCGCCATTCCAAATGCTTTTGAAAGCGTTTGGGTGATTACCAAATTTGGATGTTGCTCCAATTTATTTAGCCAGCTTTTTCCAGCCGAAAAATCAATATAGGCTTCATCAATAATTACTAATCCTTTAAAGTTTTCAAGAATATGGATGATCTTTTCTTCTGAAAATGAGTTTCCGGTAGGATTATTCGGCGAACACAAAAAGATCATTTTTGTGTTTTGATCTACCGAATTCAGAATTTCTTCAACATTAGGTTCGAAATCTAAATTAAGCAAAACTTCCCTGTTCTCAATATTATTAATATTAGCCAACACCTTATACATTCCATAAGTAGGCGGCAAGGTGATTATATTTTCCTTACTTGGTTCACAAAATGCTCTAAACAATAGATCCAGCACTTCATCGCTCCCATTCCCCAATAAAATATGTTCCGCCGAAACATTTTTGATTTTTGCCAACTCAGCCTTTAAGCTTCGTTGTTGCGGATCTGGATAACGGTTAACATCGGTTTGAAATGGATTTTCATTAGCATCCAGAAAAACCATTTCTGATCCCGTAGACTGGTATTCGTCCCGGGCCGAAGAATAAGGTTTTAAACAGGCCACGTTTGGCCTTACCAGGTTATTTATATTGAATTCTTTCATTTAAAATATCAAATTGGATTAAAATGTCATTGCGAACAAAGTGAAGCAATCTCAACATTTAGTTACTACAGTTTACAGATTGCTTCGTGCCTCGCAATGACCGTCAAAAGCTACTTACACACTTATTTTAATTCCTTTAATCGCAATGTCACCGCATTTTTATGCGCTTCCAAACCTTCCGCTTCTGCCATTAATTCTATGGCGGGCCCAATTTCCTTAATTCCCTCTTCTGATATTTTTTGAAAAGTCATACTCTTCATAAAACTATCAAGATTTACACCGCTGTATTGCTTAGCGTAGCCATTCGTTGGCAAAGTATGGTTTGTGCCAGAAGCATAATCTCCCGCACTTTCCGGGGTATAGTTTCCTATAAAAACCGAACCTGCATTTTGAATTCCTTCAGTAAAAAAGGCCTCATCAGCGGCACAAATAATAAAGTGCTCTGGCCCATATTCGTCAATTAACTCCAGCGCATCTTCTTTCCTTTCAACATAAATTAGCCTCGAGTGGGCTATAGCCTTTTCAGCAATACTTTTTCTGGGTAAAACCTCCAACTGACTTTCTACCTCTTTCTCCACCTTTTCAATTAAATCTTTAGAAGTAGAAACCAAAATTACCTGACTATCTGCGCCGTGCTCTGCCTGGCTTAGAAGATCTGAAGCCACAAAAGCAGCATTAGAAGAATCATCGGCAAAAACAAGTAGTTCAGAAGGACCGGCAGGCATATCTATAGCTACATTATGGCGAGTTGCCAGTTGTTTGGCTACCGTAACAAATTGATTTCCGGGTCCAAAGATCTTATAAACTTTAGGAATACTTTCTGTCCCAAAGGTCATAGCCGCAATTGCCTGGATTCCGCCAACTTTGTATATTTTGGTAACTCCACATAGTTCGGCGGTGTATAAAATGGCTGGGTGCACATTTCCGTTCTTATCTGGTGGAGTACAAAGCACAATTTCCTTACAACCCGCAATATTTGCGGGTGCGGCTAACATTAAAATAGTAGAAAATAAAGGAGCGCTACCGCCGGGAATATACAACCCAACTTTTTGAATCGCCCTTTTTTCCTGCCAACAGTTTACGCCATTAGTAGTTTCGATTTCAATCCTATCGGTTTTCTGAGCGATGTGAAATTTTTCAATATTACTTTTTGCCAATTTTATGGCTTCTTTCAATTCCTTAGAAACCTCATGTGAAGCGGTGTTTACTTCTTTTTCTGTAACCTGAGTATTTGTGAGGTTTATACCATCAAAAAGTTCGGTATATTTAGAAACCGCGGCGTCACCTTTGGATTTTACTTCAGCAAAAACCTGGTTCACCGTTTCTTCAATATCTTCAACCGTTTGGGTGGGCCTTTTTAAAATTTCAGGCCATTGGGCTTTAGTAGGATTAAAAAACTTTTTCATCTTAAAGTACCATTTTTTCGATTGGCGCTACTAAAATACCTTCGGCACCATTTTGTTTTAATTCATCTATAACTTCCCAGAAACGCTCTTCGTTAATTACGGTATGTATAGAACTCCAACCTTCTTCAGCAAGCGGCAAAACAGTTGGACTACGCATTCCTGGTAATAATTTGATAATGTTCTCTAAATTCTCATTGGGCGCATTTAAAAGTATATATTTAGAAGTACGCGCATTTAAAACCGATTTCAACCTGAATTGCAATTTCTCTAAGATCTGTTGACGAGCTTCAGAAATTTTAGGTGAGATAGCGAGCACAGCTTCACTCTTCAGCATTACTTCTACCTCTTTTAATCCGTTTTTGAAAAGCGTGCTTCCGCTGGAAACAATATCACAAATACCATCTGCAAGCCCAATATTTGGAGCTATTTCTACTGAACCATTAATAATATGCAATTCGGCTGTAATTCCTTTCTTTTCCAAAAATTCATTTACGGTATTTGGGTATGAAGTGGCTATCTTTTTTCCATCCAAGTCATTAATACCATTATATTTCATCGATTTTGGTACAGCAAGAGAAACACGACATTTGGAAAAGCCAAGCTTTTCACCCTGGATAATATCTTTACCTTTTTCAATTAAAACATTCTCCCCAATAATGGCTACATCTACTACGCCATCTCTTAAATACTGCGGGATATCGCCGTTTCTAAGATACATTACTTCTAAAGGAAAGTTACGGGACGAAGCTTTGAGTTGTTCCTTTCCATTATCTATTGAAATGCCTGCATCCTTTAATATTTTAAGCGAATCTTCGTTTAATCTACCTGATTTTTGAATAGCAATTCTTAATTTTTCCTGGCTCATTTTTTTAATTTTTCTTTTAAACTTTGGTTGTTGGCTATAAAATAAAAAACCCGTTTGAATAGCTCAAACGGGTTTTAAATATGCTGAAATCACAACACACCAAATTTACCTCGCCTGAGCGCAGTAGTAAATATGATGGTGATGTAATTGAAAATTCTTCATTGTGATTACAAATCTAAATATAAATTTTAAACTGCAAAACAGCTTTCTTATTTTTTATGAATTGTTTTACTAGATAACCTAGAATTAAATGCTTCGAGGCCTATTAGATTCTAAATTACTCCTTTTGCTATTTCGGAATCTCACTTGAAATAATTTTCTGAGAATCTGTTGAAGTTTGCATTAGCAGCAAAATTAAGTTGATTCTATAGCTAATCATCTATGGCACTAAAAAGCACTTGCCTGAATTTCCAGGCTGTTTCATCACCGGTATTTCCTTGTGTTTGCTTCAACAAAATACCGATTATTTGCTCTTCGGAATCGGCAAAATACTGGGTATTAAAATAACCACCCCAATCAAAAGTACCGGCACTTCCCTGCCCTCCTGCAATTTCTCCTTTTTCGCTAACAACGCCAAAAGCAAGACCATAATACTGATTTGGAAAATTAAATTTTTCTCCAGTTTGATTTCCCATTATAATATCTACCGTTTTTCGACTTAATAAACGAGTTCCATTATATTCTCCTTCATTTAAATACATTTGAAGGAAACTAGCATAATCTTCTGCCGTACCAGAAAGTCCCGCACCACCAGAAAAGAAAGTGCCATTTTCTGTTAGCGGATAATTGGTATTGTAAAATGTATTCGGAAAATTTTCCCATTCTCCATCCTTTTTGTGTTGAATAGCCACTAAGCGATCCTTTTTAGATGAAGATTGATAGAACCTGGTATCATCCATTTGCAGAGGATCGAAAATTCTTTCTTTCAGAAATTCATCAAAACCCTGTCCTGAAATTACTTCTATAAAATAACCCAGTACATCTAAACCTAAACTATAAGTGAATTTTTCTCCAGGTTCATGATGTAAGGGTAATGCGGCCAATTTTTTAACATTTTCTCCAATGCTAACTTTTTCTTCAGTGAACAATTCAGTAATCCCGGCTTTGGCGTAAATCTTTTTAATACGTTCGTCACTGTCTATCGCTCCATAACCAAGTCCGGAAGTATGTGTTAGCAAATGCCGAATAGTTATTTCATTTTCAGCTGGCGTAGAAGTAAAACTGCTGTCAGCTTCATTAAAATTCTTTAAAATTTTGGGATCTTTAAATTCAGGGATATATTTTGAAATAGGATCGTCTAAACGGAATTTTCCTTCTTCCCAAAGCATCATTACCGCTGTAGCCGTAATAGCTTTTGTTTGAGAGGCTAACCTAAAAATAGCATCTTTTGCAAGTTTTTTTCCTGAGGCATTTGCTTCGCCGTAAGCTTCGTGAAAAACAATTTTCCCATCTCGGGCTATTAAAACAACCGCTCCTGGTATTTGTTTTTCTTCAATAGCCGATTGGAGCATTTCTTCAATCTTCTGAATTCTTTCTGAAGACATCCCTACTTCAGCAGGAGCAGCCGATTGGAGTGTTCCGGAATTATTAACGGAAGGCGTCTGGGCTGAAATAGCAAGGCTTCCTATAAAAATAGAAAGCCTTGTTATATTTAAGAAAATAGATTTCATTTTCTATATTTTAATTTGATCCGCCTAAAATTAAGGGTAATCCTCCTTCACCAGAGCCTATAACCACTGTTTTAGCATTGCTCGATTTTGAAAGTTCCAGGGTAGCCTGAATTCCTTTTTCCTTTAAAATGTTAGGAGTTAAGGAAGCGTTTAAGATTTCGTTTGCACGAGCCTTACCTTCGGCATCAATACGCTGACGTTCTGCTTCCTGAGTAGCTTTAGTCAACCTAAATTCATACTCCAAAGATTCCTGTTCCTGGCGTAACTTACGTTCAATTGCATCTTTTATGTTTGGAGGAAGAGAAACATCTCTTACCAGAACCTCATTCACCTGAACATATTGATCTTTAAGTAAAATTTGAGTTTCTTCTAAAATTTCTTTTTGAATTGCTTCTCTTTTACTGGCATACAATTGCTCTGGATTATATCTTCCAACAACCGATCTTGCAGCCGACCTTACTGCGGGTTGCAGCAAACGCCTAATATATTCTTCTCCTTTTTCACGGTGTAAACTTCCAAGATTTTCATAAGAAGGTTGGAACCAGGTTGAAGCATCAATATCAATTTGAAGTCCGTTAGAGCTCAAAACCTGCATTTTTTCCTCCAGGGATTGTTGTCTAACTTCATAAATAAACACTCTATTCCAGGGAGCTACCAGATGAAAACCTTCATTTAAAGGTGGTCCATCTGTAACCACACCCCCGCCAAAAGTTTTATATAAAACCCCGGCTTCACCAGAACCAATAGTAACCGTAGATTTAGCGACAAAAATTATTAAAATTACGATTCCTATTAGAATAGGTATTCCGAGCTTGGGTAATCTTTCCATATATTATTGTATTTAAATTAATCCTTTGTATTTCCTGAAAAACCATTCTGCGGCAAGTATTGAAACAAGCAGAAAGAGAAGGTAGTACCAGTCTATCAAAGGTACGTTTTTTTGCTGGCTTTTTTGAACAGGTTTGTACTTATCATTGGAAAGAAGTTCGTTTTTAAGCTCTTGAAGTTTATCCGGATAAAATAACGCTGTGCCAGAGTTTTCTGCTAATACCGTCATTGCATTTTTATTGGCACCAATAAATTGCTGTTCAATGTTAAAAGGAATTACCTCAAAGCTACCGGAGCGGGAAATGTCACTATTAGCTTCAAAAATCTTAAAATTATATGTACCGGGATTTAAATTTCCTAAATTAACCTCATAGCCATTGTTTTTTAAAACTAATTCTGATTCAATACTTTCTTCTGAATTTTTTGCGAAAATCTCCAAACTGGCATTTGAATCAAACTGATAGTTTTGATCAAAATAATTGGCCATTAACTTAATAAATTCATTTTCATAATAAAATGATTTATAATTTATCGTTAAACGTTCTCGCTGCCTGGCTGAAGCAAGATTCTGAACAAGCTTTCCTATAAAATTATCGAAATTTTCAAAAGATTTATCCTGCAAGTAAGTTGCAGCACGCCATCTCCAAATATTTTCCCCAAAAATAAAAGCATTCTTACCTTGTCCCTCTCCCTGTATAGCAATTAATGGTTGGTTAGTTTCTACATTCTCTATTTGCTGAAAATAGATACTTTCAAAATCATTACTTTGAATGCTTATCTCACCGAATGTATCTTCAAGTGGCGGAAAATTATTAAAACCCACTTCCTCGAATTGAAACTGATTAAAATTAGGATTTTTAGTTGCAAAAATTTCCTGGGGCTGGTTGGAGAAATCTTTTCTTACTGCATCCTGAATACTATTAACAAAATTCCAGTCGGTTTCTGTGCCTGAGATCAGCAGGTAATTCTGATTATTTTCCTGTAAATCCTCAAAAATAGAAGTAAATGCTGAATTGGGTTGATATAAAATTATTAATTGATATTCTCTAAGATTAGTAAGATCATCACCCACATATTTTATATCCAGTTGCCTTTGCTCGTTAGTTTCTATAGATTTTTTAAAAGTACCAATATCTGGATGTGGGATAGCGCTTATAAGTAAAATCTTGCTGCGTTCATCAATCACTTCAACCGCGAAACTTCTGCTATTATTTGCCGTATTCTTTTCATTGTCCAGCTTTACAATTTCAGCTTCATAAGAAAGCACCCCAAGGCTGGAAGCAGGAAGCTCAGTTTGGATCAATAAAGATCTATTGTCAGAATCTAAAGAAACATCTTCAGAAAAAACTACTTTTTCGCCCGATTTTATTAAAAACCGAGAATTTACTGGTTCTTCTCCTGAATAGGAAACAAAAGCTTCAACCGGAAAGCGGTTATTTAAAAAAGCGTAGGTATTTGTGTTTAAGCGTAAAACTTCTAAATCTAGATATTGTGTAGTATCCCCTACCACAAGAGGATAAATTTGCTGACTGCTACCAGGTTTGAAATAGCGAAAATCCCGGCCTGTAGTCTGATTTCCGTCAGAAATCAATACTACGGCAGCGCTTTTTCTTCTGGATAATTCTTTAAACGATTCCAGCGCGCTATTTATATTGGTTTGCCGGGCTTTAAATTCAGCAGTATTTGAATTTAGCAATTCATTTCCGAAGTTATATTGAAACACCTCAAAACGCTCCTGAATTGCGTCATCTTCTTTCAACCTCTGAAGAAGTTCCTGAACCGTGTTGCCCTGTTCTAAATGCATGATAGATTCAGAATCGTCTACCGCTAAAATTAAATCTGGCTTTTCAAGTTCGTATGTTGTAGAAGTGATTTTTGGATTAATGAGCAATAAAAAAAGCACAAAAACGGAAAGAAAACGTAATGCAAAAAGAATATAAATATCCTTACCTCTTCTTTTTGATCTATAGCGATATTGAAAAAAAGCAAACCCCAGCGCGAAAATTGCAGCCAGGGCGATAATTAAAATTGTTGATAGATCCATTAAAGTTAAGATAGTTAATCGTTATTGGTTAAAAGTTAAAAGTTCTAATAACAATTAACTCTTAACTACTAACTTATCTAGGTATGCATTCCGCCGTCAACGTGAAGTACTTGTCCAGTGATATAAGAACTAAGGTCACTTCCAAGGAAAACGCAAGCGTTGGCTATATCTTCTGGAGCTCCACCACGTTTCAGAGGAATTGCCTGTCTCCAGCCATCCACAACTTTCTCGTCTAGTTTTTCAGTCATTTCGGTTTCTATGAAACCGGGAGCGATCACGTTTGTTCTAATATTTCTAGAACCCAATTCCTGCGCCATAGATTTAGAAAAACCTATAATACCAGATTTAGAAGCCGCGTAATTTGCCTGGCCCGCGTTTCCGGTTACTCCAACTACAGAACTCATATTAATGATACTACCTTTGCGTTGTTTCAACATAGTACGTTGTACCGCTTTGGTCATATTAAAAATTGACTTAAGGTTTACTTCAATCACCTTATCAAAATCTTCTTCGCTCATTCGCATCAGCAAATTATCTTTTGTGATACCGGCGTTATTTATTAAAATATCTATACTTCCAAAATCTTCTGCCACGTCTTTAATAAGCTGTTCTGCTTCCTTAAAACTGGCAGCATTAGATTGATAAGCTTTCGCTTTTACTCCAAGTTTGCTCAATTCGTCGGCTAATGCGTTGGCTGATTTGGCCGAAGAATTATAGGTAAAAGCTACATTGGCACCGTGTTCTGCAAAGACTTTAGCTATTCCTTTTCCTATTCCCCGGCTACCACCGGTTATTATGGCATTCTTTCCTTCTAATAATTTCATTTTCTGGCTTATTTTTTAATATAAATCAAATATAATAATACTAAACTTAGGGTATAAAAAAACCTCCTGAAATCTCAGGAGGTTTTTATTTATTCTATGGCGATTACATTTTCACTTCAGCAGGTACTTGTTTCTCGTAATTAAATAAGAAATCAATATCCATTTCCTGAACTTGTCCCAGTTTGGAAAGCGCCTCAATATTTACTTCCTCTTTATCACCAATAACCAAAACATTATAATTCTGGCCTTTAATATTTTTATTAAAGAATTCCTTTAAATCAGCCAGGCTCATATCCTGAATAGTTTCATACATCTCTTTGCGCATATCATTATCCAGGCCTCTTTTCTTTAAAGACTCGTAACTCCAGAAAATTGAAGTTTTTGTAATACGCTCTGCAGCAATCTTTTTAAGGGCAGCTTCTTTAGCAGCCTGAAATTGTTCTTCGGCTTCCGGCATGTTGGTCATTAGCTCCATCATAGCATCTACGGCCTGTGGCATTTTATTAGCCTGGGTACCGATATAAGCCATCACATAATTTGGTTTATCAACTTCTGAAGCCATTTGATAGCTCGAATAAGCCGAATAAGCCAGGGATTTAGACTCTCTAATTTCCTGGAAAACAATAGAAGAAAGTCCGCTACCAAAATAAGTGTTGAACAATGAGGTTGCAGCCATATTTTCTGCATCAAAATTTTCACCCTTGGCTAAGAAAAGCATTTCACTTTGCACCATATCGTAATCTACAAAGTAAACATTGCCGCCGGTTTCTTTTTCGGTATAAGATTTCGCCTCTGGATATTCCTTTAAATCAGATGGAACTTTGTAATTTTCATCTAAAGCAGCAACTGCGTTCTCTACATCTTTTCCGTAGTAAAAAATTCGTTGCTTATAATTGCGTAAATCTTTTAACTTCTGAACTAAATCCTCCGGATCTTTTTCCTGAAGTTCTGATGCGGTATACACATTTCTTAAACGAGAATCTTCACCATATTTACCGTAATTCATTAAACCGTTAAAAAGAATATTTCCCTTTTGGGTTTTACCATCCTGACGTTCTTTAAGAATTTGATCTACGTATTTTTCGTAAACTTCTTCGTTTACTGTTGCATTTTCCCAAAGATGATTTAAAAGTTTCATGCCTTCTGGCAGGTTTTCTTTTAAACCGCTTATACCAACATAAGTTCTATCGGTTCCGGAGTTCACAAAATAGTTAATCCCAAGTTTATAGAATTCCTGCTTCACCTCTTCTGGAGAATATTTATCTGTTCCCAAATAATCAAGATATCCTGCTGCCAGCGATAACTCCTTATCGTTATCCTGACCCATATCGAAAATAAAATATAGGTTGAATAAATCGTTAGTTTCATTTAAGATATATGAAACCGGAAGTCCATTTTCTGTTTCAGATTCTTTAATTGCATTCTTATAATCAACAAATTGAGGTTGTAGCTCTGGAGATTCGGTTTTATTGAATTCAGCTATAAAATCTGATTCTTTATCTCTATTTAGCTGAATAGGTGTAATCCCTGGATTTTCAACTTTAGCAATATTTGGATCTTCTCCTTTACGCTTGTAAACAGCTACATAATTATCTTTATAATACGTATTAGCAAAATCTACCAAATCCTGTTTTGAAATAGTAGCAAGCTCGTCAAGAAATTTCAAGTTTTCTTCCCAATCCTGAAAATGAATAAATGCATCTAAATGCGCATAAGCTACTGCCGATGCGTTTTCGTATTGACGAATATTAGATAATTTAAGATCATTTATAACCGCTTCAATAAGCCAGTCTTCAAAATCTCCACTTTTAATCTTTTCTACTTCTCCAATCAATAAATCTTTTACCTCTTCTAAAGACTGGCCTTCTTTCGGCATTCCGTAAAGCAAATGAAAGCCATAGTCGTTATCAAAATTGGTAAAGGAAGAGGCTCTTTGTACTTTTTGCTGCTGATTAAGATTTAAATCTATTAAACCTGCCTGTGAATTTGCCAAAATATAATCTATTAAAACTACCTTCTTTTGGTCTTCACTACCAACACCATTTGTTCTATACGCTAAATAAACAGATTCTGAAGTTGGTCCAAAAACCTCTTTTTCTATAGGCGCAGTAATTGGTTCAGCTTCCGCAAAGGATGGGTGGTTTACTTCTTTTTGCTCATAAGTTCCAAAAGCATCACTCACTTTTTGAATAGTAGTATCAAAATTAAGATCTCCAGATAAGATTACCGCCATATTATTAGGGACGTAATACTTGTTAAAGTAATCATGTATTGCTTCCATAGACGGATTCTTCAAATGATCTGACTCTCCAATAGTAGTTTGAGTTCCGTAAGGATGATTAGGGTAAAGACCTTCTAAAACTGCCTGGTATTGCTTACGTCCATCACTATCCTGGCCACGGTTAAATTCTTCGTAAACAGCTTCAAGTTCTGTATGGAATAATCTTAATACCAACTCACTAAAACGTTCGCTTTCAACCTTTAGCCATCTATCAAGTTCATTAGAAGGAATTTTATTTACATAAACGGTTTGTTCACTGGAAGTGAAAGCGTTTGTGCCTTCAGAACCAAGAGAGCTAACCATTTTATCGTATTCATTAGCAATAGATAGTTTAGAAGCTTCTTGAGAAACCGAATCTATTTTTTTGTAAATCTTTTTCTTTTTCTCTGCATCTGTAGTACTTTTGTGCTCTTCATAAAGATTTGAAATTTCTTTTAAAAGTACCTGTTCTTTTTCCCAATCCTGGGTGCCAATTTCGCTGGTACCTTTAAATACCATATGTTCTAAATAATGGGCAAGACCGGTATTATCTGCAGGATCGTAAGTTGAACCTGCTCTCACGGCGATAAGGGTTTGGATTTTTGGTTCCTCCTCGTTTTTACTCAAGTAAACCTTAAGGCCATTATCTAGCGTGTATAGGCGTAAACCGGTGGGATCGTTAGCGTAAGTTACATAATTAAAGCCAGCATCATCGGTGTGATTTTCGGAAGCTTTTTCTTCCTTTTTATCATCGTTACAAGCCGTAGCTAAAATGAAAAGAAAGGCAAATAAAGGAAAATAGAATTTCTTCATACTAAATAAAAATTGGTTAAAAACAAAAAGTTCGCTAATGTTAGACATCAGCGAACTTAAAACGTTACATTTTTATTTAGATTTTCACATTTAGCCTTTCATAACCTCGGCTACTTTTTTTCCAATTTCTGCTGGAGAATCTACAACGTGAATTCCATTTTCTTTAAGAATAGCTTTCTTAGCCTGAGCTGTATCTTCGCTACCGCCAACAATTGCTCCTGCGTGACCCATTGTACGACCTGCTGGTGCAGTTTCTCCCGCGATAAAACCTACAACCGGTTTTCTATTTCCATTTTCTTTAATCCACTTAGCTGCATCTGCTTCTAATTGGCCTCCAATTTCACCGATCATTACGATACATTCGGTTTCATCATCATTCATCAGTAATTCTACAGCTTCTTTTGTTGTAGTTCCAATAATTGGATCTCCACCAATACCAATAGCGGTAGTAATTCCAAGACCTTGCTTTACAACCTGGTCTGCAGCTTCATAAGTTAAAGTACCCGATTTAGATACAATTCCTACTTTTCCTTTTTTGAAAACAAAGCCTGGCATGATACCAACTTTTGCTTCTCCAGGAGTGATTACCCCAGGGCAGTTAGGTCCTACCAAACGGCAATCTCTATCCTGAATATAATCGTATGCTTTTACCATATCGGCAACAGGAATACCTTCAGTAATTGTGATAATTACTTTAATCCCGGCATCTGCAGCTTCCATAATTGCATCAGCAGCAAAGGCTGGTGGTACAAAAATTATAGAAACATCTGCACCAGTTTTTTCAACAGCATCAGATACTGTATTAAAAACCGGTTTGTTAAGGTGTTTTTGACCTCCTTTACCTGGAGTTACACCTCCAACAACGTTGGTTCCGTATTCTATCATTTGTTCAGCGTGAAAAGTACCTTCGCTACCGGTAAATCCCTGAACTATTATTTTTGAATTTTTATTGACTAAAACGCTCATAAATTTTTTGATTTTTGCGATTACAAAAGTAGGTTTTTAAATATAAAACCTAAAGTTTTTTCAATCTTTATTGGGGTTTTAGTCTTAAAATTGAACTAAAATTTTAGCCTAAAACCATATTATTTAAGAAAGCTAAAAAATTAAGACCAGGGACTTTCATCTATCTCCTCACCAAGTTGTGAGATTTGAACACCTTTAAAAAGCTTATTGTCTTTAAGTTCCCAAATAGCCATAAAATGCGCAAGAGGCATTTCTTCATCTGGATTCTCTATAGTTTTTACGTAATAAGTAAACTGAATAGCGATTTGGTTAGCTTCTTCTACAACTTTTTCAACTTCAGCTTTTAAAGACTCAAAATTTTTAGCCATATCGTTTCTAATAACCAGAATCTCTTCAAAATCCAGTTTCTTGAGTCCGGTGGTGCCATACCAGGTAAGATTAACATTGGGATGCAAATAATTGTCTAAAACTCCTTTATCACCATTAAATAAGGAAGTATAAAAATTCTCAACAATCTCTTTACTTTTTACGCCCATAGTATATTTTATTTTAATTTTTCCAGCAATTTAGGTAATTGCCTTAAGAGTGCCAATTCTTTTAATTTAGCTCTGGCTTCCATAGCTGGATTTCCGGTATAAATTTTATTGGCTTTGGTCGATTTTGTAATTCCGGCTTTTCCCATAAGGACACCGCCCTTTTCTACGGTTATTCCACTACGCATTCCAACCTGCCCCCAAACGGTTACTTCATCTTCAATAATCACAGCTCCTGCGATTCCTACCTGACTTGCGATTAAACATTTTTTTCCAATTATCGTATCATGACCCACCTGAATTAAATTATCCAGTTTAGTGCCTTCTTTTATAGTAGTATCTCCGGTAACCCCTTTATCTATGGTGCAATTTGCGCCAATCTCAACATTATCTTCAATAACCACGCGACCACCAGATCGCAGTTTATCAAAGCCTTCTGTACGATTCTTATAATAGAAAGCATCACCACCTAAAACAGTTCCCGAATGAATAATCACGTTATTTCCAATCACCGCATTATCATAAATACTAACATTAGCATGAATAAGGCAATTACTTCCAATCTTCACATTATGTCCAATAAAAGTATTAGGCTGAATAATTGTGCCCTCCCCTATTTGGGCCGAATCTGAAATAGATTTTTCAGCTTTTTTAAAAGGCTTAAAATATTGAGTAAGTTTATTAAAATCTGAAAAAGGATCTTCAGATATAAGCAAAGCTTTTCCTTCCGGGCAATCAACTCTTTTGTTAATTAGAATTACAGTTGCAGCAGAGTTTAAGGCTTTATCATAGTATTTTGGATGATCTACAAAAACAATATCGCCTGGTGTCACCACGTGAATTTCATTCATTCCCAAAATCGGGAAATTGGCATCGCCAATATATTGGCAATCAATAATTGTAGCGATTTGCTGAAGTGTATGTTCCTGTGGAAATTTCATATGCTAATTTAAAAAATTAGTCATCCTGAATTTTTTTCAGGATCTAACGTGTTTATTATCAAAACATATTAGAAGCTGAAACAAGTTCAGATTGACGAAAAAAGCTTTTTCGAAAAAAATATAAACTATTCTTTAATTCTTTCCTTGTAAGTCCCTTTTTCAGTTTCAATTCTAACTTTGTCTCCTTCGTTTATAAAAAGAGGAACATTAACTTCGGCACCTGTTTCTACAGTTGCGGGTTTTGTAGCGTTTGTAGCCGTATTTCCTTTTACTCCGGGTTCGGTATGTGTTATTTCTAAAACAACACTTGCAGGCATTTCTACAGAAAGTGGCGCATTATCTTCAGTATTGATAATTACAGTTACAACTTCGCCTTCTTTTAATAGTTTCGGCTGATCTAATACACTTTCAACCAAACGAATTTGTGTATAATCTTCAACATTCATAAAATGATAGAATTCACCATCATTATATAGATACTGGAATTTATGCGTTTCTACACGTACATCTTCAATCTTATGACCGGCAGAAAAAGTATTCTCAATTACTTTCCCCGTAGTTACACTTTTAAGTTTAGTTCTTACAAAAGCAGGACCTTTACCAGGTTTTACGTGTAAAAATTCTGTTATTTTATAAATATCGTGGTTGTAACGAATACATAACCCGTTTCTAATATCACTTGTACTTGCCATTTTAAATCAATTTTAATTTGAACTAAAGTATCCTTTCATGATACCTCGTTGCGAGTTTTTAATAAATTCTAAAATTTCGTCTCTTTCGGCGGTTGCCTGCATTTCAGCTTCAATAATTGCAACAGCCTGGGAATTGTTATAATTTTTCTGATATAAAATTCTATAAATATCCTGTATTTCCCGAATTTTTTCGGTTGTAAAACCTCTTCGGCGTAAACCAATAGAATTAATACCTACATAAGAAAGTGGCTCCCTACCTGCTTTAACAAAAGGTGGAACATCTTTTCTAACCAGAGAGCCCCCGGTTACAAAAGCATGTCTACCAATACTGCAATATTGCTGAATAGCAGCCATTCCTGCCAAAACCACGTAATCTCCAACGTTAATATGTCCTGCAAGAGTACTGTTATTAGAAAAAATACAATTATCTCCAACAGTACAATCGTGTGCAATATGGCAATAAGCCATAATCCAACAATTTTTACCAATCACGGTTTTCATTCTATCTGTGGTTCCGCGATTTATGGTCACACATTCTCTAACCGTGGTATTATCACCAATAACCGTTATGGTATCTTCGTCATCAAACTTTTTATCCTGCGGAATAGCAGAAATAACGGCTCCCGGAAAAATACTGCAGTTCTTTCCAATACGGGCACCTTCCATAATAGTTACGTTAGATCCTATCCAGGTTCCCTCGCCTATTACTACGTTATTATGTATGGTAGTAAAAGGTTCTATCACTACATTTTTAGCAATTTTGGCTCCCGGATGTACGTAAGCTAAAGGCTGGTTCATATTTTTTATTTTGATTTTACAATTTGCGCCATAAGTACCGCTTCGGTAGCTAATTTACCATTTACATAGGCATAACCCTGCATTTGGCAAATACCTCTGCGAATAGGCGCCAGTAATTCTAATTTGAATATTAAAGTATCTCCAGGTACTACCTGTTGTTTAAATCTTACATTATCTATTTTCATAAAATAAGTAAGATAATTTTCTGGATCTGGAACAGATTTTAAAGCAAGGATTCCACCAGTTTGCGCCATAGCTTCTACCTGAAGCACTCCTGGCATTACCGGTTTTCCCGGGAAATGACCAACAAAAAAAGGCTCGTTCATGGTTACGTTCTTTAAACCAATCACGCATGTATCTGTACAACTATAAATTTTGTCTACCAATAAAAACGGTGAGCGATGTGGTAAAATATCCATAATATCAGTCACATCCATCAAAGGCTTTTGATCAAAATCTATCTTGGGTACATTATTCCTTTTTTCAGCTTTAATTATTTTGGCCAATTTTTTGGCAAACTGGGTATTTACATGATGTCCCGGTTTATTGGCAATCACTTTTCCTCGAATTCGTGTTCCTACTAAAGCAAGATCTCCCATAACATCAAGAAGTTTATGTCTTGCTGCTTCATTAGGGTAATGTAAAGTAAGATTATCCAGGATTCCGTTTTGCTTAACGGCAATATTATCTCTTTTAAAGGCTGCCCGAAGTTTTTGTAAGGTATCCTCGTTTATTTCTTTATCTACATAAACAATAGCATTGTTTAAGTCGCCTCCCTTTATCAATCCGTGATCTAATAAAGCTTCTAATTCGTGTAAAAAGCTGAAAGTTCTCGCATTGGATATTTCATCTTTAAACTGTGATAAATGAGAAATTGAAGCATTTTGCGTGCCCAAAACCTTGGTACCGAAATCTACCATGGTAGTGACCTGGTACTCATCGGCCGGCATAACGATAATTTCACTTCCGCTTTCATCGTCATGATAGGTAATTACTTCATCTACAATAAATTCTTCACGCTCAGCTTCCTGGGCAACGACTCCTGCTTTTTCTAGAGCTTCTACAAAGAATTTTGATGAACCATCCATTATTGGAGGTTCAGAAGCATTTAATTCAATAATAATATTATCTATATCCAAACCAACACAGGCTGCAAGAACGTGTTCTGAAGTTTGAATTTTCACGCCATTTTTTTCAAGATTGGTTCCGCGTTGTGTATTTACCACGTAACTTACATCTGCTTCAATCTCGGGTGCTCCTTCAAGGTCTATTCTTTTGAAAACATAACCGGTATTTTCTGAAGCAGGTTTAAAAGTCATTTTAACTTTTTGACCGGTATGCAGCCCAACTCCTTCAAGGGAAATCTCCTGATCTATGGTATGTTGTTTCGCCTGTTTATAAGCCATTGTTAATCTTTTTTTCTAATTGGTTAAGTGTATCTATAGATTTAGGTAAGTTTTTAAAATGAACATAAGATTTGGCGAAATCTCCATAACCAAATGCAGGTGAACCCTGCAACATTTCATCATCTTTCACATTTCGGCCTATTCCAGATTGTGCCTGTATTTTAACCCGATCTCCTATTTGTAAATGCCCTGCAATCCCGGCCTGACCTCCAATAAGACAGTTCTTGCCTATTTTGGTAGAACCCGCGATTCCGGTTTGCGCTGCTATGGCTGTATTAGAGCCTATTTCAACATTATGGGCGATCTGAATTTGATTATCCAGTTTCACTCCTTCTCTTATTATCGTAGATCCTAAAGTAGCTCTATCTATAGTTGTGCCTGCTCCAATGTCTACATTATCTTCAATAATCACATTTCCAATTTGTGGAACTTTAGAATATTTTCCATCATCACCGGGGCTAAAACCGAATCCATCGGCACCAATTATTGCTCCACTATGTAAAACGCAGTTATTTCCAATAATTGTTTCTGAATAGACTTTTACTCCAGGAAAAATTATAACGTCGTTGGCTATTTTTACATTGTCACCTATATAAGCATTAGGATAAATCTTTACATTATCTCCAATTTTTACATTTTCACCAATGTAAGCAAAGGCTCCTAAATAGAGGTTTTCTCCAAATTCAGCTGAATCTGAAACAAAACTGGGCTGTTCAATTCCCTTTTTATTTAGCTTTATTTGATTATAATACTCAAGTAATTTAGAAAATGCCTTATAAGCATCCTTAACTTTTATTAAAGTAGTAGTTATAGGTTCTTCAGCTTTAAAATCATTATTTACAATGGTTATTGAAGCCTGGGTAGTATATATATAAGAAATGTATTTCGGGTTACTTAGAAAAGTAAGGGAACCTTCCCCGCCTTCCTCTATTTTAGCTAATTCAGATACTTCGACCTCGGGATTGCCCTCAATCTCTCCGTCGAGAATCTCTGCTATTTGTGCTGCTGTAAATTTCATTCTGGCAAAAGTAAAAAAAAAGCGTTAATGTTTGGTCTTCGGGTAGCACATATAATACTTAACCACCGTTTTTGAAAGCGCTTTTAAATTTAATTGGTCTGATGCTTTAGCAACATCACTAATCTTTCCGTTTTTATGTAAAATATTTATATTATTATTTTCACTTTTATAAGCGGTGTTGGTCACTTCACCACTAAAAACAAAATAATCGGCTTCCTTAGCAGTAATATTTTCCTTCTTCTGAAGCGCTAATCGGTGTTTTTCAAGTTTTTCAGCTGATGGTTTTTTCCGTTTAATTTTCACTTTTAAAAGATCCCGGTTAATTATCATACTACACAAATTACTCAAAACAAAATCATCGTGATCCTGCCACTCTTTCATTGCTGAAATAATATCATAATCGTCTAAACGTGCAAAAATCGCTAAGGTTTCTGAAGTAAAATTTTCAGGTCCTATTTTATGCTGAAGAAAATATAAAAGTGGTTTACTGGCATTTAATGTTTCCCCTTTTTCAATAAGCTCTTTAGCGCGTTTTAAGACCCTAATTAAAAGCTGCTCAGCTACCAAACTGGTTTTGTGAAGATATACCTGCCAATACATTAACCTCCTGGCGACTAAAAATTTTTCTACAGAATAAATTCCTTTTTCTTCAATTACCAAATCGTCATTTACCACGTTTAGCATGGTAATTAAACGTTCGCTATTTATATTTCCTTCAGCAGCACCGGTATAAAAACTATCCCTTTTTAAATAATCGAGACGATCCATATCCAGCTGGCTGGTGATTAACTGATTTAAAAATCTTCGATTATAGGTTCCACGGAAAATCTGAAGGGCCAGCGTTAAACTTTGGTTAAAGTCACGGTTCATTTCTTCCATAAAAAGCAATGAAATACTTTCGTGATCAACGCCTTCTACTATGCTGTGTTCCATCGCGTGCGAGAACGGCCCATGGCCTATATCATGTAATAAAATTGCAATTTGCAAGGCTTCTTCTTCGGCTTCAGAAATCACAACCCCTTTATGCCGAAGTATTTGCACTGCTTTCTGCATTAAATGAACACAACCAATGGCGTGATGAAACCTGGTGTGATGAGCCCCGGGATATACCATATAAGACATTCCCATTTGGGAAATTCTACGAAGACGTTGAAAGTAAGGATGCTCAATAATACTAAAGATTCGCTCACTGGGGATGGTAATAAATCCGTAAATTGGGTCGTTTAGTATTTTAAGTTTGTTAGTTGAAGCCAAGCTATATAACGTATTAATTTATAACAAATATACATATATAGCTTTGGGAAGTACAAAAAGCAATAATTAAGTTATAAAAAACAAACTATCTCACATAAGTGAGGAGTAAATAATTTTAGAAAACGACTGGTAAAGTCGAAACAATAATTAAAGAATCAAATCTCATAATTATGAGTAAAAATATTGAAGGATGAATAAGATAAAAATACTTTGGGTAGATGATGAAATAGATTTACTGAAACCTCATATTTTGTTTCTGGAATCTAAAGATTATGAAGTTGTAACCAGCCAAAGCGGGACTGAAGCTTTAGAACAAATAGAAGAAGAGAGTTTTGATATTGTATTCCTGGACGAAAATATGCCGGGACTTACCGGCCTGGAAACGCTTGCAGAGATTAAAGAGAAAAGGGAAAACCTTCCTATTGTAATGATTACAAAAAGTGAGGAAGAATATATTATGGAGGAAGCTATTGGTAGTAAAATAGCCGATTATCTTATTAAACCGGTTAATCCAAATCAAATTCTGTTGAGTATTAAAAAGAACCTGGATCATTCCCGTTTGGTTTCTGAAAAAACTACTTCCAGCTATCAGCAGGAATTTAGAAAAATTGCGATGGAACTAAGCCAGGTTAATTCTTTTGAAGAATGGGCAGAGCTTTACCAGAAATTAATTTACTGGGAACTTCAACTTGAAGGTCTTGAAGATAGTGGGATGTTTGAAATTCTGGAATCTCAAAAGAACGAAGCAAATACGCAATTTTGCAAGTTTATTGATAAAAATTATCCGGAGTGGTTTGAAAAAGGTGGAGATGCACCAATAATGTCGCACACTATTTTTAAGGAGAAAGTAATTCCGGAAATTAGCAACGAACAACCTACTTTACTTGTTGTTGTAGATAATTTAAGATACGACCAGTGGAAGGCCCTGGAACCAGTGATATCAAATTATTACAAAAAGGAAAAAGAGGAACCTTATTACAGTATTTTACCCACCGCCACGCAATATGCTCGTAATGCAATGTTTTCGGGTTTAATGCCCGCCGATATGGAAAAAAGATTTCCGCAGTATTGGAAAAACGATACTGATGAAGGCGGAAAAAACAATCATGAAGCCGAGTTTTTAAATGAACAGCTGAAGAGACTTGGAAAAACTTATAAGCACGAATATCATAAAATCACCAGTTTAAAAGCAGGAAAGAAATTAGCCGAGAACTTTAAAAAACAAAAGGACAATGACCTTACGGTAGTCGTTTACAATTTTGTAGATATGCTTTCCCACTCCAAAACAGAGATGGAAGTAATTAAAGAGCTTGCTTCTAACGATAAGTCATATAGATCACTTACTCATAGTTGGTTTAAGAACTCGCCTTTACTTGATATTATTCAGCAGGCGAGACAACTTGGGTTTAAATTGATCCTAACTACAGATCACGGTACTATTAATGCTAAAAATCCTTCTAAAGTAATTGGTGATAAAAACACCAGTTTAAATCTTAGATATAAAACCGGAAAAAGCCTTACGTATGAAGATAAAGATGTTTTAGCGGCGACCGATCCTAAAAGTATTCACCTTCCCAGTATAAATATGAGTAGCTCCTTTATATTTGCGAAAGGCGATCTCTTTTTTGCTTATCCTAATAATTTTAATCATTATGTAAGCTACTACCGTAACACTTATCAGCACGGTGGTGTTTCCCTGGAAGAAATGATTATTCCTTTTGTAGTAATGAATCCAAAATAGGGGATTAATCCCTGATTTCTAGCAAAATATAGGGGATATTAATTTATTCCCTATCTTTGCTATGCCTAAAATCTATATTACCAATGCCTGTTACCTACAATTTAGCCCAAATTGACGAGGCTGTACAGTATATTATTAAACACGCTAAAAGTAATGTTCTATTATTTTATGGCGAGATGGGTGCTGGTAAAACTACACTTATAAAAGCTTTAGTAGAAGCTTTAGGAAGTAAGGATAAAGTATCAAGCCCAACATTTTCATTAGTTAATGAATATCACACTCCCCGGGAACCAATTTATCATTTTGATTTTTATAGACTTGAAGACCCCAATGAAGCTCTGGATATAGGTATTGAAGAATATTTTAATTCTAAAGGTTGGATTTTTATTGAATGGCCACAAAAAATACAGGAATTCCTGGAGGAAAACTTTCAAAAAGTTGAGATTATTATCGAAGACAAAAATATAAGAATGTTAAAGTTGTGTTAATGGATTGTTAAGAGTATCCTCTTTTGAAAATAATAGTAGTGTTAGCAATCAATTAGGTTTTAGTATAGATTAATAAAGTTAAAATTAGAAATATGCATTTTAATGATATTTTTCGACATTAAACTTTTATCAGTGTAAAGTATTTTTTCATAAAAAATAGCCATATTTTTGCTTAAAAAAGGGCGCAAAAGTACGATTAATGTATTAATTTTTAGTGTTTTATAATTTTATAGGTTTGCTTCAGTAAACAAAACGAAATAACAATCTAAACTATAATATTATGAAACTTAAAGCAGTACTTTTTTCAGTAGCAATTTTTGGAGCATCTTTTTTTGTAACTTCAACTTCAGATAACGATTCAATTAATAATGACGAAATTAAAGAACAAGCTGTCGACAAAAGACTCATCAAAATTCCTTCTGCTGGGTAGTATTATTGCGATCAGTATTTCATTTTCACCATATTTATTTTATTCATATGAAATTTTCCCAAACGGTCGAGTTTGGGAAAATTCTTTTTTTACCTATGAAAGCAAATATTATGAAGATGTAATGACCGCAGCTTGGACTTATCTTGGGAAACTAACCCCTCTTTTTTTGTTATTTATATGGTTTTTCACATGCAAACATTGGTGGTACCACGCAATATTAATTCCAATTGCCATGTATTTTTACCAGATTATAGTAACCTTTTATGACGATGTATATGGCGATAGTTCTTTTATTATGGATACAGATGGATTAGTATATTTAGCACCTTTTTTTATCATAATTTTATCTTTGGTTTATCTTATCCGGATAAAAATCTTTGACCGTGTTTATGGTATAGACCTTAGTGAGATAGATGAAACCGATGTTTCTGTATTTTCACCAATTTCTGAAACTGAGCGTCGGGAAGTAAAATCTTTCCAGCAAGAGGAAGAAAAATACTGGGAACCGGCAGAAGAGGAATACTATACCCGACTTTAATAATCGCTATTTTCAAAAATAGTTGTAATTTTCCTTCTTTAAAGTTTTTAGCAATTAATTATGGCCAAACAGGTTTCGCCTTTTACCAAAGAGCAATTAATTCCGCAGGAAGAAACCCTGGAAATCTACAAAAATAAGGGACAATTTTTCATTGGAGTTCCTAAAGAAACCTCTTACCAGGAAAAACGTATATGTTTAAGTCCCGATGCAGTTGCAGCGATAACCGCTCACGGCCACAGGGTAATGATAGAATCTGGAGCCGGAAAATGGGCAAGATTTAGTGATAAAGATTATTCCAATGCGGGCGCTGAAATTACTAAAGACACTAAGAAAGTCTTCTCCTGCCCTACTATTCTTAAAATCGAACCACCTTCTATAGAAGAACTGGATCTAATAAATCCACAAACAATTTTAATTTCTGCGCTTCAGCTAAAAACGCAGTGTAAAGAATATTTTCAAAAGTTAGCTACAAAAAGAATTACCGCTCTTGGTTTCGAATTTATTAGGGACGATGACGGGAGTTATCCCATTGTTCGAGCATTAAGCGAAATTGCCGGGACGGCTTCCGTTTTAATTGCTTCTGAAATCATGAGCAATAACATTAATGGAAATGGTTTAATGTTTGGTAATATTAGCGGTGTTCCCCCGGTTGAAGTTGTGATTCTTGGTGCTGGAACCGTTGGCGAATTTGCCGCCAGATCTGCTTTAGGACTTGGAGCAAGTATCAAGGTTTTCGATAGTTCTCTTACCAGGCTTAGAAATATTCAATCTAATTTAAATCAAACCTTCTACACCTCTACCATTCAGCCTAAAAACCTGAGTAAAGCAATAAAACGTTGTGATGTTTTAATTGGAGCCGTACGCGGTAAAAACCGTTCGCCGGTGCTTATTACCGATGATATGGTGAGCAGTATGAAACGTGGCGCCGTAATTATAGATGTGAGCATAGATATGGGTGGCTGTATAGAAACCAGCGAGATCACCACGCACGATAAACCTATTTTCACTAAACACAGTGTATTACATTATTGTGTGCCAAATATTCCATCGCGCTATGCAAGAACGTCCTCACTTTCAATAAGTAACATTTTCACACCTTACCTTTTGCACATTGCTGAAGAAGGTGGCCTGGAAAACACCCTGCGTTTTGATAAAGGATTGCGAAATGGTTTGTATTTTTACCACGGAATTTTAACCAATAAATCTATAGCCGACTGGTTTGATCTTTCTTATAGGGATATTAATTTACTTATTTTCTAGATCGATTTTTATCAGTATTGCTTCCCAAATTTTTTTAAATGAAATTAATTCATAGAATTGGATATTTTTCGGTAGGCTTATTCTTCGGGATAGTGCTTTTACTTTTCTTTTTAAGTGGAAAAAAGACTTCTTGCGATTACTCACCCGATGCCCGTGTTTTAAAGAACATCAAAATAAAAGAGCGCAAATTTTCTGCGGAAGCTTTTAGCTTTTTTGAGAATAATAAATTAGACACGGCTTTAGTTTCTCAAAGCCTTGAAGATGGTGATGTAGATTTTAGCCGAAGCAATACCGATGCAAAACCTTGTAATATTTACCTGGTTACCAACGAAGTAAATTCAGCAATCCTTGAGCTTCAAATAGAAAATTGCGATAGCACAGCGACTATTCAGAAAGCAATTTTAAAAGATTAAATTAAAAAGAGTTTGCCTAAAGGTTACACCTAATAGACAAACTCTTTTTTATAGACTCTATCTACTCAGAAAGAATTTGATCGGTATGTTCTTTAGTTTTCACTTTCTTGATCACTTCTTCAATTTTCCCTTCTTCATCAATAACGAAAGTGGTTCTGTGAATTCCATCATATTCTTTTCCCATAAATTTCTTAGGCCCCCAAACGCCGTAAGCCTGGATCACTTCCTTATCTTCATCAGCCAATAGCGGAAAAGGAAATTCGTATTTATTTTTAAAGTTGGATTGCTTTTTTTGAGTATCGGCGCTTACGCCTAATATTGCATAACCTTTTTCCTGAAAACGCTCCCAGTTATCTCTTAGGTTACAGGCTTCAGCCGTGCAACCCGGTGTACTCGCTTTTGGATAAAAAAACAGAACCAGTTTTTTGCCTTTAAAATCTGATAATTTAACTGTATTTCCATCCTGATCTTTTACTGAAAATTCAGGGGCCTTATCCCCCGCTTCTAATGTTGTCATAATTCTTATTTTTGTATCGATTTAATCCTGAGTTGACCTCAAGAGTATTATAATTAGTTTTAAATCTCATTTATCTAGTAAATTTAAGCAATATGACCAAACAAGAAAAGGTTCAGTTCGTAATTGATACCTTAAACGATATTTATCCCGAAATTCCAATTCCGCTAGATCACAAAGATCCTTATACTTTATTAATTGCAGTTTTACTTTCAGCCCAAAGTACCGATGTAAAAGTAAACCAGATTACTCCAAAACTCTTTGAAATAGCCGATAACCCAATGGATATGGTGAAGCTTTCAGTAGAAGAAATCAGGGAAATAATTAAACCGGTTGGCCTATCCCCTATGAAATCTAAAGGAATTCATGGGCTATCTGAAATTATTCTTGAAAAACATAATGGGCAGGTTCCACAAAGTTTTGAAGCCCTGGAAGCTTTACCGGCAGTAGGTCACAAAACCGCAAGTGTGGTAATGGCGCAGGCATTTAATGTTCCTGCCTTTCCGGTAGATACGCATATTCACCGCTTGATGTTTCGCTGGAATTTAAGTAATGGTAAAAACGTTACTCAAACAGAAAAAGATGCGAAACGATTATTTCCAAAAGATCTTTGGAACAAATTACATTTACAAATTATTTGGTACGGGAGGCAATATTCCCCTGCGAGAGGCTGGGATCTTGAAAAAGATATTATTACCACAGAGATAGGCAGGAAAACAGTTATTGCTGACTATTATAAAAAGAAGAAATAACGCATTAAAAACAAAAAAGACCTGTTGGCTAACCAACAGGTCTTTTTTCTGCATTTTAATTAAGAATAGTGCCAAATTTTATTCCCTGGCAATCTACCATCCTTAATGCTTTAGAATAATTTAAAAGAAACTGTACAGTCTCTTTTTTAGGTTCTAAATTCCTGAACTGATCTTTTTTAGATAGTTTCTTAGTGTAAAGTTTCCTCATTAGATAATTTTTGCGTTGGTTTCTTATTCTAACGCAATCTTTTGAGAAATATTATAAATCAGTTTGTTAAAACGAGATTATGCTTTTCGATAATTTTCCGAAGATTTATTAAAGCATAACGCATTCGGCCTAAAGCAGTATTTATACTAACCCCCGTACGTTCAGAAATTTCCTTGAAGCTCATATCCTTGTAAATTCTCATGGTAAGAACTTCTAATTGATCTTCTGGTAACTCTTTTATAAGTTCCTTTACATCATTTTCTATTTGATCTTTGATGATTTGAGTTTCCACATTTAAATCTGAATCACTCAAAACCGAAAAAATATTAAAGTCGCCACTATTATCAAATTTTGGCATACGTTTATTTCTTCTAAAATGATCAATCACCAAGTTATGAGCAATGCGCATCACCCAGGGGAGAAATTTACCTTCTTCATTATATTTTCCTTTCTTTAAAGTATTGATGACTTTAATAAAGGTGTCCTGAAAAATATCTTCGGCGACATCACGATCAAAAACTTTTGAGAAAATAAAACTGTAAATTCGGTGCTGGTGCCTGTTAATAAGCTTGCTTAGTGCGCCTTCGTTTCCGTGCATATATTCACGCACAAGAACAGCGTCAGTGATTTCAACGTTATTCATATTAGTTACTTTTGTTCAGGACGGTAGGGGCTCCCGAGATTAGGTTATTTAGTTCTAAAAGTAACTTTATGCGATAGGCAGGTGTATTTTAAAAGATATTAATGGCCAAATATAGCAAGATAAATTCGACAAAAGCAAACAAAAGTTTAATTTTTTAACAATACAATAAGAATTTTATGGCTTTTTACCCTGCCGCTTATTAAGTATCTTTGCATCCCTGAACTATAAAAATGAGCATGAATATTGACGTTGCCAAGGTAAACCCTAAGGAGAACATAATTATAAAAGGTGCAAAACTGCACAATCTTAAGAATATAAATGTAGTTATCCCGAGGAATAAATTGGTGGTAATTACGGGACTTTCTGGCTCCGGAAAATCCAGTTTAGCTTTTGATACACTTTATGCAGAAGGCCAACGGCGCTATGTTGAAAGTCTTTCCTCCTATGCCCGTCAATTCTTAGGCCGCTTAAATAAGCCCAAGGTTGACTATATAAAAGGTATTGCTCCCGCCATTGCCATAGAACAAAAAGTAAATTCTACAAATCCGCGTTCTACCGTAGGAACTTCTACGGAGATTTACGATTATCTAAAACTACTTTTTGCTAGAATAGGTAAAACCTACTCCCCTGTTTCAGGGAACCAGGTAAAGCGAGATCGCGTGGCCGATGTAATAGATCACGTAAAATCTTTTGAAGAACGTGCAAAATTATTATTACTAGCACCAATTTATATTGAGGAAGGCCGGACGCTTTCAGAAAAAATAAAAGTCCTGGCACAGCAAGGATACAGCCGGATTAAAGTAAAAGACAAAGTTCTTAGAATAGACGAGGCTGAT
The DNA here is from genome assembly GCF_000745315.1 of Salegentibacter sp. Hel_I_6. Lineage (NCBI taxonomy): Bacteria > Pseudomonadati > Bacteroidota > Flavobacteriia > Flavobacteriales > Flavobacteriaceae > Salegentibacter > Salegentibacter sp. Hel_I_6. The sequence goes on along the minus strand of NZ_JQNQ01000001.1, from coordinate 3,987,906 downwards.
CTTGAAAAAATTAAAGCTGAAGATACTTTATTGGTGGTAGACCGAATTATCACCAAAGATGAAGAAGATTTTTATAATAGATTGGCTGATGCTACCGATGCCGCATTTTTTGAAGGCAAAGGTGAACTGTATATTGAAAACTTAAAATCTGGAAAAAAGAGACATTTCAGCAATAAATTTGAGTTAGATGGGATTAGTTTCTTGGAGCCAAATGTGCACCTTTTTAGCTTTAATAATCCTTATGGTGCCTGCCCTAAATGCGAAGGCTACGGTGATGTTATAGGGATTGATGAAGATCTTGTGATTCCTAATACTGGACTTTCTATTTATGAAAATGCCATTTTCCCATGGCGCGGCGATAGTATGAGTTGGTACCGCGATCAATTAGTAAATAATTCGCATAAATTCGATTTTCCAATTCATAAACCATGGTTTCAGCTTACACAGGAACAAAAAGATTTGGTTTGGAATGGAAATAAACATTTTGAAGGTTTAAACGATTTCTTCCAGTTTTTAGAAAGCAAAGCTTATAAAATTCAGAATAGAGTGATGCTGTCCCGCTACCGCGGAAAAACGCGTTGTACCACCTGTAAAGGAAAACGCTTAAGGCCGGAAGCCGATTATGTAAAAATAGATGGCCATAGCATCACCGATTTAGTTGAAAAACCTTTAGATAAAGTTCGGGAGTTTTTTGATACCCTAAAATTAAATGAATACGACCAACAAATAGCGAAAAGACTGCTTACAGAAATCAACAACCGACTTAAGTTTTTATCTGAAGTTGGTTTAGATTATCTCACTTTAAACAGAAAGTCAAACACTCTTTCGGGCGGTGAATCGCAACGAATTAACCTGGCAACTTCCCTGGGAAGTAGTTTAGTGGGTTCTATGTATATTTTAGATGAACCTTCTATTGGCTTACATCCACGCGATACAGAACGTTTAATTGGGGTACTTCAAAACCTGCGTGATCTTGGTAACACCGTAATTGTGGTTGAACACGATGAGGATATTATGAACGCTGCCGATGAAATTATTGATATTGGCCCTGAAGCAGGAACTCACGGTGGTGAGGTTGTAGCCACAGGAACACTAAAACAAATTTTAAAATCAAATTCGCTCACCGCTCAATATCTTAATGGAAAAGAGGAAATACCTGTACCTAAAGAGCGCAGAAAAGCTTCAGGAGAAATCAGGATTTTGGGAGCAAGAGAAAATAATCTTCAAAATATTGATGTAACGATCCCGCTAAAAACCTTTACCGCGATAACCGGAGTTTCAGGAAGTGGAAAAAGTACACTGGTAAAGAAAATTCTTTATCCCGCAGTTCAGAAGAAAATTGGAGGCTACGGAGAAAAAGCTGGCCAGTACACCGATATTGAAGGCGATTTTAAAAACCTGGGTAGCGTAGAATATATAGACCAAAATCCAATTGGTAGATCTTCCCGCTCCAACCCTGTAACCTATATCAAGGCTTACGATGATATTCGAAACCTTTTTTCTGATCAAAAATTATCGAATATTCGAGGTTTTAAACCTAAACATTTTTCGTTTAATGTAGAAGGAGGCCGTTGTGAAGTTTGTAAAGGTGAAGGAGAAGTTACCATAGAAATGCAGTTTATGGCCGATGTTCATTTAGAATGTGAAGCCTGTAACGGGAAACGTTTTCAAAAAGATGTGCTGGAAGTTCAGTTTGAAGGAAAAAATATTGACGATGTACTGAATATGACTATCGATGACGCCACTAACTTTTTTGCTGAAAACAAACTTGACAAAATTGTTAGAAAACTAAAACCTTTGCAAGACGTTGGTCTTGGTTATGTCCAATTGGGGCAAAGTTCCTCCACTCTTTCTGGTGGTGAAGCACAAAGAATAAAACTGGCTTCATTTTTAGTAAAAGGTGCTACCAAAGAAAAAGCATTGTTCATTTTTGATGAACCTACCACGGGACTTCACTTTCACGATATTAAAAAGCTATTGAAGTCTTTTAATGCACTTATTGAAAAAGGACATAGCGTGGTGGTGATAGAACATAACATGGATCTGGTGAAGTGTGCCGATCATATTATTGATATTGGGCCTGGTGGCGGAGTAAACGGCGGAAATATTGTTGCAAACGGTACTCCCGAAGAAATTATTAAATCAAAAAAATCTTTTACCGCAAAGTATCTCAAGGAAAAATTATAGTTATTATTATTATTTCTGAAAAAATACACGCAAAATTTCATTTCTATTGAATATTTTCTACTGAACTATTCGTTTTTCAACATAAAACCTCTAAAAATAAGCTTTTTTAGAGGTTTTCTTTTTTTGGCACGCGGTTTGTATTTTAAGTAATGATTTTCATAGAGAATTACATCAATAACCACTAAATCGCAAACCATGAAAAATATCGCCTTTTTAATCAGCTTTTTATTTATTGGCATATCGGCTACAGAAGCTTCAGAAGCTTTTCCTCGCAATGCCTACAATAATGCTTTTATATTTGTTGAAAATGGTGTTGAGTTTGCCATTTATCCTAACGGGGAGTTTGATTTCTATTACAACCCTGAATTTAGAAGCACGAATGTTGTAAATATCTCTACCCCAAATTCAAATATCAGTTTCAATTCTGGTCGTAATTATGATGCATATGTTCAGTATGACGATTATGGAGCGGTAATTCAAATTGAAAGTGTTCCGGTTTTTTATGATTACTACGGAAGGATTATTCGTGCCGGTGATGTATTTATAGATTATAACCGTCGCGGTCGTATTGCAAGAGTTGGAGGTTTACATATTCATTATAACCGTTTTAACCGAATTACCAGTTATACCGGATTCATAAATAATTATAATCACAGGTACGTTTACAGGCCCTGGCATGATTATTATGCAAGACCCAGAAGTGCGGTAAGTATAGTGTTTGGCCAGCCTTACAGAGCTTATTACCAGCCAAACCGGGTTACGTATGTTCAACATGTTAATTATTACAATACCAGTTATAATCAAAATATAAATCGAAATTTTTACAGGCCAAATCAAACAGCAGTTTCCTATAATAATGGAAGAAGAACTTCCGGAAAACGTGACTTAAAAGAGATTAGAAATGATGAAGGACGAGTAGCTACAAACTCAAATAATGTGAGAAGTAATATGAATTCTGAAAGATCTAAAGCTACTGCAAATAGAAGCAGAACTGTGGGTTCTGAAAGAAATAGTAGTACTAACTCCCGCGGAAACGCAGTAAGATCATCTAGAAGTATAAACACTAATGATGTTGTAAAAACCAAAAATACACGTTCCAGGAGTGAAGCCAGAACAGGCAGAAATACGAGAAGTGAAGCGGTAAGCAGTAGGTCTTCGAGTAGAAATGTAAAGAGTTCTCCAGCAAGACAAAGCAGTAATGCTAGAACTGCACCTACTCAAAGAAAAACTCAGGCAACCAGTAGAAGCAGCAGTAGAAGTAATAACACAAGAGCTGTAAAAAGTAGCACTAATACAAGATCTTCGGGAAGAACATCAAATTCTTCTTCAAGAGGAAGAAGTTCGGCACGAAATGTGGATAACAGATAATAAAGAATTCATAATTTAATTTTTTGGTTGGTTAGTTGGAAACCCCTTGAAGCCTCAAAAGCTTCGGGGGTTTCCCGTTTTTAGGAGGTTTTGATCCTTAGAGCTTTATTAATTATATTATTTACTTCAGTAGAGAAATTCAGGAAATACGCTAAGCCCACATAGCTTATTCCTATCAAAATAGATTTGATTGCGATGTTCAATATTGGATGGAAGTCGAAATCCCAGAAATAAAAGCAAAAAGATAGCATACTTCCAACCAATAATACTAACCAGGTTTTGGATGTAAAAGGAAGAAAATTGAACTTTTTATGCACCAACCATATCTTAACCGAATTATAGATAAAAAAAGCTACAAAACTAGCGATAGCTGCTCCTTCTATCCCAAAGCTAGGAATGAAAATTAGGTTTAAAACAAACGCGATTAACACAAGTAGAACGCCAATAAATAGGACGATTCGGTAATAGTCCGAATTAAAAAGAATACTGTTATTATTTCCAAGAAGATTATCATAAAGCTTCACCAGGGAGATTAATAAAACCACTAGAATACTTAGTTCATATTCATCGGGAATTAGTTCGTAAAGTTGTTTTACGTTCGTAATTATCAAAATAAAAATCAGTAAGCTTACAATCAATAAATTTAAGGAACTCTTTTTATAAAGATCTTCGAGACTTTTGTTATTCTTAGTATTAAGAAATTCAGCCGTCATTGGGTTTGTAATTTGGTGCATTGCCTTTTGCGGCACCGAAATCACTGTAGCGATATAAATCGCAATTCCGTAGATAGCCACGTTTTCTATGGGCATAAAATATTCTATCATCACTTTATCCAAATCCAACAAAGCCGTAGCCACAGAAGCAGCTATAAGAATTAGTGAAGTAAATTTTAAGACAGGAGATAAATTCTGCGGAAATTTAAAGTCTAGTTTAGGAAAATACAGCGAAAACGCATAGATCATCATCGCAATGAGTCGTAATGTAAAGACTCCGGCAATGCAATAGATGAACTGATGAACCGTAATCCAGTTAAAATAGACTGCCAAAAGCAATAAACTGATGCAGAACCTATGAAAAACCTCTTTCATAAAATTTCCGAAGACACTTTTATAATATAGCTTAGACCAGGCAAAAAAGATCTCGAAATAAGAAGTGGCGAAAGCGATTAGAAAGATTAACCAGATATAAGGTCTAACCAGTCCATTGCCCTGTGTAAAATAATCGATTAGAAAAGAATAACCCAACACTGTAATCAATCCTAGAACTGCGGAAACTACTATAGGTAAAAACAGGATTAAATTTAAAAGCCTGTCTTTTTCTTCTTTAGTTTTATAAAAAGTAAAAAATTTTGTGAGTGTACTATGCGCGCCAAAAGCCATAAAGGGCCAAAGTAAACTTGCTGCCGATAGTAGAAAAGTAACCAGGCCATAATACTCTTGTTCTAGAAAATAGGTAAATAAAAAGAGGGTGTTAATTGCGCCAATCGCAAAACCAAAATAGGTAGTAATTAGGTTTGTAAAAGATTGCTTTATAATTACGCCCATTTTATACGTTCTTTATCAAACTCGCCAGTTTTCGCGTTAGGTTTTTTCTGTGGTATTGCTGGATATCCCCCTTTACAATATTAGCATCTCCATTTTTATATTTCTCATAATGAGATAAAATTAGGCTTTTAAGTTTGTCTTTCTCTGAATATTGAAAATATTCACCTGCACCGGTTTCTTCTAAGATTTTCTGAACATCCCATTTTTTCGGACCAATGGCTAAAATGGGTCTTTTAGCCCTTAAATATTCGAACAATTTCCCCGGAATAATTCCTCGGGTTTCTTCGCTGTTAATTTCAATTAATAACAATAACCTGCTTTCCTGCTGAAGAGTAATTGCTTCCTTATGACTTACATATCCTAATAACTGAAGCTTCTCCCCTAATCCAGCCAATTTAATTGAATTAATTACTTCTTCACTTACCGTACCGGCTAATTTTAACTCTAGATCTTCTGCAAAGCTTATATTTTCTTTTGTAAGTTCTGCTATGGCTTTCCAGAGATGTTCGGGATTTCTTTCTGAAAGCAAGGAACCGATATGAGAAATACTGAACTTATTATCTAATTCGTTGGTTTTTGCTTCATTTTCTTCAGCATCAAACCCGTTGGTAATTACACTTATTGGCTTATTAGTCTTTACTGCAAATTCCGCTTTGGTTGCAAAACTGGTAGTGATAATTTGATCGGCTGAATTTAACACCTCCCGTTCCAGGTCTTTATGCTTTTGTTCACTGCTTTTGGTAAGCTTCAATTTTTTATGATACCCAATTTGTGTCCAGGGATCCCGAAAATCGGCTATCCACTTTAAGTCGAGTTCCTTTTTAAGCTTTAAACCAATTAGATGCAAGCTATGCGGTGGACCGGTAGTAATTATTTTTTTAATACCTTCTTCTTCCAAATAGGTTTTTAGGAATTTCACCGATGGATTTATCCAGAATCTCCTCGCATCAGGAATAAATAAATTGCCACGAATAAAAAGTAGGCTTTTCTGTAAAAAGGACTGATTTTTCTCTGCGGCAATAATTCCTTTGCTAATGGTTTTAGTTTGGTTTTTTGCAAAAAAACCAGCTAACTGATAGGGTTCAAAAATAGGCTTCTTAAGAATAATAATTCCCTCAGGAATTTCACTTTCCAGGGAATTATCCAACATAGGATAATTGGGATTTTCAGGAATAAAAACTATGGGTTCAATTCCAAAATCTCGCAAATACTTTACAAACTTAAGCCAGCGTTGCACGCCCGGACCTCCGGCCGGTGGCCAATAATAAGTTATGATGAGTACCTTCTCCATTTAAGCACTATTCCCTGTTTCGGAATTTATAGTAAAATCCGCCTAAAATAATTAAAACCAATATTATAGAACTTGCCAGGGCAATGCTGCTCCCGGTATTTACTACTTCAGGTTCAAACCTAAAAGTTACGGTATGCTCACCGGCAGGAATGTTCATAGCTCGTAGCAGATAATTAGCGCGAACGTGTTCAACCTCTTCCCCATCTAAATATGCCTGCCAACCAGGTTGGTAATACATTTCAGAGAAAACTACAAATTGAGGCGACGAAGCATTGGTTTCATATACCAATTCATTCGGCTGATAGCTCTGTAATTGAATTTCTGCATTTCCATTAGCATTAAACTCTTCAGAAACATCGCTTTTAAATTCTGAATTTAGTACCGCAGTATTTTGAAGATCAACTTCCTTTAAACTCAATATTTCCTCGTTGGCGGTTTCAACCCATTTAATATTATCTACAAACCAGGCATTTCCAAAGGCATTTGGATTTTGCTGTGCCTGTGGCTGCCCACCTTCAGAAGGAACAATAAAGTATTTGGCATTCAGCATATTTAGAACTTCCATATTGTTCTGTGAAATATAGAAATCATATAAATCTTGCATTCTACCGGGTTTGGCCGCGTGATAACCACCTATGGCATTGTGAAAATAAGAGGCACGAGAAGAATTAAAAGGATCTGCTGATACATCCAAAACTCTGTAATGTGAATCATCCTGTAAAATTTGCTGGTCGGCCTGGTTTGGCTGAAAAGGTCGATCCATTTGACTGGCATTTACAAAATCGTCATCGTTTACATAACGCTTATCAACCGGAATTAAATCGATTAAAATCAGAACGGCTAAAGCAGGTATTAACCAATTTTGTGTAATTTTCTGTTTAATATATAACCAAATTGCCGCGGCTGTTAATACTGAAAAAATAAGTGACCGAATAAGGTCTTCGGTATAAATAGCTTTTCTATCTTCTTTAAGTGCTCTTACAAAATCGGCTCCTAGTTGCTGAATTAAAGCCGAATCTCCTGCTCCGCTAAAATCAAATAGTACAGAACGGAATAGCAATAATGCAAGCCCTATTCCCCCTATAATAATCCCCGACCATTTAAGCGCATGTATTTTTGCCTCTTTTTGAAGTTTAGGATCAAATAATTTATATAGTCCATAAACTGCTAAAGTTGGTACGCACAATTCTATAATTACCTGTATAGAAGAAACTGCTCTAAACTTATTGTAAAGTGGAACATAATCGATGAAAAACTCTGTAAAAAAGGCAAAGTTTTTACCCCATGAAAGAAGTAATGCTAAAATACTTCCTCCTACAATCCACCATTTTAAACGGCCATTAACCAGGTAAAAGGCGAAAATAAATAAGAAAATTACTGTCGCACCAATATATGGAGCACCCCCAACATAAGGCTGATCTCCCCAGTATGTAGGTGCGCTTTTAGCAAAATCAGCTGCCTGCACCGGGGAAGCACCCAGTTTGAGCAAAGCATCGTAAATTTCTGAATCTTCACCGATATCTTCTGCATTAGAGCCCCCCATAAACCTGGGAACAAACAGGTTTAAAGATTCGATAATCCCATAACTGTATGTTGTAATATAATCGAAAGTTAAGCCCGCTGCCGGTTTCTCAGAACCATCGGGGGCAATAGTTAAACCGGTGTCGCCACGTGTACTATGCGCAGTATATTCCTGGGTAGCCAGTAAATTTGTAGCGTTAGCACCTATGGCTAGTATAACCGCCACAACCATTACGCCTAAAGCTTTAAAGAATTTCGGAATTATATTTTTTCGATAGGCATCAATTAAATATGCAATTCCCAGCACTATTACCAGTAATAAAAGATAATAGGTCATCTGGAAATGATTCGCACCTATTTGGAGGGCCATTGCCAGAGATAATAATAAGAATCCCCATAAATATTTTTGCCTAAAAGTGAGAATAATTCCTCCTAAAACCATGGGCATATAGGCTATTGCATGGGCTTTGGCATTATGCCCTACTCCAAGGATGATAATAAGATAGGTAGAAAATCCGAAGGCTAAAGCACCTAAAAGCGCGAGCCTAAAATCTAATTTCAAACAGAGTAAGAGAATATAAAAACCTATAAAATATAGAAAAAGATAATCGGCAGGTCTTGGCAAAAATCGTAAAACGGAATCAAGTTTTTTTACGTAGTTATGCGGATAATAGGCACCTAATTGAAAGGTAGGCATTCCTCCAAAAGCAGAATCTGTCCAATAAGGTTCCTGGCCGGTTTGGTCACGAAAATCATTTTGCTCTTTGGCCATCCCGATATATTGAACAATATCGCTTTGAAAAATCTTTTTCCCTTCAAGAACAGGACTAAAATAAAATAAAGAAATTATTACGAAGCCTACCAAAACGAGAAGATGCGGTAGAAACTTTTTAAGATTGGCCATCTGAAATTTTTTAGATCACTTTCTGTTTAAACTGAACGGGCAGCTTCTTCCCTATTCAATATAAAAAATTGATCCCGAAATTAATCAATTTCCTCGTAATCTATATATTCCCCAACGTTTTTATTAGATTTCCTGCCAGTTTTCGGTTTTTTGTCAATGCTTACTTTTCCTTCTTTTTTTCGAGAAGCGGGATCTTGCTGTTGTCTAAACTGCTGTTCGAAACGTTTTCCCATTTTCCGCAAAAAATATTTAAGTATAAGCGGACCAAACCATTTTATGATCATTTTAAAAGTAAAATATACTAATAGAATGACTAGAATCGTTTGTAATACATCGGAAAAGGAAGCTTCTAACATTTTCAGGAATTTATGCAAAAATAAAAATAAGCCTTGAGAATAGAAGCTTTAGGCTCCTAAAAAAATAATAAATCTACTATCTTTGAAAGTAACAAACCAATCTAATATGCACTCTTTAAAAGTAGGTATCGCTTTTATTTTCTTCGGAATATTTACGGCAAATGCGCAATACACTGAAACAATAAACTCTAATAGACCTGGAGAATCTCAGGGTGCTTTTGCAGTGGGAAAAAATGTTCTGCAGCTTGAAGCGGGAGGTTTTTTAGGAAATGATAATCACAGCTTATTTAATAGTGATACCGATATTCTTGGCGCTAGCTACGGTTTACGTTTTGGTTTTCTAACCGAAATCCTGGAGCTAAACTATTTTGGAACCTTTCAGGATCAGCTTACAACTATTCCTTTTGGAAACAGTGAAGATGAGTTTAGAACTTCTAATTTTACCAGTAATACCATTGGTGCCAAGTTTTTACTATTTGATCCTAATGTTAGCCTTAAAGAAAGAAAGGTAAATCTTTATAGTTGGAAAGCAAACCAACGTATGAACTTTCGCAGCCTTATTCCTGCAGTGGCTATATATGCCGGGGCAAATTTTAGTTGGTGGGAAAATCCTTATATGTTTGAGGGGGAATCTGTAATAAGTCCTAAGGCTGCAGTTATTACTCAGCATAACTGGGAGCGCTGGGTTTTAGTAATGAATTTTATAGCAGATAAATTTACTGAAGAATATCCCTCTTATGGTGGTGTTTTTACACTTACCCACGCGATCACACCAAAATTTGCTGTTTTTGGAGAATTTCAAACTTATATAAGTAATCTTTATTCCGATGAACTTTTACGTGGAGGCGCAGCTTATTTAATAGGTAAAGATTTTCAATTAGATATTTCGGGTCTTGTTAATTTTAAAGACACTCCTTCGCGCTGGCAGGTTGCCGCCGGAGTTTCTTATAGATTCGATTTTCATGAAGACGATGAATATATTCAGGATAATTACGAGGGAAATCGCAATCAACGTAATCAGGAAATAGAAGAAACTGGATTTTATAAAGAAGGTGAAGACGGTACGGGGGAATAAACTTTCGCGTGATTTTTTCTGAAAATTATGAAAAGAAAAACCGTTTAAAAGTTGGTTTTTACACGTCATTCTGAATTTATTTCAGAATCTAATTTGTTTTAAACTAGACCCTTAAAAAAGTTCAGGGTGACTGGAAAAGAACTTTTAAACGGTTTCTTAAGCTTTATTGTAATATTACCTACGCTACTCTTTGCTGGCCATTGCCGCAGTAACAGATGCAGATAATCTTTTATAAGTTCCGTTTTCTAAACGCTCCCTAATTGCTGAAAAAGCAATCAGAGTTTCGTCAATATCCTCAAGTGTATGAGTTGCAGTAGGAATCATTCTTAATAAAATAAGTCCTTTAGGAATTACGGGGTAAACCACTATCGAACAGAAAACGCCGTGGTTTTCTCTTAGATCTTTCACTAAAGCCATCGCTTCAGGAATGCTCCCTTTTAGATAAACAGGAGTTACACAACTTTGCGTAGTTCCAATATCAAAGCCATTTTCTTTAAGTCCGTTTTGAAGAGCATTTACATTTTCCCAAAGCTTGTTTTTAAGCTCTGGCATTGTTCTTAGCATTTCTAAACGCTTCAATGCGCCAACTACTAATTGCATTTGCAATGATTTAGCGAACATTTGTGAACGTAGATTATATTTAAGGTAATCTATAATTTCTTTATCGGCCGCAATAAATGCACCGGTACTGGCTAAAGATTTGGCAAATGTAGCGAAATATACATCTATTTCATCCTGCACACCTTGCTCCTCGCCTGCTCCTGCTCCTGTTTTACCTAGAGTACCGAAACCGTGAGCATCGTCTACAAAAAGCCTGAAATTATATTTTTTCTTCAGCTCAACAATTTCCTTCAATTTTCCCTGCTCCCCGCGCATTCCAAAAACACCTTCAGAAATCAATAAAATTCCTCCTCCGGTTTGTTCTGCGATTTTAGTGGCACGTTGCAGGTTCTTTTCTATACTTTCAAGATCATTATGCTTATAAGTAAAGCGCTGACCTAAATGTAATCTTACCCCATCTATAATACAGGCGTGAGCATCTACATCATACACAATTACATCTTGCTTAGAAACTAAAGCATCTATTGTAGAAACCATTCCCTGGTAACCAAAATTAAGTAAGTAGGCCGATTGTTTGTGTACAAAAGAAGCTAGCTCGTCCTGCAGTTTTTCGTGAAGCTGAGTGTGCCCACTCATCATTCTAGCACCCATTGGGTAAGCCGAACCATATTCTGCAGCAGCTTCAGCATCTATTTTTCTAACTTCAGGATGATTGGCAAGTCCCAGGTAGTCATTAATACTCCAGGTTATTACTTCTTTCCCTCTAAATTTCATTCGGTTAGAAATTGGGCCTTCAAGCTTAGGAAATACGAAATATCCTTCTGCCTGCTCTGCCCATTTTCCTAATGGTCCTTTATCTTTATATATTTTATCAAATAAATCCCTCATCGATCATTTTTTAGTCGAGCCGCAAAAATACTTAAAATTGGCTCAATTGCACAAAGTTATTTTTTTCAGCAAATTCAAATAAAAGAAAAGCATCCTTACAGGGGATGCTTTTACTTATTTTATTTTCTGAATAGATTTCAATTAGCAACTATTTTATAAATTCTATGGGCTGTGCCTCTACTTCATTTTTTGTATCAAAGAAACCTTGTTCTTCCATCCAGTTATCACTAAATACTTTTCCCATATACCTGGAACCATGATCAGGGAAAATGATAACCACCTTGCTATGCTCGTTAAATTCTCCTTCTTCCGCAAGTTGTTTTATTGCCTGGGTAGCAGCACCACTGGTATACCCTACAAATAAACCTTCGGTTTTAGCGAGTTCTCTTGCCGTGTGAGCGCTATCCTCATCACTAACTTTGATAAAACGATCTATAATTTCAAAATCTGTGGCTGAAGGAATAAGGTTTTTACCAAGACCTTCTATTCTATAAGGATAAATCTCCCCAGAATCAAACTCTTTAGTTTCGTGGTATTTCTTTAAAACTGAGCCGTAGGCATCTACCCCAATTACTTTTATTTTCGGATTCTTTTCCTTTAAAAACCTTGCAGTTCCGGATATTGTTCCACCGGTTCCACTACAAGCTATAAGGTGTGTTATTTCTCCTTCGGTTTGTTTCCAAATTTCTGGACCAGTAGAATTAAAGTGCGCATCAATATTTAAATCATTAAAATATTGATTGATATAAACCGAACCTTTAGTTTCTGAATGTAGTCTTTTAGCTACTTCGTAATAAGACCTGGGATCATCTGCTGAGACATGTGCCGGGCATACATAAACCTTGGCACCCATTGTTTTAAGCATATCTATTTTATCGGTAGAAGCTTTGGAGCTAACCGCAAGAATGCATTCATATCCTTTAATTACACTAACCATAGCAATACTAAAACCAGTATTACCCGATGTCGTTTCTATAATTGTACTGCCTGGTTTAAGAATACCTTTTCTTTCGGCTTCTTCAATAATATAGAGTGCAATACGGTCTTTAGCCGAATGTCCCGGATTAAAGGCTTCTACTTTGGCGAAGAATTCCCCATCAAATCCCTGGGTTATTTTGTTAAGTTGTATCAAAGGCGTATTGCCAATAAGTTGCAATACGTTATCGTATACTTGCAAATCTTCTTTCATAAATCGAAGTTCTTTACAAAATTTGGGTTAAAAGATTTTGCCCATTTTTATGAGCTTAAAATATTCAGATAAAACAAAAATCATTATCTAAAATTGCCTGGGAAACCTGTCCCGGCTGATTTTACTAATCAAAAAACTCGATAGTAAAACCGTCCAAATTTAAGGCAATTTTTTGACTTAGCGGTCAATTCCTTCTAAATCCAGTAAAAACGCATATTCTTCAGCTACTTCCTTTAGAGCTTCAAAACGTCCTGATGCACCGCCGTGCCCGGCATCCATGTTGGTATTGAACAATAATTTATTATTATCAGTTTTTAATTCTCTTAATTTAGCCACCCATTTTGCCGGTTCCCAATATTGAACCTGAGAATCATGCAAGCCTGTTGTAACCAGAGTGTTAGGGTAATCCTGCTCCACCACATTGTCATAGGGTGAATATTGCTTCATATATTCGTAGTAATCCTTATTGTTAGGATTCCCCCATTCATCATATTCTCCAGTGGTTAAGGGAATACTATCATCTAACATTGTAGTCACTACATCAACAAAAGGAACAGCAGCAATTACTCCATTATAAAGTTGTGGTGCCATATTCATAATTGCGCCCATTAATAAGCCTCCGGCTGAACCGCCCATGGCGTAAAGATGTGCTGCGGAAGTATATTTTTCCTGGATTAAATATTCTGATACATCAATATAATCGGTAAACGTATTCATTTTATTGAAAAGTTTTCCATCTTCATACCAATTACGGCCAAGGTATTCCCCACCTCGAATGTGCGCGATTGCATAAATAAAACCACGATCTAACAAACTTAGCCTCACACTGGAAAAATAAGGATCTATAGTTGAACCATAAGAACCATAGGCATATTGCAAAAGTGGACTATTTCCATCTAATTTAGTATCTTTTCTATAAACCAGACTCACTGGAATTTTTGTCCCATCTTTAGCAGTAGCCCAAATTCTTTCTGACAGGTAATTACTTTTATCAAATTTTTCATCTAAAACTTCCTGCTCTTTTAAAACCGTCTTTTCACGGGTTTCCATATTAAAGTCTACAACCGAAGTTGGCGTAGTCATAGAATTATAAGTAAACCTTAAAATATCGGTATCAAAAGAAGGGTTTATAGACGTAAATGCGGTATAGGTTTCATTATCAAAAGGAATGTAATATTCTTCTGAATCATCCCAGCGAATCACCTTTATTTTATTCAATCCATTATGGCGTTCACTTACCACAAGGTATTTTTTAAAAATATCTATATCCTCAAGCAAATAATCCTCCCTGTGTGGAATTACATCTACCCAATTCTCCTTAGATGTATTTTCAACCGGAGTTTTCATCAACTTAAAATTTGTAGCACCATCTATATTGGTCATTACATAAAAATGATTTTCAAAATGTGCTATACTATATTCTAAACCACGTTCCCTGGGTTGGAAAACCTGAAATTCGCCTGTTGGATCATCGGCTTTTAAAATTCGGTATTCAGTAGTTAGCGTACTATGGCTACCAATTATGATATATTCTTTCGACTTCGATTTATAAACGTAAGTATTAAAGGTCTCATCCTCTTCTTCAAAAACCAGTTCATCTTCAGCTGAATCTGTCCCTAAAATATGTTTATAAATCCTATAAGAACGAAGTGTTTGATCATCTTTTTTGGTATAGAACAATGTTTTATTATCTGCCGCCCAGGTAGAGCCACCGGTTGCATTTTCTATTTTATCAGGATAAATTTCGCCTGTTTCCAGGTTTTTAATTTGAATAGTATATTTTCTTCGGCTTAAAGTATCTACCCCAAAAGCTACCATTTTATTATCCGGGCTAACGTTTAAGCCTCCAAGGCTATAATATTCAAAGCCTTCTGCCATTTCGTTAACATCAAAAAGCAACTCTTCAGCAGCATCAAGTTCCCGTTTTTTTCTGGAATAAATTGGATAATCCTTTCCGGTTTCAAATCGGGTTAAATACCAATAATCGTTTAATTTATAAGGCACCGATTCATCATCCTCTTTAATTCGGCCCTTCATTTCCTCAAATAAGCCTTGCTGAAAATCTTTGGTATGGGCGGTTATTTGCTCATTATATTCATTTTCAAGGTTTAAATAATCTATTACTTCAGGATCTTCCCTATTGTTCATCCAGTAATAATTATCTATTCTCACATCTCCATGAAACTCCAGGCTTTTCTCTATTTTCTTCGCTTTTGGCGGTAAAATTTCTTTTTTCAAATCTGCATTATTTTGAGCGCTTGCAAAGGTAATGCTTCCCAGTAAAATACATAATAGTCTCTTCATATTAACAAGATTAATCCCGTAATTTAGTAATTTTGTATTTACCAAAATTTAAAAAAAGAGACTATGTTTGGAGATATGATGGGTATGATGAATAAAATCAAAGAAACCCAACAAAAAGTTGAAGAAACTAAAGAGCGACTTAAAACGGTAACTATAGAGCAAAAATCCAGTGACGGACTTCTAAAAGTAACCATTAGCGCTACACGTGAAATTAAAAATATTAGCGTTGCTGATGAATTAATGGAGGATAAGGAGCAACTGGAAGATTATTTGGTTTTAACCCTAAACAAAGCAATTAGCAGAGCTTCAGATATCAATGAGACTGAACTTGCTGCCGTGGCAAAAGACGGCATGCCAGATATTCCCGGTTTAGATCAATTTAAATAGCATTTAATCAACTGAATCCTGAAATGACTTAGGAATTAGACTTAAATTAAAAAACCTCACAGTTTTTTAGAAAGCTGTGAGGTTTTCTCTTTATGCTTCTCCCCTTGCAGGATATTCTTTATCTAGAACAAAATCTATGGCTTTTAGCAACTCATCAAATTTTGGTCTTGCAAAAGCCATCGTTTGAATAGAAGCCGCATAAAGTGTATTATCAGGTTTTATAAGAAATAATCCAGGTTCAAAAAAGGCTTCTGGCTCCTTATCATTAATTCCTTCAGAAATATATAAATCCCATTTACGAGCATCTTCTTTCGTAAAATCAAAACCTATGGTAAGATTATTTATCTTCCAGTCTTTTATGGTCTTTTCGGCCAGGCCTTGATTATTTGAGCTTATACAAATTACATTAATCCCTTTGTCCTGAAATTTTTCTATTTTTTCATTTAGTTCCTCCAGATAAGATTTACATACCGGGCAATGCAGTCCGCGATAAAAAATAACCATAGTAAAATTCTCTGGTTTCTGGTCGCGCAAATCCCATTACATTCCGCTTGTGGTTTCTACTCTTAATCTTGGTACTTCTTTTCTTGGCAATACGTTTTTCATAATTCAATTTTTGGTGTTTTGAAAATTATGAAATTCAATTCCCGAATCATATTAAATACTTTATAAGCTTAGGTTAAACTTTTCTAATTGTCTTACAATTTAATCTCTCGCAGCACTTTCAGGAATTTCTGGTGCATTTCTTCAGTATAATCTAAATGCGTAACAATCCTCAATTTGCCCTGCCCCATATTACTTATTCTAATATTTTCCTTCTGAAGATTTTTCATAAATGCAGCTTCATCTGAAGCATTCTTGAGGTAAAAAATAATGATATTGGTTTCTACCTTCTCTACTTCACCTACATAACTGGCGGCTTCTAAAGTTTCAGCTATATCAGTTGCTCTTTTGTGATCTTCGGCTAAACGCTCTACGTGGTTATCTAAAGCATAAATTCCGGCTGCGGCCATAAAACCAACCTGGCGCATTCCGCCTCCTAAAACTTTCCGAATTCGAATGGCGTTTTTCATCAATTTCTTATCGCCAATAAGTACAGAACCCATTGGGATTCCCAGTCCTTTAGAAAGACAAACCGAAATAGTATCAAATAATTTCCCGTATTCTTTGGGATCTTCATTTTTAGCAACCAAAGCATTAAAAAGCCTTGCCCCGTCCAAATGCAAACCTAATTTATGAGTATTGCAAACCTTTCTTATTTTCTTGATTTCTTTCAGATCATAGCAAGCACCTCCACCTTTATTGGTAGTATTTTCCAAACACACTAAACTCGTTAACGGACTGTGATAAAAGTCTGGCGGATTTATATTTTCTTCAACCTGGGCCGCGGTAATCATTCCGCGATCGCCATCTACCAACTTGCAGGAAACCCCACTATTAAAAGAAGCGCCACCACCTTCGTAATTATAAACGTGTGCCCATTTATCACAAATAAGCTGCTCGGCAGGTTGTGTATGCAATTTTATTGCGGCCTGGTTAGCCATGCTGCCGGTAGGAAAAAATAAAGCTTCATCCTTCCCGAACATCTTTGCAAGTTTTTCTTCTAAGGCGTTTACGCTAGGATCTTCTTTATAAACATCATCACCAACTTCGGCGCCCATTATTGCTTTTAACATTCCGCTTGTTGGGCGGGTTACTGTATCACTTCTTAAATCTATTTCTTTCATAAATACATTTTGTCATTTCCGTGTAGACGGAAATCTATTTTATTTAATTAATTTCTAAAATAATCCATTCCCTCACACCTAAAACTTCCAATAGGACTTCCATCGGGGATTTCGGGAACATTTAATTTGGTTTTATACTCGCTGGGATTTTCCCTGTAATTTTCAATTTCTCTAAGCATTTGTTGATAGAAAACTCCATCCTTATTACTTAACCAATTTTTTAATTCATCAATTTGCGCATTGGCAATCGCTGCTACTTTTGCCGTAGCCGATTCATTTTCGGCTAATTTTATCAACTGCAGCAGGACCTCATAGTTTACCGCTTCCTGCACTTCATTTAAATAATCGTCACGATGCGACTTTTTTATGGTATTACTTATTAATTCCTTCAAAACATCTTCCGGCCCCAACTGTTTCTTATCTAAAGATTTTTGCTGAACCAATCTAGCCATTCTTTCTGGATGCAATAATAAGGAAAGTGATAAATTTGCTGAAGTCACCGGTGCCCCAAGCGCATCAAAAGCTACGCCGGTATTGCCTTTAAAAGATTCGCGGCTGCGATTGTAACCAAAAGCTCGTGGCGGAAATAATTCCAGTTTTTCCTGCGGAATTGCAATAACTTCTGCATCTAAAGTTTTCAAAATCGCATTTAACGTGTTTTCCTGCATTTTTGAAGTTGCGCTTTCCCAAATTTTATCCTTTCCACCTTTAACAGCATAATTATAATCGAGTCCACCGATGATTTTTACCGCCGATTCAACCTGGTAGCGATGTAAAAAATATAGAGGCACAAAAACATCCTCCAACACCGAATAAGGCTCGTTAGTTCTAATATTATCTACCGAAAAATTCTCAATACCTTTTTTTCTAATTTTTAAAATTTCATCCAATTCTTCAGTTGCGTTTTTACCATTATCCCAAAGATGTGCGTTTATATGAGCACCGCCCTGTGCCCGGGCATCTGAATCTGAAATAAATTGGTGACCGGCCTCTTGCGCTTGTTCCAAAACCGAATTTAGAAATTCTCTTTCTGAGGTATTCTCAGGTATATCAGCATAAGAATATTTAACAGTTACTTTATCCCATTCCCCTATTCCGGTATCGTAAGCATTTGCAATACTTATTTCGTCATTTTCTAAACTGAATTGCGGATGCGGATAATCCATTACCGAGGCGTTATCGTTTACACTTGCAGCAAAATTATGAGCAAAACCAATAGTATGGCCAATTTCGTGGGCCGATAGCTGTCGAATTCTGGCTACGGCCATTTCCATCATTTTTTCGTGATTTTTATCATTTTCAGCAAAAGGTTTATTCAGTAAAGCCTGAGCGATCATAAAATCCTGGCGTATTCTTAAACTTCCTAAACTCACGTGACCTTTAATGATCTCTCCGGTTCTGGGGTCTACCACACTTGCACCATAACTCCACCCGCGGGTAGAACGATGAACCCATTGTATCATATTATAACGCGTATCTAAAGGATCAGCATCTTCGGGTAGCATTTGCACCTGGAAAGCATCTTTATAACCAATTTCTTCAAAAGCTACATTCCACCACCGCGCTCCTTCCAATAAAGCCGACTTTACCGGTTCTGGCGTACCGGGATCTAAATAATAAACAATTGGCTCTTCGGCTTCACTAATTTCGGCTTTGGAATTTTTCTTTTTTAAACGATGACGAATAGCGAATTTCTTTTCTATAGGTTCGTAAACCGGAGTAGAATAGTCTAAATAAGAAATGGAGATCGCACCGCTGCGGGGATCGAAAAGTCGTTTTTCGTAATTATCATCGGGTAATTTCACAAAAGAATGATGCTGAATAACACTAAGCTTTTTAGCGTCTGGCGCTACACTTTGCAGCGTTCTTCCCTTAGGTTCGCCTTCAAAGGTAAGCAGAGCTTCAAATTCTACATTTTCGGGAAATGCTTTTGTGCGTTCTAAGGAAAGTGCACTTTTAGATTTATCGAGTTTATAGGTTCCATATTCTCCTTTTTTAAGTCGGCCGGTCACATCATGCGCATCCTCCATTAAAAAAGGCGTAAAATCAATTACGTAAACTGTATCTTTTTCTTCCTTAATTTCGAAACCATAGATAACCGATTTTGCAAAAGCCTGCTCCACGCTTCGTTTCTCTAATTCATTCTCGGTTTCTGCTCTGTATCTCTGATTGGGTTGCACCAATAATAACTTATTCCCCGCTTTCTGAAATTTTACAATAGCTTCATTTCCTAACTGCCCACGATCTAATCCAATATCATTAGAACCAAGTCCGCTGGTTAAGGCATGCACATATAAAAATTCACTTTCCAGCTTATCAACTTCAAGGTAAATTTCATCTTTATCTTCATTATAATGAAAATTAAAAAAGCCTTCATATTCTTTAAGATTTTCTTTTTCAGAAAGAAATTGTGCCATTCCAGGAACTGAGAAACTGACTAACAGGAAAATAAGTAAAAAATGCTTCATTTACGTGATTTTATAGGAAGTCTAAAACTATAAAAATATCGTTAAATACTTTCCCGTCGTAGTCTTAAATTCTATTTTTACCTTATAAAATTTAGATATGATCACAACTGAGCAGATCAAAGATCTCAGAGAGCGCCTTGGTGCGTTAAGGAGGTATCTTTGACATTGATGCCAAAAAAATAGAAATCTCCAACCAGGAGGAAAAAACCTTTGCTCCAGATTTTTGGGATGATCCTAAAAAGGCGGAGACCATAATGCGAGAGCTAAATGTCGAAAAACAATGGGTAGATGAGTTTGAAAAAGCACAAACCCTTGTAGATGACTTAGAGGTTTTATACGAGTTTTACAAAGAAGATGAAGCCAGCGAAGAAGATGTTTTGGATAAAAACAAACAAGTCCTGGAGTTAATTGAAGAACTTGAGTTTAAAAATATGCTTTCAGAAGAAGGTGATAAATTAAGCGCGGTTTTACAAATAACGGCTGGAGCCGGTGGAACGGAAAGTTGCGACTGGGCAGAGATGCTTATGCGTATGTACCTGATGTGGGCTGAAAAACGGAAATTTAAAATCAAAGAGCTTAACTACCAGGCTGGTGATGTTGCAGGTATTAAAACGGTAACGCTTGAAATTGAAGGCGACTTTGCTTTTGGGTGGCTAAAAGGTGAAAATGGTGTACACAGGTTGGTACGAATTTCCCCATTTGATAGCAATGCAAAGAGACATACCTCTTTTGCTTCTGTTTACGTGTATCCGCTGGCTGATGATTCTATAGAAATAGATATTAACCCGTCAGAAATTTCCTGGGAAACCATGCGTTCTTCAGGGGCTGGAGGCCAGAATGTAAATAAGGTAGAAACTGCGGTTAGATTACGCCACGCTCCTACCGGAATTGTTGTTGAAAATTCTGAAACCCGTTCTCAACTTGAGAATAAAACCAAGGCCATGCAGCTTTTAAAAAGTCAGTTGTATGAGATCGAACTTCAGAAGCAACAGGCGCAGCGAAGAGAAATTGAAAATTCTAAGATGAAGATTGAATGGGGCTCACAAATAAGGAATTATGTGATGCATCCCTATAAGCTAGTAAAAGATGTGAGAACCGCAGAAGAAACCGGAAATGTAGATGCTGTAATGAATGGAGAAATTGATATTTTTTTGAAAGCTTTTTTAATGATGATGGGACAACGGCAGGAAGATTGATAAGTTTCTGCCTATATATTTTAGATTTAAAATTTATTGTTTATTTTAAAGTAGCCAAAACGAAAAAATAATGATTACTGTTTACCACAATGCCAGATGCAAAAAATCTAGAGAAGGTTTAGAATTAGTAAAAAATTCTGGTAAAGATTACAAGGTTAGAGAATATCTCAAAGAGCCACTTTCTGAAGAAGAATTAGGTAAGATTTTGGATAAATTAAGTTTTTATCCTATGCAGCTAATTCGTACCAACGAGAAAATTTGGAAAGAAGAATATAAAGGCAAAGATCTTAGCGATAAAGAGTTAATCACTGTTATGGTGAAAAACCCTAAACTTATGGAAAGACCTATTGTAGAGACCAAAAATACGGCAGTAGTAGGTCGCCCAGGATCTAAAATTGAAGATTTATTAAAATAAGCGGTGGTAAATCCAAACCAACAGAAAATGAAAACTCAACAAAAAATAGCAATTATTGGAGCCGCAGGATTTTTAGTGGCTGGATTTGTATTTTCTCACTTTTACTTACATAGAAAAAGCAGAGAAGAATTAATTGAAATTGCAAGAGAATTAGCTTATACCTGGAAAAAAGAATTAGAACTTGATTTTGAACAAACCAGTAAGTTAGAAGATCTTATTATAGAATACACGCTAAAAAAGAATGAAATCATAAACGCTACGGCACTTACCGAAGATGAAACGATCTTAAAACTTAGAGATATTCAGAAAGCGGAACATAGAAAACTGCAAAAATTAATGAGTGATAAGCAGTTCGCTAAATATTTAGAAGTAAATAAAAAAATAAGCAGAAAGTCTTAATTACTGGATATCAGACTGAAAGATGTTTTTAACATTTTAAATCTCCTTTTAACGCGAGTTTAACCGAATTCGCTTTAAACCATCTCGTAAAATAGAGGTCAAAGAAGAAAATTTTCTATGACCACCAAAATGTTGAGTACGCTCTCTGCAGCGTTTTTTCTTTTTTTTAGCCTTAGCGGCTTCGCCCAATCGGGGCCTTTTAAAATTTCCGGAAAAGTAATGGACGAGGAGATGAATGCTCCTCTTGAATTTGCAACCGTTTCTGTAGTTAACGCTAACGATCCCGCAGACGTTACTGGAGTTGTAACAAATACACAGGGGAATTTCTCTATAGAAGTTCCAGAAGGCACCTATAACGTAATTGTTGAATTTATATCTTACGAAACTAAGAGATTTAATGATCGTAAAGTAGATTCAGATCTTAATTTGGGAACAGTAAGTTTGGGACTGGATTCAGATAGTCTTGATGAAGTTTTAGTCCAGGCTGAAACTACACAGGTTAGCGTTCAGCTTGATAAAAAGATCTACAATATAGGAAAAGATCTTACTACCGCTGGAGGTACCGTAAGTGATGCTCTTAATAATGTGCCATCGGTTTCTGTAGATGTAGAAGGTGGAATTAGTTTAAGAGGAAACGAGAATGTTAGAATTCTTATTAATGGCAAACCTTCAGCAATGGCTGGTTTTGGTGATTCTAATGTATTGAGTCAGCTTCCAGCAGAAGCCATAGAACGTGTAGAAGTTATCACCTCTCCTTCCGCCAGGTATGATGCCGAAGGTACAGCAGGTATTTTAAATATTATTCTTAGACAAAAAGAGACCCTGGGTTTCAATGGTTCTGTTAATTTAAATTTAGGAAATCCAGATAATGCAGGTCTTTCTACCAACCTTAACTATAGAACTGAGAAATTCAACCTTTTTACTAATATTGGATGGCGCTATTTTGATGCCCCTCAAAATAACTTCAGCGATACCGAATATTTAAGACGATTTAATTCTGATGGAGAAATTGTTAGACCAGAATATGATAGAATTCGTGAAGAGAGAGAAGTACAACGATTAAATAGAAATTATAATGGTAATGTTGGGATTGAATATTTTCTAACAGAACAATCTTCGATAACTGCCAGTTTATTTTACAGATATGGTGAAGATGAGGATATAACCGATAATAATAGTGACAGGTATATTGGTGGTGATTTAGTTGAACAAACTTTAAGGAGAGAATTGCAGAGTGAAGAAGATAATAGTTACCAGATCTCATTAAATTATCAGAATAAATTTAATGATGAAGGTCACGAACTTACTGCCGATTTTCAGTATGAGAATGATGCAGAAATACAAAATATTTTTATAAATGAAGATTATACTTTTGCTACCGAGGTAAATCCTCAGGCTTTTCAGCGAGAGGAAGTTTATACTGAAGAAAATCAAAAAGAATATTTAATTCAGGCAGATTACGTTTTACCCCTTGGTGAAAATGCAAGGTTTGAAGCAGGTTATAGGGGGAATTTTGAGAACGAAGTTACCGATTATCGTTTACAGCAAGAAGATTTGGCTACCGGTAACCTGGTAACCAATGATACGCTTACTAATATTTTTGATTACGAAGAGAACGTAAATGCTCTGTATTCTCAATACGGAACTAAATTTGGAAAATTCTCTTTCCTTTTAGGACTTCGATTAGAAAACACGCAACTTAAAGGTGATATAGATTCCAGGCTAAGTGATGAAGAACTTGTAGAAGCTTTTGGTTTCCCAATTCAAACCGAATTTGATAATAATTATTTAGGTCTCTTTCCCACAGTTAATTTAATCTACGAATTATCAAGCGATGGTGGCGAAGAAGAAAATATTACCGTTGGTTATAATAGAAGGATTAACCGCCCAAGGGGTTGGTTTATTAATCCTTTTCCTTCTCGTTCAAGCCGAACAAATGTATTCCAGGGAAATCCCAACTTACAGCCTGCCTTTGCCAGTGCTTTTGATATTGGTTATTTAAAAAGATGGGATAAACTAACCTTTACTTCTTCTGTATACTACCAACACGAAACCGATTCTTTTGAAAGAGTAGAAGAAAACACAGGTCAGGAAACTACCGATGGTATTGATATTATTAGAACTATTCCTATTAACCTTGCTACCAACATAAGAACCGGTGGTGAACTAGGAATTCTTTATAATCCTGCAGATTGGTTAAGATTAAACAGTAGTTTTAATTTCTTCCAATTCGAAACTGAAGGAGAGTTTAACGGAGTTGATTATGGAGCAAAAAATACCAGTTGGTTTGCAAGGTTTAGCTCTAAAGTAACACTTCCGGGAGCAGTAGACTGGCAAACCAATGCTTTCTACAGGGGTCCTCAAGAAAATGCACAAACAAAAAATGAAGGAATATTTTCAATAGATCTTGCATTTAGTAAAGAAATTTTAAATGAAAGCGTAACACTTTCTTTAAATGTAAGAGATTTATTGAACTCAAGAAAAAGGAGATCCTTTACTTCTACTGAATTTTTTAATCGCGATAGTGAATTCCAATGGAGACAAAGACAAATTAATCTTTCTGTAATTTATAGGTTTAATCAACAAAAACGTGAACAGAGACGTAATGACAATGAGGATTTTGATGATTCAGGATTTGAAGGATAAGCTTAAATAAAAAATCCGGCTCAATCGAGTCGGACTTTTTATCTAAATCTTTAATAATAAAGCATAAAAAAAGGGACATCGAATGTCCCTTTTTTTATGCTTTTGCTTCTTTAGCTTTTTTTCTTGCTTCTTTCTTCTCTTTCAGTAATTCGGCAACCGAACCACCTATCCAATAGGGTAAAATAGCCATTAGGAAAATCATTAGCCAGAATCCCATAGTTAAAATAACCAGGAAAGCCAGAAAACCGAGATATTGATCGAATTCGAACATAATTTCCAAAATTTTTTGATGCTGGTCAAAGATAGTAAGCTTTAACCGGTTATCACAATTAAATTATAAGAAATTCAAAACATCAATTTAAAAATTCAAAAATTATAGACTAAATTCTTCAGTTTTATTCCTTTAAAAAGCCGCTAACTTGTAAATTTGTGACTCAACTAATAATATACTTATGGATTATAGGATAGAAAAAGATACTATTGGAGATGTAAAGGTCCCGGCAGATAAACTTTGGGGTGCTCAAACTGAACGTTCCAGAAATAATTTTAAAATTGGCCCTGCTGGTAGTATGCCTCTGGAAATAGTTTATGGCTTCGCCTACCTAAAAAAAGCGGCTGCTTATACAAATTGTGAATTAGGAGTTTTGCCTGTTGATAAAAGAGATTATATCGCTCAGGTTTGTGATGAAATTCTTGCTGGAAAGCACGATAATCAATTCCCGCTGGTAATTTGGCAAACCGGTAGCGGTACCCAAAGTAATATGAATGTAAACGAAGTTATCGCGAATCGCGCACATCAGCTGGCAGGAAAAACTTTGGGAGAAGGCGATAAAACACTTCAACCGAATGATGACGTCAATAAATCTCAATCTTCTAACGATACTTTTCCTACCGGAATGCATATCGCTGCTTACCAAAAGATCACTAAAGTAACGCTTCCTGGAGTAAAGCAACTTCGCGATACGCTAAAGAAAAAATCAGAAGAATTTAAAGAAGTGGTAAAAATTGGCCGTACCCATTTTATGGATGCGACTCCCCTAACCCTTGGCCAGGAATTCAGCGGGTATGTTGCTCAGCTAGATCACGGAATCAAAGCACTTGAAAATACACTTCCACATCTTTCAGAATTAGCACTTGGTGGAACCGCCGTAGGAACAGGATTAAATACCCCTAAAGGTTATTCTAAAAGAGTTTCTGAATTTATTGCAAAATTCACTGAGTTGCCTTTCGTATCTGCAGGAAACAAATTTGAAGCGCTCGCTGCCCACGATGCTTTTGTGGAAACTCACGGAGCTTTAAAACAACTGGCTGTTTCCTTAAATAAGATTGGAAATGATATAAGAATGCTTTCTTCCGGACCAAGAAGCGGAATTGGAGAAATCAATATTCCTGCAAATGAACCCGGTTCTTCTATTATGCCCGGAAAAGTGAATCCTACGCAGTGCGAAGCTTTAACTATGGTTTGCGCACAGGTTATGGGTAATGATGTTGCTATTGGTGTTGGAGGAATGCAGGGCCAATTTGAATTAAATGTTTTTAAACCAGTAATGGCTTCAAATCTTTTACAAAGCGCACAGCTTATTGGAGATGCTTGTATATCTTTTGATGAAAACTGCGCCCAGGGAATTGAAGCTAACAAACCAAGAATACAGGAACATTTAAATAATTCCCTGATGTTGGTTACCGCCCTAAACACTAAAATAGGCTATTATAAAGCTGCTGAAATTGCGAATAAAGCACATGAGGACGGAACCACGCTTAAAGAAGCGGCAGTTGAATTAGGCCATCTTACTGAAGAGCAATTTGATGAGTGGGTTCAACCTAAAGATATGGTAGGGAATATTAAATAGATAATTCAAATTACATAAAAACAGAAAAGCCTGTCTAAAAATTTTAGACAGGCTTTTCTTATTAATATTCGTCAAGCTGAATTTATTTCAGCTTCTAATATTGTATGGTTTAAGTATAACTTAGATCCTGAAACAAGTTCAGGATGACGATTGTAAAAAACCTATTTCTCAATCTTCTTTTTAGGTTTCTTCGCATAAAACTTCTGAAACCTCCAGTAAGACACCGCTCCAAGTACTGCAACTACTGCAACTGCATAATAAATAAAAGTAGGTGTAATTACCTTACCTCCACTCGCATAAGAGTGCAAACCAGCTAAATAGAAGTTTACTCCAAAATAAGTCATCATTATACTTGCAAATGCAACGATTGCCATAAAGTTAAAAAACCATCTACTCCTTAGCCCGGGCACCAAGCGCATATGAATTACAAAAGCGTAAACCATGATACTAATTAAAGCCCAGGTTTCTTTAGGATCCCAACCCCAGTAACGCCCCCAACTCTCATTAGCCCATTGGCCTCCGAGAAAGTTTCCTATAGTTAACATTACAAGACCAACCGTTAATGCCATTTCAGTAATAATGGTAATCTCTTTAATATTGAGATCCATCTTCTTTTTATTCTTTTCAGTAGTAAAAATCATTAAGAACAATGCAACAATGCCTAAAATCATGCCTAGGGTGAACGGGCCGTAGCTTCCTACAATTACCGAAACATGAATCATTAACCAGTAGGAATCTAAAACAGGCTGCAAGTTAGCAATAGCAGGATCCATCCAGTTCCAATGGGCAATCATTAAGATCATAGAAGTTACAAAAGCTGTGGAGGCTATTGTTAAAGTACTTTTTCTTCCGAATGCTAAACCAAAGAACATCGTAGCCCAGGCAACGTAGATCATAGACTCATAGGCATCACTCCAGGGGGCGTGTCCCGAGATATACCATCTTGCAATTAAACCAAGGGTATGTAAAACGAAAAGCACAATTATGATTCCACTACTAATATTTACCAGCCATTTAGTGAAATTATTTTCTTTAAAAATTCTGGCAATAACAAAAGCCAACATTAAAAGCCCCGCCGTCATATACATCCAGAAAAGATTTCTGAAAATATCATATTTGTTATAGGTGATCTCTGCCTTTATTCTTTCTTCTGAAGGTAAGACTTCCTCTCCAAATTTCTTTTGAAATCCTTTAATACTTTCTAAAAACTGATCGGCTTTTTCATAATCTCCAGAGGCCTTTGCATCAGATAAAGCTGTCATATACAAAGGAAGAATTTGTTTGGTATATACCGAATCCATTCCTTTAAAAACGACTCCTTCATCCTCTAATTCAGGATAAGAAACCCATTTATTATTTTCGTGCTCAGGAATAGGAAATATTCGTAAGATCTTACCCTGAAGCGCACGATATAAAAGATTTACTTTTTTATCGGTTTCAATAAAATCTTTCTGAAATTTATTGGGAACTGCAGCCTGGTAGGCATCTTCCAAATAAGGTGATAATTTATAATTTCCTGTTTCATCGAAAAAACTACTTAGTTTTAGATACTTTTCGCCTTCATCTACTTCAAGAATATTATGCAAACTATCATTGTTTTTTTCAACATAAATAATTGGCACATTATACCATATCATAGGGTTTTGGGTAAGCGAAACCAGGATTTGGTCAGAGCTTAAACCTTCATAAGAATCAGATTTGCTTAACTTCCGAAGTAATTCAGAGGAATATGTATTTGCCGGTTTCATTCTTCCACCTGCATCCTGAATTACCAGTTGGCCAAATTTAGCCGCGTGCTCTTCGCTTATGGCGTTGGTTTTAATTATGGAATCAACTTCCATTTTAGCCGATTCAGCGTGCTTGTGATCGTCTTCAGAGGTTTGTGCGAACATGCTACCTGCCGCCATAAAGAAAATTAGCACAGTGCTTAGCTTTTTCTTTTTATCCTTTACCTTTTCCAACATTTCTTTGAGGTTTCCAAAGCGTGAACCTTTATCAAATAAAATAAGCATCAAACCAAGATACAACAGGAAATAACCTATATAAGTGATCCAGGTTCCCCAGAAATCGTGGTTAACCGACAAAATGGTACCACTTTCGTCTGGCATAAAACTGGCCTGAAAAAACCTAAATCCTTTGTGATCCAACACGTGGTTCATATAAATTTCGTAAGGAACATTTTCTTTACCTTCTTCTACTATTTCAACTTTACTTTTAAATGCAGAATAGGAACTTTCAGTACCCGGGTATTTATCAGCGATAAAATCATTAAGTTTTAAGGCAAAAGGTAATTCTATATTTTTGCTTCCGTAATTCAAATAAAATTCAAGGCCGGCGAGTTCTACTTTCTGGGGCTGGCTATCAATACCTTTCCCGCCCAATAAAGTAATAGTTTCAGATTCTCCCTCGCTGGTAACTTTAAGCGTCACAGCATCAGCCTGTCCATCATCTTTTTGCGGAGTTTTTACCACATCATACTTGCCTTTTATAATAGGCTCAGGAATTACAAACTGCATGGCCCCTATATTATAAAGAGAACGCAACATAAGATTTTGGGTAGAATCTTTTACTAAAGCTCCTTTTTCCTGATCGGCCATTCGCATATAATCTCCTTCAAAAGGAGAATTTATAGTGTATTTACCGCTATCCTCCTCATAAGTTATATTTATAGCACCTTCGGTAGGTTCATTAAGAGAAAATAAAACATTATGAATATTTTGAACTTCTCCCTCTTTTAGATAATGGTCATGGCGATTTCCGTCTCCGGCTTCAACGAGTTTTAGATGGTTCGCACCATCTTCGGAAGCTACCAGTTCTTCTTTAGCGCCATAAATAAAATTAGTGGCTTCAACAGTAACCGGTTGCCCGTTATAATCGGTATTTAAGATATATTCATTCTCTGTTTCAGGAGCAAAAAGTACAGTCTCTTCTAAAACCCTGCGACGAGGTTCTCCATCAATCTCTCCATCTATAAAAGTGGTGAGATAGGTTTTTTCAGAAAGCATCACATTAGTTGTTTCACCTTCTTTAATAGGCATCATACCTTCATAACTAATATAACGAGTGATAAAAGCACCTACCAATATCAAAACAAAAGATAAATGGATTAAAAGTGAAGACCATTTTTCTCGTTTATGAAGCTTATATCTTACAATATTTCCTGCAAAATTGATTACAAAGAATACCATGATTCCTTCAAACCACCAGGTATTATAAATTAGAACTCTTGCGGTTTCAATACTGTACCAACTTTCTATAAATGTTCCGAACGCCATGGCCACTGAAAAGACCACAAATAAGACTGCCATTATACGTGTAGAAAATATGACAGAGGCTATTTTATTCTGCATGAAGTAACTCTTTTTACGGCTGCAAATTTAAGGAAATTTAACGGTTCTATTGGATAAAACGAAACACTTTCTCCTACACGAATGTTAATTTTATTGCCTCGTTATTTTTAATAATTTAGCCGAATGACTGAAGTGGTAATTTTAGGTGCAGGGAATGTTGCTTTTCATTTATTTAAAGCATTTTCTAAAGCAAAAAATATAAAGGTAACTCAGGTGTATAATCACCGGGATGAAAGCCTGGAATATTTTTCGAAATTTACTGAAACCTCTACCGAAATTAGAAACTTAAAGTCGGGCGATTTCTATATTCTAGCCTTAAAAGATGATGTCATCCCGGAAATTGCTCAAGATCTAAAAAGTAAAAACGGAATTGTTTTACATACATCGGGCGCAGTTAGCTTAAATTCTTTGGAATGTCTCACTAATTTGGGAGTTTTTTATCCCCTGCAAACCTTTTCTAAAAATAAAGCTGTAGATTTTTCTGAAATCCCGGTTTGTATTGAAGCTAATTCAATAGAAAACCTGGAAAGAATAAAAGCCTTGGCTTCAGCAATAACAAGAGATATTCGGGAGATTAATTCTGAGCAACGAAAGGCCCTGCACCTGGCTGCTGTTTTTGTAAATAATTTCAGTAATCATTTATATAGCATAGGCGCTGAAATTTGTAAAACAAACCAGGTAGATTTTAGTATTTTGAAACCGCTCATAAAAGAAACCGCTTCAAAAATGGAAAGTTTATCGCCAAAAGATGCACAAACAGGTCCGGCCTTAAGAAACGATCAAAAAACAATTGAAACTCATTTAAAGCTTTTATC
Source organism: Salegentibacter sp. Hel_I_6 (assembly GCF_000745315.1). NCBI lineage: Bacteria > Pseudomonadati > Bacteroidota > Flavobacteriia > Flavobacteriales > Flavobacteriaceae > Salegentibacter > Salegentibacter sp. Hel_I_6. The sequence goes on along the minus strand of NZ_JQNQ01000001.1, from coordinate 3,957,465 downwards.
TAAAAAAGATAAAGATATTTACAGCCTTTTAACCCAATCTATTCAAGATTTCCATGGAAAAAAATTATAAAGAATACCTTAATCAAATCAATACTTTCGTTTTTGATGTAGACGGCGTACTTACCGATGGCAGCATTCAAATTAGCACCAAAGGGGAACTTTTACGCACTATGAATATAAAAGACGGTTACGCTCTCAAAGCCGCCAAAAATGCCGGTTATACGGTTTGTATTATTTCCGGAGGAAAAAATGAAGGCGTTCGCAAACGATTAAGAGACCTGGGAATTAATGACATCTATCTTGGCATTCACGATAAAGTGGAGCAAATGGATGAATTCTTTGATATTTATGAAATCATGGCTGAAAACGTTTTATATATGGGAGATGATATTCCCGATTATTACCCAATGAAATTGGTTGGTTTACCTTGCTGCCCGCAGGATGCCGTAGCCGAAGTTAAAGAGATTTCCAGGTATGTTTCTCACAAAAAAGGCGGTAAAGGCTGCGTTCGTGATGTTATTGAGCAGGTGATGAAGGTACAGGGGAAATGGATTGATAAAGAATAAATGAATTGGATAATACTTGTTCTCGCCGGGCTTTTTGAAGTTGGCTTTGCCTTTTGTTTAGGAAAAATGAAAGTAACTTCAGGGAATGCTTCTACCCTGTGGCTTATTGGCTTTTTAGTATCGCTAACTTTGAGTATGATTTTGCTGTATAAAGCCACCCAAACATTGCCAATTGGTACTGCTTATGCGGTTTGGACCGGCATTGGGGCTGTGGGCACCGTTTTATTAGGTATCCTCGTTTTTAAAGAGCCCGCTCACTTCTGGCGACTTTTCTTCCTAAGCACTTTAATTATTTCTTTGGTAGGTTTAAAATTTGTTTCTGAATAGCAATTTTATGAAATCGTTTTTAAACCTTATTAGATGGAAAAATTTACTGTTCATTGTCATCACCCAGTTACTTGTCAAATTTTTGTTTTTTGAAAATATGGGCGCTGAAACAGTGTTGAGTAGCATTGAATACGCACTTCTTATTTTCGTAAACATTGGCCTGGCAGCAGCAGGTTATATAATAAACGATCTTAACGATGTAAAAGCCGATAGTATCAATAAACCTCATAAAAGCTATATTGACCAGGGGGTTCCGGAAAAAGCGGCTTTTAGATGGTTTTTAATCTTCAATATTAGTGCGGTTAGTATTGGTTTCTATTTAGCCAATATTATTGGATACCCATCATTCGCCGCATTATTCATTATGTGCTCTGCCCTACTTTATGTGTATTCCACATATTTAAAGTTTGTTCCACTAGCAGGAAATATTGCGGTTAGTTTAATGGTTGGTGGTGTGGCAATTCTACCGGGAATTTTCGATCTTTTACCGGCGATTACCCTTCAAAATCAGGAGCTTCAGGCTTCACTATTTTTCACCCTCCTGGATTACGCTATTTTCGCATTTTTAATCAATTTACTTCGAGAAATGGTGAAAGATCAGGAAGATATTAAGGGCGATTATAACGTAGGTATAAATAGCCTTCCTATTTTATTAGGCCGTTGCCGAACAAATAAAATCATTTTCGCATTTACCATTTTACCAATAGCCACGCTGGTTTATTATATCTACAATTATATTTTTGACAATACTTATTTAGTACTTTATAGCCTTATTTTCATCCTTGGCCCTTTGCTTTATTTCGCAATTCGAATCATGGATGCTGAAAAAAAGAAAGAATATTCCCAATTAAGTATAATCCTGAAAATAGTTTTATTTTTCGGACTCATTTCTATCGGATTTCTAGAATTTTAAAATTCTGAAAACAAATTAAAACACCTGCAATTATGCTGAAAGACCTTTTAAAGAATAAAGAAATAGTTCTTGCCTCCGGCTCTCCAAGACGTCATCAATTTTTCAAGGATCTTGATATTCCATTCACAATGGATGTAAGACCCGTAAAGGAAGTTTACCCAGATTATCTAAAAAAAGAAGAAATCACTAATTTTTTAGCTGAATTGAAAGCGGAAGCTTTTCAAAAAGAATTAAAACAAAATCAAATTATAATTACCAGCGACACTATAGTTTATAATGAGGAAAAAGCACTGGGCAAACCAAAAACTTCAGCTGAAGCTAAGGAAATGCTTAAATCGCTTTCAGGGAAAACCCACAGCGTATTTACTTCAGTTTCTTTCACCACGCTAAAACATCAATCTACAGTTAATTGCGAAACCAAAGTCACTTTTAAAGAACTTACAAGCGGCGAGATTGACTATTACGTAGAAAATTTCAAACCTTTTGATAAAGCAGGCGGTTATGCAATTCAGGAATGGATTGGCCTAATTGGAATAACTAACCTGGAAGGAAGTTATTTTAATGTCGTAGGTCTGCCAACACATTTGGTCTATAACGAGCTTATTGATCTTGCTTCAATTCAATAATTTAAATAACTAATATTAAGATATTTGAATGTTGCAATATAATGTTTTAGATTAATAGGAGCTCTAAAGTAAAAAATCCTGAATAACTTAATTTTTTTTAACTGATTAATTCATTTTAAAATTACCTTTATATCAAAATTCTGAGTGAATATGTACGAAGTTTTGGTCACTTATAAATCGGAAATCACCTACACGGTAATTACTGTTTTTGCCCTATTAATTGTTCAGTTTTTATTAAAGAAAGCCGCCCATCGAGTTGGTAAGCGAAGCGAAATAGACTTCACAAGAACCAGGTTAATGTTTAAGTACATTAATATCCTTATTGTATTTATCTCTTTCTTTTTACTGGCAATTGCCTGGGGAATGGGCTTAACCGAACTTTCTCTTATATTTTCTTCGGTTTTCGCAGTATTAGGTGTTGCCTTATTTGCAATATGGTCTATTCTAAGCAATATCACTTCTGGGGTTATTTTATTTTTTTCCTTTCCGTATAAAATTGGAGACAAAATAAAGATACATGATAAAGACATGCCTATTGAAGCAATTATTGAAGACATAAAGGCTTTTCATTTACACCTCAGAACTTTAGAGGGAGAATTGATCACTTACCCTAATAATCTTATTCTGCAAAAAGCGGTTTCCCTTGTCGCAAAAGATGTGTATCAGGATGAAGATAAAAGCAGCCTCTAAACTCTAAAGCAAGTAAACCTTAGACCAAACTTTAGGGATTAATAGCACCATATTTTATCCTTGCAAGAAGTCTTAGATCGTTTATTCTAGATTATCGAGTAAATTCCTATCTTCAGGCGGCTAAAGTTTTTATATTTGGTTGTCTCATTAATTGCCTTTAACAATATGCGCAAAATACTTAGTATCCTTTGCATTTTTTTCCTGTGGAATTTAAACGCACAGGAACCCGAAAAACTAAATGCTTCTGAAATATTTCAGGAAATAAAAAAACTAAATTTCCTGGGCTCCGTTTTATATATAGGCGCCCATCCAGACGATGAAAACACGAGATTAATTTCCTACTTTTCCAACGAAAAAAATGCTCGAACCGCTTACCTATCTTTAACCCGCGGTGATGGTGGTCAAAACCTTATTGGCCCCGAATTAAGAGAACAACTGGGGCTTATTAGAACTCACGAATTACTTGCCGCAAGGCGTATTGATGGCGGCGAGCAGTTTTTTACCCGTGCTAATGATTTTGGTTATTCCAAAACACCGGAAGAAACTTTACAAATTTGGGATAAAGAAAAAGTACTGGCAGACGTGGTTTGGATTATTAGAAATTTTAAACCCGATGTAATTATAAATCGGTTTGACCACCGCACCGCCGGCTCCACCCACGGCCATCACACTTCTTCTGCTTTAATTAGTATAGAAGCTTTTGATGCCGCTGCCAATCCTAATAGATTTAAAGAGCAATTAGAATTTACAGAAACCCACCAACCTAAACGGACTTATTTTAATACTTCCCCCTGGTTTTATGGCGGGGACGAAGCTTTTGAAGAAGCCAGTAAAGACCGTTTTATAAGTTTTGATACCGGAGTTTATTTTCCACTCCTTGGACTCTCAAATCCTGAAATTTCTTCTTTAAGCCGCAGTGAACATCAATCCCAGGGGTTTGGTAGCACAGGTTCAAGAGGGAATCAAATGGAATATTTAGAACCCATTAAAGGAGATACCATTCGCTCGCAAGATGTTTTTGAAGGCATAGATACTTCCTGGAGTAAATTGGAAGGCGGTAATAAAATTGCTGAAATTCTGAATCAGGTTGAGGAAAATTATAATTTCCAGGATCCGGCCGCCAGTTTACCGAAATTACTGGAAGCCTATAAATTAATCCGCGAATTACCTAACGAGCATTGGCGCGAATTAAAAACCAAACAAATTAAGAACGTCATTTATGCCAGCGCAGGCTTATTTTTAGAAGCAGTAGCTGCAGAAGCTTCAGTAACTCAAAAAGATAGCTTACAGGTGAATTTGGAAGCGATTAATCGTAGTGATTTTCCCATCGAATTAACTAAGGTTATTATAAGACCCAATAATGCTGAAATTCAACCGGAAATTAAACTACAAAACAACGAAGACTGGCAACAGGAAGTAAGTATTAAAATCTCTGAAAATGCAGAATACACCAATCCCTATTGGTTAAAAGAAGGTCCTGGGAATGGAATGTACCAAGTAGAAGAGCAGAAATTAATAGGTTTGCCTGAAACCCCTAAAAATAATAGTGCTGTTTTCTTTCTAAAGTTTAAAGATATTCTGCTGGATTTTGAAAAACCCATAGTTTATAAATTTAACGATCCAGTTTTTGGAGAAACCTACCAACCTTTTGAGATTATCCCGCAAGTTTCGCTAAGCTTTGAAGATGATGTTGTGATTTTCGAAAATGATGAACCCAAAAATATCTCTGTAAAAGTCACATCGGGAAAAGCTAATGTTAAGGGAGAAGTTAGTCTTTCTGCAGGAAAAGGTTGGAAAATTACACCCGATAATCATAGATTCCAACTTCAGCAAAAAGGTAGTTCTGCTATTATTTCATTTAAGATTACTCCACCTAAAGATCAAAATGAAAGTTTTATCACACCAACCGCTACAATAGATGGTAGGGAATTTTCAGATAAATTAATCACTATAGATTATAAACATATTCCAAAGCAAAATCTGGTAGTTCCTTCAAAATTGAAAGTTGCCAGGTTAGAAATCGAAAAAAAGGGAGAATTAATCGGCTATATCGCAGGTGCAGGTGATGTTGTTCCTGAAAGTTTGGAGCAAATTGGGTATCGTGTTACAAAATTGAACGCAGCTTCAATTTCACAGGCTTCGCTTCAAAAATATGATGCAGTAGTTTTGGGAATTCGGGCGTTAAATACGGTTGAGGAATTAAAATATAAACAACAGGCGCTTTTAAACTATGTGAAAGATGGAGGAAATTTAATTATTCAATATAATACCAACAGAGGTTTAGTTACAGAGAATTTTTCTCCTTTTCCACTCGAATTATCTCGAGACAGAGTAACCGATGAATCTGCAGAAGTACGATTTTTAGCCGAAAATCATCCAATTCTAAACTCTCCAAACAAAATCACTAAAAATGATTTTGATAACTGGGTGCAGGAACGCGGACTTTATTTTCCAGACTCCTGGAGTGAAGAATTTACACCTGTACTTTCTATGAACGATAAAGGAGAAAGTGCAAAAAACGGCAGTCTTATGGTCGCAAAATACGGGGATGGTTATTTTATTTATACCGGACTAAGCTTTTTTAGGCAATTTCCAGAGGGAGTTCCCGGTGCTTACAGGCTTTTTGCCAATATGATTTCAATAGGAAAATAATGGAAAAACCTGAAAAATTTATCTGGAAAAAATCATACACCTTCGTGTTATTAGCCAATGCGGTATACATCGTACTTTTTTATTTTATAATGCTCCTATTCTCTTAATATGCAACTAATAGACTGGATTGTTCTTCTTGGCACTTTGGCGTTTATAGTGATATACGGTGTTTATAAAACCCGAAACAACCAGGGCGCCCAGGATTATATTCGTGGAGGCAGCGAAACCCGCTGGTGGACAATTGGCCTTTCTACTATGGCAACACAGGCCAGCGCAATTACTTTCCTTTCTACCCCGGGACAGGCTTTTCACGATGGGATGGGTTTTGTACAGTTCTATTTTGGCTTGCCCATTGCAATGGTAATAATTTGTTTATTTTTTATTCCAATTTACCGAAGGCTTAATGTTTACACCGCATACGAATATTTAGAATCAAGATTTGACAGGAAAACCAGGACCTTAACCGCTATTTTATTTTTAATACAGCGTGGCCTTGCTGCAGGATTAACCATTTTCGCACCAGCTATTATCTTATCAGCTGTTTTAGGCTGGAACCTTTCCGGACTTACTATCCTTATAGGTTCTTTAGTAATTATTTATACCGTTGCCGGGGGTACTAAAGCCGTAAGTGTTACGCACAAACAGCAAATGGCCGTGATTCTTACCGGGATGTTTGCCGCATTCTTTATTATTCTTAGCTATTTGCCAGAAAATATCAACTTTAGTAATGCCCTGGAAATAGCCGGTGCCAGCGGAAAAATGCAAATTCTTGATTTCTCACTCGATTTTGAAAACCGTTATACTTTTTGGAGCGGAATTATTGGCGGTAGCTTTTTGGCTCTCTCCTACTTTGGTACAGATCAAAGCCAGGTGCAACGTTATTTAAGCGGAAGATCGGTTAATGAAAGCAGGATGGGAATGATTATGAACGGAATGCTTAAAGTGCCATTACAGTTCTTTATTTTGCTTGTAGGCGTAATGGTTTTTGTTTTTTATCAATTCAATAATGCCCCTTTAAATTTTAATCCTGCTGCTACTGAAACTGTTTTAAATTCAGAATACGGGCACCAATATGAAGATTTAATGCAGGAACACGAAGAAATTCAGCAAGAAAAGCAAAATTTACATCTACAATTTGCCGAAAACAATAACTTTTCACCAGAGAATAGTGCTACGTATCGTGAAAACCTCGCTACTTTAAATACTTCCGAAAATGAAACCCGCCAAAAAGCACGCGAGCTAATTGATGCTTCAGATAAAGATGCTGAAAGCAATGATAAAGATTATATTTTCATTCATTTTATTCTAAATAATTTACCCCGCGGACTTATTGGACTTCTCCTTGCCGTAATCCTTTCTGCAGCTATGTCTTCTACCGCTTCAGAGTTAAATGCGTTGTCTTCAACTACTTCCATAGATCTCTACAAAAGAAGCCGAAAAACCGAAAAATCTGATGAGCACTATGTACGGGTTTCTAAATGGTTTACCCTTCTTTGGGGCAGTATTGCCATTGCTTTTGCCAGCGTGGCCAATTTGTTCGATAACCTTATTCAACTGGTAAATATTATCGGTTCTATTTTCTACGGAAATGTTTTGGGAATATTTTTACTCGCATTTTTTATTAAAATCGTAAATAGTAATTCGGTTTTTGTAGCCGCAATTATTACCCAGGTAATTGTAATTGCACTTTGGTATTTTGATACAATGCCGTACTTGTGGCTCAATTTAGCTGGTTGTTTACTTGTTATTAGCATAGCTTTGATCCTGGAGTTATTTATAAAAACACCTGAACACAAAATTAAAAGAACATGAAGAAAATAAAATGGGGCATTCTTGGCCTCGGAAAAATAGCCGGAAAATTTGCCGCCGGATTAAAGGATGTGGAAGGTGCTGAACTTTATGCCGTAGCCAGTAGATCTAAAACCAAAGCGGAAACTTTTGCTAAAGAGCATGAAGCTACTAAATTATTTTCCAGCTATGAAGCGATGCTGGAAGATAAAGATCTGGATGTGGTTTATATCGCCACCCCACACGTTTTTCATCATCAACAAACATTGCTTTGCTTAGATCATAAAAAAGCAGTTTTATGCGAAAAACCATTTGCGATGAATAAAAAGCAGGTGGAAGAAATGATCGCAAAAGCAAAAAAAGAAAATGTATTTCTTATGGAAGCGATGTGGACACAGTTTCTGCCGCATTTTCTATTTGTAATCGAACAAATTAAATCTGAAAAATATGGCAAGATCAAGAACCTTAAAGCCGATTTTGGATTTCCGGCACCGGTAGATCTGGATAAACGGCTTTACAATAAAGACCTGGGTGGAGGAAGTTTACTGGATATTGGGATCTATCCTATTTTTATGGCGATGAGCGCATTAGGTATGCCAAAGGAAATTCAGGCGAAAGCTAATTTCAGTGAAACCGGGATTGATGAAGATTGTAATATGGTTTTTGAGTATGACGGTGGAATTGAAGCCGAATTGAGCAGTTCTATCGTTAAGAAAACCCCGACCACGGCAGTTATTCAATTAGAAAAAGCAACAATTACGCTTAACACGAGATTTCACGAACCTACCAGCTTAACTATTAAAACTCCCAAAGGTGAAGAAATTAAGGAATTTCAAGTAAAGGCTAATGGATATAATTTTGAAGCCGAACATGTTCAAAAAATGCTCTTAGAAGTCAAAACCGAAAGCGGTGAAATGACTTTTGCAAGAAGTCTGCAGCTAATTGATTTGTTGGATAAAGTGAGAGATGAAATTGGGCTGGAATATTAAATTACTACCCAATCGTCATCCTGAACTTGATTCAGGATCTATGCTGATGTTTTTGTGATTCCTGTTTTATATATGAATACAAAAAAACCTCACAGGTTTTGATGACCTGTGAGGTTTGATATTTTTTGAGATTATAAGGATTAAGCTTCTACTTTCTTGGTAGTTTTCACTTCTTCCCCTGCTTCGCTTTCAACTTCTGCTAAATAACGCTCTGCATCAAGAGCGGCCATACAACCTGTCCCTGCTGCGGTAACCGCCTGGCGATAAATTTTATCCTGAACATCTCCAGAAGCAAAAACACCCGGAATATTAGTTTTAGTAGATTTAGACTCAGTAATTAGATACCCGGTTTCGTCCATCGTTAATTTTCCTTTAAAGATGTCAGTATTTGGTTTATGTCCAATCGCAATAAACAGTCCCGTAATATCAATTTGTTCTTTTTCACCGGTTTGGTTGTTTATCATTTTAAGACCTTCTACTACCTGATCTCCCACAACTTCTTCTATCTCTGTATTATAACGAAGATCGATGTTCTTTGTACTGGTAACTCTATGTTGCATAGCTTTGGAAGCTCGCATTTGGTCGCCTCTTACCAACATCGTTACTTTATTGCAAATATTGGCTAGGTATGTAGCCTCTTCTGCAGCGGTATCTCCACCACCAACGATTGCCACATCCTGACCTTTATAGAAAAATCCGTCACAAACAGCACATGCAGAAACCCCACCGCCACGTAAACGTTGTTCACTAGGCAAACCAAGATACTTAGCCGTTGCACCGGTAGAAATAATTATAGTTTCGGCTTCAACCCAGGTAGCATTATCTACACAAGCTCGGTGAATGCCTCCAACCTTATCATTTAATTCAACCTCGGTTACCATACCAATTCGTACTTCAGTACCAAAACGTTCAGCCTGCTTTTGCAAATCCATCATCATTTTTGGTCCATCTACGCCATCAGCATAACCAGGAAAATTATCCACTTCGGTAGTTGTGGTTAACTGTCCGCCGGGCTCCATTCCAGTATACATAACCGGTTTAAGATCTGCCCTGGAAGCATAAATTGCAGCGGTATATCCCGCAGGTCCAGATCCAATAATTAATGTTTTTATTCTTTCTATTTTATCACTCATTTTATCTTGTTTTTCTGTCATACAAAAGTACTAACTTTCGTTATATTCTAAGGCTAAACTCATTAAGTTTTCCTATTAGTAAATAATTTGAAGGTATAGATTTCATTGAGAAAACAAAAATTAGGGGCTTCCCAAAATTTAACTATACCTTTGTCTGGAAACAACCTAAAAGCATTTAAATTTTGATTATCGAGTAAATGGAACTTACTTTATTCAATATACTTGATATCCTGGGGACAATAGCCTTCGCTATTTCTGGCGCTTTGGCTGCTATGGACCGAAGACTGGACCTCTTTGGTATTTTTATTATCGGTTTTGTTACGGCTATTGGTGGCGGTACTTTACGCGACACCCTTATTGGAAACACCCCAGTTACCTGGATGGAAAATACTATTTATATCTATCTTATTGGCGTTGTTACCGTACTTGCTATTATTTTTAGAAATAAAATTAATTACCTTAAAAAATCTCTTTTCCTGTTTGATACCATAGGTTTAGGCATTTTCACTATAACCGGTGTTGAAATAGGAATTAGAAATGGTCTTGATCCCATAATTTGCGTGGCTTTAGGCGCCATGACGGGAACTTTTGGAGGTGCAATTAGGGATATTCTTTGTAATGAAATTCCGGTAATCTTTAGAAAAGAAATTTATGCAACCGCCTGTATCTTTGGTGGACTTGTTTTCGTGATTATGCATGATTTAGGCATTAACCAGGATATCATTTACCTTACCACCTCCCTAATCGTTATTTCTATTCGCATTATTGTTGTGAAATATCATATCTCACTCCCCTATTTCTATATTTCTTCGGAAAAAAGTAATTAATTTTCAATTTTCACGTTTAGCTCGATAGACTTTCTACCGTGGTGATTTATTGCCTCCTAATGCGGAAGTTTCTTCCGAAGCAATCCATATAAAAAAGTTCCTAAAAGTGACCCTGCAAAAACAATTAAAATAGGCATAAACCCTGCACCAACTAAAGTAAAAATTGGTCCAGGGCAAGCACCTGCAAGCGCCCAGCCTAATCCGAAAATAATTCCGCCATACATATAACGGCTAAAACTTTTTTCTTTCGGAACAAAAGAAATTCGTTCACCATAAAAAGATTTAAGGTTTTTTCGTTTTATAATTTGTACGCCAATTATTCCTAAAAACAAGGCTGACCCCATAATTCCGTACATATGGAATGATTGAAACTGAAACATCTCATAAATTCTGAACCAGGAAGCGGCTTCAGATTTAAACATTACGATTCCAAAAAATATACCAATCAATAAATATCCTATACTTCTCATAATTTCAATTTAAAATATTAGCGGAAATAATACATGTACCATCACCAAACCTCCAATAAAAAATCCAACAACGGCGATTAAAGAAGGTAATTGCAAATTACTAAGCCCTGAAATGGCGTGACCAGAAGTGCACCCCCCGGCATAACGCGCTCCAAAACCAATTAAAATTCCGCCTATTAAAAGAACGATTAACGCTTTTATTCCTCCAACTGCTTCCCAGGAATATAATTCGGTGGGTAGATAAGCTTCACCGGCGCTATTAAATCCTAAATCTTCCAAAAGAGAGACTGTATCTGGATTTATAGCGACTGAAAGATCATTGCTTAACAAATTGGCGCCAATGAATCCGCCTATGATAGCCCCTGCCACTACAATTAAGTTCCAACGTTGCGATCTCCAATCAAAATCAAAGAAATCAGCTTTAGAATCGGCACCGCACATGGTGCACATCGTCCTAAGGTTGGAAGACATTCCAAATTGTTTCCCGATAAAAATTAGCAAAAACATTGTTACCGCTATAAGCGGACCTGATACATACCAGGGCCAGGGCTCAAAAATCCATTCCATAGTTTTTATTTTTTATGAAGTGCAAATTAAACCTAATTTACGAAGGAAGACAGTAACAATTGTTACAAGGCGAAGCTATTAGAATAGACCCTGATCTAAATTAAAGGTGAGGTTTTAAAGACATTAAATGAAAAAACCTCACAGGTTTTGGAAACTTGTGAGGTTTAAATTTAAATGGAATGATTTAGTTGAAATAAGATTTCAAATTCTCCAACACTTTTTCCGATAAACGCCTTTGGGTTTCTGCGCTCCAACCGGCGCTTTTATCGTAGGAGATCACCCGATTTATTTCCTTTGTTTCTTCGGATAACGAAGCCCCGCCATCCCCGTCGAAAATCGCAAAGTTTCCTTCAGCTTTTATCCATTTTACAAAAGCTTTTTCTTCAAATGGAAGTCCCAGCGAAGTATTGATCAATATTTTTCCTGAACCAAAAGTTTTAAATTCCTTTTCTGATAAAATTTCGATATTCTTCGGAAGGTGCAGCGAAATAATTTCGGTGGTTTCCAGCAACTCTTCCAATTCCAGGTATTTTATTCCTTTTTCTTCCCAATCTTTTTTCCTACTTCTACTGAAATAATAAAGATCGGCTCCCAGCGGAAATAAAGCTTCGGCCAACATTTGTCCTGTGGTTCCCAGCCCTAAAATCCCAATCTTTTTATCGGTAAGTTCTACCGGCAATTTTCGCCACTGATTTTCACCAAATCCGTGTAGCAATCTTATCAATTCAGAAATTATAAATTCTATAACCCCAGGATCACCATAATCGAAAATCCCTTTCACGGTAATCCCTTTTTCCCTGGCAAAATCTACCGCTACGTTTGCTGATTCATCATCATAAAGGCTGCAAGCCATGCCAATATATTTAAGATTGCTGCATTGCTTTATAACATTTTCTGGAATTTGGGTTTTCCAGGAAACTATAACAGCTTCGGCATCGCCAATTCGATTAATAAGTTCTTTTTCTGTTTCGGGACTATCTTTATAAACATCAACTTTAGCCTCACTAAATTCCTTAAGTTTATCTATAGCCCAGTCTTCTAATTTTGTATGGTCTACACAAACTATTCTATTGAATTTCTTCATTTTCAATTCAGGTTTACAATGGAATATTTCCGTGCTTTCTTTTCGGTCTTAATACTTTTTTATCCTCAAGCATACTAAAAGCTTTCAGTAATTTTCTACGGGTTTCTTTTGGCATAATTACCTCATCAATAAATCCGCGTTGTGCAGCTTCAAATGGATTCGCAAAAGTTTCCGCATATTCGGTCTCTTTTTCAGCTAATTTAGCTTCGCTATCTTCTGCTTCCTGAATTTCTTTTCTGAAAATAATTTCACTCGCCCCTTTTGCTCCCATTACGGCAATTTCAGCCGTGGGCCAGGCAAAGTTAAGATCGGCGCCAATATGTTTGGAGTTCATTACATCATAAGCACCACCATAAGCTTTTCTAGTAATTACGGTTACTTTTGGAACTGTAGCTTCACTTAGCGCATAAAGCAGTTTAGCTCCGTTCAGAATAATTCCATTCCATTCCTGATCGGTTCCTGGTAAAAACCCGGGAACATCAACCAGCACCAGCAACGGAATATTAAAACAATCGCAAAAACGAGTAAAACGAGCGGCTTTCTTCGAAGAATCTACATCTAAAACCCCGGCTAGGCTCATGGGTTGATTGGCAACAATTCCAACACTTCTTCCTCCCAAACGCGCAAAACCAACAATAATATTATCGGCGTAATCTTTATGAATTTCGTAAAAAGAATCTTCATCTATAATTCCACGAATCACCTCGTGCATATCGTAAGGCTTATTCGAACTATCTGGAATTAAAGAATCCAGCTCTTCCCTAATTTCATCACCTAATTCATACGGAAGTTTTTCCGGTGCCTTTTTATTGTTTTGCGGCATATAGCTCACCAATTTCTTGATATCTTCCAGGCAAGCGATATCGTTAAAAGAGGTTATATGGGTAACTCCCGATTTTGTAGCGTGGGTAGAAGCACCGCCAAGTTCTTCGGAAGTCACTTCTTCATTCGTTACCGTTTTCACCACATTGGGCCCGGTAACAAACATATAACTGGTATCCTGAACCATAAGTGTAAAATCGGTCATAGCTGGCGAATAAACCGCACCACCGGCGCAAGGTCCCATGATTGCTGAAATCTGCGGAATAACGCCTGATGCTTTTACATTTCTATGGAAAATATCGGCATAACCTCCTAAAGATTTTACGCCTTCCTGAATTCTCGCCCCACCAGAATCGTTTAAACCAATCATAGGTGCCCCCACTTTCACAGCCAGGTCCATCACTTTACAAATTTTCTCAGCGTGCGTTTCAGAAAGAGAACCGCCAAAAACGGTAAAATCCTGGGCAAAAAGATAGACCAGTTTTCCGTTAATGGTACCGTATCCAGTTACTACTCCGTCGCCATAATATTTTTGCTTTTCCATCCCAAAACCGGTAGTTCGGTGGGTTACCAAAATCCCGATTTCTTCAAAAGAACCTTCATCCAGCAAATAATCTACGCGTTCCCTGGCAGTAAGTTTTTTTTGTGCGTGCTGCTTTGCAATACGCTTCTTACCCCCACCGAGATGCGCTTTTTTAATTTTATCCTGTAACTTTTCTATATTTTGACTCATCAATATTTTTTTTACTCGATAATCGAGATTTTTCTCGAAATTGAAAAATTTTACATTTAATTCCTCATGGGTTTGCCGCGAGGTAATTTACTTCAGCTTAAAGAGATTGGAATATTAATTTTGTGGAATACGCACTTGTTCCCGGTCTTTTAGGTATTTCTTTAAAGCTACCAACGCGGCAAGTTTAGCTTCCTCTTTGATCTCATCCTGCAATTTTTCTGCGGAATAATAATTCTTTACGAAATGCGTATCAAAATTCCCGCTTCTAAAAGCTTCGTGCTCAAAAACAAATTTTCCAAAAGGAAGCGTGGTCATTACGCCTTCAACTTCATACTCAGCGATGGCTTTCAGCATTAACTGAATTGCTTCTTCACGGGTTTTTCCGTAGGTAATTAATTTTGCCAGCATTGGGTCGTAATAAATAGGGACTTCCATTCCTTCTTCAAACCCGTTATCAACCCTAATATTCTCTCCGTGCGGAATTCGGTATTTTTCCAAATTCCCAACACTGGGCATAAAATTATCCATAGGATCTTCGGCATATACCCGAAGTTCCATGGCGTGCCCCTTTATTTTTAAATCTTCCTGATTCAATTTCAACTTCTCACCTCTTGCAATTCTAATCTGTTGCTCAACCAGATCTACACCAGTAATATATTCGGTAACGGGGTGTTCCACTTGCAAACGGGTATTCATTTCCAGGAAATAGAAATTCTCATTTTCATCGAATAAAAATTCTACAGTTCCAGCGCCTACATAATCACAAGCTTTTGCCACTTTTACAGCGGCTTTTCCCATTTGTTTGCGAAGTTTTGAATCTAAAACTACCGAAGGCGCTTCTTCAACCACTTTTTGATGCCTACGCTGCACGCTGCACTCCCGTTCAAAAAGATGAATATAATTTCCATGGGAATCGGCTAAAACCTGGATCTCAATGTGGCGCGGAGAGGAAACATATTTCTCTATAAAAACCGAACCATCTCCAAAAGCAGATTCGGCTTCGCTAATGGCACGTTTCATTTGATCTTCTAAATCTTTTTCCTTTTCAACGATACGCATTCCTTTACCACCACCACCGGCAGAGGCTTTTATCAAAATTGGAAATCCTATTTCTTTGGCGATTTTCCTTGCTTCTTCGGGATCGGTAATCGCTTCGTCAATTCCTGGAACCATGGGGATATCATATTCCTTAACCGCATCTTTAGCAGCTAATTTGCTCCCCATAATTTTAATGGCTTTAGAACCCGGACCAATCCAGGTGATTCCGTTTTTCTCTACATTTTCGGCAAAACCGGCATTTTCACTTAAAAATCCGTAGCCGGGATGTATTCCATCTACACCTAATTCGTTTGCTACTTCAATTATTTTATCGCCTTTTAAATACGATTCGTTAGAAGGAGCTTCCCCAATACACACTGCCTCATCTGCAAATTTCACGTGGGGTGCGTTCCTATCGGCTTTAGAAAAAATTGCTACGGTTTTGATTCCCATTTTTTGAATGGTTTTCATTACCCGCAAAGCAATCTCTCCCCTATTAGCTACTAATATTTTTTTCATTTTATCTTTTTTGAATTCAAACTTTTTATTCCCCCTTTGGGGGCTAGGGGGCTTATTCCATTTCAATCAATAACTGATTTTTCTCTACAGTTTGTCCCTGCTTTACTGAAACAGATTTTACTATTCCATCTCTTGGGGCAGTAAGGGTGTTTTCCATTTTCATCGCTTCCAGTACCAGCAAATAATCCCCTTCTTTAACTTCAGAACCTTCTTCTACGTTAACTTCAAGGATAAGACCCGGCATTGGCGCTTTTATATCGTTAATCATTTGTGCAGTTCCAAGGGAAAGTCCCATTTCTTCTATCAGTAAATCCAGCTCATTAGAAATAGTTACTTTATAAGTATTGGAGTTGATCTTAATATCATACTGACGTTGAAGAAAATTCTCGGAAGAAACCTCGGCTTTAAAACTTCGGTTATTTTGAAGAAGGTGAAAATTATTTTCAGAAATTTTCTGTGTATCTAAAGCGGTAATTTGGTCCTGGGTGAATTCAAATTCAAATGAATCATTCACCTTAACCTTATATTTTTTTTCCATATTTCGTGGTTTTCAACTTAAAATTGAAGCTTATGTTGTAAATATAGAAAAAGTTTGGAGCATTTACTTATGAGTTTTCAAGATTTAGTTTTTGGATATTTTCAATCTGTTTACAATTAAACATAAAAAAAGCCCTGTAAATTCAATTATCTACAGGGCTTTAAAATAACAACTAATTAATTATGAAAACTCCTTAATCGCATCGCTAAGATCATAAACTTTCTTATTCCTAAATTTATTCTCTAAAATGCTGCTTCCAGCTGCAGAACGATATCCGCCCGCACAGTGAACTACAAAAGGTTTATCTTCGGAAAGTTCATCGGCGCGGTCTCTTAATTCATTCAGCGGAATTGCCTCTGCATTTTCAAAGATCTGCCCTTCAGCAATTTCACTGGCATTTCTAATATCTACGATGGTATATTTATCTTTATTGGCTTTAAAATCTTCTAAATTGAAATCATCTGAAGATTTTGAAACTTTATCAGATAAAGTAATTATTCCTATCATCTGTTTTTCATAACCAACTTTTGCGGTCCTTTCCAGTAATTCATCCATTTGTGCGACACTCTCGGCTACCAGGTAAAATTCTTCCCTGGGTTGAATTATAGCACCCAACCAGGTTTCAAATTTATCACTTTCAGAACGCGCCATAATATTAATACTATTTAGCAAATGTCCTTTCTTATAGTCTTTTTCATCACGTGTATCTACAACGGTAATCCCTTCCTTTTCTACAGAATCTACATAAAGTTTAACCGGAACTTCATATTTTGCTTTTTGAACATTTAAAGCTCCATTTCTATTTAAGTCTACGTTGAAACCGAAATAAGAAGGAATAAACGGTTGATCTTTCAATATTTCTTCTACAAATTCTTCTTCGGTTTGGTCTTTGAACGCCCAATTTCCCTGGCGTTCATTTCCTAAAGTGCTGGAAGCCGCATCACTCATATTTTTTCCGCAAAGGGAACCGGCACCATGCGCAGGATAAACCAAAGTATCATCTGGTAAATCGTTGAATTTAGTTTGCATGGTATGATACATCTGTTTGGCCAATTCAACACGTTTAGCCTTCATATTACCGGCTTTTTCACGTAAATCTGGTCTGCCCACGTTTCCTATAAAAAGCGTGTCACCGCTAAACATCACGGTTTTTCCGTTTTCTTCAGCAATAAAAGTTAAACTATCTGGCGAGTGACCAGGAGTGTGAAGAGGTTTTATACTGGTATTTCCAATTTTAACTTCATCCCCTTCATCAAAAGCAGTATGTGGGTAATCTACCCCAACTTTTTCACTAATATATATTTTCGCACCGGTTTCCTCCTGAATTTGCAAATGCCCGCTTACAAAATCGGCGTGCGGGTGTGTTTCAAATACCGCTACGATTTTCGCGTTATTTTCTTCAGCATATTTATAATATTGCAAAGGATTACGGCTTGGATCTACCAGGGCCATTTCTCCGTTACTTATAAGGGCGTATGAATAATGCGCCAATGGTTCGTCTTTAAACTGTTTTATTTTCATTTCTTTGACTCTTTAAATTATAATTTGATTTCTGTGTGTTCTTTTTTAAAAATGGAAAAACCATTTGGTTTTTAAAATCTTCAGGAAAATTTTCATCTCCTTCAAAACCTAATTCTATATTTTTTCCTTCTTGCGGAATATATGCCGTCCCAAACAAATAGTCCCAAATGCTCAGGCTTAAACCAAAATTCATCCCGTAAGGTCTTTCTGCAGGAAGTAATTTTGAATGATGCCAGATATGCATTTTAGGATTATTCAGAATATACCCGAAAACTCCATAATTCCAGCCCACATTCGCGTGGTTTAAATGGCCGATAAAAACGGCAAACATATGCACCACAAAAAACTCCTGAATCCCAAAGCCAATCATCGCTAACGGAACATACTGCACCGTTTTATAAATTATAGTTTCCATAAAATGAAATCTAAATTGAGCGGCAAAACCCATTTCCTTTACGCTATGGTGTACTTTATGAAATTCCCAAAGCCATGCGCGTTTATGCAATTGCCTATGCACATTCCATTGAATAAAATCGGCAATTACAAACATAATGAGTAACTGTATCCAAATAGGAAAATTCTGTACTTCTATGGCTACGATATTAGTAATTCCAAAAATGCCTAAAAGATCATTAAAGAGTTCTACGGCAACATTGGAGATCGCATTATACCCAACCAGTGAAAACAGGAAAAAGTTAAATAAAATATAGAACGTATCCAGCCAGAAACCTTTGCGAAAAACCTTTTGTTCTTTTCGCCAGGGGATTACTATCTCCAATACCCAAACTAAAAGCGACAATCCTATAAGCCAATAAAAATAATTGGTCCAGGATGGATTATTGATTTCATTTACCAGATAATTAAAATATCCGGTAAAAGAATCAGCAATTATGTTTAAGTACTTTTCCAAGCAGTTTTTAAATTTCTAAAGCAAAAATATAATAATCCTACACTTCGGGCAGTAACTTTTGTTACAGTTAAAAGGCATCAATATAAAGAGAAGTTTAATTTTACACTCATTAACATTCTAAAACGATATAGTGTTAGCTTACGTTAAATAATAGATTTTGCTTAGTTTTCTATTTAATTTTATACTGAATTAAAGAGAAAAATTATGACTAAGATGAAGTTAAAATATACGTTTGGTTTAGGTGGTGTGGCAATTGGCCATGGATTTAAACCTATAAGTAATGAACAGGCAGAGAAAACCCTAAAAGCAGCCTGGAAGGCCGGTGTAAGATACTACGATACTTCACCCTGGTACGGACTTGGCTTGAGTGAAAGACGTTTCGGACATTTTTTGAGCAGTAAAGAACGGGAAGATTATGTACTTTCTACAAAAGTAGGAAGGGTTCTAACTGCAACGAAAAACACACCTGAAGTAATGTGGCAGGATCCTGCTCCATTTGATTATAAATATGACTATTCTGCGGAAGCCGTAAGACGCTCGGTAGAAGATAGTTTACAACGTTTAGGCGTGGAATATTTGGATTATGCGTTTATCCATGATCTCTCTCCAGATCATAACGAAGAATATGAAGAGGGCACTACCTGGGAAGATCATTTTGAAGTTGCGAAGAAAGGCGCAATGCCAGAGCTCGAAAAAATGAAAGAAGAAGGTCTTATAAAAGCCTGGGGACTAGGAGTTAATACTATTGAGCCAATTTTAAAAACATTGGAGGTCGCAAAACCTGATGTTTTTCTTTCGGCGATTCAATATTCATTGGTACATCATAAAGATGCACTGGAACGTTTATTACCGGCTATAGAAAAAAGCGAAGCCACTTTAATAAATGCCGCGCCGTTCAATGCAGGCTTACTTGCTGGGCAAAAACGTTATAATTATGCTGGTGAAATGCCTGATGATATTTCGGAACGATATAAAAAGATCCTGAAAATCGCAGAAAAGCATAAAGTAGATTTGGTTGCGGCTTCGCTCCAATTTGCCCTTGCTCCTAAAGCTGCCGATACGGTTCTTGCAGGAGCAAGTAAGCCGGAGCAAGTACAGGAAAATGTAAAAGCACTGGAAATAAAAATCCCTTCTGAATTCTGGGAAGAATTAAAGGCTGAAAATCTTATTGATCAAAAAGCTGAAGTACCTGCTTAGATCCCAACCCACGAATTCACTAAAAAATATATGTGAATTCGTGGGTTTCAATTTTAAAAATTGAAATGGGTAACAAAGTTTAACTGATTAAAATTACTTTTATTAAAGATACTTTGAGCATCGGTTTGGTTTTGATTTCTCCTGTAAATCCATAAAATATCAAAATTCAAACCTTCCAAAAATCCGTGTGCGCGATAACTTAAATGACTATTTACCTGGAAAGATTCATCAACATTATATTTATTGAATTCAAACTTACCGGTTTTGGGACCCTGTAATTGCTGCATTTCTATTCCAAGATGAAAATCGGGTTTTGGCAAATGATATTCTGCTTTAAAGGTAAAAACATCTGCATTTCCCAGGCCTTCCAGTCGGGATCGGGGAATAGAAGTAAAAAAGCGATCCCGCCCTAATTCCTTCGGAAATAAAAACCGGCCGGTATCAAAAGCGCGAGTATAAGCAAAAGCCAGGTTGAACCCCGATTTTTTCCAACTCAGCTGGGAACTCAGTATCTGTCCATTTTCCCCAGGTTGCACATATCTATTCACATAAGCCAGATCTTCAGAATAGGAAAAAGGATGCTGGTAAGCATATTGAACTCCGAAGTTAAAATCGGCCAGGTCATACCCGATTTCTGCCCAAATAGTATTCATTACTTTATCCTGGTAAAAATCATAAAAATTAAGCTGAAGATTATCCTTTCTGAAATTGTAGTTCAAAATCCCAATTCCTGATGAAGGATAAAATTCGTGATAATCAGCCATTTCTCCATTGGGTTGAAATCCGTTATAGAAAAGTCCTAAAGCTTCATCCATACCAAACCATTCGGTAGTTGAGCGAGGCGAAACCCCATCAATCCAGCCTAAATTAACCTCGTGCTTTGAATTGAAATTTAGATGTACCCAGCCACCCCGGTGGGCAAAAGGTTTCATTCGGCCATCGCTATGATTTAAAAGTGGCGTAAATTCGGTTTCAAGCTTTCCATAACTTAAATAGGAATTTCCAAATCGATACCTTACAAATAACTCCTCCAACCTATCAAGATCCCTAAAATTTCCTTTATTCAATACATCATAAAGTTCGTATTCCCATTTAGCATTTTTTCCCGTTACCGCATCCTCAACACCCAAATCACTGCCAAAGGTTTTGTAAGTAAAAATTCCCTTCACTCCAATCTCAAAACCTTTAAAATTTCCGGTAGTAAAGCCAATGGCACCGCCGCTTGCATTGGTATAATAATCCTTTAACTCACCCCGGTTAATGGTATTCATATAGAAATTACGAATATGGCCGTGGAAGGTTGCGTTTTTAAATATATCTGTAAGTTGAGGCTTTTCTTCTTTTAAGGAATCGGTAGATTGAGCCTTAAGATTAAGACTTAAAATCAGGAATAAAAATAAAGCATGTAAATTAAGAACTTTCAATATTTAAGATTTTCAGATTCAGATTGCAAAAGTCTCTATTCTTTGAGACCGCTGCAGTAACAAGGGTTACCTTAAACAAAATTGCTTTGTAACATTAGTCACGCTATTATCAAAATCTTCTAATTACTTTTGCGAAATATGAAGGGAATACAGAAAACACTATTACTTCTTGGCTTTCTTACAGGCTTTTCAACTGTGGCTCAAAATAACGGCGTGAAAGTAGCCGGAGCGATGAAAAATGTGATGAAAAAAGGAGAACTTCAGGGTACAATTTCCCTGGATTCTGTAGCTAAAAAAGGTGTTTACGGACTTGGACCTGTAGAATTCCTAAGTGGTGAACTGCTTATTTTAGACGGAGAAGTTTTTAAATCAGTTGTTAGGAATGAAAATTCAATGGAAGTTGTAAAAACAAATGCTGTTAAAGCACCGTTTTTTGTTTATGCTGAAGTTGAAAAGTGGAAATCGGTTTCACTTCCAAACTCAGTAAACTCATTGGAGAATTTAGAAAATTTTTTAAATGAAAGGACGCCTGATGATGCGGAAGCTTTTCCGTTCCGACTAAAAGGAAAAATCAATTCAGCTAAAATTCATATTGTAAATTTACCTCAAGGCCAAAAAGTGAGTTCTCCAAAAGAAGCTCACGAAGGACTTACAAATTATACTTTAGAAGATAAAGAAATAGAAATTCTCGGATTTTTCTCACGCAAACACCAGGCAGTTTTTACGCATCACAATACCTATATGCATCTTCATTTAATTACCGAAGACAAAAAGCAGATGGGGCACCTGGACCAGGTTGAGTTTGATGCAAATAATTTAAAACTCTATCTTCCCGAATAATGCAAATCAAAGCTTACATAGCGATTTTCCTTACCGTGATTTTCTTCGGAAAATTCCTGATGCTGGACGCAAAAGTGCTGAATAGTATTTTGGATGCTGAAGGAATTGCGCTGGTAAACCCGTTTTGTAAGAAAAAAGTCCAAAAATCGGTAGATGATAAAACCTTCACACAAGATTCTTCGGTATTGGTGATTAGCAGCGATGCCGTTTGTAATCCGGCCTTTAACCTGGCAAAAATGGCCTGGTTCGAGACCGAAATAACAACAAATTTCCAAGATTACAATTACCTCAATCCTGCGGTAATTTCAACCTATTTCTCCAAAAACTACCCTCCTCCAAAGGCATTAGGGGCATAAACAACATATATAATTCCGAAGATACCTTCGGAAGAAATTTTATTCACTAATTCCTAATCAAAATGAATTCACAAATTTTAGTGAGTCGTCGCTCTGTACAGGTTTTACGGGTGATGCTTAGCGGGATATTTCTCGTAGCCAGTTTACACCATTTATTCAATATTGAAAAAACGGTTAACAGGATAGATCAGGCAAATTTTAAAGGAATCGCTTATTTCTTCGGCAACCCTGAGTTGCTGGTAATGCTCTCAGGAGTTGTAATGCTTATCGCCGGGATTGGGTTAATTATAGGTTTTAAAACCCGTTGGGCGGCCACGATTTTGCTCGCCGTTTTAATCCCTATAACCTTAACGGTGCAGGTAGGGCAAATTACAACACTGGGTCCGCTCTTTAAAAATATCGCGATTTCCGGCGGACTCCTGTTTTTTATCCTAAACGATTTTAAAGATCACCAAACAAGAAAAATATAAACG
Organism: Salegentibacter sp. Hel_I_6; assembly: GCF_000745315.1. Classification (NCBI taxonomy): domain Bacteria; kingdom Pseudomonadati; phylum Bacteroidota; class Flavobacteriia; order Flavobacteriales; family Flavobacteriaceae; genus Salegentibacter; species Salegentibacter sp. Hel_I_6. Next base: position 3,934,462 of record NZ_JQNQ01000001.1, on the reverse strand, counting down.
GCTGTTTCAGCCATAAAAATTTAAAAAATGAAAAATTCAATTTTAATCTTTACAGCTTTTTTTATGCTGTTTTCAATAACTACAAATGCTCAAAATCACAATCCCGAAAAGAATAATTATGTGGTTTTAACTAAGAAAATTCCACAGCTACAACCCATTCTAATTACTGCGGAAGAATTACAGGCAGAAGATGCACATCATTTTGGTGATTTCCAGGTTATTGTTTGCGGCCAGACTGTAAAAGGTTTAACCGATAAAGAAGAAATGAAAAAGTTTATCCAGCGAGCCAAAAAAGCCAATGTCACCCTTAATGCCTGCGGATTTTCCCTCAAAAAATTTGGTGTAGATCCTAAAGCGATTCCATCAGAAATGGAAGTTGTTGAAAATGGAATACTATATGATTTTCAACTTCAGAAAAAAGGATATTTCAGTATAGAGCTTTAACAGCGTCACCCTGAACTTGTTTCAAGGTATAAATAATTAAACATATTAGATGCTGAAACAAGTTCAGCATGACGTGATAACTTTAATTCAAAATACAAAACATATGGTTTCCAAAAAAAGAATAAAACCAATTCTAGTCCTGTTTTCAGGAATAATTAGTCTGATTTTTTTTACTTCCTGCAACAATACAGAAAGTAAAACCAGGAAAGAAAAAAACGAAGAAACTACAAAAATCACGATACTCCAAACTGCCGATATCCACGGCCAGTTAGATGCACACCCAGAATTATTTTGGGAAAATGAAGAAATAGTATTTAAAGAACGTGGCGGTCTCGCTCACATTCAAACCTTATTTGAAGAAGAAAGAGCCAAAAACCCCAACACCATAATTTTGGATGGCGGCGATCTTATTCAGGGAAGTGGTTATGCAGCACTTTCTGAAGGAAAAATCTTTCCTGATATTATTAAAAATATGGATTACGATCTTATCGTACCCGGAAACTGGGAAGTGGTTTATGGAAAAGAAGTAATGATGGACGTTTTACAGGGTTTTGAAACCCCGGTGATTGTTCAGAATATGTTTCACGAGAGAGATAAAAAAGAACTTTTTCCACCTTACTGGACCAAAGAAATTGAAGGTGTAAAACTCGGGTTTATCGGAATAAACGATCCCGATGTTCCAGTTCGGCAAAACCCAATTTTCAGTGAAGGTATTGGTTTTAGCGGCTTAGACGAAGGTGTTAAGGAACTTATTCAGAAAGTGAAAACCGAAGAAAAAGTTGATGCGCTATTTTTAGTGACGCATTTTGGAATTTTTAAGCAAATTGAATTAGCCAACAACCCAATAGTTAAAGATGTAGATTATATTTTCGGAAACGATACCCACGAAAGGGTTCGGCAACCCATTGAAGGGAAATATGCGAAGGTTACAGAGCCCGGAGCTTTTGGATCTTTTGTTGGGAAATTAAATCTCTATTTTAAAGATGGCGAAATTGTAGATGAGGAATATGAATTAATGGAAGTTGATCCTGAAAAATATGCTGCAAATCCTGAAATAGCCGGGTTAGTTAAGAAAGCTAAAGCTCCTTACAAAGAACACCTGGAAACCGTAATCGGCTATACCGAAACTCCTCTTTATCGCTATTTAACCGTAGAAAACCCGATGGATAATATGATTACCGATGCAGCTCGTTGGAAAACCGGTGCCGATATTTCAATTTCTAACGGATTTCGCTTCGGAAATCCTATAGTTCCCGAAAACGGGGAAGCTGCGCCAATTACAAGAGCAAATTTGTGGAATTTATTACCGGTAAACGAAAAAGTAAAAACCGGAAAAGCCAGCGGAAAACAAATTAAAGATTGGTTAGAAAATGAAATGCACAATGCATTTGCCCAAAACTCAACCGAACGATTTGGGGGCTGGCTGGTAAGATTTTCAGGAATGGAAGTCGATTTTAATTCTCAAAACGAAAAAGGGCAACGCATACAATCGGTTACTGTTAAAGGCGAGGAAATGCAGGATGATGAATATTACACGATTTCAGCCTGTGTTCGTCCCGGCGATCCTATTGATAATTTATGCCGAATGCCAAATGTAAAAGATGTAGAAGTAAAAGACTATACCATTCACGAAGTTGTTGAAGAATATTTGCAAAAACATTCTCCAATTTCCCCTAAACTGGATGGCCGCGCTTATTGCGAATATTTAGGCGAAAAATCTTTTTCTACAGTTCCCGGAATAGATTATGAATTCCATTAAATACAAAACCTCGCAGGTCTTGGAGACCTGCGAGGTTTATTAAAAATTATTTCTTTCTAAAACAGCAAAAAGTAAAATTCTGAATTGCTCCGGTTGGAGTTTTATGATCTAAATTTTTGCTTTTTAAAAGCTCAAATTTGTCCTGCAATAAATCTTGAAGATCTTCTTTTGAATATTGTTTAATTGTTCTTCCGCTGCATTTTTCAGGACCTTCTTTTGAAAAGGTCGCAAGAATGACAAATCCCCCCGAGGCCACCGAATTTTCTAAGGTTCGTAAGTAATTTTCAATTTGCTCATCTTCAGTCAAAAAATGAAACGCAGCACGATCATGCCATAAATGATAAACCTGTGTGGCTTCAAATTCTGAAGCATCAGCAACTATCCAGTTTACTTTTTTAGCATCCTTATTAAGACTTTTTTGAGCTTTTACAATCGCCTTTTCAGAAATATCCAAAACTGTAATATCCCGGAAACCATCTTTAAGTAAAAAATCTACCAGGTTGGAATCCCCTCCCCCAACGTCTATAATTTTTGAACATTCAGGCAATTCCAGGTCTTTAATAAACTGCAAAGAGATCACTGGTTTCTCCTGATACCAGCTAGCGTCTTTATAAGATTTCTTCTCATACACTTCTTCCCAATGTGATTTTGCTTCTTTCATAATTAATTTTTTTCGGGTTTTTCAAGGGCTTTAATCATATTAAAGGATCGCATAAGATGAAAAAGTCCAGGCAGGATTACAAATCCGCCAATTAGTAACATGATCGCTAAATTGCTAATGGTTGATTCTGGAGCGATGTTAGCCAACAGACTTATTTCTTCGTTAGCGGTTATAATTATATTGGGAAAATGTGCATAAAGCGCTGCAAAAAGTATCAATACTACCTGGAAACCTGCTAAATATCTACTGGCAATTCTATATTCCTTTTTAACAAATTTCCAAAGCGGAAATAAAAGAATTCCGGATAAGACTACGCAAGCCAGGGAAACTGGATTCTGAATAAAGTCCTGAGCAAATTTAATGTCATTGAAGTATCCGTAACTAATTAGGACAAATCCAACTACCACTAAAACTACAGTAAAAAATGCAGAATTACGCGCATAATGTTTTCGCGCTTTTCCTTCAGCTTCGCCTATTAATAATGTGGAAGCTAAAAAGGCACAGAGGGCTGCATAAAACAAACCTACCAACAGCGTAAAAATGTTCAGCCAATGTTGCATAAAGAGATCATAAAAACCGTAAGTCTCATAGTCTTCCGTAATAATTATTTTACCGCTAATTAGCGCACCGAAAGACATTCCGAGGAAAATTGGGGTTACAAAACTCCCAATTCTAAATAACCAATTGTACCAAAACTGTGATTTATCTAAAACCGCATCATAATGGCGAAAAACAAAAGCAACGCCCCGCAGGGTAATGCCCAACAAAACAAGGCTTAAAGGGATATGAAGATAAATTATAATCACGTTGAAATAAGCCGGAAATGCAACCCACAAAATTACCAGCATAATAATTAACCAAATATGGTTAGCTTCCCAAATAGGCCCCATTACGCGGTAAATGGTATCCCGGGTATGCTCTTTATTTTTAGCAGAAGAAAACAGTTCAACTATACCGGCGCCAAAATCGGCACCGCCCAGGAGCACGTATAATAAAAGCGAAAAAAGCAAAAAAAACAGAACGATATATAGCATAATTAATCTTCGGTTTTATTCAGATTATTAGGTTTATTTTCACGGGCTTTATCTCGATTAAAAGACTTCATTTCTGAATTATCTTTTGAAGATTTACCTTCCCCAGGTTCTTGATTTAGCGATTTTATTTGTCGATTCATTAACCAGGTTACGGTTATAGCGAGCACGGTATAAAGAAAGAGGTAATAGAAGAAACTATATTTCATACCCGGCATTGGAGTTACGGCATCCTCGGTTCTCATAATTTGGTGAATAATCCAGGGTTGCCTCCCTACTTCTGTAACTATCCACCCGGCCTCAATCGCTACAAATCCTAGTGGTGCAACTACAATAAATAGCAACCAGTAATACTTGTTTTTTAGCCAGTTTTTCTTTCTTAAACTTATAAAATAGATCAATCCAGCAAACATTAGCAAAGTACCTATTCCAACCATAGTTTGGAAAGCATAATGCACAATGGCAACAGGAGGTAATTCATCATCGGGAAAATCATTGAGTCCTTTCACTTCAGCATCAAAATCTCCAAAAGCCAGGAAAGAAAGTGCTTTGGGGATTTCAATTTTGTTGGAAACTGATCGGTTTTCTTCATCTACAATTCCACCGATATAGAGGGGAGCTCCTTTAGAAGTCTCATAATGAGCCTCCATAGCAGCTAATTTTACCGGTTGGCGTTCTGCTACATCTTTAGCTGAAAGATCTCCGCTAATGGGTTGTAAAAATGCAGCGACTGCTCCAAAAACGATAGCAATCTTAAATGCTTTGGTATGCAATTCTACATTTCTTTTACGGAAAATTTGAAAAGCATGAATCCCGGAAACTCCAAAACTGGTGGCAACAAAAGCCGCTAAAGTCATATGCAATGCCTGTGTAAACCAGGCAGGGTTTAATAAAGCAGCCACCGGATCTATATTTGTGAATTCACCATTGATATAATCGAAACCGGAAGGCGCATTCATCCAGCCATTTGCCGAAACCACGAGAATACCTGAAGCTACTCCTGCAACGCCAATAATTACGCCGGTAAACCAGTGAAATTTTTCAGGCAGTTTATCCCATCCATAAAGATAAAATCCCAGGGCAATGGCTTCTACAAAAAAAGCTGCTCCTTCAAGCGAAAATGGCATCCCTATAATAGGTCCCGCGTGTTTCATAAATTCGGGCCAGAGCATTCCCAATTCAAAAGATAAAGCAGTTCCTGAAACGGCCCCGGTAACAAAGAAAATTGCTACGCCTTTAAGCCAGGCCATACTTAAGCGTTTATAGATAGGATTTTTTGTTTTGAGCCATTTATAGTGCGAAACCACCATAAAAAAAGGCATCACCATACCAATACAGGCAAAAATAATATGAAAGCCTAATGTAAAAGCCATTTGCAGGCGGGCATAATCTAAATTCTCCATTAACTTTTAGTTTATTGAATTCAAGTCTTCCGCGAAGACTTATCAATATAATTTTCAACGAATAAATTTAGGGAAAAATCTCCCGGTGCGCTGCCGGTAATCACTATAATTTGGATACTTTAAGCACAATTGTTCTTCTTCAAATTTTGATTTAAACCAAAATAACATCAGCAGTAAAATTGAAATTCCCAACTTATAGCCTGAAGTTAAATACAATGAAAGGAAGAACAGGAAAATAAATATTCCCGAATACATTGGATGTCTTATATATTTAAATAGTCCAGAGGTTATTAAAGAAGCATTTTTCTTTGGAGCGGGAAAGGGAGAAAGATTCGTGTTTAATTGCAAAAGAGCAACTAAAATAATAAGAAAACCTGTTCCGCTTAAAATCAAAAAAACCGGTTGAAGTAATTCCAAACGGTTAAATTTTAAATCATCAATTTCAAAAATAAAAGCAAAAAAAAGCGGTATTTGAAAGCCTACAAAAACATAATTTTTACGATGCATTTTCCAGAGTTTAAATATTATGAAATTTCTGCCCAAAAAATATAGATACCCATAATTAGCACAAACCAGCCGAAACCTTTTTTCAATTTTTTTCCGTCTATAAATTTATTTAGATAAATCCCTACGAACATTCCCAACATGGAAAGTGCGGTGAAAATGGCTAAAAAAATCCAATTAATGTTCATATTTTGAACGTCTCCAATAAAGCCTATCAGTGATTTTACGGCAATAATCAACAACGAAGTCGCCACGGCTTTTTTCATAGGTAATTTTGCCAAAAGAACTAATGCAGGGATGATTAAAAATCCACCGCCGGCACCCACAATTCCGGTTAAAACTCCAACTACAACTCCTTCAATAACAATTAGCGGATAATTATATTTTATTTCTTCAGCTTCAAGCTTTTTCTTACCATTTTCGCGAATCATGGAGACTGAAGCCAGAATCATAATAATAGCAAAAAACAACATTATCCCTATGTTCTTTGTTATTTCAAAATTTCCAATGTAAAAAAGAGAATCTGGAATGGCGGGAACCATATATTTACGCGTAGCATAAACTGCAATAAATGCCGGTATAGAAAAGACAATAGCGGTTCTAAAATCTACCAGCTTCTTTTGCATATTCTTAAAAGCTCCCACAAGTGAAGAAGCGCCAACTACAAAAAGAGAGTATGCGGTAGCCGTTACGGGGTTAATTGCCAGTAAATATACCAATACGGGAACCGTGAGGATTGAACCTCCGCCCCCAATTAGGCCTAACACTATACCTATAATTAATGCCCCAAAATAACCCAGTATTTCTAGTATTTCCATATCTTATTTATTACGGTGCAAAAGTACCCGCAATATGGGTTTTCTACAGTAACAAGGGTTACACAGGTTTAAAGATCTATTACTTCTATGCTATTTCGTTGGAGTTTAATCTTTCCATCTATTTCAAGTTTTTTCAGTAATCTGGAAATTACTACCCGGGAGGTATGCAAATCGTAAGCGATTTGTTGATGAGTATTATTTATAATTTCGCTCTGATTAATCTTGGCTTTATCCTGAAGGTATTTCATTAAACGTTGATCCATCTTCATAAATGCTATAGTGTCTATAGTATCTAACATTTCAGATAAACGAGCATGGTAACTTTCAAAAACAAAATCACGCCAGGATTTATACTTTGAAGTCCATTCTTCCATTTTTTCAATGGGGATCATAATCAATTTTGTATCCCTTTCGGCTATGGCTCTAATTTCACTTTTGGTTTGACCAAGACAACAGGAAAGCGTCATTGCGCAGGTATCGCCGCGCTCAAGAAAGTAAAGTAAAAGTTCGTCCCCGTCTTTATCCTCCCTCATAATTTTAATAGCTCCTTCAATCAATAAAGGCATCATTTTCACATAATCGCCAATTTCAATAATCTTTTCACCGGCTTCAACAAGCTGAAGTTTACCAACATTATTAATTTCTTCAATAAGTTCGTCTTCAAAGATAAATCCGTAAGCTTCCTCTAATTCCTTTAGCATATTTTATTAGCTGTGCTGTTTATAAATTATGAAAATTGCATTTCAGGATTTAAAATTAGTATTAAAAATGAGAAAATGTAGTATTTTAAGCCGAAAGTCTATCCCGGCAAAACATAATAATAAATGGACAAATAATGACAAAATGTACCAAAAAGCACAAATATGTGAAAGATAGCGTGATTAAATTTTACCTTATCAAAACTGAATAGAACAGCACCAATAGTGTAAGAAACTCCACCTGCAAAAAGCCACCACAAACCTTCAGAACTTAAGTTATTGTATAAAGGTTTAATCGCGAAAACTATGATCCACCCCATTACTACATACATTATGGTAGATAGGGTTTGATATTTTCCAATATAGAAAAGTTTAAGGATAATGCCTGTGATCGCACAGCCCCAAACAACGCCAAAAATAGTCCATCCTATCCAGCCCTCCAGGGTTACAAGCGCAAAGGGCGTGTAGCTTCCCGCAATAAGCACATAAATAGATGCGTGGTCTAAAATATTTAGTTTATATCGTAAATTTTTATTGGTCGCGCTATGGTAAAAAGTTGAAGCCGCATATAACAAGATCATACTTGCGCCAAAAATACTGAAGCTCACAAGATGAACGGTTTCGCCTAACTCACTTGCTCTTAAAACAAGTAAAACCAAACCAAGAATACTTAACACTAAACCAAAAGCGTGAGAAATCACGTTTAATTTTTCTTCAAAAGGCTCGTATTGGTTGATTGGCATTTTCTGCAAATTTTAATCAGAGATTATTAAATTCAAAGAATTATAATTCCTAAAAGGTTAAAAAATCTTGCAGGAAAGTTAATGACATAAAATTAAAGATATTCAAGCTTAATTCGAATATTTTAAACGGGCAATTTTTATTATTTTCGGGCTTTCACACCGGCAAAAATCCTTAACCGATTCCTATGAAAATTCTGCATACCGCCGACTGGCATATTGGTAAAAAATTACACAAACATAGCCTGCACCCAGATTTTGATCTTTTTATAGATTGGTTGTGCGATTGTATTGCGGAAAATAAAGTAAAAGTTTTACTGGTATCGGGAGATGTTTTTGATCTTGCCAATCCTTCTTCTGAAGCAAGACAGCAATATTTTAAGACTTTAATGAAGCTAAAGCGCCTGAATTGCAAAATAATTCTCACCGGTGGCAATCACGATTCTCCCACAATGCTAAATGCACCACAGGAAGTTTTGCGTGAACTGGATATTCATATTATCGGCGGCTTGCCTAATGAACTTTCAGAATGTATTATTCCTGTAGAAAATGAACAAAATCAAACCGAAGTTGTGATCGCTGCCCTACCCTATTTACGGGATGCTGATCTTAGAACTGCGAGCCATGGAAATTCTTATCAAGACCGTTTAGAAGCTTTAAGAAAGGGAATTCAGCAAACGTTTTTAGATGCCGCTGAAATTTGTAAAACTCAATATCCTGGCGTTCCCGCTATAGCTATGGGACACCTTTTTGCTGCTGGTGCCGAAACTTCAGAAAGTGAACGCGATATCCAAATTGGGAACCAGGCGGCCTTTAATGCGCTTCAGTTTGGTGATTATTTTAATTACATCGCGCTGGGACATATTCATAAACCGCAAAGGGTAAATGCTACTACACCCACTTTTTACAGCGGATCACCCATTGCACTATCCTTTAGTGAGCGAAGTAATAAAAACCGTATTCTATTTTTGAATTCCGAAAACGGCTGGGAACCGCAAAGTATAGAAATTCCTGTATTTAGAAGATTACTGAAATTTACCGGAACTCTGGAAAAACTTCAGCAGAAATTATTGGACCTGCAACCACGCAATGGACTCGCTTCTTTAATCGAAATTGAATTACAGGAAGAGAATTTCCATTCTAATAAGATTTATGAATTGGATCAACTAGTCGATAATTTTAAAGTGGAAGGTTACGAAATCGTTAAACACCGCGCCACTTTTGAAAATAAAATAAGCGGTAGTGGCGAACTTTATGAGCAAAAACAGCAATTGGAAGATCTTCAGCCTTTAGATGTTTTTCAAAAATTAGTAGATAAGCAGGAAGAAGACGAAGAAACCCGAAAAGAATTAATGAGCGCTTTTAATGAAATTTTGGAAGAAGTACATCAATTAAAAAGAGGCTAAAAAATGAAAATCTTAAGCATTGCTTTTAAAAATATAAACTCTTTAAAAGGCGAAAATTTCATTGATTTTGAAGCTGCTCCTTTTTCGGGAAATACGCTTTTTGCCATCACCGGTCCCACGGGTAGTGGAAAAAGTAGTATCCTGGATGTTATTTCGCTGGCACTTTTTAACCAGGTACCACGGTTGGGAAAAATCAGCAAAAAAGAAATTAGGGAAAAAGGTGCAATTCTTACCCGAAACCAAAAAGAAGCTTACGCCAAAGTTACTTACGAAACCGGTGCCGGTCGCTTTACTTCTTCCTGGAGTATTGAGGTGAACCGAAACGGAAACCTTAACGATTATAATATGGAGATTGCCAATCTCCAGGATAATTCGATTTTAGATCTAAAAAAATCTGAAGTTCCGGCGAAAAATGAAGATCTAATCGGTTTAAATTACGACCAGTTTATTAAATCAGTTTTACTAGCGCAAGGTGATTTTGCCAAATTTCTTTCGGCTAAAAAAGAGGAACGTGGAGAATTGCTGGAAAAAATTACCGGTACCGGAATTTATCGCCATTTGGGAATAATGGCTTTTGAACGTTTTAAAGCAGAAACATCGGAAATCGAAAAGCAGCAGGATGAAATAAAACTGATTAGCTCATATTTACTGTCTGAAGAGAATTTGACAATTTTCAAGAAAGATTTAAAAGCAAAAACCACGCAAACTGAAAGTCTGCAGAAAGATTTAAGGTTGATTGAAAAACAGCTGGAATTAAAGAAAACCATTACTGAACAAGAAAAGGAGATCAACGGTTTAGAGGCTAAACAATTAAAACTAAATGCGCAGCTAAAGGAATTTGAAAATCAATATGGAGAAAGCCTTAAACAGCACGAAAAACTACAGCCAATTGCTGAAGAAATACAATCCTGGAAACGCTTTCAACAGGAATTAGAAGGAATAAAAGACGGATTGAATAAAACTTCAGAAAAAATTGAAGCGAATAAAAAGAATACAGGCGATTTTATTCAACAGGTAAAAGTTTTTGTTCAGGAAGAAATTTCCGAAGAAAACTTGAAGGAAAAACTAACAGGATTTACAGAGAAAATAAGAAAACTCCAGGAAGAAAAAGCTTCCCTGGGACGGGATTATAAAAGTAAGCTACACTTATTTAAAACTGAAATCAGGGAATTAAATCTCGATTTTCCAGAGAATAATTTAAAAGCCGGCAAAGAAATCCTGGAAACTCTTAAAACTGAAAAAACTGAACAGAAAAAACAGCTGGAGAACGATTTAAAAGAAGTTGATCTAGAAAATATTGCTTCAGAAAAGAATCGTTTAAAAACCGAGTTAGAAAAAAGTCGGGAAGCCAGAAGTTTTTCAGAAAAAAACCTGGAACAAAAGCAAAAACAATCAGATTTAAAAAAAGAAATTGATTCCCTTAAACCGGAATTAGAGAATCTGCCAAAAATTATTCAGGAAGAAAAAAACCTGCTTATTTCTTTAAAAAAGGATCACGAAATTCTTCAGCTTAAAAAAGAAAACCAGTTAAAAACAGCACAATTAGAAGATCTTAGAAATTCGCTTAAAACCGGAGAAGCCTGCCCGCTGTGTGGATCAAAAGAACATCCTTATTCTGAACACCTTCCCCACTTTGAAGATGATCTCGCGGCTAAAATTTCAGCAAAAACTTTAGAAATAGATGCGCATAATTCAAAGCTTACCCAAGCACAAGCTAAATTAACTCATTTAGATGAGTCGCTACAAAAAACGAAAAAGCAATTAACCGAAATTGAAGTCGGTATTACAGAAAGCGAACAAAATTTCAGAAAAAAATATCCTGAATTTAAAGAGCCGGAAGCTATTGATTGGGAAACACAGCTTTCTCAGATAAAAATTACCATTGAAAAATTAGAATTTTTTGAAACTATAAATCCGCAATTAAAGTCTATAGCTAGCGGATTACCAATTTTAAATGAATTAGAAAAAATACTTCAGCGGGGAAAACAATTGCAGCAACAACTTCAGGAGCAATATTCAGGAAAAAATATTGGTGAGGATAGTCAGCGATTAATGGATAAATGGAATTCATTACTTCAGGAAAAAAAATATCTCCAGGACAACGAAAAAGAACAACAAGAACAATTTCAGGAGAAATCTAAGATTTATAAAGATTTACAAGAAAAACTAAAGGAACAGGTTTTAGAAAAAAGTTTTGAAAGCCTTGAAAATGCTTATCATTCGCTACTACCCGGAAATAAATTCTTTGATTTAAAAAAGCAAAAAGATGATTTTTTAAAACAGAAAAGCATTGTAGACACAGGAATTTCTACCCTGAAGAAACAATTGGAGCAATTTAAAGAAAATGAAAGCAAGCGCTCTAAAGAAGACTTAGAAAAAGAACAAAAACAGAAACAGGAGACTTTTGACTCTACGCAATCTAATTGCGAAGAATTGAGGAGAAAACTTAATAATAATGCGGAAAATATTTCCCGTTTAAAAGAGCTTGAAAATCAAATTGCCGAAAAGGAAAAAGATTGTAAACGCTGGCGACTTTTAAATACGCTAATTGGAGATAGGCAGGGTAAAAAATTCAACGATTTTGCGCAGGATTTAACTTTATCGCAACTTATCTATTTGGCGAATATTCGATTAAAAGATCTAAGTGAACGTTATAAAATTGATAAAGCGCTTGACGGTGAAGATGATGGTTTGGTAGCGATAGACGAAGATATGGGCGGGCAACGGCGCTCGGTTAAAACACTCTCCGGTGGCGAAACTTTTTTGTTAAGTTTATCGTTGGCGTTGGCCTTATCTGATCTCGCTTCAAGAAACGTAGAAATTAATAGCCTATTTATAGATGAAGGTTTTGGGACTCTAGATCCAGAGACTTTAGATCAAACCCTGGATACACTAGAAAAACTCCAGGCAGAATCTGGTAAAACTATTGGGATTATTAGTCACGTAGCTTCGCTAAAAGAACGCATTGGCACTCAAATTCAACTTACCAGAAATGGGCAGGGTTACAGTAGTTTATTGGTAAAGTAGTTGAGTAGTGAGTTAAAATTAACTCTGTTGTAAAATAATTGAAAAAGTTTTAAACCACTTCTTTAGTTAAAACTTCTACGGTGCATCCTAATTTGGGAAGAATAAGTCGCATTTTTCTTTTTCCCACTTCACGAATAATCGCCGCTTCGTCTTTAAAAACGCCATTTTTAATAACTATTTTATCGCCCTCACTAAGATGTTCAATTTTGGCATCTTCTACTTTATCGCCTTCAAGCCATTTTTGAATAACTTCAATTTCTTCATTTCTTACAATTGCAGGTTTTCCAAGCCAGAATAAATATCGAACCACACCAGGAACATCAAAGACCTGATTACGTTTTTTTTCTTCCAGTTTTATAAAAACATAGGATTTAAAAAGAGGGGTTTTCAGCTTTTTCTTTCGGTCTTTCCATTGTTTCACCTCGGTGATTATAGGGCAATAGACCTTTATGCCAATTTTTTCCAAATCCTCGGCTACTCTTTTCTCCGTTCTGGGTTTAGTATATAAAACAAACCACGACATATATAAGATTTCTCTGCCTGTTTAAAAACAGGAGCTATTTCTTAATCTCTTCGAAGTAGGGTGAAATATTGAAGAAATTCAGATTAAGTTGCTTAGTTAATATCTCAAAAATACAAAGAATTCAAAGAATAATCAGGTTTAATAGGCCCTTGCTTAAAATTGGATGATGATAGATTGATTTTTAATTTATTAGAAAAGTAAATCCGAGAAGAATTTTTATAGTTAAGCGAAAATCATTTTGAAAAAGAGTTCAGATAAAACAGAAAAACAAAAAGAATCCATAGCATTAAATTAAAAAATATCGCACAAGCTATATCCCTTAATTAGAAATCAAAAAATTCCACCATTTATTCCAACCTACAAGTTTCAGCATCCAACTCAAACTGAACTGTAAAATGTTCAAAATTATAAGCATCCAAAGTTTTTAACACTGCTGCTTTTAGTTTGATATATTCCTCAAAATTTTGAACATATTGAAATTTAACGTGGGCGGTAAAAACATGATGCTCTCCTTCCTGAGACCATATATGTACATGATGAGAAGAAGCCACGCCTTGTATTTCATTAAGTTTTTCCTTTATTTCATCTAAACTAATATCTGCAGGAATTCCCTGTAAGAAGATATAAAGCGTCTCTTTAAGCCTTTTAAATACATTCCATATAATATAAAGCGTTATGGCTAAAGACAAGGCAGGATCAAGATAAAGTATGTCTTTAAACTGCAAGATGATAGAAACCACTAACACAGCAACCCAGCCAAGAACATCTTCCATAAGATGCCATGAGATCACTTTTTCATTTAAGGTTTTTCCACTGCTTAGTTTCCACGCAGCAAAACCATTTACGGCAACTCCTATTATCGCAAAAACCATCATTCCTTCAGCATCAGAATGTTCTGGTGCCACTAACCTATTCACTGCTTCATAGATTACATAAACCGACCCCGCAATTAGAACAAGACTATTTATTAAAGCTCCAAGCAGGGAAAACCTTCGATATCCAAAAGAAAATTTTGAGTCACTCTTTTGTTGAGATTTATGATCCAAATACCAGGATGTACCCAACGAAAGACTGTCACCAAGGTCATGTACAGCATCAGATATTATAGCGATACTATTCACATACATTCCACCAATAAATTCCAGAATCGTAAACCCAAGATTGAGGAAAAATACAAGTTTAAGATTCTTCTCGGAGGAAGGCTTATGATGATGCTCGTGACTCATAGTTATTTGAAACTTAACCCGGATGGTTTTCTATACCAAATTAATCATTTTTTCCACTCTTACTAAATATCACCTATTCTAGAGCAAAATATATGGTATGAAAGTATAAAATGCACTATTATTTCTCTTTAAATTTTCGTATATTAGGATGAAAATCAAAAATTTATAGCTGTGAAAAATTTAAAAACCCTAATGCTCTTTTTAGTGGGAGTAATTATAGCTTACTCGCCCATAAGTGCAACACCCTTTCTACAAGATTATGTGGAATACAAGGGAGAAGTGATTAACTCAGATAATGAGGGTGTTATTATGAATGCCCATTTATCGGTAAATGAAACCAATATTTCTACGGTTACCAATTCTGAAGGAAAATTTTCTCTTAAAGTCCCTGAAGGAATGAGTCCGGCAACAGTAAATATTTCATATTTAGGATATCAAAGTAAAAATCTGCCTTTGAGTTATTTTAAAGCTCAGGGCACTAAAATTTATCTTGATCCTGTGGTTGAGGAACTAACAGAGATTAAAGTTTATGAAGCCGGTGATGCACGCCGGTTGGTACGTACAATGCTTGATAATCGCGGTGATAATTATATAGATGATCCTACGCAAATGACAGCTTTCTACAGAGAAAGCATAAGCAGAGGTAACCGAAATGTATCTCTAAGTGAGGCCGTAGTTAAAATTCATAAGAAACCATATAGTCATTTTGGTGATGAAGATATTGAGTTGGTGAAAGCAAGAAAAACTGCAGATTATGATCGTTTAGATACATTAGCTTTAAAATTACGCGGTGGCCCCTTTAATACGCTTTTTATTGATGTGATGAAATATCCAGAATATCTTTTCTATGATAACGACCTGGATAATTATGAGTTTGAGTTTGAAGAACCCACACAAATAGATAATAAATATTTATATGTAGTGAGCTTCAATGACACCAATAAAGAATTGCCATGGTTTTTCGGAACTCTTTATATTGATGCTGAAACACAAAGCCTGGTTCGCGCAAAATTAAATATGAATGTAGATAACAGGCGTGCTGCAACAAATATGTTTGTAAATAAAAAACCCGGTGGTACCAAAGTATATCCTATTGAAGTGAGTTATGATATAGATTATCATCAACAAGATGGAAAGTGGTATTTTGGATACTCCAATGCAAAACTCCTATTTGTAGTGAATTGGAAGAAAAAACTATTTAATTCTAGATATCAGGTAGATTCTGAAATGGCGGTCACAAACTGGCAGCCTCAAACCGAAGATAGAATTAAAAAAGGGGAGAATTTTCTTAACAAAAGAGTAGTTATGGCTGATGACATTTCAGGCTTTACCGATATGCAATTCTGGGGAAGCAATAATATTATAGAACCCGATAAATCTATACAGAATGCAATAGAAAAGATTCAGCAGAAAATTCAGTAATGATTGTTGAAAAAAATGTAAAAGTAGTCTGGAAAGTTTAATTTCTTTCCAGACTACTTTTTTTGTTTTTAAGTTGATATACTTAGTAATAAGATTAATAAAAACATAAGTCTAAAACTGAATATCAAGCACATAGATATTTCAATCAAATAAGCATCTAAAAAAGCAGCTTTTCGTTTTGATAATAGTAAATAAGCAGTTTAATTTGCAATGTGAAGTCAAATTGAAGCTAAGTGTTTTTGTGGTAAGTTTGCTAAATCAATTGCGAATATTATGACAAGATTTCGGAATTGAAATTTGAGCTTTTTTAGATGAATCGGGATGTGGCGCAGTCTGGTAGCGTATACGCCTGGGGGGCGTGGGGTCGCAAGTTCGAATCTTGTCATCCCGACCAGTGATAGCGAGGCTTCCGAGAGATCGGAAGCCTTTTTATTTTATATCCGTACAACATACGTACAACAATTCTTAAGCCTTCTTTTTAAAAGGAAAATCCTATACACTACTTTATTGGAATAAATTTTTTAAAAAATTAATTTGAAACCTCCGGGAATACCTAATTATTTTTCTTTTAGTTATATTTAATAGACTGAAGCGCTATTAGCTATGGAGAAATTTATTCTTGAATCTGGAAAAGCACTGGCTAATTTAAGGTCTGGAATAAATGATTTCATTGAAGATAAAATAGAAGGAAATGCCACCAACCTAATTCTTTTTATCCTTGCTTTTTTTATCCTGTTTGTTTTAAGTTTTAGTTTAATTTTTGGTGTTAAATCCATAATGGATGATTATGTCTATTTTCTTGTACTTCTTATAGTGCTGGCGGTAGTTTTGGTTTGGCTGGCCATATTTTATGAATCAGATAAACACCTGGAGACCGACCGGCATAATTTTAAGGTAGAACCCATTAATAAGTTTCAGATAAGGTTTGAGTACATCAACCTGGATAAAAACGCTAAAGAGCAGTTTTTTAGATTCCTTAAAGGCCGTAAGGTTCAGGAGAAGATCAATTTCACCGTTGGGAATAAAAGCGGAGACTCCGCAAACCACAGAATTTTGTTTGTTTTATTTGATGAATTGTTAGTTGGTGGAATTCAAGATTTCTCCGGAGAAAGGAAACGTGAATTTTTCCAACTATTGATGAATTCCTTTTTGATGAACCACGAACCGCTCAAAGAAAACACTTTAAAAACCAGTTTTTCCGCCTGGAAAAACGACCAGGAAAAAATAAACTCCCGAAACCAGCGAAAATTTATCCGGCAGATGCTGAATAAAGAATAATTATAGCATAACTCCCTTTCTATTTGAGTTATGCTATTGATTTATAGTTATTTACTTTCCTAAGTTTGTCCTGTACAAAATCGTAAAAGGCCTTTTACTCATTTTTAATTTTAATCATATAGTTATGAATGAGCAGGAACAAGTAGTGGGTTTATTGGAAGATATTAAAGTACTTCTCTCCCACACCAAAAAAGTAATGAACGTGGAAGACCTGGCACAATATACGGGTCTCTCCAAAAGTAAGATCTATAAGCTTACTCATTTAAAGCTTATACCGATGGGAAACAACCCGAACATTCGACAGAAGTTTTTCGACAAGGAAAAGATCGATGCTTGGTTGCTGGGAGAGCCGGACCTATCCGATGCATACCTGGAGGATCAGTTCAATAAAAGCCTATTGAAGCACCGCAAATAATCATTTGTCATTAGCTAAACCTTGAAAAATATTCTGATGAAAAATTCATCCTATTTACTGCTGGGTATGAACTACTATAAAATAGTAGTGATATCCACTATTACCGGGATTGTCAATAAGGTTTTGATGCTCTATAATGCTAGAAAAAATAATTTCTAAAATGAATGATTATGGAAAAGAATAGACTTAAACTTTATCAAGTATCCGAGCAGAAGAAAAAAACGATCTACGACGCCGTGGAGGAGTATGTTTCTGATAAATATGATATCAGGTTTAATGAAATATCTCACGAGTTTCAGATACGGATTAAGGAGTCAAATATCTGGGAAGATTTTGAAGTGAATTCTCTACTCATAGAATTAGCGAAATCAAACATAGAGATCAATCCGGGTAAACTGGACATCTATTTACGGTCTAACCTAATTCCCAGATTTAACCCGATTGCGGAATACTTTGATAAGCTTCCAAAATGGGTAGGTGGAGATCATATAAGAACACTCGCTTCCTATCTTCCCGCCAAAGAACCTGAACAATTTCTTTATCATTTTCGAAAATGGCTGGTGAGAACAGTGAAGGGTGCATTGGATGAACATTACTTCAATAAACAATGTTTGGTTTTAGTGCATTCAGAACAAAATTCAGGCAAATCTACCTGGTGCAGGTTTCTCTGTCCACCGGCTTTATCAAAGTACTTTGCTGAAGATATGACCACAGATAAAGACGCCAGGATTCAACTTACCAGGAATTTCATCATCAATTTAGATGAATTATCTGTGCTGGCTAGAAAAGAAATTAATGCGCTTAAAGCTTATTTCTCTAAAACAATGATCAATGAAAGGCTGCCTTATGATCGCAAAAACTCCAACCTGAGAAGGACCTGCAGTTTTATAGGATCTACCAACAGGGCAACCTTTCTTAATGATGAAACCGGTTCTGTGCGCTGGCTTTGTTTTGAGCTTATTGGTAAAATTGATTTTGCTTACTCCCGGGAAGTAGATATAGACAAGGTATGGGCTCAGGCCTATTACCTGGCTTATGTGAATGAACAATTTAACCCGGAAATGACCCTGGAGGATATTATTGCAAATGAAGAAAGGAACAAGACTTACCGGGAAGCCAGTATGGAAGAAGAGTTGCTCTGTAAGTACTATAGGAAGAGTTCAGATCCAGCAGACTTTAAAACGGCTTCAGATGTAGTGTTACAGCTCAACTGTATCAATCCGAGACTGAATATGTATTATATGGGAAGAGCTTTAAAAGCTCAGAATTATGAAAGAGTAAAACAACGCCAGAGCGGGGTATATGGCTACCTGATCGAGCAAAGGTTTAAGACTTCACCTTTAGAAATTTAATATAAACTATTTACCTAACTACCCTGGGGTCTGGAACAAGCCATTGACAGAGGAAAAAACAGAAGGTAAATAAATATCAAAAACTATCTACCCAATCTACCCTTGGGTAATTAAGGTAGATACGAAAAACAGCAAAAAATGAATTAAAATCCCTGGCTTTACTGGCCTTGGTAAATAGGTAACTAAAAAATTATAAAATGAACTTAAATAACTTATCGTGTAAAAGTGCCCGTAATATTTGCATCGTAAAAACGCTTGCAAAATTAGGGCACTTTCCCACCAGAAAATCGGAAAAAGAAGCTTGGTTTCTGAGTCCCCTGCGGTCAGAAACGCAAGCCTCTTTTAGCGTCTCTTTAATTAAAAACTTATGGTTTGACTTCGGGTTAGGAACAGGAGGGAATACTATTGATCTAATTATGCTTATTAAATCCTGGTCTGTAAGAGAAACCCTGGAATTTTTAAAGAACGATATGGGCTCTCTTTCTTTTAGCCCGCCGAATATCGAACATCTTACTAAGGAACCAGAAATTAGTATCCTGGACGTTCAAATTATTCACCTGAAAGCATTAATTGATTATCTGCACTCACGGAATATATCGTATGAGATTGGTAGAAAATACTGCAGACAAGTTTGGTATCGCTGTAAAGGAAAACGCTTTTTTGCACTTGGCCTTGAAAATTATAAAAAAGGCTGGGAGCTTAGAAACAAATATTTTAAAACTTCCAGTAGCCCAAAAACCTTTTCCTTTTTTGAAAGAGATTCTAACCAGTTAATCATCACCGAAGGGATGTTTGATTTTCTTTCCCTTGCTACTATTGATGAAGACTTAGTACAAAATTCAGATTGCATCATTTTAAACTCCCTGGCTTTTTTGGAAAGGATAAAAATGCTCATCCTGAAATATGATAGGGTTCTGATTTATCTGGATAATGATCCGGCTGGTGAAAAAGCCGCTGGTTCACTTTTAAACCAGTTTGATAATGTGACCGATTGTAGTAATTCCTACTCTGGCTATGTAGATCTGAATGAAAAATTGATAAAAGAAGGAAGCTGTAAAAAATCCTTGACTTTAAAATAATGAGGCTTTGGTAAATAGGGAACCCCTATCGGAGAATTTCAGTTGAAAGGGAAAAGCAAGATGTGTCATTGTAATGACAATCTTGCTTTGCGCCCGATGGTTGCAAAGATTTTAAAACGAAAAAATGAAAAGGGAATACATCCAGGTTCGCTGCTCGATCTACGAGAAGAAGCTGCTTCAAAGAAGAGCGGCCAGGGCAGGAATTTCCCTTTCAGAATATATAAGAGCCACGGCCTTTGATAAAGATATCGTAGAACGGATTACTCCGGAACAATTAGAAACTTACAAGATGCTGGTACAGTACAAGAACAATTTTACCCGCATTGGGAATATGTTTAAAAAACGGGATCCAAAGCTGGCCAGGGAGGTGGAAGACCTGGCTAAAGAAATCAGAACGCACTTAAAAAACTTTAAAAAATGATTGGTAAAGGACATAGCGTTTCAGGCACCAGGGTTTCCATATCCTATGGCTGGAACCAGGAAAAAGAAGCTGAAGTCGTCTTAAGAGAACACGTAGCCGGGGATACTCCCGCTGAGATAGCCGAAGAGTTTAGGATTATTCAATCGCAAAATGAACGCTGTATTAATAATACCCTAAGTTTTATCGTAAGCCCAACAATTGAGGACGGCAAGGATTTAAGCAAAAAAGACCTGGAAGCTCTTGCTAAAAAATTTTTAAAGGAAATGAACCTGCAAAACAATCAATCTATTGGATTTGTGCATCGGGATAAAGCACATACCCACGTTCATATCTATACCAATAGGATTGGCTTTGATGGTAAAGCCTATAACGACAGCTATATTGGAAAAAGAAGTCAGATAGCTGCCGATAATGTTGCCAAAGAATTAGGGCTGACCAGGGTTCGGGAAGTACAGAATGAAAAATTACACGAATTGAAACATCTGAGACAACAAATTAAAAATATACATGATCGGGTGCTTCAAACCAGACCAAAATCGCTGGATGAATATATCAGTAAAATGAAAGCGCAAAAAGTAGATGTAATCCCAACGATCAATAAAGCGAACCAGCTTCAGGGTTTCCGGGTTGAATACAAAGGGGTGAATCTTAAAGCAAGTGAAGTGGACCGGTCAATGAGCGGGAACAGGTTAATTCCCCAGATCTCCCAAAACAGGAATTATACAAGGCTAAAAGAAGTACCTAAAACCTTTCAGGTAATGGATAAGACAGTACAGCTAAGCAGCAATTTGTCAACCAAAATAGCTAAAGAGCTGATAAAAGGAATAGTAAAAACAGTAAGAGATACCGGAATAGGTATGGGATATTAAAACTTTAAGTGATGAAAAAACTAGATGAAATTATGGAACTGATGGCCGATGAGATGGATGATTTCAAAACGGCAGTGCTGGAGCTTCAAAAGCTTTCAGGACAACTGGTCAAGATGAGCATCCCCATCAGCACGGAAGCATTGGAAAAGAACCTGAACACATTCCTGCAAAAACAGGAATTGGAAAAGGAAAAAACAGATGAAATACTAAAGGAGATAGATCGGAAATTAAAGCGCGCCAGGATCATACCCAATTACCTGCTGATTCTTTTAGGAATCTCAGGAATCATTGCTCTGGGTTCAGTGGGTTATTTTGGGTATACCTCCCAAGAAAAAGTAGAAGAAAACTTTGAAGTTTACAGAACGATTATGGAATCACAGAATAAGCATTATGAAGATTATTTTGCAGCATATCCAGAAATCCAGGAGGCATACTGCGAGTGGATACAGGGTGGATACCAGGGTTTGTAATGACAAATGCTCCTTTGAAAAAATTAGTAAATTTGCGTCAAATGCCCTGAAACCCCCAGTAAACCCGTTGAAAACTGCGGCAAAATTTTAGTAAATAATTAAAACATGCTTTTTAAATCAGTGGATAGTGAGTGGATATTCCAGGAAATGGGCTCAAAGGCCCTGATAACAGGTTGAAATTTACTGGTTTTGAACAAAAGAGTAGGCAGCGCCCTATGCTGTTTTTACTTGACGCTTAACTTCCCGTACACTATAAAAACAGCATAGGATCCGGCGCAAGTTATGGTAGATATTGGGGTCTTAAACACCATTTCAACCGTAATCTAAAACTACTTATAAGCTTTTCTAATCTTTAATAAAATTTGAGAAATTAAGGTCAATATGGGTAACTCCAACAAAGGCCCTATCACCAATACAAGGCAAATTAATGGATCATTTGGAAAAGCGGTAAGAGAAACGGCCAGAGCAATAGGTGAGTTTCTTGCAAGAGTGGTTAAGCTCAGGCTTGCAGAATCCTTATAATTAAATTTTAATAGTAAGCTCGCAAAACATCCTACCAGAAAATTAATCAAAAAGAACAGAAGCATTGGAATCAGAAGAATGTAAAATACGCTAAGATCTTTTGTTAAATATTCTCCCTGCGATGCAAACATAGCAACAATGGCCAAAGCCAAGAAAATGATTTGTGCAGTTTCGAAAAAAGGAAGAACTTTCTTGCGCATCAATTCTGTTTTTCTAAGTTTGGCACTCCAATATTTTATAAGCTGCGCAATTAGAAATGGAGCTAAAAGCACCAAGAGAATACTTTCCCATAAAATTGCTGTATCAACGGAGCCGGATTTCCCGAAAAACAGGAACAGATAAACCGGAAGAAGAATTAATTGTAAAATTAGATTTACCGGCAATACAGCTGTTGACAAGGAAGTATTTCCTTTGGCTATTCCGGTAAAGATCAGGTACCAGTCCGTGCAGGGTGTTACCATTAACATTACAAAACCTATCCATAAACTCAAATGTTCTTGTAAAAGGAGTAATCCCAAAAGATAGGCACAGATTGGCGTCCAGAGGAAATTGATTATCAGATTTGCCGAGATGAATTTAAGATTGGAAAAACTGGAAAGTAGGTTTGTAAAGGGAATATTCAAAAACAAACCAAAAAGCATCACCATTAGGAATGGGACGATAAGATATTCCGAAAAACTTTTGATAACTGAAATTTGCCCAAGAAGTAAACCCACACCAACTGCTACCGCAATTATTAATGTGTGATATTTGTTTAATTTATTCAAAAAGGTTTTTATTTCGCAAGTTTTAAAATTTTAATTGCACCACGCATTACAAATGTGAAAACTATTCCTCCTATGATCAAATCAGGCCATTTGCTCTCTAGAAAATAAACAAGGATACCAGCCAATATTACCCCACCATTTACGATAATATCATTTGAAGTAAAAATCGCACTGGCCTGCATATGAACCTCTTTACTCTTAGCTTTATTAATCAGCCATAATGAAATCAAGTTTCCTCCAAGTGCCAGAAAAGAAATAATAATCATCCATTCAAACAACGGAGTTTCACTGCTCATAAAAAACCTGCGCAAGACTTCTACGAATCCCAGAGTCGCTAAAAAAATCTGAAGATATCCACTGAACTTTGCGACTTTCTTTTTTCTAGAAACAGCACCTCCCACTGCAAATAAACTTAGCGCATATACTATCGAATCTGCCAGCATATCCAGTGAATCCGCAATAAGGCCCATAGAAGAAGATATCCAACCGGTGGTTATTTCAATAAGGAAAAAACCAAAATTAATACCCAACACCCACCAAAGGATATTTTTTTGCTTGGTTTCATCGTCTCCAATTGGAACTTCAGCCTCTTCTGACCCTTTAAATTTATCGCCTAATTTTAATTCTGAAATCGAGGAATTAATTACATCAACCGCTCCATGGTGATATACTTCCAGCTTCCTATTGGGAATATCAAAGTCCAGATATTTTATCTGTTCAAAAGTTTCCAATTTCATCCTGATCATCTGCTCCTCGGAAGGGCAGTCCATTTGACTGACTATAAAGGTGCTTTTTTTCATTTTTTATAAGCTAAAAGTCTTAATGCATTAAATACTACAAGGAGTGTGGAACCTTCGTGTATAACTACCGCTACTCCAATATTTGCAAAACCAAAAATTGTTGCTGGGATAAGCAAAGCCACAATTCCCAAACTTACCCAAAGGTTCTGCTTGATAATAGATTTAGATTGTCTACTCAATCCTATTGCAAAGGGAAGGGTTTCCAATTTATCGGCCATAAGAGCAATATCAGCGGTTTCTAAGGCGACATCACTTCCCGCAGCGCCCATAGCGATTCCTACGGTGCTATTTGCCATGGCAGGCGCATCATTAACACCATCGCCTACCATTGCTACTTTAGATTCTTTCTCTTTCAGTTTTTTAATTACTTCTACCTTTTCTTCTGGCAATAAACTACCCCAGGCATCAGTCAATCCTATTTCTTCTGCTACTGCGTCTGCTACCTTCTGGTTATCACCAGTAAGCATGATCATTCGTTTAATACCTATTTCCTTTAATTCAGAAAGGGTCTTTTTTGCTGCCTCCCGGGGGGTATCCATTAAGGCGATGATGCCTATATATTCTTTATTTTTCCGAATAAGCATCGTTGTATTTCCACCACCTTCAAGACCACGCACTTTCGTAGCTATTTTGTCGGAAGGTGTACTCTTATCAAGCCCTTCGTACAGATCGAGGTTCCCAACATAGATCTTATCATTTCCTAATGTTGCTTTAATACCTTTCCCTAACACGGCTTCCAGATTGGAAGCATCCGGGATTTCCTCACCTTCCAGACGCTCCTTTCCATCACGAACTACAGCTTTTGCCAGGGGATGATCACTTAAACTTTCCACGGCTACTGCTATCTTGAGAAGTTCATTGTCTGAAATATCCCCAAGGGCTACTACTTGAGTAAGTTTTGGCTTTCCTTCCGTTAGAGTCCCAGTTTTATCGAAGGCGAGGGCGGTCAATTCTCCAAGATCTTCCAGTGGGCGGCCTCCTTTGATTAATACCCCACCGCGGGCGGCCCTGGCCACACCACTCAATACAGCACTGGGGGTCGAGATTGCCAATGCACAGGGACTTGCAGCTACCAGTACCGCCATGGCCCTGTAAAAGCTGGCGCTAAAAGGTTCGTCAATAACTAAAAAAGCGAACAAAAGAATCCCGACCAAAATAAGGACTGAGGGCACAAAATATTTTTCGAACCTATCGGTAAGCAACTGGGTTGGTGATTTTTGGGTCTGCGCTTCGTTGACTAGTTGCACCAATCGGGAAAGCGTTGAATCTTTGGCTGCTTTGATTACCTTTATTTCAAGGGTGTTGTTACCGTTAATTGTACCTGCAAAAACCCGGTTTTCATCCTTGATATCATCAACCTCTGAGTACTCCTTCTCAATATCTTCTACGGGAACTTTATCTACCGGTACACTCTCCCCGGTTATTGAAGCCTGGTTTACACTACTCTGCCCATCTACCACTACGCCATCTGCGGATATTTTAGTATTTGGTTTTACGACAATAATATCGCCTATATTTAGTTTTTCGATACCAACTTCTTCCGTTTTACCATTTTTTTTGAGCAAGGCTGTTTTTGGCGCCAGTTCTGCCAATGCGGCGATAGATTTTCGAGCTTTGTTCATTGCATAATGCTCCAGGGCGTGCCCCAGACTAAAGAGAAATAATAATAAAGCCCCTTCTGCCCACTCCCCTAGAATAGCTGCTCCAATAGCTGCGACCAGCATAAGAAAATCAATTTCAAAACCTCCTTTCGCTACGGTTTCCACCGCTTCTTTGGCCGTATAAAATCCTCCAAAGAAATAGGCTCCAATATAACAAGCCAGACTAATCCATTGCGGAACTGCTACAAAGGATAACCCAAACCCTATCCCCAGCAAAACACCACAAATAATAGCAAACATAAGTTCTATATTTTTCCCAAAAACACCTCCATGGGAGTGAGAATGTTCTTCGCCGGCACCGTGGCTATCAACTTCGTTAAGATACTGGCCGTCCTTATCTTTATGGTGGGGGTGTTGGCTACTTTGTTCTTCTTTATTTAATACATCAGAAGTTTTATCTGAACATTTAAAGCCGTTTTCATGGCCAGAAGAGCTTTTCTTAACTTGTACATTTTCTTTTTCAAGCCTTACATTTATAGTTTCAATATTTGTCTTGCGTTTATCATATTCTAAACGAATTATTCCTCCAGCATTGGCAGAAGCTTCTAATACACCTTCGATATTAAGTAGGCTCTTTTCTATAGTCCTGGCATGTCGCGTATGTCTAATTCCATCGACTTCTATAAGAAGATGTCCATATTTCTCTGTAATTTTTGCTCCTGTCCTTTCTGCCAAAGATTGAATGCGATCAATAGAGATAACGTCAGGATCATAATGAAAACAAAGAAGTGGAACCGAATCTTCCTTTTCATCTGCTATATGAACCCTCTCAAGTCCTTCTTCGGCTTCTAGATCATTAATAAGTCTTTGTACACAGGTATCTTTTTCATTCGGCACCTGAGGTAGCAATACCGGAATTTTCAGTTGTAATTTTTTCATATCCCTATTGGTTTAAAATCCATCTGTTAGCCTCTTCCTTTTCGGTAAGGTCGAAATATTTAACTTCCGAGCAGTAAAAAAGTTAGTAGCTCCAACAGCCCATTGCTGCCATTCTTTCGCACCCACAAATGCCATTTTTCCATAATTGGAAATATGAGCTGCATCAACCTTTAAATCTTCCCACAAGCCTTTGAGATTATAACCCTTAAAATTAACCAGCTCAAAAAAGAAATCCACATTATCCCCATTTTTAACAATATTATGTATCAAGGGATTAATTTTTTCTGCATCCTCCTTAGTGATCTTACCATAGATAGTAGCGGGTATCAAATTGCTTTTTTCTGTTTTGGTTATATGGATCATAGTTATGTCTGTCTTTTAAGTGATGTTATACTTGATTTCTCTTCCTTTAGTATAGGCTTCCCAACCTTCCTTTGCTGCATAAGGTACAATGAGCAGTGCCGCGACAGGATCTGCCCACCACCAGCCCAGCCAGTTTACCAATAGTAAACCGGCAAGAACAACTACGGTTTGGTATAGGCAGATAAAGGTATCCTTGGCATCGGCAAGTAAAGCTGGGCTGTCCAGCTTATGTCCATATTTTCTTTTGAAATAGATAAGAATGGGATTGATAATTAGAGAAATAATTAAAATGATTAATCCCATAGTACTCCAACTTGCAGTTTCCTGACTAAGGAGTTTTGTGATTGAATCATACGAGATGAATATGCAGACCAACGTAAATGATACTGCAATTACATAAAGGGTGATCTTCTTGCGTTTTTTGACTTTTTCTTCGTCAATGCCCTTGAGCTCGCCATGCAGCCGCCAGCCTAAAGTGGCCGCACTTATCACTTCTATTGTACTGTCCAGTGCCCATCCTATAAGAGCAGAACTATTGGCAGTTATTCCTGCAATTAGAGATACTATTACTTCAATGGTATCATAAATGACATTCCATATTTGAAGCGTTCTTGCCTTTTTTAAATCGTTTTTTCTTTCCGTTTCCATAAACTGATTTTGGTAATCTCCATACTATATAGTTCCATTTTCACCTCTTTTTTATATGCTTCCTTGCTCTTCAAAAATTAAACACCACTACATTTCTCACATATTCCCTTTACTACCAGGTTTACATTTTCTGCCATATATCCCTCTGGCAGGTTAATATGTGGAATCTTATGATCGGTCAAACAAACAGTTTCATCACAATTATTGCAATGAAAGTGGATGTGTAAGTCCTGTTCTACTTCGCAATTACAATCACTTTCACAGA
Source organism: Salegentibacter sp. Hel_I_6 (assembly GCF_000745315.1). Taxonomy (NCBI): domain Bacteria; kingdom Pseudomonadati; phylum Bacteroidota; class Flavobacteriia; order Flavobacteriales; family Flavobacteriaceae; genus Salegentibacter; species Salegentibacter sp. Hel_I_6. Next base: position 3,907,011 of record NZ_JQNQ01000001.1, on the reverse strand, counting down.
GCGCATATTTTGGTATGCCTGTGCCATCATCTATTTGATGCACAATGTCATTTGCTTCAAATGTGCGTATTGTTCGAGATAATGTAGCCCGGTCTGCTTTTCCAAAAGCATTCTCAATTTCGGTAAGGGTTACAGCCCTGTCTTTTTTGGCCATAAATTTATAGATCAGGATACGCATGGCTGTTGGCCGAACTTCGTGTGCCTCTAAATTTTTTTCGATATCACTCATTTCCATCATTATTTAATCCAGATCGATTCAAAGATTCTCCGGTTTTTATTCGGAAGGCATCTTCAATATCTGAAAGATAAATAATTCCATCACCGGGTTCAGTTGTTTTTGAATTCTCAAGTATAATATCGATTGCTGATTGTGCTTCTTCATTTTGACATACCAGTTCTAACTTTACCACCGGGCTGTCGGTTACACGGAAATCCAAAGAAGGCGATGCGCCTTTTGCTTTAAATGCTCCGGTACCTTCCCCCTGAGACAGCGTCATACTTTTGAATCCGCTTTCGCTAAGGGATTCTATCACTATTTGAACCCGTTTTGGCTTTATAAATGCTTTTATTTCTTTCATCGTTGTTTTATTAATTCTTTATTAAGGATGAACCCTCTGAAACTTTAATTAAAACAAACATTTTACAGAGAGCCCATCCATCTAAATTTTTAAAATTCTATTTAATGACCATGGGAATTTTGGCTTTTCTGCATTTCAGATACCAGGTAATAGGCATTATTATAAGCAACTAAAGTACCTTCTGGAAGTGGCTCCAGGAGTTTAATTTCAACCCATCCATCTTCATTTATCCCTGTCCTTACCTGTATCGGTTTTAATTCCCATTCTGTTTTACCTTCTTCCTGATGTTTTTGAGCCGTAAAGATGTAAGGATTTCCATCTTCTTCAATCACTGCCTCTTCAGGTAGAGCAGGCACTGCTTCTTCTCCTGTCCGAATTTTTCCTTTAATATACATCCCCGGAATAAGATAATCTTCTTTATTTTTGATTTCTGCATGCACATGTACAGCTTTTGGATTTTGTTCAAATTGCTTCCCTACAGAATATATTTCTCCGGTCAGGTTACTACCGGGAACCGATTCCAGCGTAAAAGATATTTTTTGGCCTTCCTTGACCTTATAAATATCTTTCTCAAAAACCATTAGATCGGCATGAACATGTTCATTATCAACTACCATAAACATACTGGTTTGCGGTTCTACGTATTGGCCAATTTGCACCTTTACTTTTTCTATATAACCTTCAATGGGGCTTACTACCGGGATATATTCATACAGGTTGCCATTTCTGACTTGAGAGGCACCCAAGTTTAACTGTCTTAATTGGGATTCGTAACCACTTACCTCTCCCTTTACGGACTGAAAATCTGCCTGGGTTTGTTGAAATGACTTTCCTGAACCAACTTCAGCCTCGTATAATCGCTTCTGTCTTGCAAATTCCTTTTCTAAAAACTGCATCCGGTTAAAGGCATTGATATAGTCAGTTTGTATTTTCGTCAAATTGGGATGGGATAGATATGCCAATACCTGGCCTTTATTTACCTTATCACCTTCAATAACTTTTATTGAATTAATATTCCCACCTAAGGTGGCAGTCACGGTAGCCTCGTATTGAGGCGGCACTTCTAGTTGTCCATTGGCTTCCACTATTCCTGATAATGCTTTCTTAGGTAAGGTATCTACTTTGATTCCCAAACTATTAAATTTCATCTCTGAAAGATTTACCGAGCGCATCCCGCCTTCTTCTTCATTGTGACCTTCTGTTTCTTTAGAATCCGATGCTTTAGACTCCTGAGTATCTTTTTCCGAATTAGAATTTTCTTCACACCCAAAAAACAATGTAAGTGATAAGGCAAGCATTAAAATATTTATTGATCTTATGTTCATATCGTTTTCTTTCTTAGTTTTTAATTTGAATTTTCAAGGTAATATTCAAGTTGGTACCGGCTATCGAGATAATCATCGAAAGCACCCCAGGCATTTACCTCAATTCTAATGGCATCTCTTATATTCTGAAGGAAGGTTACATAATCTATAGCTCCTTCCTTAAAAGCTAATACAGCTCCATCCTGTTGCTCCTTAGCCAATGGAAGCGCTTCATTTTTATAATAATTCCAGGAGTTTCTCCATTTGATGAATTCTTCCCGCATATTTTTATAGGCGGTTTCCAGTTCGAGTTTATCCTGGTAAAAATTTTGCTCGGCAATCTTTCGATGGACTTTAGCTTCTTGTGTACGTCCTAATTCCGGTCCAAAAAATAGCGGGATTTGAATTCCCAATTGATATTGATAGAATCCCGACTGTCCATTTATTTCCTGCCTGGCATACTGGCCCTGAAATTTGGGCAGAAATTCTGATTTTCGTTCTCTGGTAATTGCTTTTGCAATATCCACCCTTTGTTCAGAAACCTGAAGCGATGGATGATTTTCAAGGGACTCTACCAGAAAGTTCAAAGGTTCGTCTAAGGTTTCAACGGGCAAATCTGGTACATCATAGATCGTATCACTGGCAAACCAGAGGTTTAGGCGCTGCAATGATTTCAGGTAATTTCGATAGGACTGTTCTAATTGTATTTTTACCTCACTCCCCTGATTAGAAGTGGCAAGATATTCGAGTTTAGAGGTAGCTTCTGTCTCATATCGAATCCTTGCGGCCCTTTCAATGTCTTCAAAAATTGAGTCCATCTTCCGGTAAACCTGATACATTTTTTTCCGGGTATAAACTGACGCCCAGGCTCTACTTACTTCACGTTCAACTTCTAAAGTATTTAATTCTAAAGCATTTTCGGCCAATGCGACCCTTTCTTTCTGCAATTTTAAACGCGGGGCAATTCCGAAAATATCAATGCCTTGTTGTTGGACGCCAATCTGGGTATAAATTCCATCAGAACCATTTCCTACTTCTTCCTTTCCTGTAAAGATTTGGGTATTTCCAAAATCATAAGCGGTTTTACGCAGTACTTCTTCACTTTCAATTTCAAGTTGGGCAGCTTTTAGCTGGGGAAAATTTTTAATTGCGATTTCTCTAGCCTCTTCCAAGCTAATTGTTTGTAAAGAATCCTGTTGTGAATATTCAGATGACATTGCATCAGATTGTGCATTTACAGAAAAGGTTCCGCCTAAAACTAAGCCAATTATCAAAATCGTAGCTAAAGATCGCGAATTGGAAGAACCTAGTTTATTCTGTTCTTTTTTCTCTCGTTTTCTTTCTACAAGGGTATATAGTACTGGTAATACAACCAGCGTAAGCAGTGTAGCTGTAAGCATCCCACCTATAACCACCGTAGCAAGTGGTTGTTGAACTTCTGCACCGGCTGATGTGGAAAATGCCATTGGTAAAAAACCGAAAATATCTGTTGTTGCTGTTAACATAATAGGTCGTATTCGTTCTTTGGTTCCTGTAAAAATTCTATCTCTTATACTGGTTACTCCTTCTTCTTTTAAAGAATTGAATCTATTTATTAGTACCAGCCCGTTTAAAACTGCAACCCCGAATAATACAATAAAACCTACCCCAGCAGAAATACTGAATGGCATTCCCCGCAACCAAAGGGCAAAAACACCTCCAATGGCAGCGAGGGGTATGGCTATATAGATCATGACAGATTGGGAAAACGATTTTAGGGCAAAATATAGAAGAACAAATATCAAGAAAAGGGCAATGGGTACAACAATTATCAAGCGGTCCTTAGCACTCTGAAGATTTTCGAATTCCCCCCCATAAGTTATATAATACCCGGGAGGTAATTCTAATTCTTCATCTAATCTTTGCTGAATATCATTAACGACTGACTCTACATCCCTTCCCCGGGCATTTACACCCACATAGGTTCTTCTGTAGGTATTATCTCTCGAAATTTGCATAGGGCCCGGAACATATTCGATATCTGCTATTTCTTTTATCGGTACCTGAGTTCCGTCGGGAAGATCGATATACATTCCACGCAAGTCATCAATATTCTTTCTATGTTCTTCATCAAATCTTACTACTAAATCGAATCGCTTTTCTCCTTCAAAAATGACTCCTGCGGTTCCTCCCGCAAAAGCAGTACTTATATAATCATTTGCTTTTTGGATATCCAGGCCATATTGAGCAATTTTATCACGGTTAAATTTCACGGTCATTTGTGGCAGCCCAGATGTTCGTTCAGGATTAACATCTCCTGCTCCAGGTACGGTCTGGATAATATTAGCCATTTCCTGTACCTTTTCCGACAACACATCCAGGTCCTCCCCATATAGTTTAACCGCAATATCTTCTCTTACTCCTTCTAATAATTCGTTGAACCTTAATTCTACAGGTTGAGTAAACACCAGATTTACTCCTGTAAGTTCTTTATTCAGTTTTTCCTTGATCTGTGCTATAAGTTCTTCTTTAGTTTCAGCGCTTGTCCATTTATCCTTATCCTTTTCAAGGATCAGATACATATCTGCGATATCCATTGGCATTGGATCTGTAGGAATGTCGGCTACTCCAATCCTTGCGGTTACCGTTTTAATTTCAGGGAAATTTTCTAGGAGTATGTTTTCTATTTTTTTGGAAACTTCAATAGATTCTGTTAATGAACTCCCTGGTCTGATCAAAGCCTGCATGGCAATATCTCCTTCATCAAGTTGAGGCACAAATTCTCCTCCCATTCTGGAAAAGATAAAACCGGCTATCACAAGTAGAATGGCGGCGGCCCCAACAACAATGAGCTTCAGTTTTAATGCCCCTTTCAGTAAAGGCATATACACTTTTTGGATTCCACCAATTATCTTATCACTTAACCTTTCCAACCAGCGTTCAAATTTTCCAAACCAGTTCTTTTTATTCTGAATGGGTTTCATAAATAGGGCAGACATCATAGGGACATAGGTAAGACATAAGAAAATAGCTCCAATCATCGCAAAACCGAAGGTATAAGCCATAGGCTTAAACATCTTTCCTTCTACCCCCGTAAGAAAAAGTATAGGAGTGAATACAATAAGAATTATAATCTGTCCAAAAAACGCGGAACTCATCATCGTACTTCCCGCATCATAGGCTACTTCATCCATTTTAGCCTGAGTAAATTTCAGTTTGCCTGATCTAATCCGTTTTTGTATTTCATACACGGTTCCTTCGATGATAATCACTGCACCGTCTATAATGATTCCAAAGTCAATAGCGCCCAAACTCATTAGATTAGCCCAGACATTGAATTGTTTCATTAAAATAAAAGCAAAAAGCAGTGATAGTGGAATCGTGGTTGCGGTAATAAGACCACCTCTTAGACTACCTAATAATAATACCAGGGCAAAAATTACTATTAATGCACCTTCCAGTAAATTAGTTTTGACTGTATCAGTCGTTCTGGCTATCAATTCACTCCGATCAATAATTGGTTCTATGGTTAAACCTTCAGGAAGTGACTTTTCAACTTCTGCCATCCTATCTTTAACATCCTGAATTACAGCATTGGGATTGGCACCTTTTAGCATCATAATTATCCCACCTACGGCTTCTTCTCCATCCTGGGTGAAAGCCCCATAGCGTACCTGATTTCCAAACTGAACATCTTCCGCAACATCTCCAATAGTTATCGGAACAGCATTTTCGGTAGTAATAGCAATTTTCCTTATATCTTCCAGTGAACGGATTAAACCTTCACCTCTAATAAAATTTGACATTTTATTTTTCTCAATATAAGCTCCCCCTGTATTTACATTATTTCGAGACAAAGCCTCATAAACCTCAGAAATACTTATACCCATACTGTTTAATTTTTCCGGGTTTATTGCTACCTCATATTGTTTTATGGAGCCTCCAAAAGAATTTACTTCCACCACCCCATCCAGTAAGGTAAGTTGCCTTTTAACTATCCAGTCCTGAATAGTTCTAAGTTCCATAGGAGAATATTCAGTTTTATAACCCTTTTCTGGTTGTATGGTATACTCATAGATTTGACCTAATCCGGTTGAAATAGGCCCCATTGAAGGACTTCCAAATTTATCGGGTATGGTCTCCCCTAATTCATTAAGTTTCTCCTGTACAAGTTGACGAGGAAGATAGGTTCCCATATCATCTTTGAAAACAATAGTAACTACCGAAAGTCCAAAACGTGAAATAGAGCGAATCTCTGTAACCCCAGGTAAATTACCCATCGAAAGTTCTACAGGATAGGTTACAAATTGTTCAATATCTTCTGTGGCAAGATTAGGTGACTGGGTAATCACCTGAACCTGATTATTAGTAATATCTGGCACCGATCCCAGGTTAACGGTCATCATGGACCAAATACCTGTTCCTATAAGTGCTAAGGTAAGTAGCCCAATAATAAATTTATTATTAATGGAAAATGAAATGATTCTATTGATCATATAAAAAATTAATTCAGTTAAACATTTCGATATTTTCTATGAGTTGAAAAAATCGATAATACTGGTCTGGAGAATTTGTAGAACTCCAGGACGAGAAAGGATATAGTTATCCTATAAAAACTGAATTATACTTTTGGGGGATCTAAAAAAGAAAGGATAGGTTCTTCCACCGAGCTGTCAAAATGAGCGAAAGTTTTGGAAGGAATTTCCGTGATTAAAGGTTTGAAATTAGAAGAACCAAAATCTATTGTATGTACATGGCAGCAATGACAGCTACAAAATGGAGGACATAAATCCGCTTCCTGATTATGGGTGTGATCGAGGTCCAGATTCTGGCCGGATACTATGGTTATTTCTGAATCATATATTAATTGCGACGAATCACTGTCATTACAGGCTAAAAAATTTAGCCCAAATACATATATAGATAGTATGAATGCAATTATTTTCACAATGTAAAGATAACAAAATAGCTATGCACAGGGTGTGCAAAAAATTCTATCCAGAAAATATTGTTTTAATTTTGACCTAAAATTTATCCAGAGCAATCAATTTGCAACAAAGATTCACATGATAACTTTCTTTTCTACGAGCTTAAGGAAACTCTACACGTATTTCAAAAAGAACAGCAAATAAAAAATTAACTGTTTTTAAATAAGATAAGACGGGGGTAGCTTTTAACTAAAGAGCATAAAACCTTGGACTCAACTGCCCGAATATATCGACTACTTTGTGAAAAACTATAGTCTACCTTGAGATTCAAAGTAGCAATTCACTTGCTGCATCCAATACTGAGCTATCCAATTCTTTCAAGTAAGCCTGGGTAATTGTTAGGTTTTGATGTCCCAGTGACTCGCTTATAACATCTGTGGCAACGCCCATTTGCTTTAAGCTATTCGCAAAACTATGTCGGGCTACATAGCTGGTTAAAGTTTTATCAATATTACAGATAGTAGCGATCTCTTTTAAATCTTTATTATATTTACTTAGCGTTTTATGTTTACGGTTTTCAATTTGAAGCGGGGTCAAGTTATCTTGCAAGAGTAAAGGAAAAACATATTTTGTGCCAATAGATCTTGCCTTAAAATAATTCAAAATATCCCTAACAGGTGGCAGAATAGTAATATTAAAATTTCCTTTTGATTTGGACCGGGTGTAAAATATTTTGTCACCATTAATTTGAGACCATTTTAAATTAATTTGATCAGCGAAATTCATTCCCCGGGTATAAAAGCTGAAAACAAAATATTTATGACTATGTAAAAGATGAGGATATTTTGATATATCCATCTTTACTATTCTCATTATCTCGGTAAAGTCAAGAGCTCTTTTCGCAGGCTTGCTTTTAAGCTTAGAAATTTTATAATTCTTAAAAGGATAAATGTCCGCTGAAATTATATCTCGTGCAATGGCTTTATTAAAAACAGCCCTAATTGTTCGCATTCGCAAACTGATACCACCATCATTTCCACCCAGTGAACGCAAATGCGTTTCAAATTTTGACAAGTAGGTAACCGTAATGTCTTCGAACTCCAGTCGAGTTGATAAATTGAATTTTTTAAGGGCTAGAAAAGCTTCATTATGAATTCTTGCATTGCCAGTTCTGCCGGCTGAGTTAAATTCTTGAATTAAATCATTCCAGAAATAAAAAAATTTCTTTGATTCAGGATTGGAGGTTACTCGAAAAGCATTTTCAAATTCAGAAAGTCGAAAACTTTCATTTTTAAGCTGTAGTTCGGAATAAATCCTAAACGCACGTTCTTTAAATTTTAAAAGTAGCCTATTGTCCTGAAGATAGTTTTTATGTCTTTTGTTGAATAATTCCGCACTGGCATCCCATTCTTCAGGAAATACATTAAATATAGTTTTGAAATATTTTGTTTTCCTGTTTTTAGTTACTCTTAAGCTGACAGGAAAAGTACCATCAGCACGTTTAACTTTATGCAATACTATTTTTACAACCGCCATTTTTGAATTTTTAATGTTCTAAATCCGTACAACAAATGCTTACATTTATAATATTATTGCAGTAAAGCCCTACCATTAACGTTTTAAAATCCGTACAACATACGTACAACATACGTACAACAAATTACCATATAAAGGTAAAACAAAAGAATTTAGATACACTTATTAAAATCATAAAGTATTGATAATCAATACAAAGGAAAGCTAATACTACTAAATGAAAAGTAAAATTTGAGCCTGGGGGGCGTGGGGTCGCAGGTTCAAATCCTGTCATCCCGACTTTAACTAGTTATATTTTAACACAATTAAAGGGTAATTATATGGTTTTCATATAGTTACCCTTTCTTTTTGTGCTTAAAATTTAACAAATAGTGTTAAATTTTAAGTGAGTTAATCGTGAGTTCACGTTAAATTTGTGAGTTAATCGTGAGTTATTTTTTTGTATTTTTAGCTTACCGGTACTCCATAATTATGTATTGGTAGTTTGACTTTCGCCTTAATTAATTGTTTCATTTAAATGACAAAGCTATGCGTACTAGTCAAACCTTTTCCATTTCTTTTATTATTCGAAAAAAGAAAAAACAACCTGAATCAGCTATCCTCTATGCCCGAATTACCGTAAACGGCAAATCCCTTGAAATCAGTTTAAAACGTACTATTCCGATTGACAAGTGGAATCAAGCAGCCAGTAAACTTACTGGCAACAGTTCTGAAAGCCGGCTAATCAATAAAAAAATTGATGAAACAAAGGCGCAGCTCTATAAAATCCATGACGGTCTTTTAAAAGAAGGCCTGCTGGTAACCACGCAGACCGTCAAAGCTAGATTTTTGGGGAGTGATCAGCAGCATTATACGCTTATCTATTTGATCAATTATCACAAGGATAAAATGGGTAAGGTTTTAAAGTATGGGACTATGAAAAACTATACAACTACGGAAAACTATCTCAAAGGCTTTTTAAAAACCCAGTACCATACTTCGGATATTTATTTAAAACAGGTTGATTACCAATTTACACTGGGATTTGAAAGTTTTTTAAGGGGCTTGCCAAGCCTTCAAAATAACGGAGTCATGAAACATATGGAACGCTTTAAAAAATTGATGCGCCTGGCCGAAGATTTAGATTGGATTGAAAAGAACCCTACCAAAAAGTTTAAACTCCGTTTTGACCAGGTGGATATGGTCTACTTGTCTAAAGCAGAATTACAAAAAATAAAAGACAAAAAATTCAGAAGGTCTACTCACAATATCAACCGAGATATTTTTGTATTCTGTTGTTATACGGGGTTGCCCTATGGGGATGTGAAGGAGCTAAAGAAAAAACATATTCAAATTGGTGTGGATGGGAATAAGTGGATCTACACCCGAAGGATCAAAACCAATACGATGCTTAGAATTCCATTATTGGAGGAAGCCGAAAGAATTCTGGAAAAATATCAGGATCATCCAAAGGTATGTTCTAGTGATATTTTACTTCCGGTTTATTCTAACCAGAAAACCAATCAATATTTACGGGAAATTACCAAAGCGGTAAAAATCGATAAGGAATTAAGTTTTCACGCGGCACGTCATACTTTTGCAACCACGATAACTTTAGCCAATGACGTTCCCATAGAAACCGTATCTAAACTTTTGGGACATACCAAATTATCGACCACTCAGATTTATGCTAGGGTGATTGATTCTAAGATTTCGAGTGATATGGATAAATTGAGAATTAAGTTAAATATTTAAGTAATGATCTTGCAGAACTTCCGCTGCTTAGACTTTGTAAGTATATTAAACGAGTAAAAAAGATTTTTTTAAAAATTTTGACCATCCATTCAAAATCCTTATTTATAGAAATACTTACATTTAGAAAGTAATGATATTTTTATAGAACTATTTCTGAAATACTCAACAAGTGGATAATGGAAAACAAGAATTTAATAACTAACGAAACAGCAATAAAATACATAGAAGATGATTCATTAAATTTTCTCCCATTTGCCGAAAAAATTCAGAACATAATAAGAGGATATTCTAATAATCCTGAACCTCTTACGATTGGGATTTACGGAAAATGGGGTACTGGGAAAAGCTCTCTATTAAATCTCATTGAAAACAACATCGAAATTTTTCATAAGGAAGAGGAAGACAAACCTTATATTAAATTTCATTATAATCCTTGGTTATATCAGACAAAGGAAGAAATGCTTTTTGATTTCTTTGATACCTTAAGCAGAAAACTTAATTACAGCGATAACGAAAATCTAATAAAAGCAGGAAAGCTCATTAAAAAATATAGTAGATATTTGAAGGCGGTAAAATTATCTGCTTCAGTAGGTATTCCAAAACTATTTAATGCTGGCGTTACTATAGAGCCATATGAAATACTAAAGAAATTAGGTGAGGATTTAGAAGGAGAAGAAAAGAGTTTGAATGAGCTTAAAGAAGAAATTGACCAAACATTAAGTAGCTCCGATAAAAAAATTATCGTATTCATTGATGATGTAGATCGGCTCGATAAAGATGAAATATTTACATTATTTAAATTAATCAAAATTAATGCAGATTTTAAAAACTTAGTGTTTTTAATTTGTTTAGATCCTGACTATGTTGCTAAAGCAATCCATAACAGATATGGAAATGATGTGCATTCAGGACAAGAATTTCTTGAAAAAATAATCAATATACCTTTAGAACTACCGCTAATAGAAGAAGCAGACTTGGATTTTTTTGTAAAAGAAAAAATAAAAGGAGTACTATCAACCTCTCCAAACGTAAAGACGACGGATTTAAAGGAACTGTTGGAGAGCTTGAGAGGCAGTTACTTCAGCTCACCACGTGAGATCATAAGAATAATAAACTCTTTTGCCATTTCCGTATATGCTATTGGCAACGAAGTTAACATTCATGATTTATTCTGGATCGAATATATTAAAATAAAATATTTTAAAACTTATGAAGCAATAAAGCGCTACGCAAGCGACTTTAAATCTAGTAATCTATTTATTGAAAACATTAATTTCAATGATGTTTATTCTCAGAACAATGTTGAAACAGGATTAAGAAAAGAACTGTTAGAAAGCCATTCAGAAGCGTATAAAATCATAGATTTTTTGTTTCCAATGGTCAGAACTGGAACGGTATCAGCATATCAAAGTTCTATACTTAAACCTAATAGAACATTAGATGCAGAATTGAGGATTAATCATTCAAATCATTTTGAAAAGTATTTTTCTTTCCATACACAAGGAAAAATTTCAGAATTTTCTTTTTCCAATTTTCTGGCAAACATAAGTCCGGGAAAATATGATAAGGCTTTGGAAGATCTAAATGAAATGATTGAGGCTTCTGGTGAAAGAAAAATTGTGTATCGCATCGCAACTGAAATTGAAGTGATAAAAGGGAAACTTCAAAATAGGTTTATTCTTTTTCTAATACAAAATATTGATAGATTTTCAGAGGTGTCCGATTTACATCCACATTCAATAGAAATAATCCAAGTAATCGCCAAGAAATTAGTTCTAGAACCAAAAGATAATAAAGATTTGATTCTTTCCATTACAGAATCATTAGATTATTTTCAATTAAGTTGGTACTTAGGTATATTCTCTAAGAGAGGTGAAAAATTTGAATTTTTAGATAAAATTGAAGAAAAACTAGTAGCAAAAGTTAAAGATTCTCATAGCCACCCCTTTTTTGAAAAGAGAGATGTTGCAAAGATGATCATGCAAGTATGGGCTAAACGAGATTTCAATGAATTTGGGAATTATATTTTAAAATACATTGACTCTAAGGAAAACAGTTTTGCTTTTATTAGGGTTTTTCCTCATTTGTGGAATAGGGACATTCAAGGTGTTTTCAAGCAAGAAGATTTCATTTACCTGACCGAGGTTCTAAATTTAGACAGTAAATTGATCTTTGATAAAATAAAAGAAGTTGTACCCGAAATAAGAAATATTTCTAAAATTGAGGATATAAATGTTACCTGGGAGGAGAATAATGGTAATTCAGCCATGGAAAATATCCAGCAGTTTTTTTATTGGCATTTGAGTAAAGAAAAGCAGGAGGTGGCTGACAACTCTTTAACTGCTGGACCACCTCCTATAGGTGGTCCTACCCGAGTTCCTGAGTGAAAAACTAGTGTAGAGGGGTAATAAAATAATCTTTGCAGTTAGGCTTTAGCAAAATGTTTATACCCGTTTAAAATATATAAATGATTTTTCTATTCTCTTAATGATATGTAATTGGTGCAAACCAATTTGTATGAAAATTTTGTCCCTCCACGGGACGAAATCGAATAGCAAGAGGGTGACACGCAGAGCGATGTCATTCGATTTCTTGAATATGTAAACTGTTGTTTTTAAGTATTTTATAAATTATGTGAATTCGAAATATATCCACCCCTGTGGATATACCCCGCTGGAAAGGTCTATAAAACCTAGAGTGATGTAGCCAGTATGTATTAAAATAGTATCCATTAAGGCAAAGTCAAGACTTCAAATAAAATCAAGAGCAGCAGAGATGTTCCGGAAGTTTTCTATAAAACAATAGCAACCAGTCCGAAACTTTAAACACAGCTAACCATAATAACATAAGGTCTAAATGCATACGCCCATCTCTTCGCAAGAATTCGGTAGGAGTTTATACTTCAAAAGCAAACTAATTAGTTCCAATGCCACTCACCACTTTTACTTCCAATCCGCAAAAGCTCCATTTCAGCAAAAGAGGTTCATTACTAATTGTCTTGGACACGAGCCAAAAAGCTTAGCATAATAAATACTGAAAAAATAATATCGAATAAGCTTTTTAACTCAAGTCCGCCTTAGCAGTAACTAAAATTCACCGATCAGGATTTCAGAATTTCTTTTAAAAGACTTCTTATATCACCCTTACCTTTTGCTGCTAAAAAGACAAGTTTTGAAATTAACCGGAGCGCATAAACCGCTTTGCTATTTATAGCTCCTCTATAATTTTAAAACTTGAAGATGAAGAAGTATCAAAAGGTAATGCGATGGCGCTGGAAGAAGTAAATAAAAATTGAGAATAAACCATTTCATCCTGATCTACATATTTTTTTCTTTGCCCTGGCAAAAGGAAAATGCTGAAGATGAAAAAAGTAAATTTTATTATTTCAGTGATTGAGATCTGGGACGGTTAATATTTTTACAGCAAACCCTTGAATTAAATGAATCAGTAGTTCGTTCTCAAAATGCATAAATGAGAAGGGAAGCAAGATGTGTCATTGTAATGACAATCTTGCTTTGCGCCCGATGGTTGCAAAGGTTTAAAAAAATGAAAGTGCTATTCATCCAGACGCACCAAAACCTATACTAATCATTTAAGATTTTTGCATTAAAAACCTCATAGAATTGATCAGGCAAGAAATTGGCTGTACAGGAGGTAATATATTTACCTGAAGGTTTCATGTCGAATTTTATTCTTAGCCCTTCTTCTTTAAGTTCTTCAGGTAAAGTCGCAGTTATTATAGAGCTTACAGAAAGTTCAATATTACTAGGAACTATTTCATAGGCAAGTTCTTCTTTCTCGGTATTACAAGAAGTAGACCCCTGCACCGTGCCTTCAATATTAGTAAGTGTACCTTCCGTTTCACTCTCATCACTAGCGCAACTAAATACAATTATGTTGACTATAATCAGGATTACAGGGTGAAGAACCTTTTTCATTTTATAATTTTTTTGACAAATTCTATTAATATATTTAATTAATAGATGCACTTTCAATCAAGAGGTTGCGTCAAAATATATACAAATTTAATCTATTCTGTTTTTCCCCTTAAATATCTCTTTTTTATTGCGACCATCGGGAGCAATCAAGATTGTGCCCACAGGCACACATCTTGCACTTCCTTCTAAAGTTTGTAAAGTAAATTGTTGTTCTTTGTTTCCCTGTTTTGATTTTTTCCCTCAGGGTGGAAAAAATAAATTCCTTCATAATCGCAACTTTTATCTCCAATACTCATAACCAAAATTTAAATCATTGGCTTGGTACTTTTTCTTTTTCCTTAACATCTAATTCAGATAATTTTTCGCTAATTCTATCCATAAAATGCATCTGGTAATCGGGCATTAATCCAATAATCAATTCTAAAACCCGGCAAACACTTTCTTCTTTGGTGGCTTTCTGGTTAATTGGAGCCAATAACATCCCATTTCCATCGAGGGCAAATGCACAGACTTCCAACAGGCTAATGATATCATTTAATAATTGGTAGTTATTATTGACATCATAAGAAACGGAATAATTTCCTTTCGAATTCGGTTTCGGCAGTCCGTCTAGGTTTTGATATAATTGATGAATCTCCTTTAAAATTTTCACTTTCTCTTTCTTTGTTTTCATTGCCTCTGCTATTAGAATTTTATTTTTATTTTACAAAAATTTCTTTTCGCGTATTTCGATAGTGAAGAAATTCAAGTTCCTTTAGTCTTTTCTTTCCTTCATTACGCACGATTCTTAAGAAACGGCCGGCTAATTCAGTTGCATAGTCACTATCTTTTAAGGTAACGTCATCTACCGTTTTAAAATTTAAATTAAACTGAGAATGGCACAGATGAGAATAAACTCTTTTTGAGGTAAAAGATTTTTTGGGTAGAACTATCCGTGGACTTCTACTGAAACTCTTAGAGAGGTTTAAAAGAAGGTCAAGGTCAAAATAGTGGGGTTTCCACTCCCAGTAGATCCAAATAAGCGCTGCACAGGTTTGCATTATGGTTTGACTAACTAAAACCATTCTAGCACTTTCGTCATATACTGTATCACCGATATTGATTTTATCCATAAAATAAAACGCACGGTTTATTCTAAACTCCCAAACTTTTTTTATTTCCTGAAATTCCCTGGGGTGAGAACAATAACCTGTAAGGAATAAAGCCCTTTCCTGAAAAATACAATTTTCGGGTAAGAGAATCCGACTTAAAAAATTATCTCCTTCTTCTAAGCGTCTTATGATATCACTATATGAATAATGAATACTATACAATTTCACATGTTCATTCATTTTATTAAACACCTGGCTCATAAAAGGTTTGGGATTGTTAATATCTTCGTAGCTAATTATAAGCAGTGTGAATTCATATTGCTCTTCAAGATGTTGATAAGCCTTAGAATTAAACTTATAGCTTGATGAACTGTTTTTCTTGGTGGCTGCAATCCAGTAAATGGAATGGACATGAATTAAAGACCTGATTACCTTTACTAGTCGATCCAATACGTGCTGCGGTATGTTTTTAATTTTCATGATCATTGTGATTTTAAAGAATTCAGTTGATGTTATTACGGATTCCCATATTTCGTTTTAATGCATTTTCTATATATTTGGAGTTATGGGCAGAAATTTTAATTACTAAGCCAGTAATTTTATTGATTCTGGCTTCAAATTCTGAAAATTACTCGCCGTACCGAACCAGGCCCACTTGTAAAATACCACTGGTAGCCTGTAAATTACCGCTTGTGAAAAGTCTTAAAACTTTAAAATGATTCCTTATCTTTGAAATTATGACAACAACTAAACCCAACCATATAGGCCGTAAGATTGCCCGCATTCGTGAATTACGCGGAATGAAACAGGAAACTCTTGCCGAAGAATTAGGCATAAGCCAACAAAGTGTTTCTACTTTGGAAAAAAGTGAAACCCTAGAAGATGAAAAACTGGAAAGTGTGGCTAAGATTTTAGGAGTGACTAAAGAAGGGATCGAAAATTTCTCAGAAGAATCTATCTTTCATAACATTAATAATTTTAATGATAATAGTGTTAATAATGGTCCTTTAAATAATTTCCACTGTACTTTCAATCCTTTAGATAAACTAGTAGAAGCTTACGAGGAGAATAAAAAGCTTTACGAGCGCCTGGTTCAGGCTGAAAAGGATAAGGTGGCTTATTTGGAAAATACATTAAAACAGTTTAACAAAGAATAATTGCAGGGATTGTTTTAAATGCTATAGTTAAACACCTGAGAAAATACAAAATATATTATCCCTTTTGGAAAGCTGACTGTTATGCTTTTACTAATGAAAATTGATAATTTTTTTATAAAAAAATGAATTCTTTAGAAGATAGACTAAACCATCTAAAAGAGTTAAATAAAACTATTTCTTCTGTAGAAGATGAAGTCCGAAGTACACTCACGCAAAATCAACAACTTTCAAAAATTAAAAATGATCTTGAAGAACAAGTTAAAGAGCTAAACCAGAAAAATGAAGAGCTACTTACTACAAAAAGCAAACTGAGTAATAAACTCAACAAAAAAGAAGAGGAGATTTTTGCTTTAAAGAACCAATTCTCCGAACAAAATACCTTTGACGGTGAAAGTAGTGGTAATATTAGTTTGGGCATAAATAACCTAGCTGTACGTAAAAGCGAGGCTATTTATGATGCATTAAGTTATTTTGATAAAAAATGCCCTTATTGTAATGAAGATTTATTTGTAACCACAAGCCGCAAGCAATTTGAAATTGATCATTTTTATCCTGTTGTTAAAGGGGGGCAGGATGTACCCTGGAATCTTCTTCCTGTGTGTCAGAGCTGCAACCGCAAAAAGAAGGATTCTCCCCCTCATGTTTTCTTAAATATTGATTCTTTTAGGAAGGTTAGTGAGTACTTAAGAGGTGTACATGAAAAATTCAAGAATGAAGCAATTGATTCTTATACTTTTAAAGAAAAATTGAGCGAATTACTTAAAAACGAAAATCAGTTTATTAAAAGAAATATTCATTCTGATTTTATAACAAGTTTATTATATATAGCTGAAGAACATCATATTATTAAAGAGGAAATTATTTATGCCACAAAAATGGGCTATAATGAAAGTGATGAAAATGCTTCCATTATAGCAGAATTTCTTGAGAAAAATATTCCTGAAAATTGGCATAACCTCAATTTGCTGGAACGCAGAAAATTTTTAAAAGGAGAGGAATTAAATGAGTATAACTTTAAAAATCTTCATCAGCGAGAAATTGTGTGCACCGCTGAAATTTGGTGCGAAGCGTTTGGAAAAGAAAGGCAAGAATTAAATAGGCTTACATCAAGAAAAATAAATACTATAATGAATAATTTAGTGGATTGGAAAAAAGGCTCCTTCCCTAAACGATTTGCAATTTATGGTAGACAAAGATTCTATGAAAGAGTATCTTAAATCCCAAGTCACACTATTATAAATATATCTGTAATCAACTTAAAATAATAATGAAAAAATTTTTTTTTATAACCACAGTAATTTTAATGGGAACTGAATTAAATTCTCAGACACTATTTGAATTCAATAATAAAGGAGATATAACTCCAAACCCTAATGTTATTGAAATTGATAAGTCAAGCGAAGATATTTATGAAAAAGCAGTTGATTGGATCAACCTTAATTATAAAAATCCTGATTTTGTTATGAAGGGGAAATCTGAAGATAACTTTTTAAGATTTTCAGGAATTAAAAAAAATCTTAGTACTTATAAATCAATGGGAGTTACGATGAACTATGATTTACATTACACTATAAGAATTGATTTTAAAGATGAAAAATATCGTTTAACAATTGAGAATGCATATTTAAACGATGAAAATTATGTTTTGAACAATAAAAAAATTATGGATTTTGCAAAAGGAAAAAAAATGAAAAGTGCAATGACAGAATATTCCGATAATTCGATTGTTTATATTAATTCTATAAACAAGTCCCTCTATGACTATATTTCAGGGAAGACGGAAAAAGAGGATAGTTGGTAACTTTTAAAACTCAACCACTTAAACTTTCCTTATCAGATAGGTTCCTATTTAATGAGATGACAATATCTAATCAAGTATAGAAATCTGGATTGTTTGTATTATGATTCAAAGTATTGATTGATATTTGAAATAGTTCCAAGAGCTTTAAAAAATTATAAAAAGGAAAAAATAACTTTTATCCTATATAGAAATTAATTTTAAATTTTATAAATTTCAGATGTGATAGAATATCAAACTGCACCAATACGTTCTATTTAAATTGTGAGTTAATCGTGAGTTCAAAAAATTGGAACTGCGTGAAACCATATAAATACTGGGGTTTTGAGCGTTTTAAAAGCGTCCTGTCATCCCGACGAACCGTATTTAAACGGATATAAAAACACTGTTAATCTATTGGTTTTCAGTGTTTTTTTGTTTTTTGATATCATTTGATATTGTTTGATTTCACCCTGTTCAGTGAATGATTCGGTGAATACTTTCTTTCCAACAATTCACTATCTTAGAAGGACATTACTATTGATTTTACTTTCGTCTTGGTATCAAAAATGTTTAACTAAAAGACGCTCGAAATGCCTGATTTTACTACATTCTCCGTACTTTTCTTTACCAGGAAACTCAATCGGAACAAAGAAGAATTATCTATTTACGCCCGTATTACGGTAAATGGAAAATGCTCTGAAATGAGCTTGAAAAGAAAAACTTTAGTGAATGATTGGGACAATTCCAAAGGAAGACTCAAAGGAAATACTCCTAAAGTTAGAGAACTGAATAGTTATCTTGACCAGGTTTATTCCAAATTACTTGATACCCAGAAAAAGCTTTTGGATAAAGATTCACTTATCACTGCAGAAAAAGTTAAAGCTTCTTATTTAGGCTTAGATGAAGATCATAGGACATTAAGGGACATTATTCATTACCATAATAAAAAAATGAAGAATGTTCTTAAATGGGGTACGCTCAAAAACTATTACACTACCGCTAAATATTTGGAAAAATTCTTACGGAAGGAGAAAAAAACAGATAATATATTCCTCAAGCACATCAATTACCAGTTCATTACAGAATTTGAAATGTACCTTAGAAGTTATAAACCCAAGAAAGGGCAAAAAACTTGTGGCAATAATGGGGCGATGAAACATTTGGAACGTTTACAGAAACTACTTAATCTGGCTGTAAAATTGGAGTGGCTTGAAAAGAACCCATTCAGGAATTATAGCTTGAAATTTGAGAAAAGTGACCGGCAATTTTTGACCTCAAGAGAATTAGAAATATTAGTATCAACTAAATTTAAAAGCGAATCTCTAGAACGGGTCAAGGATATGTTTTTATTCGCCTGTTATTCCGGTTTATCTTATATAGATTTAAGAGAACTCACTACCGATCAGCTTGTAAAAGGTATGGATGGCAAAGACTGGATTTATACCAAACGAGAGAAGACTCAGCAATCAGTTAAAATTCCTTTACTACGGGCTGCAAATGCAATTATAAAAAAATATGAGAATCAAAATTTCCCTATTGATTCCAATACTATTTTTCCGGTAATTTCAAATCAAAAAATGAATAAATACCTGAAAGAAATTATGCAATCCATAGGAATTAGGAAAAAAATAACTTTCCATTCTGCCAGGCATACTTTTGCCACTACTGTAACATTATCAAACGGTGTACCTATTGAAACGGTTTCGAAGATTTTAGGTCATTCGAAACTTTCTACTACACAGATTTATGCCAGGGTTTTAGAGAATAAGTTGAGTTCAGATATGGGAAAATTAGATCAATTATTTGAGCAAAATACAAAAAGGAGGACCAACTAATTAATATAAGTTTTGGTGAGATTAAGATCAAAATTTAGCTTAGAATCAGGTCGCAAATTTGAAAAATTTGTATGTCGAGTAGGTAAAGGGGAATTTCACCCCTAAACCTCTCACAGAACCGTACGTGAATCTCTCAATTCATACGGCTCCTCTCAGCCAAGACTTTAAGGTTTAAGCCCTGAATATTGCCAATGTTCAAACAGGTAAGGTTCGAGCCTGCATATTTTCTGTAGATGTCGTAGCGCAAGGACCCACTGCTTTCGCTTAAACCTACGGTACTTATTACGTATCCATTTTGTCAAGCGAATGTGCAATGTTCTAAATAGCTTCTTAAGGCCTCCCAGTCGAAATTTACCGTAGTAGTTTATCCATCCTCTGATTTTAGGCCTCAACAGAGATGCAATTTTGTTCAACGTGAACTGTACCATTTTATGAATGTTCATCCTGAAGAGCTCTTCATTTATCCTGTTGATGCTTTTCTGACTGATGGCAGGGGTGAAACCTAGTTTCATTATGCCCCTTATTTTGACTACTCTGGGTTTAAAGGTGTGGCCCAGAAAATCGAACTTCTGGAACTTGACTTTAAACCTTGGTCTTTTCTTCTGATTTCTGCGACAGTAAACTATTCTTGTCTTCTCCTGATTCACTTCCAGTTTACACTCTTTGAATCGTCTTTCGATTTCTTCAAGAAGTCGATTAGCTTGAGGCAAGTGGTAACAATGAACCACAATGTCATCAGCGTAACGTTCAAACTGGATATCAGGATAACGCTTTTGGATCCACTTGTCGAATACAATATCCATAAAGATATTAGCTAATACAGGACTGATTACTCCGCCCTGTGGTGTGCCTTTACCATTTGGATTATGCAGCGTTCCATCCGATAATTGCACTGGTGCCTCCAGCCACCTTTTCACGTAAAGCAAAATATGCTTCTCCTGTGTATGGTGCTGAACAGCTTTCAGTAGCAGTTCATGATCAATATTGTCATAAAATCCTTTTATGTCCAAATCAATGGCCCAGCTATATCGTAAACAATTTATACGACATTGGCTCAAGGCATCATGTGCAGATTTCCTGGGACGATACCCAAAACTGCTTGGACTAAAGGTGTGATCAACTATTGTGTTTAACTGCGATGCAATTACTTGTTGGGCAACCCGATCAACTACAGTGGGAATACCCAAGGGTCTCATTTTACCTTTCCCTTTTGGGATTAGTACCTGTCGAACAGGTTTAGGGAAGTAACTCCCACTGGCCATCCTGTTCCATAATGGGTACAGATATTTCCGTGGTTGACTACTTACTGTTTCAATGGATAATCCATCTACTCCAGCACTCCCTTTGTTGGCTTTTATTCTCTTAAAAGCTTCATTTACCTGCAACCTGCTAATAGGTTGCGTCTTGTGTTCTTCATTAAAAATCATCCTTAAATTTCTTTAAGTTGTAATACAATAAATGAACATGCTTGAGTGAAGTCCTTTGCTCACAAGATGATTAATCTTGTTCTCTAGAGTATTTTCGCTACTACGACTTCATCCGTCCCAATACCTAACGTCGCTACTTTCTGGTTCTTCCGCTTCGGGATTTTTACCATTTTTGCTTCTCATTTAGATATTGGTTCTCCTGTTCCTTGATAATGCCTGAGTATGATTCTTGCCTCCTATATGCCGGGTGTCGTATGGTCAGTAATCAGGTATCCACCATACTTAATCTCTCGGAGCTGCTCTCTCCTCGATTTTGACACCGTAAAGGTCACTTTCGACACGTCCATAGAGGTTCACTTACGTTCAACTCCCATACTCTCACCAGATCTTGTCGCTCAGTACCTGTTCTCTTAAAACAAGCACCACAAGGCGGTTTGAACAATACGCCTGAACATCTTGTTCGATAGGCCAACATTTTACGAAACGGTACCGTGAGACTTCTAACTTACCATCTGAAAATGGGGTTAGCTCGTTTCTGTTTCTTCATAAAATTCTATCATCATTATCAAAGTTATGTTATCATTTCAATGAACTTTTAGGTTCTATTATACTCCCGTGATAACTCAGGACACACAGCAAGAGGATAACACGCTACGCAGTGTTACGGAATCATAAAATATTGTATTTCAGCGAATTAATTATTTTTAGGCTGTTATTTTTCACTACATTTGCGACAAACGCTCTCGCGCGCCCTATAAATAGGTGGTTTTTTGCGACAATTTCAAAAATAACAGTGTGAAAATTATATTTTTAAAACGGTTTAATATTTCATCAAACTAATTACTTCAAATGTCACTCACCACTTTTACTTCCATTTCGCAAACGCTTTATTTCAGCAAAAGAGCTTCATTACAATTGTCTTGGACACGAGCCAAAAAGCTTTGAAGTTGAATTGGTAAATAAGATGATTCTGAAAGCTTTTGACTCAAGTACGCTGGACGGTAACTAAAATTCACCGATCAGGATTTCTGATATTCAATTAAAAGCCTTCCTACATCACCCTACCTTTCGATGCTAAAGAAAACAAGCTTTAAAATTAACCGGAGCACATAAACCGCTTTGCTATTTATAGCTCCTCAATAATTTTAAAGCTTGAAGATGAACGGCATCAAAAGGTAATGTGATGGCGCTGGAAGAATTAAATGAAAATGACATAACTTCATATTCATCCTGAGCTACATATTATTTTCTTTTAACCCGCAAAAGGAAAATGCTTAAGATGAAAAAAGTAAATACCTGGTCATTTTTAATATATCAAAAAAACAGTATTAACTTTATCCTATATTTTTTTCTATGAAGATTTTCAAGATTTCACCATTTATTATTCTATTCACCATACTTTTAAGTATAAAAGGATATAGTAAGGTTCTAGATACTACTCACCAATTTCTTGAAAAGAAAGGAAAATCGATAGCTTTAGAAAATAAACAAGCCCTAGAAGATACCCTTCGCCATTTTGAAGAATCTTTACTTAAAGGCAAGACAAAAGTTGAATACAGAGTTTGGGGTACCAATGCAGAAAAAGCCTGGCTAGATTACCGCCTTTTTGAGAGTGATTTAAGGGCAGATTACGATGCGGAAAACTATTTGGCCGAAACTAAAGCCTATCTAAAAGATTCCACCCAAATTTTAATCGTTAAACTTAAAGGTCTTGAAACCTTAGATAAGAAAGGGCTTCTGGTAAAAGATATTATTCAAAATAAAAAGTATTATTTAGCCTTACTCGATGAGTTTGAACAAAGCGAACTACCTCCCCGGACCTATTTATATTTTGAAAATAAAATCCGGAAAGTAAGTCTTGAACAAGCAAATAACAAATATCAAACAAGCCTTGTTCTAAATTTTGTTGGTTTAATAGCCATAGGTGGATTGACCTTTGGTTATTTCAAAAATAAAAAGGAAAAACCTTCTTACCCATCTTTGAGTAACCAAGAAAAAAAGGTGAAAAACCTTATTGAGGAAGGGAAAACAAATAAAGAAATTGCCGAAGCACTTTTTATAAGTCTAAGTACCGTAAAAACGCATACTTCCAATATCTATAGTAAATTAGGGGTTAAAAATCGAAAGGAACTACAGGCCAATTCTTAATCTCCTACCGGTACTAGTCCTTTTTTCAGACTTAAAATTCAATTTATTTACACCCTCAAATAGTTACTTCGTTTCAAAATTTTTAAATGAAAAAATTAGCTATTATTATTTGTTTGATCAGCACTTTCTCTGGCTTTAGCCAAAACATATTTACATTATCGGGAAATGTAGAAAATGAACAGGATAAAAAAATTTCCCTGGGACAGGTCTATTTATTAAACGAGCAAGAAAAGCTTATCGATTTCAGTATAGTCAAGAATGGGGATTTTTCTTTGGATGCTGAAAGTGGTAGATATCGGTTAAAAGTTGAAGTACTTAATTATGAAATTTTTGAAAAAATCATTGATTTGGATGAAGATCAACGGTTTGACATTATATTGGAAAGTCTTCCTGATCATCTGGATGAAGTACAAATAACTGCTAAGCGAAAAACACTAGTTTATAAAAACGGCAATATCAGTATAAATGTTGAAAATTCTGTTTTTGAAACCCTTCCACAAGCAAAAGACGTGCTCGCGAAACTTCCTAAAGTTCAGATCAGCCCAGATGGCGAAAATTTGAGCATATTAGGGCAGGGAATTCCGTTAATTTATCTCGAAAACCAACAAATTCAATTTCAGGAATTGAATTCTATTCCAGTGACCAATATTAAGAATATCGAAATTATAAATAATCCCGGTGCGCGATATGAAGCCGACGGAAGAAGTGTGATCATAGTTCACCTGAAAGATCAGCGCGGAAACGGATTTAATGTGAGTTTAGCTGAAACAGCATCTTTTAAAAGAAGATTTAATAATTATGCTTCAACCGCACTAAATTATAGAAAAGATAATTTTGCCCTTACTGCTAATTTTGAATATAACCAGTTACATCATTGGGAAAGTAATCAATCAGAATTTACGCTTTTGGATGAGGATATTTATTCCAGCTATAATGTGGTTACATCTGCACCAAGACCGCAAATCGTTTCCGGACTTAACTTATCCTATGATCTCGATGAAGACACCAAACTGTCAACAAGCATCAATTTCAGAACCGATAGTGAGGACTTTCCCATAGAAACAGAAACTTTTTTGAATGACGGTTTTCAAAGAACCGATATATTAACACTCACCCAGAATAAAGCCCAGAAAAACTACCTTACTTCCCAAATAAACTTTAATAAATCCTTTTCCAAGGAGCAAACTTTGTTTCTGGGTGGCCAATATTCAAGATTTGGCCAGGATTTGCAAACGGAAATATACAATAGTACCAACCAGCAGGATTATGAATTTATAGATTTAAGAGATCAGGATTTTAGTATCAAACGGGGCAGTATGCGGGTTGATTATGAAAATAAAATTAGTTCGATATTTAATATTGCATTAGGGGCCAACCTGGCATTGGCCAAGGCAAATGCATATACATATATTAATTCAGAAGCACAAAACTATGGTTATGAAGAATCCATTTATGCCTCTTATGCCGATCTTTCCGGAAACTTTAAAAATTGGGACTATCGAATGGGATTAAGAATAGAGAAAAGCCAAGTGAAGGGAAATTATGACCAAGAACAAAATTTAGTTATAGATCGGAATAACCTCAATTGGTTACCATCAATACAACTTAATTATACTCTGGAAAATGAAAATACGCTGTCTATAAATTACAAAAGAAGCCTTCAAAGACCCAATTATTCCAATGCCAGTTCAATTAGAGCCTATCTTAATCCATTCCTTGAATTCTCCGGAAACATAAATTTAAAACCAACGTATACTGATGAAGTTTCCCTGAATTATCAATGGAAAAAATTATCATTTGAGGTGGGTTATTATACCGAGAAAGATCCTGTGTATTATAGCGTTGATTTTAATGAAGAGATGGAGCGCTTAATTATGTCTCCCAATAATTTGGAAAGAGAAAATGGAATGTACCTGGAACTTGCTGCACCCGCAACCTATAAATTCCTGACTTCTACCAATTCCCTTTTATTTGCATATTCTGAAACAATGGATGCAGCCGGAATTCAGGCATTCGAAGCCAAACCTTTTCTTTATTATTATTCCCATAATGAGTTCGATATAATCCCTAAAACTCAATTCGCTATTAACTTTTGGGGACAGACTACCAGATATGAAGGAATTTATAAAAGAAACTCCATGTTTGTTCTAGGAGCATCCTTTTCAAGAACTTTTTTTGAAAAATTGCAAGTGAGTTTAAACTTCAATGACATTTTTCAGCAAATGAATTATGGGGAAACCTATCAAATCAATAATATTTATACAAACAGCCTGTTTTTTGCAGACGGACAGGAAATAGCCATAGGTTTAAAATATTCCTTCGGAAAAAATATAAAAGACGCACCTCTACAGAAGAAAGTAGATGAAGAATTGGATAGGCTTAAGTGAGATTGTTCAAAAGCTGATAGGCAGAAACCTTCTGTTTTACAAAGTAAAACCTAGAAGGTAACCTGCCACAATACAGTAAGCCATTTATTAATTTAAACCTTGTTGAAACTTATGGTTATAGTTTTTAAAAGCAATTTTTAATTACTCCTTTTTTGTTCATCACTATTACCGAAATTTCTATTTTTAACATTTACTTTTTTATTTCCAAATTCATAGGAAAGTGAAATTCTAGCATTTCTGGAACTCTCATTTTGCCTGTAAATTTGCTCTATTCCATTTACAGAAGAAACATAATTATTAAGACTGGCTGTATTAAAAACATCACTAAATAATAAGGACATTGTAAGGCTATCAGTAAAATTATGCTGTAAGCCTAAGGACAAATCGAACATTTCCCCGACACTAAATAAGCCTCTGTCATGCTGTGAACTATAATATGAGTTTACTTGAAGACTCGTTTTATCGCTTAAGGGAATAGTGTTGTTCGTAGTTAAATAAATCTGAACCCCGTTTTTAGGTGTAGTGCCAAAATCTTTGATAAATTCAGTGTGGTAGCCCAACACGTTAATACTATTTTGACTTTTCAGCCACCTAAGTTTTGTAAAAGAAAAATTTTCTTTCAATCCGTAATTAAATTGCTTGTAATAGTTTTGCCTGGTTATAATTTGCGTTTGGTCATTTGCATCCGTGGTAAAGACTGTTCCTGAACCATCTGAAGTTATACTTAAGAAAACACTTGAATTCACTTTTCTTTTATATATGTGCGATAGTTCAATATTATGGGAGAATGAAGGTTGTAAGAAAGGGTTACCTACACTATAACTATTTGCATTTATATAGAAACGAAAAGGATTCAAATTTCTGAAATTTGGCCTGTCAATTCTTCTTCCATAAGTCAAAGCAAAATTATTGTTATCATCCTTGGCATATGAAAGATAAAATGTCGGAAACAGCTTTGTATATTTATTAGATACCTCTTGATCCAGCTCTTCATTAACACCTTTGGTTTTCGTGTCTTCTAAGCGTAAACCAAATTGCATCTGTATTTTTTCACTCAACTTGGTATTTCCAGAAATATAACCAGCCAATACATCTTCCTTGTATTGAAATTCATTAGACCTATTTGGGTCTACAACCTCAGAGCCAGAAGTTTTATCATAATATAAAACATCGCTGTTAGTATTCGTAAAACTTGCCTTAACCCCATAAGAAAGGTTTATCTTATTTAGTGGAAACTCTACATCTATTTTTGAACTAAAATTTTCTATCTCCTGGTTGGAGATATTCAGGGCAGCGGAATTGATACCTTGTGAAACTCCAGCTGTATTGAATTCTTCATTAAAAAAATCACGGCTGTTTTCCGAATCGAATGTAAAATAATCCGCATCGAAAGAAATGGATTTGCCCAAAGAATCTAACTGAGTTATCGCGTGAAAATTTAAGCTATGGTTTTGATTATCTACCATATTATCACCCTTATTGACCAAGGTTCGCTCTAAGTTGTCGTCATTATCAAATATAGAAGAAGTAGTTGTAGCCATTATATCAGGCGCTGTATTGTTTCCTAAATATTGTATGCCAACCGTCGTTTTCTCAGAAAGGTTATAATCAACTAAAAACCGGCCCGAAAACTGGTCTTTACCTAATTTTGAATCCACGTCAATATCCCAGAAATTGGATGGGTAATCTATTAAAAGCCCTTCTAAATTTTCAACATTTCCCTTGGTAGCGTTTATGCTTGCAGAAATAGAAATTCTATCTTTATTAAAAAAGAAATTATTACTGAGTGCACCATAGTTAAACCTGTTTTGATGATAAGAAAGCGTGGTTGAGTTTCTCCAAGAATTTTGAACACCTTTTTTTAATACTATGTTGATTAGGCCTCCATTACCAGATGCCTCATATTTTGCTGGGGGATTAGTAATAACCTCTATTTTTTTAATATCACTCGCTGAGATTCCATTTAATAGGCTCATTAATTCATCACCCTGTAAAGGAGAAATTCTGCCATTAATCATTACCTGAGTAGCCCCTTTTCCTAAAATCTCTAGCGTGTTATTTTGAACTTGGACACCCGGAGTTATTTTTAAAACATCCATTCCGTTACTTCCAGTAGAGGCTATACTTTTTTCAACATTAAAAACTAGCCGATCAATTTCCTGTTCTATAATCCTTCGTTCAGATACAAGCACAATTTCATTTAAGGATTGTGCATCTGCCTTCATATTAATTGTCCCTAAATTAATATCATCCTCTACAGATACATTTTTTACAATTGTAGCATATCCTACAAAGCTTACTTCAACATCGTATGTTCCCGGCTCCACTTTTATTAAAAATAAGCCATTTTCATCCGTGGTAGTCCCGGTTATAATTTGGTCATTATCCTTAATAATAGTTACGTTAACAAAAGGGATTACCCCAGTTCCATCCACGACTTTACCTTTGATCGTTTGCGCATAAAAAATGCCTGGAATTAATACTAGCATTAGGAACGCTAATGTTCTCATTTGTGTTTTCATCTTGTATTATATTTTTGATGGAACAAAAATGAGATACCAGTGTGTATAGGGCGACCGAAAACCTAAAGTCGAACTCATTTATTAGCTGTAAATGAGTTCGACTTTGTTTTGCAAACGTTCGACTTTAAGTTAAGTGATTGATTTCAAGCCTATTTTTCTAAATTCGGTAGGTGTCTTTCCTGTATGTTTTTTGAATGCAGTATTAAAAGAAGATTTAGAATTAAATCCTACTTCATATAAAATCTCCAATACAGTTTCGTCTTTTTTAGCCGGATCGACTAGAATATCCATCGCTTCTTGAATGCGATATCCGTTTACAAAATCAAAAAAGTGCTGATTCAACTTCTGGTTTATTGTGATGGAAAGCTCCCTGGAATTCATCCCCATCTGATCAGCTAGATTTCTGATTGTTAAAGACGCGTTTAAATATGGTTTTTCCTTCTCCATATAAGAAGTTAATTGATTAATCTGCTTAGAATTTGTATGGAATTCTCTTGGATTTAAATCTTCAACTAAAACAGTATTTGAGTTAACTCCGTTAAACAATTCAGGATATCTCAAGGCTTTTAAAACGTACCAGCAAATAACGATTAGACCTAAGATACTTAACACTAATTGAACTGATTCGAATGTATTTTCCCTAAAATCCACAAATTTTAAGATATTTTTTAGAATAACAACGCTATGAATAACTGCCGAAACGAATGTGAATTGAAATAACCATTGAAATACTTTTGATCCAGTATCAGAAAAATTTTGTTGATATATTCTTTTATATCGATTTAAAATAACAAAAATGAATATGATATAAATAATAAACTGTAGCTCTATAGAGACATGAATATAAATAACTTCATAAATTCTATTATAATCCTCCCAAAGTGAATATTTACTTATTGTGTTTACACTATAAAATCTCGGAATCATCACTAAATTGGCAATCACAAAAGGAATTATGTGCCATGCATGTTTTGGTTTTAATTTAAAATCTGAATAACAAACAGAGAGTACATAAAAATACAAAACAGGCATTTGCAAAAAAGAAAGCAAACTTTTCGCCATTCCAAAATTGGATAAACCAGGGAGATATAAATATTGAAACCAACCGCTTAAATCTATGGCACTTAAAATTAAAAAAGTAGCAAAAAGTTTATTGCTTATTTTATTTTTAGATTTTACAGATAGTAAAAAAGAAGCAAGTAACAGGCTGATAAAACACGAGAGGATTGCTATAACTGTTAATGAGTTTACCTGATTCATTATTGTTAATTATACGTATTATTTAATAGTAGATTTTAAGATGATTTCCTGTATTCGGTTGGCGTCTTTCTTGTATGTTTTTTGAATGCCGTATTAAAGGAAGATTTAGAATTAAAGCCTACTTCATATAAAATCTCCAATACAGTTTCATCCTTTTTAGCCGGATCGGTTAAAATATCCATGGCTTCTTTAATGCGATATCCATTTATAAAATCAAAAAAGTGCTGATTCAACTTCTGGTTTATTATGATGGAAAGCTCCCTGGAATTCATTCCCATCTGGTCAGCCAAATTCCTAAGAGATAAAGAAGGGTTTAAATATGGTTTTTCAGTTTCCATATAAGAAGTCAAGTTCTCAATTTGGTTGGTGTAATTTGGATCCTGCCCGTTATCATTTTCATCAGCTAAATTTTGGGTCAAAGCTATTTTGGAATCTACCCCGCTAAAAAGATTGGGATAGCGAAGGGCTTTTAACACATACCAGCAAACAATACCTAAAACAAACAAGACTACTACAGTTTGAGCATTATTAAATACATCTACTTCACCGTAATACTTTAAAATATTCTTTATTAATGCGACAGCATATAGCAGTGATGTAAAAAGCAATAGCTGAAACAACCATTTATAGGTTGCTATGGTACTGCTGGAGTAATTTTCCAGGAAAATTTTCCTGGCTTTGTTTAAAACTATAAATCCGGCGGTTAAATATATAATAGCTTGCAGGTGGAGCGAAATATGTAAAAAGATAATTTCGTAGAGATGATTATACTCCCCGAATAGTTCTAATTTTTGAGCGGTATTGGTCAGATAAAACCTCGGGAGCATCACTAAATTTGCGATTAAATAAGGCAAGGCATGCCATAAATGCTTCCGTTTTAATTGAAAATCTGAATAACAGACAGATAATATGTACAAATAAAATATGGGCATTGGCAAATAAGCCAGTAAATCCTTTGCTATAAGCAGGTTATTTACAAAATTAGTAGGCTCTTCGAGAAATAGACGCAAAAACCAACTGGAGAATTCCAAAGCATTTAAAACCAAAAAAGAGGCGAAAAGCTTATTGCTGATTTTATTTTTTGATTCTACCGAAAAAATAAAAATAGCCAAAAGTAATGCTATGAAGGTGGAAATTATCCCTGCAATTGTTACTAAATCAACCTCTCTCATTAAGTTTAAGCTTTTGAGTAACCAAATGTAGTTTTTAAATGCTGGTTATACAATTATCAACTGTGTTGCAAAAGCGTAATTCTTTTTATAAGGATCCAGTTTCAAGTAGTTATATCGGTTATTCTGTTTATGATAATAATAACCCTTAAACATCTCTTTTTTTCATTGCGACCACCGGGAGCAATCAAGATTGTGCCCACAGGCACACATCTTGCGGACTAAAACCCGAAGTTGAACGTTTTAAAGTTTTGCAGGATATTTCTTCCCATGCGATCAGCTTTCCAATTTAATTTAGAAGTAGAATTTAGCTATTCATCCAATCCTTGAAATCATTGGTTTTGGATCTGCTGACTATAAATTCCTGGTCCCGTGGATTTATTATAGCTAGTTTGACCCGATGATTAAAATATGACTCTATTTTTGAAATAGAAGTTTTAGAAACAATTTGTCCCCGGTTGATTCGAAAGAATTTATTTTGATCAAGCGAATCAAATAACTCATCAATATTTTCATTTATAATATAACGTTTTCCAGAAGCCACACCGAAAGTGATGCTGTTTTCTGAATAGCAATAAGATAGCTCCGAAGTCTTGATCTGTAGAAATCCATTTCCCTCCTTAACCAATATCCCCTCACGTATATTCTTACTCTGGATACTGCCAAGAAGTTGTTTCAGAATGTATGGTTCTATCGGTACATTTTTAATGCTTTTGTTGAATTTACTAAGCGCATTATTTAAATTTTCCTGCTGAATGGGTTTAAGCAAATAGTCTACACTGTTCACTTTAAATGCCTGGATAGCGTATTGGTCAAATGCGGTTGTAAATATTATTGGAGCTTCCAAATCAATTTTCTGAAAAATTTCAAAGCTTAATCCATCGGCCAATTGTATATCCATAAATACCAGTTCGGGAGCTTCGTTTTTTTTAAACCATAATATGGCATCTTCTACTGTATCAATTATGCCTAATAGTTCATAATAAAAACCGGACGCGCTTATCATACGCTTCAACTGACTTGCTGCTCGCGCTTCGTCTTCAATGATCAATATCTTCATGACTATTCTTTTCTTCAGAAGTACTTAATAAAGGTAGTGAAACAGTAAATTCCCCTTTACCATTTTCAATTTCAATAGAATTCTTAGAAATCAAAGCGTATCTCCGCTCTATATTTTTTAAGCCAATCTTAGTAGAGGGTAGTTGCGATGATTTAGGTTGTATTCTATTGTTGATTACCAATTTACCATCCTTGACAAGGACATTAATCACTAAAGGTTTAGCATTGGAAATAACATTGTGTTTAATCGCATTTTCCAACAATAGTTGAATACTCATTGGTACAATCATATCCTTCATGGAAACTTCTGGAATATCCCAAATTACTTTTAAATTGTCCCCAAAACGTTCAGCTTGAATGTGGGTGTACGCTTTAGCAAATTTAAGTTCATCTCTAAGGGTAATTAAATTGGCATTTTCTGATTCCAACAAAAACCGATAAATATCGGACAGCTTATCCACGAAAACCATGGCCTGCTGCTTGGAGTTTTGATCGATGATATCACGAAGCGTATTTAGCGTGTTAAAGAAAAAGTGAGGTTGCGCCTGATTTCGTAGTACGTCCAGTTGTGCCTGTACAATGGCTTGTTTTGATTGTTCCTCTTCCCGAATAGATTTTTTAAGCCGCACATAGAAATAAATAGCTTCATAAATTGCCATGGTCATGATACTGATAAGGATAATGGAAAGTAATGCTTTGGATCGGCCAACAAAATTATAATTTTCGTTTGTTAGAAATGAGAGCATCGTAAGGCCAATATAATCTACAAAAATTACGGTAATGATGATGGCAATAATAAACAGAACGATACGCCGTACACTATCCTTAAGGTCAGGAAATTTGTTTCGAAGCTGAATCATTATTGCCCTGATAATAAACCAATCAAAGGTGGAAAACAAAAACGAAATTCCCCAATTAATGATAATCTCGCTAACTGGGTGTTCCTGGAAAGGATTGGTAAATAGAAAATACGTGGTAAAACTTAAGGTAAGAATGCCCAAAGTTTTAAACCAGAAATCATCAAACCCTAAATAAAGTAAACGCTCTTCTTTATTGTAAAACATTAAATTAGTTATTGTGCGAGCAAAGGAATACCCTGCTTCGCCTGATAAAAAATAAAGCCTATCCAAGAAGCGAATAACAATCCAAAAATACTTACTACAATAATATTATTTCTACTGGATAAACTCCACTTTTTGGAAACCCATAAAGCGAATAACGGAATTATCTGTAAGCCGTGCAATGCAAAAAAGTGGGCAATTCTTAAATCACCTCCTTTAGTGCTCCAATTGACCAAAGGTAATCCTGCTCCTCCATCAGCTACCCCAATGTTGTGAGCCAATTGACTGGTCATTTGACCACCTACCCAGCTACCGAAAAAGACTGTAAGCCAACCCAACAATATTGCCCATTGTAAAACTTTGGTGGTGTTCAGTTTCAAACGTATTGTATCAACTATAAACAGAACCATTAATAAAACATTTATGCCGACCAAGAAACCCATTGACAAAAATAGAATTCCATCGAATGAGGTGGTGGTGTTATAATGTGAGTGAATACCTCTTGAGGCCTGAAATACAATGATTATAAATTCCAATAACAATGACCAGGCTGTAGCATTATTTATTAAATGTTTCTTTCTTTCTGAATAGGGATACTTTGTTATCAAATAGCCTACGGTAATAAGATAAACCGCTATTGAAATTGAAAACTTCAAAGGTTTTAACCACACATTAACGCCCATAAGAGTTCTGTCATCGATGATGAGGCCTACCAGACACCCAATGCCTATTAATATTATGACTATCGCAGTCCAGTAAATCATTGAACTTCCATATTTTACTTGCTTAAGAAGGTTATTAATTTTTCCTTGAGCATCTATCCATAGCCTAATAATAGTATCGGTAATCATATTTTTCTTAATAGTTCCCTGGTGAAAAGAGAGAATGAATCTTCCTTTGGTTACGGTTTCGTTCTTCATCGTTTGTTATTTTTAGTTGCTTTTATGACTATGAATATTAAGAAACCTAACGGGCCAAACATGAATGTTAAGAAAAGACATGGGGCAATTAGTAGTTGATTCAAACCCAGAAATTTGTTTTGATTTAATATCCATATACCTACAAGAAGATCAAAGGCCAAATAATGAAGCCATCCAGCGAGTACTGCATTTTCCTGGGTAAATATGGTCATTACGGAAGATAAACTGGAAAAATCCATAATTCCATAGTCCATTGTATACAGAAGGATATAAACAGTGTAAAGGACCGCTAGTATTATTGGAATTACCCTATGAGCTATTAGAAATCTTGTGATTTTCCATTGTGGTAAAAAAATCATTAAGAACCACATGGGTAGGACTATTGCATTTGCCATGGAAAAAACTTCTATTGGAGTCATTAGTGTTATGTAAAGGATTAATGACTCAAAAGTCTTGACAATCAAACAATACTACAATAGAATAGTATTGAATCGTCGTTTATTTACCTTGAAATGTTTTGTATTATTGTTGCACTTTTTCAGCAATTAACCCAAACATTAAAGTAATTTTGGAGAAAAACACCTTATAACGAATAGGGCTATCAAGTGATACTGGAGTGCTGTAAATTTTTTTAGGTGTTTGAATTATGCAGAAGCTCAAGCTCCTTAAGTTTTTTACCGCCTTCTTTACGAACGCTTCTTAAAAAACGTTCCGCCAAATTTCTGGCATAATCACTGTCTTCCATGCTTAAGTCATCTATTGTTTTAAAGTTGCTATTATACTGTGCATGGCAAAGCTGGTTATACACCTTTTTTGAAGTGAACGATTTTTTTGGTAAAAACTATCTGGGGGCTTTTACTAAAATTTTTACAGAGGTTTAAAAGAAGGTCGAGTTCAAAGTAGTGTGGTTTCCATTCCCAGTAAACCCAGATTAGCGCCGAATACCACTGCCATAAGGTATAATACAAGTATATGGTGGGTTTGGACAAGCTATTTGCAAAAGGAAAAAAAATGAAAAGTGCAATGACAGAATATTCCAGAAATTCAATTGTTCATATTAATTCTATTAATAAATCTCTATTTGAATATATATCAGGAAGAGTGAACAAGAGGATAATTGGTGATATTCTTATATTCCATTTATATATCCAAAAATATTGGGATAAAACTAAAATTAATATTTTTTCTATCTTTATAACACCAAAGACGATCAAATAAAATTAATCTTATAGTTCTTTCTAGTTTAGTGAATGATTCGGTGAATATATCCAGAATTTAGAATACAAAGTCGCGGTTTCAAAGGACAAATAAGGTCTTTTAAAACTCCTGTCATCCCGACTTTTTAAGATATCAAAATATCACAAATAAAGGGTAATTGTATGTTTTTCATATAGTTACCCTTTTTTGTTTCTCAATATTTAACAAAACATTTTAAATTTAATGTGAGCTAATCGTGGATCAAGCCTAATATTGTTGTGTTTAAGCAAAAATTGTAGTTAATCTATATAAGAAGAATTCAACATTTTTCACTCCTCTAAACTGAGCCCTAAACGCTTTTATTTTTGCATTAAAGGATTCTGCTGAAGCATTCGTACTTCTGTTGATAAAGTAATTGAGAATGGATCTGTAGTTCAGTGTTATGGTGTTGGCTATGGTATTAAAAGCCTTAAACCCCGTATCCTCTACATCCTTGTACCAGTGGGCTAGTTTTGTATAGGCCCCTTCTTTTGACTTAGCATTGTTAAATATATTTCTAAGTCTTTGTGTAAGCTTAAAGGCCAACTTTATATCGGGGTATTGCTCGAAGAGTATTTTGCTACGCTCGTGCTGGTTCTCTGTCCAATTTGAAGGTGCTTTATAGAGCAGGTACCGGCTGCGGGCTAATAATTGTTTTCTGGTATCCCCATTAGCAAAGGTTTCTGGACTAAAACTTTTCTGTTTTAACCTGGCTTGTTTGAGTTGTTCGTTCTCCAGATCTATAGCCTCCCATCGGTGCTTGATCCTAATATCCTGCAGGGCTTCAAAGGTGAGTTTCTGCACATGGAATCGGTCGGTGACCTGTATGGCCTTAGGGAAGCATTTCCTGGCAATGGTTTTCATGGAATTGGCCATATCTAGGGTGATCTCCTTGACTCGGGCTCGTTTTGAAGTTGGTATTTTAAGAAGCTGTTCTATAATGGGTTCTACCTTGGTTCCCGAGAAAATAGCTACGATACTGCCCTTTTTTCCCTTAGCTTTTTTATTGGCAATAATGGTATACAGCTCCCCTTTGGAGAGTGCGGTTTCATCTATAGAGAGCTTGGAGCTGATATTCTCGGGGAAGATGAGCCATTTCTTTGAATGGGATTTTTGATCCCAATCTTTAAAATCACTTAAATAATTTTTGTACTGGCGTTGGAGCTTCTTTCCATTGACCCCGTAAAATCCACCGATGGTATGACAGTCGGAGGCTTTAATACTGACCAAGTACTTTTAAAAAAGCAGCGAACTCGACGGTCATACGGGTTCCCTGTGCTACTAAGTTCCAGTCACGCTGAATAACCTGTTTGCTTTGTTTATTGAGCCACCGACGGCGTTTTATATGCAGGAATACCTTTTTACCACGTACAGGAAAATCCTGGATTGTTATTTCCTTATGGAACCCGTGTGCTATGACCAGCTGGGAGGAGAACTCTTTAGGAATCTCCGGCTTCTCTTCAAAATGTAGGTGTAATATATCTCCTTCTGTTTGATGACCGGTAAGATCAAAATGGGTGATTAATAATTCTGGCAATAATATCTTGAATAGGTCTATATATGGATCCAATGCTTCCTGTTTAGAAAACAAAAATCAAACTATTATTTCAATTCACACACAACTTTTGAGAATGATCCCTAATCGTGAGTTCATGGCTATAACTGTGAGTTAATCGTGAGCTTTTTTATTGTATTTTTATACGTCTCATGTTCTATAATTACATGTGCAGTTTGACTTCGTATTCTTAATGATTGTTTAATTTAAATTGTAAAGCTATGCGTACCAGTCAAACCTTTTCTATTTCTTTTATTGTCCGAAAAAAGAAAAACAAATCAGATCTAGCCCTTCTTTATGCCCGTATTACCGTTAACGGTAAATTCCTCGAAATTAGTTTAAAACGTACTATTCCAATTGATAAGTGGAATCAGGCTGCAAATAGAATAAAAGGGAATAGTATGGAAAGTCAGCAGATCAATAAAAAGATTGATGAAACCAAAGCATTATTATATGATGCATATGATACTCTCGTGAAAGAAGACCAGATTATAAATGCACAGAAAATCAAGTCACGATACCTAAAAAGTGATCAACAACATTTTACACTAACCTATTTAATTAATTATCATAAAGAAAAAATGGATAAAATTCTGAAGTATGGAACAATGAAAAACTACTACACTACAGAATCTTACTT
Organism: Salegentibacter sp. Hel_I_6; assembly: GCF_000745315.1. Classification (NCBI taxonomy): domain Bacteria; kingdom Pseudomonadati; phylum Bacteroidota; class Flavobacteriia; order Flavobacteriales; family Flavobacteriaceae; genus Salegentibacter; species Salegentibacter sp. Hel_I_6. Next base: position 3,869,767 of record NZ_JQNQ01000001.1, on the reverse strand, counting down.
GAAAAATATCTAAAAACACACTTAAATATTTCTGATATCTATTTAAAGCAGATTGATTATCAATTTACTCTTGGATTTGAAAGTTTTTTACGAGCCTTGCCAGGTCTTCATAATAATGGAGTAATGAAGCATATGGAGCGTTTCAAAAAGTTAATGGGCCTAGCCGGAGATTTGGATTGGATTGAAAAAAATCCTACTAAAAAATTCAAGTTACGTTTTGAACAAGTAGATATGGTATGCCTAAACAAAACAGAGCTTGAAAAGATTAAAAATGAAATATTAGAAAAACCCGTATTATCTATTAACAGAGATATTTTTATTTTTTCTTGCTATACTGGCCTGGCATATGCAGATGTCAAGGCATTAAAAAATTATCATTTGCAAATTGGGATTGATGGTAAAAATTGGATTTATACCAGAAGAAGTAAAACTAATACGGCCGTTCGTATACCGATATTGAAAGAAGCTCAGGAAATTCTAGACCGATATAAAGGGCATCCAAAAATTGATGGGAAAGAAAAATTATTACCGGTTTATTCCAATCAGAAAACTAATGAATATTTAAGAGAAGTTACTGATAAACTAAAAATTAAAAAGAAATTGAGTTTTCATACCGCCCGGCATACTTTCGCTACTACCGTTACCTTGGCAAATGGAGTTCCAATAGAAACGGTGTCAAAGCTTTTAGGGCATTCTAAAATATCAACTACACAAATCTATGCTCGGGTAATTGACTCTAAAATATTTAGCGATATTGATAATTTGAGAAAAAAATTGAACAGCTAAATAACTTTTGGCATTAGCCTAAGATTACCTAACCCCCCGGTAATCTTAATTTTCGTCATTAAAAAGCTTGTGAGCGTGATTTCCCGAAGGACAATCAGCATTGCAATCGAGCATGGACTTTCGATTTGAGATCAATTTAAGTTTTGTTTTTATATATTCTCGCCTAGCGTTGCGACATGCGCGATTAAAAATGGCCATATTTCCTTGGCCGCGGAGTTAGCAGTTCTTTTGATTAATCAGGTTTGGTCAAAATAATACTGGAATAACAAAATTAATCCGAGTATGATGAGAGTCAGTTCTCCAAGTAGTATTTTTATATTGTTTGCCTGAACAAAATCTGTTTTTTCTCTTTTGATGAAATCTTTTAAGGTCCTGATTCCGAAAAACAGACCGGCAGAAATCAATATTAGTGCGAAAAATAAATTCACAATGCTTTATAGAGGTTTTAGTTTTCATTTCTGTTCGAACGGGGGGTGTGATTGTCCGCAGAACAATCAGCGCAGCAAGCGAGCACGGAGTTTCGATTCAAGACTGATTCAAGCATTGTTTTCATATAGTGTTGTGGGTAGTTATTCAGTCAGGACTTACGTATGAGAAAAGTTTTCCATTCTCAGTTGCCCCAACATATCCGAACCCTTTTTTATAAAAATAGTTATACCCCTTGAAGTCACGAGTTAAAACTTCAACCACTAATAGATTTTCATAATTACAAAAAGGGGTGCTCAATTTACCGGACAAACTTAAAACCACGTGCTTTTTTTTAAAATCAGCACTTAACCATTCTGCCCCTTCAAAAATTTTATCTGGTAATTTAGTGGTGTCATATTCACAACATTCTTCAAATTGTCTAATCATTCCATCTTCTTTTCTTAAATAGATCTCGTTGGATGATCCGTCTTCCCAATTTTGAATAAATTTTACATAATTCTTATTTTCAATGGTAACAGTGTCGGTTAAGATCTCTTGATAGAAGGTTTCTTTCCAAACTATTTTCTTTTTTTGAATATCTAGAGGAAAATATTCATCGTCTTGAAATCCCCCACAGATGTCCTTTAGATTTGATTGGGCGTAATTTGTATTAGAAAACATTAGAATTAAAATCAGTAGTTGAAATTTCATTGGTACTGTATTTTTTAATTGTAGCCAACGTCCCGTATAAAAACTGTGCGAGCTGGCGTGCGTGATTGTCCGCAGGACAATCAGGCGTTGCAAGCGAGCCCGGAGTTTCGATTGAGACTGAATTAAGCATTGTTTTTAGCATCGATGAAAAAGCAGTAAATCAAGTATCTTAAATAAAAAAAACGATAAGATATGGACACTCAATCTACTGCTTCAATTCCAAAGTTATACGTTGGTATTGATATTCACAAGAGAAGCTGGAAAATACATTGCAGCACCGATCTTTTTGCAGGTAAATCCTTTTCCATGCCACCTGTTCCTGAACAGTTATTTCAATACGTGAATAAACATTTTCACGGGTATGAAGTTTCCACTGCCTATGAAGCTGGCTGTTGTGGCTACTATGCCCATCGTTCTTTTGAAAGCTACGGCTGGAAATCCTTAGTTGTCAATCCTGCAGATATTCACCGTAAAGGAAAAGAACGACATACCAAAACAGATAAAATCGATGCCCAGCTTATCAGCAGGGAACTCAAGGATGACCGCCTGGAAACCATTGTAGTTCCCGATAAAAAACGAGAGGAACTCCGCAGTCTATTCCGTCGTCGAAATGATCTCGTTAAAGAGATGCGCCGCATTAAATCAATGATCAAAATGCAGCTACTTTACTTCGGAATCAAAGAACCCGAGGAATTTGATAATGACCACTGGAGCCACAAATACCGAAACTGGCTGGACAACCTGTCTTTTGAATTTGATACTGCCCGTGAAACCTTAAACAGCCGCGCAGTTTCAGGTTCACAGATCAGGAGTTGCGACAGGTTACCAATCAACTCCGCGCGTATTGTCGTAAACATTATAAAAAAGATTATTATCTCTTAAAAAGTATTCCAGGTATTGGTGGAATTGTTGCCGTGGGCATTCTCTCAGAACTGGGAGACCTGCGCCGGTTCAATTCCTTAAAACACCTGGCAGGTTATGTTGGTATTGCCCCGGGAATACATCAAAGTGGTGCTTCAAATAAAGCTATGGGAATGAATCCCAGGTCAAACCGCCTGATCCGATCCTATTTTGTCGAAGCTTCCTGGCAGGCCATTCGCACAGATCCGGTAATGCAAGCTTACTATCGTACACATTTAGGAAAAGAGGACAAAAAGATTATTATTAAAATAGCTCACAAACTCCTCAGTAGAACTCTGGCAGTTATAAAAACAGAAACTCCCTATCAAATAGGTGTGGTTGCATAAAAAAAATAATACTAACCAGCTCAAAACCAATTTCAGCCTGGATCACAAAACAATGTACGTGGCCAATTTAGGATCACATTTTTTAGCTAGTGGACAGGCTTTTATAATCAAAATCATAATGATGCTGGTGGCATCGCCCAGGCGAGGACCACATATAGGATGCTGAGCAGGTTATAAGTATTGAAATATTGACAAGTAAGCAGGTGCTGAAAAGACTTGCCAACATTTCAACACTCCAAAAACATCATCAGAATGAAATAAAATAGAAAATAAAATATTAAATTTGAGAGAAGGACTTATTGCTTTTCATAGGATATATTGTTGCCCACTGGCTTTTATTTAAATTTATCAAAAAAACCGTGACTATCCCAAGCTTTATATAATTTGGAATAAAATACTTTGGGCTGTATTTTCATCAGATTTAGATTATGCATTATTCGCTCAAACGCAATGTAGGTGGCAAATGAATAAAACACTGCAAAGTTTATTTGCTCCGTATCGAATACCTGAATGTTATTTAACCTTTCTATTGAAAATATTAATAAATAAAGAAAAAAGGAGAGGTAGATAACAAATCTAATTCTGTTTTTATTTGCAAGTGATAACGCCAAATCCAAATTTGATTTTATTCTTTTACTTGACTTATCATAATTCATTACGTAGTTAATTAGTCTTATGACTTTTTCACAGAAAAGGGTTGTGAAAATTGTTCCTATAACTAAAACTAAATACAGGATTGTTGCTGCGTTCAAAACAATATCAAAGAAGTCTGAAATTAAAATTATGAGCTTATATATTCCAAAAAAGGGGAAAACAAAGGCATACATTAAAAAAAATAACACCTCAAAAAGGGGTGCACTCAGCATTAAGAGAGCAGCTGGCAAACCAATAATATTCTTTATTTGTTTTAAAATAATCCAGTCAGGAAGTAAACTGGAAGTTGATGATATCGCCATATAATAAAGCACGTATGAATAAGGAACTTCATAATCTTCTTCATAATAGTTTACCCAATAAGCCAATCCAAAAAACACTATGGAGGAAATTATCAAGAAAATGTTCTTTTTAAACCAATTCTTCATTTTTCTTAGCTTGTGGGCAACGTTGATCTAACTGCCGTAGTCGCATTTTTGCGGCTATTGCAGTTAGATGTTGTGTGTGCCCAGCATGGGCATCTTTTCTTTCACCGAAAGGTAAAAGATTAATCTAAAGGGTGCAAGTCCCTTATGGGCGGGGGTGACGCCTTGAACCATTAGTAAGCCGCAAGGTTGCCAACTGCGAAGTTGGGACTGAAGGAAGCGGGACTACAAACCCTGGTACTGACGAACAGGAACCGGATATGAGGCTACAAGGTTGGATGAGCAAGCACATCATTGTGATGTCCTAAACATTTCTTTCGAAATGAATACCGAAATAGTAGATCCGGCAGGAATCAGGGGAAAGAAGATGTTCTTACCTGGGGAGATCTCCATAGCCACGGAATGGCTTGATGGAGAAGTCAGCCGAAGTCATAGTAGCCGGCCACCTGATAAGCCGGTGAAGGACTGAACGATAATGGTCTTTAATGAACCTTGGAGTTATTTTATGTTACGGGATAGCCTTCCGGTAAAATAATAGCCTTCGATCAAGCGAGACAACAAATTTGTTTTAGTATTAATGATTAAAGAATTAACAAGTAAAAAGAACCTAAACCAAGCCTTCCGTCAGGTGTACCGAAACAAAGGGGCAGCAGGTATAGATAACGTTCAAATAACAGGACTCCAATCTATTCTAAAAGCTCACGGTAAACAATACGCCCGGCAGATAGAACGAGGGGAATATCAGGTGTCTTCAATACTGGGGGTTGAAATACCAAAAAGCAACGGGAAGAAACGTTTACTCGGTATTCCCACGGTTGTCGACAGGGTATTTCAGCAAGCATTACATCAGGTTTTGCAACCAGTATTTGAGCCAGACTTCCAAAAGTACAGTTATGGGTTCAGACCAAACCGCAATGCCCATCAGGCCGTTGCACAGAGCCTTGAAAATATCAATTCTGGCTACCAAAACATCGTCGATATTGATTTAAAGAGCTTCTTTGATGAAGTGGCCCACGATGTCCTGTTAGACTTGATATTCAAAAAGGTAAAATGCCGGGCTACTTTAAAGTTATTGCGGTCATTTTTGAGAGCTCCGATACAAATTAACGGCAAGTTGCATAAACGCAGGAAAGGAGTCCCACAAGGTTCTCCCTTAAGTCCTTTGCTCTCCAATATTCTGCTCAATGAGCTGGATAAAGAACTGGAAAGGCGTGGACATCGCTACGTGAGATATGCCGATGATTTTAGTATTTACGTTCGAAGTAAACCCGCTGCGAAACGCGTAGGTAATAGTATCTACAAATTTCTGCGGGATAAACTCCAGCTTCCAATCAATAGGAAGAAAAGCGGAATACGTAAGCCTTTAACCTTTCAGGTACTGGGATTTGGTTTTGTGCCAACCTACAAGAAAGGAGAAAAGGCAAAGTATCAACTTGTGGCAGAAGCGTCAAAATGGGATACATTTAAGGCTAAACTTAAATATATTACCAAAAAGACCACTCCTGCAAGCTTTGAAGAACGTATCCACAGAATCAATTTATTGCTAAGGGGCTGGATAAACTACTTCAAACCGGCATCCATTCTAGGAAAGCTTAAAAAGCTGGAAGAATGGTTAAGGAATCGTTTACGATATTGCATTTGGCATCACTGGAAAAAGCCCGAACGAAAACGGAAAAACCTTATTCGGTTGGGAATTAATCCAGACCAGGCTTATGCCTGGAGTCGTACCCGAATGGGCGGCTGGGCAGTGGCTCAAAGTCCCATTCTGCGTACCACCATCACCGTAAAACGCTTAAAAATGAAAGGTTATGTTAGTCTAATCGAATACTACAATAGATGAGTTTCATTGTTGAACCGCCGTATGCGAGACCCGCACGTACGGTGGTGTGAGGGGTGCACTCCGTCATTTGATGACGGAGCCATCCACTCGATTGTGCTGCGTTTATTTTATCTCTCACAATGCAAAAATTCCTAAATTTTACCTTTTAAAATTACCAATTTGGCTGATCAGAATCGGCTAAATATTTTAATATTCACAAGCTAAAACTTCCAAAAAAAATAAAAAAAGCGCCACTTGCGAATTGATTGCGTCTGAGTGATTATCCGCTAACCCGTAGCTTTTTTTCATCCCGAAAAGACCAATTTCGCTGATAAACTTAAAGTTGCCGATTGCGCTCTGCTACGTTTTCAATGCCGCACAACGTCTCGTATAAAAACTGTGCGAGCTGGCGAGCTTGATTGTCCTGCGGACAATCAAGCGCTGCAAAAGAGCACCGAGTTTCGGTTTGGCAATGGTTTGAGCATTGATTTTATACTTTGTGTGTGCCCAGCATGGGCATCTTTTCTTTTACCGAAAGGTAAAAGATTAATCTAAAGGGTGCAAGTCCCTTATGGGCAGGGGTGACGCCTTGAACCATTAGTAAGCCGCAAGGTTGCCAACTGCGAAGTTGGGACTGAAGGAAGCGGGACTACAAACCCTGGTGCTGACGAACAGGAACCGGATATGAGGCTACAAGGTTGGATGAGCAAGCACATCATTGTGATGTCCTAAACATTTCTTTCGAAATGAATACCGAAGTAGTAGATCCGGCAGGAATCAGGGGAAAGAAGATGTTCTTACCTGGGGAGATCTCCATAGCCACGGGATGGCTTGATGGAGAAGTCAGCCGAAGTCATAGTAGCCGGTCACCTGATAAGCCGGTGAAGGACTGAACGATAATGGTCTTTAATGAACCTTGGAGTTATTTTATGTTACGGATAGCCTTCCGGTAGAATAATAGCCTTCGATCAAGCGAGACAACAAATTTGTTTTAGTATTAATGATTAAAGAATTAACAAGTAAAAAGAACCTAAACCAAGCCTTCCGTCAGGTGTATCGCAACAAAGGAGCAGCAGGTATAGATAACGTCCAAATAACAGGACTCCAATCTATTCTAAAAGCTCACGGTAAACAATACGCCCGGCAGATAGAACGAGGGGAATATCAGGTGGCTCCAATACTGGGAGTTGAAATACCAAAAAGCAACGGGAAGAAACGTTTACTCGGTATTCCCACGGTTGTCGACAGGGTATTTCAGCAAGCATTACATCAGGTTTTGCAACCAGTATTTGAGCCAGCCTTTCAAAATTATAGTTATGGATTCAGACCAAACCGCAATGCCCATCAAGCCGTTGCACAGAGCCTTGAAAATATCAATTCTGGCTACCAAAACATCGTCGATATTGATTTAAAGAGCTTCTTTGATGAAGTGGCCCACGATGTACTGTTAGACTTGATATTCAAAAAGGTAAAATGCCGGGCTACTTTAAAGTTATTGCGGTCATTTTTAAGAGCTCCGATACAAATTAACGGCAAGTTGCATAAACGCAGGAAAGGAGTCCCGCAAGGTTCTCCCTTAAGTCCTTTGCTCTCCAATATTCTGCTCAATGAGCTGGATAAAGAACTGGAAAAGCGAGGACACCGCTATGTAAGATATGCCGATGATTTTAGTATTTACGTTCGAAGTAAACCCGCTGCGAAACGCGTAGGTAATAGTATCTACAAATTTCTCCGGGACAAACTCCGGCTTCCAATCAATAGGGAGAAAAGTGGCATACGTAAACCTTTAACCTTTAAGGTATTGGGATTTGGTTTTGTACCAACCTACAAGAAAGGAGAAAAGGCCAAATACCAGCTTGTGGCAGAAGCGTCAAAATGGGAAATATTTAAGTCAAAACTTAAATATATTACCAAAAAGACAATTCCTGCAAGCTTTGAAGAACGTATCCACAGCATCAACTTATTGTTAAGGGGCTGGATCAATTACTTTAAACCGGCATCCATTCAGGGAAAGCTTAAGAAGCTGGAAGAATGGCTAAGGAATCGTTTACGGTATTGCATCTGGCATCACTGGAAAAAGCCCGAACGAAAACGGAAAAACCTTATTCGATTGGGTATTAATCCAGATCAAGCCTATGCCTGGAGTCGCACCCGAATGGGCGGCTGGGCTGTAGCCCAGAGTCCTATCTTGCGTACCACTATTACCATAAAACGCTTAAAAATGAAAGGTTATGTTGGTTTAATCGAATACTATAATCGATAAGTTTCATTATCGAACCGCCGTATACGAGACCCGTACGTATGGTGGTGTGAGAGGCGCACTCCGTCAATTAACGGCGGAGCCGTCTACTCGATTGGCAAATGTTCTTATTCCCCCAGAATTAATTCTTGTCTGTTAAATTTTTCTAATTGTAGTTTTAAAGAGGATTCTATCTCTGATGGAGTATGACTTCCAGCCCCTGTCTGCATATAAATTATTTTACCCGTTGGATCTATAATAATATTAGTAGGATAAGAATTTCCAAACAAATTTCGCACTTCTGAATTTGCAAAGGTCATTTCATATTGAAAGTCCTTTTTCTTTAAGAAATCAGTTATTCTGCTTTTCTGATCATCGGTAATTGCTATAAATCTTACATTTTCATTATTTCTATACTTATCAACTATTTCGTTTAAGCCAGGAATCTCTTTGATGCAAGGTGCGCACCAAGTTGCCCACCAATTAATTACAATAAATTGATTCTTGAATTGATTTGAGGAAATTTCTTGTCCGCTTATAGACTCAAGACTCATCTCTGGAAATTGAGAATTTATTTGAAGTGGCTTTTCAATGTTATTTACAATGGCTTTCTTTGATAACTTCGAATCTACTAACCATGCATATTTTATTTTTCTCGATGAGGAATCCATTTCCACAACCCGAACTGAAATTCTATTTCTGCCCCCATTAAATTCCATATCAATATCCTTTGTCCGATAATTTAAAGTATCAATTTCTTCAAGGGTTACTGTTGAAAAATTCGCTGGAATTCCGTTTGTTACTATTGCCATCCAATATCCTACAGTTGATCCTTGATTAAAAGTTCCTAACATTGCCTGAAGGGTATCAGATCCGGTCTCCAAATTAGAATAACTAAAATTTTGAAAGGGTAGATCCTTTTCAAAAGGGGCAAGAGTTTCAGGTAATCCTTTAGTGAAAACAAGTTCCTTGTAAGGATCAGTTTCTTTTGTTTCACAGGAACAAATGGAAAGTAGCATTACTAATACTAGCGGAATAGCTTTTAACTTAAATTCTAATCTTGTTTGAATCATCTTTTACTTTTAAATATTTGCCAACGTCCCGTATAAAAACAGTGCGGCGATTGCCGGCGATGATTTTCCGCAGGAAAATCAGACGCAGCAAGTACGCAAGACTTTCGATTAGACACAGGTTGCCGCATTGTTTTTATACTTTGTGTGTGCCCAGCATGGGCATCTTTTCTTTTACCGAAAGGTAAAAGATTAATCTAAAGGGTGCAAGTCCCTTATGGGCAGGGGTGACGCCTTGAACCATTAGTAAGCCGCAAGGTTGCCAACTGCGAAGTTGGGACTGAAGGAAGCGGGACTACAAACCCTGGTGCTGACGAACAGGAACCGGATATGAGGCTACAAGGTTGGATGAGCAAGCACATCATTGTGATGTCCTAAACATTTCTTTCGAAATGAATACCGAAGTAGTAGATCCGGCAGGAATCAGGGGAAAGAAGATGTTCTTACCTGGGGAGATCTCCATAGCCACGGGATGGCTTGATGGAGAAGTCAGCCGAAGTCATAGTAGCCGGTCACCTGATAAGCCGGTGAAGGACTGAACGATAATGGTCTTTAATGAACCTTGGAGTTATTTTATGTTACGGATAGCCTTCCGGTAGAATAATAGCCTTCGATCAAGCGAGACAACAAATTTGTTTTAGTATTAATGATTAAAGAATTAACAAGTAAAAAGAACCTAAACCAAGCCTTCCGTCAGGTGTATCGCAACAAAGGAGCAGCAGGTATAGATAACGTCCAAATAACAGGACTCCAATCTATTCTAAAAGCTCACGGTAAACAATACGCCCGGCAGATAGAACGAGGGGAATATCAGGTGGCTCCAATACTGGGAGTTGAAATACCAAAAAGCAACGGGAAGAAACGTTTACTCGGTATTCCCACGGTTGTCGACAGGGTATTTCAGCAAGCATTACATCAGGTTTTGCAACCAGTATTTGAGCCAGCCTTTCAAAATTATAGTTATGGATTCAGACCAAACCGCAATGCCCATCAAGCCGTTGCACAGAGCCTTGAAAATATCAATTCTGGCTACCAAAACATCGTCGATATTGATTTAAAGAGCTTCTTTGATGAAGTGGCCCACGATGTACTGTTAGACTTGATATTCAAAAAGGTAAAATGCCGGGCTACTTTAAAGTTATTGCGGTCATTTTTAAGAGCTCCGATACAAATTAACGGCAAGTTGCATAAACGCAGGAAAGGAGTCCCGCAAGGTTCTCCCTTAAGTCCTTTGCTCTCCAATATTCTGCTCAATGAGCTGGATAAAGAACTGGAAAAGCGAGGACACCGCTATGTAAGATATGCCGATGATTTTAGTATTTACGTTCGAAGTAAACCCGCTGCGAAACGCGTAGGTAATAGTATCTACAAATTTCTCCGGGACAAACTCCGGCTTCCAATCAATAGGGAGAAAAGTGGCATACGTAAACCTTTAACCTTTAAGGTATTGGGATTTGGTTTTGTACCAACCTACAAGAAAGGAGAAAAGGCCAAATACCAGCTTGTGGCAGAAGCGTCAAAATGGGAAATATTTAAGTCAAAACTTAAATATATTACCAAAAAGACAATTCCTGCAAGCTTTGAAGAACGTATCCACAGCATCAACTTATTGTTAAGGGGCTGGATCAATTACTTTAAACCGGCATCCATTCAGGGAAAGCTTAAGAAGCTGGAAGAATGGCTAAGGAATCGTTTACGGTATTGCATCTGGCATCACTGGAAAAAGCCCGAACGAAAACGGAAAAACCTTATTCGATTGGGTATTAATCCAGATCAAGCCTATGCCTGGAGTCGCACCCGAATGGGCGGCTGGGCTGTAGCCCAGAGTCCTATCTTGCGTACCACTATTACCATAAAACGCTTAAAAATGAAAGGTTATGTTGGTTTAATCGAATACTATAATCGATAAGTTTCATTATCGAACCGCCGTATACGAGACCCGTACGTATGGTGGTGTGAGAGGCGCACTCCGTCAATTAACGGCGGAGCCGTCTACTCGATTGTATACTGTTTATCTTATCCGCTAGGATCAGGTTAACAGGGACTGTTGATTGGAGCGCAATAATAAAAATACTTCTTTTAAGGTCCGTGCCCCGTTTACATTGTGTTTAGAAGGAGATCTAAACATCCGTGAAATAAGGGGCGGGCTTTTAAAATTGTCCGTAAAGCTAAAGGAAAAAATTAAGGGAGTTTCCCCATTGACTAGTTCCAAAACTTCAACTACCTTAACCACAAGTATTAGTAACGTGATAACGTTTGGATAGTTGAAAAACTCTCCACGATCTCATCGCTAAATACTTGGGGACGCTACCAAAAAGTATGTCCTTCCATTTCCTTTAGCTATACCTCCTAACATAAGCCCAGGATCCTCAAAAGATGACCATTCGCTGCCAGCAATAGTATACAACGTCTCGTATAAAAACTGTGCGAGCAGGCGTGCGTGATTGTCCGCAGGACAATCCGCTGAGCAAGTGAGCACAATGTTTTGATCTGATACTGAATTAAGCATTGTTTTTATATGTTGTTGTGAGTCCGTTGTTTTGGCAGCTAATCAAGAACTTTTACATTTAATTCCGTCGTCGCTTTTCTGCCATTATTACTTGAATAATTCTCTTAACCGATTGATTTTAAAGTGCGTAATTTGTTGAATATCCGATTCCGATTTAATCTCATAAAAGTTAACGTGATAAAATTCGGTCTTTTTAAATTGATAAATTTCCTCAACTAAGAATTTTAAAACACTATGGAGTTTAATCAAGTCCTTTTCAATTCGTATATAATAACTAAGGGATCCGTTCTTTTCTTTAAGTTCTTCGAAATGAAAAGTTTTTCTGATTCTTTTAGACGTTTTCTACTCTTAACATCTCTCATATTTTCACTGAAATAAAAGAGAATTACATAATCATCTTGATTCTGAATTTCAGGAGTATCAGTGTTAAGGTTATGTCCGAACACCTGGATATGGGTGATATAATTGTATACAATATCAAATTGAAAGTGTTTATTGGGATTATACTTAATATACGTCAAGTAATCAGAAATATTAATAAGAGGAATCTTTTTGTAGAACATTTAAATTTTATTTTTAAATAATTTTGTCAACTCCTGCAATGGCTCACAACGTCCCGTATAAAAACTGTGCGGGCGGGCGTGATTGTCCGCAGGACAATCAGCTATGCAAGTGAGCAAGGATTTTCGATTTGAGAATGAATTTAGCATTGTTTTTATACAGTGTTGGCAACTGGCCCTATTGTAAAGCAAATTCTACAGCACTTTCAGCGTGAATTCTTGTCGTATCAAAAACTGGAATATTTACATCGCTACCTTTGATTAATAAAGGGATTTCTGTACACCCTAAAATTACTCCTTGAGCTCCAGTTTCAACAGAATTATTAATTATTTTCTGATACTCATTTTTTGATGAGGATAATATTTTCCCATAAACGAGTTCTTCATATATAATCTTATGTACAATCTTTCTATCTCTTTCCTTTGGTATAATTACTTCAATTCCAAAATCATTATTTAATATGCTTCTGAAAAATCCCTCTTCCATTGTAAATTTTGTACCAAGTAATAAAACCTTATTTATTTTCTTCTCTTTAATTTTTCCCCCTGTTGCTACTGCTATATGTAAAAAGGGAATGTCTATATTTTTTATAATTTCTTCGCCGCATAAATGCATTGTATTAGTACATAAAACAATAACATCAGCTTTTGCATTCTCTAAATTCTTTGCACAATTTATCATCAACCTGTTCAATGAATTCCAGTCTTTTTTGTGTTGAAGTTTTTCAATTTCTGAGAAATCAACGGACTCCATAACACACTTAGATGAATGGAATCCTCCTAAAATTGTACGAACTTTTTCGTTAATTATTTCATAGTAAACTTTCGAAGATTCCCAGCTCATTCCTCCAATTAACCCTATTTTTTTCACTTTTATTCGTATATTTTAAATTAATATAAGATTTTTGTGCCCAGAACAGCTTATGCCTTTTAGTTTTCAAGATAATCTACTGTAAATTGTAACCAATCTTCAATGGAGTTATCCAGATATATATCTGGCTGTACCCCTATGTTATCTATTGGATAATCTGGCAGCCTCAATGATTTATATGTTGGTAACAACAATTTGTAGTTCTCACAACCAAATTTGAAGAAATAAGCATTGGCATAATCTAATACACCAGAAGTCGGAGTCCCCAAAACTTTTACCTTTTTACTTTGCTTGGTTTTTAACAAAAAATTTTCTGCCGCACTTCCTACCATTTTATCGGCAAGAATAACAATTTGTTTTGGACTATTTTTTACTACTTCTATTGTATCAATTGTTATTGCTCCATCCACGTTTTCAATATATTTACCCAAATTTTTCCTGTACAGCTGAATTTTTAAATCTAATTCTTTGATTTTCTCCTCATTTGCATCTGCATCCTTTTCCACTAGTTCATTCCTATACTTTGAAACTCCTTCAATGAGACCTTCTGTAGATAAAAGTTTTGTGCCAATACTCCTTATTGGGCCTGAACTTAAAAAGGGAAGTAGCGTTTGGTATGCTGCGTCTGTTCCACCGCCATTATTCCTAATATCAATAATCAGATTTTCACTGTTTTGAAATAGATTTTCATTATCAACTATTAATTTTTCAATCCGATCGATATATGGATAATTGAAACTTGACAGCCTTATAAGGGATGTTTTTTTTGTCAATTTTTCAAAGTAAAAGCCATCTAATTTGTCAATTGCCTTTTTTATTTTTGCAGAATCCAAATTGTACCCTGCATCTTGTTTAACGAAATTTGCCTTAAAAAGGTTAATGTGAAGAATATAATCTTCAAACAATTTATAATTGACTTTATGTAATGAATGGTCTGACGCATAATAATTTACCTCTTTTTCGCCAATTAGTTTAAATTTAATTTGTTTTGGTTTCCAATTGGTACTATTGCTAGAAATTATAAATCCGGTGTATTCGTCTTGGTCTGTTTTTTTTATACCAATCGTATAATTTTCATTTTCCCAAATTCCCTCTAAACTATCACTTGTTTTGCCAACCCTTTTTTTAAAATTAGAAATATCTACATCTAATTCTTCAGTCTGTTTATTTTCTATTGGTTTTCTTTGTTCATTTGGTAGAATCCAAATATGACCGTCTTTAAAATAAGATGTATATTTTTTTAAAACGTCAATACAGCGTGAGTTATCAATATTTTTAGATTCTCTTGCTAATTGTCTCTTTAAGCTGCTATAAACCAGTGAATCTTTAGTTTTTTCTTCAAATCCCGGATAGTCACTTTCAATTTTGGTAATTAAATTATCAAGAGCTTTTTCACAAGAGCAGTTTTTTTGACTAAATCCTGAGCTTACAACAAACAAACTTATTACAATCAGAAACCGTTTCATTATATCTATTTTTGAGAACAAAAAAAGAATATTCATCGTCCAAACAATTGTAAAAATCATTCATATTTATTTTTTATTATAAATCCAGGTAAAATTATTTTGCTGTACTGAGGCTATTTCACGTAGTTCCCTTGGTGAATGACCTGATAAGGATTTAAAGTCATTGATAAAATGAGCTTGGTCATGGTAATTATGGAAGTGTCCTATTCTCGTCAACGTACTTTGTTCCTTTAGAATTTCGTTTAAAGCGCTTCTAAAGCGTAAAGTCTTCAAATAAGATTTAGGGTTATGTCCTACATAATTTTTAAATAAACGGAACAATGTTGACGTACTTATGCTAAGGTTTTTAGCTAATGTGTCAACTGTGAAATGGTCACTATTGTGCTCCGGTATATTATACAAAGCTTCTTTTATTTTATCAGGCACTTCATATTTTAAGTTTGTTAGAAATAGTTGTTCGAGCTTATCAGCTTTATTTGAAAAATTATTATTTTCAAATACTTGTACTAAATCGTTTACACTTATATCATAAAAATATTCTAAAACATTATCCGAATCCATTAAGTCGTCATAGGATTCACAAATGAATGCTCTTATAGCAGAAGGATGAAAAATAATACAGATTTGATCAAGAGAAGAATTTATATTAACATTGAAAGGTTCGCTATGAAATCCGTAAAACCTGCTTGTGAAGTCTTTATTTCCCTTAGTTATTATACAATTATTGTTTTTTGAATGGTTGATATAATTTATAGCGTTTTCTTTATAAATGGCAAGACAAAGATTATTATTGGGGAATGTAGTATAGTTTAGAATGTTGTTGTCAGTTTTTTTGAAAAATAAGAAATATTGGATGTACTTCTTTAATACTTCATTCTTAGGTTCTATAATTACCGACTTCATCTTTTATTTTAGCTGTTTGTTTTGGCTTGTTGCCAACGTTTATCTAACTGCTGTAGGCGCATTTTCGCGGCTATTGCAGTTAGATGGTGTGTGTGCCCAGCATGGGCATCTTTTCTTTTACCGAAAGGTAAAAGATTAATCTAAAGGGTGCAAGTCCCTTATGGGCAGGGGTGACGCCTTGAACCATTAGTAAGCCGCAAGGTTGCCAACTGCGAAGTTGGGACTGAAGGAAGCGGGACTACAAACCCTGGTGCTGACGAACAGGAACCGGATATGAGGCTACAAGGTTGGATGAGCAAGCACATCATTGTGATGTCCTAAACATTTCTTTCGAAATGAATACCGAAGTAGTAGATCCGGCAGGAATCAGGGGAAAGAAGATGTTCTTACCTGGGGAGATCTCCATAGCCACGGGATGGCTTGATGGAGAAGTCAGCCGAAGTCATAGTAGCCGGTCACCTGATAAGCCGGTGAAGGACTGAACGATAATGGTCTTTAATGAACCTTGGAGTTATTTTATGTTACGGATAGCCTTCCGGTAGAATAATAGCCTTCGATCAAGCGAGACAACAAATTTGTTTTAGTATTAATGATTAAAGAATTAACAAGTAAAAAGAACCTAAACCAAGCCTTCCGTCAGGTGTATCGCAACAAAGGAGCAGCAGGTATAGATAACGTCCAAATAACAGGACTCCAATCTATTCTAAAAGCTCACGGTAAACAATACGCCCGGCAGATAGAACGAGGGGAATATCAGGTGGCTCCAATACTGGGAGTTGAAATACCAAAAAGCAACGGGAAGAAACGTTTACTCGGTATTCCCACGGTTGTCGACAGGGTATTTCAGCAAGCATTACATCAGGTTTTGCAACCAGTATTTGAGCCAGCCTTTCAAAATTATAGTTATGGATTCAGACCAAACCGCAATGCCCATCAAGCCGTTGCACAGAGCCTTGAAAATATCAATTCTGGCTACCAAAACATCGTCGATATTGATTTAAAGAGCTTCTTTGATGAAGTGGCCCACGATGTACTGTTAGACTTGATATTCAAAAAGGTAAAATGCCGGGCTACTTTAAAGTTATTGCGGTCATTTTTAAGAGCTCCGATACAAATTAACGACAAGTTGCATAAACGCAGGAAAGGAGTCCCGCAAGGTTCTCCCTTAAGTCCTTTGCTCTCCAATATTCTGCTCAATGAGCTGGATAAAGAACTGGAAAAGCGAGGACACCGCTATGTAAGATATGCCGATGATTTTAGTATTTACGTTCGAAGTAAACCCGCTGCGAAACGCGTAGGTAATAGTATCTACAAATTTCTCCGGGACAAACTCCGGCTTCCAATCAATAGGGAGAAAAGTGGCATACGTAAACCTTTAACCTTTAAGGTATTGGGATTTGGTTTTGTACCAACCTACAAGAAAGGAGAAAAGGCCAAATACCAGCTTGTGGCAGAAGCGTCAAAATGGGAAATATTTAAGTCAAAACTTAAATATATTACCAAAAAGACAATTCCTGCAAGCTTTGAAGAACGTATCCACAGCATCAACTTATTGTTAAGGGGCTGGATCAATTACTTTAAACCGGCATCCATTCAGGGAAAGCTTAAGAAGCTGGAAGAATGGCTAAGGAATCGTTTACGGTATTGCATCTGGCATCACTGGAAAAAGCCCGAACGAAAACGGAAAAACCTTATTCGATTGGGTATTAATCCAGATCAAGCCTATGCCTGGAGTCGCACCCGAATGGGCGGCTGGGCTGTAGCCCAGAGTCCTATCTTGCGTACCACTATTACCATAAAACGCTTAAAAATGAAAGGTTATGTTGGTTTAATCGAATACTATAATCGATAAGTTTCATTATCGAACCGCCGTATACGAGACCCGTACGTATGGTGGTGTGAGAGGCGCACTCCGTCAATTAACGGCGGAGCCGTCTACTCGATTGTATACTGTTTATCTTATCCGCTAGGATCAGGTTAACAGGGACTGTTGATTGGAGCGCAATAATAAAAATACTTCTTTTAAGGTCCGTGCCCCGTTTACATTGTGTTTAGAAGGAGATCTAAACATCCGTGGAATAAGGGGCGGGCTTTTAAAATTGTCCGTAAAGCTAAAGGAAAAAATTAAGGGAGTTTCCCCATTGACTAGTTCCAAAACTTCAACTACCTTAACCACAAGTATTAGTAACGTGATAACGTTTGGATAGTTGAAAAACTCTCCACGATCTCATCGCTAAATACTTGGGGACGCTACCAAAAAGTATGTCCTTCCATTTCCTTTAGCTATACCTCCTAACATAAGCCCAGGATCCTCAAAAGATGACCATTCGCTGCCAGCAATAGTATACAACGTCCCGTATAAAAACTGTGCGAGCGGGCGCGCGTGATTGTCCGCAGGACAATCCGCTGAACAAGCGAGCACGGAGTTTCGATTCGAGACAGATTTGAGCATTGTTTTTATATAATGTTGTGCACAGTTATTATATTATAATTTTTCTAATTGCATTCTCATTGCCTTAACCGAAGATTTTGGCATCTCGTTCGATTTTTTCTCAAATTCACGCTTAGTTGTTAAGTCAAATTTTCCTGTTGTCTCGTGTTCGTAAGTTAATTTAGTGAAGAGGCCAAAATATTTATAATCTTTATCTTGAATTACTAGTTCAATATCGTTTGGATTCACATTTTTATAGGAATTGTCTTTTCCATAGTTTCCAATAATTCTTAAAAGAGCTAATTCCACATCTTTTTCAGGTCCATCTTTTGTTAATCTCTGATAACGTTTCCTATCTGTAAAAAACATTCCTGTTTTATTAGGAATGGTAGTAACTAAAAATATTCCTAATGAAGTTAATGATCCAATTAGAAGGAATTTTGAGAATTGAAATTCTAAGGTATAATATAATGCACCTAAGAATATGGAGAGAAATAATGATGTAATTGGTCCTGCTAAAAGAATTAGTGCAAATTTTCTATTATTTTCAGGACTATCTTTTCTGGGTATCGTTGACGTAATTCCTCCATAATGAGCAATATTTTTATTAAAATAAATTTTAATTTTATCTTCATCTCTTTTTATTCCTAGAGGTCCCAGTATAAAAAGCTCCAATCTAAAACCTAGATAGACCCCCGTAATTAAATGTCCTAATTCGTGAATACCAATTACAACCAATGGGATAATTAATAAAAGAGCGATTTCAATAATTTTTGATGTCATTTATTCGTTTTTTCTACTAATTGTGCACAACGTCTCGTATAAAAACTGTGCGAGCTGGCGAGCGTGATTGTCCGCAGGACAATCAGGCGTTGCAAGCGAGCACGGACTTTTAATTTAAGACCAAAATAAGCATTGTTTTTATATTTTGTTGTGAGACGTCTTCAAATCCGAAAGCCGAAACATCCAAATTCACCCAAAAAAGCGCCACTTGCGGCTGAATGATTTTATAACACGTAGCTTTTTTTCTTCCCGATGAAAACTACAATTGCCGATAAAAAACCTTTTTTTTTAAAGTTCTTACAAGCCAATGCAAAAATGACTGAAAATAGATTTTCAAAAATAAAAGCCTTTGCCGATTTACCGGTCAGTTGCCAATTAAACGACCAAAAATTGAAAAACAAAAATTACCAGCTTTCTCTATTTTCAATTTTTTCCCGAAAAATCCTTTTGATGACTCACAACGTCCCGTATAAAAACTGTGCGCGGGCGAGCGTGATTTTCCGCAGGAAAATCAGGCGCAGCAAGCAAGCAGGGAGTTTCGATTTGAGACGAACTTTAGCATTGTTTTTATATGTTGTTGAACTAAACCTAAAGGTAGCTTCAAGAGATCGCTAAATCACTATTCACTACCTTTAGGTATTGTGTAATTAATTCATTGAAAGTTATGAAAAAAAAGTAGTACCCTCATTGAAAGGGCCTGTAATTCTGTACCCGAGTTTGATCAGCTGTACCGTAAATTAAAGCGTTCCGTAGCACTCGCCGGCAAAAGCCAAAGTACCCTTACCAACTATGCCCGCTGCCTTGCGCATATGTCCCTCCATTTTAAATGTAGTCCCCTGGACCTCGATGAAGAACAGGTTTTGGACTACTTGCACCTTCTAAAATCCCAGCACAAAACACCATCGGACAGTTTCTTTAAGCATACGGTCTATGGTCTTCGCTATGCCTATCGAATCTCCGGGATGAAAGCGATGCGGGTCATGCTACCTTCCATTGAACGGCCCCACAAACTCCCGGTGGTGTTAAGCCGTAGCGAGATTAAACAACTGCTTAAAACTCCCAAACTTCTCAAACACCGGTTGGTACTGGCAATGCTTTATGGCTGCGGCCTTCGCTGCTTCGAACTTCGTGGCTTGCAACTCAAAGATCTGGATTTTGATCGTAAGATGCTTCACATCCGCCAGGGCAAAGGCAGAAAAGACCGCTATGTTCCTTTATCCCAGATGCAAATCCGTGGCCTAAAAAAATATATCGCTGCAGACCATCCTACCACCTGGTGTTTTAATGGCAACGACAGGAAAGGTGATCCAGCCCAGTTATCTGCCATGGGGGTGCAATGGATCGTTCGGGAAGCCCGTAAACACAGCGGGATCCAGAAAGATATCACTACCCATAGCCTTCGGCACAGTTATGCCACCCACCTTTTGGAGATGGGATTGGATATTATCAGTGTCAAAGATTTACTGGGACACGCAGATATCCAAACCACGCTCACCTACCTTCACGTGGCACAACTCGGTAGGCAGAAGCCGTTCAGTCCGCTTGATCGGCTCTACAAGGAGTAGCCGTGAAACCTGCTGCTCACGAGGTGGCCCAGGTACTGGAAAGGAACACGGAATCTTTATCCAAATACTGTTACAACAGCTGGCAGGCAAGAACCCTGCACGCCTTGCGTAAATGCCGCACTGCTGCCCTGGGTGGCCATATCGACCGCTGTAACAACCCTTCCTGCCATAGGCTCCATCTTAGTTATAATAGTTGCCGGAACCGCCATTGTCCCAAGTGCCAGGGACATAAAAAGGAGGAATGGATCCGGGCACGGGAAGAAGAACTCCTAAACGTGCCTTACTTCCACGTGGTCTTCACATTGCCATCAGCGCTCAACCGCCTATGCCTGTACGAACCTAAAAAAATGTATGGCCTACTCTTCAAATTAGCCTGGCAGGTGGTTCAGGGTTTTTCATCGAACCATAAATTCCTGGGTGCCAAACCGGGGATGATCGCCATCCTGCACACCTGGGGGCAAAACCTTTCTTTACACCCACACCTGCACTGTATTGTTCCCGGGGGTGGTATTGCTCAAAGCGGTCAATGGAAATCTGCAAAAAGCAAAGGTAAATACCTGTTCCCGGTTAAGGCTATGAGCACCGTTTTTAGGGCTCGTTTTGTGGCTTCCCTTCGCAAGGAACTGGAACCGCAATCCAAAGACTTCTACGAAAGCCTTTTTAAAAATGATTGGGTAGTTTATTGTAAACAACCCTTTTTAGGTCCAGCCCAGGTGGTGGAATACCTCGGTCGCTATACCCACAAGATCGCCATCAGTAACCACAGAATTAAAAACCTGGATAATGAAAGCGTTATATTTGCTGTAAAGGACTACCGCCACGGGGGAAGAAAATCCTTGTTGCGTTTATCCGATGCAGAATTCATCAGGCGGTTCGCGCTTCACATACTTCCCAAAGGATTTGTTCGCATACGGCATTATGGAATCTTGAGTTCCTATCATAAAAAAATTACACTTACCCAGCTACAGAAAAGACTGGGACGAGTACAACTCACAGAGCGTAAACCACTTCAACACCGCCTGTGCCCGGTATGCAAGAAAGGAAAATTGGTGACCCTTACTACCTTTACCCCGCGAGGCCCACCAGGATACTGGATGGAAAAACTAAGAAAACAATCAAATAAATAAGTATGAAAAACGATCCTTCCGGGCGTAACAGGAAACCTATGGCTCAAAACGATCAAAATTGTATTAAATCCTATAAGTACCAGGGAAAAACCATAGTAAAAAGCAGCTTGACCTTAGGTCAATAGCCAAAAGCCGATATCTTGCATAGAGGCTAGGTTTACTATCCGACAAATACTACCTCCTAAAAACAGACTAATCCCCATATATGGCTGACCGGCAAAGAACCGGTTTAGTCAACAGGGCGTTCATGTTCGGCCGTTCCGGCCACACGAACGCTTAGTTATTGTGCAAAGTTTTATTTCTTAAAGATTATTTGTTTTATAAGAGCACCGTTCGTAAAGTCATCACTCCTAATTATAACAGTCGCTTCTATTTTATTTATCTCTTTTTGCAGAACGAATAGATGCCCCTGAAAAACATCTATTTCCTTAGAATTTTGGGGAAGACTAATTGCAGTTTTATTTGATCTTGTATATCTTTCAATGCTCACGAAGTCATCTTCTTCCTGAAAACTGATATCCAGATTGAAAATTGGGGTATGAAAATCGAGATTTACCCCGAAATGGGAATTTCTTTTTCTGTCCTGCTCTTTAATTTCTTTAACTAATTGGCCCTCCGGTATTAATTGAAAAAGGTCATTCTTATTGACCTTCATTTCTACATCGAAATCAATCGATTTGTTTGAATTATTAATTATTTCAATATCAATGTAATTTATATCGAATGTATAAAGTTCACTGTTTTCTCCAGGCTTGCCATAATAAGCCTTAATTTCAATGTCTTGTTTGCGATCTTTAGAAATATATCGAGTTTTATAAATATGTTCCAAATCAGATCTGTCAATCTTCTTTGAAGATGATCCTATTTTTATGTAGCCATCTCCTTTTCTATATTCAGTCTTGTTATTTACTGGATTTTGTAAATCTTTTTTAAAAAGATACGGTCTTGAAGAGTTATTAAATATTCTGAAATAGGCAAGGTTGACTCCTTGGAATTCATATGCTTTATATTCAAAATTTATTTTTGGTTCAATATTTTCCAAAATAAATTGTTGATATTTTGCTTCATCAGTCAACTCAATATCAAAAAATTCTTTAGCTATTCCATTTTCCTCTTTAACACCTATAATTATAAATTTGTCATCATCTGAATGGTGATTGGCAAAAGCAGATATATCTTTTAAAATTTCAAACTTTTTAATATTTCTTCCTAAAGAATATTCTTCTCGTTTATAATCAATCTTTACTCCTTCCGAGTCGTATTTGATAATTTCTTCTATATCTGGATTCATCTTTTAAATTTTGCACAACGTACGTATAAATGCAGTATTACATTTATATCTATTATGTCTTTACATGACTAATCTAATGGATTTTTAATCTTAAAAAAAATATTTGTAGCCACGTGCGTGTAAATTTCTGTTGTTTTGGTGCTTCTATGCCCAAGGAGTACCTGGATATATCGTAAATCGGTTCCACTCTCTAAAAGATGGGTTGCAAAGGAATGTCGTAACATATGGGGTGTCACCCGCTTCTTGATCTTCGCTTTTTTCGCAGCATTCTTTACTATACTCGAAACACTTTCGGGACTATAGGCTTTCCTGCCAGGGCCTTCAAACAAAAAATTAGTCGGTCGCCATTCTTTATAGTATTTTCGTAAATCACCAAGTAGTTTTTCGCTTAAGATTGTAAACCTATCTTTATTTCCTTTGCCCGATCTTACCTTAATCACCATTCTCTTACTATCTATATCTTCCAGTTTTAAATTTAAGAGCTCAATTCTTCTTAAACCGGCCGAATAAAGCAAACTTACTATACATCGGTGTTTAATGTTATTAGTATGCTCAATAATAGCCATTATTTCCTCTTTTGCCAGGACCTTCGGCAGTTGTTCTATAGGTCTGGGACGTTCTATGGCATAAAACCTATTGGGCATTTCCAGTACCACTTCATAATAAAATTTAATAGCATTAATGGCCTGGTTAATATAGGAATGTGAAAAATCCTCTCGTATCAATTTCTGAAGATACAATCTTATATCCTCTTCGTTCAAATCCTTTATCTCCCTGTCACTGTAATGATTTATGAATGTTTCGAAACAAGAAACATAGGTTTTGATCGTGCTATTGGCATACCTCTTTAATTCTAACTTTCTAAGGTAACTTCCAGGGCAATATCGCTTTCCACTTACCTCTTCCCTATTTTGCAGTTGTTGAACGTTCACAGGTTCTTCCTCGCGTCCAAAACTTGCCTTGGAATAAAAATGATTGCAATTGATCCAGGCAACACCACGAAAGGTCTTAAAAACAAGCTCCAGGTTAGCCGGTGTGTTTAAGATATAATTCATGCGAAACTTCTCACTCCACTGTACATCGGGTAAGTTGTCCACCATAACCTGCACTACTTTATCGGTAAAGAATTTTAACCCTATACATTTTTCTTTATCAATGATTAAATTCTTTAGAGTAATATACTTCCTATCCATATGGCCTGCGCATTTATTGGTATATAAATGTAAACAGACTTAAACCCTAAAACGTTTATTATCCGTATATTATACGACTAAAACGGCTTTATAATTATGGAAACTGAAAAACATTGTCTGGCCTGTAATAAAAAACTGGAAGGCCGTCCAGATAAAAAGTTTTGCGATCCCTATTGTAAAAGTGCCTGGCATTATCAAAAAACCAAAGAAGGAGCTGCCGGATTCTATGCAAAAGTAGACCGTCAATTAAAAACCAATCGAAGGATTTTAAAAAGCTTCAACAAAGCAGGGAAAGCCACGGTTAGAGCTGACATTTTAAAACAACACGGCTTCGATCCTAATTACTTTACGCACTATTGGAAAAACAGCAAGAAGGAAGTTTACCTCTTTGTATATGAATTTGGTTTTCTTGCCAGGTATGAAAACGGAAAAAAGAAATATGTTCTTGTAACATGGCAAACCTATATGGAAAAAACTTAAGATTTATATTGATCGTACGATAGCCCCTGTTTTTTCAAAGTTGAAAAAATCACATGGCTTCGCCGCAGTCAATTACATTGAATTATTTACGCTTAATTATAAATTTTCTATTTTTCACTCCCTGATATATTAAAATCATCAGGAAATAGGGAACGTCTAAAAAACTCAAAAAGAATTTGGATCATATCCATCTATGAGGTATGATTTCATTCTGTGAGAGTAAACTCTTAAGTACAATAGTGTAGGGATTTCAAATCTATACATAATCTAATCATCCTATAAAAACTTTTTTCTATAGTTATCAACAATATATTATGAAGAAAATCGATAATTAAATAATTTGAGGAGAATATTATATAGTTCTACAAGTAACTTATTACTCCGATTCCAAAATCCAGGGATATAGAATTTGATTTAATTTTTCATGGAAAAATGTAGATTTATCTCACCAATTACAGGCATTAACGGTATTGATTATTATAAAAAATAATACACCATAATCATATAAAAAGAAAGCTTCTGAAATTTAAATTTCCACTGGCAAATACGGTTAAACACTTTCCAGCAAACATGATCTTCAATAAATTTCAGCTTATTCAGAAAAATATCTAGCCTCTTTTTCAAAGAAGTTTTCCCTATAACCTTTTATTTCAGTCTCTAAACTATATAATCCCTGCTTGAAAATTGCATTAAAATCGGTATGAAAGATTTTATTGTAAACTCTAACAAATTTGCTCTCCTGTTCTAACCTAGACATTGGACGATCAAGAAAAGTATTTATTCCTGAAAAGTTTTCGTATTGATAGGTATGAATAATTTCGTGGGCCTCAGTTCTTTGACCGATTCCTCTTCTCAATAAAATTGAATTAAAGTATGCCCCACCATTATATCCCAACTCATCCAAAATCTTTGGTGTTCGTTGATTAAAAATCAGGGTGCCAAATATCATACTACGATCTACATCGAGCCTCGCCTGAGTGAATAGGTATGCAGCTCGAGATAATGCGAATGGCAGTATTCTATACTTCAGCTTGAAATTATTTTTAAAATCAATTTCAATTCGATTAAATGCTAAGTTTAAATGCATACGTTCCCAAAGTTCCCTGTTTGCAGCGGCGTTTTCAATGATTGAACTTCCTGCTGCGTTAACAAGTTTTGAAGGCCATATATAGTTGTAGTTCTTTTCTGTTGCAAATCTGCGAATCAACCTTTTACTTTCAAAAACAAAATAACCTCCCAGTGCACCCTGAGCAAACCCTTTAATTAAAGTTTTTCCAAATCTCTGACCTGGCTCTTTATTGATTACCGCCCCAACTCCTCCTATAACACCTCCTATTCCCACATTCATTAAACCATATTCAAGGTCATTTTCTTGTGCAGTACCGGAAAAATTTATAAGGCTAAGAAGAAATAATATTAGCAAACAACGAAAAGATTGTGACATTTTTTATTAAATTATTTCTAATGTAGAAATGCTAAGATTCGTATTTTATTACAAAGAATTAGCAAAAAAAAAATTTTTTTCAAACATAATTAAAGTAATTGATTATTTTGCAATTTCAATTCTCCAATGCATTAACTAAATCAATAAAACTTTTTCTGTTGAAAAATTACTTCTTTCTAATTATTTTTCTCCTATTCCTATCTTCTTCCTGCACCATTGAAGATGAATTTACCGAACTCACTTCTCACGAAGATATCTTAGTAGAAACTAGGGTATATTTCAAGGATTCTGTGACGGATTATGATATAGATTTTGAATATTATAAAACTGATGGTTTCAATAATTTAATTTCTAGATATATATCCTTTTCTGGAAGTACGAATAATGGAAGAGAAACTTTTTCGCAGGTATTCAAAGAATATAAAAAAGCGGGAATTAAGATAGAAACTGGAGAGAATGTAGATTTCATAACCATTACCTTAACAGAAATTAATTGGGATTTTCAACCATATTTTTATTATCGCCATGACTCACCGGGTGAATTTACTTTGATGTATGATTTTGAAACAAATACTTATGAGATTAGTGAAGATTAAAAGTTTCAGGAGAAATAATCTGTCCATTAAATTTGATATCTTGTAAAACTTCAACTAGTTTGAAATTATTAAAATACTCTAATGGTACTTGAATCCAGGCTGAAATTTTCAGTTTTATTAAATTTCAAATTTCTTTAAAATGAAACTAATTATTTTTAGAAGTTATTCAGCTTACTATTCGCATCTCGGGAAAAAATTTCCTTGAAAAAGACCCTAAAAAATTGACTTTAAAATTTTTAAAAATTAAGGGTAACTATATAAATATAATTACCCCTTTTTAACGAAATTTCACATGTAGCTCCAGCTAGAGATAGTCGTGATTTTTTTATAAGCAATTCTCCCAAAATTAACTTCATACCCTTAAATATGATTCCTTTAAATTAAAGTGAATCGATTCTAACGGAATTCAGTTCATTTTTAAGCTAAGAACCGCTTTCAAGTCCCGGAATATCTTTCATTGTTCCGTTTTCAGATTTACCAAGAACAATAACTTCCTTACTTTCTTTATATTCCTCTATTGCCAGAAGGAGTTGCTCTTTGGTATCCCGGCGGATTTTTATTCCGCTTCTTTGGTTTTTATTACGGACTTCAATATAATATCCATCTCTCAGATCTTTAGGTTTTGTGGAAGGTCTTCCCATAATTGATGTTTAAATATAAAATAGTGATTAAATCTTAATATGTTCTATTTGTCTAAAATAACAATAACTAACTAAATTAAAAGCGAAGACTAAAGTTCTTCTCTAATTAATTTAATATTTTTTAAATAATGTTTTAGAATGTACTTAGTATTTCAGTTTTGAGCAAATTTTACAAACAATATAAAGCCGAAAATCTGCAATATATATAACTAATTCTTACTCGCTCTGAAAACTTCTAAAAACTTCATTAACTTTAAAAGCATTTAAGGCTGAATTCATAATTTCCTCTTACCTACTTCCATTTTATTTGTCTGAATATTTCAGGAAAACTTACTTACAAGTATATCCTCCGTCAATTACCAATTCACTACCGGTAACAAATTTTGATTCATCAGAAACTAGATAAAGTATTCCATAAGCAATATCAATAGGTTCACCTACGTGCCCAATAGGATGAAGACTGTCTAAATTACTCCTGAAATTTGGAATATCTTTTCCAAGTTCTGCAACCAAAGGGGTCCAGATAAATCCGGGGTGTACAGAGTTCACTCTAATTTTATCTTTAGCATAAATCAATGCATCATTTTTAGCCATTAATCTAACCGCGCCTTTTGAAGCATGATAATGGGGAATATCCCCGGCGCCAATGATTCCATATATTGAAGAAAGATTAACAACACTCCCACCGCCAGATTTCTTCATATGCGGAATCGCATATTTGGTACAGAAAAATACTCCTTTTACGTTCACGTTCATTACTGAATCCCACTCACCTTCTGTTAATTCATGGGTTGGTTTGTCTACACCGGCAATACCTGCATTATTTACAGTAGCGTCAAGTTTGCCAAATTCTTTGACTACTTCTGCATATACTTTTTTAACTTCCTTTTCATCAGAAACATCTAGATGCCAGTAATTTGCTATTCCCCCTAATTTTTTTATTTCGGTTACCAATTCTGTTCCTTTCTGGTCAAGAATATCTGTCACTGCTACTTTTGCTCCTTCTTTAGCTAATAAAATACAAGTCTCCCGGCCAATCCCCAATGCACCTCCCGTTACAATAACTACTTTGTTTTCTGCTCTTTTCATTATTTCTATTTTTAGTTATTAATAATTGGGGGGAAATATTCTGAATGTTTATCTGTTAAGTTTGTAGATAATTTTACCGATAGAACAAGGTAGAATTAAGCAAAATCATTTTTTAGTTTAGTTCAACCCTGTCTGGCAATTTTATCCTATGAGAAGAATCATTATTTCAACTCACTTTCTCCTACTTCATTTATTAAATGAGACTTCACATTAATTAAAATTAACTATTTATGGATGAGATAATTATGACAATTATCATAGATTACGCAATTAATACATTGGCTATTCCTTTAGTACTATTTAAAGTGAATTCAAGACGCTATAATAAGAATTTACGTTCCTCTTAATCGACTAATAAAAAAAGGGCGGTTTTTAACCGCCCTTCCTCAATCAAACAAACACAGTAAAATTTCTAAACTAATTGAAATTCACCCTTAAGAATTTATAAACTAAAAGCTTCAATTTCCTGAAATCTCTAAAATGTTTTCGAAGTGAAGTTTTAAAAATTAAGTGATCTTTTAAATAGAAGTTTTCACACTGCACATCATCACATTCTTTTAAACCTTCCAGTTTATTTTTATAGTCAAAAAATGTAGTTAAGTGAAACTCATTTGCCCTATTTAATAAATCCAGTTGCTCCTTAAGATATGAAGCATCTTCTTTATTTATTTCAACATTAATAGTTTTCTTACCTGAGGCTAAGATGTTGCCAAAGAAACTAATTTCTTCACTTATAAAAATTAAGTTTTCTTCCCAATCTAATGCTTCAGCCTGGATACTTAAAATTTGTATTTCTTCTTCTCCATAATGCTCCTGAAACTTTTCTTCCATCATACCCTATTTTTTATATTTTTACTTTTTTTACTACCTGCTCAACTGCGACAATATTAATTGCATTTTTACCGGTAGGAAATTCCCATTCTACCTCATCGCCCTGGGCGTAACCAAATAAGGCAAGGCCCATGGGTGCTAGAATAGAAATCTTATTTTCTTTGATGTTACTTTGATCTGGGGTCACTATTTGATATGTTCTATTCACACTAAATGGAGTTGCAATTCCCACTTTAGAATTAAAACGAACCACATCTTCTGGCATATCTTCTTCATTAACAATTTTAGCCAGATCAAGTTCATTCTTTAGCTTTTCTATAGATGCACGATAAGTACTATCTTTATAATATTGAGCCATAGAAACGATTCGCTTTAAAAGCTCATACTCTACCTTTTCTATAATAATAACATCATATTTCATGTTTCAAACTTAATTAAGGAAATATACCCCTTTGGTTATACGCTGTCTCAATTCTGGAAATAGCCAGAATGTACGCCGCAGTTCGCCAATCGGTATTTCGTTCTTCAACTTCTTTTTCAACCTTCTTAAACACCTGAAGCAATTTTTTCTCCAGTTTAAGGATCACTTCATCCAATTCCCATAATTCGCCATTCCTGTTTTGTAGCCATTCAAAATAACTACCTATTACTCCACCAGAATTACATAAAATATCAGGAATTATAGTGATTCCTTTTTCTAATAGAATTGCTTCTCCTTCTTCGTTGGTAGGCCCATTTGCGCCCTCAGCAATTATAGAAGCTTTAATCTGGTAAGCATTATCTCCTGTGATCTGGTTCCCCAGCGCAGCAGGAATTAAAATATCACATTCCAACCCAAAGAAATCTGCCGGGTCAATTTCTTTTGCATCTTCAAAACCTTGAATAGAGCCTTTTCTTGGACTTGAATGCTCAAATAAACTTTCTACAGAAATACCTTCTGCATTAAATAAAGTAGCGTGCGCATCCTGAACGGATATCATTTTTGCCCCATCGGCTATTAAAAATTTTGAAGCCCAATACCCTACATTTCCAAATCCCTGCACGATAAAAGTTTTATCTTTTAAAGATTCACCTTTAGATTTCACCAATTCTTTGGTAGTTAAATAAACTCCAAAACCAGTGGCACGATCGCGGCCTTCCAAACCACCAGAACCAACTGGTTTTCCAGTTACCACGTGTTGGTTTTGAGACCTTTCAGAAGTTGAAATTGTAGACATGTAGGTGTCTGCAATCCAGGCCATAGTTTGAGCATTTGTATTTACATCTGGTGCGGGAATATCATGTTCTGGCCCTATATTTTCACCTAACGCATAAGTAAACCTACGGGTAATTCGTTCCAGTTCAGAATCAGAATAATTCCGGGGATCTATTTGAATTCCACCTTTTGCTCCACCATAAGGTAGACCTGCTAAAGATGTTTTCCAGGTCATCCACATCGCTAGTGCCTTGGCGGCATCTACATCTACCGTTGGGTGATATCTTAAACCTCCTTTATAAGGTCCCAGTGCATTATTATGCTGAACGCGGTACCCGGTAAAAATTTCTACTTTTCCATTATCCATTTTAACTGGAAAGTGCACCACAATCTCATTATTGGTAATTTCAAGAATCTTTTTAATATTCGGATTCAAATTTATGATGCCGGCAGTTTTATTAAACTGTTTAATAACCGTGTCATACATACTTTGTTTGGGCATTGATTTTGTCGCTATCATTATTTTTTTATTGAAAATGTTCACAATACATCTTTCTATTATTCTTCCACGTGCAGTGATGTCTTAAATCGCAATTAAAACAAAGCGTTTTAAAGAGTTCACTACCTGCACGCTGTAGCCCTTTTTCATTTTCTTCTAAAACTGCGGGCCTCTCTATTTCAGCTATATTCATAAAGTTTGTCTTTTTGGAAAGTACTAAAGCTAAAGCTGTGCCCAAAAGGTTAAATAATGAGCATAAGAGAATTATTCAACTGATTTTCAGTTAGATATATGAATGAATAAAATCTTTAATATTTTATATGCTGAAAAGAAATTACCCGGGTGGGAGATAACTACCCGAAAAATTATTTGATCTTTTCTCGCAAGGTTTTACGGTCTATTTGAAGGATTTCTGCTGCCTTTGATTTATTCTGATCTACAGCTACAAGAACTTTTAAAATATGTCTTTTTTCTACTTCTTTTAAAGCCATTAACTCTTCTTCTGCAGCCGGAAGCTGATATTTTACCGAAGCCGGCAAATCCTGTGGAAGAATTTCAGTTTCACTCATAATAATGGCCCGTTGAATTATATTTTCCAGCTCCCGTATATTGCCAGGCCAATTATATCGGTTTAAAATTTCAATTGTTTTTTCCGATAATTTTAAACCGGTTTTGCCATAATCTCGCTGATATTTATCAAGAAAAGTTTTTGCCAGGGGTAGAATATCTTCCTTTCGCTCTCGCAAAGGCGGCGTTTCAATATCAACTACATTTAAACGATAGTATAGATCTTCTCTAAAAGTGCCTTTCTCTACCATCTCCTTTAGATCACTGTTTGTAGCCGCGATAACTCTTAACTGAATTTTTTCTGAACCCTGTGCACCTAGTTTTCTCACTTCTTTCTCCTGAAGTACTCGTAATAATCTAACCTGAACAGAAAGCGAAGCCGTTCCTATCTCATCTAAAAAAATAGTTCCACCATTGGCCGCCTGGAAGTATCCTTCCCGGGTTTCTGACGCACCGGTATATGCTCCTTTGCTAGCGCCAAATAATTCTGATTCTAATAAATTTTCAGGGATAGCACCGCAATTAACAGCGATAAAAGGATTTTGAGCAAATGAGCCTTTATAATGAATTGCTCTTGCCACCAGTTCTTTTCCTGTACCGCTCTCCCCTCTTATTATAATAGTAGCACGGTTATTTTTCACTCTTTCAATAATATCAACCAATTCTTCAAATTTTGCCGAAGAACCAACCATGCCAGCATAATTATGCCTCAACTTTTTAGGCATAACTATTTTTGAATTTTTAGTGCGCTGAGAGAGTGATTTTTTAACTGAATTAAGTAATTCGGATTTAGTAAAAGGTTTGGGTAAATAGTCTAAAGCGCCAGATTTTATAGCGGTTAGTGCATTATCTATAGAAGGGAATCCGGTAATTACAAGTTTCGGTATTTCGGGATAATGATCATCAGCATATTTTACCAATTCCATCCCATTCATTCCAGGCATCTGTAGATCGGTGATTAATAGATTAATTTCACTATACTTTAAAATATCTATTGCTTCTGCCACCGAGGCCGCTTTATAGGTATGGTAATTTTCCTGCTCAAGATGACGATCTAATACCTCCAGCATATCAAAATCATCATCTACTATTAATAGGTTTTCTTTTCTTATCGCCATATTATAGATTTAGTGGGAGTTTAATTTTAAAGATAGTTCCTTTTGGAATGTTTTCAGCAATACTAATTTCTCCCCTGTGACTTTTTATAATACCATGCACTACGCTTAAGCCAAGCCCGGAACCTTCTCCTAAGGGTTTAGTAGTATAGAAAGGTTCAAATATCTTATCTTTTACTTCAGGATCAATTCCTTTTCCCTCATCGGCAATTTCAATAGTATAATGCATATCATCATTATTAATTTGAATACTAATTTCAGAGTGTTTAGGGGAATAATAAATCGCATTAATTACCAGGTTAAAGAAAACCTGGGTTAATTGTATAGCATCTACCTGAGCTTTTAATGTAGGGGCCTGGATGCTAAAATTAAAATTGATATGTGCTTTTTTAAAATTTGGTCTTAATAGGGAAAGCGCTTGTGTAATTACCGGTTTTATTTCAATTTTTTTAATATCCTGTGGCATATCACAAGAAAAAAACATCAGTTTTTTTACAACCTCCCGGGAGTATAAAGTTGATTTCAGAATTTTTTGAGTATCACGCTTAGTTTGAGGTTCCTTAGTTTTTTCTTCAATAAATTCAGCAAAACCAAGAATATTACCCAATGGTGTATTTAGCTCGTGAGCTATTCCTGCAGTAATTTCTCCTAAAATAGACAAACGGTCGTTTCTCTGCGCTGTTTGTTTTAAAAGTTCTTCCTGAATTTTAATATTTTGACGCTCGAAAAATAATGCAATTTCATCAGCTACTTTATCGAGCAAGCGTTGTTCTTCTACCAGAAAGTGCGCTTTGGATAAATCAGAAGCCGGGTAATGTACTTTTATAAAACCCATTTCTTTATCTGAAATATGAATTATACTAGTTTGCGAATAGGCTTCTAACGGAATTGGATTGGAACTTAAATGAAAAGTTTCACATTTAACTTCTACAGTGGCAAGCTCTGGAAAGCGCCAGGCGTTTTTTAATATCTGTACAATAGATTCCAGGGTATTTTCATAAGAAACACTATGTTCTCTTATAGCCGATGAGACCTTATAAAGGCAGGAAAGCTCTTTAATTCGTTCCTGCAATTTCTCTTCAATAGATATAATTTCTGGTTTCATCTCTAACCGATTTCCTCAAACAAATATAAGCAGATTGGATGATCTCAACTTTATTATACCATAGGAAATAAAGATAAAAAGCCGTAGATCATTTCTTATATCCCTTAATGGAACTTTTTTCTCCAACCGGGAATTTTTGTACCACTATCATAAACCTAATAAAATTAAAATAAAATTATAATATTTTGAATATCAGTATTTTAAAATACTGATAGTGGTGTTTTTCCAAACTCAGGTACAGGTTTTGAACAGCTTAAACCGTCATTATTTATATCGACAATTTGAAATAATTTACAAAGATTTGGAAAGGTGGTTTTAACCAAATTTAAAATTGTGTTATAATTTTTTTATCTTGATTATTATGAAAAGTAACATTCTTAAAGGTTTTAGTTTATTAGCTATTATCATAATTGGTAGCTTAATTTACTTGCAGAGATGTTTTTACTATTCAATATGGGCGGATAACCAGTTTACAATTATTTTCTTAGTTCTTTTTGTAGCTGTTTTTATTAGTCTTGTAATGCAATTTCAAAAATTATAGATTTTATTTTTTTTCTCCCTATCGAACTTCAAGTTTATATAAACTGAATTCTATGGATTTAAATTTAAAGCATAAAAAAAACCACCGGAAGACCGGTGGTTTTTTTGATAATATTGAAGAATAGCTTACTCTAACTTACTTTTAAGTTCAGCTGCTTTTTCTTCTTCTCCTAATTGAGTGTAGATATTAATTGTGGTTCTAATAGCCTCAACATTTTCAGGATCATTTTCAATTACATCTTCCAGGTAAGGAATTGCTTCTTCATAAACAGCCTTACGCTCATTTTCCAATTCTTCGTAACGCTTGTTATCTTCCTTACTCATACCAAGCTCGTTCATCTCGTCAATAAGATCACGCTCTTTAGCCAGAACAGCAACTACAATATTCATTCTTGCATTGTCCATTTCTGGATCAATTTCAAGTGCTTTCTTGTAATACTCGACAGCCTGTTCGTTATCACCTAGCTCAGCTGCGGTAACACCAAGATTATAATAAATATTAGGATCGTTAGGATTCTTCTCTACCATCTCCTGCATTAATTCATTATATTTCTCTTTATTACCCATTCTGTAATAAACATCAGCTTCAGCCTGTAGTAATGCAATATTGTCAGGATTTTCAGCTTTAGCATCTTTAATCGCTTCAATTGCCTTCTCGTCTTCACCTTCCTGAATATAGATTAATGCAATATTTTTAGCAATTTCTCCTTTCTTAGAAGGAATTTTACGATCCTGAGGATTTTCATATTCTCCTGTTTTGAGCATAAGTTCTCTTTGCTCTTTAGGCATAATTTCTTCCTCACCAGTTTCTACATTGGTGGCCACATATTCTACACCAGAACCATCAAAGCCCAGCTCTTTAAGTTCATTGTAAATTTCAAGAGCTTCAGAATAATTTTGAGCGTTTAATGAATTAGCCGCTGCATAATAAAGATAAAGTGTATCTTGTTGGTTAAGCTCGTAGCTATAACGCAATTTATCTGATGCACTCTCATAATTTTCAGTATTCTGATCATTAATTGCACTTTGTACCAATGCATTTCTTACTTGATCAAAGCCCTGTACAGCATCATCATCATTACCCATTTCCTGAGCCTTTTTAAAAGCTTCTGCTGCTGTTTCCAGGTCTTCAAGAGAAGCGTTTTCACCACTTCCTAAATAAGCCTGACCTTTATAAAGATAAAATCTTTCTGTCCATTTATCATTAGCTTCAGAAAGCATAGATTCAGCAGTTTGTAATTCAGTTTTGGCTTCTGCATAGTTGCCATCTTCTACGGCATCACCCGCACTTCTAATTTCACTTTTTTGAGCAACGGCAGCCACTGATAATAATGACATCGCTACAGTAAAAATATTAGTTTTCATCTTGTTTTGGTTTTTATTTAGTTATTCTTCACTATCGTCTACAATAGTTGTGCCATTTGGATTTTCATCAGCACCTTCGGTCTTTTCCGGGTCTTCCATTAGCTCAACATCATCTTCATCGTGCAATACTTTTGCGACAGCGGCAATAGCATCATTCCCTTTAAGATTGATCAATCTAACTCCTTGAGTTGCACGTCCCATAACTCTGAGGTTTGCTACTTCCATTCTTATTACAATTCCAGATTTGTTGATGATCATAATATCTTCCTCATCTGAAACATTTTTAATTGCAACAAGACTTCCGGTTTTTTCAGTTATAGAAATTGTTTTTACACCCTTTCCTCCCCTATTGGTAATTCTATAATCTTCCAGGCTGGATCTTTTTCCGTAACCATTTTCAGAAACTACGAGAATATCAGAATTAAAATCTTCTACTGAGATCATTCCTACCACTTCGTCTTTATCATTGGCAAGGGTAATTCCTCTAACTCCTGAAGCATTTCTTCCCATTGGTCTGGTTTTACCTTCTTCAAACCGAATAGCTTTACCGCTTCGTACTGCAAGCATCACCTGGCTATCACCATTAGTTAGTTTTGCTTCCAGCAATTCATCGTCCTCTTTAATAGTAATGGCATTTATTCCATTAGTACGAGGTCTTGAATATTGTTCAAGAGAAGTTTTCTTAACCTGGCCTTTCTTAGTGGCCATAATTACGTAATGCTTATTGATGTATTCTTCATCTTTAAGATCCTGAGTACAGATAAAAGCTTTTACGCGATCATCTGGATCTATATTGATTAAGTTTTGGATGGCTCTACCCTTGGAGGCTTTGCTGCCTTCCGGGATTTCGTAAACCCGCATCCAGAAACATTTACCTTTTTGAGTAAAGAATAACATATACTGGTGGTTGGTTCCAGAGAAAAGGTATTCAAGGAAATCTTCATTCCTGGTATTAGAACCCTTTTGACCTACTCCACCCCTATTCTGGGTCTTGTATTCATTTAAGGAAGTCCTTTTAATATAACCTGCATGAGAGATGGTAATTACTACACGCTCATCCGGGATCATATCTTCAATACTTAGATCACCCCCGGCATATTCTATAGTAGAACGCCTTTCGTCGCCGTATTTTTCCTTTATTTCCAGAAGTTCGTCCTTAATAACCTGCATTCTGCGCTCTTTGTGCGCCAAAATGTCTTTAAGGTCTTCTATGGTTGCCATTATTTCGTCATACTCTGCCCGCAGTTTATCCTGCTCCAGTCCTGTAAGTTGACGTAAACGCATTTCTACGATGGCTTTTGCCTGTAGCTCGCTTAGTTCGAAACGTTCAATTAATTTATTTCTGGCTTCTTCGGCGTTGCTGGAAGAACGAATTAAAGCAATCACCTCGTCTATATTGTCTGAAGCGATAATAAGTCCTTCCAGGATATGAGCGCGCTCTTCAGCTTTCCGAAGTTCGTATTCTGTTCTTCTTACTACTACCTCGTGTCTATGCTCAACAAAGTGATAAATAATATCCTTGAGATTGAGCATTTCTGGCCTTCCTTTAACAAGTGCAATGTTATTTACACTGAAGGAAGTTTGTAAAGCTGTATGTTTATATAAGGTATTTAATACAATGTTTGGAATGGCATCGCGCTTTAATTGGTAAACAATACGCATTCCATTTCTGTCAGATTCATCTCTAATAAGACTAATCCCTTCAATTTTCTTTTCATTTACCAAATCGGCAGTTTTCTTGATCATATCTGCCTTGTTCACCTGGTATGGAATTTCAGTAACTACTAAAAATTCTTTTCCGTTAATCTCTTCTAATTGAGATTTGGCGCGCATTACAATCCGGCCTCTTCCGGTTTTAAATGCCTCACGAACACCATCGTAACCATAGATAATTCCACCGGTAGGAAAATCAGGAGCTTTTATATGCTCCATTAATTCATCTATCTCAATATCGTTGTTTTCAATATAGGCAACGGTTCCGTCTATTACTTCAGAAATATTATGGGGTGCCATATTGGTAGCCATACCTACGGCAATACCGCTCGCTCCATTTACAAGAAGGTTGGGAATACGCGTTGGCATAACCACCGGCTCATTTAATGAATCGTCAAAGTTAAGCTGAGTATCTACCGTTTCTTTGTCGATATCAGCAAGCATATCCTCACTGATTTTTCGCATCCTGGCTTCGGTATAACGCATTGCTGCAGGGCTATCGCCATCTACAGAACCAAAGTTACCCTGGCCATCCACAAGCATATAACGCATGCTCCAGTGCTGGGCCATCCTTACCATAGTATCGTAAACGGAAGAATCTCCGTGAGGGTGATACTTACCAAGTACTTCCCCTACGATCCTGGCCGATTTTTTATAAGATCGGTTAGAGAGTACTCCAAGTTCATACATACCGAATAATACCCGGCGATGTACCGGTTTTAAACCATCACGAACATCTGGTAACGCACGTGACACAATGACCGACATTGAATAATCAATGTAGGCCGATTTCATTTCATCTTCAATATTTATAGGAATAAGCTTTTCTCCTTCAGCCATATTGTAAAGTTTATTTTAGTTCTAAAATCTAACGTGCCAATTTACATATTTTATAGATGTTGAAGCCCTAATTGGCGCATTGTTTAACCAAATTTTATTAACAAATATTTAGTGTGCTATCGTTAATAAGTTCCTTATTTTACCCTTTGAATATTGAAAGTAATTTTGTCAATTAGCTAATATCATAGGATTAGGTACAATTTTTGAAAGTTTCGTACTGAATAAATCATAGAGAGAAAGGAAGATAAAGATGGATGATAATTTTTCCCCAAGAGTAAAAGATGTAATCGCATATAGCAAAGAAGAAGCATTGCGTTTAGGCCACGATTTTATTGGCACTGAACACCTTATGCTTGGTTTGCTGCGAGATGGAGATGGCAAAGCCATAGATATTTTAAATGCCTTAGATATAGATTTAAGTCATCTAAGACGTAAAGTAGAAATATTAAGCCCTGCTAATCCAGAATCTACAGCAGTTTCTAACGAAAAAAGAAACCTGCACCTTACCCGCCAGGCAGAGCGGGCATTAAAGACGACTTTTTTAGAAGCAAAGCTTTTTCAAAGCTCCAATATCAATACAGCTCATTTACTACTTTGTATTTTGAGAAACGAAAATGACCCCACAACGAAGCTACTTAATAAGCTTAAGATAGATTATGATGGGGTTAAAGATCAGTTTAAATATATGATCGCTAGTGATGAGAACGATTTTCAGGACAGTCCTACTGCCGAGTCATTTTCTGATGACGATAGCAGCACTGATGATGCTACAAAAGATAATCCATTTAGCGGAAGTGGTAGCGGGCCAGGAAAAACTTCGAAAAAATCTAA
The DNA here is from genome assembly GCF_000745315.1 of Salegentibacter sp. Hel_I_6. Taxonomy (NCBI): domain Bacteria; kingdom Pseudomonadati; phylum Bacteroidota; class Flavobacteriia; order Flavobacteriales; family Flavobacteriaceae; genus Salegentibacter; species Salegentibacter sp. Hel_I_6. The sequence goes on along the minus strand of NZ_JQNQ01000001.1, from coordinate 3,830,858 downwards.
AACTCCTGTTTTAGATAACTTCGGAAGGGATTTAACTGCGATGGCTGAAAATGACAAATTGGATCCCGTTGTTGGACGTGAGAAAGAGATTGAAAGAGTTTCGCAAATATTAAGTAGAAGAAAAAAGAATAACCCTCTTTTAATAGGTGAGCCAGGAGTTGGTAAATCAGCTATTGCTGAAGGTTTGGCACTTAGAATAATTCAACGTAAAGTATCAAGAATACTCTTTGACAAACGTGTTGTTACTTTAGATCTTGCAAGTTTAGTAGCAGGAACAAAATACCGTGGCCAGTTTGAAGAACGGATGAAAGCGGTGATGAACGAGTTAGAAAAGAATGATGATATTATTCTTTTTATAGATGAAATTCACACCATAGTGGGTGCCGGTGGTGCCACAGGAAGTCTTGATGCCAGCAACATGTTCAAACCAGCTTTAGCCAGAGGTGAAATTCAATGTATAGGTGCGACTACTTTAGATGAATACAGGCAGTATATTGAAAAGGATGGCGCCCTGGAACGAAGGTTCCAAAAGGTTATTGTAGAGCCAACTACAGTTGAAGAAACTATTGAAATCCTTAATAATATTAAAGATAAGTACGAAGATCACCACAACGTTTCATATACCGATGATGCGATTGAAGCCTGTGTGACTTTAACCAACAGATATTTGACCGATCGTTTTCTTCCAGACAAAGCTATAGATGCTCTGGATGAAGCAGGTGCCCGTGTACATATTACCAATATTGATGTTCCAAAACAAATCTTAGATTTGGAACGAAGGTTGGAAGAAGTACGTGAAAAGAAAAATTCTGTCGTTAAAAAGCAGAAATACGAAGAAGCTGCTAAGCTTAGAGATGATGAGAAAAATCTTGAAAAAGAACTACAAATAGCGCAGGAAAAATGGGAAGAAGAATCTAAAAAGCACAAGGAAACGGTTGATGAAGATAGCGTAGCTGATGTTGTTTCTATGATGACTGGAGTTCCTGTTAACCGTATTGCACAAACTGAAAGTAATAAACTCGTTGAGCTTCCTAAGAAAATTAAAGGAAAGGTTATTGGCCAGGACGATGCGGTTGGAAAAGTGGTAAAAGCCATTCAAAGAAACCGTGCAGGTCTTAAAGATCCTAACAAACCAATTGGATCGTTTATTTTCTTAGGGCAAACTGGTGTAGGTAAAACTCAGTTAGCTAAAGTGTTGGCTCGTGAGCTATTTGACAATGACGATTCACTTATTAGAATAGATATGAGTGAATACATGGAGAAGTTTGCAATTTCAAGATTAATTGGAGCACCTCCGGGCTACGTTGGTTACGAAGAAGGTGGACAGCTTACTGAAAAAGTTCGTAGAAAACCTTATGCAGTAATTCTTCTTGATGAGGTTGAAAAAGCCCATCCAGATGTTTTTAATATGCTGCTACAAGTATTGGACGACGGTTATTTAACTGACAGTTTGGGACGAAAAATCGATTTTAGAAATACGATTATTATTATGACTTCTAATATTGGAGCCAGAAAACTAAAAGATTTTGGCCAGGGAGTTGGATTTGGAACTTCTTCGCAGCGCTCACAAGCTGATGAGAATGCGAAAGGAGTAATTGAAAACGCTCTTAAAAAAGCATTTGCTCCTGAATTCTTGAATAGAATTGATGACGTTGTGATTTTTAATAGTCTTGAACGAGAAGATATTCATAAAATTATTGATATTGAATTAGTTAAACTATTCAGTAGAATTGGAAGCCTTGGTTATAACTTAACATTAAGTGATAAAGCTAAAGATTTTATTGCCGAAAAAGGATTTGACAAACAATATGGTGCAAGACCACTGAACAGGGCGATTCAAAAATATATTGAAGATGCCCTTGCGGAAGAAATTATCACTTCAAAATTAGCTGAAGGCGATAAGATCTTTATGGATCTTGATGAAGAGAAAAATGAGCTTACTATAAAAATAGACAAAGCTATTGAAGAAACAGAATCTTAATATTTTAAAAGATTCTTACACTTATTAAAGGCTATTTGAAATAAGATTTTCAAATAGCCTTTTTTTTATAATATATAAGGAATTAAACTAAATTTGCAAATAATAAATCCCTACAGTAATGATTACAGAAAATCTAGAATTAGAATTTGGGCAGGTGCGCATTTTCAAGAATATTCTTATCGCCGAATTAAATGAAGGTCTTCTATTCAATACTGAAAACAATCATAAATTATTGGCCATTGGCAAAGAAGTTTTTCAAGATAGGTCTTACGGCTATATTTCTTTAAGAAAAAACTCCTACGCGGTAGATCCTTTGGTTTACAGAGACTCTGCCCGTGCAAAAAATTTGAAAGCAATTGCAGTAGTTAGTGATAATGGGCTTATAAGATTGAACGCAGATAAGGTTGAACGTAAATTTTACAAAGACCCTAATTCTTTTGAGGTTTTTGAAAGAATTGAGGAAGCAATAAATTGGATTCAATTCAGAATTTAATCAAAGATATTTTCTGTAAAATTAAAGTTTTCCAGGAAAGATTTTGCAGCTTTTATATGTGGCGCCATTGTTACATCCTTATGCAGTACTGGAACTACATTTCGAAAATCATTTAAAACATCCCCCAGTCTTTGTGATGTTTCTGCAGGTTCTCTAAAATGCATAGCCTGGGACGCATTAAATAACTCGATCGCTAAAACACTGTTTAAGTTTTCTACTACTTTTAAAAGTTTTGTAGCACCGTTAGCTCCCATACTCACGTGATCTTCCTGCCCGTTTGAAGAAACAATAGAATCAACAGAGGCCGGCGTCGCAAGTTGTTTATTTTGGCTAACTATACTCGCAGCAGTATATTGTGGAATCATAAAACCACTATTTAAACCAGGATTTTCTACTAAAAACGCGGGCAAACCTCGTAAACCTGAAACTAGCTGATAAATTCTTCTTTCTGAAATATTAGCTAACTCAGCCATAGCGATAGCTAAATAATCGAGCGCCAAAGCCAAGGGTTGACCGTGAAAATTCCCTCCTGAAATAATTTTATCTTCTTCAATAAAAATATTAGGATTATCGGTAACCGAATTAATCTCTGTTTTAATTGTTTTTCTTACAAAACTAAGGGTGTCTTTACTCGCGCCATGAACCTGCGGAATACATCTAAAACTATAAGGATCCTGTACATTTTCTTTTTCACTTTCGGCAATTTTACTATCCTGTAAAAATCTACGAATACGTTCAGCAGTTTTTATTTGCCCCCGATGTGGCCTTGCTAAGTGCACTAATTCATCAAAAGGCGATAAATTACAATCGAAAGCATCTATAGAAATAGCTCCAATAAGATCGGCCAGGTAAGATAATTTATAGCACTTTAGTAAAGTATAAACCCCGTGAGCGCTCATGAATTGAGTACCATTAAGTAAAGCTAATCCCTCTTTGGATTGCAGCTGCAAAGGTTCCCAGCCCTTCAGCTTAAGCAGTTCTTTTCCACTAATTATACTATTTTCAAAATAAACCTCCCCTTCTCCAATTAATGGCAGAGCCAAATGTGCTAGAGGAGCAAGATCTCCGGACGCTCCCAATGAACCCTGTTCATAAATTACCGGTAGGATATCAAAATTATAAAAATCTATAAGTCTCAAAACTGTATCTAAAGCAACTCCGGAATTTCCATAGCTTAAAGATTGAATTTTGAGTAAAAGCATCAATTTTATAATCTCTTTATTCACTTTATCTCCGGTTCCACAGGCGTGAGATTTCACGAGATTCTCCTGAAGTTCAGTTAATTTACCCGGACTTATTTTCACATTGCATAAAGCTCCAAAACCAGTATTTATTCCATAAACCGGAGTGTTACTTTCGGTGATTTTTTTGTTTAAGTATTTTCTTGATCGCTCAATATTTGATTCAGCTTCTTCACTAAGCGCTAATTTCTTTTTATTCACCAAAATATCTTCAATGGTTTCCAAATCTAAAATTGCTGAGCAGATATAATGATGAGATTGCATAAAATATGGTTTTCTGTAGTAAGGATTGATTCTGAATCTATTGTTATTATTACAATTAAGAATATTATTTCGCTTAGGAAATATTCATGTTTTTATTTCGGATATTATCAAAAAATCATTACTTGAAACCTTTATTTATATCCTTTTAATTATGGCGTCAAAAATCCTATTTCTATTGAAGTAATCCAAATTTAAATCCGAAATTTTAAGTATTAATAATTAAACAATTGTAAAAATTATTTTAGCTCTTTGCTTCTTCTTTCATTAATGCCAAAAAGGCTTTTCCCAGGTTGTCACAAATATCACCGGAAAGTAAAGCTTCGTAGCCAATTTTTTCAGCACAAATATCTCCTGAGAGTCCGTGCAGGTAAACTCCCAAAATTGCGGCTACCAAAGGTTCATATTTTTGCGCCATTAGGCCCGAAATAATTCCCGAAAGCACATCACCACTCCCCGCAGTTGCCATTCCTGGATTCCCGGAGTTATTGATATAGGTATGTTTGCCGGTAAACACAAAAGTATGAGCTCCTTTAAGCACTAAGATAATCTTATATCTTTTGGTAAATTCTTCAATGATTTCAATCTTTTTAAAATCATTATCCCAATTTCCAACAAGCCGTTCGAGTTCTTTAGGATGAGGTGTTAATACTGAGTTTTTGGGTAAAAATTCTAATAAATCCTTATTTTCAGAAAGCATATTTAATCCGTCGGCATCAATAAGCATTGGACTTTTTGTTCTTTCTAATAAATCCTTAAAAGCTCTTACGGTTTTATTAGATTTCCCAGCACCCATTCCAAAGCATATCACATCTGGTTGTAAATCGGTCTCAATATTTGTGAGTTCAATATCACTTTCATCGGTAATTACCATAGCTTCCGGAAAGCTGCTTTGTAGGATTTCATAGCCACATTTTGGAACAAAAACACTGCATAAACCCGCACCAGCCCGTAAAGTAGATTTCGCCGAAAGTACGATGCTACCAATTTTACCATAACTCCCACCAATTACAAGACTATGCCCATAATCTCCTTTGTGCGAATTTTTATTTCTATTCTTATAAAGATGTCGCGCTTCGCGTTTCCCAATAACCTGCGCAATAGGTTTTATATCTTTTAGAAAGTCGCGATCCAGTCCAATATCCAACACCTGTACTTCACCGGCAAAACCCATTGTTTCTGGTAAAAAAAAGACCATTTTAGGAGTTTGAAAAGTAAGGGTGTAATTTGCTTTTATCACTGCATCATTTTCCCCGGGCACCCTATCAGGAAATAAACCCGATGGCATATCTACCGCCAAACAAAACGCACCAGACTCGTTAACATGTTCTAATAATTCTGCTAGCCAACCCTCAGCAGGCCGATTTAGACCAATTCCAAAAATTGCATCTACCACAAAATCCCCGGGCGATATCTCTGGAAAATCTTCTTTTCTTTTTATAAGATCAGGCCAGGTATGACTTTCCTTTTTGTAGCGATCGTAATTCACCAGGAAATCATCAGATCGTTTTTCGCTGTAGTTCACCACATAAACTTTCACTTTATAACCGTACTTATGCAGTAACCGAGCAACTACAAGTCCGTCGCCACCATTATTTCCTATTCCGCAGAAAATTTTAATAGCTATATCTGCACCTTCCAGCCGGGTATGAATTTCATTAAAAACCAGGCTTGCTGCACGTTCCATTAATCGAGTGCTCGAGATTCCTTCATTTTTAATTGTAATCTCATCGGCTTGTTTTAATTGTGCTGCAGATAATATCTTCATAATAGTTTGGTTGAAAAATTACTCTTATAAAATTACAAATTAAAGCCTGAAAGCTTCGTCTTAAAAAACTAATCTAAACTTAAAATTTGAATTGATTTACAATAGATTTTAGGTTTTATCCTTAAAAATTATCTAAGCTTTAAAAGCTACAGTATTTAATCATTCCTCACAAAAAGCCTATTTTAATATTGTATTCAAAGTGAAATGAATAAATTTGCGAAAATTTTAGAGATAATGAAAGAAGTTGCCCTAGCTGCCAGACATAAAAAACTAAATGCCAAAATGGTACCTTTTGCGGGTTATAATATGCCTGTTTCCTATGAAGGAGTGAATATTGAACATCAAAATGTTCGTGAAAAATTAGGTGTTTTTGATGTTTCTCACATGGGGGAATTCCTTATTACCGGGGATAAAGCTTTAGAGCTTATTCAAAAAATTACTACTAATGATGCCTCAAAATTGGTAGACGGCAAGGCACAATATACAGTGATGCCTAATGAAACCGGCGGAATTGTAGACGATTTAATTATTTACAGAATTAATTCTGAAAAATATTTACTGGTTGTAAATGCTTCAAATATAGATAAAGACTGGAATTGGATCGCGCAGCATAATACTATGGATGCAACAATGCGTGATATGTCTGATGAATTTTCCCTTTTAGCTATCCAGGGACCTAAAGCTGCAGAAGCTATGCAAGCTTTAACCGATGTAGATCTTTCTAATATGAAATTTTACACTTTTGAGGTTGCTGAATTTGCGGGAATTGATAAAGTTATTATTTCGGCTACAGGTTACACCGGGAGTGGCGGATTTGAAATCTACTTTAAAAACGAAGATGCCGAGCAAATTTGGGATCGCGTGATGGAAGCTGGAGAAGAATTTGGCATTAAACCAATTGGCTTGGCCGCCCGTGACACTTTAAGATTAGAAATGGGCTTCTGTCTTTATGGCAACGATATAGACGAAACTACTTCACCTATTGAAGCTAAGTTAGGCTGGATCACTAAATTCAACAAAGACTTTATTAATTCCGAAGCTTTAAAGAAAGAAAAAGAAGAAGGACCAAAACGAAAGCTTATCGCTTTTGAAATGGAAGAACGTGGAATCCCACGCCAGGGCTATGAAATTGAAGATGAAAATGGCAAGGTTATTGGCGAAGTAACTTCCGGGACAATGTCACCCTCACTGGAAAAAGGAATTGGTCTAGGTTATGTACCTTCTGAAATTGCTAAATTTGGCAATAAGATTTTTATAAAAGTTAGAAAAAAATCTATTCCAGCCATTCAGGTGAAATTGCCCTTTTATAAAGGATAATTTTTGGAAAGAATCTTAATTTTAGGAGCAAGCGGCTTTATAGGCAATGCCTTATATAAAGAGTTATGCTCCTTTTTTGATACCCACGGTACCTATCACACTCCAAACCGCGTTTTTGAAGAAAATCACCAGTTTCATCATTTTGATATGGAAACTGAGAATATTGAGATTTTACTTAAGAACCTGAAGCCAACAATAATTATTTCGGCTGTTCGCGGAAATTTTGATGCGCAAATTATAGCTCATTTTGAAATCATCAATTACATCCTCACTCATAAATGTAAATTACTGTTTATTTCTTCAGCAAATGTTTTTGATGCTTTTACCAATTTCCCTTCTTATGAATATGACAAGACCTTATCGCAAAGTATTTACGGAAGGTTTAAAATAAAGATCGAAAACGCACTCTTAAGACTGCCCAACGATAAATACAATATCCTAAGATTACCCATGGTTTTTGGCCAGAATTCTCCGCGATTAAAGCAAATTAAAACGCTTATTGATCTTGGGGAAGCTATAGAGGTTTTTCCAAACGTGGTGATTAATGTTACCGAAATTGAGAAATTAACGCAACAAGTTCATTACATTATTAATAGAAAAAAACAAGGTGTTTTTCATTTAGGAAGTAGTGATCTAGTGCATCAAAAAGATTTTATTGAAGAAGTTTGTGAAGTTTTAGGTCATAAAAATCTTGTTTTCAAAAATATCTACGATTCTAACTTCGACCGGTTGTTAGCGGTGTTACCTAAGGAAAACATATTACCTAAGAATCTTCAGATTTCGGTGCAGCAAGTTGCAAAGGCTTCTGTTAAACAATAGTTGTTAATCTTGTACTAAAAGTGATTTAGATTCAAAATTCAGGCTTTAGTTGCTTAAATTTAAAGAACTAATCACAAAAAACATTATAATGAAAAAGCTTAGCGAAGATGAAATAAATAAAAAGCTGGAAAGTCTGGAAGGATGGGTTTATAAAGACGATGCGATTCATACTTCTTTTCAGTTTGCTAATTTTAAGGATGCCTTCACGGTAATGACGCGAATTGCTTTTGAAGCCGAGGCCCAGGAACACCATCCTAGTTGGGGAAATGTTTATAATGAACTTGAAATTTCACTCTCTACGCACGATGCCGATGGTGTCACAGAAAAAGATTTTAAACTGGCAAAAGCTATTGAAGAAATAGTTGAAGCTTCGGCTTAAATTCAGAAAAAAGAGCATTAAAATTTAAAGCTTCCAATTTTTAAATTGAATTGGAAGCTTTTTTATATTTTTGCTTCAATTTTTTATTAAAAATACATGGGAAGAGCATTTGAATTTAGAAAGGCGCGTAAGATGAAACGCTGGTCTGCAATGGCCAAAGCCTTTACTCGTATTGGAAAAGATATTGTAATGGCTGTTAAAGAAGGTGGTCCAGATCCTGATACCAATGCCAAACTAAGAGCAGTTATCCAAAACGCGAAAAGCGTTAATATGCCCAAAGATAATATTGAACGAGCCATTAAAAGGGCGAGTGATAAAAATCAGGGCGACTATAAAATTGTACTTTTTGAAGGTTATGCACCCCACGGAATTGCCGTATTGGTAGAAACCGCTACCGATAATAATAACCGTACCGTTGCCAATGTTCGCTCTCATTTTAATAAATGTGATGGAAATCTTGGAACTTCAGGATCAGTAGAATTTATGTTTGATCATACCTGCAACTTTAGATTAAATGCTGAAGGACTTGACGTGGAAGAATTGGAACTGGAATTTATAGATTTTGGCGCCGAAGAAGTTTTTGAAGATGAAGATGGTATTCACATTTATGCCCCCTTCGAATATTTTGGAGCCATTCAAAAAGAATTAGAAAACCGGGGAATTGAAATACTTTCTTCAGGATTTGAAAGAATCCCGCAGGTTACAAAACCACTTTCTGCTGAAGAAGCTGCAGATGTTGAAAAATTACTGGAAAGACTGGAAGAAGATGATGATGTGCAAAATGTATATCACACCATGGAAGAAACGGATGCTTAATTTTCTCTATTTTAAGACATAAAAAAAGCTGTTTGGAAACTTATTTCTAAACAGCTTTTTACTTTTAATGCTCTCCCCTATCGTGTTTTGTAGGTTGTCCTTTTCTACGTTTCTTTTCTTCTTCTAAAAGAGAAAGTTCACGTCCAGTTTGCCCTTTAACCGAAGTATTTTCCTGGGCTCTTCTCAATAAATAAGGTACTACTTCCCTAACTGGCCCAAAGGGCAATAATTTAGCTGAATTGTATCCTTTTTTAGCCAGGTTATAACTAATATGGTCACTCATTCCATACAATTGGCTAAACCAAATACGCTCATCGTCTAAAGACAAGCCTTTATCCTCCATACTTTGCAACGCCAGGTAATTACTAACTTCATTATGTGTTCCAATAAATAAATGAATATCCTGGAGGTTAGCTAAACAATAAGACATCACGCTATTAAAATTAACATCGGTCGCTTCTTTGTTTTCGCAAATTGGAGAAGTATAATTATATTTTTTTGCGCGTGCATTTTCCTTTTCCATATAAGCTCCACGTACAATTTTAGCTCCTATTTTAAAACCTTCTGCTTTAGCTTTTTCGTGAAGTTCTTTTAAATACTCTAATCTATCCCAACGGTAACATTGAAAAGTATTATAAATAAGAATTTTATCCTTATTGTATTTTTTCATCATATCTTCCATCAACTCATCTGCTGCGAGTTGCATCCAACTTTCTTCAGCATCGGCATATAACCTAACGTTATTATCATAAGCGCATTGGCAAAGGGTATCTACTCTTTTCTTAACACGGTCCCATTCTTCCTTTTCCTCGTCACTTAGGTTAATGCGTTCTGTGATTTTTTCCCAAATAGCGAACCTTCCAATTCCGGTAGGTTTAAAAAGAGAAAAAGGTAATTCTTCACTTTTGGCTGCAAATTTTATAAGCTTCATTTTCTTATCTAGAGCGGCGTCAAATTCCTCTTCGGTCTCTTTACCTTCTACTGAATAATCAAGGATGCTATGTAGTTTTTTAGAATACATGTCCTTGGTTAGTGGCTTACAATCCTCTTCTGTAACACCGCCACAAAATTGTTCGAAAATGGTCTTTTTAATAAGTCCTTCAACCGGAAGATGAAGTTTTAAAGAGAATTTGGTTAACCACGAACCTGCATCTACCAGGGTCTTTTTATTCATCATACTAAACAAAAAGATAGCACGATCCAGTTCTAAATCAGATTTTAATTTAAAAGCTGTTTTTGTGTCATTAAAAATTTTTCTATTTATCATGGGCGTGTATTAATTGGAGCAAATATAATTATTGAAGTTTGATTTTATTATGAATATTTCTGCTTATTTTCGAAGCCGAATCACAAATGCTAAAAACTACAAGAAACTATGTCTAATATGACAGGGAAAGGCCCGGTTTACTATCAGGAAGATGGATTTCTAAAGATAAATGCATACTTAAAGGAAGCAAAACCCTCTAATGTCTTTATCCTGGTAGATAACAATACGCATCGTGATTGCCTTAGTGCTTTTCTCCAGAAAATTGATGCTTCTGAAAATTTTGAGATTTTAGAAATTGAAGCCGGAGAAATTAATAAAAACCTGGAAACCTGCACCGGTCTATGGAATGCACTTTCTGAACTAGATGCCGATCGCAAAAGCTTAATGATAAATTTAGGCGGCGGTGTGGTAACCGATCTTGGCGGTTTCGTAGCATCAACTTTTAAACGCGGCATTAATTATATTAATGTGCCTACAAGCTTATTAGCCATGGTAGATGCCTCGGTAGGTGGCAAAACCGGCGTTGATCTGGGAAATCTTAAGAACCAGATTGGCGTAATTAATCACGCTGAAATGGTGATAATAGAGCCAGCCTTTTTAGGCACTTTACCTCAAAACGAAATGCGTAGCGGCCTTGCCGAAATCCTAAAACACGCATTAATTAGCAGCGAAGATTATTGGAATAGGGTGACTAATTTAAGCGAACTTACTTTAGATGATCTTGATGAGATAATTAAAGAGTCAGTAGAAATAAAATCTAAAGTGGTAACTGAAGACCCTGAAGAAAATGGATTACGTAAAACTTTAAATTACGGTCATACCCTTGGGCACGCCATAGAATCTTATTTTTTAACTCATTCAGAAAAAATAACTTTGCTTCATGGAGAAGCTATTGCTATTGGGATGATTCTCGCTACCTATATTTCAAAGGAACTTCAGGAGTTCCCGGAAACAAAATTAGACGAGATCACTCATAAGATTCTGGATATTTATGATCGGGTAGAATTTTCAGAAGAAGATATTCAGCAAATTATCGATTTAATGAAGTATGACAAGAAAAACTCCCATGGCAATATAAATTTTGTTCTTCTAAAAGATATTGGAGAAACAGTGATAGATTGCAAGGTGGTACCAAATGAGGTTATTTGGAATGCTTTTGAATTTTACAGGAAAGCTTGATTTATAATTTAAAAAGATTATTTTTAAAAACTACTAACTACATCCTCATAAAATTTTATTTATGAAAAGAATTATTGTTGACTACAAAAAATTAACTCCCGAGATCCTGGGTCTATTAGTGGAGAAGTATCCTGATGGGTATGACGACGACCAAATTATTGCATTTAAAAATGCTAAAAATGAAACGATTGAAGCGGTTGAAGTGAAAACTGAAGATACCATTTACCTGGTAAAAGTAAGTACACGCCTGGAAAATACTATGGCTAATTTTGATGAAGACGATTATGACGATTCAGATTATAATGAGCCCATTGTAGAAATTCCGGAAAAAGACGAAGAGGAAGAAGACAAACAATAATAAAAAGGGGGATTTTTCTACAAGATTAATCTCCCTTTTTATTATTCAATTTATTACTTCATATTATTCGTTTTGACCTCTTTATGAACACTTCCCGGTCTATCAATTGGCCAGTATTTATCTTGTTTTTTTCGTTAATCTCCTGTAATAAAAATTTTCAGGAAGAGGATAATACTGAAATTAGAAATGATTCTGTAACCTTTTATTTTGAAAAATCTAAGGAAATTTCTGAATCCCGGCAGATAATTGAAACAATAAATAAATCCATTTCGTTTGCCAATCAGCAGGACACACTTCTCCCCCTCCTTTATGATTACAAAATCTACTACCACACTCGGTTAAAAGAATACGACAGTTCCAGTCTTTTTGCTGAAAAGCTAATTAATTCGGGAAGATTGAATGAGGACACTTCCTGGATTGCCATGGGATATTATCGCAAAGGAAAAATCCAATTTTACCTGGGAGATCAGGAGGAAGTTTTTAGAAACAGTTACAAATCAAGACAACTTTACCTGGCGGTTGGTGACAGCTCTAAAGCGGGACGCAGAACCCTGGAAATGGCGAATTCGCAATCCAGAATTTCAGATTATCACGGTGCCCAGGAAAATGCCATAGAGGCCTTAAGACTACTAGATGAAAAAGAAGATTCCGCCTATATAAGTAGTGCGCATAACCTGGTAGCTATGGTTTACAGAAATCAGGGCTTTTTAGAAGATGCACTAAGAGAATACAATGAAGCACTGAAATTTGCCGTAAAAAAGAAGGATAACCTTACTTATTTAAACAATATTGCATTAATTACACGGGACCAGGGTAACTATGCTAAAGCAATTAATTCTTTTCAGGATTTGCTAACTCAGAAACAAATTTTAGATAAGGAAAGTGAAGCGAGGTATTTAGATAATCTTGCTTATACGAAATGGCTTCAGGATTCTACTGCAAAAGTAGAATCCGATTTTCTAAAAGCTTTAAATATACGTCGGGAAATTAATGATAAATCTGGTCTGGACGCCAGCTACACGCATTTAGTAGAATTCTATAGAAACAGCAATAAAAATGAGGCTATAAAATATGCAAAAAGATGGTTGAAGCTCACCAAAAATAGCTCGGTACAAGCTGAATTAGAAGCTCTTGAAAAATATATTGAACTTGCACCTGCTTCCCAAAGCAATACTGAAGTTAAGCATTATATTAAACTGAATGATAGCGTTAACCAGGCTAACCTAGTCGCTAAAAATACTTTCGCGAAAATTAGGTTTGACGAGGAACAAAAACAAAAAGAAATCTTAGGTCTGGAAGCCCTCACCGCAAAACAAACCCTGGAAACTCAGAACCTAAGAGAGCGAAGTATTATTATTTCTGCCCTGGCTTTATTAGGAATTCTAGGCGGAAGTTTTATGCTTTACTATTTTAGACAAAAACATAGGAAAGAAAAAATACAGGAAGTTCACAAAACCGAATCCAGAATCTCTAAGAAAATACATGATGAACTGGCTAATGATATCTATAATATTATGAGCCGACTTGAAATGATAGCCAGCAAAGACGACCTGGATAAATTAGAAAGAATCTATACACAAACCAGAGATATTTCACGAGAAAATAGTGAAATTGCTACTGATGAAGATTTCGGAGAAATGCTGATTATAAATTTAAGTCATATCAGCGGAAATTCGAGATTAATTCTAAAAGGAGAAAAATCGGTGAATTGGGAGAAATTTTCTGAAGAAAAAAAGATCGTGATCTATCGTGTTTTGCAGGAACTAATGGTAAATATGAAAAAACACAGTGAAGCAAAGTTTGTCGCACTTAACTTTTTCCACGAGGATAAAAAATTAAAAATCAGTTATTCTGATACCGGCAAAGGAGCTAGCCTTGAAGAAATTAAAGTAGGTAACGGACTTCAAAATGTGGAAAACCGTATTTTATCTGTAAAGGGATTAATTACTTTTGAAACAAAACAGGGAGAAGGATTTAAAGCTAAAATCCAAATACCCGAATAATTAGGATAATGTTTAAGAAGGTTTTAGTAGCCGAAGATCTGGATAGTGTAAACTTCGCAGTCGCCAGTGTTCTCAAAAAGCTGCAAATAGAAAATGTAGACCACGCCCAATATTGCGACAAAGCTTATATTTTAGCAAAAAAAGCAATTTTAGATGAGCAAGCTTACGATTTATTGATCTGCGACCTTTCTTTTAAACAAGATCACCAAAACCAAAAAATAGGTTCTGGCCAGGAACTTATAGCAATTTTAAAAGAACTGGACCCTAACTTAAAAATTCTTGTAAATACAATAGAAGATCATCCACAAACCATAAATACGCTATGGAAATCGAGCAATATTGAAGCTTACGTTTGTAAAGACCGCTACGGAATGAGGGATCTTGAAAACGCAATTATTGCCATAAGCGAAGGGAACTCATACATTTCTCCCGTATTAGAAGCCAAAAGAAAACAGGACAACCTTTTTGTTTTAAATGATTTTGAAATCAATCTGCTTCAATGTGTATCTAAGGGATATACCCAGGATGAAATTAAAGATCACTTTAAATCCAAAAATATCTTTCCAAATAGCAAAAGTGCCATAGAAAAGAGATTAAAAGAATTGAAAGAAGGTTTACAGGCAAGAAATACCACGCATTTAATTAGCCTTGTGAAAGATCTAAATCTTATTTAAGAACTTATTTTTTTTACAGCCTTTCATTTAGAGAAAACCAATTCGAAATACTTGTAGAGGTCAACTTATAATAAAAACCTGGAATAATTAAAAGCTAAGAAGAAATAGGTAGCCGAATAGGTCACATTTTATTTGATATCAAACAAAAAAAAATGATCCCCAGTATTTATAAAAACACTGAAAATCATTTATTTAGGTAGTTTTTGAGCTATTTTGATACTCAAAAAGTCGGGGTGGCAGGAAGTTTTTTAGGCTTCACAAGACCTTTAAAACCGCGACTTTGTATTCTAAATTCTGGATATATTCACCGAATCATTCACTAAAATAGAAAGAACAATAAGACTAATAATATTTGATCGTCTTTGGTGCTATAAAGATACAAAAATAATGGATTCTTAAAAAAGCCTTTCTTCCAGCGTGCTTTTCCAAATTATAAAACCCTTACGCTTGTTGGAGTAATCGTGTACAATTCTGCTAAAATTTTCAGGAGGAGATTCTAAAAAAATTTGCCGGCCTTTATTTCGAATTAGATTTAAGTTTTTATCAACCAGATTGATATCACTCTGTAGTTCCTCTAATCTTTCAAAGTGCCATATATAAGTTGCTTCTTCAGTATCTAAAGTTTCCAGGATAAGATGATATGCTTCCTTTCCTAGGATCAGGAAAACAAACGAAAAGGGCTGTAAAACAAACCGAAGTTTCATAATATTACTTTCGTGTTTTAAAGCCAAGTAGCGTATTTGTCGAAAATGCTTTACATCTTTATTCTTTAATAATTCATTTATTAAATCTTCTTCGGAATTGTAAAGAGCTGTATTATTCCTATCCTGTAAATCTTCAAGATCTAATAGACCACCATTTGCTTTATCTGAATAATTCCTGCCTGAAATATTTTTTTTTGTAAATCTGAATCTTACACTTTCTATAAGCTCCTGGTTAATGTTATCTATATCTCTTGAATAAGCCGATTGAGCCATTAAGACCTTGTTTTCGTATTCTGCATAAATTTCAACTTCAACATACTTTGATTTTAATGTTTTGGAGAAATAAGGTTTTAAAACATCAAATTCTGGCCGTAAATCATCATTTTCAATTTCAAATTCAAGGGGTTTATTAAGCTCAGAAGGTTGATAATTAAAGGCAACGGCTCCATACCGGAAATCAAGATCAGTTATTGCTATTTTAACTTTCTTGTCAATCGTTAAAAGTTGAGAAGAAACTATTGTATATCTTTCGTCATCAAACAAAGTCGCCTGTTTATCAAAATGTCTGTAATGTTTATTCCTTTTAAGAAATAGACGGTTCAGATAATCGATTTTATAATCGCGGTAGTCATAAATGACTGGTGTAAGCTCTGAACGTTGTACGCGTCCAATATATTGAATTAGCTTACCCTTGAAGGAAAAAGGGTAGATCAGGAAAAGACAGGAAGCATTCTGAAGATCACTGCCCTCGCCAAAAAACTGACCAGTAGTAATTAAAACCTGGTAATTCCCTTCATTCAGTAGTTTCCATTTGGTTGTACGCTTTGCCTCAGAATCATCCCCACTTAAAGTTATAGATTCATAAGATTGTTTGAGGTATTGGTTCAAGGTTTCAATATGTTCTTTTCGCTCGGTAATAATAACAGCCTTTTTTCCCAATTTTAGTTCAGTCTCTACATCATTTAGAATGAGTTTATTTCGGGAAGAATCATGAATCAGGATTTTTGATAAGGTTTCAAATGTATCGGTCTTGGAATTAAAAGGAATATCCAGGGAAGTATTTCTAATCACAATCCTTGGACGCTTGTATTCATCTATATCAGTAGATTTTATTTCTGCAATATTATTTCCTAAATATGCAAAGATTACTTTTCATCATTACCTTTTCGAAAGGGGGTAGCAGTTAAACCATATTGATAATACGAGGAAAATTTTGATATTGTATTTCTGTATGATTTGGCCGGTATATGATGACATTCATCAATGATTATTGTACCAAAAGATCGGCTGAATTCATTTGATTCCTGCTTCTCAAGGTGTTTCCCCAGACTTTGGATCATAGCAACGGTAATTTTCTTTCCCGCTTTAGCCTTTCCCTGACCTATTTTTCCGATTTCATTTTTAGGAATTCTAAGGATATAATTCGTTCAAGCCACTGTTCCATTAACTGTTTCCTATGCACAACTATAAGTGCTGGCTGTCTTTTTTCTGCAATAATCTTCAAGCCCATTACGGTCTTTCCAGAACCCGGTGGAGCAGAAATAATTCCGAAATCTTTCTTTGAAGCCGCTTCAATTGCCAAATGCTGGTGTGAGCGAAGTTCTATATCAAAAGAGAATGCTACGGATGCTTGTTTTTGTCTTCTATCGTGGAAATCATAACAAAATTTTTTGCTATTACAGTAACGAATTAGCCTTCCAATAAAACCTCGTGGTAGAATAATCTCTTTTTCCGTATCTTCAATACAAGTGAAATAGGGCTGTGTTCCCCAGGTATTTTTGCCAGATTTTTTCTTTATAAAGAATTCAGAATTGGCAAAATTCAATTCTTCTTTTAAAAAATGGAGCAAATTTGAATTAATTCCAGACTTATTTAAACGCAAAGTATTTTTCAGACTTATTCGGAGTGTTGCTGAACTATTTTTTATACCTGGATTATTCTTTGTTTCAATTGCTAGCAAATTATATAATTGATCAAGATCTTCAATGGAATTTTTTTCAACTGTACTTAAGAATTTCTCGTGATCAGGATACGGTGTTAACTCCTCAGAATTTGGATCAACAAAGCAGCTATTTCCTTTCTCTATTGCCGGCTTATAGAATGGTAGGGCAATAAGATTGCCCAGTCCCTTGCCAGAGTGATAATCTTGGTTTGGAAATAACCGATCAAAACTGGAGTTTTTCTCAAAAATGGAAAACAAACCAGCCTTCTCCATTAAGCTGATTAAAATTCTTCTGCTTTTAAATGCCGGATAAGATTCATCGAAAAATATCTAAACGTGTCCGCCGTTACCAGAACGTGATCTTTCCAAGTACGCTGGCAAATTATTATCAGAACAAATTTCAATTAATTTCCGACATTCTTCAATCCAATTATGCTTATCAAAATCAGCAGCGATAAACCAAGAAGTATTATCTTTCAATAAAGGGTAAATTCCTATTAATTGTTTACCGTTAAGGTGTTTTTCAATTTGGTAACCGGTTAATGGTTGGTGGGTTTTGTCTTTATAATTTTTAAACGAGCCCCCTTTCATTTTATGCAATCGATACATATAAGGGTCGTAGCTATAAGCCGGCATATATCCACTTTTCTTTCCCTTTTGCCAATGAATTGCAAATACATCTGTTCGGCCTTTAAATAAAGAACTTATTAAATCTACTTCCATTGACCAGCCTTTCTCTTTATCTTAAACAAGAAGCGTTTAAAAAATTATCTTCCAGTAGCCGCCTTTATTAGGCCCAATTCTTTTGAGGATTCCTTTCTCTTTTAATTTTGCAATTTGTTTTTCTACAGCTCTTTCTGAGATATTTATTATTTCGGCCATTGCCGAGGCCGAGATATACCGATCACTGTAAATCAACGATAAAATCTTTTCCGAACTTTCTCCCAACTTTTCTCCGAACTTATTCCGAACTTCCTCCCAATCATTGGAAGTATTAACAATATTATTCTGCTCGGGTTTTAATGGTATAATAGTCTTAAATACGTCGTTTTCTATAAATTGAGGATTGGTTCCTGGTGTATAAATACCACAATACTTAAAAGTATTGCGTACCCCAGAGCCTAATTCATCAACCCTGCCTATTTCTTTAAAAAATTTTGCAATTACAGGGTTTTTAGGATAAGGTGAAAAATTTGCAGGGTCTATAATGCCACTATCATGTGGCCGGTTCCAGTTTTCAGTAATCACCCGTTCCTTTTCAATGACCAGTTTCGCCGGAAAGGCATTCCCATACTCCCTGTGGATTAACAGGTTTCCAATGATTTCCCTAAAAATATGATCTCTCAAACTGATTCGCTGTTCGCCCTCCTGATAAAACTTGTCAGGCAAATGCTTTCTAATAAAATTCATAAGCCTATCATAACTTTCAATCAGGTTGGTTCGAATATCATCTCGATCATCATAACGATCAGTATTTTCAATCCTTAGGATTGCATCTGTTTTATGGTGTGGTAATACACTTTGTATCACTTCATCTTTACCAAATAATAATACTGCAGCTAAGGTGTAACCATTTTTTCCGGTCTGATGATCACGTTTATATAATCCGGATGACCGCATTAATTCTTCATTGTCCATATCCTGCCAGGGGTGATCGGCTCTTTGGTTTTTGGCAAGGGTACGAACCCGACTGAAAAGATCCTGTTTAAAATCATTTATACCTAAATGAGAATAAATTTTGTTTTCGGAATAAATACTTTGCTTTCGAAGATAGAGTTGGGTCACCTGTTCAGTTTGACGGGTAATATCGAAATCACCATCTTCATTTCGATCAAATATTTTCCCATTGGTACTATGGACTTGGGAGCTCTCGGGAACAAAAACATAAATTATCTTTTTATCTTCATAATCTACAATCTGCGTTGATAAATAGAATGGCGGGTTAAGCTTTTGGGGATTGTTAGCAAGGGTAACAATATTATTATTTATATCTTCCAGGCAATCTTCTATTATTCCCTGAGCAGTGCCATCATCTTTAACTCCCAACAATAAATGACCGCCTTTCCGGTTAAGAAATGCACAAATAGATTCAAAGACGTCTTTATTTAATTCGAATGTCGAAGTTTTAAATTCAATTTCAAGGCCTTCTCCTTCTTTTAAAATTTCCCGTATTCTCTCTGTGGTCATTATTCCGTTAGTTTATTTTGTAAATATAAAAAAGCCTCATTGAAAATATTGCCAAGACTATTAATTATAAAAAATGCTATAATTCGAAAAGTAATGCAAGATGTGTGTCTGTGGGCACAATCTTGATTACTCCCGGTGGTCGCAATGAAAAAAGAGATGTTTAAGTCGAAAATAGCATAGTATAAATTTGCACTTAGTTTGACGCAACCAATTGCGATAAAGCGCATCTTATAAATGAAGTATATTTAGCCATCAATTTTACCTCTGCGTAATTTTAATTTAAAATGAAAAAATTATTAATACTAATAGTAGCGATATTATTTATTTCTTGTAGTAAGGGTGACAATAATTTAACTGGAATTAATAATGACGGTAGTGGAGGAATTTCTTGTTTAGTAGATGGAAAGATACTCAAGCCCAGTGGTGGCGGAATTTACGGAAATACTACATCCAAATTGGACTACTTACCAGATGAACAAATAAACATTCTTATAATAAGCTTTTTTAGTAGAGATGGAGGACCAAATCGTTTTACTTCCGTCGCATTATATGTTACCGATATTGACATTAACAACTTGCAAGATCAAACATTCAATTTAAAGGATGAAAACAGTAATGAAAGCTTTGCTACTTATTTATCAGGTGAAGCGACTTCAGCGCTAAAACCTGGAGAGGAATATTCGACTAACTCTGCACAAGTTGGAGAATTAAAAATTTTATTTTTTGACTTAGAAGCAAGAGTAATTTCAGGGGAATTTTGGTTTAATGCTGAAAATGAATTTGGGAATATTGTAAAAGTAACTGAGGGTAGGTTTGATTTACGGATCTAATGAATGCGAATTTGCATGAAGAACTTAAGTAGAACTAATAAATAAAGTATAATAGGAAAAAAACAAATAAGGATTTACTACTTTTCCTGCTAATTTTTCTCATGATTCATTCTGTGATATATTTAGGGCAACAATATTAAATGATCAGAAATAGGTTTAGTAGATTTAAGATTACATAGCCCACAATTTACTTTTTTTATCTTGAGCATTTTCCTTTTAACGGCGAAAAGAAAAACAACTGTAGAGAAGGATGAATTAGATATTCCGCTAATTTAATTTTACTTCTTTCAGTGCCATCGCATTACCTTTTGATGTTCCTTCATTTTCAAGTTTTGAAATTATTGAGGAGCTATAAATAGCAAAGCGGTTTATGCGCTCCGGATAATTTTAAAGCTTGTTCCTTAGCAGCAAAAGGTAAGGTGTGGTAAGAAGCATTTTAAAGAATTATGAAATCCCGATAGGTGAATTTAAGTTACTGTCAAGCGGACTTGAGTTAAAAAGCTTTTAGAATCATCTTGTTTACCAATTCATCTTCAAAGCTTTTTGGCTCGTGTCCAAGACAAATTGTAATGAACCTCTTTTTCTGAAACGGAGCTTTTGCGGATTGGAAGAAAAAGTGGTGAGTGGGTTTGAATTTCAGTTTTCCGTGAAATTTGTCGCAAAAAACCATCTATTTACAGGGGGTGCGAGAGCATTTGTCGCAAATTCCGTGAAAAATGATAGGATTAAAATTCATAAATTATTGAATTACAATGTATTAGGAGTATGTAACATCGCATCGCGTGTTACCCTCTTGCTATTCATTTCTTCGATTTCATCTCTCAAATGAATCTGTAAAATTTTCAATAAAAACTTCAATGGATTACATATATCTAAAAATATCCTATATTAGAAATATCCAATAATATTAATTAGGTGAAAAAAAGAAATTTGTATTATATTGATGAAAGTGGAGTTATATTAAATAAAGATAAGTTATTTCTTTATGGTTGCATTAAAACCGATTCACCAGATGATATCGAATCCTTCTTTGTATCATTAAAAGAATTTTTGATAAATCAAGCCTATTTTGAAAACGTAAGACAAGATCTTTTAAATAGAAATTTTCATGCAGTTGATGATCATTTTGATGTAAGAACTAGAATTTATGAAAAACTACCTTTGTTAAATTTTCGTGCTTATTTTGTAATACTCAATAAGGAGTCTAAATATTTTTCCAACATTAAGGATCAAGGTGAAGCTAAAATTATTGAAATAATGTTGAAAAAGTTAGTTCTACCAAGGTTAAGGAAAAATAGAGATGAATCCAATCATTTTATATTTGAAGAGAAAATTATTCAAAATGGGTCTTTACAAGAAATATTAAATAGCATATTTTCTCCATTTGAAAACTATGATCTCTCTTTTAAAATTGTTAATAAACAAAATATAAATTTAGCTATTGTAGATTATTTCAATTATTTGATATTTAATATATACAAGAATATTATTTGTAAAAAGAAAAGTACAGAGCAAGAGGTTTTTAAATTCAATTTATTAAAAGAAAAAATAGGATTTATTGAGGTTATTGGAGATGATTTCAAATATCTAAGCCGTCTGGGAAATAGCAGTAATTCTATAACTTTAGAAAATTTAAAATAATGGTGGCTGTTCAGGGATAAATTGGAATACGATGTCGTATTCGCTGAAGAAATAACTCTATATTCTTACCCTAACAGTCACTTTTTAACTATGAAATTAGAGGAAATAGTAAATATCCAGCTTTTAGCAAATCATTTAAAGATTGAAAAGGAAAGTCTTCAGTTTATTGTTGATAATGATTACATAACTGAAATTACTTCTAAGAAAGACTTTAAAAAAGGATGTTTGATTAATGAAATAAAGATAAAAAAACGAAGTAATGGTTATAGGTATGTTTACAGTCCAGTCTCAGATATACTCGTAAATACATTGAAAATTCTTTCAGGAAAAATCAAAGAACTTTATAAGCCTACTGAATATGTTCATGGCTTTGTGCCCGGAAGAAATACTAAAACAAATGCTCAGGAACATTTAGCAAAAAGGGTTGTATACTGCGTAGATATTGATAAATACTTTGAAAATATAGATATAGAAAAAGTTAAATCAGCAATTTTAAGCATAGGCTACAACGAATACTGTAGTGATAAAATCTCAAAAATTGTAACCCATAAGAATCAATTAGTTCAAGGCTTTCATACAAGTCCAGTTATTGCGAATATAGTATTTCATGAAATAGATTTAAAATTATCCCGATTAGGAGATGAAAATGTATCATACACAAGGTATGCAGATGATTTATATTTTTCTACTTCTGGAAGAATTAATTTTGAAAAGGATATTGAAGATAT
Organism: Salegentibacter sp. Hel_I_6; assembly: GCF_000745315.1. Classification (NCBI taxonomy): domain Bacteria; kingdom Pseudomonadati; phylum Bacteroidota; class Flavobacteriia; order Flavobacteriales; family Flavobacteriaceae; genus Salegentibacter; species Salegentibacter sp. Hel_I_6. Next base: position 3,808,270 of record NZ_JQNQ01000001.1, on the reverse strand, counting down.
TTTAAATTCTTATGGATTTAAGGTTAATTCTAAAAAAACTAAATTTATGATTAGGGGGCGAAGTCAGTTTGTTACCGGTTTAACCGTTTTTGACGAAATGTACCCAAGAATACCTAAAAAAATAAAAAGGAGTATAAGACAAAAAATCCATTTTATAAGTTTATTCGGATATCGAGGTCATGTTTTGCATAAGTTGAATATTGAAAAACAGTTGTATGATCAAAATGAAGAAATTCAAAAGCATGTAGATTCAAAAATTTATCTCGAGAAATTAAATATTGAAGGTTGGTTAAATTACATTAATTCTATAGAGCCAGATTTTAGTAAAAAATGTTATTCAAAGCTTTCAAAAAAAGATAATCCATAGCAGCCAATATTTTTTATAATTTCCCTCTTAACTTATCCATATCACTTGAAATTTTAGAATCAATTACCCGAGCATAAATTTGAGTAGTAGATAATTTTGTATGTCCTAAAAGCTTAGATACCGTTTCTATGGGAACGCCATTGGCTAAGGTTACCGTTGTTGCGAATGTATGCCTAGCGGCGTGGAAACTAAGTTCTTTATTTATCTTTACCGCTTTGGTGATTTCGCGTAAGTACTGGTTGGTTTTCTGGTTGGAATAGACAGGAAGTAAAATATCACTGGAATTTACTTTTGGATGATCCTGGTACTTTTCAAGAATACGCTCGGCTTCTTCTAATAAGGGAATTCTGAGCATCGTATTCGTTTTGATCCTTCGGGTGTAGATCCATTTATTCCCATCAACACCTATCTGAATATGCTTTTTCTTTAGTTCCTTGACATTGCCATAAGGCAAACCTGTATAACAACAGAACACAAAAATATCTCGGTTGATATTGTGAGTAGATCTTTTGAACTCCTTTTCCTTGATCTTCTGTAATTCGGCTTTGGATAGGTAGACCATATCCACTTGGTCAAATCGGAGTTTAAACTTTTTGGCTGGGTTCTTTTCAATCCAATCTAAATCTTCGGCCAGGCGCATCAGTTTTTTAAAACGTTCCATATGTTTCATAACTCCATTATTTTGAAGGCTTGGCAAGCCCCTTAAAAAACTTTCAAACCCTAAAGTAAACTGGTAATCAACCTGTTTTAAATAAATATCCGAAGTATGATACTGAGCTTTTAAAAAATCTTTGAGGTAGTTTTCCGTAGTAGTATAGTTTTTCATAGTCCCATACTTTAAAACATTACCCATTTTCTCCTTATGAAAGTTGATCAGATAGATAAGCGTATAATGTTGCTGATCACTCCACAGAAATCTAGCTTTGACCGTCTGTGCCGTGATCAGAAGTCCTTCTTTTAAAAGACTGTCCTGGATTTTATAGAGCTGCGCCTTGGTTTCATCAATTTTTTTATTGATTAGCCGGCTTTCAGAACTGCTATCAGTAAGTTTATTAGCAGCTTGATTCCACTTGTCAAGCGGAATAGTTCGTTTTAAACTAATTTCAAGTGATTTACCATTTACGGTGATTCGGGCATAGAGAATGGCTAAGTCTGGTTGTTTTTTCTTCTTTCGGATAATAAAAGAAATGGAAAAGGTTTGACTGGTACGCATAGCTTTGTTGTTTAAATGAAACAATTAATTAAGGCGAAAGTCAAACTACCAATACGAAATTATGAAGTACCGGTAAGCTAAAAGTACAAAAAAATAGCTCACGATAAGCTCACAAATTTACAGTGAACTCACGATGAACTCACATAAAATTTAACACTATTTGTTAATTTTTGAGCACAAAGAGAAAGGGTAACTATATGAAATTCATACAATTACCCTTTTTTTATGTTAAAATATAACTTGTAAAAGTCGGGGTGGCAGGATTCGAACCTGCGGCCTCCTGCTCCCAAAGCAGGCGCGATAACCGGGCTACGCTACACCCCGAGTAATTTTTTAATCGCGCTCGGCGCGATAAGTGGGCAGTGTTTATCCCAACTTTTAGTCGGGGCTATACCCAATAGCTTGATAACTTACGTTACCAGTTAAAATTCAATATTTCAAGATGCTTTGTCTTCATCAATATCCCTCAAAGCGGGTGCAAATATAAGAAAAGTTATGAGTCTACAAGAAAAACTTTAGATTTTTTATATATTAGTTGAATCTTGCTAATACTGCAGGATGAGCTAATCACAAAAAAAATTATTATGAAACGAATTTTATTATTATTAGGCTTAATTTTCACATTCTCGGCCTGCGGAGATAATCAAAAATCTGAGGATAAAGCCGAGGTGGAAGAACCAGCAGAAACAAATAACCAGGACTCTAATAATCCAGTTCCTAAAGAGCAACCAGAGGCTGTTTCACCAGAAAATGAGTATGAGTACGAAGTTATCGCTGAAAACATGTCAATTCCATGGGGGTTTGATTTTCTTCCCGATGGTAGCATCCTTGCAACCGAAAAAGGTGGCGATATTTATCATTTTAAAGATGGTAAACGTGTAGCGATTACCGGCGGTCCTAAAATTTATGATCAGGGACAGGGTGGCCTTTTAGATATCGCCGTGCACCCAGATTTCGAGAATAATAATTGGGTTTATATCACCTATTCATCAGATGAAGGTGATGGCGAAGGTGGCAATACTGCCTTAATGCGTGCAAAACTTGAAAACAATCAACTAACCAGTCGCGAAGATTTATATAAAGCCACTCCTAACTCTACAAGAGGGCAACATTTTGGATCAAGAATTGTTTTTGATGGCGAAGGGCATTTATTCTTTAGTGTTGGAGACCGTGGAAATAGAGATGTTAATCCTCAAGATATCACCAGAGACGGTGGTAAGATTTATAGGCTTAACTTAGATGGAAGTATTCCGTCAGACAACCCTTTTGTGGGCGAAGAAAATGCTAAAGAAGCGATCTACTCTTATGGACATAGAAATCCGCAGGGAATGATCTTCAACGAAGAAACCGGGGAAGTTTGGGTAAATGAACATGGACCTAAAGGTGGTGATGAAATAAATATTATTAAAGCCGGGAAAAATTATGGATGGCCAGTAGTAACCTATGGTGAAAACTATGACGGTACAACAATCACCGAAGAAAGAACAGGACCTGAATTCACAAATCCTTTAACTTATTGGTTACCTTCTATTGCACCTAGCGGATTCGAAAAAGTAACTTCTGATAAATATCCTGAATTAAAAGGAAATCTTTTAGTTGGGGCGCTTAAATTTCAATATTTAGAACATTTAGCTATAGAAAATGGCAGGGTGACGAAACGAGAAAAATTACTGGAAGGTCTTGGTAGACTGAGAGATGTACAACAAGGCCCAGATGGTTTTATTTATGCAGCTGTAGAAGGAACGGGAATAGTAAAACTATTGCCACTTGAAGAAGCAGAATAACCTATACGGCCTAACTTCAGGTCTTAACAATTAAATCTTATATTTATTTCTAATTTGGGGCAAATGTTTAAATTTGCCCCAAATTTTTTTAGATGCTCATTATAGGAATTACAGGTGGAACCGGAAGTGGAAAGACTACGGTAGTAAGACAAATTATAGACGAATTAAAAAATGAAGAGGTAGATGTAATTTCCCAGGATTCCTACTATAAAGACCTAAGCCACTTATCTAAAGAAGAACGGGTTAAAACCAATTTTGACCATCCAAAATCTATAGATTTTGACCTGCTGGTTTCGCATTTGAAAGAACTTAAATCCGGGAATACAATTCAACAACCTGTCTATTCTTTTACAGATCATAACCGCACGAAACAAACCATTGAAACCCAGCCCAGGAAAGTGGTGATTGTAGAAGGTATTCTAATTTTTGCCCATCCTGATATTCGGGAAATGTTCGATATCAAGATTTATGTTCATGCCGATAGTGATGAACGTTTAATTCGCCGACTTAAAAGAGATATTTCTGAACGTGGCCGTGATTTAGACGAAGTTCTCTGGCGCTACCAAACTACGCTCAAACCCATGCACCAGCAATTTATAGAACCTACCAAAGAATTTGCCGATCTAATTATTCCCACGAACCGATACAATACCGTAGCTGTTGATATTGTGCAAACCATAATCAAAGACCGCTTGACGTAATTTTGTATCTTTAAACCAAATTGCCGCTAAAAAATTAAAGCTTACGGCTTAACCAAAACAGTCTTAATTAGTTACTGAAGTTTGAAGGTGTGAAATTAAAAGAATTAAGAAACAAAAAGTGGTTTAAAATTATCAGCAACAAATATGTGCTGCTAATACTTATTTTTGGAGGCTGGATGCTATTTCTAGATAGCAATTCCTGGTTAGTTCATAACGAACTCAATCAGGAAATAGATGAACTGGAAGAAAACAGGCAATATTACGAAAATGAGATTTCCAAAGACAGGACTACCATAGAGCAACTTCAGGATTCAGTTGAAATGGAAAAATTTGCCCGTCAGCAATATTATATGAAACGTCCTGATGAAGAAATATTCATAATAGAATACGACACAATTCAGGATTAATTTTTCAGAAAAACCACACAATGAAAGAATCATTATTTCAGGAATTTGAAGAAGTTTCTGCAAAAGAATGGAAACAAAAAATACAATTTGATCTAAAGGGAGCCGATTATAACGAGAAACTCGTTTATAAATCCCTTGACGGAATTAATATAAAACCATTTTATAATGCTGAAGATATTCAGCACAGCCTAAAAACTCCTTCTCCTAAAAATTGGAACATTTGCGAAAGATTATACGTGGTTTCTGCTGAAAAAAGCAATAAACGCGCAAATGAGATCCTCAAAAAAGGAACCGAAAGCCTCTGGTTTATCATTCCAAATGAAGAAATTTCTATTGAAAATTTACTTGAGGGAATAGCACTGGATAAAACCATAATTTACTTTAGTTTCAGCTTTTTTGCTAAAGATTATTTCAAACGTTTGCGGGAATTTTTTAAAGGAAAAGAATATCAGATTTTTCTTCAATTTGATATTGTAGGAAACCTTGCCCGTTCCGGAAACTGGTTCCATAATCTTCAAAAAGACCACGAAATCCTGGACAGTATTTTCAATAATTCCAAGGATTTCAAATCGGTAATCAGTGTAGATACCACTTTATATCAAAATGCCGGTGCAAATATTCCGCAGCAATTGGCTTGTGCCCTGGCGCACATTAACGAATATCTTAACCATTTTCAGGAAAACCCAAATTTCGAGAAATTTCAACCCCAATTTTTAATCGCTTCAGGGCCAAACTATTTCTTTGAAATTGCTAAAATTAAAGCCTTAAGATGGCTTTACGCTACTTTAGCTTCAGAATATAACATTCCGGAAACCTGCCATATCCTGGCGCAACCCACCAAAAGAAATAAAACTCTTTACGATTTTAATGTAAACCTTCTTAGAACCACCACCGAAAGTATGAGCGCGGTTTTAGGCGGTACCGATACAGTTTACAATATGCCTTATGATGCTATCTATCATAAAAACAATGAATTTGGAGACAGGATTGCCCGCAACCAGTTATTGGTGATGAAACACGAAGCTTATCTTGACAAGGTTGCCAATGCTGCCGAAGGTGCTTATTATATTGAAAGCCTTACCAAACAATTTGCCGAAATGGCGCTAGATATTTTTAAAGAAATTGAAAAAGGCGGCGGTTTTTTAAAGCAATTAAAAGATGGAGCTATTCAGCGAAAAATAAAGGAAAGCGCCAAAAAAGAACAGGAACAATTCGATAGTGGAGATTTGGTATTAATAGGTACTAATAAATTCGAAAACCCGCAGGATAAAATGAAAGATGAACTGGAATTGTATCCATTTTTAAAGCAAAACCCGCGTAAAACTCTAATAGAACCTATCCTGGAAAGACGCTTAAGTGAACAAATGGAGCAGGAAAGAATAAAGCAGGAAAAGGCCGAATAATTAAAAAAAGAGCAATGCAAAGAAAGGATCTTCAACATATAAAACTTATAGCACCAGCACTTGGAAAACGACAAAAGGAAGGTGAAAACAACACCTATAAAACCCCTGAAGAAATAAACCTGCAGCCTTCTTATTCAAAAGAAGATATTAAGGATCTAAAACATTTAAATTTCGCTGCCGGAATTTCACCATATCTGCGCGGACCTTACAGCACGATGTATGTTAGTCGCCCGTGGACAATCCGCCAGTATGCCGGATTTTCTACTGCCGAAGAAAGCAATGCTTTTTACCGAAGAAACCTTGCTGCCGGCCAAAAAGGACTTTCAGTAGCCTTTGATCTTCCTACCCACCGAGGTTACGACAGTGATCACGAGCGTGTGGTTGGAGATGTTGGAAAAGCCGGTGTGGCTATAGATTCGGTTGAAGATATGAAGATCCTTTTTGATCAAATTCCGCTAGATAAAATGTCGGTTTCTATGACCATGAATGGTGCGGTTTTGCCAATTCTAGCTTTTTATATCGTCGCTGCCGAAGAACAGGGCGTTAAACCGGAACAACTTTCAGGAACCATTCAAAATGACATTTTAAAGGAGTTTATGGTGCGAAATACCTACATCTACCCTCCTACTCCTTCTATGAAGATCATTTCAGATATTTTTGAATATTCTTCGCAAAATATGCCGAAATTCAATAGCATAAGTATTTCGGGGTATCATATGCAGGAAGCCGGTGCTACCTGCGATATCGAGCTTGCTTACACCCTGGCCGACGGACTGGAATATATCAGAAAAGGTTTAGACGCCGGGATGGATATAGATAGTTTTGCGCCCCGTCTTTCATTTTTCTGGGGAATTGGGATGAACCATTTTATGGAAATCGCTAAAATGCGAGCCGCCAGAATGCTTTGGGCAAAACTCGTAAAGCAATTCAACCCGAAAAATGCAAAATCACTTTCGCTTAGAACACATTCGCAAACCAGTGGATGGAGTTTAACCGAACAGGATCCTTTTAATAACGTAGCGCGAACTTGCATAGAAGCTGCAGCGGCAGCCTTTGGTGGAACGCAAAGTTTACATACAAACGCTTTAGACGAAGCTATTGCACTTCCTACAGATTTTTCAGCAAGAATAGCGAGAAACACGCAGTTACACCTTCAACAGGAAACTAAAATAACCAAAACGGTGGACCCGTGGGCAGGAAGTTACTATGTTGAAAAACTTACCAATGAAATTGCTGAAAAAGCCTGGAAACTTATAGAAGAAGTTGAAGAATTAGGTGGAATGACCAAAGCCATTGAAGAAGGAATTCCCAAGATGCGCATTGAAGAAGCCGCAGCTAAAAAACAGGCCAGGATAGATAGTGAAACCGATATTATTGTAGGCACTAACAAATACCGACTCGAAAAGGAAGACGAGCTGGTTACTTTAGAGGTAGATAACCAGACTGTAAGAAAACAACAGGTAGAACGCCTGGAGAAAATAAAAGCCGAAAGAAATACCGAAAAAGTTGGAAAAGCCTTAAAAGCTCTCACCGATTGCGCCAAAAAAGAAAACGGGAATTTGCTTAGTTTAGCTGTTGAGGCGGCAAAACATCGCGCAACTTTAGGTGAAATTAGCGATGCGCTGGAAGAAGTTTATGGCCGTCATAAAGCTAAAGTACAAACCTTTAGCGGCGTATATTCTAAAGAAATGAAAGACAATACTTCTTTTAAAAAAGCCAGGGAACTGGCCGATAAATTTGCAGAACAGGACGGAAGAAGACCGCGTATTATGATTGCAAAAATGGGCCAGGATGGCCACGATCGCGGTGCAAAAGTAGTTGCCACCGGTTATGCCGATCTTGGTTTTGATGTAGATATTGGTCCGCTTTTTCAAACCCCAAAAGAAGCAGCAAAACAGGCTGTGGAAAACGATGTACATATCCTTGGAGTTTCCTCTTTAGCGGCAGGACACAAAACTCTGGTCCCACAAGTTTTAAAAGAATTAAAGAACCTGGGACGTGAAGATATTATGGTAATAGTAGGCGGGGTAATTCCGTCTCAAGATTATCAGTATTTATTCGATGCCGGCGCTGTGGCGGTTTTTGGACCGGGAACTAAAATAAGTGATGCCGCTATTCAGCTTTTAGAAATTTTAATAGAGGAATAATAAGTGAGCAGTGGTAGTCTGCAGTAGACTACCTACAGGCTGTGGAAACAGGGGTACAATCACAACAGACAACTGATAACTAATAACCGATAACTCAAAAATTATGGATTTTACTAAAAAAATGCTTCGGGACGATGCTTTGAAAGGCAAAACGATTATCGTAACCGGCGGAGGAAGTGGCCTTGGGAAAGCAATGACCAAATACTTTATGGAACTTGGCGCTAATGTAGCCATTACTTCCAGAAACCTGGAAAAACTTCAAAACACCGCCAAAGAACTTGAAAATGAAACAGGAGGTAAATGTTTTGCGGTTCAATGCGATGTTAGGCATTACGATCAGGTAGAAAACATGCGTGATGAAGTTCTAAAAGAATTTGGAAACATAGATGTTTTATTAAACAATGCTGCAGGAAACTTTATTTCTCCAACTGAAAGATTAAGCGCTAACGCTTTTGATACCATTATTGATATAGTGCTTAAAGGGAGTAAAAATTGTACCATGGCGCTTGGAAAACATTGGATAGATACAAAACAAAAAGATAAAACGGTACTTAATATTGTCACTACTTATGCGTGGACAGGTTCTGCTTTTGTAGTGCCAAGTGCTACCGCGAAAGCAGGAGTTTTGGCTATGACGCGTTCTTTAGCAGTAGAATGGGCAAAATACGGAATTAGGTTCAACGCAATTGCACCCGGCCCCTTCCCTACTAAAGGCGCCTGGGATAGATTATTACCTGGAGATTTAAAAGATAAATTCGATTTGGCTAAAAAAGTTCCGCTCAAAAGAGTTGGAGAACACCAGGAGCTGGCAAATCTTGCCGCCTATTTGGTTTCAGACTTTTCTGCTTATGTAAATGGAGAAGTAATTACCATAGATGGAGGCGAATGGCTAAAAGGTGCCGGACAGTTCAATTTACTTGAAGCAATTCCCGAGGAAATGTGGGACCAATTGGAAGCAATGATCAAATCGAAAAAAGGAAATTAAGAACTTTCCTGGAATATAATTTTGAAAAGCCTGATACTTATATACGTATCAGGCTTTTTTATTCTCATTTAAGTAATCACACAAGAATTTTTTCAACTAAAAATTTAATTCTATTGATGATAATATTCAAAAAACTGTATATTGTTGCACAATTAATCAATAACACCTATTTAAATGAAAAAATTATTACTGAATTCATTAATTCTTTTCTTAGCAGTCAATGTGGGATTGCAAGCTCAGGAGAGTGAAAACATTCCGGTGAGTCCCAAGGTCAAAATGGGGAAACTGGATAACGGGCTCACCTATTATATTAGAAATAATGAACGTCCCGAAGACAAATTAGAACTTCGTTTAGTTATAAACGCAGGTTCTATTCTTGAAAATGAAGATCAACAAGGTTTGGCTCACTTTGTAGAACACATGAACTTTAACGGGACTGAAAACTTTGAAAAAAATGAACTTGTAGATTACCTGCAAAGCATTGGTGTAAAATTTGGCGCCGATCTAAATGCATATACCAGTTTTGATGAAACCGTTTATATTCTTCCAATCCCCAGCGATGATGAAGAAACCCTAAATACCGGTTTCCAAATTCTTGAGGATTGGGCACACAAAGCTACAATGACAGATGAAGACATCGATGAAGAGCGCGGTGTGGTTATGGAAGAATACCGTTTAGGCCTTGGCCCAGATAAACGTATGATGCAGGAATACCTTCCAAAAGTAATGTACAATTCACATTATGCTGACAGACTTCCTATTGGTAAAAAAGAGGTGATCCAGGAAGCAGATTACGAAACGATTCGTAACTTTTATAAAGACTGGTACCGCCCAGACCTAATGGCAGTGGTAGCCGTTGGAGATTTGGATGTAGAAACTATTGAAAAAAAGATCAAAGAACATTTTTCTAATCTAAAACCGGTAGAAAATCCCAGAGAAAGAAAAACTTATGATCTCCCTAATCACGAAGAAACTTTTGTTTCTATAGCCTCAGATGAAGAAGCGCCTTTTTCACAGGTTCGTGTTTATTATAAAGACCACGAAGAATCTGAAGACGTAGTTACTAAACAGGATTATATAGATCAAATGGAAAAAAGTCTTTTTTCTACAATGATCAATAATCGTTTAAGCGAACTTACTAACAGCTCAAATCCACCTTTCAATTACGGCTATTCTTATTATGGAGGTACTTTTGCCCGCAATAAAAATGCATACCAGTCTTTTGCCATGACAGGTGAAGATCAGCAATTAGAATCGCTTAAAGCATTATTGGAAGAGAATGAGCGAGTGAAACGCCACGGATTTACAGAAAGTGAATTCAAGAGAGCTAAAAGTGAATATTTAGCGAGATTAGAACAACAATATAAAGACAGAGATAAACAGGAAAGCGGCCGTTTGGTAAGTCAATACGTAAGTCATTTTCTTGAAAACTCACCTATTCCGGGAACTGAATGGCGTTACAATTTTGCCCAGGAAAATCTGGAAGGAATAGATCTTAATGAAATAAACGGACTAATCTCTGAATTCCTTCATGAGGATAATCGCGTGATCGTTCTTACCGGACCTAAAAAAGAAGGTTTGGAACCGGTAAAGGAAGAAGAAGTTATGGCGCTTTTAGACGAAATAAAAAGTTCTGAAATTGCAAGTTATGAAGAAGAAGCATTGCGTGACGAGTTAATCACAAAAATGCCTAATGCTGGTAGCGTGGTAGAAACAGAAACCAATGATGAAGTAGGTTTTACCCGACTAAAACTTAGTAATGGCGCTGAAGTGGTTTACAAGAAAACCGATTTTAAAAACGACGAAATCCTTTTTAGTGCAAAAAGTATGGGAGGAACTTCATTGTATTCAGATGAAGATTATTTAAATACTTCTTTAGCCAATAGCGGTCTTTCTCAGGCAGGAATTGCAGATCTTTCCGTAAATGATCTCAATAAAATGATGAGCGGAAAAATTGTGCAGGTACGCCCTGATATCTCTTCATATACGGAAGGTTTCAGCGGTTCTTCAACTCCAAAAGACCTGGAAACTTTATTCCAAATGGTTCATTTATACTTTACCGATCTAAATAAGGACGAAGAAGCTTACACCGCTTTTGTGAATAAACAAAAAGCATTTTTAGGAAATTTAATGTCTAATCCTAATTTCTATTTTCAGAACGAATTAGGTAAATTTAGAAATGAAGGAAACTCTAGATATGTAGGCTTCCCAACTCCAGAGAAATACGATTCTCAGGATTATGACCTGGCTTATAAAAAATACCAGGAACGCTTCGCGAATGCCGGGGATTTTACTTTTTATTTTGTTGGTAATATAGATGAAGATAAGGTAAAACAATTTGCTTCTATTTATATCGCAAGCTTACCTTCTTCTGAAGAAAAGGAAGAATTTAAAGTACCAGAATTTAGAACAGCAACTTCAGGAGATAAAAAAGTGGTTTATAAAGGAACCGATCCAAAAAGTATGGTAAATATCCTTTGGAATGGGGAAACCAATTATAAGGCTGAAGAAGACTTTACTATGAAAGCTCTTGGTGAGATTTTAACCATAAAACTGGTAGAACAACTTAGAGAAGAAGAAGCCGGTGTTTATGGAGTTGGCGCCCGTGGTAACCTAAGCAAGATTCCTTACGGATCTTACAGCTTTAATATCTCTTTCCCTTGTGGGCCTGAAAATGTAGAAAGTTTAACTGAAGCTGCACTTGCCGAAGTTGAAAAAATTAAAGAAAACGGCCCAACCGATAAGGATCTTGAAAAAATTAAAGAAACCTTTTTGGTACAGCGCAAAGATCAACTTCAGGAGAATCGTTTTTGGTTGAGCCAGCTAGAAACTGCCGATATGGAAGAAAGAGAGATTGACGAGATCTTAAAATATGAAGAAAAGGTAGCTGCGCTTTCTAAAGAAGAAATTAAGGAAGTAGCGAACAAATATTTAAATGAAAATTATTTACTGGGTGTATTAATGCCCGAAAAAACTGATGGTGAAGCTGTAGAAGCCGGAGAATAAAGCCGGGTTTACACAAAACTAACTAATTTTAAACCGATTGTAACCTCTTAATGGTAGCAATCGGTTTTTTATGTATAAGCTGTTAACAAAATCATTTTATAAACCTGTAATAAATTGTATTTTTACCCTTCAAAAATCATAGAGACTTAATGGGTAAAATCATTGCTATTGCAAACCAAAAGGGAGGAGTTGGTAAAACCACTACCTCGGTAAACCTTGCCGCTTCACTTGGAGTACTTGAAAAGAAAGTATTGTTAATAGATGCAGACCCACAGGCCAACGCTACTTCCGGACTGGGAATTGACGTGGAAGAAGTTGAATTAGGTACTTACCAGCTTTTTGAAGACTCGATAGCTCCAGAAGAATGCATACAAAAGACCAGTTCCCCAAATCTTGATATTATCCCGGCGCACATAGACCTTGTAGCTATAGAAATTGAACTGGTAGACCAGGACCAAAGGGAGTCTATGTTGAAAAAGGCTATCACACCTTTAAAAGAATTGTATGATTATATCCTAATCGATTGCGCTCCTTCTCTGGGCCTATTGACATTAAACGCTCTAACAGCATCAGATTCTGTTGTAATTCCTATCCAGTGCGAATATTTTGCTTTAGAAGGTTTGGGAAAATTATTGAATACCATTAAAAGCGTTCAGAAGATTCATAATAACAAATTAGATATAGAAGGCTTGTTACTTACTATGTACGATTCTCGTTTAAGGCTGTCAAACCAGGTTGTAGAAGAAGTGCAAAAGCATTTTGGCGAGATGGTTTTTGATACAATCATTCAAAGAAATGTGCGTTTAAGTGAAGCCCCAAGTTATGGGGAAAGCATTATTAACTATGATGCGGGCAGTAAAGGAGCCAGCAATTATTTGAGCCTGGCGCATGAAATTATAAAGAAAAACTCGTAGAAGATGGCGAAGGCAACAAAAAAACAAGCTTTAGGACGTGGACTTTCAGCATTGTTGAAAGATCCGCAAAACGATATACAATCTGCAGAAGATAAAAATGCCGACAAACTGGTTGGGCATATTGTTGAACTGGACTTAGAATCAATTGAGGTAAATCCGTTCCAGCCAAGAACCAGTTTTAACGAAGATAATCTTAAGGAATTAGCCTCTTCTATTAGGGAGCTTGGAGTGATTCAACCTATTACAGTTAGAAAACTGGACTTTAACAAATACCAGTTAGTTTCGGGAGAGAGACGATACAGAGCTTCAAAACTTATTGGTTTACAAACCATCCCGGCATATATAAGAATTGCAAACGACCAGGAATCTTTAGAAATGGCTTTGGTTGAAAATATTCAACGCCAGGATTTAGATCCCATAGAAATTTCACTTTCATACCAGCGTTTAATAGACGAAATAAATCTTACCCAGGAACAACTTAGTGAGCGTATTGGTAAAAATCGCTCTACCATCGCCAATTATTTACGACTTTTAAAATTAGATCCAATAATTCAAACGGGAATGCGAGATGGGTTTATGAGTATGGGGCACGGTCGTGCACTTATAAATGTTAGCGATCCACAAAAGCAACTGGATATTTACGAAAAAATACTTCAGAAATCCTTATCTGTTAGGGAAACTGAGCAACTGGTACGTGAAGTAAATGAAGGCGATAAAACTTCAAAAACTTCCAAGAAAACACCTGCCGTTCCTACTTCTTATAAAAAAGGAATTAAAGAATTTTCAGAATATCTTGGGACAAAAGTAGACGTAAAAGTCACTAAAAAAGGTTCAGGAAAACTAAGTATTCCCTTTACTTCTGAAGAAGATTTTATTCGGTTAAAAAAACTTATCCAGGGTGAAGATTAGTCAGGTATTTACGATGCTTTTCTTTTTGTTGTTTGTGATTTCACTAACTGCACAAGAAGACACTTTAATATCTGAAAACCCTAAAATTGAAGAAAGTATTTCAGAAGAATCAGAAGAAAAGGATTATAAACCTTATAATGCCCTGGCACCGGCTAAGGCTGCATTTTATTCCGCAATATTACCGGGTTTAGGACAGGCATACAATGGTCGTTATTGGAAAATCCCGCTCGTATATGCGGGAATTGGTACCGGAGTTTATTTTTATATAGCCAACGATAAACAATGGAATCGCTATAGGGACGCTTATAAAAACAGGCTCGCTGGCAGAGATGATGAGTTTACTATAAATGGTGACCAAAAAATAGCTGACGCTGCACTTATAAGAGCCCAGGAATTATATAGAAAAAATAAAGAAATTTCAATTTTAGTAACCGCTGGATTCTATATTTTAAATATAATAGATGCTAATGTAGATGCGCATTTGCAGCAATTTAATGTTAGCGAAGATTTAAGCTTACAACCAAATTTAGATTTTAATAATTTTACGGGAAAATCCCAGTATGGATTATCATTAAATTACAGATTTTAGAATAAAAAGCAAAAATGAAAATAGCACTTTTAGGATACGGAAAAATGGGTAAAACCATAGAAGAGATTGCATTAAACCGTGGTCACGAAATTGTTTTGAAACTCGAAGAAGATATAGATACATTCGAGATAGAGAAGATGGAGATTGATGTTGCCATAGACTTTAGTGTTCCAAAAGCAGCATATAAAAACATCACCACTTGTTTTAAAAATAAGATTCCGGTGGTTTGTGGCACAACTGGATGGTTAGATGATTATGAAAAAGCAGTGGATCTTTGTAAAAAAGAAGATAGCGCATTCATTTATGCTTCAAATTTTAGTGTGGGTGTAAATCTTTTCTTTGAATTGAATAAAACCCTTGCAAAAATGATGAATGGCATGGACGACTACACCGTAGAAATTGAAGAAATTCATCATACCCAGAAACAAGACGCTCCTAGTGGGACTGCAATTAGCCTGGCTCAACAAATAATTGCCGAAAACGACAAGAAGAACAACTGGCAGTTAGATCACGCTGAAGAAGATGAAATTCCGGTTAAAGCAGGAAGAATAGACGATGTTCCTGGTACCCATACCGTTTCTTACAAATCTAAAATAGATTCTATAGAAATTATGCATACTGCACATTCTCGCCAGGGGTTTGCTTTAGGCGCAGTAATTGCTGCCGAATGGATTAAAGACAAAAAGGGCATCTTCACCATGAAAGATGTATTAGCCAGTCAGCTAAAAAATTTATAGAAAACTATAAATGCAAAGAAATACAAGTAACAGAAAATTCCTAAACTCATTTTTTGAGTAACATTTTCTAAGTTTTGTTACTAATAAGCAAAGAATAAAAATATGACGTTTACACAATGGTTTCTGTTTTTTCTGCTGGTTCAGGTTATTCACTTTGCAGGTACCTGGAAACTTTATAAAAAAGCAGGTAGACATGCCTGGGAAGCCGCAATTCCTGTTTACAATGCTGTAATTTTAATGAAGATAATCAACCGGCCGTGGTGGTGGGTAATTCTTCTATTTATACCCATTGTAAACCTAATTATGTTCCCTGTAATTTGGGTTGAAACCATTAGAAGTTATGGGCGTCACAGTACTACAGACACCCTTTTAGCTATTCTTACATTAGGTTTTTATATTTATTATATCAATTATGCTACCGATGTAAAATATATTAAAGATCGTAGTTTAAAACCAAGAACAGCGGCCGGTGAGTGGATTAGCTCTATACTCTTTGCCGTAATTGCCGCAACTATAGTGCATACGTATGTCATGCAGCCATTTACCATTCCTACTTCATCTTTAGAAAAAACCTTACTGGTTGGGGACTTCTTATTTGTAAGTAAGTTTCATTATGGTGCCAGGTTACCTAGAACTGCAGTAGCATTCCCCATGGTTCACGATACCATACCGGGCTTAGGAATAAAATCTTATCTAAACAAACCGCAAATTCCATATTTGAGATTACCGGGTTTTGAAGAGATAGAGCGCAACCATATTGTAGTTTTTAACTGGCCGGTAGATACCGTTAATGCATTTCAGCAATACGGCGATGGAAAATATTATTACAAACCTATAGATAAAAAGTCTAATTACGTAAAACGTGCGGTTGGACTTCCCGGAGATAGCCTTGAAGTAAGTGAAGGGAAAGTAATTGTAAATAATGAACCACTCCAACTTCCAGGTAGAGCAAAAACACAATTTACTTATATTGGAACATCGAACGGGCATGGTTTTAATCCTAGGTATTTATATGAAGAATATGATATTACAAATGGTTATTATCATAACCCTAATACCAATCAATTCTACATAAAAGCGCTAACAGAATCGGCTTATAATAGAATTAAGAACCATCCTAATGTAACGAGTATCGAAAGATATTCTGATTCTTTAGGATCAAAAGATCGCAGCATTTTCCCAAATAATGGAAAATTAAACTGGAATAACGATCACATGGGCCCAATTTATATACCCAAGGAAGGCGAAACAGTAGAACTTACTTCTGAATCTATGCCTTTCTACAAACGAGTTATCGAAACCTACGAAGGCAGCGAAATGGGTGTAAATAATAAATTAAGCCTAAACGGAACTCAGGTCTTATTAAACGGCCAACCCATAAACTCTTATACTTTTAAACAGAATTATTACTGGATGATGGGTGATAACCGTCATAATAGTGAAGACAGCCGTACCTGGGGATTTGTTCCTGAAAACCACGTGGTAGGTAAACCTGTTTTTGTATGGATGAGTTGGGATGCTAACGCACAGGGCTTTTTTAATAAAATTAGATGGGATAGGGTTTTTACAACCGTGAAAGGAGATGCAACACCCACCTCCTACCTCCCCTATTTCCTTATTTTAGTCGTAATTATTATTGCTTTCAATTACTTTAAAAAACGCAGGAAAAACGCTTAAATGAAAGAAATACTTATACATCCGGCCTATTTTGGGCCGGTTTCTCAATTTGTAGCGCTGGTAAAAGCAGATAAAGTTTTCTTTGAAAACCAAGACAATTATCAAAAACAAACTTATAGAAACCGGATGTATATTTATGATTCTAATGGGAAATTATTATTAAATATTCCTATCAGGCATCGCTCTACACTCACTGGAGAGCCTAAGGAAGCAGGAAAACACCAGTTATATAAAGAAGTTAAAATTGAAAACGATTTTGAATGGCAAAAGCAACATTGGCGTGCTTTAAAAGCCTCATACCAAACTTCTCCATTTTTTGAGTTTTATGAAGATGAAGTTTATCCCCTTTATCATACAAAATTCGAGTATTTAATAGATTTCAATTATGCCTGTTTGGAGTTTGTAACTGATGCCCTTCAGTTGGATCTGGAAATCAATAAAACTTCAGATTATATCCTTCATCCTCAAGATAAAAATGATCTCCGCTATTTAATTAAGGCTAAATCAGAACAAAAATTTAATCTTGGGCACTATACCCAGGTTTTCCAGGACAAGCACGGTTTTATATCTGATTTAAGTATTTTAGACCTGATTTTTAATGAAGGACCCAATAGTTTAAACTTTCTGGAAGAACAGGAAGTTAAATTTTAAACCTGGTTAAGATCGGGTAGTGATCAGAAAGTTCTACTTCAAACCTCTCAAAGTTCTTTATTTCTATTCTTTCCTCTAAGAGCATAAAATCTATACGTAAGGGAAATACAGTTAATTTAAAGGTCTCACCGAAACCTTTCCCGGAATGTAAAAATGCATCCTTAAACCTACCATTAGGATTTATAAATTCATAGATGTAAGAAAATGCTGTGTTATTAAAATCCCCGGCCACAATAGTCCTGTAAGGAGTTTTATTCACTTTTTCCATCAACATTTCTGCCTGCTCCTGCTGTAAGCTAAAGCCATAACCAAGGCGTCCCAGCAACTTTTTAGAATCTTCTCTTCGCAAGGCGCCAATATCAGGCTTTACATTAAGTGATTGAAAATGCACATTAAAAACACGAATCGTGTCTTCTTTTATCAATAAATCGGTATAGATGGCATTATTATTACCATCGTGAGGAAAATCTAAAGAAATTCTCTGGATTATTGGATACTTAGAAAAAATGGCAGATCCAAATTCAGAATTTCTTCCTTTCTTATGTACAAAATGATAAGGATAAATTTCTTTTAACTTCGTTTGGTCTACCGTGTGCTCCTGGGTGAGCAAAATATCAGGATCTTTTTCAGTTATAAAATTTGTAATTTTCTCAGGAATATTCTTTTCATCGGTCCAGCCGTAAGTATTAAACATTCTAACATTATAGCTCATAATGCTCAATTCCTCTTCAGAAGATTGCTTATTAGAACTAAACTGATAAAGACTTGTTACATAGTTATAACCGATAAGTAGAATAATTAAAGACAATAAAAACTGCTTCTTAAATCTTATGATCCAAAAAACCATAAAAACCAGGTTTATAAGGATTAACACAGGAACTCCAAGACTTAATACAGAAAGTAAGGGAAATGATTTTGGGGGAATAAAAGCAAGTAAATAAGATAATAATAATGCCGTTGCAAACAGTGAATTAATGATAAAGATAATTTTATCCAGAAGTCCGAGGTTTTTCATCTAATCTTCTTTACCGGCTTTAAAAAGAAAATCCTTTTCACTTTTGCTCAAACTATCATAACCACTTTTGCTTATTTTGTCTAATATAGCATCAATTTGTTTTTGCTTTTCATCCTTATCAAGTGTTCGGGAAAAAGTGGATTTACGCTCTGGAGCAGCTGATTTTTTATTTGTTTTGCGATAAACGGTTTTCATTTTAGGCTTTCGATCTGTGGTTTTAAATAGACCAGTAAAACTATCCATAATCTTTTCAAACCAGGCGCCAATATCGTTACCTTTTTGCAGCTGTTTGGTATAAACATAGCCCAAAGCCGCCCCACCAAGATGAGCCAAATGCCCACCGGCATTGCTCATAGGGATTTGAATGATATCCAGGGCTACTAAAAAAGCAGCAATATACCAGAATTTAATACTTCCAATTAAAAGTAGTCTAACCCGCATGTTGGGGATATAAGTTGCAATACCTACAAGAACCGCCATTACTCCGGCCGATGCTCCTATAAGGTAAGACCGTCCAGTAGTTTCAAAAGCGGGAAATAAATTATAACTTAACATATAAACCAGGGCTCCCATGATCACTCCCAGGAAGAAGAAATTGAGCAATCTTTTTGGCGAAAAATAGTTTAAAAAATAAATTCCAGAGAAATATAAAATAAGCATATTAGAAAGGATATGCCATATCCCACCGTGTAAAAATGAATATGTAATTATAGACCAGGGCTTAAATATAAACTCTCCCGGTTCTTTAGGAAAAACAAACCATTCCAATAAAAAATCTGATGGCAACTGAAATAAATAAGCAATCGTTCTAAATAAAAAGAACAATAAGAAAACCAGCACATTAATTGCGATTAGCTTCTCAACTACCGTTGCAGTTTGCAGTTTATATCTTAATTTATCAGATCCTTTCATCAATCCCAGCGATTTTGGTTAAACTGGTTTTTCTTCCAGTACCACATCATAATAAAGCCAAACAGTGCGCCACCAATATGTGCAAAGTGAGCAACACCTCCACCAAATAACGAATATCCTGTTAATCCTGAAAATAAATCGATTAAAATTAAAACAGGAATAAAGTATTTCGCTTTAATAGGCACCGGTACAAATAAAAGGAATAATTCTACATTGGGGAACATCATCCCAAAAGCAACAAGAATTCCGTAGATAGCTCCAGATGCTCCTACCGCAGGAGTATTCACACTTTGATATAAGTCCTGCAAAGTTTCTTTTGGCACCGAATCTAATATGGCTGTAGAATATTCACCGGTTTTGATCAATTGTTCTATACTTCCCATACTCATCCCGGCATCCAGCAAGGCATTATAACCGGTTTTAAATTCTATATAATTTACCAGCGTATGTAAAAATGCGGCTCCCAGCCCCGCAGAAAAGTAAAAGAAAATAAATTTCTTCTGTCCCAGCATTTGTTCAATAGGTCCACCAAAGGCCCACAGAGCATACATATTAAAAATAATATGCATCAGGCTGCCGTGCATAAACATATGGGTCACAAACTGCCACGGCATAAAATTCTCGCTTTCAAAAAACCAAAGCGCAAATAATTGATAAGCATAATCTCCAAGAAACTGGCTACCAACAAAAAAAATAATATTGATGATTAAAAGTACTTTTACAGTATCGGTAATTCTTCCCATTTACATAAATTTTTTATCCAGCTCGTCTACCGTTAAAGTAACGAAAACCGATCTGTTAGACGGGCTTAACCCAGGTTCTTTACAAGCAAACAATCGGTTAACGATATGTTGTTGCTCGGTATTGTTTAAAAGCGTTCCAGATTTTACAGCCATTCCTTTTGCCAGTGACTTTGCCAGCAAATCGGTTTGTGAAAAACCATTATCTGGCACATCGTTTTCAAAATCGGCAATAAGTTGTTCCAGTAATATTTCAACTTCGCTTTCCGAAATTAAAGTAGGAATTCCCACAATTTCTACGGAATCACTTTTTACTTCTGAAAATACGAATCCTGTTTGTTCCAGCGAATCTTTTAGCTCCTTTAATATTTCTACCTCGTGATTATTAAACTGAAGATTAAGCGGAAACAGCAATTGTTGGCTCACCGCGGCTGAAACGGTAATATTTTTCAGCATTTCTTCATAAAGTATTCTAGTATGCGCCCGGTGTTGGTCTATCACCAAAATTCCACTTTTAAGCGTACTTACTATATATTTTTTATGAAGCTGAAAGGTAGATTTTTCTTGTGAATCTTCCGAAGGTTGAAATAAATTTCCGGTTACTTCTTCACTTTCAAATTCAATTTCCCTAAAATCGCTATCCGGCTCGGGTGTATCTTCTGTTTGAAGGCCTGAATAAAGACTTTCCCAACTTTCGCTTCGTTCTCTTTTAAAACCGGAAGAAAAGGAATTAGAATTTGTTTTATGAGTTCGGGCATTTTCTTCCTGGAAAGGATTAAAATTGCGGTCTACCTCTACCTGCGGAACTTCTGCCGACCTATTTTTATAATCGTAGGGTGTATCAAGATTCGCATCCCGATCAAAATCTAAAACAGGTGCTACATTAAATTGTCCCAAACTATGTTTTATCGCACTTCTTAAAATAGCGTAAAGCGCATGCTCATCATCAAACTTTATTTCAGTTTTGGTAGGATGAATATTGATATCTATACTTTTAGGATCTACTTTGAGGAAAAGAAAATAACTGGGATAAGATTTATCTTTTAATAAACCCTCAAAAGCAGCTACCACGGCGTGATTTAAGTAAGGACTTTTTATAAATCGATTATTTACAAAAAAGAATTGTTCTCCCCGTGATTTCTTAGCAAATTCAGGTTTTCCAACAAATCCTGAAATTTCAACAATTTCAGTCTCTTCGGTTACCGGAACCAGTTTTTCATTGGTCTTTCCACCAAAAATATTTGTAATTCGTTGCCTGTGATTGGTTTCAGGAAGTTGAAAAAGTTCACTTCCATTATGAAATAAAGAAAAAGTAATTTGTGGATGTGCTAAAGCCACACGTTGAAATTCATCTATAATATGCCTTGTTTCTACGGAATCTGATTTCAGAAAATTTCTTCGTGCCGGAATGTTATAAAATAGGTTTTTTACACTTACCGAGCTTCCCTTAGGACAGACACAAACATCCTGACTGGTTACTTTACTGCCTTCAATTTTAATTTGCGTGCCCACTTCATCATCCCCGGGCTTCGTTTTTAATTCTACGTGAGCAATCGCCGCGATAGAAGCCAAAGCCTCCCCTCTAAAACCTTTGGTTTGTAAACTAAAAAGATCTTCAGCAGCTTTAATTTTTGAGGTAGCGTGACGCTCAAAACTCATTCGGGCATCGGTAAGACTCATTCCCTTTCCATCATCAACTACCTGGATAAGTGTCTTTCCGGCATCTTTAATCACTACCTGAATACTTTCAGAACCGGCATCAATAGCATTCTCTACCAATTCTTTCACAACAGAAGCTGGTCTTTGCACCACTTCCCCGGCAGCAATCTGGTTCGCTACATGGTCTGGTAAAAGTTGAATTATATCTGACATTTAAGGCTGATTGGAAAAGATAGACAGATCGAAGTCAATTATCCATAAGAAAATAAGCACCAGCACCATAATAATAATAAGCAAGCGCTTGTTGATTTCACGATTACCGCGTGTTCTACTGGATTTTCGTACTTCGGCCCATTGGGAACCAAAATCTATGGCGTTGGTAGTTTCTTTATACTTGCTGAATTTTGAATCAAAACTATAAATATTACCCGTGTCCTTCCCCTTGTAATAGCGAGGGGTGTAATTATAACGGGCATTCTTTCTTGGTTTATAAACTTTGAGTTTCAAAATATGCTGATTTTTCGTGGTGATCAAATTTACTCAAATTGCTTCAAAAACCGAAGCCAAAGAGTTTAAAAAGGAATCAACAAGAATAATGCCGATATATACCAGAAATTAATACCTGGCGTCCTGGCGTAGTTTTGCCATCTTAATAGCGGCAATAGCAGCTTCAGTACCCTTATTACCGTGTTTCCCACCACTACGATCAATGGCTTGCTGCATATTTTGATCGGTTAAAACGCAAAAAATAATTGGAGTATCGTTTTGAACATTAAGATCTTTAATTCCCTGGGTTACACCTTCACATACAAAATCGAAATGCTTGGTCTCACCCTCTATCACGCTACCTATGGCGATGATGGCGTCTAGCATATCAAAACTTTCCTGCATTTTTTTACAACCGTAGATGAGCTCAAAACTGCCGGGGACATTCCAACGAACAATCCTTTTTGGTTGTACGGCGTTTTCTATAAGTGCATTGTAAGCACCTTCATAGAGGCCTTCGGTAATTTTGTCGTTCCATTCTGAAACAACAATCCCGAAGCGAAAATCACTCGCATCGGGAAGTTTATTTTTATCGTAATCTGAAAGGTTATTTCCTGCTGTTGCCATAATTATTTTTTTGAAGCACGAGCCTGCCCCATGTAGACTGGTACCTTTTCCGCTTCAGGAGCTTCGGGATACTCATCTTTTAACTGCTGAAGGTACTGTTCTGCCTCTGCTGGCTGCCCTACCTCTAATGCGGTAATAGCTGCTTTTAGTAAAAATTTTGGTGTTGTAAATTCATTAGATCGCATTGAAGCCGCTTTATCATAGTAATCTAAAGCTTCTTCCGGTTGTTCTAATTGCATAAAGGCATCTCCTATTCCTCCCGTAGCTAAAGCTGCTAAAACTTCATCATCACTTTTAAAGTCTTCAAGGTAGTTAATAGCTTCCTGATAATTACCGGTGTTCAAATATGCGAAACCGGCATTGTAAGTCGCAAGGTTTGCTGCGTCAGTACTTCCGTAGTTATCTATAATATCAAGAAAACCATATTTACCTTCACCTCCATTTAAAGACATAGTAAAAAGTGAGTCGCGCTGCGCTCCAGAAGAGTTTAAGGCAGAAGCAAAATAATTTTGTGCCTGTGCCATTTCATTGGCTGCTTCTTCCTGTTTAGGTTCACTTACAAAACGTTCATAGGCCAAATAACCCAAAACAGCCACGATAGCCACACCAACAATAATATAGATGTACTTTTGATTCTCTGCTACCCAGGTTTCGGTCCTGCCGGCACCTTCATCCAGAGTGTTAAATACTTCAGCTGTTGTAGATTCATCCTCTACTTGATTTTGCTGTTCTTCCTTATTAGATGGTTTATATCCTTTTTTCTTGTAAGTTGCCATAAAAACTGTTTAATGCGTGGCAAAAATATGATTTTTATTCAAAATTAAAAGGGAAATTATTTGTATTTTTTTAATATTTTCGGGTCATTCGCTTTACTTTCAGAATTACATTACACAAATATCAAAAAGCTGAATAACAGCATTTTATGTTTTTAAAAAATCTCTCTTTAGTAAATTACAAAAACCTGGATTCGGCTTCTTTCGAGTTTGATACTAAAATAAATTGTTTTGTAGGCAATAACGGGGTTGGCAAAACCAACGTTCTAGATAGTATTTATCATTTAGCTTTTGGTAAAAGTTATTTCAACCCAATTACCAGTCAAAATATAAACCATGATGCAGATTTTTTTGTTGTAGATGGTCATTTTGAAAAATCAGAAAAAGAAGAACATATATTAGTAAGTGCCAAGCGAGGTCAAAAAAAAGTTATTAAAAGGAATAATAAAGCTTACGAAAAATTTAGTGATCACATTGGGTTTATTCCAACTGTAATTATTTCACCCGCCGATCGTGACCTCATTATCGAAGGCAGCGAAACCCGTCGTAAGTTTATGGACGGGGTAATTTCACAAAGCGATAATGTTTATCTAAATAAACTTATTCAATATGGAAAAATTACCGCTCAACGTAATTCTTTACTAAAATATTTTGCAGCAAACCGTAGTTTTGATCGCGATACGCTAGAAGTTTATAATCTTCAACTTAATGAACTTGGCCAGCACATCTTTGAGAAAAGAAAAACCTTTTTAGAAGAATTCATTCCTATTTTCAATAAACGCTATGCCGATATCACCAAAAACAAAGAACGGGTAGATATTAATTATAAAAGTCAGCTGTTTGATAGCAACTTAGGAGATTTACTTGAAGCAAACCTTCAAAAAGATATGGCTTTGCAATATACAAGCGTAGGTACCCATAAGGACGATCTAAGTTTTGAAATTGAAGGCCATCCTATTAAGAAATTTGGCTCCCAGGGCCAGCAGAAATCTTTTTTGGTTGCTCTTAAACTTGCGCAATTCGATTTTATAAAAGCGATTAGCAAGGTAAACCCTATTCTTTTGCTCGATGATATTTTCGACAAATTAGACGAACAACGAGTAGCACATATTGTAGCTTTGGTGGCCACAGATCAACTAGGCCAAATTTTTATTAGCGATACGCATGCTGACAGGACTGAAGCCGTGGTAAAAAGCAGTAATCAAACCTATAAACTCTTTAAATTGTGAATAAAAAAATTCTTTTTTTCCTATGCGGAATCGTACTTTTAGGATGCCAAAAAAATAATCCTGAAGAACAATTGCAACATCTAACCGGCTATTGGGAAATTGACCGTGTAGAAGTTACTGAAGATTCGGTAGTAAACTATAAAGTAAATGCCACCATAGATTATATGGAGTTTGATGGCAATGAGGGTTTTCGCAAAAAAGTAAAACCTCAATTTGACGGAAGTTTCAAAACAAGCGAAGACAAAAAAGAGATCTCAGCAAAAATTGAGAACGATAGTTTAAACCTCTACTACAAAACAGCTTTCGACGAGTGGAAAGAAACTGTAATTTCAGCTGAAGAAGATAAATTTAGCGTACTAAATAGAGACGGAAAAATATATCATTATACAAAATTTACCTCCTTATTAGATGAAGATGAATAAGAGAAATAGTGAAAATCAAAGTTTAAGCGAAGTTTTGCAGGAATTTGTAGATCGCAATAAACTACAGGGCGGGTTAGATAAAATTAGTGTTAAAGATGTTTGGTATCGGGAAATGGGGCCCGCGATTCAAAAATATACTACAGGCATCAAACTTCAAAATGATACGCTTTTCGTGCAATTAAGCTCTTCGGTGTTGAGGGAGGAATTAAGTTATGGAAAAGAAAAGATCATTGCCATGCTAAACCGGGAATTAGGAAAAGATTTGATTAAAAAACTGGTTCTTCGCTAAATATCATATTGTGCATCGCCATTTCAAAATTTACAAACCCTACGGTTACTTAAGTCAGTTTATTACTAATGAACGCCCCAGGAAGAAAAAAAAATTGCTGGGAGACTTAGCCGAATTTCCAGAAGGCACAATGTCGGTTGGTCGCCTGGATCAGGATTCTGAAGGTTTGCTTTTTCTCACCACCAATGGTAAACTTAGCGCCAAAATTAACGGGAATAAAATTGAAAAAGAATATTACGTTCAGGTTGATGGGGAAATAACTCTGGAAGCAATCGAAAAGTTAAGACTTGGGGTAGAAATAAGCATAAACGGGAAAAGCTATGAGACGCTGCCTTGTGATGCTTTTGCCTTAAAAGAGCGACCAACATTTCCTACAAGAGCAAAGAAAATACGCGACGAACGCCACGGTCCTACCAGCTGGATTTCAGTAACACTAACCGAAGGTAAGTTCCGACAGGTCAAGAAGATGACTTCTGCTATTGGCTTTCCAACTTTAAGGTTGGTGCGTGTGAGAATTGGGAACGAAAAACTGGAAAATATGGCTGCCGGAGAGGTAATTGAGCTTCCTGAAGTTTCCTTTTAATTATGATTTTTCTTTAGCATTTCACCATTTCGCCCTTCTAAAAAATTCTCTTCTTGCTTTACTAATTTTCCGTTTACAAAAACAAGTTTAAAGCCTTTTGCTAATTGATGTGGTTCTTCGTAAGTAGCCGTTTCCCTAATTTCTTCCGGATCAAAAATCAGTAGATCTGCTTTGAACCCTTCCTTAATCAGACCGCGGTCTTCTATTCCAATAATTTCAGCAGAAAGTCCGGTCATTTTATGAACTGCTTCTTCCAGAGAAAAAAGTTCCTTTTCAAGCACATAAGTTTCTATCACTTTTGCAAAACTTCCGTAGCCTCGAGGATGCCTCATACTGGGACTCCCGTCGCTACAAATATTTACAAAATCATTTTGCACCAGCCTTTCCTGTAACTCTTCATCCACAATAAAATAAGCTCCACCGGCACCGTAGGGACCAATATCATCAATTAACACCTCTTCAAAAGTTTTATTTAATTCTTCAGAAATCTGCTTTAGATTTTTCCCTTTAAATTTCCCTGAACCAATTAACGTTGCTTCAGGCCCATTTCGCTGTGCTATTTTATTCCGAAGAAATTTTTCAAGTTCTTCTCTTCGGTTTTTAGCTACCTCTTGAAAATCGTTCGGTTTTTTCGCCCACTCGGGAAAAACTATAGCGATGCCAGTATAACTGGCGTTATAAGGATAAAGATCGGCAGTTACCATAATTCCAGAGGCTCTTGCGCTATCCAGTAATTTAAGTATTTCTTCCGCCCGTTTCTCCCCTTTTCCATAAACCGATTTGATATGCGAAACGTGAACCGGGCAAAATTCACCCTGTGAGAGTAATTCCCTAATTGAATTTTCTACCTTTACGTCATCCTCATTCCGCATATGGCTCATGATTAAGCCATTATTTTCTCCTACTATTTTTGCCAGTCTTTTTAATTCATCACTTTTAGAAAAATTCCCGGGGTTATATTCAAGTCCGGTAGTCATCCCATAAACGCCGGCATCAAAGGCTTTTTGCAGTAAACCCTCCATGGCTAAAAGACCATTTTCTTTAGGCAAAGTATCATAATTAACGCCAGAAAGTTGTCTTAACGTATTATGCCCAACAAACATGGCGATATTAGTTGCAGGTTTCATCTGCGCCACTTTATCGAACCAGGCTTCTAAATTCTCTTCTTTTGGACTATAACCGTCCTGCCCCAGGCTAATTGTAGTAACGCCCATTGCCAGGAAATTTTGAAAATTTGGAGTTTCCAGGGGATCTCCGTGAGCGTGAGAATCTATAAACCCCGGAGTTGCAATTAAGCCAGAAGCATCAATAGTTTTATGTGCCTTAAAATTAGAGTTTAAATTCTTATCAATTTTAGCGATTTCATCATTAAGAATTAGGATGTGAGCAGTATATCCATCATCTCCAGATCCATCGAGAATCATGGCATTCTTTATATGTAAATCATATTGCATAGAATCATTATTCTGCGCCAGGATAAAGCAGGGAAGCATTAAAAATAGATAAGACCACAATTTCATAAACTAAGATTTGTTTCGATTCCAAATTAAGAAAATTATAGATAAACTTATTGACCATTTATAGTCCTTTGATTTATTTCTAAAAAATCACCACTGCTATAATTTATATTTCTGAATAGTTCCATAAACATTAACTTTGATGCTTTATAACAACTATGAAAAAAGCTGAATTAAGAACAGTAACGGTTACGCGGTATATTACCCCGCTTAGAGAAGGCGGCTCCCTGCCTGCTCTTACCGAAGCCGATGATGATTTTAAATATGTACTTAAATTTAAGGGGGCTGGCCACGGCGTAAAAGCCTTAATCGCCGAACTATTAGGAAGCGAAATTGCCCGAGCTCTTGGCTTTAAAGTGCCGGAGCTTGTTTATGCAAATCTAGATGAAGCCTTTGGAAGAACAGAGGGCGATGAAGAAATTCAGGATCTATTACAGGCCAGCCAGGGCCTAAACCTTGCCTTGCACTTTCTATCGGCTGCGATTAATTTTGATCCTGTGGTTACTGAAGTTGATGAATTTGAAGCTTCAAAAATTGTTTGGCTAGATGCTTTTATTACCAATGTAGATCGCACCTATAGAAATACAAATATGCTTATTTGGCATAAAGAATTATGGCTTATAGATCACGGCGCATCTTTTTATTTTCATCATTCCTGGACAAATGTTGAAGAAAAAGCCAAAACCCCTTTCAGCTTTATTAAAGATCACGTTTTATTGCCAAGGGCCACTAAATTAAAGGAAACCGATGAATTTTGTAGAAAACATATTACGCCAGAGAAAATTAGAGAAATTGTATCACTAATTCCTTCTGAGTGGTTGCAATGGCAAGATACCGAAGAAACTGAAGAAGAGATAAAAGAGGTTTACGCGAAGTTTTTAATTACCCGCCTCGCACATTCAGAAATTTTTCTAAAAGAAGCAGAGAATGCAAGAGAAGCACTTATATGAATATGCTGTAATTAGGTTGGTACCTAAAGTAGAACGTGAAGAATTTCTAAATGTGGGAGTTATTCTTTTCAGTAAGCAGTCGAAGTTTTTAAAAGCTTTATTTGAAGTTGATGAAAGCCGTTTAGGTATTTTCTGTAAAGATCTGGACAAAGATGAAATTTGTACTAACCTGGATTCTTTTAAAAAAGTATGTGAAGGAAATAAAAATGGAGGGCCAATTGCGCAATTAGATATGCCTTCTCGATTTAGGTGGCTTACTGCCGTTCGCAGTTCAATAATTCAAACTTCAAGACCACACCCGGGAATGACCAACGATCTCGATAAAACCCTAAACCGACTTTTTAATGAACTTGTTTTATAATAAATTGTTTTGAAACATAAAAAAACGCCATTACGATCGCTAAAAAAATCAGGATCGCAATGACGAATATTTTTTTTGGCTAACTAATTAGCTGTTAAACTTAGAAGCCATTTCCACCGTTCTTGTTACCTGGTGTTTTACTGCTTTTTTAATATTATCTCCAGGGGTACTTCCATCAGCGGTGACACTTATTCCGTAAGGATTTCCTCCGGCTTCAAACAAACAAGGATCTGTATATCCTGGAGCAACAATAATAGAACCCCAGTGCATCACTGTTTTATACAAAGAAAGTAAGGTGGCTTCCTGCCCACCATGCGGATTGGCTGCACTAGTCATCCCACTAACTATTTTATTAGCTAATTTACCGCTAGACCAAAGTCCACCGGTGGTATCGAAAAAAGACTGAAGTTGTGATGGCAAGTTTCCATATCGGGTTGGAGTGCTAAAAATAATAGCATCTGCCCATTCGAGATCATCAAGACTTACGGTTGGGAAACCCTTATTATCCTCAATATACTTTTTCCAACTTTCATTTTGATTAATAGCCTCCTGAGGGGCTGTTTCCTGAACTTTTTTCACTCTTACTTCAGCTGCTCCAGCCTCTTTAGCAGCTTCTCCTGCCCATTGTGCTAGTTGGTGATTTGTTCCTGTGGCACTATAAAATATCACAGCTACTTTTGGTTGACTCATAATTTTTCTTTTAAAATTGATTAATTTTTTCAATTAAAGATAAAACAAATCTGCGCCAATAGTTTTAAGGTTATTATAAAATTCAATTAATACCCTATCGCCCTTCCGTCATAACTACGGGAATCGGCAGCGCCGTAAATATGATTATTAGCAACATCAATATAGATTCCCATCGCCTGGCCTTGATTTCCACCTTCATAAACTTCATGCCCCATCTCTTCATAAATTCTTTTGGTATCGGGCGAAATTCCCCAGTACTCAAATCGGGTTTGGTCTGGAAGCCATTGGTGATGAATTCTTGGCGACTCGATAGCTTGAGCAATATTCATTTTATAGTCAATAGTATTAACGATAACCTGAAGTACAGTATTTATTATAGTTCTCCCACCCGGGCTACCAATTACCATAAGAGGTTTTCCGTCCTTTGCTACAATCGTGGGCGTCATACTCGATAGCATGCGTTTTTCAGGAGCTACTAAATTAGGAGCGGTTCCAATTAATCCACGGGAATCTGTATAGCCGGGTATGGGATTAAAATCACCCATTTCGTTATTTAAAAGGAAACCAGCCCCTTCTACCGTTATTTTGGAGCCGTAGCTATGCTCTAAAGTATAGGTTAAGGATACCACATTTCCATCTTTATCTACTACAGAAATATGCGTGGTTTCCGGACTTTCGTATTGTAAGTGCGCATTATTAAAATTTGCTGAATCACTTACCGAAGCCTTTTTCACCTCGATACCGCCGGCCAGGTCTTTTGCATATTCTTTTGAAATTAATTTAGCTATAGGCATTTCTGCATTAAAATTTGGATCTCCCAAATGTAAAGCCCTATCTGCATAGCCTCTTCGCATTGCTTCCGTAAGTAAATGTAAAGATGCAGCCGAATTATGCCCTGAATTTTCAACATCAAAATTCTCTAAAATATTTAGCATTTCTATAAGCGCAACACCACCGGAACTAGGTGGTGGCATAGAAATAATTTCGTGCCCACGATAAGTACCGGTAACGGGTTCTAATTCTTCTGCTTCATATTTGGCAAGATCTTCTTCGGTAATAAGTCCGCCGTGTTTTTTCATATAATCAGCAATCAATTTCGCGGTTTTTCCTTTATAAAAACCATCGGCACCGTTTTCCTGAATTCTTTTTAAAGTTTCAGCCAACTCTGGCTGCTTCCAGGTTTCCCCCGGTTTATAGATTTCTTCCCCATTCTTTAGAAAAGCTTTAGCAGTAGCCACATATATTTCTTCATTCTTGTGATCTTTAACCCAATTTAAAAACCAATTCATATTATGAGTAGATTCAAATCCGTTTTCGGCTAAATCTACTGCAGGCTGCAAAAGCTCTTGCCAGGACAAACTCCCCATTGTTTGGTGCGCTTTATAAAGCCCCGCCACAGTACCGGGCACCCCTACCGAAAGTAAACCTTCATGGTTGGAATTTTCTTTAATCTTACCGTCTTCTCCCAAAAACATGTTCGGGGTAGCAGCTAAAGGTGCTTTCTCACGAAAATTAAATGTAGTCTTATGCCCGTCGCTACCGTGATAAACCAGGAAACCGCCTCCACCAATATTACCTGCTGAAGGTAAAGTTACAGCCAGCGCAAAAGCTGTAGCAATACTGGCATCTACAGCATTACCGCCTTTTACCAAAACTTCTTTACCAACTTCTGAAGCCAGATAATGGCTGGTAACCACCATCCCTTTTTCGCCCATAACCGGAGTACGACCGGTTTGCGAAAATGCAGGGAAATAAAAACTAATCGCCAAAAACAGGCAAATCAAGGATTTTATCTTTCTCATAATAGATTCAAACTTAATAATAGATTAAAAACGATTTTCAACAACAAAGAGTAACTTAATACCTATCAAACTCAGTTTCAAAATACATACTTTTGAATAAACTACTTCAGAAAAAACCCGGTAAATATTTTATAAGGAAAACATTTTGATCAAGGTATTCAGATTCCTCTGGACGGATTACTATCCGCATTATCAGGTAAACCTAAATAAAAAGGCGCGACAAACAAGTAAGAAAAAAAATAAATGGATATTAATTATATTGGGGAATTACTGAGGTTTCTTTAAAAACCAGTCCGAAGAATTCAAAGGTTTCCCTGGCTTTTTGCGAAGCTTCCTGTTTCTGAATTTCTGAAAAATCTTCAGCTTTTAATTCTTTTACAAATTTATTCCAGGATTTCACACCATCCCTTTCGCCATTAAAGAAATGAGGTTTCTCTATTTCATTTAAGGCAGGGCAATTTGGAAGTTCTTTAGAAATATAAATTCCACCAAGCGCTGAGCCTAAAACAACATAAGATGCACCTAAAGCTTCTTCGTAAGAAGTTATTTTGAATTTGCCGTTGAACTTTTCAGCAATACTTGTTTCTACATTAAGATTGTGCAGATCTTTTGACAATTGATCGGTTTTATCCGATTGATATGATTCAAGATATTTAGCTATTTCAGTTTCGGTAATTTTATAGGAAATATAATTTTGAAGCAATAAAAGTTTATAATCTTCCAGGCTTATTTCGTGTGAAATAATCTGGCTGGCAAGATTTTCTTTTTCCAGGTTCTCGTGTAATTCCTTTGTGGCGACTCTAAGACTATTCAGCATCAATATTGAATTTACCTAGATTAGTTCTAATTTTCTCTATATTCTCACGCTGCTCTTTATCATCTGCCTTCATATTATCTAGATAGCTATAAATTTGGTGAACAGCAATTTTATTCTTTCGTATTTGCTCTCTCAATTCCTCGTGCTGCACCATATTATAAACCACTTGTTTTAAAAGTGGTTCTAATTTTTCATTAAGAACAGGCATGTGCTTTTTAAGTATAAACCCTGAAGCGCCAGAAAGAATAGTATCTGCAGCCAACTCATCGTCATCTAATGCTCCGGTTATAAAAATTAGTGGAACATTTTCATCAATAGATTTTACCGTTTCCATCACATCCAATCCTGTCCCGTTAGGTAAGTTATAATCTGAGATCACTAAATCTGGTAGGAAGCTGGTAAAAAGCCCTTCGAAAGCAGGAAAATCTTCAGCTACTTTTATCTCAGAATTTTCTACGATTTTGGAAATTTGTCTTTTGATTAAAACCGCATCGGTTTCTTCATCTTCAACTAATAATATACGCAATGGGGTTTTGATCATTCTTCTTAGGTTTATACAAAAATACTAAACTAGATAACGCAAAAAACCTTTTATCGCAAAAGGCAGGCCGTATTTTATAAGTGAAAGAAAAAAGTACTTCCTTTTTCAGGTTCACTTTCAACCCAAATTTTACCATTGTGTTTTTCTAAAACCCTGGCAACTATAGTAAGACCAACACCACTACCTTTAAAATCTTTTTTAGAAAACCGGGAAAACATATCAAAAATTCTATCTTTTTTGTTTTCTGCAATTCCAATTCCGTTATCTTTTATGTAGAAAACATCCTTATTATCCTGAGTAATGCTCCCTATTTCTATACTGGGATTTGCGGTTTGCTGCGAGTATTTTAAAGCATTTCCCACCAAATTGCTCCAAAGCTGAAAGATCATGCGCCTATCCCCATAAGTGTCTGGTAAATTATCCTGAATTTTTAATTTCGTTGTCGGGAAATTACTTTTAATATTAAAGCTTAGTAAAAGCTCCTCTAATACTTTATTAGTGTTGAAATTTTTCTTCTGAATTTCGCCACCGGTAACTTTTGCGAAAGATAGAATATCATCTATAATTCCTTCCATCTTGCCAGAAGCCGTTAAAATAGTATCAATAGTTTCTGAAGCTTCAGCAGAAAGTTCTTTATCAAAATCTTCTTTTAAAATTTGAGCATAACCAATAATACCGCGCAATGGACTGCGCAGATCGTGAGAAACACCATAACTAAAAAGTTCCAAATCTTTATTGGCTTCAACAAAATTTTGGTTTAAACGGCTAATCTCTTCTTTTTGTTTTTTAAGAATAAACTGATTTAAATTCTCTCTAAAAGCTTTAGCAGTTTCAATATCGTAATCCTGCCAAGAACTGGAAATTCCGTCTAATTTCTCCGTCCATTTCTCAAAAGATTTTCTCGGACTTAAACGTTGCTTTTCTTCGTTATAAGAAATTTTATTATTAGGATCGCCACCCCAACTCACTGTTTCTGAAACTTCTGGTCTAAACCATATTACAAAACTATCTTTTGCCTGTCCTAATTTAAAACTCAATATTCCTGAAGCCAATTTTTTAAACTTTTCTGCTTCTGGATATTGACTTTTAAGGCTTTTAGTCGTGAAAATAGTTTCCTCTTTTTCAGCTAAAAAATCACATAATTGCAAAATTTCAACTTTGGTAGGCGTATTGCCGAAAAGTGCGATTTCATTTTCCAAAACTACAGCACCTCCACCACTTTCAATAAGTGAGGTAAATGAAACTTTAGCTTCTTGAAGACCGAGTACCAGAGTGTTTTCAATATTTAGGTCTTCCAGTATTTCTTCTCGTAATTCGGTACTTTCATCCAATTTTTTATTAAAAATACCTGTTTGGATAGAAGATATATTACTAGAAAAAACCTGTGTTAAGAATTTACAGGTTTCACGTTGAAAATAATTAATGAATTTAGCCGAATAATGATGGCAGGCCACCAAACCCCATAGTTTACCATTTACAATAATCGCTGCGGTTAAAGAAGCTCCAACCTTCATGTTTTGTAAATATTCAATATGAATAGGAGAAACTCCGCGCAATTCAGATCTGGAAAGATCTAATGGCATATGGGTTATGGGAGAAATTTCTGGCGTAATTGGAACAGGTTCATAATTAACATCTGAAATTATTCTAACCTTATGTTTTAAAAATAAATTCCTGGATTGTGCCGGGATATCGCTAGCAGGATAATGCAAATCTAACCAGCTCTCTAAATGGGGTTCCTTTTCCTCAGCAACTACTTCTCCGTTCCATTCTTCATCAAAGCGATAAATCATTACGCGATCGTAATCGAAGATATTCTTCATTAATCTGGCTGCTTTATTGCAAAGAGCGTGAATAGTTTCCACAGCATCCAGACCGTTAATTATGGTAGTTAACTGTTGCTGAAAATGCATAGGATCCCAAAAATCACCGAGAAGTTCAAAATCCAGAATTAGATGTTCTTCAGATAAATGTGGCATCATTACAAAGAACTTCTTATTAATTTTAAGTTCCTCAGCACTGAAGTTGGATTCGCTGGAAATGGTCTCGTTTATTCTTTGAAAAGCAGTTTCTCCAATTAAGGCTTCGATAGAGGTATTTAAAACGTCTTGATGAACAACTCCAAAAAATTTGGAAGTATTTTCAGACGCCTGAATAATTTTAAATGTTTGGGGATTAACCGCAAGGATAACTCCGTGAGCCTGTGCTTTTCCTATTAAATGAATTGGTTCTTTATCACAGTTTCGAATATCTACTTTTTCTGGATAAGGAAGCTGCTCTGAGCTCATAAACGGCTATGCTTTTAATTTAAAATAAAAAGTACTCCCCACTCCAACCTGGCTTTCTACCCAGATAGTACCCTCGTGTAACTGCACAATTTTTTCAACGTGCGCAAGTCCCACTCCCGTACCATCGTTTCCATTAGTTTCCTTAACGCGGTTAAAGATCGTGAAAATATTCTTTTTATCTTCTTCTGAAATCCCATAACCATTATCGGTAACAGAGAATACCCAATGCATACCTTCTCTATACGCTGCAATACGCACATCTGGATTTCTCTCTTTTGGTGTGTATTTTATGGCATTACTTATAAGGTTCTGGAATAGTAGTCGCAATTCTACTTCATGACCCATAATTTTTGGAAGTGTCCCGGCGTTTACTTTGGCGTTGGTATCTTTGATTCTTTTGCCGAGATCATATTTCACAACCTCCACAACTTCTTTAATATTAACCAGGCTTTTTTCTCCGTGACGACCAATTCTTGAATGCTCTAGCAGGGCTTTAATTTGCTCGGAAAGCCTGGTAGATGCATCTTTAATATATTGAATATAATTCTTTCCTTTTTCGTCTAATTTAGTTGAATATAGTTTACCCAAAACGTCACTACCAAATTTAATAGTAGAAAGCGGTTCCTGAAGATCGTGAGAGCAAATTGAGACAAATTGTTCTAAATCTTTATTGGCTCGTTCTAAATCTTCTCGCTGCTGTTTTAATTTATTTTCAGCTTTTTTCAATGCAGAAATATCTACACAGGTGTACCTTATGGTCACTAATTTACCATCCAAATCTTTCTCTGCAGTGGCATTCAGGATTACAGGTAACAAATCTCCCGAAGCAGTAAGAATCTCCTGTTCCATATTTACTATAGTGCCACTATTTTTAAATTCTTTATTTGATTTTAAAGCTCTTAGCTGAGAATCTTCATTATAGAGATCAAGTATAGGTTTATCTATTAAATCCTCTTTAGACTCATAACCCAGTTTACTAACAGCCATTTCATTGCATTGTACGATAAGCTGGGTTTGTGGATCTACACTTATATGAATTACAGGATCTTCTTCGTAAAAAGATTTAAAACGTTTTTCACTTGCAATTAAACGCTCTTTAGAGCGCTGCAATAGTCCAACATCTATAAAGGTCACTACCACTCCATTAACCTCATCTTTAGAATTTTGATAAGGCGAAATTCTCCTTAAATAATGAGAACCATCTTTAGTCATTACCTGCTTTTCCAGAATTTTCCCAGTTCTAAGAACGCGTTTACATCGGGTAATAAGATTACTCTTACCCATACTTGAAGTAAAGTGTTCTATAGGGCGCCCTTCATCTGAATCTATTAAATTAAAATGTCGCTGAATTGCCGGTGTAAATTTTCTTATTTTCAAATCTTCATCCAGGAAAATCACTCCAATTTCGGTGCTTTCCAGCAAGTTGTTCATATCAGAATTTAATGCAGCAAGATCTTCTACCTTTTGAAGGTTTTCAGCATTCACTGTATTAATTTCTTCATTTACACTTTGCAATTCCTCATTAGTACTTTGTAGTTCCTCGTTAGAAGCCAGCAATTCTTCATTTGCCGCTTGAAGCTCTTCATTACTGGTCTCAATTTCTTCCATAGAAGTTTGCAGCTCCTCCTTGGTCTCTTTAAGTTCGTCTTCAAGATCTGCTACATATTCTTTGGTGCGGTTAGTAAGGCTAAGTTTTTCCAGCGTATCAACCTCTTTTAAGTTTACTTCTTTCTCTATAAAAGTAATCACGAAACTCGAGTTGGCATCTTCGGTTTTTTGTTGATATGGTTTTACAATAATATCTACCGAACGCTGCTCTTCATGATGTTCAAAAGAAGCATCTTTATACCTCACCTTTGAATTACTCTTTTTAGCTTTTTTTAGGGTGCTTTGAATAATATATTTTAGATCGCTTCCCATCATATCTAAAAGATTTACTGAAAAGCCGCTAATTGGTAAATTGGCATATTTTCTAAACTCACCAACTGCCTGCAAAATATTGAAATCTTTATCTACAAAAACACTGGCGCCTCCAAAGGTTTCCAGAATTGTTTCATTAAGCTCCTCTGTAAGTTTAGTTTTTAGTGGGTTGGTAGCTTTTTTGTAAGAAGGGCGCCTAATTTGACGCAAACCTGAGGTTAAATTATTTGAAGTGGTAGCTTGCGAAATATTTGAATCTAATCGCTTATCTGAATTTTCATTCTGATAAATTTTTGCTGAACGATTTATAACTTTAAAATTATTTTTCTGAGAAGACACATTTTCACTGGTTCCTAAAACTAATATTCCTCCAACTTTTAGGGCATATTGCAGGAAATTTAATGCCTTATTTTGAATTCCGGGTTGAAAATAGATCAGTAAATTTCTACAGGCCACCATATCCATATTATTAAATGGTGGATTTTTAATGATGTTATGCCTTGAGAAAACCACCATTCGGCGTACTTTGTCTACTACCTTATACCCATCTGGTTTACTAATAAAATACTTCAGCAACAAATCTGAATCGATATCGGCTACAATACTTTCCGGATAAAATGCCTCACTACCTATATTCAGGTGCTTTTGAGAAATATCGGTGGCAAAAATCTTTAAATCTACACTTTTTCGTTGCTTTTCAATTTCTTCATTAATACACATCGCGAAAGAATAAGCTTCTTCCCCACTGCTACAAGCAACGTCCCATAGTTTTATAACTTCTCCATCCTTCTTTTTTTCTACCATTTTAGGAATTACTTCCTCTCTTAATATTTTCCAGACTTTCTCGTCTCTAAAAAATTTGGTAACCCCAATTAGGAATTCCCGATGAAGTATTTCTATTTCCTCTTCATTTTTAATTAAAAACTCATAATAATCAGATAGGCTATTGCATTTACAAACATTCACCCTTCTTGCAATTCGTCTTGCAAGTGTGGCATGTTTATATTCTCTAAAATCAAGACCGGTTTTTTCATCTACAAAGCGAAGAATTTTCATGAGTTCGCTTTCATTATAATTTAAATCGCCATCTTTAAAATGAAAGACTGAAGGAGAATCTATAAAATTTATAAGTTCTTTGGCCATTTTAGAAACGGGTATCACATAATCAACCAGGCCTGTATTTATAGCGCTTTGTGGCATCCCGTCAAACTTAGCTTCTTCAGGATCCTGCACCATAATCATTCCATCCCGTTCTTTTATTGCTCTTACGCCCCTTGTACCATCACTGCCGGTTCCACTTAAGATAACCCCTATAGCCTTCTCTTTTCTTTCCTTTGAGAGTGCTTCAAAAAACATATCTATAGGCAAGTTTAAACTCTGATTTTTTGGCTTTTCAACAAGGTGTAGTTTATTATCTGAAAAAGTGAGGTTATTTACCGGCGGAATTAGATAGATGTGGCCTTGCTTCATCTTCATACCGTCTTTGATCTCGAGAATGGGCAGATTGGTATTTTTCTTAAGAAGTTCTCCCATCATACTTTTATAGTCTGGAGAGAGATGTTGTATAACTACATACGCATTCTTATCGGTTTCGGGTATGCCTTCAAAAAAAGACTTTAATGCTTCCAAACCACCGGCACTTGCGCCAACAGCTATAACACGCGGTTCATCAGTTTTAAGCTTATTCTCCAGCTCCGAGGTAGAAAGGTAGTTATTTACTTTTGTCATTTAGAAATGATTAAGTCAGTCTTAAATAAAGATTAAAAATGGTAAAGTTCAAAAATATAAGATTAATCATAAAAATATGAACTCATTTGCCATTTAAATTAACAAAATATCAGAAATACAGAGATTTACCTGCTTTTACAATTCTTAAAGATAATTTTATAAGCTTAAAATTTAACACATTTTAAATCTTAAAAATATAAAAAATCATAATATTTTAAGTATTAATAATATTATTTCATTACAAAACTCATTTTTATACAAATAGTTATGATAAACTGATATATATCATTTCTATTGAAGACCTCTAAAGCTAAATTTACTGTAATGAAGCTATATGAAATTTCTATCATCATACCATTCAAATTTAAACTCCTTTTTTATTGAAATTGGGGAAATGGGAAATTTCACCGGAAGGTATTTTCGGGAACTTTTTAGCAGGCCGTTCGAGTTTAGAGAATTCTTGAAACAATGCTACCAAATGGGCAATAAATCTTTGCTTTTAGTAGCTGTAACAGGATTTATTTTGGGACTGGTTTTTACCCTACAATCCCGGCCAACTTTAATGGAATTTGGTGCGGTTTCCTGGATGCCTTCTATGATAAGTATTTCTATTGTTAGGGAAATTGGCCCGGTAATTATCGCACTTATTTGCGCCGGAAGAATTGGTTCCAGTATTGGTGCCGAATTAGGATCTATGCGCGTTACAGAACAAATAGATGCGATGGAAGTTTCTGGAACCAATCCCTTTAAATTTCTTGTAGTTACTAGAATACTCGCGGCAACCTGTATGCTACCACTGCTGGTAATTATAGGAGATTTTGTTGCTTTATTAGGTTCTGCAATTATAGAAAATACTAAAGGTGATGTTTCTTTTACTCTTTACTTTAATCAGGTTTTTGAAGCATTGGAATTTACTGATTTAATTCCAGCAACGGTCAAGACTTTTTTCTTCGGATTTGCCATTGGCCTGGTAGGCTGCTTTAAAGGTTACAACAGTAAAAAAGGAACTGCCGGCGTTGGAAAAGCTTCAAATTCAGCGGTGGTTTTCACCTCTATGCTACTCTTTATATTAGATTTTATAGCGGTTTTCATAACTGATATTTTTTATAATTAAAATGGAAAAACAGGCGGTAATAGCTATAGAGAATTTATATAAAAGTTTTGGAGATGTTGAAGTACTAAAGAATTTCAATTTAAAACTTTTCGAAGGTGAAAACCTGGTTTTAATGGGGAAATCTGGTTCAGGAAAATCGGTTATGATTAAATGCCTGGTGGGCTTAATGGATTTTGATAAGGGAAATATAAAAGTTTTAGGAAAAGATATTTCAAAACTGAAGCAAAATGAAATGGACGAATTGCGAACCGATATAGGTTTTTTATTCCAGGGAAGTGCTTTATATGATTCTATGACGGTAAGGGAAAATCTGGAATTCCCGTTAAGAAGACATCGAAAAGACTCTGAAAAGAAAACCGAAGAATTGGTAAGAGAAGCCCTTGAAAATGTTGGCTTACCACAAACTATAGATTTAATGCCGGCTGAGCTTTCTGGAGGAATGCAGCGTAGAATTGCCCTGGCAAGGGCGCTTATTTTAAAACCAAAAATTATAGTCTATGATGAGCCAACCACCGGCCTGGATCCTATTACCGCGAAAGAAATTATTTTATTAATGATGAATATTCAGCAAAAATATGCAACCTCATCACTTATCATTACTCACGATGTAGATTGTGCCAGGGTAATTTCTAACCGAATGATCTTATTGCTGGATGGAAAAGATTATGCAGAAGGAAGTTTTAGCGAGTTAGCAGCATCAAACGATCCTAAGATTAAAGCATTTTTTAAATGATTCAATATGAATAATTGTAGCGGGAAACCAACGTAAATACCTGGGAAATACAGAATTAAAATCATAGTAAAATACCTCGTAAAATTATATCTCGACAATCAAGTAAAAGATCTAAATATGAAATCAAATTCTGGACAAAATCTAAGATTAGGAATACTCATTATATCCGGGATAATCATATTTACCCTTGGAGTTTTCTTTATTGGTAATAAGCAAAACCTGTTTGGCGATTCAATTATGATAAGTTCTGTGTTTAAGAATGTAAATGGGTTACAATCTGGTAATAACGTGCGTTATTCAGGTGTAAATGTGGGCACTGTAAAAGAGATTATATTTTTAAACGATACTGCGATTTCTGTAGATCTTCTTATAAACCGGGAAGCGGCGAATTTAATTAAATACAGCTCTGTTGCCACCATAAACTCTGACGGATTGGTGGGCAGTATGGTATTAAATATTCTTCCAAATAATAAAGTAGGCTCCAGAATCATTCGTGAAGGTGACACTCTTGAATCCCTTAGCCAGGTAGCTACGGCAGATATGCTAAATACGTTAAACCAAACCAACGAAAATGCAGCGCTTTTAACTGCGGATCTTTTAAAAATAACCAATAGTATAAATGCGGGAGAAGGCGTCTTAGGTGATTTACTTAAAGATGAAGATCTCGCAAATAATATTCAGCAAAGTGCTGAAAATTTGAATAAAACCACAAATTCGGCAAAAGCAAGTATCGCAAAATTAAATGATATTTTACATGCTATAGATTATGAAAATTCTGTAGCAGGCTTATTACTTAGTGATTCTACGGCGCAAAAGAACTTTAGTACTATCATTGAAGATTTGCAGGTTAGCTCGTCTAAAATAAAAATGATAAGTACAGATTTAGGGGAATTTTCCACCAATCTTAATTCAGAAAAAGGAGCGTTGAATTTTATACTTAAAGACACTGGTTTTGTAAAAAATATAGACCAAAGCATGCAAAATATAGAAGAAGCGAGCTTTCGTTTCAATGAAAATATGGAAGCATTAAAAAACAATATTTTATTCCGTGGTTATTTTAGAAAACAGGCTCGAGAAAAGGCACGCTTAGCGAAAGAAGACTAATTAATAAAATGCTAATGATGAAATTGGAACATCTCGGAGAGCGTATTAATGAGTATAAACTTTCTATAAAAATCGTGGTAAATAAACGTATTACGTGGGAAAGTAATACCAAGGAACTGATTATTTCTACGCTTAAGAAAGCCGAAGCCACTTATCCCGTGGGATAGAAAGTACAGGAGTTAAAATGGATTCATACCCACGAGGCGGTTAACATAACTTTTGAATCCTTTCCTATAGATCTTATTGAATTCACCAACAAAATTCCAACCTATAAATTTTTACAAGGTGGCGCGCTGGTTTTTTCCCAGCTGCATAATGGAGATATAGAAATTTTTGTCACCTTTCCCTCCTTACAGAACTGGATGCTTCCGGAGGATGAAATTGTAGAATTAGGTACTTTCCCTCCCGATTATATTACAGAAAAATTAATAGTAGAAAAGATAGATGAGTTCCTAAAGGAAATGATTAAATGGGAAGTCCCGGTTTTAAAGAATAAGATGGGTTTTAAGGCACAATAAATTAAATATTATCCATACGCCATCTTTTTAATTCCGGCAGTTTCTTTATCAGCTGTTGAGCCTCTTCCAGGCTAATATCATCATGGATTTCTGCCATTTCCAATAATTTCACTTCTAACTGATGTAAATTAAGAGATCTATCGGTGAAAGCTCCATCCTGGTAGCAATCCCGGCAGTAATCTATATTGAGCGACCTATCTCTATTTGTGCCTGAAGTGGTTTTGGTATATGGCCAACCACAACTTTGGCAAATTAGTGTTTCCATAAGCTTGAATTTTTCAGAAAAACTATTAAATTAATCTTTCCACATATAAGTTTATAAGC
Source organism: Salegentibacter sp. Hel_I_6 (assembly GCF_000745315.1). Taxonomy (NCBI): domain Bacteria; kingdom Pseudomonadati; phylum Bacteroidota; class Flavobacteriia; order Flavobacteriales; family Flavobacteriaceae; genus Salegentibacter; species Salegentibacter sp. Hel_I_6. The sequence goes on along the minus strand of NZ_JQNQ01000001.1, from coordinate 3,765,638 downwards.
ATTAAGCTTTGAGTACTGTTTTAAGTTTTGAAAGCATAATAAGTTCTGATTTATTTTTTCCTGCAAAGGACGCCGCGATAGCATCGGCAGTTTGCCAAATCAATTGATTTATTTCTAATGTAAATAATTGCGGATGATGCTTTTTATAATCTTTAAACTCATTAAATGCCCAATCGGCTTCTGGAGAATTCTCCTCCAGCCAATCGAATATCATTTCAATTTTAAAGGCTTCGTCAGTCCCGTATTCATCGGCAGTATTGTCTATAGGAACCCATTTCTCTTTTACTAGGTCTTTTAAGGTTTTAATTTCTTCGGCTCGCACCACTTTATCCGATGCAGCAATAGCGTAGAAAACCATTCCTATATGTTGATAGAACTCTTCGTTAAGCATCATTTTTTTAGATAATTCCATAACCATAAAATACTGCTTAAAGATAAGTCCAGGCTTACTAGTTAAAAATGATAAAAATCAGTTTTTATAGAATATTTTACGCAGTTTAAATTCATTAACAATCCTATGTATTAGAATTTTAAATAGATAAGACTTTTTTATTCGTAGGTGAGATTTAAAAAATTACTTTGTATATTTATGCTTTGTTTAATGTATTTCGTCCCTACTCCCCCCATTGGAAATACAAGCACCCCTTAAGCTCTTGTAACTAATTTTAAGAATTCCAGGAATGAAGCGTATTCTTTATATTTCAGGGGGAACCACCAATTATCTAAATCCAGCTAATCTGGCCCTGGACCATTTTGATTTACTTCAAATTAATTGTTTAAATAATTTAAAAACTTTAGCAATTGAAAAGAAACCTGGTTTATTAATTTGGGAGCGCGATACAAAAATGCTTATTAACTTTCTGAAAGTTAATTTCGCTTTTTGTTCCATCCCTCTACTCTCTATAATTAGACAATCTGAAGTTAAGAGCTGGAAACCCATCCATGTCCATCATAAACATTTGGTCGGTCCATTTTCAGAAAAACAACTTTTTGAAACAATAGAATTATTATTGAACAAACGAGGAAATTCTTCAACCTCCAGGAGTAATATTTCTAATATTGATGCTTTAAAATTATTCATTGAAGAAAATGGTGAACAAGTAAGTTTAGATAATCATAAAATAATTTTTAAAGAAAACAGGCATTGCAGCTTTATATATCTTATTAAAAAAGGGATGGTTAAAACTTCCCGAATGGACCAGCTGGGTAAAGAATTAATTACTGGAATTTATAGAAAAAATGAATTGCTGGGTTTATATGGCTTCAATAAAAACCCAACTTATCCCGAAATGGCGGCAACTTTAGAGCCCAGTAAATTATATAGAATTCTACATAAAGAATTTAGAGAAATTCTACAGGAAAATCAGAATTTAAGCCTGGATATTGCTCAAAATTTATCTGATACTGTTTTAACGCTAAAATCACAGCTTCTAGAAATGGCTTATGCCTCGGTATTAAAAAAGACTTCCAATACCATACTTCAATTTGCAGAAGAACTACAAAATCCAGATATGCAGGGCCTAAAAATTTCCCGCACAGATTTGGCAAGTATAGCAGGTATTTCTCCTGAGAGTTTTATACGTAGCCTTTCCAGCCTTAAGAAAGAAGGAATTATTGCTATTAAAGGAAAGAAGATAAATATTCTAAAACCAGATAGATTACAGGAAATAACCTAATGCTAAAAATTTGTTAAATACTGATTTCCTGACATTTGTCATTTTTATAAAACCATCTTTAGCATACATTTAAAATATCAATACATAAATATAATTTGGTTTCTATGTACTTATTAGAGTTGGAAATCAAATTTAGAAGATATCAAAGGTATTTTTTAACCTGATATACAAATTTTACTTCGAGTAAGATCACTGATATCAAGCTAGAGTTAAAGAGTAAACTTAATATCTTCTGGGAAACAGGAGGCAATGGTCTCCTGTTTCTATGTTTTACAACCTTTTCAAATTATGGGAAAATAAATATTAAATAACTGATTTTCATCATATTAAACCCCCATATTATAGATTAAATTAGATGGCTTTATTAATTATTAACCATTTAAATTTATACTATTATGTCACTCATTAAATCTAAAAACCGCAGAAATCCCACCTTAGGTAGTTCGTTCCTGGCTAACGATCCATTTTTTTCTGATCTAATGGATACCAAACGCGGAATCTTCAATCTAAATCGTTTTTTCAACGGAGATTTTGATCAGGATCTATTTCCGGCACTAAATGTTAAGAAAAAAGATAACGAATTTGAAATTGAACTTGCAGCTCCCGGACTTTCAAAAGAGGATTTTAAAATTTCTATAGAAGACGGTGTTTTATCTATTTCCGCTGAAAAAGAAAATAAGATAGAGGAAGAAAAAGAAAGTTACGTTAGGAAAGAATTTAGCTATAACAGTTTTTCCAGAAATATAAGTCTGCCCGAAGAAGTAGATATGGATAAAGAAGTTGAAGCTAAATACAAAGAGGGAATTTTAAAAATGAACCTTAAGAAGAGAAAAACAGAAAAAGCTAAAGAAACTAAAACTGTGAATGTTTCTTGATGACTCGCGATCCAATGTTCTTGAAACATTTTATAACAACACGGGCACAGCATCTCGATAGATTAACAAAAATAAAGCCGATGCAAATTTTACATCGGCTTTATTACTTTTTAAAGTTTATGAATTCGCCATTTTTTATTGGGAGCTTTAACGCTTAGTGTTTTTTCACCTAGCCATTTTGCCTCAATTTTAGGGGCTTCTCTTAATTTCTGTTTAGAAAGAGAAACCGGAAATGGGCCTTCTAAATATTTTAGTACTTCTCCTTTTTTATCAATTAACACTACATCATATTTATAAGAAATCACTCCTTTGCCTAACAATTGGTTCTTCCCAAGTCTTTCTTCTTCTAGTTTTAAAGCCAGGGCTTTGCCATTGGAGAAATTGGTAAGGTTTAAGAATTCGGGTTCAACAACGGTCTTTCCTTCGGTATTTATAAAGCCATAATAATTAACTCCATCTTGCTGCTTTCTAATAATGACTCTTTCCTCTTGAAATTTTGGATATTTTATACCGGCTACACCAATATTTCCGCTTTTGGGTTTTTCATTAGTCACAAGATCACTCCTAAGTTTAACTACCATATCACCATTAGCATCTAAAAAACCCCAACGTTCACCTTCCTTAACTGCGGTGAATCCATTTTCCTGGTTGGCTACAAAATCAAACTCCTTCTGCTGTTGTGCCATTAGCACAAAGGGAATACTTAATAAGATTCCTACTATTAAATTCTTCATTGTTATATATTTTAAAACTACTTATAAATATACCCTAATTGACTGGTTATAAATATGATACCTGTCATACTATGAAATACTTATTTCTATTATAAACACTTAAAAATCAGAAACAAACTGATTTTCCTCATAGTTTTAGCCTGCTTCTTCGGTTAATTTTATAAATCAAAGTTTCAGAAGATGAGAAAGATAATTTTACCCACAGATTTTTCGGAAAACGCATTTAATGCATTGCGGTATGCCTGCCAGCTTTTTAAGTATGAAAAGAGTGAATTAATTCTATTACACGCCTATGCCGAAAAAGTTTATACCGATGAAAGCTTGCTAAGTAGTGAATTGATGGAAGATTTAAAAGGCAGAACAAAAGAAACTGCGGAGAAGGCCTTAAAAGATCTTAGTGCCAAAATGCACGATGAGTTCTGTAATCCCCGGCATCTAATTAAATCGGTTGCTGCTTTTGGCGATCTGGTAGACGAAGTAAATAATCTGGTAAATTCAGAAAACGCCGATTTAGTGGTGATGGGTACCCGCGGTGCAACCAATGACAGGAGTCTTAGTTTTGGCAGTAATACCTTATTGGTTCTAAAATATGTTCAAAGTCCTGTTTTAGCCATTCCCGAAAATTTTAAATATGAAGAGCCCCGGGATTTTCTTTTCCCTACTAATTACTTAATCCCGTATCAAAAAAGAGAATTAAAACTTGTTGGTGAAATTGCCCGTGATTTTAAATCTAAAATTCACTTGCTTTATATCTCTAAGCATAAGGCAACTTCAGCGAGGCAAAAAGACAATTTAGAATTTTTAAAACAGCAGTTTTATAATATTAATGTACTAGATCACCAGAGCGAAGAATTACAAAAGGAAATAGCTATTGAAGAATTTATTGATTCAAAAAAAATAAACCTTCTAGTGATGGTCAATTCACGCCATACTTATCTAGAAGACATCCTGCTTACCTCAACTATAGATAAAGTAGGTTTAAAACCAAAAATTCCTTTTCTCGTTTTACAGAATTTTAACCGTGAATGCGTATAAAAATTAGAAATCATGAAAAAAATACTCTTACCCACAGATTTTTCTGAAAATGCTTATAATGCTATCGTTTATGCCGTTAAATCGCTAAAAGATGAAGAATGTACCTTTTATCTTCTCAATACCTATACGCCTGTTTTATATGATTCAGAATATATTTTATACAGTAGTACACAACCCGACCTTGGGGAAGCTTATAAAAAGAATTCGCTAAGTGGATTACGCAAAGTAGAGCGAAAAATTAATCGCGATTTTAAAAACCCTAAACATCATTTTGAAAAAATTTCTGCATTTAATCTTCTCATTGATGAAATGAAAGAACAGCTGAAATCTAAAGAAATAGACCTGGTTATAATGGGAACCCAGGGAGCAACAGGGGCTGAGGAAATTTTGATTGGTACTAATACCGTACATGCGATAAACAAGTTAAAATCTCCGTTGCTAGCCGTACCCTCAGATTATGAATATTCGCCACCGGTAAACATATTATTCCCTACAGATTTCGAACTGCATTTTAGCGCTGCACAATTAGAACCGATCTTGAATTTCGCTAAAAATCATACCTCCAAAATAAATATTTTATACGTTTACTCCGGAAACGATTTAGATGCGAAACAAGAAGATAACAAGAAAAATCTTAGTAAGATTTTAGGTGATACGTCACATCAATTCTATACTATAGAAAATAAAAGTGTACAAAAAGCTATTAAGAAGTTTCAAGATCAAAACAAAGTAGATTTACTATTTATGGTAAATAATAAACGCAATTTTTTTGAAAACCTATTCTTTAGACCAGTTGTGAATAAGATAGGATTTCACGTTAAAGTGCCATTTATGGTAATTCCATCGGGAAAATTTAACTGATTATGAAAAATATACTCCTCCCTACCGATTTTTCAGCTAACGCCTGGAAAGCTACAGTGTATGCTTTTAGTCTATTCCGAAATGAGCTGTGTAATTTTTATTTTTTGAATGCCTGCAAACCAGAATTCTATACACCAGATATTAATGGAAATAGTTTAGCACAGGCTAAAGCTGAAAATAAAATAATGATGGACAAACTTCTTAAAGAAGTTGCTATAGTCAACCAAAATCAAAATCATAGATTTAAATCCTTAATTATAGAATCCTGGCTGAATGATGCCATTGCTGAAATTCAAAACGAAATAATTTTTGATCTTATTATTATGGGTACTAAAGGCGAAACCGAACCTGATGACAGGATCTTTGGAACCAATAGTATGAATGTAATTGAAGCTGTAGATCATATGCCAGTTTTATTAATTCCAGACAATAGTGTATTTGTACCAGAGGTAAAAAAAGAGATGGTTTTTGCCACCCGTTACGATAAGTCTATTTCCGGTTTTGAGATTGAATTTTTAATGGATATGGCTAAAAAATTTAAAGCCAGTATTAGGATTCTCTACATTCAGGATACCGATAAGCTAACTGAAGAGCAGGAAACCAGGAAAGAAGAACTACATGAATATTTTAAAGATATTTCGCATAGCTTTCATACGCTTACCAATATTGAGGTTACTAAGGGAATCCACAGTTTTATTCAAAGCAGGGATAGTGATGTTTTGGTTTTGAATCATAAAAAAAGAGGATTTTTCAAAAATCTTTTTTATAAATCACTATTGAAAGAATTAGGTAAGAAACCCCAAATTCCTATGCTCTTTTTGCCATCTAAAACTTAAAATAAAAGTAACTTGATACAAGTCTAAGTATTCTATTAAAAAAATTTAGCTAAATCAATAAATATGGATATTTCCAATCTAAAAGTCATAAAAGCTTCAGGTGAGAAAGCTCAGTTTTCTTTGGAGAGGGTGGCAGAATCTTTAAAGCGATCTGGCGCTACTGAAGAACTGATCCAAAAAACACTTCAAAAGTTAAAAACAGAGCTTTATGATGGGATTTCTACTAAAGAGATATATAACCGGGCTTTTAGTTTATTGAAGGAAGGAAACAAAACCAGTGCTTCTAAATATAAATTAAAGACCGCTATTTATGAACTGGGACCAACAGGTTTTCCGTTTGAAAAATTTATTGCTGCGCTTTTGAGTCATAGTGGTTATGAAACTGAAACTGGGAAAACTTACCAGGGGAAATGCGTAACCCATGAAATTGATGTTGAAGCAAAAACTGAAGAAAAATTAGTGCTTATAGAGTGTAAATTTCATAATGCAGGAAGAAATTGCGATGTGAAAATTCCGCTTTATATAGATTCAAGATTTCGGGATATTAAAAACTTCAGAAAAAATGGGGAAAATAAACGTGACTTTGAAGAAGGTTGGGTAGTGACCAACACCAGGTTCACTTCTGATGCTATTAAATATAGTAAATGTGCCAATTTAAAACTGCTAAGTTGGGATTATCCTAAAGGTGAAGGCATTAAAGATAAAATAGATCAATTAGGATTGTATCCAATTACCGTTTCTACACTACTTTCAGAAAGGGAAAAGAACTTTTTCCTTAGTCGGGATGTAGTTTTATGCCAGGAACTTATAAATGATACTTTTTACCTGGATCATCTAGGAATAAATAATCCGCGTAAAAAAAGAATACTTTCAGAAATGAAAGAACTTTGTAAACATTGATCAAATGGAAAATAAAGTGAAAATTCATTTTTTAGGAGCTGCCGGTACCGTTACCGGGTCTAAATTTCTCCTGGAAACACCAGAGCTAAATATCTTAATAGACTGCGGACTTTTCCAGGGTATTAAAAGTTTACGCGAACTCAATTGGAAAGATTTTCCATTTGATCCTTCAGCAATAGACCTTATTTTACTTACCCACGGGCATCTTGATCATACCGGTTACTTACCTCGTTTAGTTAAACAAGGTTATAAAAATCCAATTATAAGCACACCTCCAAGTTTAGGAATTGCCGGAGTGATCTTAAAAGATAGCGCTAAGATACAGGAAGAAGATGCCGAGAGAGCTAACAAAGAAGAATACAGCAAGCATAAACTAGCATTGCCTTTATATACTAGCAGTGATACCGAAAAAACAATTGGTTTGTTTAAAAGTATAAAACTGAATGAGTGGTATCAAATTTCAGAAAATATAAAATATCGCTACCAAACCAACGGCCATATTTTAGGTTCGGCATTTATTGAATTAGATATTTATGAAAAGCGCTTTGTATTTTCTGGAGATATTGGTAGAAAACAAGATGTACTGCTGGAATCACCAAAAAAACCTGAATGGGCAGATTATCTTTTCCTGGAAAGCACTTATGGCGATCGGCTTCATCCCGAAGATGATTCAGATGAAATTCTTACGGAAGCTATTATAAATACCCTGAATCAAAAGGGAAATCTTATTATTCCCAGTTTTGCCGTAGAGCGTTTACAAGGAATTATGTACAAACTCTATCTTCTAATTAAAAGAAATAAAATTCCTGAAATTCCTATTTATATTGATAGCCCAATGGGGAATGAAGTTTTGAGTTTATTTGAAGGATTTAGCAAATGGCATAAATTGGATCCAGCTGAATTTAGAAAAATGCTTTCTTATTTTAATATTATCACTTCGTACGGGGATACCTGGAAAACCATAGATGAAAACCGTCCCAAAGTAGTTATTGCCGGTAGCGGAATGGTTACTGGAGGAAGGGTACTCACCTATTTGCGATATTTAATAGATAAACCCGAAACCACAGTATTATTGGTAGGATATCAGGCTGAAGGAACCCGGGGCCGGCAATTAGAAAATGGAGCTTCAGAAGTGAAGATTTTTGGGAAGTATTGCCCGGTAAAGGCTAAAATACTTAAAATAGAAAGCCTTTCTGCGCACGCCGATCAGCAGGAATTACTGGACTGGCTTTCGGAAATTAAAAACATTCCAGAGAAAGTTTTTTTAATTCACGGGGAACCAACAGCTTTAGATTCTTTAAGGGTAAAAATTAAAGATTTGTATAAATCAGAAGTTATTATCCCTGCTCTTAATGAAATAATAAGCCTGAAGCCATAAATTCCCGATTTTTCAACGAAAACCTTTTCGTTAATTATGACTTGTGTTTTCCTGCAATTATGGCAGCAAAATGTCAGTATTTCCAAGGAATATCTTCAAATTATAATTCTTCTTTTTTTATTATTCACTCCAATCTTACTTCATCTTAATCCAGGTTTTAATAATTTTTAACGTTTTTGATAGATTCCATTATACCAAAAGCTAAAATTAAATTATCTTTTAACTGCCATATAGTATGGCTTTACCTCCCTTACAAGAATATAACAAATAAAATTTAACCAGGGTTTTTAGATTAGTTTAACCTTAAATTTTATTAGATGAGACAAAAATAATTTAATTTGAACCTGGCTTATGGATATTGAAGGTTGGTTTGGTAAAAAACATTGCATGGTCTTTGTTCTTTATAAATCGGATTTGAATATCCAAGAGTCGAAAAAAATTAATTAACCAAAAAATATAGAATGAAAGTATTAGTTATTGGAGCAGGAAATATGGGACTAACCTACGCTGAAGGAATGGCGAAGTCTAGTCTGCTTAATCATCGAAACCTTATGATTTTCGATAAATCTGCCGAGGTTATTACCACCCTTAGTAAGATAGATCATTTTGATGTTTATGATGATATAGAAGAATGTCTTCCAAAAGCAGACATCGTATTTATTGCTGTAAAACCATATCACTGTGATTCTTTATTTGAAGAAATCAGACCTCTTGTAAACGATCAGCAAATTTTTGTTTCGTTAATGGCTGGAGTGACCATAGATAAAATACAAGAAGGCCTGGACGTTAAAAAAGTTGTTCGTTCAATGCCAAATCTTCCAGCACAGGTTGGAAAAGGAGTTACTTCATTTACAGAAGCTGAAGAAGTTTCCAGAGTTGAACTTCTTATGGTTAGAAATTTATTAGATACCACAGGTGCTTCTATTCATGTAGAGACTGAGAAATTTATAGATGCTTCTACAGGAATTTCAGGAAGCGGACCTGCATATGTATTCTACTTTATGAATTCAATGCTAGAAGCCGCTCTAAAAATGGGCTTCTCTAAAAATGATTCAAAAGTATTGGTAAGTCAAACATTTGAAGGTGCTGTAAAACTTTTTAATGAATCAGATCTTTCTCCAAGTACCTGGATGGAGCGTGTTGCTTCAAAAGGAGGAACTACCCGAGCCGCATTAGATTCTATGGACGATAATAACGTAGAAGAGCTAATTAAAGATGCAGCCTATGCAGCCTTTGATAGAGCGGTAGAACTGGGAAAAGAGTAATCTAAAATTAATAAAGGAAGTTTAAATATAACTTTATAAAATGGAAAAAAAGAGAATTGTAGTTAAGGTCGGAACCAATGTAATGACCAATAAAGATAATAGGATTTTAGGTCCAGTATTAAAACATCTTGTAGAGCAAATAGCTACACTATATGAAGAAGACGTTATGGTAGTACTCGTTTCTTCAGGATCGGCAATCGCCGGTAAAGAAGTGCTTGGAGATGTTAACATTGAAGATGCTTCTAAAAGAAGACAGGTCTTTTCTGCCGTAGGACAACCGCGAATGATGCGTCACTATTATAGTATTTTCCACGATTTTGGAATGCGTTGCGCACAGGTTTTGGCGACCAAAAGAGATTTTAGCCCTGGAATTCACCGTGAAAATATGATTAACTGCTACGAATCTTTATTAGCTGAGGGAATTATCCCAATTGCAAATGAAGATGATGCAGTATCTGTAACAATGTCTATGTTCTCTGATAATGATGAACTGGCCAGTCTTGTTGCTGAACTAATTCAGGCAGATTCTTTAATTATTCTAAGTGATACCGATGGTCTATACACCGGTCACCCGGAAGACGACGAATCTGAAAAACTGAATAAAGTAACCGTTGATGAAAATGTCGAAAAATATGTTCAGGAATCTGGAAAAGGCGAAGGTGAAGGTCGCGGCGGTATGGAGTCTAAAATAAAGATTGCCAAGGGAACTGCTGCAAAAAACATTACCACTTACATTGCAAACGGTAAACAAAAGAATGTGATTTTGGACATTGTTGCTGGTAAACCAGTAGGTACCAAATTCACCGCTTAAACTTATTTATCTGGTTTTAAAAGCTTGCTAAATGAGTTAAAATATGAAGTTTAATCAAACTAAAAATATAATCAAGTAATGAAATTATTAGATTCTAAAACTAAAAATAACGTGTTGCAATCCATGATAAATATTCTGGATAAAAGACGTGAAGAAATAGTAGCTGCAAATAAAAAAGATCTCGACGCTTTCGGTGATGGAGATCAGGCTATGTACGATAGATTGGTAGTTAATAACGCCAAGGTAGATGATATGATGCGTTCTGTAAAAGAGGTAATGGATCAGGAAGATCCTGTTGGCCAGGTTATAGAGCATAGAAAATTAGATACCGGTTTAGATATTACCAATAAAACAGCTCCATTTGGAACGATCATGATTATTTATGAGTCTCGTCCCGATGTAACAATAGAAGCTGCGGTACTTGCTTTTAAAGCAAATAACAAGATCTATTTAAAAGGTGGAAAAGAAGCAAATCATTCTAACAGGATTCTGGAAGAATGCTGGCATGAAGCTCTTAAAGAAAATAATCTTGAGAAAGACTGGATCGAGCTGTTACAAATGAACAGAACTGAAACCCAGGATTTCCTTAAAAATCCGCCACAGCATATTGATTTAATAGTGCCAAGAGGTGGAGAAAAACTTATCGCTTTTGTAAAAGAACATTCTACCGGTGCGGTATTAGTTAGCGGTCGCGGAAACAATTTCCTTTATGTTTCTAAAAACGCCGATTTTGACACTGCTAAAAAAGTAATGCTGAATGCCAAAGTAGATAAGATTTCAGGATGTAATGCTTTAGATAAAGTATTGATAGACAAAAACCTGCCGGACTATGAAAAAAGAGTCAAAGAGCTTTATGATATGTTCACTGAGAATAAAGTACATATCCAGGTAGATGAGGATATTGCTAAAATTCTTCCGAACGAGGAAAAAATACCATCAGAAGATACCTGGTATGAAGAATTTCTTGCGATGAGAATTGTATTTGGTGCTATAGATGGCAACGATGCCGCAATGGATAAGATCAACAAATATTCAGGTGGGCACTCTGCCGTGATTATAACAAAAGATAAAGAAGAAGCTGCTAACTTTATGGAGCAGGTAGATAGCGCCGCTGTTTACCATAATGCTTCTACCCGTTTCACTGATGGTGGTCAAATGGGAGTTGGAGCCGAACTAGCAATTAGCACCGATAAACTTCATCACCGTGGACCACTTGGTTTAAAACAATTGGTTACTAATAAATACTATGTATTAGGTGAAGGTCATATTAGAGAATAACCCATTTTCTATTTGAAAAATAAAAAACCGCTGATGATCGTCAGCGGTTTTTTTATGCTGTATTTTGTGAGTATAAGGTAGAATTCAGGAAAACAGTTGTTCTAAATTATTATAATTGGACCTTCTAAATTCACTTTATTAAAATTTTTCATCTATAAATGTAACTTTTACCCATTTTTATAGTCTAAATAGTAAACTATCTAAAAGCATTTAAATCTCGATCATCGAGAAAAGAAACGTTTATCAATGAAAAAAATACTTTATACGCTTGCCCTGGCCAGTGCAATGTACAGCTGTAAGACTACCCAAACTTCAAATAGTAATCAACCGGTAATAGCCCAAATTAATCTTGTAGATGTAAACGACGATAAAGTTTTAGTAAATATTGATCCAGACAGGTTTACTACCGAAAGTACTACTTTCTTTATTCCTAAAACCGTGCCTGGCACCTACTCTACCGATAATTATAGTCAATTTATCGAAAATTTTAAAGCGATAGATTATGATGGAAATGAATTACAATTTGAAAAAAATGACGATAATTCCTGGAGTATTCCTAATGCTAAGAATTTAGATAAGGTAAGCTACCTTGTAAATGATACTTATGATATTGAAGGCGAAGAAGGTGTCTTCTCTCCTTCGGGAACTAACATTGAAGCTGGGGAAAACTTTATGCTAAACCTTCACGGTTTTGTAGGTTATTTTGAAAATGAAGAAGAAGAACCTTACAGGCTCGAAATTAAAAGACCACAAGGTCTAATTCCGGGGACTGCGCTAAGCAAAACAGTTGCAGCTTCAGAGAATATGGAGTACAAAGAAGATATCTATTCTCTAGGGCGATATTTTGAAGTTATTGACAATCCCATTATGTACGCCAAACCAGATACTACGAGCTTTATGGTAGAAGGCATGGAGGTGCTTATCAATGTGTATTCCCCTAATGATGTTTATACTTCAGAAAGTATAAAACCGGGAATTGAGGAAATGATAAGCGCTCAAAAACGTTTCCTGGGTGAGGTAGATAATACTGGTAAATATGCCATTCTCTTATATCTTTCAGATGCTGAAAAACAAGATGCCCGTGGTTTTGGGGCCTTAGAGCACCACACCTCTACCGTGGTTGTACTACCGGAATCCATGCAACCGGAGCAGTTACAGAAAACAATGACCGATGTGGTTTCTCACGAATTTTTCCACATTCTTACTCCATTAAATGTTCATTCAGAAGAAGTTCATTATTTTGATTATAACGATCCTAAAATGTCGCGTCATTTATGGATGTATGAAGGCGTTACCGAATATTTTGCTAATTTATTCCAAATTAACCAGGAGCTTATAGAGAAGCAGGATTTCTATGATAGGATTTCAAATAAAATAAAAACTTCACAGCAGTTTGATGATACCATGGCTTTCACAGAAATGAGTCAGAATATCCTTAAAGATCCATACAAAGATTCATACTATAATGTTTACCAGAAAGGAGCACTTATCGGGATGGCGTTAGATATTAGGCTAAGAGAGTTAAGTGATGGTAAAATGGGTATTCTTAATCTCATGAAGGCGCTTAGCGATAAATACGGAATGGACAAGCCATTTAAAGATGAAGATTTATTTAACGATATCGTGAACTTAACTTATCCTGAAATTAGAACTTTTTTAGAAACTTATATTAGCGGTTCTACTCCAATTCCTTATAATGATTTTTTTGCAAAAGTAGGTCTTGAAGAGTCCGAAGCTGAAATCAATACAGGCTATTTTATCAAAGGGCAAACCCCTTATATAGATGGAGATCCTGCCACTCAAGAATTATTTTTTAGAGAAAATATTCAATTTAATTCTTTTCTAAAGGATCTTGGCGTAAAAGGTGGTGATATCATTAAAGCTGTAAATGGCGAAGAATATAATATTCAAAATGTTTACAATTTAATTATGAAGGCCGAATCCTGGGAAGAAGGAGAAGAAGTTGCTTTTGTTATAGAACGGGACGATAAAGAGCTTGAGCTTACAGCAACTACTGCCCAGCCTACAGATACTGAAATGAATATCACTGAAAAAGACCTACCTGAAAACAGTGAAGAAGTCAAACTTAGAAATGCTTGGTTAAAAGGTTAATAGATTTTAATTCAAGTATGTTAGGCGGCGGGAATTCCCGCCGCTTTTTATTTCCATAATCGGGTAATAACCGCTAAATTAGGGCGGCCAACCAACCTGAAAATTCATTTATGGAAATTCCTATTTTACAGGATATTGTTATTATTCTGGGACTCTCAATCTTGATTATTCTTTTATTTCAAAAGATAAAAGTTCCTTCTATTTTAGGTTTCCTGCTTGCGGGTATAATCGCAGGTCCCTACGCGTTTAATCTTATTAGTTCTTCACACGAGGTAGAATTACTTTCAGAAATTGGAATTATTTTTCTTCTATTCGTTATTGGAATTGAACTTTCAATAAAAGAACTTATTTCTATGAAAAATACCGTCTTAATTGGCGGTGGTCTCCAGGTTGGTGGTACTATTCTATTTACTACTATAGTTGCTTATTTTTTTGGGCTACCTTTAAATTCGGCTATATTCCTGGGTTTTCTCTTCTCTTTAAGTAGTACAGCAATTGTTTTAAAACTTATACAGGAACGTGGCGAAATTACCGCCCCACATGGCAGGGTCGCTTTGGGAATTCTTATTTTCCAGGATATAATAGTAGTGCCTATGATGCTGCTTACCCCTATTTTAGCAGGTGACGGTGGTGATCTTCTAACTACCCTACTTTTTCTTATTCTTAAAATAGTGGGTGTAGGTGTAGTGATCTATTTACTGGCGCGATATGTTGTACCCCGCATCTTTAGTATGGTAGTAAAAACTAAAAGTAAAGAGCTTTTTATATTAACTACTGTTGTTTTTTGTTTTGCCATTGCCTGGCTTACTTCTTCGGTTGGATTATCATTGGCACTGGGAGCATTTTTCGCCGGACTTATTATCTCTGAATCGGAATATAGCCACCAGGCTACAGTAAATGTATTGCCGTTTCGTGAGATCTTTATCAGTTTCTTTTTTATCTCAGTAGGGACACTTCTGAATCTACAATTTTTTATCAATAACTTTTTAGTGATCCTGGCACTGGTGTTTGGCGTGGTTTTACTAAAAATGCTAGTCGTTGGGGGAACCGTTTTACTGCTTAAATATCCACCAAGAACAATCTTTTTAAGTTTATTCAGCTTATTCCAGGTAGGTGAATTTTCGCTGTTACTTTCTGGTGTAGGCAGGGATAATAATATTATTCCAGATAGTATTTACCAGTATTTCCTGGCAATTTCTATTATCACCATGGGTTTAACGCCTTTTCTTATTGCTGCGGCTCCAAAAATCACTTATTCCATTTTAAAGGCAAGAATACCGTCATCGGTAAGACATAGGCTGGAAAGTTTTAACAAACAAAAATCTTCTGAAGATCCTGAAGAACCAAAAAATTTAGAAGACCATCTTATAATTATTGGCTACGGTATTAACGGGGAAAATATCGCAAAAGCGGCCCGAAACGCCGAAATACCTTATGTAATTGTAGATACCGATCCTGTAACTTTTAGAAAAGCCAAAAATAATAATGAACCCATTATTTTTGGAGATGCTACTAACTCACTTATTCTAAAACATTTGCACGTTCAGGATTCTCGTGTAGTGGTAATCGCAATTTCAGATCCCGGGGCTACAAAGAAGATAATTAGTAACGTGCGTTTGTATTCTAAAACAGCCTTTATTATTGTAAGAACTCGCTATGTAAGAGAAATTGAAGAAAATATAAAACTGGGAGCCGATGAAGTTATCCCCGAAGAGTTTGAAACTTCTATCGAGATCTTTAATCGTGTGCTTAAAAAATACCTGGTGCCCTATAACGAAATAATGGATTTTACTGCGAGTATTCGTTCCTCAGATTATGAAATGTTAACCTCAGTGAAAGGGAGACCTCACAAACCGTCGCTTCAACATTTACATATTCCAAATCGGGAAATTGTGACTTTGAGTGTTCAGCAAAACAATAGGGATATTGTGGGAAAAAGTATCCAGAATTCAGGAATTGGTAAGAATTACCGGGTTACTGTTTTGGCGATAAAAAGAGACACCCAATACATTACTGAAATCCTTCCTGATACCAAGATAAAACAAGGAGATTTGTTATATATTTTTGGAAACCCCATTAATATAAACAGACTAAATGAAGCGCTTTCATATTAAGCAATTGTGACTGGCTAGTATAAATCAGAAAATTCGATTCTTCCATTTTCACGATTAAAAAATGCAGTAGCTACTCCTATTCTACCCTTTGCAATATGTTGATCAAGATATTCAGATTCTTTTAAAATGCGCTTTTGGGATTCTTTGAGACTCCATCGGGTCAAAAGATCGGCATAAATATGCATATCTTTCTCTTCAAATTCAGATGGAATTTGTTTTGCTTTTAAAGCTTCAGCAATCAGAGAATCTGGATGCCTATATCCATTTTCCTTAAACTCCTTTAAAGCGTCCAAATAAACTCTATTCGAAGAATTCCCCATAAGCAATATAAAACGTGCACCCTGCTGTTTACAAGCTATTTCTATACTTTTAATAATATGAGTATCTACAAGATTTCCAGCGGCTCTTATTGGAATTAAATCGCCAATCCCTGTATTCATCATAACATTTAAAGGCTCCCGTAGATCTATACAATTAACCACGGCAGCCAGGGGAGGCGAATTAATAAAGTCCATCAGGTCTTTATTTCTTAGCCTTCTGGAGACCAATTTCCCATCTACATATCGGGCGTTCCCATCTTTTAAATATTCAAGTATTTCCCCTGGGGTAGATTTTTCCTTAGACTCTTCAATATCCTCACGCACAAAATCTAATTCCTTTCCTGCAGAATACTTGTCTTTAAGCCCAATAATACTCACATTAATATTATTCTCTTCTGCAAAAGTGGTTTTAAAATCTTCAAAGATCTCTAAAATATCGTGATCTATGTAGCTGGCAAAGGTAGCATCTATAATCACATTAGAATTTTGCGGAACGCTCCAAAGACTGTTTTTAATAGAAGCTTTATTAAAAAATGAAACTTCGTTAGAAAGCTCGAGACGAATGGTTTCTCCCTTAAAAATTTTAGTGTTTTCAATAAAAAAGGCATTATGATAATTACTGCGCAGTAAAAAGAAAATACTTACTAAGGAGCCTATAAAAATTCCAATCAATAAATCGGTTAAAATAATGGCTATCACAGTAACTACAAAAGGAATAAACTGGTTCCAACCCTTTTTATACATCGTGCTAATAACATCCCAGGAGGCCAGCTTATAACCTACAACCAATAAAATTACCGCTAAACTGGAAAGTGGAATAAGGTTCAAAATGGTACTTAGAAACAAAACGCTTAAAAGCAGAAAAATACCGTGTAAAATTGCTGAAAGTTTTGTCTCAGCTCCCGCATTTATATTAACCGAACTTCTTACAATTACTGAAGTTAAAGGAATACCACCCACAAGACCTGCCAGGGTATTTCCTACTCCCTGGGCTACCAATTCACGGTTTGGTGGGGTTTTTCGTTTATGCGGATCAATATCATCTGCAGCTTCTATAGCCAACAAACTCGCAATAGAGGCAATAAGGGTTATAGTAATTGCCACGCCCCAAACTTCAGGATTGGTAATGGCAGAAAAATCTGGAAAAGTAACCAGTTCACTCACCTTATCTATCTTCGGAATATTAACCAAATGCGCCTGACCTAAATGAAGCACAGGAGCGATATATTTAAAAAGAAGATTTATAAAAACTCCTAGAATAACAACAATTAAAGAGGGCGGTAAAAGCTTAAAGTTTTTAAGCGGACTTTTCTCCCAAAAGATTATTATAGTCAGCGAAATTGCTGATAAAACCACCGCCCCGGGATGTAGCGAATAGAAAAAACCACTAAACATTCCTGATGCCTGCTCCAACAAATTACCACTAGTTGTAAAATAACCAGCAGGATTTTCTTCAAACCCAACCGCGTAGGGTAATTGTGCAATTATGAGAATAATTCCAATTGCTGCCAATAAACCTTTTATAATATTTGAAGGCATATAATCGGCAATAAGCCCGGCTTTTAGAATTCCAAGGATAAACTGAAAAATTCCACCTAAAACCACTGCCAATAGAAAAACATCAAAACTTCCCAGGGAGGCTATTGAGGCTAAAACCACCGCAGTTAAACTGGCAGCAGGTCCGCTTACACTTACTGAAGAATGGCTAACACTCCCTATTACAATTCCACCAATAATTCCGGAAATAAGACCAGAAACCAAGGGCGCACCACTAGCAAGGGCTATCCCTAGGCACAAGGGTAATGCTACCAGGAAAACAACAATACTGGCGGGAATATCCTTATCCATTCTGGAGAATAAGGGCTTACGCAAGGTAGATTGATCTACTTTTTCTTTTAGACTGCTAAAATTGTTATTCTTACCCACTAATTATTTTGAGATTAAAATTATTGGTTTAAAATAGAAAAATTACGAGGTTAAAACCTAATTTCTATAAAACATTCAAAAGATTTCTTAAATAATACGAAAAATAGATCGGTCTAATCTACTCTTATTGGTGTTATAATTATAATTAGATATCTTTAAAAATTAAACAACCTAACAACCAATTAACTTATGTCTGTACTTCCCGACAATCTTTTGCGTTACCAGAAATTTATAGGTTTTATGCTAAAATACTGGAATAGCGATTTGTTTGCCAACACCGCTTCCCAGGCGATGGACGAAACTTCAGATAAAGATAATGCTCAGGATGCTTACGATCAAACTCCCGATGAACTGGTTGAAGACCTTAAAAATATGGGGCCTACCTATATTAAAATGGGGCAGTTACTCTCAACAAGACCAGATCTCCTACCAGATGCTTACCTCAAGGCTTTGGCCACTCTGCAAGACGATGTGCCGGCGATTCCCTACGAGGAAGTACACAGAATTGTGGAAGAGGAAATAGGAACCAGGATTTCAAAAGCTTTTGAAAGTTTTGATAAAGAGCCCCTGGCCAGTGCTTCTATTGGGCAGGTACATAAAGCTACCCTGCGATCGGGAAAACCGGTGGCGGTGAAAATTCAAAGACCGGGAATTAAAAAACAATTTCTTTCAGATTTAGATACATTAAAAGAACTGGCAGAGTTGGCGGTTAAACATAGTGTTACCGCCCAAAAATATGCTTTCGACGATGTTTTAGCAGAATTAAGACGTATTTTGTTACAGGAACTGGATTACCATAAGGAAGCTCAAAATTTAATCACCCTCGGGAAAAACTTAAAAGACTTTAAGGATCTTATTATTCCACAGCCAATTCTGGATTATTCTTCTGGAAAGGTACTTACTATGGAATATATTGAAGGCCGAAAAATCACTTCAATATCACCGCTTAAACAAATTGAAGTAGATTATTCTCCTTTGGTAGACCAGTTGGTAAAGGCCTATTTACAGCAAGTAATTAATGATGGTTTTGTACACGCCGACCCTCATCCCGGGAATATTCAATTTACAAAAAACGATAAAATTGCGCTTATAGATCTTGGAATGGTGGCTAAGTTCTCACCCGGTATCAAGCAATATATTTTAGAACTCTTAATGGCAATTAGCAATAATAATGGCGAAGAAACCGCCCGTGTTTTGCTAAGTATGAGTGAGGTTACTGAGGAAGCTAATCTAAAATTTTTCAAGAAGACTATCAGCGATATTATTATGGATAGTGAGCACAGCACGGCTAAAGATATGCAAACCGGCCGGCTACTTATTCAATTAAATCGACTAGCTGCAGAAAGCGGAATACATCTTCCGGTAGAGGTAAATATTCTTGGTAAGATTCTTCTAAATATGGATCAAATTATTGCCGTTTTAGATCCGGATTTCGATCTTCGGGATGCAATAAAAAGGCATTCCAATAAAATAATGCGCGATAAAATGTATGAAGAACTAAAGCCTGAAAACTTTTTTTCTTCAATACTCGCGTCTAAAAAATTCCTCGAATATTTACCCGATCGCTTAAATACAATTTCAAAAAACCTTTCTGAAAATGAGTTTGAAATTAAAATCAAAGCTTTTGATGAAAAACGTGTTACCGATGGTTTTCAAAAAGTAGCGAACCGCATTACCTTAGGTTTAATTATAGCCGCAATGATTATAGGCGCCTCAATGTTGATGCAGGTGCCTTCAGATTTTACAATTTTAGGCTATCCCGGTCTTGCGATGATATTTTTCCTTCTAGCCGCTGTTGGGGGAATTATTCTTAGTTATATCATTATTTTTAGGGACGAAAATTTAAATAATAAAGATTAACGCGCTTGGGGAATTGTGTATTTCAGTGTATTTTTCAGTTCCAAAAAATCAGATCACATGAAAAATATTTTTACCCCATTATTTTTATTTGTTTTTATAGCCACGGCGTGGAGCCAAAAAGTTGAAATTCCTGTTGATACCACTGTTATCACAAAACATTCGGTAACTATTAATTCAGAAAATATAGATTATACCGCAACCACGGGAATGCAATCTTTATGGAACAACGATGGTGAACCTATTGCCAGTTTATTTTATACGTATTACAAACGTAGTGATGTTAAAAATACAGAAAATCGTCCCCTGGTAATTTCCTTCAATGGTGGTCCCGGTTCGGCTTCCGTATGGATGCATATCGCATATACCGGCCCAAGGGTTCTAAAAATTGACGATGAAGGATTTCCTATTCAGCCTTACGGAATTAAGGAAAATCCGCATTCTATTTTAGATGTAGCTGATATTGTTTATGTAAATCCTGTTAATACAGGTTATTCCCGCCCAATTCCTGATGAAGAAGGAAAAGTAGCCAAAGAAAAATTCTTTGGGGTACAAGCCGATATTAAATATTTAGCCGAATGGTTAAATACTTTTGTAAGCAGAAACGACCGTTGGTTATCGCCTAAATATCTTATTGGTGAAAGCTACGGAACAACTCGTGTTTCAGGACTTGCGTTAGAATTACAAAATAGCCAATGGATGTATCTTAACGGAGTTATCTTAGTTTCTCCTACTGAAATTGGTATTGAACGCGACGGCCCGGTGGGCATTGCTAATAGATTACCTTATTTTGCTGCCGCTGCCTGGTATCACGATGCTTTACCGGCTGAACTTCAAAATAAAGAATTAGAAGTTTTACTGGAAGAAGTTGAAGAGTATACCATTAATGAACTTACGCCGGTTCTTGTAAAAGGAGGTTTTACTGAAATTTCTAAAAAGGAAGCCGCAGCTGAAAAAATGGCTTACTATTCCGGGATTTCTAAGGAAGTGATCCTTCAAAATAATCTTGATGTGGATTATCGTTTTTTCTGGAAAGAATTAAAACGGAAAGAAGGCACCACAATAGGGCGACTGGACTCAAGATATCTTGGTATCGACGCCAAAGAATCTGGAGATTCCCCCGATTACAATGCGGAACTTACTTCCTGGTTGCATTCTTTTACCCCGGCAATTAACCATTATTTACGTAACGACCTTAATTTTAAAACAGATCTTAAGTACTTTATGTTCGGTCCGGTGCATCCATGGGATAGAAGTGGTGATAATACCGGTGAAAATTTAAGACAGGCCATGGCACAAAATCCAAATTTAGACGTGATGATACAATCGGGCTATTTTGATGGTGCAACCACTTATTTCAATGCAAAATACACGATGTGGCAATTAGACCAAAGCGGAAAGTTAAAAGATCGTCTAAGTTTCAAAGGCTACGAAAGCGGCCATATGATGTATCTAAGAGCTGATGACCTTAAAAATGCTAATGAAGATATTAGGGAGTTTATAGAAAATAGTCTGCCTGAAGAAGGTGCTCCTGCTAAGTATTAATTGATAGATGTTTGGGAAGGGTTATCTAAATTTCGTCATTCTGAATTTATTTCAGAATCTGATTTGAAGTAGATATTAGACCCTGAAACGAGTTCAGGGTGACGTTAAAAGAACAATCCTTCCCAAACTTTTATTTCTAAATTACTGCATCAAAAAATCCTTCAATTCAGAATAATCTGAAATTTCGAAGGATTTTTTTTCTTTATCCATCGCATCTCTAATTGAGGCTGGAATTTCTACCTTTTCCCCTATCACCTTCTCTACTGTTTCTAAAAATTTAACCGGATGAGCGGTTTCCAGAAAAGTACCGTAATAATCAGGGTTTTCAGCTAAAAAGTCCTGAAGACCCAAGTATCCAACCGCGCCGTGAGGATCCATAATGTAATTGTGCTTTTTCTTTACTTCTTTTATGGCTTTCCTGGTTTCTTCATCTGAATAACTATAGGAAGATAGTTGTTTTGCTAAGGGTTTAAATTCATTTTGAAAGAGCTCCATAATCCTCACAAAATTACTCGGATTTCCCACGTCCATAGCATTTGAAATAGTTTGCACACTTTTTTTCGGAGTATATTTTTCAGTTTCCAGGTAACGAGTAACTACGTTGTTTTCGTTGTTTGAAGCAATAAAATGATCTATTGGAAGTCCCATCTTTTTTGCGAGCATACCGGCACAAATATTCCCAAAGTTCCCGCTTGGGACTGAGAAAGCAAGTTTTCGTTCTCTTTCAGCTAATTGCTTATAAGCAAAGTAGTAATAAAACATTTGCGGCAACCATCTCGCTACATTAATAGAATTAGCTGAAGTTAATTGTAGTTTTTCGCCAATTTCTACATCAGAAAATGCTTTTTTGACCATATCCTGGCAATCATCAAAATTGCCATTGACTTCAAGGGCCGTAATATTTTGTCCCAAAGTAGTCAGCTGCTTTTCCTGTATTTCACTCACTTTTCCTTTAGGATATAGGATCACCACATCTATGCCCTCTACTCCTAAAAAGCCATTTGCAACAGCACCACCGGTATCTCCCGATGTAGCTACCAATACTGTAATTTTACCCAGGTTTCCTTTTTTTACAAAATGTCCCAGGCAACCCGCCATAAATCCCGCTCCTACATCTTTAAACGCTAATGTTGGACCGTGAAATAACTCTAGCGTTCCAATATTATCTGAAATAGGAACTACCGGAAACTCAAAATCCAGCGTTTTTTTCAGAATTTCCTGGAGGCTGGTTTTATCAATTTCGTCCCCTACAAATTCCTTGATGGCTTCGTAAGCGATTTCTTCGTTTGAATATTTATTCAGATTTTGAAAAAAATCCTGGGAGAGCTTCGGAATTTCTTCAGGAAAGTATAGGGCTTTTCCGGGAGCAAGGCCTCTAACTACCGCATCTTCAAAGGAAACTTTATGATTCTTATCGTTTAAACTAAAATATTTCATCTACTAAATTTAATCCCAAAAAGGGGAGTTCATCACAAACATATAATTATAAGCCTGCTGACAATTATTTGCGTCCAGCATGCTGGTTTCATTAGTTGATTATTTTTATTCCTTCTGAATTTATTTTCGATAAATGCAGGTCGAAATCTATATTTTTATCTTGATAAAATTCCTGGAATTCTGCTTTCACTTTTTCGGCTACAGTATCCCCTTTACACAAAGCAAAAACCGAAGGTCCAGATCCAGAAATCCCGAAACCTAAGGCTCCGTTTGCTGAAGCTAAAGCTTTAAGCTCATCGAAATAAGGAATTAAAATAGAACGCACGGGTTCAATAATTTCATCTTTTAAACTTCTCCCTAAAAGTTCATAATTCTGGGTATAAAGCGCGCTAACCAAAGCTGCCAGATTTCCCCATTGACTAATCGCTTTTTTCAATTCCACATTTTGCCTGATAATTGATCGTGAATCCCGGGTTTTAAGCTCGATTAAAGGATGAAGAATTAACATTCTTAATTCCGGAAGGCTCGGTAAACTAAGTATTTCCAGGGGTTCATAACTCTTTACAAGGCTAAAGTCGCCCAAAAGTGCAGGAGCAACATTATCGGCATGGGCATTGCCGCTGGCAAGCCGCTCGCCTTCCATCGCAAATTTTATTAATTGATTTGCCGAAAAAGGCTCACCAAGTAATTTATTGATTCCAAAAACAGCTCCCGCAGCACTGGCAGCACTGCTTCCAATTCCGCTTCCAGCTTTAATATTTTTTTTAATTTCAATATCAAAACCCTGGTTTTCCCCCAGGGTGGTTAACATCATTTTTGCTGAAACCCCAGCTACATTTTCTTCAATACTCCTTGGTAAATCCTGCCCGGTGATTTTAGTGATTCTAAGCTTGTTTTCGGCATTTTTACTAATTAACATTTCGTCACCTACATTTTCCAGGCAACAACCTAAAACATCAAATCCGCAGGAAAGATTGGCGACTGTGGCCGGGGCAAATAGTTTTATTTTATCCATAGCCTATTTTTTTCCTATTCGTATCACATCGGCGAAAATACCTGAAGCAGTAACTTCGGCTCCCGCACCGGCTCCTTTTACAATTAAAGGTTGTTCGGGATAACGTTCCGTAAAGAACAATACAATGTTATCGCTCCCGCTAAGATTGTAAAATGGATGTTGCGCATCTACCGCCTGCAATCCAACCACAGCTTTTCCATTTTCCAATTGCGCTACGTATTTTAATTGTTTCCCTTCGGCTTCAGCCGATTTATATATCTCCTGGAATTTAGGTTCGTCTTTCTTCAATATTTCAAAAAAGTCTTCATTATTGGTGGTGGCCAAACTTTCTTTTGATAAGAAATCTTCACTTTCAATATCTTCAAGTTCCATTCTATGACCACTTTCCCGGGCTAGGATTAGTATTTTTCGTGCTACGTCTACCCCACTAAGGTCTATTTTTGGATCGGGTTCGGTATAACCTTCTTCCATTGCCATTTCAACGGTTTTATAAAATGGATCTTCTCCTTTATAGGTATTAAATACGAAATTTAGACTCCCCGAGAGTACCGCCTGAATTTTAGTGATTCTATCTCCCGAAGCCACTAAATTCTTAAGGGTATCTATAATTGGTAAACCGGCTCCTACATTGGTTTCATATAAAAATGAAGCCCCATATTCCCTGGCCAGATTTTGCAATTCCTGGTAATTTTCAAAACTATCGGCACATGCAATTTTATTACAGGTGACCACAGAAACCGAGTTCGCAAGATATTCCCTATACCAGGCAGAAATATCGGCACTTGCTGTATTATCAACAAAAATGCTATTTCGCAGGTTGAATGCATCCACCTTTTTAAAAAATTCAGCTTTATCGGCTTTTTCTCCTTTATCCAAAGCTGCTTCCCAGTTTTGAAGATCTATTCCGTTTTCATCAAAAAGCATTTTCCTTGAGTTAGAAAGTCCGTGAACGCGAACTTTCAGTCTTAAATTTTCAAGAAGAAACTTTTCCTGTTTTTTTAATTGATTCAGCAGTTTGCTTCCAACATTCCCAACGCCGGTAATAAAAAGGTTTAGCTCTTTAGAAGGCACTTCAAAAAATTGCTCATGTAAAGTATTGAGCGCTTTCTTCACATCTTTTTTCGCAATCACCGCAGAAATATTCCGCTCTGAAGAACCCTGGGCAATTGCGCGAATATTGATATTGTTATTCCCAAGCGCACTAAACATTTTTCCGCTTAAACCGTGATGACTTTTCATCCTGTCTCCAACGAGGGCCACAATAGCTACATTGTCTTCGATCTCTACAGGTTTGATCTTCTTATACTGAATTTCGACTTCAAAGGCTTCATCTAGCGCTTCTTTAGCCAGTTCAGCTTCATCATCTTTCACAGCGATACAAATACTATGTTCTGAAGAAGCCTGTGTGATTAAAACTACATTGATGTTTTCCTGAAAAAGTACTTCAAAAAATCTTTTGGAAAAACCAGGAATACCCACCATTCCACTGCCTTCAATATTCAGGAGTTTTATAGAATCTATATGAGTAATCCCTGTAACCCAACGAAAATTCTTATCGGAAGATTTTGAAATTAAAGTTCCTTCTTCATCAGGTTTGAAGGTGTTTTTTATAAGTATGCTAATCTGTTTATCTAACAAAGGTTGCAACGTTGGCGGATAAAGCACTTTCGCACCAAAATGCGACAATTCCATTGCTTCCTGGTAAGAAATATCTTTTAGCGGATAAGCGTGGGGTACAATTTGCGGATTTGCAGTGTACATCCCATTCACATCGGTATAAATAAGCACTTCTTTTACATCTAAAGCGGCACCGTATAATGCAGCTGTAAAATCTGAACCACCGCGCCCCAGTGTGCTTGGTACGCCTTGCTCGTTTCGTGAAACAAAACCGGGAGCGATATAAAGACTCGCATCTTTTTCAGCAAAATACTTCTCGATATTTTTATTAGTTAACGGGTAATTCACCTGAACTTTTTCATTGGTATTTTTGCAAACGATAAGTTCGCGAGAATCTACATATTGAGAATTAATACCAAGATTTTTGAAATATTCAGCAATAATTAGGGAAGATAAAACTTCACCAAAACCTGAAACTACGTGGCGGGTTTTGTTAGAAAGCTCGTTAAGTAAATAAACGCCTTCATATAAAGTTTCCAAACGATTAAGTTCAGTTTTTACTTTGCTTAAAATCCCACTTTGAGCGTTCACCGGAATTAATTCCCGAACAGCTTCCAGGTGTCTTTTTTCATTTTTTATAAGAATATCTTTATAAGTAAGATCTTCGCGGGAGGCAAGATCTGCCATTTCCAACAAATCGTTAGTAACACCCCCGAAGGCTGAAAAAACCACCAGGGTTTTGTCTTCTTTTAGATGTTTTTGAACAGTTTTAGCTACGAGTTTTATAAGCTCTGGAGATGCCAAAGAGGTACCTCCGAATTTTAGGACTTTCATAAGTCAATTAATTAAAATTAGAATGATTTTGTTTAAAAAAAAACAGGTGTGTACGCAGGTGCTATGTAGAATTATACCCCAAAAGGGGTAATACGAATAATAGTCATGCCAGAAAAGCGCAAGCCGAGAGTGCTCGTAGAAGTGCTGAAATTAATATTTTTCTGAATCCTCATTTTTGACATTATTCTGGTGATAAATGTATATATTTTTAGAGGTTTAAAAAACTAAAAAGAGGTTTTCGAGGAAGAATTATGAATTTCTTTTTATAAGATAAAAAAAATACCCGATTAATAATTTAACCGGGTATTTTTTCAATTTATTTTAATAATCGCTTAAAGATCACTTATATAACTTCCATAAAGATCTTTAAATTGAACGCCTTTGGCAAAACGATGTTTGCTAAGCTTCTTATATTCTACCAAAGCCCACAATAAAAACTCCTTTAAAAAGTATTTATCATCTTCTGAAATCTTGGGTTGGTACTTTTTAATTAATTCATTTAAAGGTTTTACAGAATCCAGGCTTTCTTTGTATTCGGTATCAGAAAGATCATCAGGTAATTCAAATCCGCTTTGCTCGAAAAACCATTCTACCAGATCGTCATAAGGTGTTGTTTCATCTGGTTTTTGTAATTTTTCTATTTTGGGAAAATACTGCGGAAACAATGTTTTTACCGAATCTCCTATTAACTGAAGCGCTACACTAGCTGCACCTTCTTCTTCTCCTTCATAAACCAACTCCACTTTTCCAGTAATGGAAGGTACTACACCAAGAAAATCACCAAACCTCAATAAAGTTTTATCATCTCCAGATTTCAATAAACGCCTTTCTGCAGTACTAAGTAAATTCTCATACGCGGTAATACTCAGCCTTGCGCTAATTCCGCTTTTTTCATCTATAAATTCACTTTCCCGGGCTTCGAAACTAATTTGTTCTAATAAATCTTTTGCGAGTTCAGGAACATGAACCAGCTCGCTTTGTCTTTTATCAAGTTTTGCTTCCTGGGCGGTAATTGTTTTTGCAATTTCTATACTTCCAGGATAATGGGTTAGAATTTGTGAACCAATACGGTCTTTTAAAGGAGTTACAATACTACCGCGATTGGTATAATCTTCAGGGTTTGCTGTAAATACAAATTGAAGATCTAAAGGCAACCTCAATTTGAATCCGCGAATTTGGATATCACCTTCCTGTAGGATATTGAATAAAGCTACCTGGATTCTAGCTTGCAAATCGGGTAATTCATTTATTACAAAAATACTGCGGTTAGCGCGCGGAATCATCCCAAAATGAATAACGCGATCATCAGCATAACTCAATTTTAAATTCGCAGCTTTAATGGGGTCTACATCCCCAATAAGATCAGCTACCGTAACATCTGGAGTGGCAAGTTTTTCAAAAAATCGCTCTTCCCTATGTACCCAGTTAATTGGAGTTTCATCTGCTTTCTCCTTTATCAATTCTCTCGCATAGCGTGAAATTGGATTTAAAGGATCGTCATTAATTTCTGAACCCTGCACCACCGGCATGTATTCATCTAATAAATTGATCATTAAACGCGCTAATCTCGTTTTAGCCTGACCTCTTAGACCAAGTAAATTAATATTATGGCGTGATAAAATTGCTCTTTCCAATTCAGGGATTACGCTATCTTCATAACCGTGAATCCCGGGAAAAGTGGGTTCATTATTCCTGATCTTTTTTATTAAATTTTCCCTGAGTTCCTCCTTAATTCCGCGACTTTTATATCCAGATTTTTTAAGTTCTCCAAGTGTGTTTATATTTTCTATTTTCATGTTTGTTTTTTTATTTCTGATTTAAAATTCAGAATACTTTTTTCAAAATATCATTTACTTCAAGCTGCCCCGAAGAATCGGGATTGTTTCAGACTTTATCCCGAATTTGTTTCGGGATTCTAACCTGATACAATTATCAAAATATTAGATCCTGAAACAAGTTCAGGATGACGATAAAATTTTTCTTTAATTCCCCCTAATTCTCTTTTTTCTATTGGTTTCGTAATCTTCAAAAATCATTTCTCCCAAACCTTTTAAGCCCGTGTAAAAGGCTTTCCCCTGGTTCGCGTAAGTAAACTCCCTTACAAACTGCATTAAATATGGGTCCTGGGCAATCATAAATGTAGTTATGGGAATATGTAATTTTCTGGCCTGTCGCGCCATGGTATAGCATTTACCAAGAATATAAGGATCCAGCCCCATACTATTTTTATAATAGGAACCATCCCGTTCTCTTAAACAACTCGGTTTTCCATCGGTTATCATAAAAATTTGACGGTTAGTACTTCGTTTTCTTCGAAGTATATCCATAGCCAGTTTTAAACCGGCAACTGTATTGGTATGATAAGGACCTACTTTTAAATAAGGTAGATCGGCTATAGAAACCGGCCAGGCATCATCGCCAAAAACTATGATATCAAGGCTGTCTTTTGGGTATCTAGTAGTGATCAATTCGGCAAGAGCCATGACTACTTTTTTTGCCGGGGTTATGCGATCTTCACCATATAGAATCATACTATGGCTAAGGTCTATCATTAAAACCGTACTCATTCTGGATTTATAGTGGGTTTCTTCAACCACCAAATCCTCCTCAGTCATATTGAAATTTCCAATTCCGTGGTTAATTTGGGCATTTCTCAAACTTTCAGTTACAGAAATTTTATCTGGAGAATCTCCAAATTGAAAATTCCTGAAATCGCCAGTATGTTCGTCTCCCCTACCTACGTGATTGGTTCTATGACTTCCAGAAGCACTTTTTTTTAGCTTTCCGAATATTTGATCTAAAGCCTGTTTTCTAATAGCGCGTTCAGTTTTAGCGGTAATCGCCATGCCGCCACCGTCTACATCGGTTTCTTCTTTGATGTAGCCTTTCTTTTTAAGGTCTTCTACAAAATCATCTAACGTATAATATTCGGTAGTTAATTTATATTCTTCATCCAGTTGTTTTAACCAGTCTAGAGCTTCATCTAAGTCTCCCGAGGTATGCGTAATTAGTTCCTTAAAAACTTCAAATAACCTGTCAAACGGGGATTTATCAGGTTCTTCAAATTTATTAAAGACGAATCCACTGCCCTGCCTATAATCTTTCTTCTTCATATTCTAAAATTACGGTATTTTATATAGAATTGGAAAATCCTGCCCTAGAACAGGGATTAAACTTATGTTAATCTATAGATTTGTCAATTTACTATTTGCGCTTTATATTGTTATACTTTTCTTAATTACTTCAATGTTTACAAAGTAGTTAAGAGATTTGAAGATTAAATAAATTATATCAATAGATGAAAAAAATACTACTCAGCTTTTTCTGTATTAGTCTGTTTTTTAGCTCTTACGCACAGGAATCACCCTATAAGACAAGTGCCTGGAAAGATGGAGCAATTATTACCGGTGCCGTTGGTTTAAACGTACTTGGATTTACATTTATTCAAAATAAAGAAGCACTTACAGAGGCCGAAGTAGCGGCCCTAAATAAAAATGACATTGCGGGAATTAATCGCTGGGCAGCAGGAAACTATTCTGAAAAAGCTGATGCGATAAGTTATATTCCATTTTATGCCGCCCTGGGTATGCCCTTAGTCTTCTTACCTAGTGAGGCGGAAAGAAAAAATTTCGGGCAAATTAGTGTTCTTTTTGTAGAAACGATGGCTGTTACCGGAGTGTTCTATACTATGACTGCAGGTCTAATAGATAAGAGCAGGCCTTTAGTTTATAATGAAAACCTTCCTTTTGGGGAACGTGCTGAAGGTGGCGCACAACGTTCATTTATTGCTGGGCACACAGCAGTTGCCACGGCAGGAACTTTTTTTGCGGCCAAGGTATTTAATGATTTTCATCCAGATTCTAAAGCAATTCCATATGTTTGGGGAGGAGCAACAGGAATTTCAGTACTTATGGGATATTTAAGAACAAAAGCGGGTAAACACTTCTTAACCGATAATATTGCCGGTTTTGTAGTGGGTGCAGCAAGTGGAATTTTAATACCTGAATTACACAAAAAAGGAAACGAGAGATTAGATCTTTACCCCACGGCTACTTACAATTTAAACGGAACCGGGATTAATACCAAAGGTTTGGCTCTCTCTTATAAGTTTTAAGCGGAATATCTATGGAAATTTCAGAAATAATAATGCTAATAGTTTGCGGAATATTTTTAATCCCAAGCCTAGCATCTGCTACTCGTTTTGATCAATGGTGGATACGCGCTTTCGATTTTCCGCGTATTCAAATTTCTATACTTATTACTTTAGTGATTATTGCAGCAATTATTGTTTTTGATTTTTCAGCTGTAATCCATTATATCGCTATAGCATTACTTATTATCGGGCTTATTTTTCAACTTCACAAAATATATCCTTACACCTGGTTCGCAGAAAAAGAAGTCATGAAGTTCGAAGATGGGGATCCTACAGATAATATTTCTATCCTGGTAAGTAATGTACTCACGCCCAATAAAGATTATCATAAATTACTTGAAATTGTAAAAAGAAGACAACCAGATGTCCTGCTTACCCTGGAATCTGATAAAAAATGGGAAGATGCACTGCAAGAATTAGAGGAAGACTATAAATACACGGTAAAAGTGCCCCTGGATAATCTCTACGGAATGCATTTATATTCCAAATTGAAGCTTGAGGAAACTGAAATTAGGTATTTAGTAAGAAATGATATTCCATCTATTCACGGTTTCGTACGTTTAGATGATAATACAAGAGTTAGAATTCATTGTATGCACCCCAGGCCTCCCAGCCCTTCTGAAGCTGATACTTCTACTAATCGTGATGCTGAATTACTGATGCTGGGAAGAGATGTCCGGGAACAGGATGATAGTGTTTTGGTTTTTGGAGATTTAAATGACGTAGCATGGTCTCGAACTACAAGATTATTTCAACAAATGAGCGGATTATTAGATCCCAGAATTGGAAGAGGATTTTTTAATACTTTCCATGCTGATTATCGCTTTTTTAGATGGCCATTGGATCATGTTTTTCATAGTAATGATTTCACGCTTATTGATATTGCACGCGAAAAACATATTGGTTCAGATCATTTTCCTATGTATATTAAACTAAATTTTGAACGCAAAGCGGAACTGGAACAAAATAAACCGGAAGCCGAGGAAGAAGAAAAAGAATGGGCACAGGAAAAAATTGATGATGCTGAACCGCGCGAGAAAGGGGTTTAAACCCGCTCGAAAAAATGACTTATTTCTGAAATTTCTTTGATATTCTCACAGTCTGTAGCCGAGATAGGTTTTTCTATAAAGCCTCTAACGGTGCTAAATTTCCTGGCTTTCTGCTTGTCACTACTATCTATAGAAGAAGTTACCATAATCACGTGATAGTTAGATTTTTCTTCGTGGTTTTCCAAAGAATTTAGGAAATCCCAACCATTCATTTCTGGCATATTGATATCTAAAAGAATTAAAAAATGCTTTTCTCTTTTTCGATGTTGCTCCTGGATGATATACGATAAGGCAGAGAAGGCTTGGTTAAAACTGAGTGGGTTTGAGGCAATCTCGTGGTTGGTTATCATTTTCTTTTGAATAAACACCACAATTTGATCGTCGTCTACGATAATTACTTCAAGCATTTTAAAAGATTTAGGGCAAAGGCTTACAGCTCTTCTTCAGTTTTGTTGGTAATTTTTCTAATTACCTTATCAAGCTCTTCAGACGAATTTAAGATATTATCTATAATATCATCAATATTATCAAGGTTATTTCTTTGAGTTTTCAGTAAATCTATTAAACCCATAATTCGTGCTAAAGGCGCTCTAACCACGTGAGATTGCGTCCAGGCAATTTCTCTAAGCCGCTCATTACTACGTTCTATGGCATTTATATATTTTCGCCTTTCGGTAATATCCTGTACAGAACCAATGATTCGTGATGGTTTCCCTGCGGCATCGGTAATTACATAACTACGATCCAGAATATATTTATAATTTCCATCAGCACATTTGAAGCGGTATTCTATCTTTAATAATTTTTGATTCCTATCGTAAATTCCTTTAGTAGCCTCAAGTACACGAAATTGATCTTCTGAATGAATCTTTTCTTTCCACCAATCTCTCGAAACTCCAGATTCTTGCTGGGAATATCCAAAAATATCATAGATAGCGTTGCTAAACTGAAAATTATCCTGCTCAATATTATAATCGGTGATTAAGTCACTGGTAGCTTTCGCTACTATATCGTAGCGTTCCAGACTTTCACGCAATTCTTTCTCCTGCATTTTGAAACTGGTAATATCCCTTGACGTTGCAACCAATCCGTTTACAGAAGGATCGTCTCTTAAATCACTGATAATAGTTTCCAGCCATCGCCAGTTCCCTTTACCGTCTTTATAGCGATAAGAAGGCAACTGCAGTGACTTAACTTTACCAATAAACTCTATTTGATCCTCTATAAGATGACGATCATCTCTATGTATAAACTGAAATGCATCTGTACCTTCAAGTCTTTCAGGATTTACACCTAAAATATTTCTGGCACTGGGACTTACATAAGCATAATGAAAATTTTCATCTAAAATACTAATTAGGTCACTACCATCCTGCACCAACGCTTTAAAACGCTGCTGGCTGTGTCTTAATTTTTCTTCAGCCTTAAGTCTTTCTGTTATATTATGCGCCAGGGTAACCCTTGCTTCACGCCCACCAAAGATAATAGGATTACTTTGAACATCTATAAAAAGAGATTGTCCGTTTTTGGTATAATGCTTAACCTTAACATTGAAAAAGTCATGAAAATTGTCTTCCACAATTTTTTCAATTCTATCTTCATCCTCGGCCCATAGATCTCTAACCGTCATTTTTAAAAATTCTTCCTGGGAATAGCCATACAATTCAATTGCAGCTTGATTTACACTTAAAAATTCAAGACTGTTCCGATCTAAAACCCACATAGGCAAAGGGCTGGAATCAAAAAGAGTTCGGTATTTTTCTTCAGATTCATAAAGTTGTCGCTGCACCTTTTTCCGCTCCATACTATAATGGATGCTTTTTGAAAGATTTGAAGCGTTAATTTCATCCTTCAATAAATAGTCAGACACTCCCCAGGAAAGGGTTTTCATACCATAATCTTTATTTGTATAGCCGGTTAGTACAACTACTGGTGCCCCGTTAGAAAGCACTAAAATTTCTTTTACAAGTATCTCGGCATCTTTAATATCTGGTAGCGATAAATCGAGTAGAATAGTATCAAAGTTACGGGTGGACTGGAGAATGTATTTTGCCGATTTAAAAGTATCGGCACGTTGGAGGTCTAGCGCATTATGTTCTTCAGACAGATAATCTTCTATAAGCATAAAATCACCAGGGTTATCTTCAATAACTAAGACTTTTAATTCCCCGGAGTTTTTTCTCATTTAAATTATTTTAAAAAACGCACTATTGTTAGTTTCTACGCGAGTAAATATACTAAAATTGTTTTGGGATCGTAAAATAAAAACTGCTACCCACTCCATATTTAGACTGCACCCAAATCTCACCGCCAAAATTATCTAAAATCTTTTTACATATTGCCAAACCAATACCGGTACCCTCATATTCACTTCGCTGATGTAAGCGTTGGAAAATTTCAAAAATCTTATCTTTAAATTCCTCTTCTATACCTATCCCATTATCGCTAATTTCAAACTCCCAATATTCTTCTTTTTCAATAGCAGAAATTTCAATTTTGGGATTACGCTCTTTTGAATCATATTTTAAAGCATTTCCAATTAGGTTTGAAAATAATTGTCTTAAAAGCGGCTCCTCGGCTTCTAAATTTGGAAGTGTATTAACTTTAATTTCAGCTTTCTTTTCTTCTATACATTTCTTTTGAAGTAATAAAACATCTGAAATCAGGTTGGTAAGGTTAACCAGGCTTAGCTTATATTCTGCTCTACCTACTCTTGAATACTCTAAAAGGTCTAATATTATTTGGCGCATTCTGGTGGCCCCATCGTGCGCGAAATAGATATATTGCTGCGCCTTTTCGTCTAACTGACTTTCGTATTTCTTCTTAAGCTGAAAAATAAAACTAGTCACCATTCTAAGTGGTTCCTGAAGATCGTGAGAAGCGATATATGCAAACTGTTCCAGTTCCTTATTAGACAGCGCGAGTTCTTCGGCGTGTTTTTTAAGCTCCTTATTCAGCTTTTCTAAAGCTTCTTCTTTTTCCCTTATTTCCGTAATATTTCTTGAAATACCTACCAGCCCTTTTTTATTATCTCCAAATTTAAAAGGCACTTTGGTTAGAAGTGTATAATCTTTTCTACCGTCAAAATTTTGCACAATATCGCCCCGGTTAATCACCGGAACTCCTTTTTCCATAACCCGGGTATTATCTTTCATAATTTTCTGAGCCTCCTGCTTCGGAAAATAATCGGAAGCAATTAAACCCAAACTCTCCTGTTCATTCTTAACTCCAAGATAATTTTTGTAAAAACTAAAATTAGTGAGGATAGTTTCATGCATCTCATTTACCACAAAGATATGATCGGGAATATAATCTATAATTGCACGAAACATATTTCGTTCTTCCCTAAGTTTTTGCTCAATGTTTACCTGTTTGGTAATATCTTTGGCAATCCCGTAAACACCAACTATTTCATTATTTATATAAATAGGAAAATTAGTTACCTGAACTGTTCTTTGATTGCCCTGAAGACTAATAAACTTGGTTTGGTAATGCTGTACCTGACCTGAAACTGCCTTCATGAAATAATCGCCAACCCTTGCCTGATCATAAGAGGGAATCAAAGATAAAAAGTTTGTTCTCAAGGCTTCCTCACGTGAACCCTCACCAAGTTTTAATGCGCTTCTATTTATGCTAGTAAAATTTCCTTTTAGGTCAAAGGAATAAACAGGATATGGATTATGATCGAATAAAGATTGAAAAGCCAGTTTGCTGTTTTCGGCAATTAATTCCTGCTTTTTTCGACTTGAAATATCAACTATTGCCGTACTGGTTCTTTTCTCACCATAATTATTTGTATAGATAACCGAATGTACTTCACAAGGGAACAATTTACCATTTTTTCTAATTCCCGTTAATTCACTTCGCAATTCCCCCGTTTTGTTTCTTTGAATCACAGCTTTTTTTAAGTCAGGATTGTCAAGCATTATATCTTCTCTTTTTAATTTCTTAAACTCTTTATAAGAGTAACCAAACATATTGCAAGCTGCTTTATTCACATCAATAACAAAACCTTTCGGATCAGACAAAAAAATTGCTAGAGAGGAATTTTCAAGAATATTCCTTAATTGAATAATATTTTCTGGGGAAGCAGTTTCTTTTATAGTGACTAATTTTAAACAAATCGAGAAATCGGTCACTTCTCCAGCTGAATTTAAAGATGGACTGCAAGATATTTCAATATTGCTTATTTTTGAGAAAGTAAATGTGCGATAAAAGAAACCTTCATTGTTTTTAAAATTGGTTTTAAAGTTTTTGGAAAGAGATTCAGGAAAAACAGTATCGATATTTATTTTTGATTTTAATTGTATATCAAAATTTTCCTTTAAAAAGTCTTCTGCTGAAGGGTTCCAGCTTAAAATTTGAAAATTATAATCTATTTTTAAAATCGGGATAGCTATTTGCTTCATAAGTGAAGTTTAAAATTGCTAATACTTTTTATAGAAATGATTTGGAAAGAGAAATTCCGGCACCAAAATTAGGCCCTTCAATTTCACTAAAATCAGCCCCCAACTGAAGATTTAGATCAATTATATTCTTTAAAAGTTTAAGATCCAGATAAGTTGAAATTACCTGATCTCCATTAACATTGCTACTGCCTTTACCCCCATAATTTTTTCTGAAACTACCTAAGAACCTATATGGAACTTTCTTAAAAGCCATCCCGTTCAAACCTATATGATGGGCAAGAATTTTATTATTGGTTATTCTAAATCTGTCGGGCCCAAGCGTGATAAACGGGAGCCCAAGCACTCTATTTTCGTATGTCCAGCCAGAGCGATAAAGGTTATTATTAAAATAATTATCCTCCCCATCTGATGTAGGTGTATTTTTACTTTGATTTTTAGTGTAGTAAAACTCATACATAACCGCCTGAATCCAGGAATCTACAGGAGCTATTGGATCTTCAATATATAACCCATATCTACCATCAGGTGTGTTTCTAAGAACACTTCCTGATCCATCTTCAAATAAATGATTATAAATTATTTCAACATTATAATTAGCTAAAATGGTTTTAATGTTTATCTCGTAACTCCCCAGGTGGTTCCCCAAACCATTAATTTCCTGTTCCGAAATATTATCCCCGGTATCTTCTCCTACGCCTCTCCCAGTCACCACTCGAGTATAGGCTTCAAAATCGGAAGGCAAATCACCAAAATCAGGATGTGTACCACCCCATTGTACAAAATGTCTTAAACCCGCTGAAATTTGAAAACGAGGTGAAGATTTATAGACTAAATGAAAGCTTTTATGATGAATACGTGTGTTCTCAACAAATCGCTCATCGTCCATAAAATATTCCTCAAGGGATGCTTCAAAACCGAGTCCGCGGTTATCTTTAAAAAATATAGGACGCTTAGTGAAAAATCTAATTCCAGGAAGCGGTCTTGCATTTAAAGACCATAAAACACTTTGATTGGTAGCACTTAATCCACGATATAATTCTTTGCGTTGTTTGCGACCGGCAACAATTCCCAACCAGGAATTATTAAAAGCCAGGTAAGCCTCATCTAACTGAAGTTTATTACTATAACCATCCTGGTAAATAGCTCCTAACCCAATTTCTAAATTAGAAGTTTCAGAAAGGTGGTAAGTTCCAGAAGCACTAATTAGTCCCGAAAAATTGGTGAGCTCATCTATTCGCCCCCTTTGATTGGTATGCAACCAAAAAGGGGAATTTTCTTCGCTGTAGATCAAACCGGTTGTATTTACATTCCCCCGAAAATCTATTTGTTGAGCGTTGAGAGAAAAAAATATCAAAAAAAATAAAACTGAAAGTAGAAATTGTTTCATAAGTAGGCGTTAAGACAATTGGAATATGCTTAATTCGATTTAAAAATATGTAATTTTATGCATCTAAAACTTAGAAATGCTATCCATTTTTCAGAAAAAATTTTTTTTAGCCGATTTACTGGAAGGTTTCACCGATTTCCATAATCATTTATTGCCCGGTATTGATGATGGAGCTAAAAGCACAGAAGATAGTGTGGAAATGATTAGGAAATTTAATGAATTTGGGGTTACTAATTTCATCGCCAGCCCCCACGTAATGGGTGAGTTTTACCCAAATACTCCTGAGACTATTATTCCAGCTTTAGAAAGTGTAAAGAAAGTTTTACCTGACGGAAATACTATTAAAGCAGCCGGTGAGTATATGATGGACCAGTTTTTAATAGATCAGTTGGAAAAGGAAAATGTATTAAACGTAGTAGATAATTATGTTCTGGTAGAAATGTCCTATTTCCAGGCGCCAATTAATCTAGCCGAAATATTATTTAAAATTCAAAACAGGAACCTGAAACCCATATTGGCTCATCCCGAGCGTTACGCTTTTTACCACGGCAGTAATCTTAATAAATATGAAGATCTAAAGGCGCGAGGCTGTAGTTTTCAACTAAATATGCTATCCCTTACCCCTCACTATGGAAGTGGAATGCAAAAGAAAGCCTATGAGCTTCTAGAAAACGGAATGATAGATTTTATAAGTAGCGACGCTCACCGACTGGAACATTTGGAGAAAATTGGAAATATAAAACTGAAGAAAAAACAGCTTCAATTAATTGAGCCAGTAATTAAAAAATCCAAAGCTTTATTTATCTAAAACAAAGCTTTGGATTTTTTAATTCAGAAAAAGTAGCTATTTAATTTTTCTTACCTCTCATACTGTTCTTAATTCTTTGCCAACGAGATTCTTTATCTGCACCATAGCCGTAGCCATAGCCATAAGAATAACCGTATTTAGCTCCATAAGAGAATTTGGAATAATCCACATCGTTTAAAATAATCGCCGGACTCTTAACCTTCCCTTGTTGTTTTAGTTCTTTAGGGAAATCTAGCATTTTCTTATCAGTGAATTCTGCTCTAACTACATACAAAGTAGTATCAGCCAGTGGACTAATGAGCAGCGTATCAGTCACAATCATGGTTGGTGCGGTATCTACCAAAACATAGTCATAAGCTTTTGAGGCATAGTTTATAAGTTGCTCCATACGATCGTTCATCAATAACTCAGCAGGGTTGGGTGGGATTGGCCCAGAAAGTACCATATCCATTTTAATACTTCCACTTTGTTCTTTAGAAATAATTTTATCTTCGGTTACTTCAAAATCGTATAAATAATCTGATAAGCCTTTTTCACCAGCAGTTACATCAGCATAGCGATGTAATTTCGGGTTTCTAATATCAGCACCAATTAAAAGAACTTTTTTGCCAGTACTAGCTAAAGTCCTGGCCATATTATAAGAAACAAAAGTCTTTCCCTCCCCTTTAATTGTAGAGGTAATAAAAATAACTTCGCCACGCTCCTTATCTTTATTCTGAATAAGATAAGCCAGGTTGGTTCTTAAAATTCGAAAAGATTCTGCTAAAGGTGAACGATCGTTTAGTTCAATCTGCTCGCTTTGATCTTTGTTGATCCTTGGAACTTCCCCAATAAAAGGCACATGTTTTATTAAACTTTGCAATTCTCCTTTATGATGAACTTTAGTATCCATCATATTTTTAAGAAATATGATGAGAATTGGAATAATTAAACCTATTAAAAAACCACCAACTAATATAAGCCAGGGCTTTGGATCTACCGGGGCATTGTTTGTAAATGCGGCGTCAATTACACGAGCTACAGAGGCAGTAGCTGCAAAAGAAATAGCCGCTTCTTCTCTTCTTTGCAGAAGAAACAAATAAAGTTGTTCCTTAATTTCCTGTTGTCGTTGAATACTACGCATTCCCTTCTCAAGCCCTGGGAAATTACTAAATTGTCCTTCTGCAACATTTTCTCTTTGATTGAGTTCTCGTAATCTTACATTTATCGATCGTCTCGTACTTTCGATATTTTCGTATAAATTTTCACGTAAACTATCAAGTTGCTCTGTAATTGTCTCAACTAATGGATTTTTCTCTGTACCTCCTTTCAGGTACATATTGCGCTCCATTACTAGCGCATTATAAGAGTTAATCAACCCTGAAACACCACCTTCATTTATACCTACTTCAGGTAATAACGTATAGTTTCCCTGATTTCTTAACACTTCTTCAATAGATTCTAAAAGAGAAAGTTCTGTTTCAAGAGTGAATATTTCCTGTTCTGCCGCTGAGAATTTTGATTGAAACTCTGAAGCTCCACTTGAAATATCCATTAAACGATTCTGTCTCTTGAAATCAGCAATCCCAACTTCAACAGAATCAAGTTCGGTGGTAATCATTTCCAGTCTATCCTGGATAAATTTTGTAGTATTCTCTGCGACTTCCTGTTTATCTACAATACCTTCCTCATTAAAACGTTCCATTAGTTTATTTAGGAAGTCTTCAGATTTCTCACTGTTTTCTTGTACAAGACCTAAAGTAAGAATATCTTTCGCCTGTCCCTTTTGAGCAATTTGCAATTTTGAAATATACTCTGCAGCTACCGTCCTTACCGGCTGAACTTTTATATGCACAGAACTAGTTCTCCTAAAAGTTCCTTCTTCCTCACCCGATTT
This sequence comes from Salegentibacter sp. Hel_I_6, assembly GCF_000745315.1. NCBI lineage: Bacteria > Pseudomonadati > Bacteroidota > Flavobacteriia > Flavobacteriales > Flavobacteriaceae > Salegentibacter > Salegentibacter sp. Hel_I_6. The sequence continues at coordinate 3,725,530 of NZ_JQNQ01000001.1, read as the reverse complement.
GGGTAATATAGTGAACTGAATATTATCTAAATTAATTAACTCCCCAATATTATGCTTTTCTGAATACTGACTGCCTTCATCTTCAAGTCTAAAAGAGGTATCTGAGGTAGGAGTAACTACTAAATTTTTGGAGACCTCGTGAATTATACTATCGGAAGTTATGAATTCAATTAAAACTGGGCTCGATTTATAAGCTTCAATTGTAATTACATTTCCCTCTATAAAGTAACTAATATTATGATTTAATTCATTAACTACACTTTCTACAAGCTGTTTGGATTTTAATTTTTCAATATGATTTTGAATACCATCGTCTTCCAAAGAAAAAATAGCTCCGCCTCCAGATGGTGTAGCACTCATTGCATTTTTTTCCTGATCGTCTACAATCATCATTGTAGCTTCGGTATGGTATTTAGGAATTGTGTATCTATTATAGAGGTAAGCTAATAATCCTCCAATAAGAAAGCCCAGGATAATCCATTTCCAATAGGCCAGGTACTTAAAAATCTCTGCTTTTAAATCAAAGGTAGATTCTCCTTTTTCTTCGGTGAAGTCGTTTAATTCTTCCATTTAAAGACTATTGATTAAAAAGTAAAGACTAATTATAGTTGTACCTACTGAAATTATACCCTGATAACTCGTAAAAAACCCGGCTGATTTAACTGCTCTATAGGTTGGCTCAACATATACTAAATCGTTTTGCTTTAAATAGAAAAACGGACTATCAAAAAGATTTGATTCGGTCATATCAATATATCCCACAGTTTTAACACCATCTACTTCGCGAATTATCTTGATATTTTTACGCCTTCCATTGTAAGTAATATCGCCACTCATGGCAATAAGCTCCGGCATGGTTAAACGTCCATCGGTAATTTGAACTCTCCCTGGAGAACCTACTTCCCCTAAAATAGTAACGCTAAAGTTTACAATCCTAACATCCACCACAGGGTTACGCACATATTCCGCAATTTGCTCCTGTAGCTTTTGCTGTATCTCTGTTCGGCTTAAACCTTCTACTTCCACTGTACCGAGAACAGGAAAATTAATAGTTCCTTGGGGACTAACCAAATACCCCGTGAGCGAAAGGTTTTGATTACCCCCTCCACCACTTCCTTGCTGGCCCTGTTGGTTCATTTGAAATGGAGCAACAATTTCTTCGTTGACAGAAGAAGATGAAACATTAATTCTTAATACATCATTGCGCTCAATTCTCGGCTCATAATCTAAAAGATTTTCTTTGCCTTCAAGACTATTTGCGTTGTCAAAATAGACCACATCATCTTTGGTGGCACAGCTGGAAACAATAATACTTAAAACAAGAAACCATCCCAGCCTCCCAATTAATTTGAACATGCAGTTATTTTTATTCACTTATTACTTCTTCTTTATTATCCAGACTTTCAAATAGAGAATTATTACTCTTAAATTCTGGAATAAGTACTTTTAGTTTACTAACCATTTTATCTGCCTTTAATGAGTTAGCAGATTTTATGATCTTTTCTATTCTTTCTTTAATCAATTCATGATCCCGAACTACTTCCTGGCCTATCATGATCTTTTTATGATGTGTAGGAAGCGTTTTACACTCATCATTCAGCAACTCCTCATAAAGTTTTTCACCGGGTCTAAGTCCCGTTATTTTCACTTTAATATTTTTATTTGGATCATAACCGGCAAGTTTAATCATTTTTATGGCCAAATCCATAATTTTTACCGGTTCTCCCATATCGAAAATAAAAATTTCTCCACCTTTCCCCATAGCACCTGCTTCTAATACCAGCTGACAGGCCTCAGGGATAGTCATGAAATATCTTATAATATCTGGATGAGTAATAGTCACCGGGCCACCTTTTTCAATTTGCTTTTTGAATAAAGGCACTACAGAACCATTAGAACCAAGAACATTTCCAAATCGGGTAGTGATAAATTTAGTAGTATTTTGATCATCCTTCACCATTGAGTGATAAAGTGACTGAACATACATTTCAGCAGCTCTTTTAGAGGCTCCCATCACATTACTTGGATTCACAGCTTTATCGGTCGAAACCATTACAAAATGTGAAACCTTATATTTTAAAGAAAGATCGGCTAGATTTTTTGTTCCCTGTATATTTACAAAAACAGCTTCGTGCGGATTTTCTTCCATTAAAGGAACGTGCTTATATGCTGCGGCATGATAAACTACATCAATTTGTTGATTTTGGAACATGAGCTCTAATCGCTTAAAGTTACCAACATCACAAATTATAAATTTACAGCTAAGCTCTGGGAATTTAGCATTGATCTCAAGGCTTAAAGAATGTAATGGAGTTTCAGCCTGGTCAAGAATTATTAACTTTTTCGGATTATATTGTGCTACCTGTCTTACAATCTCGCTACCAATAGAGCCTGCCCCGCCCGTGACCAAAATAGATTTTCCGGTTAATTGTTCAATCTTATTTTCAGGATTGAGTTTAATAGGCTCTCGCTCTAAAAGGTCCTCAATTTGAAGTGATTTCACCTTCTTTGCAATAGGTTGAGTATCCTCTCCCCAGGTAGAGATAATTGGTGCATTAAAAACTTTGATATCGTTTTCTAGACAGTCCTTAACGAAATTAAATTTTTCTTCGGCTGTAAAGCTATTTTCCGAAAGGATGACAGCTTCAGCGTTTACCGATTCTACCGCTTTGTGAATTTCAGCTGAATAATTAATAACAGGTTTATCCAGAAGTCTAATACTTTTATTATGTCTCTCATTGGTTAAAAATCCAACGATCTTAAATCTTCGCGGAATTTCGATATCCAGGGCACCTGCTATAGAAATTGCATTTTCATCAGATCCCAAAATAACAGCATTTAGAATATCCTCGTCCCTACTTACCAATTTAAAATATTCATAAATCTGCTTTACTCCTAATCTAAATAGAAAGAGTAAAGAAAAAGAAATACATAAATTAATCAATAACCCGCCAACTAAAAATAACTTTTGGTCAATAACGAAAAACGCTATATAATTAATTATCAACAAGGTGATAAAAGAACTAATCGTGGCGAGTAAAAGCTTTAAGGCATCTATATTAGAAGAGTAGCGAATAATACCTGCGTACGTTTTGAAGACATAAAAATAGAAAACGTGAACCGCAATGATAATAAATGCTTTATCGTAGAAACTAAGCACCGTGTAATAGTTTGGCGTTAGATCTACAACAATTAAAACAGTAAATAAGGTAGAAATAGCTACCAGAGAAAGATCTATTAAGTACACGGCCCACCTGGGAAGGTATTTAATATTTCTTAGATCAAGTGCATTATCGGTACCCGATAATATATTTCTCAATGCATTATTTACTTTATTCCCCATAATTATATTAAATTCTACTTTTTAAAACAGGAAAGAATTCCGGTTTTAATTCGGGATTTTTCTTCTTGAGTCAAATTAGAACCGGAAGGCAAGCAGAGTCCATTTTCAAACAATTTCTCTGCGACTCCATTTCCGTAAAAAGGAGCATTTTTAAAAACCGGTTGCAGATGCATAGGTTTCCACAAAGGCCTACTCTCTATGTTTAATTTTTCAAGATGTAAACGCAAATCTTCACGATTTATTCCCCCTGTCTCATTTTCATCAAGACTTATAACACTTAACCAATGATTAGAAAAATAATCATCACTTGGGGCGCTATAGACCTTAACTCCTTCAATTTCAGAAAACAAATCTACATAAAAATTGTGCATCTGTCGCCTTGCATTCACCCGGTCATCAATAACTTCCATCTGACCACGTCCAATTCCTGCAGAAATATTACTCAAACGGTAATTATATCCAATTTCACTGTGTTGATAATGCGGTGCAGCATCACGAGCCTGCGTTGCTAGGAAAACAGCCTTTTCCTTTGCAGACTGAGTTTTACTAACCAATGCGCCACCTCCAGAAGTAGTGATAATTTTGTTCCCGTTAAATGAAAGAATTGCATATTCAGCAAAAGTCCCGCAATTCTTACCTTTATAGGTACTACCAAGCGCTTCTGCAGCATCTTCTACAACAGGAATTTCAAACTCCGATGCAATTTTATTAATTTCATCTACCTGATATGGCATCCCATATAAATGTACGGCGATAATTGCCTTTGGTTTTTTTCCTTTTGAAATTCTATCCTCAATAGCTCTTTTCAAATGATTAGGGCATAGATTTAAAGTTTTTTCCTCACTATCTATAAAAACAGGTGTTGCGCCCAAATACGCTATCGGATTTGCTGAAGCCGCAAAGGTCATACTCTGGCATAAAACCTCATCACCCGGCTTAACGCCTAACATGATTAAAGCTAAATGTAAGGCTGCAGTCCCGGAACTTAAAGCAGCAACGGAGCCTTCATTTGATGAATTTTTAAAAAGATATTTTTTAATATCTTCTTCAAACCCGTTAACATTAGGTCCTAAAGGAGCCACCCAGTTCGCTTCGAAAGCTGCATTGACGAATTTTTGCTCATTCCCGCCCATGTGTGGAGATGATAACCAAATTTTATCTTTATTCATTCAGGTATTTTATAATTTTTCCAGGATTTCCAACCACTACGGCAAAATCTGGGATATCTTTTACAATCACGGCTCCTGCACCAATCGAGGCCCATTTACCAATTTTAATTCCGGGTATAACCGAAGCGCCTGCACCTATCTGAGTGCCTTCGCCTATACTAACGTTCCCGGTAACCACAGAATTTGGTGCTATATGCACAAAATCTTCAAGCTGCACATCGTGCTCAACAACCGCACCGGAATTTACAATACAATGTTTTCCAATTGTAGTTCCTGCATTAATAATAGCTCCTGGCATAATAACCGTACCTAATCCAAACTCAATATCTTCAGAAATAATTGCGGAAGAATGACTTACCGCTTCAGAAATCAAACCGGTAAACCTACAAGCCACCTGCTTTCTAATCACATTATTTCCAATTGCAAAAACTGAAGGTATTTTTAGTTGTTCTTTATTTGGTTCGTGAGTAACTTTAAAACCAAGAAATTTTTCAATTTTATCATTATCATCAAAAATTGAATCTATCTTGATATTTCTACTTTTTAGAATATCAAAAACTACTTTTCCATGACCGCTGGCTCCGTAAATATTCATCTTTAATTTTTTCCGTTAAAAGCTTCTGTGGTAGCCATGTTGGCGGTATTTATTCCCTCAGAAATCACAACTTTTTTAATTGTTTTGAAAATAATACTTAAATCCAGGCCAAAAGAAAGATTTTCTACATACCAAACATCATATTCAAATTTCCTGGTCCAGCTAATCGCATTCCTGCCATTAACCTGAGCCCAACCGGTAATTCCAGGTTTCACTTCGTGACGTTTTTTTTGTCTTTCAGAATAAAGAGATAAATATTGTGGTAGTAAAGGTCTGGGGCCTATTAAACTCATGTCACCCTTTAAAACATTTACTAATTGAGGAATTTCATCTATAGATGTTTTTCGAACAAATTTTCCCACAGCAGTTAAACGCTTATCGTCAGGCAACAAATTTCCTTCTTTGTCTTTTTCATCAGTCATTGTTTTAAACTTGATGATATTGAAAATCTGTTCATTTTTCCCTGGTCTTTTCTGAAAGAAAAAGGGTTTCCCTTTATTGGCCAAAGCTAATAAAACCGTGATTGGTATTAATAACGGACAAAGCACTAATAATGCCGCAAAAGCAATAAAAAAATCCAGTAAATTTTTTAAAAAGTGCCTGTACATAGAGGAATTAGAGAATTTGTGAACGCCAAATTTGGTTTTGCAAAATTAAGACTTTATGTATTCCTTTTCTAAGCTTTTGTATTCCTTTAACAAAATTTGCCAAAATTCCTTACGTTCATAGTATTTACAGATCTCCTCACGCGAATTTGCCGAAAGTCTTTCGAGGTAACTTTCGTTAGCAACAAATAACTCCATAGCATTAAATAATTTTGAAGTATTTTTCACTGGAATAATGACTCCATTCACACCTTCTACAATAATTTCATTACAACCATTAATATCGCTAACAATTGCCGGTAAATTCATAGCCCCGGCTTGCATTACCACGTTAGGAAAACCTTCACGATAACTTGGAAATGCCAGCGCATCGGAAATCGCAAAATAAGGCCTGACATCTTCCTGATAGCCGGTTATCAATATTTTCTCATTTTGCTGAATTTCCTTAAACGTTTCTTCTTTTAAAGGATCCAACTCTTTTTCAAAGGGCCCCACTAAAAGAAGAGAAATATTTTGATGTTGCTCTTTTAACTTTTTAAAAGCATCTACTAATTCATTTATACCTTTTTCACTAACCAGGCGGCCTATAAAGATGAATATAAAATCTTCCTCAGGAATGCCAAGGGATTGTCTTTTATTTTTCTTTTGGGTTTCGTCAAACTGGAAAGGATCAAAATATTTAGTATCAATTCCGTTTGAACTTCCTTTTCCAAGCACTTTTAGTTTATCTTCTTTTGCAAAACCTTCTTTTAAAATAATATCCCTTAAGCCCCTGGAATTAGGGTAAACTTTGGTGGCTAATTTATAGGTGAATTTTTCAACCTGATCTAAAATCTTTCGCTTATTCCCAGTGGTTTCCATGAGCGGTAAACCGGCAACAGTATGTAACCTAATAGGCACTCCTGCCATTTTTGCCGCCAGCATTCCTACAATTCCAGCTTTCGGAGTATGCGTATGAACAATCTCAGGTTTTTCTCTTTTAAAAAAATTGTAGAGTTTCCAAACCGCTTTAAGATCCTGTACCGGAGTAATCGCCCGGGTCATTTCAACCCAAAAAGTATTTACCTTATTATTTTCCCCATATTTTTCAAGACGTTCTTTTTCCGCAGCTATCGCAGTTACCTGGTAATGCTGGTTCATATAAGTAAGCTGACCTTCCAGGAGTTTTTCAAGTGATAAGGGAATGGTAGTTATGCGGATGAGTTTTTTCATTAAAATTATTTCTACGAGTACTAGATTTATTTAATATTCGCCATAGCCTCAACAATTCTTTCGGTGTATTTTTTCCAGGTAAAATTGCTTTCCATAGATGCAATTAAATGTTGTTTATTACTAAGTTTCTTTCTTAAATCCTCATCAGTAATTAAGTTGAATAAATGCTTCTTTAATTCTTTCTCATCAGGTGAGGTCAACAATAAATCTTCTCCATCCTTGAACATTTTTTCAACCGAAGGAATTCTAGGAGCGATAACCGGAAGACCCGCTGACAAATATTCAAAGATTTTTAAAGGATTCATATATGTATTCGCATAATGATGCACTGCAAGATCAAAGGAATTTAGATGTTTGTTAATCTCATCATGTTTTATCCATCCACGAAATTCAATACTATCTTCCAAATTTAGTTGAGATACTTTGGATAGTAATTTAGACATTGCGGGGCCATCACCAATAATAACAAGTTGTAGATCGGTAAATTGGGTTTTTAGATCTGCGAAAGACTGAATTAAAATTTCTAGTTTTTTATGATGATCTAAAGTACCTATATATCCAATAATAAAAGATTCTTTATTATAATTAAGCTCTTTTCTTAATTTCTGTTTTTTGTTTAACGGAAAAAATTTTTCGGTATCAGTTCCATTGTGAATTACGATATCCCTTATTTTATCTAATTTATCACCCATTATGGAGCTTCGAGAATAATCTGATATAAAGATATTCAAATCGGCTTCTATATAAGCTTTACGTTGTAGTTTCTGAAATTTATTTTTAAAAGCTATATTCCTAAAAGGTTCATCAAATGGCGATCCATTAATTTGGGTACATATTTTTAAATCGGGAAAATTATTTTTTATTTTATGAATCTGCAGAAAATTAGAGTCAATTTGCATAAATAAAACATCTGGCTCAAACTTTCTAATTTTGTCTTCCAAAGCTTTCATATAAAATTCACTCCTTCGAAAGAAGAAAATAACCTGAAATAGTGAGACTGCTTTAAGTTTATTTTTTAAACCTTCACCACTCTCATTCTCAACCCTAAATTCTTTTTTTACTTTTGGTGGAAAAATAGCCTTTTCCTTTATCATTGGTATATTATCCAATTGCTTATAGAATTCAATGGATTGAATGCTACCCCCGTGATTGGCATAATAAGATGTAGTATAATATAATAACCTCATAACTTGATCAAGTCTAAATCAATGATTCTAAAGCTCTGTCCATCTTCACATTCTCACAGGATGTGAGCTTTAGTTGCCTTTTAAAGGCCTTAAATTCAAGATCGGGATCGTGAATTCCCTGTTTCTTTAGATGTGCTTCATTTTTTTTTGGATCGGTTAATTCCTCCCGATAGCCTTTGGCGTATGGAGTTTTAAAAAAAGTAAAACCTGTTATGTATATTTCTTCACAATCACTCATCAACACGGCCATTAAAGCTGAAAAACCCACTGTAGGTACAAAAACTGGAATGTTTTCTCTAATCTCTCGAGCTATACGAGGAGCTAAAATGAAGGTTTCTTTTGATTTTAAATGACGTTTATAAAAATTAAGATGTGTTTTTAGACCTGTTGAAGTGTAATTTGGGTTGATCAACTTTTCAATTCCCATATTACTGAATTTATCAAAATCAATTGGCCCTCCTCCACTATAACTATTTTCATAAAAACTATGAAATAGATAGGTAAATTTCGAGCCTAAGTAATCCCTTTTTTCTTCTTCCCAAACCTGAGCAGCTTTATTAATTCTAATTACAATATCGTAGGAATCTATAAAATCTCCGTTTTTCTCATCAAAAATAGAATCAGCGGCTCCAACTATGGCTATCCGCTTATTCTTAAAATACTTTTCACTATTAAATATCCGTAAGGATAATAACATTAAAATTAGCGCATAAAAAGTTTTTATTAGTTTCAAGTAAAAGCCTTTATATATTTTGTTCCCAAACCCCTCAATGCAGTATTGTTATAGCCATAAAAATCTATTTTGTTTTGTCTAGCCGCTTCGAAATCATTTTTAGAATCCCCAATTAAACAAACCTCTTTCAGATTATAATTATATTTTATCAATAAATCAGCTACCAGTTCAATTTTAGGAGTTGGTGAACCACTTATCGTTTTAAAATATTCAGAAATTCCTAAGCTATTACAGAGAAACCTTAATTCTTCCCGATCAGAACCAGAGACGATGTGCATATTATATTTCTCAAGATTTCTTTTGATAAATTCTAAACTTTCTGAAATTAGATTTTTCTTGGAAACCAATCTTTCTCGCATTATTTCAGAATAATAATCTGTAAAGGTCTTTAGTTGGCCATCTTTCAATTCTTCCTTTCTAATCTGCTCAAAAAAATAGCGAAATTTCACATAACGGGATAAGCCTCCATTTTTATTATGATAATTTAAAAGCTCTTCTACCTGTTCTTGTGGGTATTTTTCAAGCACTTTCTTAAAACCATATTCACGTACGGGCATAGAGTCTAAGATCACCCCATCAAAATCCCATAGTATTACCGATTTACCTATAAAACCTATCATATATCGCTTCTGCTATTGTAAAATCCTCCTCATAATCTATATCGAAAGAAACTATTTTATTTTGAGAAAGTAGCATTGGGTGGGTTCCGATCCTATTTCCTTCAAGAAAATTTTGGCGCGAAGTTAAGAATATTGCATTATTAATTTCAAACCAATCGGGAAGATCCTGAGTGCGCGGCCAATCTAAACCGGTTGTATTATTTACTATTTTTCCGGAATTTTTATCGAAAAGGAACTCTTTATAATCCCTTCCGGAAACCAGGGAATCATAATTTTCAGACAAACTTTTTTCATATTGATTAATTGCGGTCTTATAGTTTTCCGTATCACAAAATGGCGAAGTTACATGCGACCATAGAATAAAGTCTCCGGCACAAACCGTCCCTGCATGTTTAATCAATTCAATTAATGGTGTTGAAGATCTGCATAATTCATCCGATCTTTTAATAAGTTTCAAATTTTTTAGCTTATCCTGAAACGACTTAGTAATTTCAAAACATTTAGCATCGTTGGTAGAAATTACAATTTCAAAATTTTCCGGCAACTTTGTGAGCTGAGCTAATTTTAAGCTTAGAAGACCACCTTCTATTCCTGCAAAATCACGAGTATTCTTTTTGATCACCCTTTGGCTACCACTTCTTACCGGTATAAAAATTGAATACTTCATTAAAGGAATGAATAAATAGAAGATTTTTCGACACTATATTCGCTCGGGGTTAATGCTATTAATTCTAAGTTATCTCTTTTATAAAAGCTAAAAACTCTCTCATTTTCCTCAAATAATTCCTGCTGTGCTTTATTAATTAAATTACCATAACCGTCATAACCTGAAAGAAAAATTTTTTTAGCTTTAAAAAATTCTGCAACTATTAAACAATATTCAGTAACCGAATCTGGAAAATGATAGGTTGTTTCTTCCGGTAAGCTAAAAAAACTCATATTTTCAATATACTCAGGAGATTTAAACCCCGGTGGAACAATAAGAATCTTTTTTTTGAATTCCTCCTGACTTATTTTATCCCTTAGCCTTTGCAATTCTTTTCCAGGAATTAAGTGTATATTCGGGTTATTTAAATACTCAAATACATTAGAATTTTTAGAACTTGCCAATATAACGGGCATTGAAGGATTAGCCTGAAGAAATTCCCTTATAGCAGTTTTATGTACCTCTACCGAGTTTCCCCCTCCAACTACTAATACCTCTGGAGTTTTATTTGAAGGTTTAAAAGCACTTAAATTAAACTTCCTGGTAGGTTTCTTTAAAGTTACTTTATCGATAATATTATTTAATGAGAAATATCTTTTATTTACTTGCTCCATCACCTCATTTTGTGGTAGCGAAAAACTTCCAGAAACCATATAAGGGAGATTAGTTCCCCAATTATACTTAGGCTTAAGTTTTAAAAAGGTTTCACGAACCTCATTTAAAATATCAAAATTTACATCTACTATTCTTCTTTCGTAAAGCACACTTAGTAATAACTCGGTTTTTAAATTTCCTGCACCCCTCCCCATCCCGTCTATAGTAGCATCAAGTATATCTGCCCCGCATTTAGCCGCTTCTAAAGTATTAACCAGAGCCATCTCGAGGTTATTATGACCGTGAAAACCCAGAGCTATTTTAAGTTCTGCTTTTATGTAATTAAAAATCCTATTTACATCCTCTGGGAAAAGGCCTCCATAAGAATCTACTACATAAAAATAATCACAAACTTTATTAAGGGATTTGATTTGTGATATATTTGGAAATCCCTCCTCCCATTTACTGGCATACATCAAATTAAAGGCAACCTCAAAGCCAAGCTCCTTTATTTTAGTCGCAAGGTCAATCCCCCGTTCAAAATTTTGGGGAGCTACAGCCAGCCGAACCAATTTAATTTTATTTATACAGGGACTAATAAGTTCCGCTGCAATACTGGCTTCTACATCCTTCTCATTTAGAATTATTGCCAGATTTTTATCGGTTTGCTTTTTAATTCTATCAATAAGGAAATCGGGTAAATAGAAATGCCCCCCGGCATAATTCTCTTTGGTAGGAGATCTATATCCTATTTCAATAATATCTATAGGCAAATTATTCATAGCCTTTAAATAAGTATCCACCAATTCTTCTTCAAAATCCCAGTTAGTATAGTACCCACCATCTCTTAAGCTACAGTCCAGTATTTTAAATTGACGTGAATTTGACATAAAATATTTAATTTATAAAGTTTACTCAATAATCGAGATTTAAACAATCCAAGGCCTATCCCGAAATCATTTTTCTGAATATCCCTTTTAAATAACGGGGATATTTTACTATACCTCTTGAAGCTGTACCATCTTTTGAAAACTCAGGGAATTTGCCAATAGTTCCCTGTAAGTTCCAATGCCTTGTATTTGGCCATTTTCCAAAAGGATAATTCTGTCTGCATTTTTAATTGTGGCTAATCGATGGGCAATGATAATAAATGTATACTGACCTTTTAGTTCATCAATGTTTTTCTGAATTTCAAATTCAGTCTCTGTATCAAGCGAAGAGGTTGCTTCGTCAAGGAACAAAATATCAATATCTTTATAAAGTTCTCTTGCTATAGAAATTCGCTGCTTTTGCCCACCACTAACATTAATTCCATTTACCCCTAGCAAATTATCTTCTTTCTTCTCCAGATTATTAATAAAATCATCGATTTTTGCCTTCTTAATCGCATTATTAAATCTCTTAATATTATCCTTATTTTTAGGTTGCCAAAAACTAATATTATTAAATATGGTATCGTTGAAGATTGTAGCATCCTGCACAATATATCCTATGCGCTTTTTGAATGATTGCATATCTAATTTATCCATTGGAATTTCATCAATTAAAACTTCCCCACTGTTAGGGACTAAAATTCCAGACAATAAATTCATTAAAGTGCTTTTGCCAGAACCGCTGGAACCTACAATTGCAAGACTTTCATTTTTTTTAACCTTAAGATTTATATTCTTTAATATAATGTCCTTTCCATACCCAAAGCTAACATTTTTTAAGAGAATTTCTTTTTCAAATTTATAAATTGGCTTCCCTCCCGCCTGTGGTTCTCTATTCTTTTCTAATTCCGAAGTGAAATTTTGAAGGTTATTTAGACTTCCGGAATTACCTAAAAACAAATTCCATTGTTCCTGGGAAGCCATAAAATAATTAAATGCCCTGTATATTAATAATAAGCTTAGAAGAATACTACTTACCAAGCCACCAAACACCTGGGAATAAAAGAATATAGCGCCAAAGATAACCAATATAACAAGAGGTTCTCTTATCCCAAATAATGCTGCATTCACCATCCCTAAACGCCGTTGTACCTCTTCCATACTAAGAATACTAGATTTTAGCTTTTTAGCATAATTTTCAATCAAACCTGTTGCTTTCAGATACTTGAATAAGTTAATCTTTTCCAGAAGTAATTTATGATAGCGATGATTCTCTGTTACTAATTTCCTCGAAAAATATTTAGTTCTTTTATATAGAAATTTAGATAAAAGATTAATGAATATCCCCCCAATTATAACAAGAAGTGTAAATTTCCAATCAACCCTCATGGAAAGCGCAAAATAAACAAACACCAATACTCCAAATTGAATTGTTTTAAAATAGTATTTATGAGCGAGGCTTATTTTAGAAACCTCTCCTCCTAGTGTATTCTGAATTTTTCCCGCATCTGTATTCACAAATGCCGGATATTTAAATTGCGAGAGTAAATCTATATTATTAAACCTAATTGCTTTCATCATTTTTTGTTGCCATAACACCCCTAAATAGCCTTCCAAAAATTTTACTGCCCCTTTGATACTAAATAATATAAGTATAACTATAAATACCCCGGTTAGAGTAAACTCTACATTAAAATTCTCTAATAAAAAGGAACTTAGCGCATCTGTTTGATCCTTTGGAACCCTTTCAGCGGTATCCTTAAAAACTATTTGAAGTAATGGTATAAATAGAGCCAATCCTAATCCATCCAAGACGCCGGTTAGTAAACTTAAGAACATTCCAACATATATCCTCCAGGTTAAGTAGGAATAAAAAAAACGAAAATAATAAAGTCTATTTTCGATCTGATATTTTAAATTCATATATAACTAATCTTGAAAGCGGGACTACTTCTTTAAAAAAAATTTAAATAAGCTCAATGCCTAATGACAAAAGTATAATTTTAGAATATCTTTATCCCTATTATTAAACAATTCATTAGAAAATTCCCCGTAAATGGACTTTAGTACATTTAAGAATAATTTTGAAAAAAGGAAAGTCGAGGAGGTAACAAACCAATGTAGCGCATCATCTTTACTAAGTGTTTGTGTACAAACCTATAATCAAGCTGAATACATTGAAAAGTGCCTAGATAATATACTCAACCAAAAAACCAATTTTGAATTTGAAATTTTATTAGGGGAAGATTTTTCTACAGATGGAACCAGAGAAATATGTTTAAAATATGCCAGGTTATTTCCTGATAAAATAAGGTTATTCCTACACCACAGAGAAAATAATATTAGTATAGCCTCTAAACCTACGGGGATTTTCAATTCTGTATATAACTTATTCTCCAGTAATGGGCAGTTTATAGCCTATTGCGATGGTGACGATATGTGGACCGACAAATATAAACTACAGAAACAAGTAGACTATTTATTTGCCAATCCTGACACTAGCTTAACCTACCACAAAGTAAACTTGATAGATGAAAATGATGTTCCAATTTTAAAAAATGAGGAAATTTCATTAAGCGAAAGGGATTTTAGTGCTTTAGAACTGCAGCGAGCATATATTCAACCGCCTATATCTACCTGGTGTTTTAGAAATTTAATTCAGGATATCCCTGTGGAATTCACGAAAATTTTTAATGGAGATAATTTTTGGATAAGTTTATTGGGAAATTACGGTAAAGGCAAGTTCTTAAAGGAAATTGAACCAAGTCTTTACCGCATACACTCCAGGGCAATGTGGAGTAGCATAGAAAGATCTATACAATTAAAATCTAAATTCAATACTTACATTCTTTTATCCAAATATTACAAAGCTTCTTCCCGGTTAGAACTCTCAAATTATTTTAAAGATCGCGCAAATGCCTATGCCAAAATGGTTTTCTCCAATTACATTAAAGCCGGAAGGTTTATAGCTCTTTTTAAATTCTTAAGATTTTATCTCAAAATGATCAGTTTTTAATTCGTTCATGTTTAAGGATTGCATAGCATACTTATTTTTTAGTTTTCTATAAAAAATAAGTATGCTCTCCAGTTCTCTTAAATTTTCATTGGGGTTATTCCCAAAATTATGGGGATGCCACCATAAATGATAATACTGCCCCATTTTTGCAGCGTATTCCATTTCCCTGTAAATCCTTTTGGTTTTTAAGCTATTGAGGATTTTCCTTCCAGAGTATGGTCTTAGTAGCCTACTCGCTTTCTGGCCGGTAATATTTTTAGTGAAATTCTGGATCTGCGAAGAACTATAGGATTTATCTAAAAGACCGAAATAAGCATCTCCCGTTCTAAAAATTTTTTGAATAAGGCTATCTTTCTGGGTATTTTTCCAGTACCAATTATTAGGATTAGTTCTAACTGCTTCTATTCCTGCTTTTCCGCAGATCTCGAGGTAATCTGAATTGTATTGGTTTCTGGGAAATACCAAAGATTTCAATTCTACTCCATGATTAGAAGCCAGTTCCGAAGACTTTTCTAAGTCTGATTTGAATGCCAGAGAATCCTGCCCAGGCTCAAGGCAGTAATAATGTGAATAAGTGTGTGACCCCAATTCCTGGCCCTTAGACTCAGTAATAAGTTTTACCAGGTTGGGTGCAAAACACAATTTTTCAGTTTCTTTAGATTGAATACTCTTCCCGTATTTATATGCAGAAAGATTTTTATTCTCATAGTCTGGCAAACATTCGGGAATATTTGCATTCCACTCATCCCAGTTTTCATTAAAAAGCATACCTACTGTGGCCCAGGTACAATGAATATCGTATTTGTGAAAAAGCTGAAGGAGTTCTGGAATGAGTTTACGAGTTCTTTCAAAATACGCTGTCTTATCTCTCCAATTTACTTTATCAAATACCCCCCACAAAAGTTCAAAATCCAGGGAAATTACTAAAGTTCCATTATTCATGTTAATTTGGTTAATTGGTTAACCCGTTAATTCGGGAATTTTTAATTAGGTAATTGACAAAGTTAAGATGAACTTCTAGAATCAGTATGACATCGATGTGATTTGTAATTAATTGGAATAGGTTTCACTATAAAACAAACACCAAACTTATAACTCACAACCAAGCACAGAGAACTAATCCAACAAAGATTGTTGCGCTCCTTCCTTGCTCTTAATGACCAAAACAACGAACCCCAAACGCTAACCATAAACATACTTGAAAAAGTTTCTATCATTCGTCTGAATCTCTACAGGCTTTTCTATGTTCGGGCTAAGCTCTACACACGACTCAAAACCGAAAATCCATAACCGCGAACTGAATAGTTGGCCATGACTGCTATACAATTATCACAATACTTAAACAACAAACCAAAAACTTACAATCTAGAACCGAATTAATGATAAATAAAATAAGCCGCTTACTTCCATTTGACACTGCGCACTAACTTTCAATTTCCAATTTCGCCCTTTCAGTCGCCTGCTTCCTTCGCTTCAACTTAATAATCTTGTCGTACTTCTTCTGCGCCAGATAATAATAAATCACAAAAAACAGAAAATACATTACCATAGATTTTTGTCTCATAATAATCCCAAGGTTAGACATTACAAAAGCCATAGCCAGTGATGCAAGAAAAAATGTAGTTAAACTCATTTTTACACTAATAGGTGATTTTTTTATAAACTTAATGAAATCTAATTTTAGAACTTTAAAAAATAATAAAAGATAAATTAAGTTCTCAGCTGAAACAATTAGACCTAGAATTCCCGGGGCATCAAAAAATAAAGGCCTAAACCAGAAAGTGAATAATTTCAATGGCAAAGGATAATTTGCCATAGCCACACCAGAACCAGAGTTACTTAAAGAGTTTGCTCTTTCAGTAGAAAATTGATCAAATCCTTCTACCAGATCTTCAGACTCATTTAGTCCTGCTACCCCCAAAATGGTATCTTGTACTATAATTAAACTACCAATCATCGCACAGTATATCAAGACCTTTTTCCAAAGAGAGATTTTCTCTTTGCCTGTCATATATCCCAATACGGTACCAGCAGCAACAAATAGGAAAACGTGAGGGCGAATATGATAGGTAATAATAGAAGCTAGTAAAATAATACCCCATCTAGATTTTGGTTGGTTAATTCCATAGGCGAACATCATTAGACTCATGAAAATAGGAGCTCCTTTTCCCAAAGAGGCGGTCCAAAAATGCATATTTGGAAGAAAAAGAATAAGGG
Organism: Salegentibacter sp. Hel_I_6; assembly: GCF_000745315.1. Lineage (NCBI taxonomy): Bacteria > Pseudomonadati > Bacteroidota > Flavobacteriia > Flavobacteriales > Flavobacteriaceae > Salegentibacter > Salegentibacter sp. Hel_I_6. The sequence goes on along the minus strand of NZ_JQNQ01000001.1, from coordinate 3,708,661 downwards.
TGAGAAAGTCTAAATTGAAAACCTTAATCTTTATTGGAATATTTTCCCGAAAGAATAGATAAGCATATACAAAACCAACATATCCAAACCACGAAAACATCACCATCATCATCTCGTAATTAAACCCGAGTATATTAATGAAGGGCCAGGATATAAAATCTACAAAAGTAGTACTTGTTCCGAAATATTCGCCCCAAGAATTGCCCCATTGAGGTCGTTCAAAATATAATTTTGAATCAGATCGATTAAAGGTGGCATATGTATAATATACCAAAAAAAAGAAGAGATGATAAATAAATAAAGAATTCATCAACTTCTTTGAAAACCATTTATGCTTCTTAGCGTAAGAATTAAACAGTCCCTGATTGATAAGGAGTAGCAATAATATTAAGATTAAGGCTCCAATCATCTAAAATAATTCAAGATCACCTAAACTATAAGCCCAGGTTTTCAGAGTTAAAAAGTCAGGCTGATCAAGGTTAATAGGCTTATAAGTAAGAACCGGTCCAACATTCCCGGTAATACCACTTTTAAAATAAAATCCGGCATCCGGAGATATACTTAAAACTTTTGCTCCCGATTCTTTTGCCATTTTCAATATTGCTGATTTAGCAGTTTTTTTTCCGGACTTAGAAATAATAGCTTCCGAAACCCTAAACTCATTAAATTTTTTATGTTCTTTAACGTAACCGGCAATAAAATATTCTTTTGCAAAAATCACTATATAATCCTGTAGTGGATTATTCAGGTAACGCCATTTTAAATAAGCCATATATTTTGGGGTAAAAAGTCGGTCAGCGGCTTTTAATTTATTGAAATAAGAACTTAAAAGCTCTTCAATAGCATCTTCATTACCTATAGTTTCGTAATCGAATTCTTTCTTTTTAAGCTGTAATAGATTCAGGGGACGCAACTGTATTTTTAGCTTATCCACTTCTTCCCATCCCATTTTGAGATAGCCCGGTTTACTCCGGGAATTGGGGGTATTAAAAACAAAGTGGTCTCCTCTTTCTTTTCCTATTTCAAGCGCCCTTAAAGTAAGTTTCTTAAAAATTCCTTTACCCTGGTGATTAGGATGCGTCGCGGTATCCACAGCCCTAAAGGCTGAGTAAACCTGCTCCCCCTTTTGCCATTTCCATCGCATAAAAGCCCGTACTCCAATAATTTCATTCTCCTCTTCCGCCACCAGCACCAAAGACTCCCCAAAGGGATTAGCTATATGCTTATACCTCCAAACCTCTTCTGTTTTTTCAGAAGAGGTTTCCCCCAAACTGGCTTTTAGTGTCCTTAAAATCCCCGGAATATCAGAATGATCAGCTTCCCTTATTTGCATTTTAAACTTTTTCTTCTATTTACTAAACTAATATAATCGAATGAATTCACGCCTTAATTAGGTGTTATTATCATAATCCCGTTCCTAAGCCTCCAAATTGATCCTTCGCGGGACAGATATCTAAACATATACATTACATTAAAGTACTTGTCGAGATATTTTTCCTTTCAGAAAAAACATTCGAAGTCAGTGCTCGAACATTGAAACATCACCCCCGTAACTTCTTAAGCTAGTCCCATGATCACTCCATTAAAAATAAAACCATTACGACAACAGAGAACCCGAATTAGATAACTCAGTCAACCGTCATTGCGAGATACGAAGGAGTGTGGCAATCTATTGTTTTCTTAAACAAAATAAAAACTGACAACAAAGAACTGACAACCGAATTAAATAATTAACCAAACTATGAACACCATACCCTAAACGTTCTAAAATAAATATACTAAAGTTGAACTTTAATTCGAATACGAGCTATAAATTTCTTCCAGCTCCCCAACCATCCTCTTTAGGCTAAACGCTTCAATTACTCTTTTTCTGGCTGCTAATTTATGCCTGCTTAATTCCGCCGGTTCATCTATCAGGCTTTGAACTTTACCTGAAAGCTCCTGCCACTCATCGACTGGAACAATCAATCCATCTTCCTTATTTCTTATAACTTCTTTTATACCACCTGCATCTGTCGATACCACAGCACACTCCATACTCATGGCCTCCAGAAGTGCAATGGGCAAGCCTTCAAATAAGGAACTCATCATAAAAATATCCATGGCTTCGAAATAAGGTTTTACGTCGGTTTTCAAGCCTGGAAAGAAAACTGTATCCTCTAAGCCCAGACGTCTCCATTCCTCTTTAATTTCATCCTCCAGGGGCCCTGCTCCAACAATTATTCCATAAATATTAGAATTTTTGGAACGGAGTTTCTTTATAAGTTGTAACCATTCTAGTAAACGCTTTTGAAATCTAAACACTGCCACATTTCCAATTACTATTGCATTCTCTGACACCCCCAAATCTTCTTTTATTTGAGAATTTCCTGATCTCATAAATGACTCTGTATTTACACCGTTCAACAAGGTTTTCACAGATATTTTTGGAGCTATATTTTTTAGAATAGAATTGGTTACATCTTCAGAAACTCCAAGAGCTAAAGACTGAGAATTAAAACTGATTTTATTAATCGTTTTGGTGGCGATATGATAACGCTCCTGCATATTATGCTCGGTATAGACCACAGGAATTCCCGTTTTTTTATGAACCAATCTTCCTACAAAACCGGCCCAGGGCAAGTGACAATGAATTAGATCAATGTGCAATTTTTCACAATAGTCAACTATCTTCTTATATTGAAGCAACAAACGGATATTATCCTTAGCTTCAAAGCAGTTTACCTTTCCGCCTGCATTTTCAATTGCTTCCACCATCTGGTCCTTCCAGGGAAGAAAATAGATATAATGAAATTCAAATTTATTCTTGTCGTGCAATTTAAGTGTTTCAGGTAAAAGCATCTCAGCCCCACCTCTACCAAGGGATTTTATAATATGAAGTATTTTAATTTTTGACATAATATTTAAAAAAATAAAGGTAACCCATTAGAAAGTATAGGTATAGAGAAATATTAAAAAGAAATAGATAATAGAAATGAAAATCCGTTCTACTCTTTAATATTTTTCTGATAAAACCTCAAAAATTCATCGGCAATTTTAGTATTCATATAATTTGTACTAACCATATTATGAGCATTCTCTATTTGAAGTTTATTTGGTTTCTCTATACAGTCTAAAACTCTTCTGGCAAAATCTATTTCATTTCTCTTTTCTATTAAAATACCGGTACTTTTATTAACAATTTCGCCAATTCCGCCAACATTATATGCAACCACAGGAGTTTTGCAATACATTGCTTCTAATAAAACTCCCGGTAAGCCCTCTATAATACTTGGCAATACTAAAACATCAGCAGCTGCTATATAGTCAAGAGGATTGTTTACAAAACCATAAAACTTTACATTCCTATCAAGACCTTCTTCTTTAACCAAAACCTCAATTTCTGAACGCAATGGGCCATCTCCTACTAAATGTAAAATAACATTTGGATTAGAAGAAACGACATTTCGAAATATTTGAATTAATCCTTTATGATTTTTCTCAAAGCTAAATCCTCCAACGTGCACTATATGTTTTTGGTAAGCAGGTTGGAATTTAAATAAATTATTAATTGCTTTCTTTTCAAGGCCAATTGGTATAACCCGGGTTTTATATTCTAGAAAAGGAAAATGATTTAAAAGATCTTTTTTTGAGGCTTTTGATACGGACGCTACTCCCGCCACATTTTTGTATAAATATAAATTGAGCTTTTTCTGCAAAGTTGACTTTAAATACCTCCCTACTTCACTGGCATTTCTGAAAAATATCGGAGTTTTCCAACCAAATACTTTTTTTGAAAAAACAGCATATTTTAGTGTATCCCCCGCATTGGCTTGAATTATATCAGGTTGAAATTCTTTTATGAGAAAATTTAATTTTTTCCATGCTTTTAAATTAAAAAACCGAGAATTAGTATCGCCTTCCAAATTAATAATTTCTTCTTCCCAATCTAAATCTGAATCCCCTTCGAAAATACTGGCAATTTTAACCTCTAACCCGGATATTTTTTGATGATTCGCTAATTGACAGGTAAAGGTTTCTGCTCCCCTATGCTGAGGCTTTTGAATAAGATGTAAGATTTTCATACTTCGGTTATAATTTACCTTCCAAATCTCCCAAAGAGAAATTAATATTACTTGCTACTTTATTAACATCACCCCTGGCAACTACTATAGCTTCTTTCCTGGCCTGCTTATAAAATGGCTTTAAACCTTTTGTTTGAAGATTAGAGTAATAATAAACAAAGACAGTTACGTGCTTTTTGCACACAGCTTTTATTATATCTCGTATATCATTCACTTCTCCAAATAACTCCTGGACCACAATTTGTTTAAAAAAACCAAGATCATTTATAGAGTAAATTACAATAGCTGTTTTTAAACTGGCTGATTTATATTTTGGATCTTCATACCTCCACTTTAAAAATGATCCACTTTTAAAGGTTTGCCATCCTTCTGATTTTGAAATTAAACTTACAGGCAATTGTGTTAATTCTAAAGTTTTACCCCCATAGAAAAAACAATTAAAAAGTCCTAGTTTAAAACTATTCTCGGGAACTTTTTCCCAACCCATTTTTAAATAACCCGGTAAACTATTTTCGTTCGGGGTATTAAAAACTAGATCATATTTTCCTTTACACTCCTCCAGACCCCGAAGGGTAAGCTCTTTAAAAAGACCCTTTCCTCTATAGTCTTCATCTACAACAGTATCTACGGGTCTTATTGCTATTAGATTCTTATTTACATTTACATTACTGAATTTCCAAAACATAAACATTCTTAGCCCTATGATCTTTCCATTATCAATGGCCATCAAACCATATGACTTTCCAAAAGGATTTTTCAAATGCTTCCAACGAAAAAACTCTTCAGTATAACCTTTATCAAGTCCTCTCTTGATTAGTTTCACTACTTCTGATATATCTTTTTGATAATCTATCTCTCGAAAATCTAACATAATAGCTTATATAATTTCAGCATACGTTCATTGTTTTCTGTTTCAAGGAATTTTTCCTTAAAATTTTGAAGGCTTTTCTGTCCGTATTCTATTTGCTTGTTAGGATCATTAAGGAAGTAACTAATAGCAGCGACCATGCTTTCTACATTCTCAACATCAAAGAGTCGAGCATTCTTATTTTCATTAACCACTTCTCTTAATACAGGAATATCATTACAGGCAATTGGCAACGCGGCAGACTGAGCCTCAATTAATGCGCCACCAAGACCTTCGTAAAGGGAAGGAAAAACAAAGATATCTGACCTTAAAAGTTCTTTGGGTACTTCATGGCTAAAGCCGCGTAAATTAACTAAACCCTCCAGTTTATGTTGTTTTATATATGATTTCAATTCAGGTGTTACTTTCCCTTCTCTTCCATAAATATCAAGAGTAAAACGATATCCTTTCTCTTTTAAAAGTTTTGTCGCTTCCAACAAATATAATTGTCCTTTTTGAAATTCATGTCTCCCTACATTGATTAACCTGGGAGTTTTATTAATCAATTCAGGGGTATAATCCTGAAGCAAAGCTTGGCGCCCACGGTATATCACGCTAAATTTTTTTTTGTCCAATCCCAGTTCTTCGATATAATGATCTTTAACAGTATGAGTAATACTATGGAAGTGATCTACAAATTTCTTTGCCGTGATTTGGTCTATCTTTTTATAAACACTTAGTACTTTAGCGTTGACTCTTTTGTCATTAAACCGGGCAGATGAGTAGGTTGTATTAACTAGGCTTTCTAAATGAATAAATCTGGTGAATAATTTAGCAAAACGGGTTCTTAAATTACTTCGAAATAATATGCTGTGCACAACACAAAATTTTCCCTTTTTTATAACAGTCGCAATTTCCCTGGTTTGCTTGTAAAAACCTACACTTTGTATAAACTTAATGTCATACGCCTTTTCCTGCAATTGTTGCTGTACGCCAATTTCCTTTTTTTCAAGGCAAAGGATAGTAAAAGCAATATTTTTTTCTGCTAAATAGTCTGCCATCACAGCAGTAGAACGTTCAGCTCCGCCTGATCCCAGGCTATCTATTATTATTAAAATCTTCATTTCTTAAGTATTGCTTTTAATTTCCCAGCAAAGCGGGTAAATGGTAAAATGCGTGTATGCCAGCCGCTCAAAATTAATTTAAACTTCCATAAAGGAGTAGTATCATTGACAACTAAGCGGGATATCCTAAGATGATTTATTTCTTTTTTATTAATTTTATGATCAAATAAATAAGCTTTATCAGCCCCATATTTTTTTAATACATTCTCAGCATCAGGGGAATAATTTCCATTAGGATATGCAAAAACATCAGGAGTAAATCCTAAATCTTTGAGTATTTCAATAGAACTTTTTATTTCGGATTCGAGTTCTTCCTGAGTACATTGATCAAACATGGGATGGGTATGTGAATGATTAGCTATCATAATATCAGCCCCCTGCATTTCCTTAAGTTGGGCTGTAGTGAGTTGCTTATATTTTAAAAGTGGTTTAGAAGAATTATTTCGTAGTTCCTCTAAAAAAGCTTCCCGTTTACTATTAGGCCAGGTTTTTACTTCCCAAACTTTTTTATTACCCTCTTCCTTACCCAAATAATATTCAATTTCATCCCACCAAAAAGGTTTTTCGGTATTTATTAAGTTAGTAACAATAAACAGAATGGCAGGAAGACTATATTTTTTTAATAGCGGCAAAGCATTTTGATAAACACTTAAATCACCATCATCAAAAGTAATAAGCATTGGCTTTTTGGGAAGCTTTATATTGCTTTTATACCATTCAAGTAATTGATCAACAGAAATCACAGAATAATTTTTTTTAAGATAAGAAAGATGTATCTCAAAATTAGTGCTATCACGTACAGTGTGATATGCTAAAACGTGTAAAGATTTATTATTCAAATTAATTTTTATTAGCTAAGAACTATAGAACTGACAAAAATACTAATTTTGGGCTCAAAATAAAGTCATATTGCTTCCATATTCGGTCGAAATTAAATAGATAAGATCTATTGGTAACATAGATCAACAAAATCTCATTCTCCTCTTTCTTTTTATTTTCTCTTTCTCACTGGCAATAAATCTTTTAAATCTAGCAGCGATTTAAATTTAAATAAATAACTTAAGCCTAAATAAAGAAGTACGCTGATTGTAGTGCCGGTCATAATCCTTACAACATCGGAAGTTTCTTTTACAAAAGAATCCAAAAAATACATTGCCACGGCAACGATTATGGAGACTCCAAGCATAGGTAAAATATCTAAAGTTTGTTTCCAAGCTGAATAACTAATCATCTTACCTGTATAATGACCAATAATATAGAATGAAACTATGGATACAATTACTTGTGACCATAATAACCCCTTGACGCCAAAAGATATGCCTGCGATTATACCTAATACTAATAACCCTTGTTTTATAGTAGTCAGCTTCAAAAAAAGATCGCTTCTCCCTTTTACCATAAATACATTGGAATTATAGATATGCAAAGGATAGAATATACCTGAGATGCATAATATTTGAAAATATGGAACTGCCGGAAGCCATTTTTCGGTAAATAGAAATCGAAAGATTGGTTCTGCCAATACCCCAAGAATTAACATTAGGGGAGCGATAATAAATATCACCATCATAATAACTTTTTGATAAGCTCTTTTTAACTTTTCCTCATCGTTTTGAATTTTTGAAAACAGTGGATAAGTAACCTTAGACAATGCCGTAGTTAGGTTGGTTACGGGTAAATTTTTCATGGTATCGGCACGTGTGTAAAACCCAACTTGTGCAGCAGTGAAAAATTTACCAATTACCAAAATATATAAATTTGCGAATATTCGCTGGATGAGCGTGGATAGGGTTATTTTATATCCAAAACTAAAATGATCTTTAAACTTTGCTTTATTAAACTCCCACGTAGGTTGCCAATCTGAATAAATCCAAAACTGTAAACTCCTTACAAAAGCTGTAACTAATTGATTCCAAACCAAGCTCCATACGCCGAAACCCTTCAATGCCAACACAATTCCAGTTATACCTCCAATAACCACAGAAGGGATTGAGATAATGGTTTGTTTTTTAAAATCCATTTCAATGGTCATCCTGGTTTGTTGCACTGCGGTAAAAGCAGAAATTATAAACACCAAACAGTACACCTGGACCAAAGGTGATAAAAGCGGTTCTTCATAGAAGTCGGCGATAAACGGTGATGCAAAATAGGCAATAAAGTAGAGAATAATACTTGCAATAAGATTATAATAAAACACAGTAGCATAATCGTCTTGTTCGTTATTGGTATTTCTAATTAATGATTGACTAAGTCCAGACTTTAACAGCGCATCTCCAATATGAATAAAAACCGCAATCATCCCAATTAGACCAAATTCTGCAGGCAACAACAATCGAGCAAGAATAATGGAAACCACAAAACTTATAAGTTGATTACCAAATTGTTGAATAAAAGTCCAAACTAAACCAAGTATTGCTTGCGATTTTAAATTAGACATAACCAATAAAGATTTTTAAAAAGTAGTGAAGAGGATCTTTCTAATTTTAAAGAAAAAAAATAGCAAGAGATCGAAATTCAGAACGTTCATTAAATATTTTAAATAACCAAAACTTGCACTTTCCTGTTATTTGAGAACGTCTTTCAAATATCTTTGTATTATTTATCAGAACCCAAATTATATAATTAAGAAAACTGACATTTCAATTATAATTTTTCAACCTATACACCAGTTTTAACTATAATAATAGTTTATAGTGAAATTCATAATTATCTTCTACCCTTAAAAATTCACTTTTAATAAAATTATTATTTATATTATTTAATATATCAATTTTTTCTTTTATGTTCTTCATATCTTCCAGATATGCGATGCTAGTGTATAACGAATAGTCTCCCACAGATATTTCAAATTCGTCCATTGCAAGTTGTAGTACACGACAACCTTCAGCTAAGGCTTCAATCATCAAAGTGGAAACGGCGCCAATAACCAAACCAAAATCGTTTAACTTAATTTCACTTATTGATTCTATTTGATTCTCCTCTAATGCTTTATCTAATTCAGGTGAAGGCAATGCTCGCGGATGCTTTTTAAACTTAAATTCGCTATAATGCGTATTGGCCTTTAAATATGATATTACATTAGTAACTTTATCTTGGTATTCTCTGTCAAAATTTGAATTTATTTTATTTATGGACTCGCCAATAATTAAAACTTTTTTAGAAGTATTTAATTTTTTTATTTGGCTAAATAAATATGTAGGAAGCACCATAATATTTTTGGCATCCATACCTAGAGATAAATAATGCTTTGCAAGAAGATTACTCCAGATAATAGAAATACAAGCTTTTGAAGCAAATTCGAAACGATAAGGCATGTAGTCAATTTGGTACAATCCGTGCTGAATAATGTAAAATTTACTTTCGTCATTCTTATCCTCACATAATTTTGCCAAAAAAGGACTTAATATAGAGGGACCACAGTTTAAAATTGTAATATTATCTGAAACAAAATATTGCTGCAAATAACGATATCCTTTTTTCGCGGCCCAAACACGAATTTTACTGTTTGAAGATATATATCCAAGTTGAAGAAAAAATAAAGATCTCTTCAAAAACGATGAATGATTAAAATTTAACTGTTGAATGTTTGAAAATATTCTTTCAATTTCTGGCTTAGGATATAGTAAAAAAAAGTTTTCGTTATTTTTCTCAGGTCTAATAAATAATATGCTCCATAAATTTTTTATTACTGATCGTTTTGCCATCTTTTTTTTTCTTTTACGAAACTTTGGAAAACCTCTCTCCATCGCAGCGTAGGCATTATCTATAAAAACTGAATCAATCATAAATTAAGTTATCAAATTAATCTAAAAACCGATCACCTTTTTCCCAGTTTCTATCTGCCTTTTTCCCTAAAAAATTCTTTAAATATTTGGGATGCATACCAAATCCCGGACGTATACTTTTCACATTTTCTTCAGTAATTACTTCTCCGGCTTTAATGTCATCTACAACATATAAAGAACGGCTAAAATCTTTTCCTTTTATTTGTTTTTCAGTTAAAGTATAATCAACTTTTCCAATAGCTTTTTCTGCCTCTCTTACAGCTTTAACCATTTCAGAAAATTCTTTTTCATCCAAAGAAAAGGAGGCGTCGGGACCACCTACACTTTTATTGAGTATAAAATGTTTTTCAATAATTTTTGCTCCAAAAGCGGTGGCTACAACAGGCACAGTAGTACCCAAGGTATGATCTGACAAACCTGAAAACACACCATATCGTTCGGCTATATCTCTTATCATAATCATATTAGCTTCTTCTATTGGAGCAGGATAGGAAGATGTGCATTTTAAAATTACAATATCCTTATTTCCCATACGATGGCAGGCATCTAAAGCCAATTCTATATCTTCCTTTTCGGCAATTCCTGTAGAAATAATAACCGGTTTCCCCTTTGATGCTACATATTCTATTAAAGGAATATCTGTAATTTCAAAAGAAGCAATTTTATAGGCCGGTACCTCCAAATCTTCCAGAAAATCTACGGCTGTTTTATCAAAAGGTGATGAAAAACATAATAAGCCTTCATTTTTGGCGACTTCCATTATCTCTTTGTGCCATTCCCAGGGTGTATAGGCCTCTTGATATAATTTATATAAATTCTTCCCCTCCCAGATAGTTCCTTTTATTTTAAAATCGTCCTTATCGCTATCAATGGTAATAGTATCTGCAGTATAGGTTTGCAGTTTAATACAATCTGCACCCGCTCTTTTGGCGGCTTTAACTGTTTCTAATGCTGTTTCTAAACTTCCATTATGATTGGCAGACAGTTCAGCAATTATAAATACTGATGAATCTGTTCCAATTTTATAATCTTCTATTTTCATTTAATTTCTTTTTCGTATTTCAATTCTACTCCATTTTCTTCAATAAAATCGAAATTTAATTTTTCAAAAATTCGAACAGAAGCTCTATTTGATTCTAATACATAACCAAAAACTTTTTTTATATTTGGCTTATTGTCTTTTAATAGAGTAATACCTTTCTTTAAAATCTCTGTTCCTAATCCTCTACCGGTGAATTTTGGGTCGATTAAATAATTTATTTTGGCCTCGTTCATTGCATCAATATCAAAACGTATAGAACCTGCTGGTTCTCCCTTGAAGTCTAAAATATAATACTCGCAGTCTGTACTATTCAGTTTTGAATAAAACCACTGGTTATGGTTTTTCCTTTCCACTTTATCTCTATTAAACGAAAAGCTTCTAATATTAGAATCATTTACCCATTGAAAGGTTATATCTATATCTTTTTTGTTGATTCTTCTCAAGCTAGTCCTTTCAAAAATTTTAGAATGGATTAGTACATCTATATATTGTCCTTCAAAAAAACAATGTTCTTTTAAAAGTGCTTCCCTGCGGTAATTATTACTTTCCAAAGCTGAATATAAATGAGGCCTTAAGTCAAAAGCATAAGTGAAAATTTTATGTAAACCTAATTCCGTCGCTACCTGCTCAATTAAATTTAAGAATTTAGTCCAATTGAAGCCAAAAAATTCTTCTTCCAGGGAGGTTTCCATAATATAAGACACCTCTGCATGCCTATCTATCCAATTAATATGTACAAGACCTCCATAACCAATACATTTACCATCTTTTAAGTATGAAAATAAAAGCTGTTCTGGTTTGTCTTCCTCGAATAGTTTTGCAATAATAGTATTAAAATAGAAATCCTGTTTTTCCTTTGTTAAAACTTCATTTTGACGTAAGTGATATTGCTGCTCATTACGCCATTTCATTATGTCATAACGATCTTGTGCCCGGATTGGAACTATAGAAAATTCACCGCACTCAAAAATTTGATTTTTTAGAGCTTTGTACTTATTCATTTTTCTCAATAACTGCTATTAATTTCTTAAAACCATATTTATTAAGTATAGGTTTTGCTTTTGCTATTTCTTGCTCAATGGTTTTAGAAGCATTTTTTTGGATGTTATCTTGATTAGTTTCAAAAATCCATGCATATTCTTTCAAACAATATTTAATTAGATGAATGTCTGGATTGACATTTCTTTTTTCAGCGATTGAAAAAATAGCTGATACTAAAAGGTAGTCTGAAGGATAGTCCACAGTAAGTCTTAAGCTACTCAAATCTTCTTTAATAGGATAAAAAGTGTTCGTTTTATAATCTCCAGATTCTCTAAAATGCATTGTAACATGTTCCTTTTCTGAAGTAGAAAGATGCTTTTTATCTAATCCCACAAAAGCTTTCGCATCAATTATTTCAAAATTCATACCCAAAGGTAAACCACCAGTTGTCGTATAGTCTGCTTGTTCTTCAAGATGATATGCAATGCTTTTATCAAGTAAATTCACATCAATAAATGGGTTATCTCCCGTAAAGCGCACCACAAGATCAAATTCATTAGTATTAGCTATATCTATAAATCTACTAAGAACATTCTCTTCGCTTCCTCTATAACACTCAATATCATTCTTACTGCAAAATTTTTTCAGAAGATCATTCTTGGAACTCAATGAAGTCGCAATAAAAATACTGTGGTTAAAACCTGAAGTTTTTAAACTATCGGTAATCCAATTTAATAAGCACTTATCCGATCCAAGCGGTAAGGGCATCAAAATCTTCCCAGGTAAACGAGTAGATCCCATACGAGCCTGAATTATGAAAACAATTTTTTTATTTTGAAGTCCAACCGCCATCTACAATAAAGTTTTGTCCAGTTATAAAATTAGAAGCATCTGATGACAAGAAGGTAAAAACTCCACCTAAATCATCTGGCTTTCCTATTCTTCCTAAACATGTTTTATTAGCCAACGCTTTAATAAAATCTTTGTCTTTTTGCACTGACTCTGAAGGAAAAGGACCCGGTGTTACAGCATTTACATTTATATTATATTGTCCTAAATAGGAAGCATAATATTTAGTTAATTGAATCACTCCGGCCTTAGCCGCACCATAATGTGGTGGATTTAATGAACTGGGGGAGTTCTGATAAACCGAAAATTCTGGTGCTACTAATCCATACATAGAAGATACATTAATAATTTTCCCGCCATTACTTTTAAAATAAGGAATAATCTCTCTAATAGCCCTAAATACTGAATTCAATGTCCCGTCTATACCATTTTCCCAATCATCATCTTTCATATTCTCTGGAGATTGCCCCGAAGAATAAAAGGCGTTATTAATTAATACTGATATAGAGTAATTCTTTGAAATCTCTAGAAAAGCATTTTTTATACTCTGCGTTTCTGAAACGTCACAGTAATGAAATGAAAGTGTATTGCCGAGGAACTCATTATCTTTAAAAGTTTCTTTAAATTTTTCTTTATTTCTACCCAAAACAATTACTCTAGCTTTATGAAACAAAAGATTTTCAGTAACCGCTTTACCAAGGTATCCATAACCACCAGTAACCAATATTGTATTTTTACTAAGATCGAAATTATAAATCATTAAATTTTATTTTTTCCAAAGCGAAGGGTTAAGAATGTTATTTGAAACTTTATCAGTATTTGGAGGTAAATCCTTTGCATTATTTAGACCTTCAATGTTTTCACGTAATTGATTAGTGTTTTCAACACCGACAATTACTTTATCTATAAAGTCTTTATTTAAAACGAAATTAAGCAATGAAGCAGAAAGATTTTCATGCGATGATTGTAATTCCCTAAGATTACTTTTAATCTCATTAAAATAAGAACTAAGCTTATCTGGTTCTATAAAGAATAGGCCTTGTAAGAATGTTGATCGTGTATGAATTTCACAATTCATTTTTTTTAGTAAAATAAGTGAATCTTCAAATCTATTATCAAAATAATTAAAGGGAACTTGAACTATTTCTGGTATATAACCTTTATCTAATAGTTTATGTAATTCCTCTGGTTCATTGAGCGAAAATCCTATTTTTTTTATTTTTCTTTCTTTCTGAAACTTAATTAATTGTTCCCATTGACCAGGTTGTTCTAATAGTGACATTGGTCTATGGGCAAGATAGCCATATAGAAAATTTAAGCCTAAACTTTCTAAACTCTTTTTCAGTTGTTTAAAAATAGGCTTTCTATTTGATTCTGGCATAAACTTCGAAATTACTTTAAATGAAGATAAATCTTCTTTTCCCAAGACTTCTTCACTATTGCCATAAGCACTTGCCGAATCCAATACCTCAATTTCATAAGATTTCGCAGTCGCAAGAATTTTAGCAACTTCAGTTGTTGAAGTTTGCCCGTTCTTATTTGAAATACCATAAGGAAGTCCGAATTGAACAGTTCCCAATCCTAGTTTTTCACTACCCTTCATAAAATGAATTTACTTTATCAATCACAAAATCCTGTTCTTCATTAGTTAATGTTGGAAACATTGGCAAACTTATACAATGTCTGTAATAATCTTCCGCATTGGGCAAATCTCCTTCTTTCCAACCCAACTCTCGATAATAAGGCATTAAATGACAGGGGATATAATGAATTTGTGCAAAAATGTTTTGATCTCGTAAATAATTGTATAATCCTAAACGGTCTTCTACTTCGAGAATATATAAATGATAAGCGTGACCACCAATCACTCCAGATTGGCCTTTTATGTAATCTTTTCCCTTAAAAGCTTCAAAATACGTTTCTGCTATTTCCCGACGACGTTTTAAGCCGTCATTGGCTCTTTTTAATTGGCTTTCACCTAACGCTGCCTGGAAATCTGTTATCCTATAATTATAACCTAATTCCTGCATTTCCATATACCAGGTTGGGTAATCGGTTAATTGGGGATTAGGGATTAGGGATTCGTTTACACCTGAAGCAAATGCAACTGAATTTTGGTATTTACTATCATCTTTTACGATGCCATGAGTTCTTAGTTGCAGAAGTTTCTCGTAAAGGTCTTTGTTATTGGTGGTGATCATCCCACCTTCTCCACTGGCGATATGTTTTACCGGATGAAAGGAAAAAATAGCTAAATCGGCGAATTTTCCGTTACCACAAAGTTGTTTATCGTCTTTAGCATCATTAAAAAATCCTCCCGGTGCATGGCAGGAATCTTCAATAATCCAAAGCCCGTATTCATCGGCAAGGTTTCTAAAAGCTTCCAGGTCTACCGCTCTTCCGGCAAAGTCAACAGGAATAATCCCCTTATAAGCCCCTTTAGGTTCAGCTTCCAAAAGTTTGCGCACATTATTTATATCGAGAAGGTAAGTTTCCGGGTCTATATCTGCAAATACAACTTCCCCTCCACAATAACGTACACAATTGGCTGACGCAGCAAAGGTAATTGGTGTAGTTATTACCTTATCTCCTTGTTTCACATTTAATGCAAGAGCACATAAATGGAGTGCTGCAGTGCCATTTGAAACCGCAACAGCGAATTTAGAATCAACATAATTTGCGAAAGCTTCTTCAAACTCAGCAATTTTAGGCCCCTGTGTAAGGTAATCTGATTTTAAAGTGGACACCACCACTTCAATATCTTCTTCTGTGATATTTTGCCTTCCGTATGGAATAGGATTGTTCATAAATTATACTTCAAAGGTTGGATCAACGTGTTCTTTAATTAAAGTTCTAAGATTTTCAACTGTTTCCCATTCTTCATTTTCTCCTGAATTATATTGAAAACCAGGCGCTACTTTCTTAGCATTAAATTTTTCAACAAAATCTTCTAACTTCCACTTATGGGTAGCCGGCAAAATAGTGTAGTATTTTCCTAAATCATAAGTGTAATAAGAATCAGAATCGGTGATCATTTCTTCGTGAATTTTCTCCCCGGGGCGAATGCCTACTACAGGCTTCTCACAATCTGGCCCTATGGCTTCGGCTATATCGGTAATTTTATAAGAAGGAATTTTAGGTACAAAAATTTCCCCTCCCCAGGCGTTTTCCAAAGCATGCATCACCATATCTACACCTCCCTGAAGGGAAATATTAAATCGAGTCATAGTTGGATCTGTAATAGGCAATACTCCTTCTTTTTTCTTTTTGAGAAAAAATGGAATTACAGAACCATTTGAACCCATAACATTACCATAACGTACCACTGAAAATTTAATTGGATTCCAACCGGTAATATTATTAGCAGCTACAAATAATTTATCTGAAGCTAATTTAGTTGCTCCGTATAAATTAATAGGAGCAGCAGCTTTATCTGTTGAAAGAGCTACTACTCGTGAGACATCGGTTTCCAGACAGGCATTTATAATATTCTCAGCCCCCATAATATTGGTTTTCACGCACTCCATAGGGTTATACTCCGCAATAGGGACATGTTTCATCGCTGCCGCGTGAATTACATAGTCTATTCCTTTTAAAGCTCTTTTTACCCTGGCTTCATCCCTTACGTCTCCTATAAAAAAACGCAATTGAGGAAAATTATTGGCAGGAAACTCCTGAGCCATTTGGAACTGTTTCTGCTCATCTCGCGAGAATATTACAAGTCTTCTTACTCCAGGGTATTTCTTGAGGATATGAGAGGTTAAGGCTTGTCCTAAAGAACCTGTGCCTCCAGTTATTAAAATCGATTTATTTTCTAACATACTATTTATTTTTTAAAAGCTAATTTTAACTCCCAATTGCATAAAACTCAAATCCCATTTTTTCTTTAGTGGCTCTTTCCAATAACCTACGACCGTCAAAAAGAAATGCAGGTTTAAGCATTTCATTATAAATCCTTTCCCAATCCAGGTCTTTAAACTCATCCCATTCGGTTAAGACTGCCACAGCATGAGCATCTTCAGTGGCTTCATAAGGCGTATTTACTACCGTAACCCGAGAGCGATTTTCTTCAGAAAAACGAGTATTCAAATAGTCTAAATCTGCAAAAATTTGTTCTTTTTTTACTTTTGGATCATACACTACGATCTCGGCCTGTTCGTTCAATAAATAGTCTGCAACATAAATAGCTGCCGATTCCCGGGTATCGTTGGTGTCTTTTTTAAAGGCCCAACCCAGTAACGCAATTTTCTTTCCCGAAACAGTATTAAAAAGAGTTTGCACAATTTTGTAAGCAAAACGTTTTTTCTGATGGTCGTTCATTATAATTACCTGCTCCCAATAATCGGCTACTTCGTGCAGACCAAAAGATTTAGAGATATAAACCAGGTTCAGGATATCCTTTTGAAAACAAGACCCACCAAAACCAACTGAAGCTTGTAAAAATTTAGGACCAATTCTGGAATCCATGCCTATGGCCTTAGAAACTTCCTTAACATCGGCACCAGATTTTTCACAAAGCTCACTCATTGCATTAATGCTCGAAACGCGCTGTGCCAGAAAGGCGTTTGCTGTAAGCTTAGAGAGTTCTGAAGACCATACATTGGTGGTTAGTAGTCGCTCTCTTGGCACCCAATGTGCATATACGTCAACTAAAGCCTGAACCGCTTCTTTCCCTTCAGGAGTATCGATATCTCCTCCAATCAAAACGCGATCAGGAGTCATAAGGTCATCAATCGCAGTTCCCTCCGCTAAAAATTCAGGATTGGAAAGAATTTGATAATTTACACCGTTCCCTGTATTATCAAGAATATTCTTTAAAGCCTCGGCGGTACGAACCGGTAAGGTAGATTTTTCAACAACAATTTTATCGGTTTTTGAAACCCTCGCTATCTGGCGAGCACAAAGTTCAATGTACTTTAGATCGGCGGCCATCCCTTTTCCAATTCCGTAAGTTTTGGTTGGTGTATTAACCGAAATAAAGATCATATCGGCCTTATCGATTGCTGCATCAACGTCCGTAGAAAAAAATAAATTTCTATTACGAGCTTCTTTTACCACATTCGACAAACCAGGTTCATAAATTGGAATATTTTCTACATCTTGATCATTCCAGGCTTTTATCCTTTCCTCATTTATATCCACCACGGTTACGTTTATTTCAGGACATTTTTGGGCAATTACCGCCATTGTTGGTCCTCCTACATAACCTGCACCTATACAGCAAATATTTTTTATTTTCATATTAATTTAACTTCGATGTCAATCCGTATGGATTTAACAAATAATTATTCACCCTGAGCTAGTTTCAGGTTTTAAATTGATTATACTTTAATTTAAAGTTTCTTATCACATCTATCTCCAAGAACACCTTTCACGTCATAAACAACGGTATTTCCGTTTTTTAACTGATCAAGATCCATTTCCAGGAATTCT
Source organism: Salegentibacter sp. Hel_I_6 (assembly GCF_000745315.1). NCBI lineage: Bacteria > Pseudomonadati > Bacteroidota > Flavobacteriia > Flavobacteriales > Flavobacteriaceae > Salegentibacter > Salegentibacter sp. Hel_I_6. Next base: position 3,690,536 of record NZ_JQNQ01000001.1, on the reverse strand, counting down.
TTATGAGCCACTGCTAACACCACAGCATCATATTTTTCTTTTGGAAGTTCTTTTACAGTTGTTAGTCCGTATTCGTGATTTACTTCTGCTGGGTTGGCCAGCGGATCGTAAATAGTAACATTAGTTCCGAATTCTGTCAGATTTCTAATTACGTCTACTACTTTCGTATTCCTAACATCCGGGCAATTCTCTTTAAAGGTAATTCCTAAAACCAGAATATTAGCACCTTTTACTTTTTGGTCATTTTGCAACATCAGTTTAACAACTTCAGAAGCTACATACTGTCCCATAGAATCATTCATTCTTCGTCCGGCAAGGATGATTTCAGGATGATACCCTATTTCCTGTGCTTTTTGCGCCAGGTAATAAGGATCTACCCCAATACAATGCCCACCTACGAGACCGGGTTTGAAGGGAAGGAAATTCCACTTGGTACCCGCAGCCTCTAAAACATCCTGCGTATCAATACCCATCATGTTGAATATTTTAGCAAGTTCATTTACGAATGCAATATTTATGTCTCTTTGTGAATTTTCAATAACTTTTGCAGCCTCAGCTACCTTAATAGTCGGCGCCAGGTGAGTACCTGCGGTAATTACTTCAGCATAAAGCTCATCTACCTTCTTCCCGATTTCAGGTGTAGAACCAGCCGTAACTTTTAGAATCTTATCTACCGTATGCTCTTTATCTCCCGGATTAATCCTTTCAGGTGAATACCCCACAAAGAAATCTTCATTGAATTTAAGTCCGCTATGTTTCTCCAAAACAGGAACGCACTCATCTTCTGTCACGCCAGGATAAACCGTGGATTCATAAACAACGACATCTCCCTTTTTAAGAACTTTTGCTACGGTTTCGCTGCTTTTATATAATGGTGTAAGATCAGGTCTATTATTTTTGTCTACCGGGGTAGGAACAGTAATAATATAATAATTACAATCCTCAATATCCTCAAGATCAGCTGAACAAAATAAACCATTAACATTTTGCAATTCCTCCTTTTGAACCAAAGCCGACTGTAATATATCATCTTCTACCTCTAAGGTTGAATCATGACCAGACATCAGTTCTTTAATTCTCGCCTGGTTTATATCAAAACCTATTACCGGATATTTAGTAGCAAATAATCTTGCTAAAGGCAAACCTACATACCCTAAACCAATTACGGCTATCTTTTTATTATTCATCTTTATAATTTAAAATGCAAACTAATTTTATTAAATAGTTTATAGATTACTGAGCTTAAATTTTTTCTTAAAAATTTCTTTAATTGATTGAATTACGAATTCCACTTCTTTCAAAGTTAAATCTGGGTATAGAGGCAGACGAACCAAACGGGACGCCAAATCTTCTGTTACGGGTAGATCTTCTTTATTATAGCCGAATTTCAAACCCATTTTAGAAGAATGCAATGGGATATAACTTGTATAAGCCGCGATACCCTTATTTTCCATTTCTTGTATAAAAAACTCCCTTTGCTTGTTTGAATTGAAAATCAACCAAAAACAATGGTAGTTAGAGATTTTGAAAGTGTCAGTTTCCTGAATTTTTACACAACCCCTGTCTACGAAGTCCTTTAAATGATGAAAATAATAATTATAAATTGATTTTCTCTTTGCCTTAATTTCATCTTCACCTTCTAACTGAGCCAGTAACATTCCGGCTAAAATATCGGAAAGTAGGTAACTTGACCCTTTTTCTATCCAGGAATACTTATTTTGCAAACCCTTCACAACTCTGTTGCGATCGGTACCTTTTTCCATTATAAAACTAGCTCTTTCCCGGTATTCAGCCTTATTTACTGCAATTGCACCACCTTCCCCGCAGCTATAATTTTTTGTGTCGTGAAAGCTATAGCAGGCTAAATGCGCTTTTTTTCCGCTTATCTCCTTCTTGTATAAAGAACCATAGGATTGAGCACAATCCTGCATCACAGTAAGATTATATTTTTCAGCTATCTGCATTATTTCATCTATATCACAAGGCACTCCCGCATAATCTATAGGAATAATCATTTTGGTTTTAGGAGTAATTAACCCCTCTATCTTACCTGGATCAATATTCATATCTGAAGCTCTAACTTCACAGAAGATCGGCTTCGCACCAAATATTACCACAGCATTAGCAGTAGAACTAAAGGTAAAAGAAGGCATAATAACCTCGTCACCCGGCTGAATATTAGCAAGTAAAGCTCCCATTTCCAAAGCTGCAGTACAGGAAGGAGTAAGAAAAACACCTTTCAGGTTATATTTACGTTCCATTAAATCTTTTACCCGACTATTGAAACTATAGTTACCGGCATGCTTACCGGAAGCCAAAGCTTCGGCCATATAGGTCGTTTCTTTACCGGTAAGATATGGCAGGTTAAAAGGTATTTCCATCTAATTCGCTATAGGTTTTCTCCACAAGTGATTAATATAAAGACCCTTTTCGCAATGCACTCCGAATCTTTCATAAACCTTTAAGGCCTTTAAATTTTGCGCCTGGGTACTGCTTATTAAAACTTCACAATTATTTTCAAGTAGGTAGGTCTCCACCGCAGCCATTAAATAAAAAGATATACTTTTACCTTCGTGCTTTGCATCTACTCCTAAAAGCGGTATGATACCTTCATTTTTTTCGTTAATCTTAATACTTACCAGGCCTAAAATCACACCATTTTCTTCATAAACAATAACCGCATCTGCGAGTATTCCTTTAACCGATTTATCTAGCCAAAGTTCATAAAGTTCGTAAACTTTCTTCTTCGAAATATTAGCATCATCGTAAAATTTACTCCTTCTTGCTATCCTTTTAGATAACTGAAACATTTCTGGTGTTGGGGTAGAATTTGTATAGAATCTAATTCCGGGATGAAAGTCTTTTCTTGTACCCAATTTCTTAGATAAGGCTATTTTATTATCTAACTTTATTACTTCATATAAATCGGATGATGGTAAAACAAAATCAGAATTAAAATAAGCCAATTCTATATTTTCTTTATCCAGGTTTTGGATTAGCTTGTTATAATTCTCAATTTTTAATTTAGGATCTATTTTTGCTACTTTGACCCCAAAAAAATCAGAATCCCAATCTAAAACTTCAAAATCTTTCATAATCTCCAAAATATCTAATTATTGAAGATTTTCCCAATACCAGGCCACAGCCTCTTTTAAACCATTATCAATTCTATGACTTGGTTTATATCCTAGTAAATTCTTTGCTTTATCAACAGAGGCTAAAGAATGTGGTATATCCCCTGCTCTATTTGGCCCGTGTTTCACTTCTACATTGGCAATCTCAGGGTCAAAATCAGAGAGATGTTTTTTCAGTAATTGAGTAAGCTCTACTAAATTGGTTCTATCCCCAACAGCTGTATTATAAACTTCATTTACGGCTTTTTCATTTTCAGAAGTTATTGCCCGCAGATTCATTTGAATAACATTATCGATATAGGTGAAATCGCGAGAATAAGTACCATCCCCATTAATCAAAGGATTTTCGTGCTTCATAAACTGCATAACGAATTTCGGAATAACTGCAGCATAAGCTCCATTTGGATCCTGCTTTCTTCCAAAAACATTAAAATATCTTAATCCAATAGTATCTAATTTATAGGCATCCTGAAAAATATCTGCATATAATTCATTTACATATTTCGTAATTGCATAGGGAGAAAGAGGCTTTCCGATTTCATCTTCAACTTTTGGAAGTTTTTCAGAATCTCCATAAGTAGATGAACTTGCCGCATAAACAAATCGTTTTACTCCAGCGTCACGCGCTGCAACAAGCATATTTAAAAATCCGGAAATATTAACTTCGTTACTGGTAATAGGATCAGCTAAAGATCTTGGCACAGAACCTAAAGCTGCCTCGTGTAAAACATAATCTACATTCTCACAAGCTTTATGACAGGTATCCAGGTCTCGAATATCTCCCTCTATTAAGTGAAAATTCTCATGATTAATAATCGCAGCTAGGTTATGTTTATGACCGGTAGCAAAATTATCCAGACATACAACTTTCGCTTTTAAATTAATTAAGGTTTCACATAAATTGGAACCAATAAACCCGGCACCTCCGGTAACAAGTATTTTTTTATTTTCTAATTTCTGCTGAAATTCAGTCATTTGAGAATTTTAATTCAACTTTTTATCGGCGGCAAAGATAGAATTTCTTTATGAGCCTATTGCTAAAGAAAGCTTAAAAGCTTGAAAAAACGTTAAAAATTATTTGAAAGACGGTTTTGATATAGGCGATTGTCAATAGGTTGTAGATTGAACCTGTATACCGTAGGGATAGGTTTAAGCTTTAAGCAGTAGGCTTTTAGCTTAAAGCTTAAACCTACTGCTTATGGCTTAATTACACCACCATCCCTGCTGCCACGGTTTCATTTGTATTTTCGTCTATAAGGATAATACTACCGGTATTACGGTTATCCCTATAAGCGTCTAACATCATCCGTCGTGTGGTTCTTATTTTCACCCTGGCGATATCATTCATACTTAAACTAGAATCTTCGCTGTCTCTTTCAAAAGTATTGATGTCCATTTTATAAACCACTTCCTTAATTATGGCGCGCTCCTCATGGGAAGTATGCACAACTGTATATTTGGCTCTGGGTTTAGCAGCTTCATTCGCCAACCAGCATAACATTACGTCAAACTCCTGTTCCATTTCAGGCTGATTGTTTTTCCGCACAATCATATTTCCCCTGCTTACATCAATATCATCTTCAAGCGTTATTGAAATGCTCATTGGCGCATAAGCTTCCTGGACTTCCTGCTCCCCGGTATTGATCGACTTGATCTTAGACTGAAAACCGGAGGGTAAAACAGCCACCTCATCCCCTACCCGATAAATTCCACTGGCAATTCTCCCGGCATAACCGCGGTAATCTCTAAATTCCTTGCTCTGAGGTCGTAAAACGGTTTGCACAGCAAAACGGGCATCTATCTTATTAATGTCGCTACTAATATGTAAGGTTTCCAACGTACTTAATAAAGTCCCATCCTGGTACCAATCTGTATTTTTTGAACGATTTACCACATTGTCTCCAAGAAGAGCGCTTATAGGAATAAACCGAACATCTTTCATCAAAAGTTTAGAAGAGAATTCTTCAAACTGGGTTACAATATTGTTATACACTTCTTCTGAAAAATCTACCAGGTCCATTTTGTTAATACAAACAATTAGATGAGGAATGTTTAGTAAAGAAGCTATAAACGAATGCCTTTTTGTTTGCTCAATAACTCCGTGACGGGCATCGATTAAAATAACCGCGGCATTGGCCGTAGAAGCTCCGGTAACCATATTCCTAGTGTACTGAATATGGCCTGGTGTATCGGCAATTATAAATTTACGCTTAGGCGTGGTAAAATAGCGATATGCCACATCAATAGTAATGCCCTGCTCTCGTTCGTCCTTTAAACCATCGGTAAAAAGAGCCAAATCTACGCCGTTGTGTCCCTTCTTTTCACTGGTTTTACTCACCGAATCTAATTGATCTTCAAAAATAGATTTCGAATCATATAAAAGTCTTCCTATTAAAGTACTTTTCCCATCATCTACACTCCCGGCGGTGGTAAATCTTAGTAGTTGGTTGTTAGTTATTTCCATATTGAATTTTGTTTGTGGAAGCCACATCAAACTTGTTTTCGTGTTAGATCCTGAAACAGGTTCAGGATGACGTTCTCTAGAAGTAGCCTTGCTTCTTACGATCTTCCATCGCAGTTTCACTTCGCTTATCATCAGAGCGATCTCCCCTTTCGGTTTTACGCATTGCCGCAACTTCTTTGACTATTTTCGCTAAAGAATCTGCTTCAGATTCTATACCACCGGTGATGGTAATATCCCCTAAGGTTCTGAATCTTATTTTTTTATTCTGAACTTCTTCTCCTTCTTCTAGTTTTAGGTATTCTGAAACCGGTATCCAGGAATTACTACGAAAAACAACCTCTCTCTCGTGAGCAAAATAAAGAGAAGGAATACTTAAATTTTCTCTTTTAATATAATTCCAAACATCCATTTCGGTCCAGTTACTTATTGGAAATGCTCTAAAATGCTCTCCCTCAAAATGTTTTCCGTTTAAAATGTTCCACAACTCCGGTCGTTGATTTTTAGGATCCCATTGCCCAAAATCATCACGATGGCTAAAGAAGCGTTCTTTGGCCCGGGCCTTTTCTTCATCCCTTCTTCCGCCGCCAATAGCACAATCTATTTTATTTGTTTCAATCGCATCAAGAAGCGTGGTAATTTGTAAAGCATTTCTGGTAGCATTCTTCCCTTTCTCCTCGGCCACACGGCCATTATCTATAGATTCCTGCACTGAACCTACAATTAATTTTACACCAAGTTGCTCAACTAAATCATTTCTGAAATGAATAGTTTCCGGGAAATTATGACCAGTATCTACGTGCATTAGCGCAAACGGTATTTTACTGGGATAAAACGCTTTCTTCGCTAAATGGGTTACCAGAATAGAATCTTTCCCTCCTGAAAAAAGAATCACAGGATTCTCGAATTGCGCCCATACTTCACGTAAAATATAGATCGCTTCCGATTCTAATTCGTCCAAATAATTTAAATAATACTTGCTCATTTTACTTTAATTCAAGTTTCTTTTGAAGCAGTTTTAAAATTCTGCTAGCTGCTTCTTCTAAATTTTCTTTTTCAGTTTCTATTTCAATATCTGGATTAATTGGTTTTTCGTAAGGTGAATCAATTCCCGTAAAATTTTTAATCTCCCCAGCTCTTACTTTTTTATATAAACCTTTGACATCCCTTTTTTCACAAGTCTCCAGACTGGTATTTACAAAAACTTCAATAAAATCCTGCTCTCCGATGATTTTTCTCACCATATTCCTATTGGCCTGCTTCGGAGAAATAAAAGAAGCCAATACCACGGAGCCTGATGAAATCAAAATCTTTGCAACTTCTGCAGCTACTCTTAAATTCTCTTCTCTCTCTTTAAGGCTAAAAGTTAATTCTTTGTTTAGGCCCTTCCTTAAACTATCACCATCTAAAACAAAGGTTCTAACTTTTTGCTCATAAAGTAATTTCTCTACCATATTTGCGAGACTGGATTTCCCCGAACCCGATAGGCCGGTAAACCACACTACAAATGAGCTATGTGCATTTAATTTATTTCGTTCTTCCCTTCCCAGGGAAAAATTAAATGTTGTGATATTATCTATTTGACTCATTTATTAGATTGAATTTTAATATATTTTCAAGAATATAATATAAACCCAATTTTGTTACAACTTTAAATAAACCAAGTTTTCCTTATCTCAAGCCCTATGTTGTAAGGTAATGCTAATTAAATCACTAAAGATTAGAAACAACAAAAGAGTTGTTTAACAAGTTTCTTCTGTTATAAACTATTTCACTTTTGGTTTCCTTATCCATTACTTTCAACCCAACGGCTTTACAAATAGCATGACCTGCAGCGGTGTCCCACTCCATAGTTGGTCCCAGCCTTGGATATACATCAATGCACCCTTCTGCCATGAGGCAAAATTTGAGAGAACTTCCCTTTGGAATGACTTTCACCTCTTGAGAGTATTTTTCCTTGATTCCCTCTATAAATCTGAGGGTTTGTTCATTAATATGCGAGCGACTACCTGCAATATGTATTATTCTACCAACATTCCCTGGAAATATCTCTTCTGCATTCTTTAATAAATCCCCTTCATCAATTTTATTATCAACGATGATTTTAAAAGACTTACCCTCCATTACATCACCAAAATACAGCTCTTTACTCACAGGAATATAGATAACCCCGAAAATTGGCTTATTATTTTTTACGAGGGCAATATTCACTGTAAACTCACCACTTTTTTTTATAAATTCTTTAGTACCATCCAGAGGATCAACAATCCAACAGGAACCCCATTTTTTTCTTTCAGAATATTCAATTTCTATATTTTCTTCACTAATAATTGGGATTCCGGTAGGCTGTAGATAGTTTATAATGATTTTATTTGCCATTTTATCTGCCAGCGTTACCGGCGAATCATCCTCCTTTAATTCTACCTGAAAATCTCCATTTTCGTAGATTCTTAAAATCTCTAAACCCGCCTCAACCGATGCTTGTATTGCCACCAGGTAATCTTGCTGAATTTTATTCTGAATTTCATTTTCCATACAATTTTCAATTTTTGACAATATAGAGATACTTGGCAAATATAATATTTCCTATTAGTCTATCGAATTAATAGGGTATTAATATGTTAGTTTTTTGAGGTTGTTAAAGGAGATTAACTTTTTTTATAAAATGTGCTAGAATTAGCTTCGAGAACAAAAGAAATTAAGAATATTCTAAAAAAATTCCTGAAAGGTAATTTAGAAACCTTAAGAAATAGATGACACTTATATATATGAAGAAATGACTACAAAAAAAACAGTAATTAAAAAGAAATACTATTTATCTAATCAAATTCATCAAATACTTTCCATACTCACTTTTTTCTAAATCAGTAGCTAATTTTTGTAATTGATCTTTCTGAATATAATTTTTCCGAAAAGCTATCTCTTCAGGACAGGCGATTTTTAACCCCTGTCTTTTCTCTATGGTTTGTACAAAATTAGAAGCCTCCAACATAGAATCGTGCGTGCCGGTATCCAACCAGGCATAACCACGTCCCATAATTTCCACTTTTAACTGTTTTTTAATTAAATATTCCTGGTTAATACTGGTTATTTCCAACTCTCCCCTTGCACTAGGTCTACAGTTTTTAGCAATTTCAATTACTGAATTTGGATAAAAGTAAAGTCCGGTCACTGCATAGTGACTTTTAGGTTTTTCCGGTTTCTCTTCTATACTCAATGCGTTTCCACTTTCATCAAAATCTACAACTCCATAACGTTTTGGTTCATTTACATAATAGCCAAATACAGTAGCTTCGTTACTATTCTTACAATTCCTTACTGCACTTTCAAGTAAATTACTAAAACCCTGACCATAGAAAATATTATCTCCCAACACCAGGCATACATCATCATTTTTAATAAAATCTTCCCCTATAATAAAAGCTTCGGCAAGTCCGTTGGGTTTAGGTTGTTCAGCATAAGACAAATTTAATCCCCAGGCTTCTCCATCGCCCAATAATTTTTGAAAATTAGGAAGATCTTTAGGGGTTGAAATAATTAGAATCTCCCTTATCCCAGCTAACATTAAAACAGATAGCGGATAATAGATCATAGGTTTGTCATAAACCGCCAGTAATTGTTTCGAAACACTCCTGGTAAGTGGATATAAACGGGAGCCAGTGCCACCGGCTAGAATTATTCCTTTCATTTAATAAAAAATATTTAAATAACCTTAAGTGCTAATATAATTAACTTCCGCAGAATTTAGGTATAAGAAATTAAAACGATAATTCTAATGAATTTTATACCTTTGAAAATTAAGCTGTACTATGAAAAAAGAGATTAAGATTTGGTTTTCAGATTTCACCAACGATATAAATCCCAAAAATAATTACTTAACAATACTTCTTAGCAAAGATTATAAATTAATCTTTGATGAAAATAATCCCGATTATCTTATTTTTTCTTCATTTGGTTACGATTTCTTAAATTACAAAGATGCTATAAGAATATATTATTCAGGCGAAAATGTGCTCCCTGATTTTAATTTATGTGATTACGGGATTGGTTTTCATTTTTTGGATTTTAATGATAGATATCTAAGATTTCCTCTATTTGCTATAATGGAAGACCAGTTTAAAGAGGTTTTGCTATCCCGCACAAATACAATAGAAACCCTAAAAGAAAAATCTTTTTTTTGTAATTATATCTATTCTAATGCCAACGCCAATCCTTTTCGGGATAATTTTTATCATTTTCTAAATGAGTATAAAATGGTACACTCTGTAGGGACTCATCTTAGAAATTATGAATTTGATGTGGGGGGTAGATATACAAAAGATTGGATGTACTCTAAACTGGATTTTCAATCAAAATGTAAATTCACAATTGCCTTTGAAAATTCATTTTGTCCAGGCTATACCACTGAGAAAATTTTACATGCCTTTATTTCTAATACAATTCCTATTTACTGGGGTAATCCTGAAGTAACCAAAGATTTTAATCCAAACTCATTTATTAATTGTCACGACTATAAATCACTTGAAGACATTCTAAAGCGAGTGAAAGAGTTAGATAATAACGATACTCTATATCTAGACATGTTGAACGCTCCTGCATTAATAGATAACACTATTCCTTATCATTTATCTCAAAACAAACTACTTGACTTTTTTAAGGTTATCTTTAATCAGAAAAAAGAAGAAGCATTCAGAAGACCTAAATACGGTTATATAGAAAGATTTGAAAAAAAACTTTTTAACTTAAATTTTAGAAAGAGTAGACTTCAAATTATAAAACATAATTTAAAAAAAAGATTCAATTAAATTCCATTATACTGCTCTTTATAATATTCTTTATAACTTCCGGAAACCACGGCTTCTATCCAACCGGGATTCTGTAAATACCAATCTACAGTTTTTTTCAAACCTTCTTCAAAAGTTACCGATGGTTTCCAGCCAAGTTCCGCATTGATTTTACTAGCATCTATCGCATAGCGTTTATCATGGCCCGGGCGGTCTTTAATGAAGGTGATGAGCGCTTCAGATTTGCCTTCTTTCCTAGCGAGTTTTTTATCCATTATTTTACAGAGCAACTTAATTAAATCTATATTTTGCCACTCATTAAATCCGCCGATGTTGTAAGTCGATTTATTTTTCCCTTTATGAAATACTAAATCTATGGCCTTCGCATGATCTAACACATACAGCCAATCGCGATTATATTTTCCATCGCCATAAACCGGTAAAGTTTTACCTTCAATTATATTATTGATAAATAAAGGAATTAATTTCTCAGGAAATTGGTTAGGACCGTAGTTATTTGAACAATTTGAAATTACATAAGGCAAATCATAGGTTTCGCCATAGGCCCGCACAAAATGGTCTGATGCCGCCTTTGAAGCCGAATAGGGTGAGTTAGGAGAATATGCGGTGGTTTCGGTAAATAACCCTGTTTCCCCTAAAGTTCCATAAACTTCATCTGTACTAATATGGTAGAATAATTTATTCTCAAAATTACCCTGCCATATTTCAAGGGCCGCTTCCATTAAATTAAGCGTTCCGGTAACGTTGGTATCTACAAAAATTTTAGGATTAGAAATAGAACGATCTACATGTGATTCTGCAGCTAAGTGAATTATATGATCAAATTGATGTTTTTGAAATAAAGCCTTTATTAAACCAGCATCAGTAATATCAGCTTTTAGAAAATGATAATTTTCGGCATTCTCAATATCTTTAATATTTTCAAGATTGCCTGCATAGGTTAGGGCATCTAAATTAAAGATTTGATAATTTGGATATTTAGTTACAAAAAGTCGGATTACGTGAGAACCTATAAAACCCGCACCACCGGTAATCAGAATTTTCTTTTCTGAATATTTCTCTTTCATCTAAAATTTCTCTAATTGATAATTAAATTTAAAAACCTGGAATCTTTTTTAAAACGCCGTAGATTCCAACTGCATAAGTTTAGTGTGTATAGTCTTATTTAATGGTAGTTTTCCAGCAACACGATTCTCTATCCGGTCTACTAATAAATCTACAGCCTGCTGCCCTATCTCGCCGGGAAATTGTTCCACATAGCTAATTGACGGAGTTAAATAGCGCGCCACATCTCCATTTATAAATCCGATAACTTTTAAATCTTTCGGAATATTTATTTTATTCTCATAGGCCATTCTATAAACCAACATGGTACTTTCAAAATCGCTGCAAAGTATAGCTTCAACTTTATCTTCTACTAATAACTTTTTGGTTTTCTCTCTTAAAGTATCGGGTTTAGAGGAGTTTGCTATATAAAAATCTTTTTCGTTTTTTAAAGCATTTCTATAACCGGCAATTCTCAATTTCCCAACTCCTAAATGATGGATAGAAGTTGCGATTCCAATTTTCTTAATTCCGCGGGCTTGCAATAACCGAGTAGCTTCTTCAAAACTATGTTCATCATCTACTCCAATTTTATCCACTGGAAGATCAATGTTAATCCTGTCATATAAAACCACAGGAATATCATAATCTACCAGGTTAAACAAATGGTCATATTCTTTCTTACGTTGTGTTTCTTCAGAAATAGCGATAAGTACACCATCTACAAAACCGGAAGTTAACATCTCGGCAATTTGTTGTTCCCGTTCTAAGCTTTCATTAGAAATATAAGTGATTACCTGCAAACCGGCTTTTTGCGCTGTAGCTTCAATTCCAGATAATACATTAGCAAAAAAAGTATTCGAAATATTGGGAATAATCACTCCTATTGTGCCGCTTTTACTGCTTTTTAAATTTACCGCTACCGGATTTGGCCGATAATTATGAAGTTTTGCAAGTTCTTTAACCCGCTCAACAGTTTTGGGACTAATTTCAGGACTATCGTGCAATGCTTTGGAAACCGTAGAAACTGAAACATTAAGCAATTTTGCAAGTTCCTTTAAAGTGATTTTGTTTTTCATATTTTATCGTTTAATCCCTAAATAATTAATCCCGGGTTACAAATAACCAACCGAGATAGCATTAATTTTCTCAAAATGGTGAACGTATGACGCCTGCCGAATTCTTAATAATTGAATGCTTTTCACTTATTTTATTTTACTGAAATTGCTAATTTGCAAATATCTAATAAATTATCGAGTTAATAGACTTCGGCATACTAAATGTCTCCAGAAGCTTACACGTTCAAATATAAAAAAGATCAATTAGTTTTACATGTACACTGAAATTAAAAGAACCGAAAACCCGCCAAAAAGACCAACGCTAATCTGGGATGGAACTTGCGGTTTTTGTAAATTTTGGAAAACTAATTGGGAAAGTAAAACCCGGGGAAAAGTATTTTTTGAAACCTACCAGGAGAAGGCACAAAATTTTCCTGATATTCCTCTCAAAGAATTTAAAAAAGCCAGCAGGTTAATTGAACCTGACGGTAAAGTGTATAGCGGCCCAGACTCTGCATACAGGAGTTTATATCATTCCGGAAATAAAAAATGGCATCTACACTTTAATAAGTATACCTGGTTTAAAATTATTAGCAAAAACGGTTATAACCATATCGCCAAAAACCGCAGTTTTTATTTCAAACTGACAAAGATCTGTTTTGGTAGTAATCCAAAAAACCTTAAGCCTTTCTGGCTAATTTATCTTGCTATAATTTTTCTTTTATTGATTATCGTTTTTTAGAGAGCTTCATATTAGTACATTTGTTTACCAACTTCAGGTGTAAAGTATGAAATTTCAAAAATCTTATTGGTTTTATATAATTGCGGGCATTATTACCATTATAGGCCTCGTAACTGGATGGTATGTTTTCTTTTTACTGGTTTTTCCATTGGGTCTTTTCAATTTCAGAAACAATAATAATAAGAAGGATTAACTTCTGGACTGAAATTTCTAAAAATCTCCCCAGGCCTTTTAAAATAAGGCTTCTTAAGGAGTTAAACTTATCCTAAACAAGTTTCAATATTTGCATATCAGGGCTTGTCAACGTAATTTAACATTATAAATCAGTCAAATAAATTAAGATGAAAGATTACGGAACGCTTTCTCAAGCGATAAACAAATTAAAACTGGAAGAAGGTTACGAACACGATTTCAACCTTCTTGATGAAGAAATAGAACTTAAATCTAAAGATGAAACCTTTGGAGTTGAAGATTTTGATGTTGATAAAGTACTCCGCTTTGAAGGAATGAGCAATCCAGATGATAATGCAATTCTCTACGCTATTACCACTTCGGAAGGCTATAAGGGAGTTTTAGTTGATGGCTACGGAATTTCTAGCGGTCAGGTTTCGAAAGAAATGATTAAGAAACTCGATTTGAAAGATAATCGTCCAATTAATTAGGTGTCGTTAAACTTCTATTAAACCAGCCGAAATTATTTGTGGAACACACCAACTATTATATTTTTGTATTGAATTTTAAAAAATAATAAATTAAAACTATGAGCTATTTAGGACTCGATAAAGAAAAAACAAAAACTACTGTAGATGAGCTAAATGTTCTTCTTGCAGACTATCACTTGTACTACCAGAAACTTAGAAATTTTCACTGGAACGTAATTGGAAAGAACTTTTTTGATCTTCATGAAAAATTTGAAGAGCTTTATGATGAAGCAAAATTAAAGGTTGATGAAATTGCGGAGCGTATTCTTACTTTAAGATATACCCCAATTAGTAATTTAACCGATTATCTTGAAGCTTCAAGTATCAAAGAATCTAAAGCAGATTTAACCGATTATGAAATGATTGAAACCCTGCTAAAAGATCACGGAATTTTACTGAAGCAAATGCGTTCTGTTGTAGAGACAGCAGATAAAGCAGGTGATGAAGGTACCATAGATCTTATTGGAGCTTACATTAGAGAACTTGAAAAGACAAGCTGGATGTTAGATGCCTGGAAAATGAAAACTACAGATTCTCATAAATCCAGTTAAGAAATAGATCTTGGAAGAAGAATTTAACCTTAAAGATTCCCTGGAAGGAATTACCGGAAAATTAATAAGCTGGCTAGATGCACTAATACTGAATCTACCAAACTTCTTATTAGCAATTCTAGTTTTTATATTATTTGTATTTCTTGCCAAATACGTTGGTCAGTTACTACATAAAATACTGGGAAATAGGGTTAAACAAGATTCCATTAGACAAATAACCGTTAAGGTGAGCAAGGCAATTGTGATCCTTATCGGTTTTTTTATTGCCCTTGGTATTCTTGATCTCAACAAAATTCTTACCTCGGTTCTAGCCGGTGCCGGTGTTGTAGGTTTAGCAATTGGTTTAGCCTTACAGGGCACCTTAAATAATACATTTTCAGGGATTATTTTAAGTTTTTTACCCGAACTTCAAATTGGAGATTGGATAGAAACAAATTCCTATGCCGGTGAGGTCACCGAAATTAATCTTCGGAATATTGTAATTAAACAAGCCGATAATAATTATGTGGTAATTCCTAATTCTAAAATTGTGGAAGAACCCTTTAAAAACTTTTCAAGAACCAACCGCTCTCGAGTTATGCTAAACTGCGGAGTGGGATACTCTTCTCCCCTTGAAAAAGTTAAAGAAATTACTATAGAAACCATTGCTGAACATTTCCCTTCTCGCGGAAATGAACAGGTTGAGTTTATGTTTACCGAATTTGGGGACAGCTCAATTAACTTCGTTGTTCGTTTCTGGACCGATGCTACTAAAAATAGGGATCTTTTAATAGCCAGGGATACTGCTATTATTGAAATCAAGAAAACTTTCGATAAAAATGGTATCAACATCCCATTCCCAATTCGAACTATCGATTTCTCCAATACTTTAAATATGAAGAAACCGGAATAATAAATTCCTGAGTTTTTTCTATTGGCTAAGTCTTTTGTAGTAGTCAATTTTCAAGGTTATGTCAATTACTGTTGTTTCAGTTCTCTTGCTTAGATGTTGAGCTGAAATCAATACTTGATAACCAATCAAAAAAGCTTCTTCCCTGTTATCCTAAATCGAATTTAGAGGCTATTTTAAAGAACTTTTATCTGGCTTTAAAAATAAAATTTCGAAGCTATATTTTCTACTTTTCTAGGGTCTTCGATTTCTTAAGTATGAATTGAGTTTAAGGCTAATTACTCTATCCATTCTAAAGAAAGATTATTCACTATAAGGATATAAATAAATCATATTTTAGCGTTAGCAAATTTCATCGCGGCAAGCCCACGATGCATTTTATTAGAACACGTTTTCAAACTTTATAACATTTACTAACGAGGCGTGCCTCGGGGAATTTATCCTCCTAGAATAAAATCAAGAAAAAGTCTGGAAATTATATGATGAGTTTTTCAAATTTACCCACAAAAAAACCGCCGGGAAATTAGTTTCTCGGCGGTTCTTAATGCTATACTGTAGTTAACTTTAGAACTGGAATCCAAACCCGAATGAAAATCGGTACCCGTCATCACTTCTAAATAGGCTAAAAGTTCCATTTATGGCTTCAGCGCTGGTTACCCAGAAACCTACACCATAACTATCATGCCATTGATTACTGTCTTCAAAATCGTTCCATACCCTACCTAAGTCATAGCCACCAAAAACACCAATTTGTAATGGTAAAAATTTAGTGGTAAATTGGTCAAAGCTATATCTAAGATCACCACCGGTGGCGAAAGAGCTTTTACCAGTGAAACGCTGTAAACGATAACCTCTCAGGCCGGTATTACCTCCAAGTTGTGCCGCCTGGTAAAATTCATAATCATCTCCCATATTTAATTGAGCCTGTGCTTTGGTCTTTAAAACCAGCTTTCTATTCCTGGTAAGTGAATTATAAAAGCCCCAATATGGTTTAAAGTATCCATAAGCCTGGCTTGTATTAGCAGTATTCATTTGCCCTCCAAGATTAAGTTCAAACTTCATTCCCCTGGTAGGATTCAGATTATTATCATAACTTTCGTAACGATATAATGCATCTAAGCCAGCAAAATATTTTCTACTGAAAAAATCTGGATCATCGGTTTCAAAATCTTCAGTAATAAATCTTCCCTCTGTTGCTTCAACTTTATTTCCTTCAAAATTGGCCATAAACCTAAACATACTACCAAACGGAGTTTTGTTTTCAAAACCTGCTTTAGCACTAAATCTGCTAATTTTAACCCGGTTATAGTCGAAGTCTAGATCATCGTCAAAATTTGGTGTCTGATTTCCGAAGCCAAAAAAGTTTCTCGCAAAATTTGGGCTGGTATAATCTGCACCTACTTTTAGATTGTAATTCCCTAAAATATTGGCAAATTCTCCTTCATAATAAAGATCAAAACCATTAGTCGCAAAATAATATCCACCACCAAAGGTATGCTGCGCCGTAAAGGGGTTTCGTTTAAATCCGTTGATAGTATTTACTACCTCAAGACCTACTTTAAAACCATCATCAGGATTAAATCCGAATCCTGGCAAAATAGCACCTGCGGTAAAGGTCTTTTTATCTTTATCGTAGGTATTTATTTCATAATCATCTCTAAATCTAAATTTAGCGCCACCATCTTCCTTAACCGTATTGGGTTTAGATTTATGATCGTAAATTTTAAGACGCTTACTATTCTTAATGGTATAAATGTCATTATTTTGCCCTCCAATTATTCTTAGAAAAATGTTGTCGTCTCCGTCACCTTCAACTAAAATTTCATCATCATCATCTAAAGCATAAAGCCAGATCTCATTGG
Source organism: Salegentibacter sp. Hel_I_6 (assembly GCF_000745315.1). Taxonomy (NCBI): domain Bacteria; kingdom Pseudomonadati; phylum Bacteroidota; class Flavobacteriia; order Flavobacteriales; family Flavobacteriaceae; genus Salegentibacter; species Salegentibacter sp. Hel_I_6. The sequence goes on along the minus strand of NZ_JQNQ01000001.1, from coordinate 3,673,289 downwards.
TCTCGTCTTTATGATAAACCTTATCACTTAAAACTTCTGCACGCTCACCACCTTTATTTCTTGAAATTTTAATCCTGGTTTTTCCATCTTTCATTCGGGTAACATCTACAAAATCGTCTTTATCTGTGCCGGTTACTATGGCAAGTTCAGCAAGATGATCGTAATAGCGCATTGAAATATCTAGAATATTGTCTCTCCTAGCTTTAACTTTTTCTATTAAATCTTTGGTGGTTTGATTGTAAGTTTCTTTTGGAAGTTTTTTGAAAGCTTCTTCAATAACTTCATCAGTCATATTTTCCTGGATGAATTCTGCCTGAGCTTTCCAGGTCTCTTTTCCTACATTTTGAAGTAAAGATCTATCCAGACCTGTTGCCGATACATTAAACCATTCTACATCATTAATGTCTTCACCATAAACAGCAAATTGAGATGCAAAACCGGTTAAAGCTCGCAAGGTTCCGAAAAAAGCACCATCAAAATTTGAAAATACCTGGTCTCTATCCCTGGGAATAGGTTTAAAAACACGATTCCCTTCTTCATCTTCAATTTCAGCCCAACGCCATTGGTCCTGGTGCCTGTCCCAGTCGCCAATAAGCATATCAAATATTCTCGCTTTTACATAAGCTTCTTCATCTAAAGAATATTTTTCATCTCTTCTTAAACGATCAAACATTCCTGCGGTACTCTGTATATCGTGATTTGGAGAACCAAAACTCTCTGCACCTAACCAGTGATCTTCAGGCCGTTCTTCTATCATATAAATAGCGTCCCCATGCTCATCATTATATTTCCCCAACTTTGGTTGTTTGGGTAGATAATATATCTCAGGATTAGTATGAAAAACTCCAACTGCATCTGCCATAGTTGGAATAGCCAAAAATGCATAAGGATGCGCCGCAGTATAAAAATCTGAAATAATGTCTTCGGCCACAGTATTCTCCAACTGGGTCTCTATAGGTGTATCTTTAAAAGCAACGGTTTGCAAGAACTGAACGGCTTTCTTTTTTAACCTTCTAAAGTTATACTCACGATCCATACTATCTTTCATTCTAATAGAAATCGTTTGGTGGCCGCCCCCTTTTCGCATAGGCGTTAAGCCGCCATATAACTTATTAAGATCTGCTATTTCCACATCTATTTCAGTTCCGTAAAGTTCACGGTACCTCTGGCCCCAAACTGTTCTATGAACAGAACCTTTATCGGTTTCTTCTTTTGGATATACCGAGGTGGTAATAGTTTCATCAAATTCATCCGGAAATTCAGATACATCAAATTCTCTGGGTGCTTCAAAAATCTCTTTCTGAAATAAAAGTTTAGGTTTATTGTTCTCATTTCCATAAAAACTCGCCCAGGAGGAACCATCTTTAAACACATCATAAACTACAAATCCCTGTTCAGGATAAGCGAAAATTCCATCGTTGCTTAAAGTAGCATAGGTAGCTTTTGAAGTAGAACCGGAAACAATTTGATTAATCTTCCCATGTTTTATTAATTGTAATGAATGCTCATGACCACTTACAAAAATTAGCCTATCTGATTTTTGACCTAAAGTTTCCAGGCGTTTTACCATAGATTTATAACGCTCATTTTGCGCATCCTGGATAGAAACTCCACCGGTTGTTCTAATTAAGGTAGCTAAAGAGCCTAAAATAGGTACAGGTATTTTTTTCTGTGTTGGATAAATGTGTCGGTTAAAATTGTATTGCCCACCGTGAATTCCATTTGTAAATAAAGGATGGTGCATGGCTACAATAATTGTCTTGTTCTGGCTTTTTTTGAATTCGGTTTCTATTTCCAAAAGCAAAGCCTCACGGGTTTTTATTTCTGCACAGTCGTCGTTTATTGTCGGGCTTTTATTCCAATCTTCAAGATACCACTGGGAGTCGATAACAATTAAAGTAATTTCTTCCCCAATATCCATAATTTCCAATCCGCAGCCGGTTTTTGGGCTCCAAATAAGATCATCGCCAAACTTCTCTTTTAAATATTCTTCTTCTCTTTCCAGGCCAGGAATACGCTCGTTATACCAGTCATGATTCCCGGGGATAAAAAGCACATTCCCATCGTAACCTTCTATGGCATCAAGCTGTGCGTCAATTCTATATTCAGCCGCTTCTCTATCTGGCGCATCTTTATCTGGCATTCCATCGGGATAAATATTATCGCCTAAAAAGATGGTATAGTTATCTGATTGTTTTACCGAATCTAAATAACTTTTAAAAGCTATTAGCCCTTTAGAGCTTCCGCCCATTGGGGAATAGCCACCATCGCCTAATAAGTAAAATGATTTTTCTATTTCCTTATCTGCTGGATATCCAAAATTAGAAGTAAGTTCTCCTTCGAGGTATTTGGGGTCTGATGAGACACAAGAAAAAATCACTAACAGGGCTGCTAGTGATATAAAGATGTTAGTTTTTTTCATAAGGGGTATTGAACATTTTTTGTACTTTGGCTTAACAAAAACAGCTAAAAATATATGAATAATCTCATTGAGAAAGCAGATGATTTTGTTTTGAATCTTTTCAAAGAAAAATTACCGAACACGTATATATACCATAATTACAAGCATACAGAACGGGTGGTTAAAAGTACTAAAGAATTAATTACCAATTCTGAAATTAATGTTAAACAAGAAGAAGCGCTATTGCTCGCCGCATGGCTTCACGATACCGGCTATACCCGAACATTTAAAGGGCATGAAGATGAAAGCAAGAAAATTGCAGAAGAGTTTTTAGAACAAAATAATGCGACCCCTGAATTAATTAAAGACGTGTTAAATAATATTGAAGCAACAAAGTTTGATTCAATCCCGGAAAGCCTTCCTGAAAAAATTATAAAAGATGCTGACTCTTCTCATTTTGCCAAAGATTATTTCGAAGAAACCAGCGAACTTTTACGTCAGGAGCTCGAATTGCACAATATTAAAAATTTCACTGCAGGAGAATGGGTTCAGGAAAATATAAGGGTTTTTACGGAAAAACATAAATTTTACACAAATTATGCTGCTCAAGAATGGAGTGCGAAAAAAGAAGAAAACCTGCTTGAGCTTATTGCAGCAAAGAATAAACAAGCTAAAAAGCTAAAAAAAGAAGAAGCCAAAGCGCGAATGAAGGCGCGTTATAAAAATGACAACCCAGAGAGAAGTATTCAGACCCTTTTTAGGGTAACGCTTAGAAACCACATAAAGCTTAGTGATATTGCCGATACCAAGGCCAATATTTTACTTTCGGTAAATGCGATAATTATTTCCCTGGCTCTTGCTAATATGATTCCTAAATTAGATGCGGCAAGCAATAAACACTTACTAATTCCTACTTTGATCCTTATTCTCTTTAGCGTCGCATCAATTATACTTTCGGTTTTATCTACACGACCTCAAGTTACAAGTGGTGAATTCACAAAAGAGCAGGTTAAGAATAGAGAAGTTAACCTACTTTTCTTTGGTAACAGCCACAAAATGCCATTTGAGCAGTTTAAATGGGGAATGAAAGAAATTATAAAGGATAAAGATTATGTTTACGAATCCCTGATGCTAGATCTTCACTTGCTGGGAAAAGTCTTACATAGAAAATACAAAATACTTAGAATTACCTATACCGTTTTTATGATAGGTATTATTGTTTCAGTAATTGCTTTTGTGGGGGCTTTTTACCTAATGTAATTCTTCCATAAGATTTTCATAAGTAATAGTTCTGTCGGGTTCATTGCTATCTGGAGTGTATAACACTTTTACTCGAATAGCCTTGAGCCCTATTACTCCCTGAACATCTTCCAGTTCTAATAATTCAACCTCTTCACCCACATATTTCTTTGTTTGTAAGTATTTAATATATCTTAGATATTCCTTTTCGTCTGCCCGTTGACTATAAACTATGGCAATTTTCCCTTTTTGGGTAATGCGTTCTTCGGTTCCTTTAATAAAAGACTTATCTATTCTTTTTTTAATTATCTCATAACGAGCATTATAAGTTCCATCTACATCAAATTTTTTCTCGTCCATTCTGTATCTAATAGACATTGTAGAATTATAGACCAATATTAGCGAAGCGGCATCAAGTTTAATTGGCGTGGTTTGCTGTAATTGGTAAAACTTATTCTCCATTTCACACATGGTACTCAGCTGCCAAAGCCTCAAATTATATAAATACACTTTATTAAAAGGCCGATCTTTAACCATAGAGGCGCCTATATAAATATTGTGATCTACGCCATCGGTTTTGTAACGTTCAAAGTAATGTGGATAGATCTTTTGAGCAGCGATTTGCTTTCTGTCAAGAAATCTGGACATGGTGCGGTTTATTTGTTGAACCGTTTCATCATAATGCTTGCGATGATTATAAATTATGCCTGTTTCAGGATTAAGTTGATCCTGGTACTCCTCTACCAATTTCTTTAATTCTGAAGACTGTTTACTTAAATGACTCATGATAGGATTTACTTCCTTCTGAAGCAAATTAAAAACTTTTTGCTCGCTAGAAGCATTTAAGCTACTTTCCAGATCTTCCATAAAATCGGAAATTCGAAACTTTACCTGTTCGTAAATAGGAAGTTCGTCTATTTCATAAGCTTTATCAATTATAGATTGAATTTCTTGTAATTGATGCAGTAAATCTTTTTGAATAGCTTCATTTCGAGCATCAGAAGAAGCAACTACGTCAATCTGGCCGTAAAGCGGATAAATATCTTTAAAAACAATATCCTTAAATGAAGCCAGGCCGTCATCATCATAATCTCTTATATATTTTTTCGCTTCCTTTTCAAAAACCCATAAAACACTGGGATGAATAGAGGTACATTCACTTTGAATTACCGCCTTAACCCTATTCTCAAAATCACTTCGGTTTCTATCTACTGCAGTGGCAATGTAAGGTAAGATTTCATCCAGCTTAATAGTGTTTATACTATTAAGTTCATTCTTTCTTAAAGCTACCAATTCCAAGACACCCAGTAATCTATTATTTTTCACCACTGGAGCCAGAATACAACTTTTTACATTGCTCTCCTTTAAACGCCGGGAAAGTATATTGTTCTTAGTCTTTTTTGCATATTCATCTACATTGGCAATACTAAAAAAACTATGTTCTTTAAAAATATTGTTGAAACCTTCTTCACAAACCCCTTTTCTACATTCACTCACCAACTCTTCGTTTAGAATATAACTGTTTGCCTCTCTATATTCCATTTTTTCGAAAATCTCATCCTGCGGATTATACACCGTAAAACCAACTCGCAAATCTGGAATTTTATAGATAGATCTAAATATTTCTTCCAGTTTTAGCAGTTCATCTTTTTCTGAAGATTTTTCAAAAAGTAAGGCTGTTTTAAGTTCAGATATAGCGTCATCTATAGTTACATCGGTAAGGTTTACAATGGTAAAACCTTTAAAAACCCAACTTTGAGGAGGGAATTTTTCTTTCCATAAATCAATGTTTTCTACATTTTGCAGCAATTCATCTACATCGTCATCGGTAATTTTCCTGGCTTTATCCTTTGGGAAAATATCAATAAAATCTCCATTTAAAGCAATACGGTATCTTCTTATTATACCTTGTTCATCTGGAATATCAAAATATAAAGGCCTGGAGTAATCTATTTTGTAACCGTAATAGTCGTTAAGGATATTTATACATTCCTGTACATAAATAGTTTTATTATCCAGGTTTCTTATTTCAAGTTCAAAATCATCTGGCGCATTCTCCATTATTTTTCTTAAGCGCCTGGATCTATTAAACAGGAAGTTTTCAAATGGAATTGACGCGGCTTTTATTTCATTATTGGTAAGTACGCTGGGAAAAAGATCATCTAGCAAAACCCTTATTGGTTCTCTATATTTTTTAAGCTCATCAAAGTTCGCAATACCATTAATTAGGGCTGGAAAAGATTTTACATGTTCAAGAATACTTTTAATATAATTGCTGGCAACTTCGCTTTCTTCATGCTCCAGTTGTTTCTTATATTGCTCAACAACTTTATGAAAACTAATTTGAATCTCAAACGGTAAATCTTCTCTTTGTTCTTTCATAAAAAGTAATATCAGTTAAAATTACATATTCCGCAAGGCTTACAAATTTACACCGTTTAAATTAACAATTTTTTATAAAATTAGGCCGGTATTACCACCCCAGATGCTTATTTTTGTCTTAAACAAAACAAGTTTATGCGTAAAAAAATAGTTATGCTTGCCATTGCGGCAGCATTCACTTCCTGCCAGGAAGACAAAGGTTATTTTATCTCTGGAGATGCCTCAGAAATGGAAGATGGAAACATGGTATATGTTTCAGAAATTGACGAAAATACCAACCGGCCAAGCAGAGTAGATTCTACTACTATTGAAGATGGTCGTTTTGAATTTGATATGGAAGATGTGGAAAGTCCTAATTTAAGCTTTCTAGAATTCGAAAATACTAATGGAAACGTAATTTTTATTTCTGAAAATGAAAAAATAAACTTTAAAATTTACAAGGATAGTTTACGTACTTCTGAAGTAAAAGGAGGAAAGGAAAATAAGTTACTCTACGATTATTTAGGCCATTTGAAAGAAGTAAACGAGAAAGTAATGGAAGGCAGAAATTCTATGCGTTCTGCTTATCAGGCACAGGATAGCACAAAACTTGCCACACTTCAGGAAAATGAAAAAGAACTTATGGACAACGATAAAGTCTTTAAGAAAAAGGTCGTTGAAGAAAATCCAGATTCTTTTGTTTCCATAATGGTAATAAGCGACATGCTAAGAATGCAATCTTATCCTATAAATGAGATCCAGGAGATGTTTGATTCTCTTTCAGAAGAAGTAAAAAACACAGCAATTGGGAAACAGATTGCTAAAAGTCTTGAAAATAATGATAAAGTGGCTGTAGGCAGTAAAGCGCCAAACTTCACAGCTCCCACTCCAGAGGGTGATAAACTTGCCCTAAAAGATGTGATGGGAAAAGTAACAATAATAGATTTTTGGGCGGCATGGTGTAAACCATGCCGTGTCGAAAACCCCAATTTGGTTAAAACTTATAACAAATACAAAGACGATGGCTTAAGTGTTATTGGAGTTTCTTTAGACCGTCCCGGCCAAAAAGATCGTTGGCTGGAAGCTATAGAACAAGATGGTTTACCCTGGCACCAGGTTTCTAACCTTAAATTTTGGCAGGAGCCCGTGGCTCAACTTTATGATATTAAAGCAATTCCTGCTGCCTTTGTTTTAGATGAAAATGGTACCATTGTAGCCCGAGATCTTAGAGGTGATGCTTTGGATAGGAAAATTGGAGAATTACTTAACAAGTAATATTTTAATCATCTAAATTTAAGCCCGCTCCTTGCTCAACTCTTTACTTCTCTGTTATTAAATTTTCTAATCAAAAACTTTAATTTATTATTTCGAAATTTTAAACTGAATTCAGTTTGAATTGATAAAATAATTCCCAACTCCCCTAATTTTGTTTACTCCATCAAAAGTATAAAAGCTACATTCACTTCTACACTTACTTCCATTTCTCCAGGAGCAATAGTCTCTTGATTTCCAGAACTATCACTAGCTTTCATTTCCATTACTCTATAAACTGGCTGGTGGTTATTATTATTCCCTTCGGAAATCATAAAAGCGCTTCCAACCTGCTGGTTTAACGGCGCTGCTAGAGCTTCAGCTTTTTCTTTTGCATTGAGCACAGCTTTAGTTCTGGCCTCAGCTTTATGTTTTTCAATATCAGAAGATTCAAATTGAACGCCATTTATTCCGTTTAAACCATTTTCCAATAAGCCTTTCATTATTTCTTCATATTTGCTAATGTTCTCTAGCGTAATGGAAATTGCCTGGTTCGCTACATAAGTATAGGTTTTATCGTTATAGTTATAGCGTTTATTTAGGTTGATATAATCGGTATTGATATTTTTTTCAGCAATCCCTTCAGATTTCAAATATTTAATCACTTTATCAACCACCTCATCATTCTGAGATTTTACCGAGGTGGCACTTTGGCCCTCGTGTTCAATTTGTGACCTAACGGTAACTTTATCTGGCGCCACTTTAACTATACCTTTTCCGGTAACGTGAATCCCCTGATTATTAGCATTGTTTTGCGCCATCATACCGAAACCGGCAGTTAAAGCTATAAGTAAAATTAATTTTTTCATAATTCTGTTTTTATGTTTGGGAAAGCTATAAACAATAAGAGTACCAATTTAGATTTTTCCCATTTTTTGAAGAACAAATAAAAAAACAATTGGTAGCGCCAGTAAAATCACCATTAGCAAATGTTCTTCAAAAACCCAACTAGCCAGCAGAAGTGTGAGCAAATATCCACCTACTGCTCCTCCAAAATGGGCATCATGCCCAATATTGCCCAGTTGGCGCTTCATTCCGTAAATGGTGTAAAACAGGTAACCTATACCAAATATATATGCCGGTATGGGAATAATAAAAAACAAACCAAGCATCATGTCTGGTCTTAATAAAATTGCAGAATAAAGTACGCCCATTACGGCACCACTAGCTCCTACGGCGGTATAATGCATATCTTTTTTATGAAAATAATAAGATAGAAGATTTCCCAGAACCAAACTGGCGAGGTACACCAAAACAAAACCTATGGTTCCCAGAAAGTAAATTACAGAATTTGCAAAAAAATAAAGCGTAAGCATATTCACCAAAAGGTGTGTGGTATTAACGTGCAAAAATCCTGAAGTAAGAATTTGATATTTGGCACCGCGATTTATATCGGCAATATTGAATTTATATTTTTGAAAAAAAGAATCGTCTTTAAATCCTTTGAATGAAACCAATACGTTTACGCCAATAATTATAAGGGTAACCAGGTCTAATTCTCCCATATCTACTTTAGTTTAGTGCCAAATATACCATATATTTGCTGAAATTTATTTTATGCAGTCTGTAGTTTTTTGGTTGATTTATCCGTTGCTTTGGCTCATTTCTATCCTCCCATTTCCTCTTTTTTACATGGTTTCAGAGGTGGTTTATTTTATAGTTTACCACTTGATTGGTTACCGGAAAAAAACGGTGACCAATAATCTTAAACTAGTGTTTCCTGAAAAATCTTCAGCAGAAATCATTAAAATTAGAAAGAAATTCTACTCGCATATGTGCGATATGTTTCTTGAAATGATAAAAAGTATTTCTATTTCTGAAGAAGAACTGAAAAAGCGATTTGTATATAAAAACATTGAAGAAATAAGACGAATTGAAAAATTAGATAAAAGCATCATGCTTATGTGTGGTCATTATGCCAGTTTTGAATGGCTTTTTGCACTTCAGCTCCACGATTTAAAACATGGCGCTTTCGGAATTTATAAGAAAATTAGAAATCCCGGATTTGACAAATTAATAAATGACATTAGAAAAAGATTTGGTGCAGAGCTAATCCAGAATTCTAAAGCTAATTTGCGAATTACTCGAAATGAAAATGCAGGACTGCGAGGTGCCTACGCAATGATAGCCGATCAATCTCCTAAAACTGCGAATTATAAATTCTGGACCGATTTTATGGGAAAGAAAGTTCCTTTTTATACAGGATCAGAAAGAATGGCTAAGGAATTTGATATGGTAGTCCTTTACCTGTACGTAGAAAAAGTAAAAAGAGGCCATTATAAGGCCTCTTTAATTAATATTGCTGATAATCCCGCTGAAACTGAAGGCAATGAAATTACCCTAACTTACATTAAGCTTTTAGAAAAACAAATTCGTGAAAAACCAGAGCTTTATCTCTGGACACACAAACGCTGGAAGCACATGGGAAAAGAAATTCCTAAAAATGCTGTAGTACGTTAACCTACAATCTTTTTAATTTCCGCTATCATCTCCTGGGCAAGTTGATCTGCTTTTTCCTGACTTTTTGCTTCGGTGTAAATTCTAATAATAGGTTCCGTATTCGACTTTCTTAAATGCACCCAATTTTCCGGAAAATCTATTTTCACTCCGTCAACGGTTGAGATTTCTTCATTTTGATATTTCTCTTCCATTGTTTTTAAAATCTCATCAACATTAATTTCTGGCGTCAACTGGATTTTATTCTTACTCATATAATAAGCCGTGTATTCTTTTCGCAATTGAGAAACACTTATATTTTTTTCGGCTAAATGTGTTAAAAACAATCCCACTCCCACTAAACTGTCGCGTCCATAATGAGATTCAGGATAGATAATTCCGCCGTTTCCTTCACCTCCAATTACCGCATTAGAATCTTTCATAAGTTGCACTACATTCACCTCACCTACCGCACTCGCATTATATTCGCCACCGTGTTTTTTGGTCACATCACTAAGTGCCCGGGAAGAAGATAAATTACTAACTGTATTTCCTGAGGTTTTAGAAAGCACGTAATCGGCGCAAGCTACAAGTGTATATTCCTCTCCAAACATTTCACCGTTTTCATCAATAAAAGCCAAACGGTCTACATCTGGATCTACCACAATACCAAAATCGGCATTTTCTTTCTTCACCAATTCGCAAATATCTTTAAGGTGCTCTTTAAGCGGTTCTGGATTATGTGGAAAGTGACCATTGGGTTCACAATACAATTCTATTACCTCAACTCCTAATTTTTTTAATAATGCAGGAATTACAATTCCGCCGGTAGAATTTACAGCATCTACTACAACTTTAAAACCGGCTTTTTTAATTTTCTCGGCGTCCACGAGTTTAAGTTTCAAAACTTCTTCTATATGAAGATCCATATAATTATCTTTCCTGGTAATAATACCAAGATCATCAACTTCAGAGAAATCAAAATTGTCCTTCTCTGCATACTCTAAAATTTTAGCACCCTCTGCCGCATCTAAAAATTCGCCTTTACTATTTAATAATTTGAGAGCATTCCATTGCTTTGGATTATGGCTTGCAGTAAGGATAATTCCACCATCGGCATTTTCTAAAGGCACGGCAATTTCTACAGTTGGTGTAGTAGAAAGATCTATATCTATAACATTTATCCCTAATCCGGTTAAGGTATTCATAGTTAAGTCCTGAACCATTTTGCCTGAAATTCTTGCATCACGGCCTACCACTACTGTTAATTTCTTATCTTCTAAATTATTTTTTAACCAGGTACCATAAGCGGCGGCAAATTTAACCGTATCTATTGGAGTTAAGTTGTCTCCGGTTCGCCCACCAATAGTTCCGCGAATTCCTGAAATTGATTTAATTAGACTCATAAGTTTATTTTATATTGAATAAATCGTTCTTGAAAATTAAATTTTAACAAATATACATGGTGTATATAGCTAGCGCTAAAACTTAACAAAAATTAAACAGGAAACTAGCGGATTTACGTAACTTTCACAGATGAATTTCCTTGCACATATATATCTTTCTGGCGATAGTGATGAATTAAAAATCGGCAATTTTATCGCTGATTCTGTTAAGGGAAAGCAATACCTGAATTTTCCAGACGAAATTCAAAAAGGAATAGTGCTGCATCGCGCAATAGATACTTTTACCGATACTCATCCCATAGTTAGTAAAAGTGTACAAAGATTATTTGAGCGATACGGGCATTATAGCCGGGTTATAGTAGATATTCTATATGACCATTTTCTGGCAGCCAACTGGAAGGATTACAGTGAAATCCCTTTGAAAAATTATACTGAAGAATTCTATAGTTTACTCCAGGAAAATTTTAAAGTACTCCCAAAACCAGTTCAAAATTTTCTTCCTTATATGATTGCCGATAATTGGCTCTATAATTATCGAAAAATTGACGGTATAGAGAAAATTCTTTTTCAAATGAACCGAAGAATTAAATTTCGTGCTAAAATGCATTTAGCTGTAGAGGAATTACGTGAGTTTTATGAGGAATTTGAAAATGAATTTAGGATGTTTTTTGAGGAACTACGGGTTTATGTTAAAGTTGAGCTTAATTTAAAGAAAAAACAAGAGGAATAATCTCCTTTCCTTTTCAGTTAATGTTATGTGAAAGTTCTCCACAAGGTGTAGATAAATTTTTCCCAATTTTTCCCCATAAATAAACCCAGACCAAATTGCCTGGGTTTTTCAAACTTGTACAAAAATGGGGGATTAAATCCAGTACCAACGGTCATTCTTTAATTCGACCCTTTTAAATCCGTATTTCGTCCAGAAGTACCAAAGATCGTTAGCTCTAAGCACTGTAACCCCACTGATCGTGTAATATTCACCATTAGTATAAGTGGGAGTACCACCGCCGTCAGGATACATACTTTTAATTCCCTGGATGTCTCCGGAAGAAAGCTCATTTCTTTGAATTTGATAAGTACTGCCATTAGCCCTGGTGATGGTAGGCTTTCCATTCTTGGAGAAGGAATAAGCACCATACATCATTATTGATCCAAAGTCTAAACTACTGGTATACTCATCGCCGTCAAACCCACTTGCTTCATAGGTATGGAAATTATGTTCAGTACCACTTTGAACATTTTCGAAGTTAACATCGATATAATTATTACGGTCTACCCTGCTCTGTTCGTGCCAGAGGCCAACCGCGTGTCCGATCTCGTGGATCGTATTACCGGTTGTACAGGCTCCTGCCAGCGTAATGTTCTGGCGTCCTCCTATCATACCAACGTAAGAAGAGCATCCAGATCCAGAAGTGAAATAAATATAATTGGATTGACCGGATCTTTGCACAAATTTAAGGGAGGTATTGGATTCCCAGTGCTCTATCGCATCATGTACGCGACCTTTGTTAGATAATTTACTATCTATAGCATAATAAACAGTATTATCGGGCCACATACCTTTTGTTCTCCCGGTACTCTTTTGAGGAGTTTCATCCTTATCTAAAATAAGGTCCTGGGGCGATTTGCTGGTTTGATTTACCGGGATCAGGATATCCCCCTGGTAGACATAATTACCGTCTTGTGATTCTACAGGCATTTTTTGGCCTGCATAATATATCTCTGAGACGGCACCTGATTGATCGGGATAGGCAACTTCTGTTTGTTGTTCTAAAATTTCCTCAGGTTTTAATTGCGTTTCTGATTCTACATCTTCTGAAATTGGATCTTTACTACAAGCCAGAATCGCCAGAACAGGTAGTAACAAAAATTTACTTTTTCTCATAAGTAGGGGTTTCTTTTTTAAAAATATTTAGTTAAAATTTCAATCTGGATTTACAAAGGTCATTCCAAAAAAAGCTAAAATAAAGTAGCTAAAATTTTAATAGTCAGATTCCTACAAAAATTAAAAAGATTAAATTAAATAAGCCCTTTATGAAACATTTTTGACTAACTATGAGTAACCCTTTTATTTTAAAAAGCTCCTTTTTTTATCTTATTCCGTGAAGTTTGATTCAGAAATATTTATGTAGATTTGAAAGTCATATAGGCAGTAGTAAACAATCCAATTAAAAAAAGCTGTGCGATAGTTTCGCACAGCCTCCTTTTATATCTCTACCAAGGTTGGAGAGAAATAAAAACTACTCAGCTTCTTAGTCACCCCCCGGTTATAATTAGCTGAGTTTCTTTTGTTTTATCCCTATTGTGGTTCTCCAGAAACATCACAGATATTTGCCCTTACATTTATTGAAAGCGGTAAATCAGCTTCTGTAATTCCAGCAATAGTTACAGATCCTCCTTCATCAGGAACAGCTGTACCACAAGTTGCACTTTGTAATACAACAACTTCAATATCTGAAATTTCATAAGGAATTATTGGCGTAACACCAACAAATAGTCCTCCCTCAACCAATTGAACTGTCCAATCTCCGTACAATACATTTGTTACGAGGGGACCTGCATTATTTAGGTTGATATTTGTAACTTCTGTAGATTCACAATCACCGGTTGCAGATGGTAAACAAGGATCTATAATAGTTTCTCCACAGTCTGGATCTGGATTTCTTACACATCCTTCAGGTTCATCAACATTTAAGATACCATCACCATCAATATCTGGATCACAAACATCACCTACTCCATCTTCATCTAAGTCAGCCTGGTTAGCATTAGGTATAGTTGGGCAATTATCTACTCCATTTAGAATACCATCACCATCACAATCGTCATTAGGATTATTAGGATCACATTCTTCACCGTTACCATTTCCAGGATCACCTTCTACACAGTTAAAAAATAAATGGAAGTAATCGATAGTTCCATCTTCCTGAACGCTTTCCATAATATCTGCCCAGGAAAGATCAAGTATGATCTCTTTATCGGCCGGATCTGGATAATTGCCCTCCCAATCAGCTAATGTTGCTGTGATTCTAATATAATCTGTAGTGGTAGCTTCTCCGAACATTGGAGCTGGTACAGCAAAACAAAATGGATCTGCATAATAATCATCGGTATCAGCATCAAAACCATAATTATCTTCGGGAAGATTCATCGTTTCATATAAAACCATATCTTCACTTCCTCCAGTATAAACAACCTCAAGATTATAATTAGCCGTGAAATGTCTTCCATTTTCATCACAGTAGTTTGCAAAAATACAAACCTTATGAAGTACTTCTGGGACTAAATCAAAGAATTGATATCCATATAAATTTACATCGCGATCATCAAAGCATAACACCTCTATATCAACATATTTTTTTGAACCTGCTCGAATTGTAAAATCAAAAGGCAGGCTATTTGTTACCAGGCCACCATAATCACTTGCGGTGGTAGGTGTTGCCCAAATCAAGCTTGAACCTTCATCATCCGGATCCCCATCAAATACTAAAAATGAGGTTAAAGAAACTGTTGCTATATTAGATTCACTGTTTGCCACCGGTATTTTCAAACTTTCATCATAGTCGGTATAATAATTTCCGTCATCCTCTAAAATAGGAACATTTATTTCAATAGTTCCTTCCAGGACTGTACCCATATTATGGGTTAGTTCAACGTGAGCATAAGCTGGTGCGTCTGATGAGCACTCAGGAAGGCTTTGTTTAGTTACCGCTCTATTCACAAAATCGTTAAGGCTCGCACCTAAACTGAGTTCAGCGAAATTTTCAGCAATGGTATCATCTACAATAGTATTCTCCTCTTCGCTACACGAGGTAAAAAGAAGTGAGAACACAGCAATAAATGCCATATATCTTTTTAATGCTTTCATAATTAGAATTTTTGGTTTTAATTTTTTAAAATGCTTATCGAAAAACTACCAGGATTTTTTACAGATCCTGGTAGCTTGAAACCTCATCTTTCCAGTGTGCCTGAAGATTCAAAAATATTAAAGCCACACTTGGAACTTTTTTAAGGTAAAGGCATTATTTTCCTATCCTTTCATTTAGACCTCATCATCATTATCGTCATCATCATCGTTGTCGTCATCGTCGTCCCCACAATTGAAGAAAATATGCTCGTAGTCTATAGTATCATCATCACCGAAATAGGCTTCAACATCATTCCAGCTTAAGTAGACAACCTCAGAATACTCACCTTCTGGATCACCGTAGTTATCATCCCAGTCAGTTAAAGTAACAGTAACACGTAGATAGATATCTGATTCAGCCTCATCGTACATAGGAGCAGGAATAGCTAAACATAGTGGATCTGCATACCAGTCCCCTGAGTTATCCTCTTCCGTGTTTCCGGTTGAGGGAGACATACCTGTATACAAGCTAATAACTTCATCATCCAATAGATAATCAATATCTAATTGGTAATTTGCGGTGTAGTGTCTTCCTTCATCTGTACAATAATTCGCAAATACACAGAATTCATAAAGCGCCGTTGGAATTAGGTCAAAGAATTGATATCCATATTGGTTCACCTCTCTGTCTTCAAAGCAAAGCACTTCAACTGCAACGTATTTTTTTGAACCCGCACGTAGATCGAATACAATCGGTAGTGGATCACTAACAAAGTTTTCAAAATCACTACCTTCTTTTGGTGCTACCCAAATCGGCATGGTATCATCTCCAGGCTCTTCTGCATAAACCATGAAATCTGTCAGGCTAACCTCCGTCGTGGTTTCTCCATCCGGAATAGGGATTTCAAGTTCATCATCATAATCGGTGAATAAACCAGACTCATCACTGAGAATAGGAACCACTACATCAACACTACCCATTTCGTGAGTTAACATAATATGGGCATATGCAGGAGTTTCATCTGAGCAGGCTGGAATATCACCCAAGGCCTGCCGGTTCAAGAAGTCATTTAAAAGTGGGGCGATTTCTATTACCGCCATATTTTGATCAAGTACTTCTTTTCCAACTGGTTCATCCTGGGAACACGAGGTAAAAAGAAAAAGAACAAGAGTTAATGATGCTATTGAATATTTAATTAATGTCTTCATAATTTATATTTTTTGATACTGGATAGTTAAAAAAAGGTGCCCCATTTAAGTGGGACACCTTTCCGTTTATTTAATAACTGTCATACTCTCCACAGGAAATTACCGGTAATCCCTCGGCATCTTCGTGTAAATTAATAGTTCGGTTTTCCAGATTACCCAGAGTGGCTATCTGAGCTGCTGTTAGTGTCCAGGTCCTTGAATAAAAAAGTGAACCACTTCCATCAGATACAGGGTAACCACCACCTTCTAGATCAAGTGGCCAAACAACTCCTCCGGCATCGTCACAACTTGCATTTTCATGGATATGTTGTGGTGTGGTAGCGTTAGGTTCCATAAAAGGCACCCAGGTTTGAGCGGTGAATTCATTTCCAATTAAACTTAGGTAAGAGAATCCAAAGGCATCGGAATCACCAATCTCCTTTAAACAAGCCTTATACCTTTCTACGGTATCATTAGGATCGGTAAATGGTGGTGGGTTATCGTCCCCACATCCATAGCTGAAGTGGTAATAATCCATCGCTCCAGTTTCCTCGTTGTAGAACAATTTAATTTCATCATCGGTAATCGAACCTTCAAGAATAACTTCTCCTGCATTGTCAGCTTCGTATTCATCGGTGCTCGCAATACTGATTTCAAAATAGTAAGTATCTGTACCTTCAGTATCAGGAAGGAAGAAACATAATGGATCAGAGTAGTAATCTCCGGTTCCTTCATCCATGCTTACATCATTGGTTACATCGGTATAAATTGGATCTCCTTCTGGAGCATCACCTTCCCATACGGTCACGCTGTAGCCAGCAACATAGTGTCTACCATCTTCTGAAGGACAGAAGTTTCCAAATAAACAGAATTTAATTAGTGGAACTGGTATAAGGTCAAAGAATTGATAGCCATATAGGTTTACGTCTCTATCATCAAAGCATAAAACTTCCACATCTACATATTTCTTTGAACCTGCTCGAAGTTCGAAATTAAGTGGTAATGCATCATTAACAAAGTTTTCATAATCACTTCCTTCTTTTGGAGCTACCCAAATAGGCATTGTAGTTTCACCTGGTTCTTCTGCATATACCCAGAAATCAGTTAGGCTAACGGAGGTAGTTGTTTCCCCAGCCGGAATTGGAATCTCCAGTTCATCATCATAATCTGTAAAGAATGTAGTTCCATCAAAATTAATAGGAATTACTACATCTACTGCTCCTAAATCGTGGGTTAACACTATTCTGGCGTAAGCCGGAGCATCTTCCGAACATTCAGGAATTGCCTGTTTCAATAATCCCTGCCTATCGAGATCGCTTAAAACTGCTCCAAGGGAAATACTTGCTACATCGCCATCTTCACCTGCTCTAGGTGTTGATTCTTCCTGAGTACAGGAAGTAAATAGCATCGCTACAATTGCGATACATGCATAGTAAATTTTTAGGTTTTTCATAACGCTAAAGTTTTTGGTTAATAAATATTTAGAATGGTTAAAACATATATATAATATGACTCGATTAAGAGCATCTTGATATATCAATATTACTGTGGGGGGCTAAAAATTATAGGTTTACTTGTAAGTAGTGAAGTGGGGTGACTACTAATTTAATAGGATAAATGTAATTCTTTTCTCACCTACGAGGCTATAGGGGTTTTCTCTCCTATTTCACCTAAAAAGGTCAATAACTAAACTTTTTGGTAATCTATAAGGTCATGACTAATAGCATAAATAATACTTTCCAGGATCGTATCAGAATTGGTTCTCTTTATAATATTTGAACGATGCTTTTCTATCGTTTTAGGAGAAATGAATAAAGCTTCAGATATATCTTTAGTTTTATATCCTTTAATAAGTAGCTCTATAATTTCCTTCTCTCTATTGGTGAATTTAAACTCGGTTAATTTGCTATTCTCTTCAAAACATTGCTCAACATCTTTAGAAGCCGAACCAATTTCATTATTAAGAACTTCATTTTCTTCAACAAAATCTATGAACATAACGAACTGATGCCCAAAGTTTTTATTCAATTTTGAAAAATTGATACGAGCATTTCTTACCTTTTCATTCCTCAATAGTAGTGTAGTTTTCGTAGATGCCTTTATGTGTTTTCCGCGTGCAAAATTTCTTAAACTATCTTTTACTTTTTGAACATTCTCACATTTTACAAAATCTGTGAGTTTTAAACCCTTAGTTTCTGATGTTCTGAAGCTTTGCTTAAAAGCATCATTCATGGCTATAATTTCATTTTGGTCCAGCAGCAATACAGGTTTTGAAATAAGATTAAACATTCCCATAAAGGCATCTTTCCAAAAATTTGAAAGTGAACGGTTAGTATAAACCATTTTAATAATTTTACCACAAAGCGCTTCTATAGTAGGAGAATAAACAAACTCATCTACTACTTTTCTAAACCTACTCTCTGCCTCTGCCCTAAAACGCTCTTCAGCATACACAACAAGCCACGCCTTTGTAAGAAAATGATTTGATTTGAAATTAGCAATATTCTTAAAATTCCTGCCTGATCTAAAAGATGAATAATCTAATAGAATTACATCTGGCAATAAGTTTAGTGCAATGTTAAAACCGGTATGCAAAGAATTAGCATGAGCTAACTCAAATTGCATACTAACCCCTTCCTGAACACAATCTACCATACTTTGCTTGTTCGTAATAAGCAACAACTGTTTTTTGTTTGTTATCATAGTGCAACAATTTAATGGCTATTACGCCAGTTAATAAAAACTAGGGCTAAATCACATCAAGAAATTGAAAGTTGAAAATCTCTAGATTATACATCCAGAATTTCTAAAATCAATTCAGTAATTTAAAAAAACAAAAGGGGCAAAATTGATAGGGGCCTTATAGTTCACCTATAAAGTAGAATTAATTTTATTCTTCGGGGGGAGAGAAATTAGTCGAGTAGATTTGGTATTTCAAATATAGGGGATTAACCTTAATTTTTGCAAAAAACAAAGTAATATTATACTGACATACAGCGAACTAAACCCCGGTTAAAAGTTAGCGCAATAACGTCAAATTTAGTTTTTAATCAAGTTTGTAAGAAAAGACTTAATAATCTTAGAAAGAATATTTTGATCCTGATTTTATTTTATTAAAAAAACTTTACAGCTTAATTAACATTAGCAGAATCTTCCTTTCTTTTTAGTTAGCAACACTTTAAGTACCTTTACCCCCTTGATAAAAAATATGGCTAAAACCGAAGATAATATAGAAGTATTAGGGGCTCGCGTCCATAATCTTAAAAATATTGATGTTAAAATCCCTAGAGAAAAACTAGTGGTGATTACAGGACTTTCAGGTTCGGGAAAATCCTCTCTTGCTTTCGATACTATTTATGCTGAGGGACAACGAAGATATATAGAAACATTTTCAGCTTACGCCCGGCAATTTCTTGGTGGCCTGGAGCGGCCAGATGTAGATAAAATTGAAGGTCTATCGCCAGTTATTGCTATTGAGCAAAAAACTACCAGTAAAAATCCTCGTAGTACGGTTGGGACTATTACCGAGATTTATGACTTTCTTCGTTTACTTTTTGCGCGTGCTGGAGATGCTTACAGTTATAAAACCGGCGAGAAAATGGTAAGCTATACCGATAGCCAGATTAAAGACCTTATTTTAAAAGATTTCCAGGGTCAAAAGGTTAGTGTACTCGCACCGGTAATTAAATCCAGAAAAGGCCATTATAGAGAGTTATTTGAGCAAATTGCTAAGCAGGGTTTTATAAAAGCAAGGGTAGATGGGGAAGTTCGGGACCTGGTGAAAGGAATGAAACTGGACCGGTACAAAACCCATGATATTGAAATTGTAATTGACCGCTTAAAAATTGACGATAAGACCGATGCCCAAAAACGTTTAGATGAAAGTATCAAAACGGCTATGTATCATGGGAGCGATACTCTTATGATCCTGGATCAGGAAACCGAAAAAGTACGTTACTTCAGTAGAAATTTAATGTGTCCTACTACCGGTATTTCCTACCCCAACCCTGAGCCAAATACCTTTTCATTTAACTCCCCTAAAGGAGCTTGCCCTAGCTGTAATGGAATAGGAACTTTATACCAGGTAAACCTGGATAAAATTATTCCAGATCATTCCAAGTCGATTAAAAATGGAGCTTTGGCTCCTCACGGACCTCAAAAGAAAAACTGGGTATTTTCTCAACTAGAATTAATTGCAGAAAGATGGGATTTTAAACTAACAGATCCTGTTTCTAAAATTCCCGAAGCTGCAATGAAGTTTATTCTTCACGGCGGGAAAGAAACATTTACTAAAGAGTCTAAAAGCCTGGGAGTAAACCGTGAGTTTAAGATCAATTTTGAAGGTGTAGCCACTTTTATTGAAACCACTTTTAATAATAACGACTCTACTTCACTAAGGCGCTGGGCAAAAGAATATATGGACAAAGTAGATTGTCCCGATTGCCAGAGTAGCAGACTTAGAAAGGAATCGCTTTATTTTAGAATTAATGATAAAAATATAGCCGAACTTTCTTCCATGGACATTGAGGATTTGGCGAAATGGTTCAAAGGATTAGAAAAGAAACTCAGCGAGAAACAAAACCAAATTGCCGCTGAGGTTATCAAAGAAATTAGAACAAGAATAGGTTTCCTAGTAGATGTTGGCCTTACCTATCTTTCGCTCAATCGTGGTTCAAAATCCCTTTCGGGTGGCGAAGCGCAACGAATTCGGCTGGCTACACAAATTGGTTCGCAATTGGTGGGTGTACTTTATATTTTAGATGAGCCCAGTATTGGTTTACATCAGCGGGATAATGAGAAACTTATCAATTCTTTAATCTCTTTACGCGATATCGGCAATTCTGTTATTGTGGTTGAACATGATAAAGATATGATAGAACGTGCCGATTATGTTATAGATATTGGCCCAAGAGCTGGTAAATACGGTGGAGAAATAATTAGTGAGGGTACTCCTTCAGAATTAAGAAAACACGATACTCTTACCGCTTCCTATTTAAACGGAAAGAAAGAAATTGAAATTCCCAAGGAAAGACGAAAAGGAAACGGAAAAAATATTGAGCTAAAAGGAGCTACCGGAAATAATCTTAAAAACGTTTCTATTAAAATTCCTTTAGGGAAAATGATCGCGGTTACCGGGGTTTCAGGAAGTGGAAAATCTACTTTAATAAACGAGACCCTCTACCCTATTATGAATGCTCATTATTTTAATGGGGTAAAAGAACCAAAATCTTATAAAACCATTAAAGGCCTAGATAATGCCGATAAGGTTATTGATATTAACCAAACACCAATTGGTAGAACTCCAAGATCTAACCCGGCTACCTATACCGGGGTATTTTCAGAAATTAGGAGTCTTTTTGCGAAAACACCTGAGTCGCTTATTCGTGGGTATAAACCAGGAAGATTCAGTTTTAACGTAAAAGGTGGACGATGTGAAACCTGTAGAGGTGGCGGATTAAGAGTTATTGAAATGAATTTCCTACCAGATGTTTACGTAGAATGCGAAACCTGCCAGGGAAAACGTTTTAATCGTGAAACTTTAGAAATTCGATATAAAGGAAAATCGATCGCTGATGTTTTGGAAATGACTATTAATGAAGCAACAAGTTTTTTTGAACCCATTCCCAAAATATATCGAAAACTAAAAACTATTAAAGATGTTGGTTTGGGATATATTACCTTGGGCCAGCAAAGTACCACCCTTTCTGGTGGGGAGGCGCAGCGAATAAAACTGGCTACCGAGCTTTCTAAAAGAGATACCGGCAATACTTTTTATATATTAGACGAACCAACCACAGGCCTACATTTTGAAGACATTCGTGTGTTGATGGATGTTTTAAATGAATTAACCAATAAAGGAAACACCGTCCTTATTATAGAACATAATATGGACGTTATAAAAATGGCCGATTATATATTTGATATTGGTCCTGAAGGTGGAAAAAATGGTGGAAAAGTAATCGCCAAAGGCACACCCGAAGAAGTGGCAAAATCGAAAAAAAGCTATACAGCTGAATTCCTTAAAAAAGAATTACATTAAAAATACTAACTAATAATATGAAGAATAACAACCTTAAGAATAAAGCCTGGAATGAGATAAAAACAAACGATTCCTGGGCTATTTTTAAAATTATGGGCGAATTTGTAAATGGCTACGAAAAGCTAAGTCAAATTGGTCCTTGTGTCTCTATATTTGGTTCAGCCCGAACCAAACCCGATCAAAAATATTATAAACTCGCAGAAAAAATAGCGAAAAAAATTGTCGAAAACGGCTATGGAGTTATTACCGGCGGTGGTCCCGGAATTATGGAAGCCGGAAATAAAGGCGCACACCTTGGCGGCGGTACTTCTGTAGGTTTAAATATTGATCTTCCTTTTGAACAACACGACAACCCATATATTGATAATGATAAAAGCCTGGATTTTGATTATTTCTTCGTTAGAAAAGTAATGTTTGTTAAATATTCACAGGGCTTCGTAGTTATGCCTGGTGGTTTTGGAACTTTAGATGAACTTTTTGAAGCAATTACGCTTATTCAGACTCATAAAATAGATAAATTTCCTATTATTCTAGTGGGAAGAGATTTTTGGGGTGGTTTGGTAGATTGGATTCAAAAAGCTCTTTTAGATGACTTTCAGAATATAAGTGCGCCAGATATGGATTTGGTTCAGGTAGTAGATACCGAAGACGAAGTTATCGATATATTAAACGAATTCTATGGAGAATATAACCTTAGTCCTAACTTTTAAACAAATCTTAAGCAGGGATAAAAACTTTGATTATATTTAGATCGAATTCTGTATTACGCTAAAAATATTCCCCTTGAGATTTTATTTTATTTTATTACTTTTTTTCGTGGGAATTGGATGGAGTTTTGCGCAAAACTCTATCTCATTAAACGCTCAATTAAACGATATTACCCACACTTTTTCTATTGAGCAGGAATTAGTTTATACTAACACAAGTAGTGATACACTAAACTATATTTTTCTCAATGATTGGGCGAATGCTTTTAGCGCAAAGAACACTCCACTGGCAAAACGATTTGCCGAAGAATTTGCACGCCGTTTTAGATTTGCAAAAGATGAAGAGCGGGGTGGTACTTATATAAGTGAAATCACTAATGCTGAAGATGAGAGATTTATATGGGAGCGGCCTGAAGAAGCTCAGGATTTAATTAAAGTTAAACTCTACAAACCCTTATTACCAGATAAAAGTGTCACGTTGAACTTAGATTACCAGGTGAAAATTCCTATAGATAAATTTACACGATACGGGGTAGATTCAGAAAACAATTACAAGCTTAGATACTGGTACATTACCCCGGGGGTGTATAAAAACGGAAATTGGGAAGTTTTTAGCCATAAAAACCTGGGAGATCAATACAACGCCCTTCACGATATAGAGATACAACTCACCACTCCCCCACAGTATTATGTAGGCTCTCCACTTAATTTTAAAAGTGTAAGTACAAATAATGGTTTTAAAACTGTAAAGCTTACAGGAAAAGACCAATTAGATACCAAACTTTACCTTGCTAAATCCTTTATTTTTGAATCTATACAGACCGAAAATCACGAAATACTTACCAATGTAGATGATGATGATCTCCAGCCGGAAATTAAAAGAATTCTTCTAAATCGTATTTTAAAGTATTACAACGAAAGAGTTGGTGAATATCCTCATCGCAATATTTTTATAACGCGTGATGATTATTTAATTAATCCTATCTATGGTTTAAATCAATTACCTGGATTTATTCGGCCTTTTCCCGACGGATTTCAGTACGACATCAAACAGTTTAAAACCATTACTAATTATTTGCTGAAAAACTCAATACATATTAATCCCAGAAAGGAACAATGGGTACACGATGCTATTTTGGTTTCTTTAATGATTGATTATGTGAATGAGCATTACCCAAATATGAAATTACTGGGTAATCTAAGCAATATTATTGGTGTACGCTGGTTTCACGCTGCCGATTTAGAGTTTAACGATCAATATCAATTCCTTTACATGAATATGGCTAGGATGAATTTAGATCAGCCGTTAAGTTCAGCTCAGGATTCACTGGTTAAATTCAATAAAAATATAGCCAATTCATATAAAGCAGGTGTAGGACTTAAATATGTTGAAGATTACCTGGGGAATGGTACGGTTAAAGACGCCGTTAAAGAATTTTACAGTAATCATAATATGCGTCCAACTTCAGCAGAAGATTTTGAACAAATTCTACAAAAGCATGCTACCAAAGATATTTCCTGGTTTTTTAATGATTATGTAGATTCCAATAAAAAGATAGATTTCACTATTCAGAATCTCCGTAAAACTAAAGATTCATTAAGTGTAACTATTAAGAATAAAAGAAGAACTGACTTTCCGGTTTCTTTATATGGTCTAAAAGATGGTGAAATTGTCTTCAAAAAATGGGTAGAAAATATTGACAAGACAAAAACTATTGAAATTGCGAGACAGGGAGTAGATAGACTTGCTTTAAATTATGAGCAAAAGATCCCAGAATTCAACCAGCGTGATAATTACAAAGCCGTTACTAAACTCTTCAATAAACCGCTACAATTTAGACTACTTCAGGATATTGAAGATCCTCGATACTCGCAGTTATTTTTTATGCCTGAATTCAATTATAACTTATACGATGGGATTTCTATTGGTCCAAAATTGTATAATAAAACAGTGCTGTCAAAAACTTTCAATTTTAATATTTCTCCAAAATATGGATTTAACAGTGAAACCATAGTTGGTTCGGCTTCATTTAGCAATGTACATCAATTTGAAAACAAAGAGCTTTACTCCATTTCTTACGGATTGGGAGGTACACGCTATTCTTATGGCTACAACCTTTTCTATGAGAAATACACCCCGTTTTTGAATTTTTCTTTCAGAAATAAATATTTAAGAGACAATGAGCGGCAAAATCTTCTAATAAGAAATATAAATGTTAGACGAGATATTGATCCTGCCGAAGCTGTAGAAGAACCCAATTACAATGTATTTAACATTAATTATCGCTACAGTAAACCACATTTGGTAGATTATTATTCGGCTTCGTTCGACTTTCAATTAGCAGAGAAATTCAGTAAGATTTCTATGAGCCTGGAATATCGAAAATTATTTAGAAATAACAGGCAGATCAATCTTAGGTTCTTCACCGGAACGTTTTTATACAGCGATAATATGGAGTCAGATTATTTCAGTTTCGCCTTAGACCGTCCTACAGATTATCTTTTTGATTATAATTACTACGGAAGAAGCCAGGGATCTGGTCTATTCAGTCAGCAAATCATTGTTGCTGAAGGTGGTTTCAAATCTCAACTTCAACCCGAATACGCAAACCAATGGATAACTACTTTAAACGGAAGTACAAATCTCTATAAATGGTTCTTTATTTATGGCGATGTAGGTTTGGTAAAGAATCAGCACGAAAATGCTCAATTTTTATATGATTCTGGGGTTAGGCTGAGTTTAGTAGATGATTATTTTGAGTTATTCTTCCCTGTATATTCAAATTTGGGTTGGGAAGTAGCCCAGGAGAACTATGATGAAAAAATTCGATTTATCGTTTCCCTGGATCTCAATACTTTAATAAGACTTTTCACACGCCGTTGGTATTAACAAACATTTAATTCCAATAACTAATTCTTAGCAATCTTCATTTGAATTACATTAAACTCAGCATTTTTTATAATTTTTATGATTTCATTCCAGTAAATACAATAAAAATACTTTAAAATACACTTTTCTTAAAATATTTTGATTTTAATGAATTGTGTACAATCTAAGTTTTCGTTACATTTGTTATTATTCATAAACAACGTTCATGCAAAGCGAAACAGAAATTAAAGATTCAATTTCATTTGAAGATTTTAAGGTACAGGTATTGGCAGATTACAAGATTGCTGTTACCAGCCGGGAATGCAGCCTTTTAGGAAGACGAGAAGTTCTTACAGGAAAAGCTAAATTCGGAATTTTTGGAGATGGGAAAGAAGTACCACAGCTCGCCATGGCTAAAGCTTTTAAGAATGGCGATTTTAGGTCTGGTTACTATCGTGATCAAACCTTTATGATGGCCATCAATCAATTTAGCATAGAACAGTTTTTTGCCGGTTTATACGCCGATACCAATTTGGAAAATGAACCTATGTCTGGTGG
Source organism: Salegentibacter sp. Hel_I_6 (assembly GCF_000745315.1). NCBI lineage: Bacteria > Pseudomonadati > Bacteroidota > Flavobacteriia > Flavobacteriales > Flavobacteriaceae > Salegentibacter > Salegentibacter sp. Hel_I_6. The sequence goes on along the minus strand of NZ_JQNQ01000001.1, from coordinate 3,646,926 downwards.
AAGACAAATGGGAGGACATTTTACCACCCACAGTCTCAACGAAGATGGAACCTGGAGAAACCTTACAGAACAAAAAAATTCCAGTTCCGATATATCCCCTACCGCCGGCCAAATGCCAAGACTTTTAGGTCTTGCACAGGCCTCGAAAATATATAGGAATGTAGAAGGTATAGCCTCAGAGAATTTTTCTGAAAATGGGAATGAAATTGCCTGGGGAACTATTGGTAATGCCAGTACCAGTGAAGGTCATTTTTGGGAAACCTTAAACGCCGCCGGTGTACTGCAAGTACCTATGGTATTGAGTGTTTGGGATGACGAATACGGAATTTCGGTACATGCAAGACATCAAACTACAAAAGAAAGTATCTCTGAAATTGTAAAAGGTTTCCAAAGGGATGAAAATAATAAAGGATACGAAATTATTGTGGTTAATGGTTGGGACTATGTAGCCCTTACCGAAGCCTACGAAAAAGCTGAGAAAATTGCCAGGGAAGAACATTGCCCGGTCCTTATTCACGTGGTAGAACTTACACAACCGCAAGGTCACTCTACTTCTGGCTCGCACGAACGATATAAGAATGAGCAACGTTTATCCTGGGAACGAGAGTTTGATTGCAACGTTAAGTTAAGGGAATGGATTCTGGAGAACAATATTAGTACAGATGAAGAGCTACAGGATATTGAAAAAGAAATTAAACGTGAGGTAAGAGAAGGCAAAAAAGCTGCCTGGAATAATTACCTGGAGCCTACAAAAACAAAGCAAAAAGAATTACTTGCCGTACTTTCTAAATTAGCCAAAAATACTGACGAAAAGGAAGAAGTAATAAAATTGGCTAAAGACTTAAACGGAAATAAAGAACCGCTTAAAAAAGATCTTGCGGTTACTGCGAGAAAGACTTTAAGACTAATTAGGAAAGAAAATTCTGAAGAAAAATCTAAGCTTCTCGATTGGCTAAAAGATTTTGATAAATCTGCTGCTGCTGATTATAACAGTCATTTATTTATAGAATCTAATGCTACACTTCAAACTGAAGTTTTACCTGAATACGACGATGACTCGACTGAAGTTGATGGGCGAATTATTCTTCGGGATAACTTCGATCAAATCTTTGGCAACAAGCCAGAAACTTTAATCTTTGGTGAGGATGCCGGAGAAATTGGAGATGTTAATCAGGGATTGGAAGGGCTCCAGGCTAAATACGGAAAGCTTCGCGTAGCCGATGTAGGTATTCGTGAAGCCACCATTTTAGGCCAGGGAATTGGAATGGCGATGAGAGGCTTGAGACCTATTGCCGAAATTCAATACCTGGATTATGTAATGTATGCATTACAGGGAATGAGCGATGATCTCGCTACTTTACAATACCGAACTAAAGGAAAACAAAAAGCACCGCTAATTATAAGAACCCGTGGCCACCGTTTAGAAGGTATTTGGCATAGTGGTTCGCAAATGGGTGGCATCTTAAACCTGGTGCGTGGTATGCACGTACTCGTACCAAGAAATATGACCAAAGCAGCTGGTTTTTACAACACCTTGCTGGAGCAGGATACTCCCGCCCTACTGGTTGAATGTTTAAACGGTTACCGTCTTAAAGAGAAGAAACCTACAAACCTGGCTGAACTTAGAACTCCTATCGGTAAAGTGGAAACATTTAGAGAGGGTAATGATATTACTTTAGTTTCTTACGGTTCTACTTTAAGAATTGTAGCTCAAACTGCAGAGGAGCTAAGCGAATTTGGAATTAATGCCGAAGTGATTGATGCGCAATCTTTACTTCCTTTCGATTTAGATCACGATATTGTAAAGAGTGTAGAAAAAACAAACCGACTTCTCATCATAGACGAAGATGTTCCGGGAGGAGCTTCAGCCTATATTTTGGATAAAGTATTAAACGAACAAAATGCGTGGAGATACCTAGACAGTAAGCCGCAAACGCTTACCGCTAAAGAACACCGTCCTGCTTATGGCACCGATGGTGATTATTTCAGTAAGCCATCAGCAGAAGATATTTTTGAAAAAGTTTACGCCATCTTCAATGAAGTAAACCCTGAAGAATATCCTGCGATAAGATAAATTTTGTTAATTTTTAATTGAAATAATCCCCGATCTTACTTTAGATTGGGGATTATTTTTAAACAACACAATTCTTCTACATCCAATTCTTAGAAGTAACTTCCGCTTTATATAGCACATAATTTATATACTGCAAAATATCATTATTTACTGCGTAAAATCTAAGGTCTCCCCCGGCAGTATGAAAAACTAAATTAACCAGGTTTTTTCTTCGGTACCAAATAGGTTGCTTTACACTTATAGATTGAATCTTAAACAACTCTAGGGTTTCTTCGGTCTTATTCCAGAAGCCTTTTTTCTTCTGTAGAAATTCTTCGGTAATTATTAATTTCCGGGCTTTAAAGGAAAGTATTTGTAAAGTTAACGCGGTAATAAAGTATAAGCTTAGCAGTAGTACAATTAACCAAACCTGAAAGTTTATAATTTCGGTGAAATTCCAAAAACTAAGAAAGATTAAAATTGGTATCAGTGCAAAAGACAGCTTTCTAAATAACAACAATTTATCAGGCCTAAAGGTGGTTCTAAATCGAGATTTTGAATCTTCGCTATAGAGAAAAGATTTTATCTTTTTTACGATCTCTTTTCCTAATCCTGGAATTTTTATTTTATTCTTCTGAAGCTCATTTTCACTGCTTGCCAGAGAAATTTGCGCTTCATAAAGATTAATTCGTTGTTGAATAGGATTCGTCTTAATTCGCATTAATTGAAGCCTTCTGGGTTGCAGTGAAACCTTGGTATTGGTCTTTAAACCCATTTCTACTTCCAGCTTATCATTATTCTGCTTGATTTTTAGTCCGTAATATTTTATAAATACTTCAATAATGGTAATACTTATACTCAAAAGCAGCAGCAACCCAAAAATTATAGCGAGGTAGCCAAAAGATTGTAAAACTCCTGAAAACTGACTAAAATAGTTTTCAAAATCATCAATTCTATCTTTAAAATATGTATTAATTCTGTTATAAACCGTCATTATAAAAGCAAAGACTAGAGAAAGTCCGCGAAGATAGTTGGTGCTAATCCCAATTTTTAGCAGGGTAAGAATACCAACTTTATGAGTCCAGACTTCTTTACTTTCTTCTACTAAATCATCTTGCTCTGGGTGTTCTTTTTCTATTTTTTCTGACTTAACTCTCAAGAGAATTTCTGAAAGTCTATTGGCATCTTCTTCTGAAATTGCTTTTATCTCTACTTCTTTTTCATTGCTTCCAGCAGTGTCTACTACCAGGCTGTAAACATTGATCACTCGCTGAAGGATAGAGCGCTTAAAATAAACCTGCTGAATTTTATCAAAAGGAATAGCCGTATTTTCTGTAGAAAAAATTCCTTTTTCCAACACGAATTCTTCTCGGTCATAATCGATATAAAAAATGAACTTTCGGTAATATAAATAACTATAGATTAAAGTTAACCCTGTTACTACAAATAAGCCTATTGCTGTATAAATCAAAGTAGTCTTACTTGGCCCGCTGAAAAGCAGATAAGCGCCAAGTGCCCAAAACATTCTAAATAATTTATAGAGGCTGGAAAAGAAAATAAGAAGAACACCAGCTATAGATTGGCGTTGGGCGGCATTATATGTATTAGGCTTCATCTTTAGAAATCTTAACCGCAATGGCTTCTTTTAACTGAAGCGCCTGTCCTGGCTCTAAACCGGGAATAGCGATATCGCTGCCGCTGCCGCCTGCGGTAAAAACATTAAGACTGGAAATTCCTAAAATTTTATCCCAAACTCCTCGTGATATTGAGGCGTGTTGCACTCTATTAAATGGAATAACTGTGGTTTTAGAAAAAATAAAGCCCCTTTTATAAATGATGTCTTTCTCCCGAAGCGCATATCCAAGACTTTTTAATAATTTAAAGTTATTCCAAAATCTAAATATAAAAGCAATTAAGAGGCCTGAGAAAATAAGTCCTGATTGCAAATGATTAAGCTGAAAGAACCAAAACCCACCAAGAAAAATAAGCAAGACGAGCATAAAAACACCCGTCTGAATATTCATTTTTATAAGGTATTGAGGCGAAACTGAAGAAAAATCTACCGATTCCAATTTTGGTAAAGTAGATATATCAATCTGTTCGTTTTGGAAATGCTCAGCTATGGGATCCATTTTTTATCAAAATTAGGTTTTCTTTTTTCCAGAAATGCATCCCTACCTTCTTTAGCTTCATCGGTCATATAAGCGAGTCGGGTTACTTCCCCCGCAAAAACCTGCTGGCCTACCATCCCGTCATCAGTCATATTCATGGCGAATTTCAGCATTTTGATAGAAGTTGGTGATTTTGCCATAATTTCCTGTGCCCATTCATAAGCAGTATCTTCAAGCTCATCGTGCGGAATTACCGCATTTACCATTCCCATTTCATAAGCTTCTTGCGCTGAATAATTTCTTCCGAGGAAAAAGATTTCACGCGCTTTCTTCTGCCCTACCATTTTTGCTAAATACGCTGAACCATAACCGGCATCAAAACTCGTTACATCGGCATCGGTTTGTTTAAAAATAGCGTGTTCCTTACTGGCAAGCGTGAGATCGCAAACTACGTGCAAACTATGCCCACCTCCTACAGCCCAGCCGGGAACCACACAAATAACGGCCTTCGGCATAAATCGTATTAATCTTTGAACTTCTAAAATATTTAATCTATGGTAACCATCTTCTCCCACGTAACCCTGGTGACCACGTGCTTTTTGATCGCCACCGCTACAAAACGCCCATTTACCGTCTTTTGATGAGGGCCCTTCAGCAGAGAGTAAAACACAACCAATTTCGGTATCTTCATGGGCATTATGAAATGCATCTAAAAGTTCTGAAGTAGTTTTAGGTCTAAAGGCATTCCTAACATCGGGACGATTAAAAGCTATTCTTGCCACACCTCCCGATTTTTTATAAGTTATATCTTCGTATTCTTTTACAGTTTTCCAGTTAATTTCACTCATAAGTAGTTATTTTATCCAAAAATAAGCTTTTCAATTTATCTTAATATCTTTGTGCTTCAAATAGATTTGCATTGTTTTTGCTATATTAAAGACAAAAGCCCAAAAAATGAAATTTAGCTTCCTCTTTCTTAGTTTGTTTTTGTTCGGAATTTCTTCGGTTTCTGCCCAGGAATATTGGGATATTGAAGATTTTGAAATTAGCAATTACAGCATTGAACCTGCCTGGAGTGATCTTAGTTTTGGACAACAATTCTTTAAAGGTAATTTTGATCTCCCAAGTGGTGAATTTATAAATGTTGACAATGGGAAACGCGCCAGCGTAGATATGATTGGAATTCTTGAAAGCCAACGCAATATGAAAAAACGTACTGTAGACATTGGCACTCCACTACCAACAACCACACAACAGAAAAAGAAAGCATTCGAAATTTCTGATAACTATAGATTAAGAGATAGTGATGACGTCTATAACGACGCTCTTAATTCAAACCCTTATTATCAAAATCAGCGAATTTATCAAAATGCGCTTCATAGGCAAACCCAACGCAGAATGTACTACGGTTCTTCCTATTATACACCGCGAGGGAACTATTTCTACTAATCTACTTTTAGGTAAAGGCCGTCGTCTTTAATATCTATTTTTCTCTGCTTATATAGATTACCGGCAGCACGTTTAAAACTCTTTTTACTAATTCCTAACTGGCTGTGAATTGCTTCTGGAGACGATTTATCGGTAAGGTTTAGGTAACCTTCATTTTTCTTTAATTTATCCAAAATTAATTCAGCATTAGGCTCAATACTTCGGTACCCGGGTCTTTGTAAACTCACGTCAATTTTTCCATCGGGACGGGTTTTAGTAATAAATCCGCGCATTTCATCGCCTACATTTATTTCCTGGAAAACATCGTCATGATAGATTAAGCCTAAATGCAACTGATTAATAATCACATTATAACCTAGATCACTTTTATTACTGATAATAAGATCTACCTCTTCAAAAGGTTCTATGGTTAACTCAGAATTATCTAAGAATGCATGCACTTTACTTGAAGCCACCAACCTATCGGTTTCTTCATCTAAATAGCAAAAAATTAGGTAACGCCCACCCTTTTTCATGGGATATGCCTGCTCTTTAAACGGGACAAATAAATGTTTTTCAAGTCCCCAATCTAAAAAAGCACCAAATTCAGTGGTTTCTGCACATTTTAGGAAAGCGAATTCATCAAGTTTCACAAGAGGCTCTAAGGTTGTTGAAACCGGTCTTTCTTCGTGATCAAGATATACAAAAACATCTATCTCATCTCCAATTTCAAAAGTCTCCGGAATATATTTATTTGGAAGCAAAACTTCATTTCCTTCAGCATCTGTTAAAAAAAGTCCAGGTTCGGTTTCCCTTACAATATTAAGGGTATGATTTTCGCCAATTCTAAGCATAATCTTTATTTTGAGGTGCAAAGATACTTTATATTTTACGGCTTTTCTATAAAACAAAAAAATCCGTTTTCCATACTTGAAAAACGGATTTATGTATAGTATTAAAAATCAAAGCTTATTTGAAAACACTTTCCTTTTTAAAATATTTAGTGAGTAGATAATATACTACAGCACGATATTTATTGCGATTAGATTTTCCGTATTTTTCCATAACCGCATTCAATCCAACATCTAGCTTTTCATCATCTTTTAAACCTAATTTTTTGATAAGAAAATTACGCTTTACGGTTTCAATCTCTGATTTAGAGGAACTGGAAACAGTTTCAGCATCGCTTCTAAAAATACTTGGGCCGCAAGATTCAGTTACTTTTCTAAGCAAATCTACATCGGGTTCCTCGCCTGTTTTATCTTTCACATCCTGGATGTATTTCCCTACTTTTTCATCGGTTTTTGTACTCATAATTCAAGTTTTTTGGTTTATTTCCTACCAAGTTACTTAAATGAGTGTTTTTTTACGAATTTAAAATCTTAAGATTTCATAAAATTAAAATATTCCAGCAGCACTTCATCATTCACTTTTCTTGGTGTAAAAATCTCTAATACCTTTGGACTTTTAGAGTCATCGAAGAATTCTTTTAAATTACTTTTTATCTCTTCTGAAGTTTTAGCTGCATAATACTGAAATCCGTACATTTCGCTTAAGGATTTCGCCTGGAGTTGATGTGTAGTTTCAAAATAAGTTTCAAAATTCTCTGTGTTTTTATTCCCAGGTAGAATTCTAAAAATTCCGCCACCATTATTATTCAAAATTATTATTCTGAAATTCTTCGGGATATAGTTATTCCAAAGCGCATTGCTATCGTAAAAGAAACTTAAATCTCCCGAAATCATTAGTGTAGGTTCACCATTTACACAAGCTGCTCCCACTGCGGTTGAAATACTGCCATCAATTCCGCTGGTACCACGATTACAAAAAATACGTAAACTTTCTTTCCATTTAAATAATTGTGCATACCTAATTGTTGAACTATTTCCCAGGTGAACAATATAATTTTCAGGAACTGTGGGAACAATTTCCTGCATCGCTTTCAGATCAGAATACGGGATTTCGTCCATATATTCTTCATGACGAATTTGCCGTTTGCTTTTAACTTCTTTCCAATAGATTTCATAATCACTTTTACCATTTTCCACAAGTGGAAAGAAATGACTGAAGAACGAATTCACCGTGGTTTCAAAATGCTTATTTAAACAGAAGAAAGTGTTGTACGCTTTTTTAGGGTCAATATGCCAGTGTTGTTGCGGTTGGTAGTTTCTTAAAAAAGCCTTGATCTTTTTTGAGACGATCATTCCTCCAAAAGTGAGTAGAATTTCTGGCTGAAGCTTTTTAAATAATTCGTCGCTATTTTCATCTTTTTCAATAGGACCAATTAAAGTATCTATCCTTGTAAAAAATTCGGGATGGTTTAAATTTGAAGTGGTTTCCGTCAAAACTATAACGGACTCATCCTGGGCGAGTTTCTCCAGGAATTCATGCTCAACCACATTAGGTTGCGCCACTCCAACAATTACCATTTTACGCTTTGCTTTATTCCAAAGATCAGCATAGCTATTTAACTGGTTTTTGGTATAAATGCGTTCTTTAATTTCTGGCAAGATCTGCAACGGATTTACCTCAACATTCTCCACGAGATCATACAAAGGTTCATAAAACGGAACATTTATATGCACAGGTCCTTTTCCTTCTATCGCTTTATTTAAAGCAAGATTTACTTCCCGCTCGTTATGTTTTTGTGATTCAAATTGTTTTTGCTGAAGCTTTTTATCGGTAGCCGCAGTATCCAAAACTAATTCAGAGTGTAAATTCGCCGAATATAAAATATGGTTCTCAAAAACGTTTTTCTGCCTAATGGTTTGTCCGTCTCCTATATCAATACGCTCTATCGGCCGGTCAGCAGAAATGATCACCAATGGGATATCACTGTAAAAAGCTTCAGCAATCGCCGGATAGTAATTTAACAAGGCCGATCCCGAAGTACAAACTAGCGCCACCGGTTTTTGTAATTGCTGTGCCATTCCCAATGCGTAAAAGGCCGCGCAACGCTCGTCTACGATGCTATAAGCCCGAATATCGGGGACATGTGTAAACCCAATGGTTAACGGTGCGTTCCTCGAACCGGGAGAAATCACCACGTGATTTATATTTTTAGCAACGCAAAGTGCAACAATAGATCGAGCAACAGGTATTTTAGAGTATTTCACAAAGTTTATTTTGTAGTGGTAACCAGACCTCATAGATTTTAAAAATCTTCAAAGTCTTTATTTTTAATCACGTCAACCTGAATTTGTTTCAGGTTCTAAACTGGATAACAACGTATATTCTGAATTAATCCCGAAAGATAGGGACAGAATTAAGTGAAATCTCAAATTAGAATTAGTAGATTTTACGACCTTATTAGTTAATTTTTAATCAACTCAAAATTACAATTTCAAAAGTATATCCAGCCCAGGTTTTGCCCTTATTTAACAAGTACCGCTTTTATAGTCTGTGATTTATTTACGGTTTCCTGCCATTCATCTGCCGCATTTGAATCTTTGGTAATTCCGCCGCCGATAAATAAGGAGGCTTTTCCCGCTTCCAGTTTCATGCAACGTAGGTTTACGAATAAAGAAGTTTGTTTAAGAATACTGGCGTAGGCCTGATTCTCCTGATTTCTAGGATTGCTATTTCGCTTTATCTCCTTTTTCATATTCAATTCGCCTAAAAATCCAGAATAAAATTCGCGATCGTAATTTTCATTTTCTAAAATGAATTTTTTGGCTTTTTCCTTTGGAAGCCCACAAACCGCTGGCGTTGGGTGTAAGGCTAAAAGTAAGTTTTTAAGCCTGGATTTCGTATTCAGCATTCCCTGGATATCGGTTTGCAAGTGCAATAAATTCCCAGCCCTGGTGGTGTATGGTTCAGATTTATGAATAGCACCGGAAACTTTGTCTTTCAAATTTTCTAAAATCGAATCGGTGACTATTTGCTGTTCCTCAATTTCTTTTTCTCCCCAATTCACATTGCTTGTGCCTTGAAAAGACTGGGTCCCAGCTAGAGACATGGTTTTAAACTTATCGCGCTCTACATTTAAAAGAGTTTCCGGAGTTGCACCCAGCCAAATTCCGGTTTCAGGATGAAACCAGTAATACACAAAAGCCGATTTATAATTTTTAAGCAAATTCTTAAAAATCTCTATAGCCTTAAGTTGTGTTGCAACACTTTCCTTCCTGGAAAGTACTACTTTCTTAAACTCATTCCGATGAATAGCTTCAAGTCCCTTTTGAATAAGTTCTTCATGCTGTATTTTTGCTTCACTATTGGTAAATACAGGCGGAAATTCCTGACTTTCCTTTTTAATTTCAGAAGAATTTTCGGCAGTATATTCCGCAGAAATATTTACAGCATTTTCTGAAGGAATAATTAGCGTATTTTTTTCATTTTTAAAAGGGGCGAAAATAAATCCACTTTCGCTGAATTCTAAATTTTTATATGTTTTAGAATCATTCTGGAGTAAAGCTTTTACATTATTTATGTTGGGATTTCTATAGGCCACAAAAGGATTTCCGCCTTGAATTTGTGTTTCTAATCTTGAGAAAAAATCTTCAAAATTCATCTTCTACTTCTTTTTAGGTAATGCTATGGTGGTGAGTTTTACGATAGAAATCAGGTTTTCAAATTCATCGGTAATCCTAATCTCCCAAAGTTGGGTAGTGCGCCCTTTATGAATAAACGAAGCGCGCGCAAACACAAAACCTTCAGCAATACTTTTTAAATGATTGGCGGAAATTTCAATTCCACGGATAAAAAACTCCTCAGTATCCAAAAAAACATAACTAGCCAAACTACCAACACTTTCAGCCAAAGCCACGCTTGCTCCCCCATGTAAAACACCGTCTGGCTGATGCACTCTAGGAGTTACCGGCATTTTAGCTATCAAATAATCATCTCCAACTTCAGTAAATTCAATTTCCAGCGTTTCCATAAGGGTGTTTTTACACACTTTTTTGGAAAGCTCCAGCAGTTCTTCCTGGGTCATATCAATAAGATTAGTTTCTTTGTAAACCATCTCCAGAGAATTCCGAGAGACACTTTAAAAAGAAAAATTTTTATTTCGATGTAAGCTTCGGATTATTTAAATCTCGATTACGGAGTAAAAATACAAAACAGCCTCAGAAAAAGTAGTTTTCTTAAGAGACTTTACGAAAAACTAATACCGTTTTATAGAATTGAATTGCGTTTGTCTTAATTAATTTTGTGATTTCAATAAAAAAGGAGTTGCCGTTTAAGCAACTCCTTTCGTAATTAATAATATTAGCTTCTTAATTTCCTATTAAAGAACTGGAATTTGAAGTTTGCTGCCATTTCTGATTTCGATTCTGTTGTTTTAATTCAGAAATTGGAGTAGTATCAATTTTAGCAACCCCTCCTAATACGGAAGTATTGGTAGTGTCATAGAAAAGAGCAAAATCTCCCTCTCCCGGTTCAATTACAGAGGCGCAAGCTATCGAGATTTCCCCAACTCCTTCCATTATAGGATGTATTACATCCGTATTTGGCGGTGCCTGGAAATATGCATTACAATCTAAGGCACCTCCAGTATTCTTCAATACTGCTCCCATATTTAGCAGGAATTGATTTTCCAAATCAATTCCAGATCCGTAATAATCATCCCACTCTCCCATAAAAATTATTCTCCCACCTTGAGCGGCAAATAGCTTTAAAGAGTTTATTTCTTCAACCGTATATTGAAACATTGGCATTACAAGCATAATAATTTTCACATCTGAAGGTATGTTAGTTAAATCATCTGATGGAGAAGATATATCCATAATACTGTAACCTTCATTAGTAATTACTGATCTCATATCTCCCCAAATTCCAATACATTGTGCACAGGCTGTATTCCGCCCTGTATCAAACATAAAAGTAGTTCCGCTGTTACGAATCCCACTAGTTGTGAAATTAACCAGGTTTTGAACAAATCTAATATTATCAGGATCCTGCATAGCCTGATCATCAAATATATTGGCGTCATTCAAAACCACTATATCTCGTCCAGGAACGGTGATACTTTCACAACCAAATTCATCCACTTCTACGCCGGGATCTGTATCTGGACATTCGTCAATATCATTAGGCACACCATCCCCATCATCGTCTGAGCCGTTTTGCCCACCATCATCATCTTCGCAATTAAAGAATATATGCCAGTAATTCATGTTATCATCATCTACAAAGAAACTCTGTACCTCGTTCCAGCTTAAATCTTCAGAAATAGGAGCTACAGCTCCGGGTGCAGGATAATTAGCATCCCAATTGACCAGGGTAGCAGTAACCCTAATATAATCAGTATCGGGTCCCTCTCCATATATAGGAGCTGGAATAGCTAAACATAAAGGATCGGCATACCAGTCGCCAGAATCGTCATCTTCTGTATTCCCTGTCATTGGCATTTCACCGGTATATAAAGGTATATTGTTATCATCACCTATATAAGTTATATCAAATGTATAATTAGCGGTAAAATGTCTTCCTGCATCGTTACAGTAATTAGCAAATACGCAGAATTCATAAATTTCTACAGGTATAATATCAAAGAATTGATAGCCGTAAAGATTCACATCTCGGTCATCAAAGCATAATACCTCAACATCGGTATAAGTTTTAGATCCCGCTCTTAAATCCCAGCTAAAAGGAAGAGATTGAGAAACGATACCAGCAAAATCGCTTCCAGCCTTGGGAGCTGCCCATATTACTTCTCCTGGAGCACCGCCATCATCATTCCATACAAGAAAATCGTTTAAGGTAACGGAAACTGTTGTTTCGCCGGAAGCTACAGGAATTTCCAGAGCTTCATCATAGTCCGTAAACAAATCATTTCCATCAATTATAATGGGAACAATAACATCTACAGGAGTATCAGCATCACCATATACCAATGAAATTTGTGCATAAGCTGGCGCATCTTCTGAACATTCAGGAAGGTCAGCCTCCTGTTTTTGGAGAGCTTTTCTTATCTCAGCATCAAGTACAGGACCTAAGTAAAGCTCTGCTACACCATCTGAAACTTGTTGCCCAACTCCAGGATTCTCATCTTCACTACAAGAAATGAAGAAGAGACTCATCAAAACTGATAAGAATAAAATTCTTTTAAAAATTTTCATAATTTAAAATTTGATTAGTTTGGTAGTTAGTAGGTATTATTTTATTGCAAATGAATGAGGCAGGTAGTTGCAATAAATAGATTTCGTCTAATAATTATTATCTTCGAAGATGTTAGCAAATTACAAGTAAATTTCCATAAATCCCATAAGGGAAATCCCTTCAAAACCAAACACCTAAACCACAAATATTAGATTAAATGAGTACCGAAAAGCAGCTTTCTTACCGAATCAGCAACACCTATAGCGTTTTAAACGATTTTACTGAAAAAACAAAAACCGTTTGGCTGGTTTGCCACGGAATTGGTTATTTAAGCCGGTATTTCCTGAGACATTTCAATCACTTAGATTCAAAAGAAAACTATATTATCGCTCCGCAGGCTCAGTCTAAATATTACCTAAATAACGAATATAAACACGTAGGCGCTTCCTGGCTTACCAAAGAACGCACCGAGGAGGAAATCGAAAATGTACTCAAGTATTTAGATGAAGTTTACAAAGCCGAAAATCTCAAAAATGCACCAAAACTAATTATTTTAGGATATTCGCAAGGAGTTTCGGTTGCAACTAGATGGATTGCCAAACGAAGAATTAAGTGTGATGAATTGATTATGCATTCGGGAAAAGTACCTGCGGAATTAAAGACTGAGGATTTTCAGTTTCTAGAAAACACAAACTTTACTTTTATTTACGGGACTGAAGATGAATACCTGAAAAATGGAATTATTAAAGTAGAAGAAATGCGATTGAAAGATTTATTTCCAAAGAACTTTAAAATCAAAACCTATAAAGGCGGCCACGAGGTTAATACCGACCTTATTGCTGAATTTGCTCGATAATCGAGTTTTAATGCTACAAGGCTTATCGCAAAATCTAAAAATTTACCCATTTTAATGTCTCGTTGGCCTGCTGTTAGGTAATTTGCATAAATTGACTTTTCGACTAGGCTCGATGTAACAAGTTTTTAAAAAGTCCAAACTTTAGAATGAAACAAAAAATTACTTCTTCTAAAAAATCCATTTTAAAAAGTATTGGCCCCGGATTTTTACTGGCTGGAGCAGCCATTGGAGTTTCTCATTTAGTACAGGCAACACGTGCCGGTGCCGATTATGGATTTATCTTAATTTGGGTTTTAATCGTGGCTTGTATTTCAAAATATCCTTTTTTGGAATTTGGCCCCAGGTTTGCCGCAGGTACCGGCAATCACCTCATTACCGGCTATAAAAAACTGGGTAAATTTCCTTATTGGATCTATATTTTAATCACTTTAGGCAGTATGTTTATTATCCAGGCCGCAGTGACTATTGTTACCGCTGGTTTAGCCGAGCGACTATTCAATTTTGGGTGGTCCCCGTTTCTATGGAGTGGCATCATCCTCATTGCCTGTATCGCTTTGCTTTTAATAGGAAAATATCCCGGCCTGGATAAAAGTATGAAAGTCATCGTTACTTTATTGACGTTGGCTACACTTGCTGCAGTAATTATGGCTTTTGGTGCGGGAACGGTAAAAGATGCAGTTACCACCGAACCACCTTCGTTATGGTCTACTGCTAGTTTAGGTTTTATAATCGCTTTTATGGGCTGGATGCCTATTCCTTTAGATGCTTCGGTTTGGCATTCTATCTGGACCAAAGAAAAAGCAGTTCAAAACAAACAGAAAATTTCAGTAAAAGGTGCTTTTGCCGATTTCAACGTAGGCTATCTTTCGGCTGCATTTATTGGATTATTATTCTTTTTACTCGGCGTTTTAGTAATGTTTGGCAGCGGCACTTCGTTTTCCAGCAACAGTGTAGAGTTTTCGAGCCAATTAGTAGAACTTTACGGAAAAACGCTTGGGGAATGGAGCAAACCCTTAATTTCGGTTGCAGCTTTTATTACCATGTTGAGTACAGTCTTAACGGTTACCGACGCTTACCCCAGGGTGATTTCTGAATTAAAAAACCCGGAAAAAGATAAACCTGAAGACAAAAAAGAAAAATGGAAAATTTACCGAACTTCCATTTTTATTATTCCGGTACTATCCCTTTCAATTTTATATTTCCTCTCCGGTTCATTTACAATTTTAGTAGATTTCGCCGCCGGACTTTCATTTCTATCGGCGCCATTTTTAGCCTGGTTTAATTATAAACTCGTGACGGGAAAACAAATGCCCCAAAAACATCGCCCGGGAAAGAATTATAGAGTTTTCAGCTTGATTTGTTTTGCTCTTTTGGTGATATTTAATTTTGTTTATATCTACACATTAATCAGTTAATCGTTACAAGGGAAGCATTAAATAAAACATAAATCATTTAATTCTATACATCTTATGCTATAAACTTTGTAAATTCAGTTCAGGAATGCAAACCATGGCATACAAATTTTCACTTCGCGGAAAAACCTATTCTTTTAAAGATCTTAAGACCGTTTTAGCGAAAGCTACTCCGGAAAGGTCTGGAGATGCCTTAGCCGAAATCACTGCGGTAGATAATAAAGAACGTATTGCCGCTCAATACTGCCTCAGTGAGATTCCGCTGCAAACCTTTTTAGAGGATCTTTTGATTCCTTACGAAAAGGATGAAGTAACCCGGCTCATTATCGATGATCATGATGCTGAAGCGTTTAAACCAATATCAAATTTAACGGTTGGTGAGTTTCGTGATTTTCTGCTTTCTTATCAGGTTGATGGAAGCTCACTTAAAAAACTGTCAGCGGGATTGACTCCTGAAATGGTTGCGGCTGTTTCTAAGATCATGCGTAACCAGGATCTTATCTCTATCGCTTCAAAAATTGAAATAATTACCCAATTCAGAAATACGGTAGGTTTAAAAGGTCATTTTTCAGTTCGTTTACAACCAAATAATCCTTCTGATGATCCAAAAGGAATTGCCGCAAGTATCATCGACGGACTTATGTACGGTTGTGGTGACGCTGTTATTGGAATAAATCCTGCTACCGATAATCCACAGGAGGTTTCAAAACTTTTAAAGCAACTGGATGAGTTCAGACATCAGTATGAAATACCTACTCAAAATTGTATTCTTAGCCATCTTACCACCACTCTTGAAATTATCGATAAAGCTCCAGTAGATCTTATTTTTCAATCTATTGGTGGTACAGAGAAAACCAATTCTTCCTTCGGCATCGATCTGAAATTGCTTCAGGAAGCTTATAATGCCGGGAAAGAATTAAACCGGGGGACCATTGGAAAACAGATGATGTATTTTGAAACCGGTCAGGGTTCTTCGCTTTCAGCAAATGCCCATCATGGAATAGATCAGCAAACCTGTGAAGCCCGTGCTTATGCTGTGGCCAGGAAATTCGATCCTTTCCTGGTAAATACAGTAGTAGGATTTATTGGTCCGGAATACTTATATGACGGAAAACAAATAACCAGAGCCGCGCTCGAAGATCATTTTTGTGGAAAGCTCCTTGGTTTGCCGATGGGTTGCGATGTTTGTTATACCAATCACGCGGAAGCTGACCAGGATGATATGGATAGTTTACTTACCTTATTGGGCGTTGCAGGCTGTAATTATATTATGGGCGTTCCGGGAGCTGATGATATTATGCTGAATTATCAATCAACTTCCTTTCATGATGCCATGTATCTTAGGAAAGTTCTGAATAAAAGACCGGCTCCGGAATTTGAAAAATGGTTACTTAATATGGGCATTATGGACGAAGAAGGAAATCGAAGAGAAATTCCTGAACAGATTTTAAAACTGAGGTAATGCCAAAAGAAATCTCTAAAAATAATTATTTTCAGAAAGATCCCTGGCAAGAACTAAGGTCTCTATCTAGAGCTAGAATAGCATTGGGTAATACAGGTGGAAGTTTGCCTACCAAAGAAGTATTGAACTTTCAGGAAGACCATGCTTTTACTAAAGATGCCATCTATTCAGATTTAAAAATTGAAGAACTTAAGAGAGCATTGGGAGAATTCGATCTACCTGTTTTTCTATTTGATACAAAAGTTAGCGACAGAAAAGAATATCTAAAACGTCCGGACCTTGGTAAAAAACTGGCAGATCCAAAGTCTTCTGGTAAAAATAATGATTTTGATATTTTATTCATTTTAACAGATGGTCTTGCTGCCGATGCTATTAACGAAAGGGCAATTCCGCTACTTCAGGAAATTCTTCCAAAACTGAAAGTTAATTATAACATCGGATTATGTTTAGTGAAATATGGACGCGTAGCAATTAGTGATGAAATTGCTTCCACGCTCAAAACAAAATTTACTGTGGTTCTTATTGGAGAGCGTCCCGGATTATCTTCTCCAAAAAGTTTGGGGATTTATACAACCTATGAACCCAAGCCGGGAACTACAGATGAACGACGTAATTGTATTTCCAATATTCATGAGAATGGATTAAGTATTGAAAAAGCTTCAGATTTACTACAGTATTTTATTGAGGAATCCTTTCGAAGAAAATTAAGCGGAGTGAAATTAAAATCCGGAAGTTCTGGAAGTATAAAAAAATAAAAAATCTTTTAGCACCTTGATTGCCGTCCGGGAGAAAATAATTTAACACAAATAAGTCTTTGACTCTACTCTACCCTGCCGCTAAAATAGCAAGAAAAAAAACCTTAACTCAAAAGACTCGAGTTAAGGTTCTACAGAAATATATTCTTTAAATCCCCGACTCAAACAATAATCGGGGTTCGCCAATATCCACCTCTCATTGGAATATTGAAGCTCAGTTCCTAGCATTTCTGAAAGAGATGAAACAATAACCTTGATCCGGGACCTTAGGAAGTTGTTAGCTTAAATACATAGATTCTCACCAAATTCTATCACTTCCTGATCTAAAATAATAATCTGGCCCGATGGGGTAATCCTCAAAAGAAACCTGTCTATTTGTAAAGGCGCACAACTACTTACTATTTTACTCGCTATTAACTCATAACCGCTACAAGCTTCCTTAATAGCTCCGTTTTCTATATCATTTATACTCCAGTAATAATCGTTGGCTAAGGCTAGTAATAAAGCGTCCCCTTTAGAATCTATGTTTCCTAAGAACTCCAGCAATTCCTCATCGGTAGTAATAAGTTGATTCACTCCATCTGTCTGCTCCCTGATGAAAGTATAACATCCTGCTGGCAAACAACTTATTACGAAACCATCATCAGCAATAAGATTATTGAATTCATTGGTGCAATTAGCCATATCTTCAGCACCTGCACATAATTCGCCCTGGGAGAAATTAAATATAATTTCATCCAAATAGGTTACAATTTCGAAATAATCAACGGGGTTTTCAGGGATAATAGTTTCGTAAAAAGAAGATTCTGGAATAGCTTCAAATTCGCCACACTCGGTAGCTCCTTCATCACAATTAATAAATATATGCACATATTCATTGGTCTCTCCATCAGCATTTAACAAGTCTTGAACTTCATTCCAACTCAAAGTTCCATTTACTGATTGACCATTAGCATCGCCGTAATTATCTTCCCAATCAATCAAAGTGGCAACGTAATATAAATAAGGTTCATCGGCTGCTTCATCATTTTGTGGTCCGGGAATAGCTAAACAAAGTGGATCAGCATAAAATTCACCATCCTCACCAGTCATAGGAATTTCACCTGTATATAACGGTGCACCATTAGCATCTGTGCCATAATAAATATCAAGACTGTAAGTAGCGGTATAATGTCTTCCCGAATTTGTACAATAATTCGCAAAGAAGCATAATTCATAAATAACCTTTGGAGCTATATCAAAGAATTGATATCCATAAAGATTTACTAATCTATCGTCGAAGCACAGAACATCAACATTTGTGTAAGTTTTAGATCCAGCCCTCAGATTCCAGGTAAATGGCAAAGGATTTTCTACAAGATCTGCGAAATCACTTCCAATTTTTGGAGCGGCCCAGATGATCTCTCCTGGTTCATCATCTACATTGGTCCAGACGAAAAACTCATTTAAAGTTACCGAAACACTAGTTTCCCCACTCGGGATTGGAATCTCTAAAGCTTCATCATAAACTGTGAATAAACCATTTTCATCTTCTAAAATTTCAATTACTATATCTACAGATGTCCCTTCGTCCCCATAAGTTAGAACGATTTGTGCAAAACCGGGCGCCTCTTCGCTACAATCTGGAATATCCTCTAAAGACTGTCTTGATTGTTGATCATTAAAATCATTTAGAATAGCTCCCAAATGAACTATAGCTACATGCTCATTGGTTAGATTATCTGGGATTACTTTTTCATCATTACTACAGGAGACGATCAGTACTACCAGAAATAGCATTAGAAATCGTTGCAATCTGAAATTTTCCATAATTATTAAAATTGAGTGGTTAATAACAAAGCACTACAAAATCAGTCCATACAAAATTGTATGTCTTAATGATTTCTACGAGGGGATAAAATGGCAGGGGTCAAATAATAAATAGTAATCTAAAAGTGATTCAGGATTGAATCGTTATCAAAACTATAGAATCTCATAAGAATATATTATAGGGGATTTCCTTTAAAAAAATAACTATCTCTTAAAGGTTCTAATCCTCATCAAATCAAAAGTATATAAGTGAAGTATTTTATGTGTAAGGAAAGCTCATCTTTCAATGAGATGACCAGATCATAATGATTGCGTTTCTCTGATTTTATTAACTCTCCCTTCCAGTCAAAATTTGTGCATAAAAAAAGCCCCGCATTGCTGCGAGGCTTTTCAAGCTTATTGTGATTCGATCTCGTGAAGATCCCGAAATGTGAGTTCAGGATAAGCGATTCGCACATTTTTCTTTAGCGCAAAGCGCGAAGAAAAATGGCTTTCTGCTTACTTCACTTCCTCAAAATCTACATCTTCTACGTCGTCTCCGCTTTTAGAGTTTCCTCCAGCTTGTTCGCCGCCTTCGGCTCCGGTAGCACCTTGTTGTGGTCCTGCCTGTCCGCCTTGTGCGTCAGCTTGTGCTTTATACATTTCTTCAGAAGCTGTTTTCCAGGCTTCGTTCAATTTGTCTAAAGCAGGAGTGATTTGATCCAACTCTTTGGTTTCGTAAGCTTTCTTCAATTCTTCTAAAGCTTCTTCTACCGGCTTTTTCTTGTCTTCAGAAATCTTATCACCAAATTCTTTTAACTGCTTTTCAGTTTGGAAGATCATAGCATCAGCTTCGTTCAGCTTATCTACTTTTTCTTTGGTTTTCTTATCGCTTTCAGCATTTGCTTCAGCTTCTTTCTTCATCTTCTCGATTTCTTCTTCGGTTAATCCTGAAGAAGCCTCGATTCGAATGTCCTGAGATTTTCCGGTTGCTTTATCGGTAGCGCTTACTTTAATAATACCATTGGCATCAATATCAAAAGTCACTTCAATTTGAGGTGTTCCTCTTGGCGCTGGTGGAATTCCATCTAAGTGAAATCTACCAATTGTTTTGTTATCGGTCGCCATTGGACGCTCACCCTGCAATACGTGGATTTCCACTGAAGGCTGATTATCGGCAGCCGTAGAGAAGGTCTGTGATTTCTTAGTTGGAATGGTTGTATTGGATTCTATAAGTTTTGTATTAACTCCTCCCATAGTTTCAATACCTAAAGAAAGAGGAGTAACATCAAGTAACAATACATCTTTTACATCTCCGGTTAATACACCACCCTGGATAGCTGCACCAATTGCAACAACCTCATCTGGGTTTACACCTTTAGAAGGTTTTTTACCGAAAAATGCTTCTACTTCTTCCTGAATTTTAGGAATACGGGTAGAACCACCAACAAGAATTACTTCGTCTATATCGCTTTTTGAAAGTCCTGCATCGCTAAGCGCTTTTTTAACAGGATCCATAGAGCGCGTTACCAATTCTGAAGCCAATTGCTCAAATTTAGAACGGCTAATAGTTTCTACAAGGTGTTTTGGCCCGCTGGAAGTTGCCGTTACATAAGGTAAATTGATTTCTGTCTGTGTTGAAGAAGACAACTCAATTTTAGCTTTTTCAGCAGCTTCTTTTAAACGCTGAAGTGCCATTGGATCTTTTCTCAAATCAATATCTTCAGCTTTCTGGAAAGAATCTGCAAGATAATCGATTAATACCTCATCAAAATCATCACCACCAAGGTGCGTATCACCATTTGTAGACAATACTTCAAATACACCATCACCTAATTCAAGGATAGAGATATCAAATGTACCACCACCAAGGTCATATACAGCGATCTTCTGATCTTGTGATTTTTTATCAAGTCCGTAAGCAAGTGCTGCTGCAGTAGGCTCGTTTATAATTCTACTAACTTTTAATCCTGCGATCTCACCAGCTTCTTTTGTAGCTTGACGCTGAGAATCGTTAAAGTAAGCAGGCACGGTAATTACCGCTTCAGTTACATCCTGTCCAAGATAATCTTCTGCAGTTTTCTTCATTTTTTGAAGCACCATTGCAGAAAGTTCTTGCGGAGTATATTTTCTTCCGTCAATTTCTACACGCGGAGTATCGTTATCACCTTTTACTACTTTATAAGGAACTCTTCCTGCTTCTTTAGAAGATTCAGAATATTTATTCCCCATAAATCTCTTTATAGATGCTACGGTCTTCGTAGGATTAGTTACCGCCTGTCTCTTCGCAGGATCTCCAACCTTTATTTCGCCACCTTCTACAAATGCAATAACAGATGGTGTAGTTCTTTTTCCTTCGGCATTAGGTATTACCGTAGGCTCGTTACCTTCCATTACTGCAACGCAAGAGTTGGTAGTTCCTAAGTCAATTCCAATTATTTTACCCATAATTCTATTCGTTATATTTTATATTATTGATTTCATTTCTTCGATGTGTTAAAGTCAATCTTTATGCCAGCAGAAAACTTATGACAGGTTGTCATTTATTTCTAAAACCTCTTGCCAAATCTGCGCTTTACCAAATAGTGAAAACCTAAAGCCTGTTCACAAACATTCCAGAAATCGTTTTAATATTCTTCAATTCATTCTACTTCATACTAACAAATCCTTATTTTTGCAGTAAAATAGGAGTTATACGATGCGAAAAATTGAATGTATTAGTGTTTTTGATATGTTGAAGGTTGGCGTGGGCCCTTCCAGTTCTCATACTTTAGGCCCATGGCGTGCAGCACAACGCTGGATTGCAGAATTAAAGCAAAAAGGCACTTTTGATGACGTGGAAAATATACATATAGATCTCTATGGCTCTCTTTCCCTTACCGGAATTGGGCACGCCACAGATATTGCTACTGTTTTAGGACTTTGTGGTCACGATCCTGTAACTATGGATATTTCGGTAATTGATCCTGAAATTCAAAAGATCAGGGAAACAAAAAAACTTCAATTTAACGGCGAAAAAGAGATCGATTTTAGCATTGCTAATGATGTAAAGTTTAACAAGAAATTCCTTGAGTTTCATCCTAACGGAATGACATTTCGGGCTAAACTGAAAAACGGTAAAAAAACATCTTCTTCTTTTTATTCTATCGGCGGCGGGTTCGTTGTAAAGAAAGAGCGTAAAAACGCCAGCAAGAAGATGAAAAGCTTTTTAGAATTTCCTTTTCCTATTGAAAAAGCTACAGAACTCCTCGCCTATTGTAAAGCTGAAAACAAACCTATTTCTGAAATAGTTCTGGAAAATGAAAAATCCCTTAGAACCGAAGAAGAAATAAATGCCGGCTTAAAACAAATTTGGGATGTGATGCTGGAATCGATGTTCATTGGCTGCCATACCGAAGGAACACTTCCCGGCGGACTCAATGTGAAACGCCGTTCTTTTGAAATGCACCAGCGCCTTATTGGGGAAGAAAAATATGATTCGCCCGAAGATTGGATAACCGCTATTAGAAGAACTGAAGTAAAGTTCAGGCAAATCCTTAAATGGGTAAGTTGTTTTGCCATTAGTGTAAACGAGGTAAATGCATCTTTGGGCCGTGTGGTCACCGCACCAACAAATGGTAGCGCCGGTACTGTACCTTCAGTAATGATGTATTATATGGTGATAGAAAACCACGAAGCTACTTTTGAAGATATGAAACGCTTTATGCTGGTTGCCGGTGAAATTGGCAGTCTCTTTAAAAAAGGAGCTACGATTTCTGCCGCAATGGGTGGTTGCCAGGCAGAAATTGGCGTATCCTCGGCAATGGCTGCCGGCGGATTAACAGAACTACTTGGTGGGACACCGGAACAAGTACTTATGGCAGCAGAAATCGCGATGGAGCATCATCTGGGATTAACTTGCGATCCTATTGCTGGTTTGGTTCAGGTGCCTTGTATTGAAAGAAACGCAATGGGCGCCATAAAAGCCATTAACGCAGCTGAAATTGCCCTGGAAAGCGATGCTACCAAAGCAAAAGTTCCACTGGATAAAGTGATTGAAACCATGTGGGACACCGCAAAAGATATGAATTCCAAATATAAAGAAACCTCAGAAGGTGGGCTTGCTGTAAAGGTGAATTTGAGCGATTGCTAATCCTGGCGTCATTGCGAAGAGCGAAGCGATGCGGAAATCTGTTCTTTGACTGCTTGTTGGTTTTTAGTTTGTAGTTTATGGTTGGGGTATTGATCTGTCATTGCGAGGAAGCGATAGCTGACGCGGCAATCCTTTCTTAATCCGTTCTCTGTTTTGGTTCCATTTAATTCAAAAAGAAAAATTGGTGAATTCGTGGTAAAGAAAAACGTCATTACGAGGAGGCCATAGCCGACGTGGTAATCTGTTTTGGTTCTGTTCTCGGTTTTAGGTTTTTAGTTCTCATTTTAGGTTTTATGTAATTCAAAATAAAAATTCGTGAATTCGTGGCTTAAAATATCATACAGTCTTAAATTGCAGCCATAATCAAATTCAATCCCTTGCAGCTCCTAAACCTCCCACCAAAAGTCAGTAATCTCTTTCGCAACTATTGGTTGATGATTGGGACTTACTTTTTGTTCTTTTTTATTCTGGGATTTCTAAACACCTTTTTACCAGAATTGGACCTGGAACAATACCAGCAAACCGAATTATTCAATTTAATGGATGAAAGTCCGTTGGCATTTATTCTTATGGCGGTTATTATAGCCCCAATTTTAGAAGAAAGTATGTTTAGGACACTCATTAAACCTTCTTTCACCGAAATCTATATTTTTATTTGTGCGGTACTTGCTTTTGTAGGCCTCGGTTTTATTCCGCAGGAAGCGCATTCATTACTTAAATATGGGCTGGTAATATTATCGGCTATTATCATTTTTCTTTTTTTGCAATCTCTTAAACCTTCAAGATTTCTTAGAGTATTTCGTATAATCCTCTACCGAAATTATAGGTTAATATGGCTACTTACCGCTGCTCTTTTCGGCTTGGTTCATATTTGGAATTACGTTGAAGGCTGGCAATTTGACCTGATTTTATTCCTGTTAATTTTCCCAAGAATTATCGCCGGGTATTTCTTTGGAAAAATAAAAGTCGAAAACGGAAACCTTATCTGGCCCATAACAATGCACGCCATGAATAACGGAATTGTAGTATTCTTCCTGCTTCCAAAGATTTTATAGACTTATTTAACAAAGGATTAAAACAGAAGCATTTAGCCTTTTTGTAACTTCAGTTTCCAATTAAAAAAAGTTATGAAAGCTGTACAGGTAAAAGAAAAAGGTGGTGATTTTCATGTTGTTGAAATAGACAAACCTTCACCAAAAGAAAACGAAGTTTTAATCAAGGTAGAAGCTTGTGGAATTTGCCATAGCGATGCTTTTGTAAAAGATGGCGCATTTCCAGGCATTGAATATCCGCGCATTCCCGGCCACGAAGTGGTAGGAATCGTTGAAGAAGTTGGTGCTCGCGTAAATAACTGGAAAAAAGGCCAGCGCGTTGGCGTGGGTTGGCACGGCGGACATTGTTTTGAATGTGAACCCTGTCGCCGCGGCGATTTTATTAGCTGTGAAAACGCAAAAATAAGCGGGATCTCTTACGATGGTGGTTACGCCGAATTTATGACTGCGCCACAGGAAGCGGTAGCAAGTATTCCGGAAGATCTATCTTCTGCTGAAGCTGCTCCCCTGCTCTGTGCCGGAATTACGGTTTTTAATGCTTTAAGAAATTCAGGAATTACCGCAGGCGACACCGTTGCTGTTCAGGGAATTGGCGGTTTGGGTCATTTGGCCATTCAATATGCCGCAAAAATGGGAATGCGCACCGTGGCCATTTCTACCAGCGACAGCAAAAAAGAACTAGCCGAAGAATTAGGGGCACACCATTTTATAAATGCAAAACAAAAAGATGCGGCCAAAGAATTACAAAATATTGGCGGTGCTAAATTAATTTTGGCCACTGCACCCAATAGCGAAGCAATTACCTCTGTAATTGGTGGCCTGGGAATAGACGGTAAACTATTAATGGTGGCAGCAACCGGAGATCCTATTGAGGTTTCGCCAATGGAACTTTTAATGGGAAGAAAATCGGTTGCGGGTTGGCCTAGTGGTACCGCAATGGATTCTGAAGATACTCTAAAGTTTAGCGCAATGACGGGTACAAAACCAAAAATAGAAGAATATCCGCTTGATAAAGTTAGTCAAGCTTATGATAAAATGATCAATAATAAAGCGAGATTTAGAGTGGTTTTAAAACCTTAATAAACTTTGATTTTTATAAAAAACTGCCACGGAATTTTCAAATACTAATTTTGAATTTCGTGGCTTTTCATTTGCGTGATTTTGCCACGAATTCACGAATAATAAATTTGGAAAGTTTTTCTTGAAATTTAAAAATCACTTGAAAATTTCTTTCCCCTTAATAAGTATAGATTAGTGCATTCGTGGCTCTTTTAATTTTCATCATTTCTATTCACTTATTTATCTTTAGCCGAAAATCTATTAATGCGTTTCTCCTTTCTAAAATATTTCATCGTCGCCTGTCTCTTCTGTTCATTTTTCAGCTGTAAAAATCAGGAAAAAGAGAAGGCTAAAACTTCCGAAGAAAAGATTGAAAAAACTGAAAAATCTTATCACGAAAAATATCTGGAAGAAATTGCAGCGATAGAAGAACGCGATTCAATTTCAACCTCCGGAATGCTAAAAATTGAAGGTGGGGAATATATGATGGGTGGAAATTCACAACAAGCAAGGCGCGATGAATTTCCGCAGCATAAAGAAACAATTGAAACCATTTGGGTAGATAAAACTGAGGTTACTAATGCTGAGTTCAGAAAATTTGTAGAAAAAACCGGATACGTAACTACCGCCGAACGCAGCTTTGAAATTAAAGGAGAAAAATTTCCTCCCGGTGCCATGGTTTTTAATCCTAATAATCCGCAGGCCTGGTGGAAATTTAAAGAAGGTGCTAACTGGAAACATCCGCAAGGCCCGGAAAGTGATATTGAAGGAAAAGAAGATCATCCCGTGGTGCAGGTTTCCTGGTATGATGCTATGGCTTATGCGAAATGGGCTGGAAAACGTTTACCAACTGAAGCAGAATTTGAATATCTGGCTCGAGGCGGAAAAGAAAAAGAGATCTACCACTGGGGAGATGATTTTGAGCAAGCTACCGATTTTGTTAATTTTCATCAGGGCGATTTTCCAGTGACTAATGAAGTAAAAGACAGTTTTGAGAAAACCGCGCCGGTAAAAAGCTTTCCTCCAAATGCTTTCGGACTTTATGAAATTTCAGGAAATGCCTGGGAATGGGTTTTAGATACTTATTATCCCAATGCCTATTCAAAACTGGAACAACGCACCGACGGTTATTTTAAAGAATATTTTAATGAAGAACAGCAAAAAGTAATTCGCGGAGGTTCTTTTTTATGTAGTGAATCTTATTGCACCGGTTATAGAAATGCCGCCAGAATGAGTTCTACTCCAGAAAGCGGTTTGGAACATTTAGGTTTTAGGTGTGTAAAAGATATAGAATAAAAGAATTATTCACAACCCGATTTGCTGCGGGTATCTACCAGGTAAATAATTTTCCACTCCCCTTCAGTCTTCATTAATTGAAAGGTATTTACACCGCAATGACTTAATTTATCATTTACATAAAAAGAATAGGGCGTACTTACATTAGCGATCATCCCATTAATATTGAATTCAAAGTCGTGCAATTTTTCTTCGAAATTTGTTGATTCAGGAATAGATGCAATAGATTTTAAAAAGTCTAAATATTCTTGGGTAGAAAGTGTGGTATTTCCTTCAGCATCTATAGCTATTGATTGCATTTTAATTTCAGAGTGTGCAAAACTTTTTAACTCTTTAGCATCCTGCGCATGAAAGGCTTCAAAAAAATCTTCAATAAGTTTCTTTGCTTTTTTCTCGTCTTCAGCATTTTGAGAAAAAGAAAAATTGAAGGTAACCAGAAATGCCAGTATTATTAATCGTTTCATCCAGATGCTTTTTGATTGTAGCTCACAAATTTACTACTTTTACTCAAATTAAAATTCAAGTAATGTCTATAGCTAAGAAAGAATATAAAAGAGTTACCACGAAGTCATTGGTAGATATGAAAAAGAATGGCGAAAAGATCGCTATGCTTACGGCTTACGACTACTCAATGGCGAAAATTGTAGATGGTGCAGGTATGGACGTTATTCTTGTTGGAGATTCTGCCAGTAATGTTATGGCAGGTCACGAAACCACACTTCCTATTACTTTAGACCAAATGATATACCACGCAACCAGTGTGGTTAGGGCTATTAATCGCGCGCTCGTAGTTGTTGATCTTCCTTTTGGAAGTTACCAGAGCGACCCCAAAGAAGCTTTGAGATCGGCTATTAGAATTATGAAAGAAAGCGGTGGCCACGCCGTAAAACTTGAAGGTGGAAAAGAAATTAAAGAATCGCTCAAACGAATTTTGCATGCCGGAATTCCTGTTATGGGACATTTGGGTTTAACCCCGCAATCCATATATAAATTCGGAACTTATACTGTTAGAGCAAAAGAAGAAGCTGAAGCTGAAAAATTGAAATCTGACGCAATTTTATTGGA
Organism: Salegentibacter sp. Hel_I_6; assembly: GCF_000745315.1. NCBI lineage: Bacteria > Pseudomonadati > Bacteroidota > Flavobacteriia > Flavobacteriales > Flavobacteriaceae > Salegentibacter > Salegentibacter sp. Hel_I_6. Next base: position 3,619,416 of record NZ_JQNQ01000001.1, on the reverse strand, counting down.
ACGTCTTGGGTGCTTTGCTATAGTCTTAGAAAAAGTTCCCGCGCAATTGGCCAGGGAAGTAGCCGAAAGTATAAGCATTCCGGTAATTGGAATAGGTGCTGGAAATGGTGTAGACGGACAGGTTTTGGTAGTTCACGATATGCTTGGAATGACCCATGAATTCAATCCCAGGTTCTTAAGAAGATATGCCGATCTTCACACTGAAATGACAAATGCTTTTGAGCATTACCGGGATGATGTAAAAAGCAAAAGTTTTCCATCTGATGATGAACAGTATTAATTCAGTAGGCAGCGAACAGTTGCAGTAGGCAGTATAAATAAAACCTTCTCTTTGGAAAAAATAATTTCAAACAAGAACAATCTTCAGATACTTTTTGAAGATAACCATATTATTGTGATAAATAAACGGCCTGGTGATATTGTACAGGGTGATAAAACCGGTGATAAACCGCTTAGTGAAGTTGTAAAAGAATTTATAAAAGAAAAATACAATAAACCAGGGAATGTTTATTTAGGTGTTGTTCATCGCTTAGACAGGCCAACCAGCGGAATCGTACTTTTTTCAAAAACTTCCAAAGCCCTGCCAAGACTTAACAAACTTTTTCAGGAAAAAGAAGCAAAGAAAACCTACTGGGCGATTGTAAAAAATGCTCCCCCGAAAGATTCAGATACTTTAATTCACTTTTTAAAGAGAAATCCGAAACAAAACAAATCTTACGCTCATATTAAAGAAGTTCCTGAAAGCAAAAAAGCTATTCTGGAATATCGACTTTTAAAAAAACTGGATAACTATTTTCTGTTGGTAGTAGATTTGCATACCGGGCGGCATCATCAAATTAGGAGTCAACTTTCAGCGATTGGCAGCCCGATTAAAGGAGATTTAAAATACGGATTTGACCGAAGTAATAAAGACGCCAGTATTCATCTGCATGCCAGGGAACTTAAATTTATTCATCCCGTAAAAAAAGAAGAAATTCACATTCTTGCACCTCCTCCAGATGAAGTGCTTTGGAATAATTGTGTTAACTAAAAAGTAACTAAATCACCTATGAAGAAACTTTACCTCAGCTTAATTTTTACAGTAATTTCATTTTCTGCATTTGCCCAGGATACCATTTATATGGATAATAAGTACCAGGAGTTAGATAATAAAAAGAATGCTGAATATTTCAAAATTATCACTCCTACTCCAGACGAAGATTATGAATTTTTAAGAACTTTACATTATTTAGACGGACAAATTAAATCTAAAGAGACATACGATTTAGAAAACGATAAGGAAATAAATGAAGGGGAGCATACATATTGGTATGATACAGGAGAACTTTTTTATAATATAGATTTTAAAAATGGAAAAAAACACGGTGATCTTATAGCCTATTGGAAAAATGGAAACAAAAGAAGACACGATGTTTTTAAAAGAGATCAGTTTAAAAATGGAAAAGTTTGGAATCAGGATGGTAAAGAAATTGAGCATTTTAATTATTTTATTCGGCCTGAATTTCCGGGTGGTTTAGCGACTTTATCTAAATATATTAAACTAAACATACAAATGCCTTCTGAGCATAATTCTACTCATAGGGTTGTGGTTAATTTTACTGTAGATACTGATGGCTCAATTATAGATATAAAGATAAAAGAAGATGCTCCTTCAAAATATACAGCAGAAGCCTACAGAGTAATAAAAGAAATGCCAAAATGGAAACCCGCTAAGCGATTTGGAGAAATAATTAAGATTAGCTATAGTTTACCACTCGTTTTTCAAAAATAACTATCTACTCACCAAAGCCGCCTTCTCAGCGATAACATTTGCCACCGGGCGATTTTCTATTTTGCTTTCCAGCCAGGAAAGAATATCGAGATAGAGAAATGCCCTACGCTCATATGGATGATCTTCAAACTCCTTCAGTTTACTATGCAGTTTTCTAAATTCATCCTTAATTTCAAGCGGCGAAACTTCAGGTAAATTTCTAAGAAAACGTATCATTTCCTTTTGAACTTCGTGAAGATCGTTCATCCTTATCAAGAACTTGTAGGTAGATTTCACCAAACGATCTAAATGATAATCCAGTCCGGCTTCGTAATGCGCAACCAGGCTCAATATTCTGGAGAAACACATTAAATCTTCCCGCATTTCAAGGGATTTATTATTGATAATTTTATTTAGAAATTCAATACACTTTTTATTGTTACCGTCCCCAAAATATAAACTCGCAATCTTATAATAAAACACCATAATATGGTGCTCATCAAGTCGATCTTTATATTTTTTAATTCGTTTCTGAATTTTCTCCACAAGTTCATCGCCATTTGCAAAATTGCCCTGCATAAAACGCAGGTTTAATTTATTGGAATACAGATATAGAAAAGCAAGCGCTTTAATATTATCGTCGTCTGGAATTTTAGGATCTTTTAAAGTAGCTTCAAGATTTTTCAAAGTACTTTCAAATAATTTGGTGTGATTTAAGTAGAAAAGAGATTCCAACAAGTAATGATTCCCTTTTAAATAGGAAACCGGATGTATAGGTACTAAATGTTTATGCTCATTAAAAAGATCTATCCATTTCATTGAGTAACGATAACAGGAAAGAAAGTCCTGAGTAATAAAGCTAAACCATAAATGAGCTTTGTAAAGCCATAATTTCTCCCTAAACCCAAGTTCGCTGAATTTATATTCTGGTAAGTTTTGATAGAAATAATTTCTAATACTATCGGCTTCTTCCTGAGTCCTGGCATAACCCATTTTTAAAAAAATGGCATATAGCTGCAAAGATAAATTAGAAAGCTTACTGGAAATTAAATTAAGAGCACTTAAGTCCCTGGTTTGTTGAATCAAACTTTCTGAACGGTTTTCTATGCTTCGAGTAATATATTGTGATTCTATAATCTTTTCAAGTTCCAGAATCTCATAAGCGAGGTTTTTTTCTTCGTATTCAAGCGCCTGACCTTTAATTTTATCCAGCAACTTTAAACTTTGTTTGTAAAGCCCTTTTCGATAAAGAATATAAGCGAAATCAAATTGTTCCCTTATTTGCACCGGAATGCTCTGATGTGCAGGGTTCAACCTTAAACTTATAAGAATTTGCTTATATAAATGTGCTTTTACATTAGATAATTGTTGTTTACTGATCTTTGTTTTCAACAGAATCTCTTTCTCATTATACTTTTTCAGCTTGGTCATTACCTTAAATAAATTCAGGAATTTACTATCGGTATTCACGCCAATCCTTCCCACATATAACGAAAATTGCCGCTTTTCAGAAGGCGAAAGCGACTTAATTAGAAAAAATAAGTTATCGGTTAAATCATTAGTCATTGTAACAACATAGTTTTTAACTTACTGAATATCAGTATATATAGACTTGAATTTATACTTTAATTATCGTAATGACCTAATTTTCTGAGGCCGGGAGTGTATAGATAATAATACTTTAGTTAAAGATAAAGTAAAATAAATCTCTTATGAGCACAGAAAAGGTAGAAATTTTTGACACAACGTTACGAGACGGAGAGCAGGTTCCAGGTTGTAAATTAAATACAGCCCAAAAACTTAAAATAGCTGCGCGCCTTGATGAGCTGGGAGTAGATGTTATTGAAGCAGGTTTTCCTGTGTCCAGTCCCGGCGATTTTCAATCGGTTTATGAAATCTCTAAACTGGCAAAGAATGCCGCCGTTTGTGGACTCACACGTGCTGTTAAAAAAGATATCGAAGTTGCTGCTGAAGCTTTAAAACCCGCCAAAAAACCACGTATTCATACCGGGATTGGTACTTCAGATTCTCATATTAAATATAAATTCAATTCCACACGAGAAGAAATTATTGTGCGTGGTGTTGCCGCGGTTAAACATGCTAAGAATTTTGTAGACGATGTTGAATTTTATGCTGAAGATGCCGGAAGAACCGATAATGAATTTCTTGCCCGTGTTTGTACTGAAATGATCAAAGCCGGAGCAACTGTTCTAAATATCCCTGATACTACCGGATACTGCCTTCCTGATGAATACGGAAGAAAAATAAAGTATTTAAAAGACAACGTAAAAGACATCGATAAGGTTAGAATTTCCTGCCACTGTCACAACGATTTAGGGCTTGCTACAGCAAATGCTATTGCAGGTGTGCAGAATGGCGCACGGCAAATAGAATGCACCATCAACGGAATTGGGGAGCGTGCCGGGAATACCGCTTTGGAAGAGGTTGTCATGATCTTAAGACAACACCCAACTTTAAATTTAAATACAGATATAGACCAAAAATTCCTTTTTGATACCAGTTGTATGGTTTCCCGTGAAATGGGAATGTTTGTACAACCAAACAAAGCAATTGTAGGTGCGAATGCATTTGCACATAGCTCCGGAATTCACCAGGACGGAGTAATTAAAAACCGTGAAACTTACGAAATTATAGATCCCGCAGAAGTTGGGGTAACTGAATCTGCCATCGTACTTACCGCAAGAAGCGGAAGAGCTGCCTTAGCTTTTAAAGCCAAGAAAATGGGATACGATTTAACTAAACTTCAGTTAGATCAAGTTTATGCTGAATTCCTAAATTATGCTGATTCCAGAAGATGCGTGGAAGACAATGATATTCACGAAATCATGGAAATTTCAGAAAGAAAAATAAGAGCAATAGCCTAATAATTCTGTATAAAGTTGAATATAAACCAGGATTGAATTTATAAAAATGAAGAAAACTTTATTCGATAAAATTTGGGATGCACACGTGGTAGAATCTATACCCGACGGTCCCGATATTTTATATATCGATAAACACTTAATACACGAAGTTACGAGCCCACAGGCTTTTAATGAATTGAAAGAAAGGGATATTTCGGTCTTTCGCCCAGATCAAATTGTGGCTACGGCAGATCATAATACCCCGACTGAAAATCAGCATTTACCGGTTAAAGATCTATTATCCAGGAAACAACTCAAAGAATTAACCCAAAATTGCGAAGAAAATAATATTATCCTTTACGGTCTTGGACATCCTTATAACGGGATTGTTCACGTAATGGCTCCCGAGCTCGGGATTACCCAACCGGGAATGACAATGGTTTGTGGTGACAGCCACACCTCTACTCACGGTGCATTTGGAACAATTGCTTTCGGAATTGGTACCAGCCAGGTTTCCCAGGTTTTTGCCAGCCAATGTGTTTTGGTTCAAAAGCCTAAAAAATTGCGCGTAAACGTAAATGGAAAACTTAAAAAAGGAGTTTTACCAAAAGATGTTATTCTGTATATAATAAGCAAACTCGGCACAAATTCCGGAACAGGATACTTCTGCGAATATGCGGGGAATGTCTTTGAAGAAATGTCTATGGAAGGCCGTATGACGGTTTGTAATATGAGCATTGAAATGGGTGCCAGGGGTGGTTTAATCGCTCCCGATGAAACTACTTTTGAATATGTAAAAGATAAAGAATTTGCTCCAAAGGGTGAAGAATTTGAATCGGCAAAAGCTTACTGGGAAACTTTAAAAACCGATGAAGACGCTGAGTTTGACCAGGAATATTCATTTGATGCAGAAGATATTGAACCGATGATCACTTACGGAACAAATCCGGGGATGGGAATTAAAATTACCGGTGCGATCCCAATGGAAGGTGGAAAAAGTGATGCTAAAGCTTTGGCCTACATGGGCTTTAAACCAGGAGAATCTTTACTGGAAAAACCTATAAACTGGATTTTCATAGGAAGTTGTACTAACTCTAGAATCGAAGATTTTAGACAGGCAGCAGCTTATATAAAAGGTAAACAAAAAGCGAAAAATGTAAATGCCTTAATTGTACCTGGTTCACGCCAGGTTGCCGCACAAATTGAAGCGGAAGGACTACGCGAAGTATTCGAAAATGCCGGTTTTACACTAAGACAACCCGGTTGTTCGGCTTGTTTGGCAATGAACGATGATAAAATTCCCGCTGGTGAATATTGTGTTTCTACCAGCAACAGAAATTTTGAAGGAAGACAGGGACAAGGTTCCAGAACCATATTAGCAAGTCCGTTAACGGCGGCTGCAACTGCAGTTTCAGGCAAATTAACCGACTTTACAAAACACTTAAATTAAATGGAAAAGTTTATCACATTAACCGATACAGCGGTTCCTTTAGAAATAGAAAACGTAGATACCGACCAGATTATTCCTGCAAGGTTCCTAAAAGCAACCGATAAAGCGGGGTTTGGAGAAAACCTGTTTCGGGATTGGCGTTTTGATAAAAATGATGAACCTAATCCGGAATTTGCTTTAAATAAACCAGAATATAAAGGATCTATTTTAGTAGCAGGAGATAATTTTGGTTGCGGCTCCAGCCGTGAGCACGCGGCCTGGGCTCTTAAAGCTTATGGCTTTACGGTAGTGGTCTCCAGTTATTTTGCCGATATCTTCAAAGGAAATGCACTTAATAACGGATTGCTTCCGGTTCAGGTAAGTCCGAAGTTTTTAGAACAGCTTTTTATTGAAATCACTAGAGATCCTTCAGTAGAAATTAAGGTAGATCTGGAAGCACAGAAAATTAGTATTCCGAAGAAGAATATTTCAGAAAGCTTTGAAATAGATCCTTATAAAAAAACCTGTATGATCAATGGTTTTGACGATATAGATTTTCTGGTAAGCAAACTGGATGCGATAAAAGAATATGAACAGAAAAGATCACAAAAATTACAAGGGACCACAGCCGTATAATTTGAATATGAATAGATATCTGGAATTAACGTCTTCCTGAACTTGTTTCAGGATCTAAGTTGATTAAACCTGTTAGAAGCTGAAACAAGTTCAGCTTGACGAGAGTTATAATTCTAAGACGGTTTATAAGATTAAAAAATAACCACACATAAAGAAGAAGAAAAATGAAATTAAAAATAGCAGTCTTGCCCGGAGACGGGATAGGTCCTGAAATCACACAGCAATCAGTTAAAGTTTTGAAAGCTGTAGCAGATCGTTTTGATCACCACTTTCAATTTGAAGACGCCTTGGTAGGTGCGGCAGCAATAGATTTGCTGGACAATCCGTTACCTGAAGCTACGCTGGAATTGTGCAAGAAATCTGATGCTGTGTTATTTGGGGCCATAGGACACCCAAAATACGACAATAATCCCGATGCAAAAGTTAGACCCGAACAGGGACTCTTGCAGCTAAGAAAAGGCCTGGGACTTTTTGCCAATATTAGACCCGTAAAAGCTTATGATAAACTTATAGAACAATCGCCATTAAAGGCCGATCGTATTGCAGGTGCCGATATGGTGATTTACCGGGAACTTACGGGCGGAATTTATTTTGGCGATAAATTTACGGCTGAAGATGGCCAAAGCGCCACCGATATTTGCACCTATTCTGTAGAAGAAATTTCCAGGATGGCACACCTAGCTTTTAAAGCTGCACAACAACGATCTAAAAAATTAACGCTGGTAGATAAAGCCAATGTTCTGGAAACTTCCAGGTTATGGCGAAAAACAGTAACTAAAATTGGCGAAGAATATCCAGATGTGGCACTGGACTTCCTTTTTGTAGATAACGCGGCCATGCAAATGATTCTTAACCCAACTCAATTTGATGTAATTCTTACCGAAAATATGTTTGGCGATATTCTTTCAGATGAAGCCAGTGTAATTGGTGGAAGCATTGGATTATTGGCATCGGCATCTGTAGGAAAAGAAAACGCAATGTTTGAACCTATTCACGGTTCCTATCCGCAGGCAACCGGTAAAGGCATCGCAAACCCTGTAGCTTCCATTTTATCGGCAGCAATGCTTTTAGAGCATTTCGGTTTGGTAGAAGAAGCCGAGGCAGTAAAAAAGGCGGTGGAACTTAGTATTAAACTAAATGTTTGCACCATAGACATTAACAAAGATAACCATTATACCACCGAAAAAGTGGGTGATTTCCTTGAGGGACTTATCAGTGAAGTTGATAATATTAGTATCAATAACGAGAACCTGAACCTTGGGCAAATGACTATTATTTAAGATTATTTTTTCTTCATTTATGTTTTGAACCCTTCGCATTTCGTGTGGTTTTGCGGGGGGTTTTTTAGTGATACCCAGATCCTGGAAGCTTTTCAAGCTTCCAGGATCTGTTGGTAGAACTATCCCGACTTCAGTCGGGATCTTATTATTCTATACTCACATAAATTCAAAAACCTAAACCTCTTCCTTTTTTCTCTTAATTTCTTCCAGCGCCAGATTATCCTTACTTCCTAAATGTGAATGCTTTTTACCTTCAGCAGCTTCATAAGTTCCTTCCTGCACCTGGCCGCCAATTATTTGATAAGCCTCTCTAAAAGATTTTCCCTGCATCACCAAATCGTTGATACTATCTACTGTAAAGAGGTATTTATATTTTTCATCCTGTAAATTGATATCTTTCACCTTAATTAAAGCGATAGAGTGAATAAAAATATCAAGGATCTCTTTAATATTTTCAACTGCATAAATGCTGTTTTCTTTAATTAATTGATAATCCCTGTGATAACCGCTCGGTAAATTATTGGTAATTAAAATCATCTCATTTGCAATACTTTGTAGTTTATTGCATTTTCCACGAATCAGTTCAAAAACATCGGGATTCTTTTTATGTGGCATAATACTAGAACCGGTGGTGAGTTCATCGGGGAAAGTGATAAAATCAAAATTCTGACTCATATATAAACAAATATCCATCGCAAATCTGGAAAGCGTATTGGAAACCGATGCAATATTGGAAGTAACGGTTCGCTCACATTTTCCACGTCCCAATTGCGCGGCGACCACATTATATTTTAAGGTTGAAAAACCTAATTCTTTAGTGGTAAATTCACGGTCTATAGGAAAAGAAGAACCATAACCTGCAGCAGAACCTAACGGATTCTGATCTACAACTTTCAAACCGGCTTCCAGTAAATAAAGATCGTCGATAAGCAATTCGGCGTAAGCCGAAAACCATAAACCAAAGCTAGATGGCATCGCTACCTGTAGATGAGTATATCCAGGGAGTAGTTTTTCCTGATGCTTCTCTGCAAGACCCAAAAGAACATCTATAAGTTGTTTGGTTTTACCTGAAATTTCCTTCAAATTTTCTTTAAAATACAACTGCATCGCCACCAAAACCTGGTCGTTTCTGGAGCGAGCGGTATGTATTTTTTTTCCGGTATCGCCTAAAGTTTGAGTAAGTTCAAATTCAATCTTGGAATGCACATCTTCAAAATCTTCTTCAATCTGAAAAGTTCCATTTTCAAGCTGCTGCTGAAGTTTTGCCAGTTTCTCCTCAATATTTTTCACTTCTTCAGAAGTCAAAATACCCACTTCCCCAAGCATTCTAGCATGTGCTCTTGAAGCTTTTAAATCGTATTCAGCGATATGCATATCTAACTCCCTGTCATTTCCAACTGTAAAGTTTTCAATCTTTTTATCTATAGCTAATCCTTTATCCCAGAGTTTCATAATATTTATTTTAAGCTGAAAATTAATTATAAACGTCATTCTGAATTTATTTCAGAATCTAAGTTGTTATATACCCGCAACGCATTAGAAGCTGAAACAATCCCGAAGCTTCGGGACAGCCTGACGCATTTTTTTTCTATCAGTTTACTTATAGTTTTTTATACTTTTAAAGCTTTATCGAGCAATTTTATATACTTCTCAATTCCTTCTTCAATTTCCTTTACATAAATAAATTCATCTGCCGAATGCGATCTTGTGGAATCTCCCGGACCTAATTTTAGGGAAGGACAATTTAGCATCGCCTGGTCAGAAAGTGTAGGTGAACCATAGGTTTCCATTCCTAAAGAAATACCCGCTTTAATCAATTCGTGATCCTTGGGAATTGAAGAGGAGTTCAACCGAAGCGAACGGGCTTTGATCTCATCTACCGGGGCATTTTCCTGCAAAATTTGCTCAATTTCAGCATTAGAATACGCATCATTAACCCGAACATCAATTACCATATCAACGTGGCCGGGCACCACGTTATGCTGGCTGCCGGCATTGATCTGGGTTACCGTAAGTTTTACTTTCCCCAGTGCCTCCGATTCCTTCGGAAAATCAAATTTCTCAAACCATTTTAGAACTTCCGCAGTTTTGTAAATCGCATTATTATCGTTGGGGTGTGCCGCGTGAGAAGGTGTTCCTTTTACCTTCGCATCAAAAACCACCAGGCCTTTTTCAGCAATTGCCAATTGCATTAAAGTAGGTTCTCCAACAATCGCCACATCAATTTTCGGCATTTTTGGTAACATACAGGCAATCCCGTTTTTACCGTTAATTTCTTCTTCGGCAGTTCCCGCAAAAATCAGGTTATATTCCAGGTCTTTGTCTGCATAAAACCACGTAAACGTAGCGAGTAAAGAAACCAGGCAACCACCGGCATCATTACTACCCAAGCCATATAATTTTCCATTCTCAATTTTGGGTTCAAATGGATCTCGAGTATATGCTGAATTCGGTTTTACCGTGTCGTGATGTGAATTAAGCAGCAAGCTTGGCTTAGCCGGATCAAAATATTTATTTATAGCCCAAACATTATTTAAATGCCGATAAAAGGTCATTTCTTTAATTCGAAACCAGTCTTCCAGTAATTCGGCCGTTCTATCTTCTTCCTTTGAGAAGGATTGCGTTTTAATAAGATTTTTTAGTAAGTCTAAAGCATCATTTTGTAATTCCTCGAGCTTCATCAATTCGTGATTTTAGTGTAAATAGATTCCTTTTTCAATAGCCTGAAATCTCCCAGGAAAATATTCTTAACGCCGCCTTCAACCGCCTGGAAACAATTATGTAGTTTTGGAAGCATCCCATCACTTATCACTTTATCCAGGAGCAATTGCTGGTATTTTCCACTGGTAATTTCTTCAATTACCGAATTATCGTCTTCTGCGTTGGCCAAAACGCCTTTTTTCTCAAAGCAGAAATAAAGTTCGGTCTCATATATAGCACTCATCGCTTTGGCGATTTCCGCGGCAACAGAATCGCCATTAGTATTTAAAAGTAATCCTTCAGCGGTAGAGGAAATTGCCGAAAAAACCGGCGTAATATTTTGTTTTAAAAGTGAAGTTATAAATTTAGAATTAACCTTCTCCACATCTCCTACAAAACCAAAGTCGACTTCCTTCACAGGACGTTTTTTGGAAACAATGCTCATTCCGTCGGCACCACTTAAACCAATTGCATTGGTTTGAAGCCCCTGAAGTTTAGCAACAATATTTTTATTGATGAAACCTCCATAAACCATAGTAATCACCTTAATTGAATCGGCATCGGTGATTCTTCGTCCTTCGAACATTTGGGTTTTATAACCGAACTTTCCTGCAATTTCGGTAGCGAGGTTTCCCCCGCCGTGAACCAAGATTTTGGGACCATCTAAAGCAACAAAATCGTCCAGGAAGACTGAAAACTTCGTTTCATCTTCAATAAGCTTCCCTCCTATTTTTACAACTTTTAAAACCTTCTTTTTCATATATCTTTACTTTCACAACCAAAACCTGGTTAAATGTCACATCGAGCGGAGTCGAGATGTCCTAAACGCTAATTAAATGAGTTCTCGACTGCGCTCGAACTGACATTATATTTTAAGCATTTTTCCCTAACTCGGTTTCTTTTACTTTTTCCTCTAAAATTCTTTTCAAAACCGCCTGTGCAGCAAAGGTTCTATTTCCCGCCTGATGAATCACCACTGAGTTTTCTGCATCAAGAACCTCATCACCAATCACCATATTTCTTCTTACCGGCAAACAATGCATCACTTTTGCATTATTGGTAAGTTTTAATTTTTCCGCGGAAAAAGTCCAGTTGCGGTCTTCACTTAGTTTCTGACCGTAGTGTTCATAACTGCTCCAATTTTTAACATACACGAAATCGGCATCTTTTAAAGCTTCATCCTGGTTGTGAATTACAGGAGTACTTTTAGTGATTTCAGGATTCAAATCATAGCCTTCAGGATTGGTAATTACAAAATCAACATCCAGCTTTTGCATGATTTCAGCAAAAGAATTGGGTACACTTTGCGGCAGGGATTTAGGATGCGGCGCCCAGCTAAGCACTACTTTTGGCCTATCTTTTTTCTTTAATTCTGAAATAGTAATCGCATCGGTAAGCGCCTGCAATGGGTGCCCCGTGGCACTTTCAAGATTCACCACCGGTACTGAGGCGTATTTTTTAAAACTATTTAATACCGTTTCAGCTTCGTCTTTTTCTTTGTTCTGTAAATCGGGAAAAGCTCTAACTGCTATGATGTCGCAATATTGGGAAAGAACCGCCGCCGCTTCTTTAATGTGCTCAGCTTTATCGGAATCCATTACGGCGCCATCTTCAAATTCCAGTTTCCAACTATCACTCCCCGCATTCATCACCATCACGTCCATTCCCAATAACTTCCCGGCTTTTTCTGTGCTTAAACGCGTTCTCAAACTCGGATTAAAGAACAACATTCCTAGAGTTTTCCCTTTTCCAATTTCTAAAGTAGACGCTCCCTTCTTTAACTCCCGGGCTTCGGTAATTAATTGCTGTAAATTTTCTATATCTGATAATTCGGTATAATTTCTCATTTTGTTGGTTTTCTCCTGCAAGGTCTGCGAGACCTTGTAGGTTTTTATTTTGTACATACCTACAAGGTTTTAGAAACCTCGCAGGAGTTATTTTCATTTTTAAGACCTCACAGGTTTCCGAAACCTTTGAGGTCTACTCGAATTTATTTTAAAATAATCTTTAAAGCTTTAAATAACTCATCAAAATGCTCTTTTTTAATATTTAAAGGCGGTAAAATTCGCAGTAGTTTTTTGTTTGCAGAAGCCCCGGTAAAAATCTGGTGTTTAAACAAAAGCTCTTTTCTTATCTGTGCGATCTCAAAATCGAATTCCAGGCCAATCATTAATCCCCGGCCTTTGATTTTTTTGATCTGCGGAATTTCCGCCGCTTTCTCTTTTATATATTCAAAAAGTTCACTGGCATTTTTCAGAAGATTTTCTTTTTCAATAATTTCCAAAACCGAAATCCCAGCGACACAGGCCAGGTGATTTCCACCAAAAGTGGTTCCCAGCATACCCGATTTAGCTGGAATGGATTTGTCTATTAAAATCCCACCAACCGGAAAACCATTGCCCATTCCTTTGGCTATGGAAATAATATCGGGGCGAATTTCGTGTTTCTGAAAGGCGAAAAAATCTCCCGTTCTACCATAACCCGACTGTACTTCGTCTGCAATTACAAGCGAACCGTATTTTTTGCAAAGTGCTGTTATTTTTTGATAAAATTCAGTAGAAGCTTCATCCAGGCCACCAACGCCCTGAATCACTTCAAAAATAACGGCTGCAACATCGCCCTTTTTCAATTCATTTTCCAAAGCTTCAGAGTCTTCAAAAGCAACTTTCGTAGCCTTATGGTTTTGGTTAAAAGGAGCTTTAATATTGTCGTTATCAGTTACCGCTACTACTCCTGAAGTCCTTCCGTGGAAGCCATTTTCGAAATAAATAACCCTATCCTTCCCGGTTTGAAAAGAAGCGACTTTTAAAGCATTTTCATTCGCTTCTGCACCCGAATTACATAAAAACAGGTTGTAATCTTCTACCCCGCAAAGTTTTTCCAGTTTATCTGCAAATTCTTCCTGTAAAGGATTTTTAACTGAATTGGAATAAAAACCAAGTTCGCCAACTTGTTTAGAGATTGCATTCACATAAGCCGGATGGGAATGCCCTATCGAGATTACTGCGTGCCCCCCATAAAGATCTAAATATTTCCTGTCTTCTTTATCAAATATATAAGCCCCATCACCCTTTATTGGTGTAATATCGTAAAGCGGGTAAACATCAAATAAGTCCATAGTTATTCGGTTGTAATCGTATTTATTTTCTTGAAGGAAGCCTGGATTCCTTTTATTAAAGACGAACTCAGGCCGTTATGTTCCATTTCGTTTAGTCCTTCAATAGTACAACCCCGCGGCGTGGTTACCTTATCGATTTCTTCTTCGGGGTGTTTACCTGATTCTATAAGCAAGCTGGAAGCTCCCAAACAGGTTTGCATCGCCAGTTGGTGTGCATCCTTCGCGTCAAAGCCAAGCTGCACCGCACCCTGGGTTGTAGCACGAATCAGTCGCATCCAGAAAGCGATGCCGCTTGCACAAATTACCGTGGCAGCCTGCATTTTATTTTCCGGAATAATAATACTGGTACCCAAACGATTAAAAATAGCCTCAGCAATAGCGATACGTTTTTCACCTTTTTCGTTGCTACAAAGACAGGTCATTGATTTACCCACTGCAATGGCCGTGTTGGGCATGGAACGCACAATAAATTGATCCTTGCCAACAATAGCTTCCATCGCAGCGATCTTAAAGCCTGTGACGGTAGAAATAAGAACGTGTTTCTCGGTAAGCTGATCTTTTATCTCTTCCAGAATTCGCTCCATTTGCGTAGGTTGAACTGCGAAAACAAGGATATCTGAATTTTGAACAGCTTCGCGGTTATCTTTAGTTACCGTAACTTTTGAATATTCTTCGTACTCCTGAAGCTCCTCGATCTTTCGTTTTGTGAGGTAAAGCGTGGTAAACGCATTGTTCACAATAAGTCCTTTAGCTATGGAAAGTCCAAGGTTTCCGGCTCCTATGATGGCTATTTTCATTGGTTTGGTTTTAGTTGGTTATTCTACAAATATTAATAAGTGATTGTGCAAAACAATTATTACTCGTCATTGCGATCCCGATTTTTATCGGGAGAAGCAATCTGAAAATTAATTGTGAGATTACTTCACTCCGTTCGTAATGACGTTTTAAATTCGTGTATTAGTGGCATATCTCATTAAAAATAACTCGCTTTTAATTTTAATCCGGTGGTTTCTTCAAAACCAAATATCAAGTTCATATTCTGAACTGCCTGCCCCGAAGCTCCTTTTAGTAAATTATCAATTACACTTGTGATCAAAATCTTATTACCGAATTTCTGTAATTTCAGCAGGCATTTATTCGTATTTACTACTTGTTTTAAATGCAGTTCCTCCTCTACTACAAACGTAAAAACCGAATCTTTATAGGCTTCAGAATAAATCGCCTTGGCTTCTTTCAGGCTTCCTTCAAACTTTGTGTACGCCGTGGCGTGAATTCCCCTGGAAAAATTACCTCTATTCGGAATAAAATTGATTTCCGGGAGCTTGTTATTCTGAAGTAGCTTTAAGCTCTGTCCTATTTCATTTAAATGCTGATGTTCAAAAGCTTTATAACTGGAGAAATTATTATCTCGCCAGGTAAAATGCGTAGTAGCCGAAAGTGAAGTCCCAGCTCCGGTTGCTCCGGTTACCGCATTGATATGCACTTCATTCTGCAACAATCCGGCTTTTGCAAGCGGTAAAATTGCTAAACTAATAGCCGTGGCAAAACATCCGGGATTTGCAATAAAATCAGCTTTTTTGATCTTTTCTTTATTGAATTCTGGTAAACCGTAAACAAACGAATGTTCGCCATTCATTCGATAATCGGTACTTAGATCTACAATTTTTGTTTTTCCTGAAAACTGATTTTCAGCAAGGAATTTTATGGAATTTCCGTGTCCCAAACATAGAAAAACCACATCTGCATTTTTATTGATCTCCCCGGTAAATTGCAAATCGATTTCACCCAGTAAATCCTGGTGCACTCCTGCAACAGGTTTCCCCGGCTGCGAGGTGCTATAAACAAAGTCCAGATCTACCTCTGGATGATTTATTAAGATCCTGATGAGTTCCCCGGCCGTATAACCAGCGCCACCTATTATTCCTGCTTTTATCATTTTTCTGTATTAACGTGTTGGTAGATCTTGCCCGCATTCGAAAGAATTTTTATAAATCCTTTGGCATCATGGGAAGTCCAGGCTTTATTTTCTTCGCCATAATTTCCGAAACTGGAATTCATTAAATCATTTTCAGACTTAATTCCGTCTAAAGTGAATCTATAAGGATGCAAAGTGATAAAAACTTCTCCGCTAACCTGCTTTTGTGAACTTTCTAAAAAAGCTTCCAAATCTCGCATTACAGGTTCTAAATACTGACCTTCGTGTAAATGCGTACCATACCAGTTAGCCAAATAATCTTTATGCTGTAATTGCCATTTACTTAGCGTATGCTTTTCCATTAAATGGTGAGCTTTAATAGTAATTAAGGCCGCGGCGGCTTCAAACCCCACTCTACCTTTAATTCCAATAATCGTATCGCCTACGTGGATGTCTCGCCCAATTGCATACTTGGAAGCGATATTCTCCAGGATCTCAATATTCTTCTCAGGAGAATTTTCTTTTCCATTTACTGCGGAAAGTTCACCCTTGAAAAATGTCAAACTGATTTGTTTCGGTTTTTTATCAAGAAGCTGGGAAGGATAAGCCGATTCGGGTAAAGGCTTTTCTGATGTCAAAGTTTCTGCTCCACCAACACTGGTTCCCCAAAGGCCTTTGTTCACCGAATATTTTGACTTTTCCCAATTCATTTCCACTCCATTCTGCTTCAGGTATTCAATCTCTTCCTGTCTACTGAGTTGCTTATCCCTGATTGGCGTAATAATCTCAATTTCCGGAGCGATAATTTGAAAAATCATATCAAATCTTACCTGATCGTTTCCTGCACCCGTACTACCGTGCGCAATATATTTAGCATCAATACTTTTTGCGTAATTCACGATCTCTATGGCCTGTACAATTCGCTCTGCACTTACTGAAAGTGGATAGGTATTGTTCTTTAGCACATTTCCGAAGATTAAATATTTTACCACTTTCTGGTAAAATGAAGAAACCGCATCAATGTTTTTATAGGTTTTTGCACCTATTTTTTGGGCATTTTCCCCAATTTTCTTCACTTCTTCTTCTGAAAATCCACCGGTATTGACACTCACGGCATGGACTTCAAAGTTTTCTTCTTTAGATAAATATTTTGCGCAGTAAGAAGTATCCAAACCTCCACTGTATGCTATAACTACTTTCTTCATTTTTTAAATTTAAATCGTGGGGTTCACCACGAATTCACTAATATTTTTGTTTTTCCTTCCTTAAATGCGTGCGGGATGGTTTAAGCCTTCCGATTCCGCACGCGGAATCACCTTCCCTTAAAAAGGGAAGGAAACACTCAGTTTTCATTTTTCTCCTTTTTATAAAATAAAGTTTGCTTGATATTTTTTAGCCTTTTAAAAGCTTTATCATTCAAACTCTCCTTTTTCTGTGTTTTCTCCTTTTTTCGTTCAGGATCATACATCATTCCCGTGCAGAGACACATTTTACGCTCGGTTCGGGTAAGGATATCGTAATTTTTACAAGTTTGGCAGCCTTTCCAAAAAGCTTCATCATCGGTTAATTCAGAAAAAGTTACAGGTTGGTATCCCAACTCATAATTTATTTTCATCACAGCCAAACCTGTAGTGATCCCGAAGATCTTAGCATTGGGATACATTTTCCTGGAATGGTTAAAAACCACTTCCTTGATCTCTTTGGCCAATCCCTGATTTCTGAAATCGGGGTGCACAATTAGGCCTGAGTTTGCCACATACCTATCGTGACTCCAGGTTTCGATATAGCAGAAGCCGGCAAATTTTTCACCGTCTAAAGCAATAACCGCATTCCCCTTTTCCATTTTACCAATGATATATTCGGAAGTTCGGCGGGCAATGCCGGTGCCGCGAACCTTTGCAGATTCTTCTATAGTTGTACAAATAATCTCAGCGTATTGAGCGTGAGATTTATTAGCAATGACAATCTTCATTTGCTAAGAAATTAGTGAGAAAATAAATTTGATTTGTTCTTTTTGAAAGGGGAACCGGACTCACCTAAGTTCCATTAAATTATACACGCACCAAGGTGCGACGCGGAAAGCGGCGGCGAATAGGTGTAATTTCAGAAGTAATTCTGAAATTTAAATTGGACGGTATATTTTGTGGATCTCTCAAGTTATAATTAAAATCAAATAATATTAAAAAAAGAATAATGCAATTCACTTACTACCTGCGGCGGCGCAGGAAGAAGCGAAAAACGGGAAATATTATTTGTCTCATTGAAAGCATATTGTAAATGTACATAATTATTTTAACCAACAAAATATTTATACCAAATATTGAAACAAATTAGGCTTATCGTTAAGATACTCCCCGTAAAAATTATTCGCTTTCATCCTGTTAACCAATGGCTCAAAATCTGCCGGGTCGTTTATTTCTATCCCCACAACCGCGGGAGCATTTTCCCTGTGATGCTTTTTAGAATATTCAAAATGGGTAATATCGTCTTTAGGTCCCAGAACTTTTTCCAGGAAATCTTTTAATGCACCTGCTCTTTGCGGAAAGCTTATCACAAAATAATGTTTTAAACCTGCATACAATAAAGCACGTTCCTTAATTTCGGCTGTTCTGGTGATATCATTATTACTTCCGCTAACAATACACACCACGTTTTTTCCTTTAATTTCTTCAGCAAAAAAATCGAGTGCACTTATAGCCATTGCCCCGGCAGGTTCCACCACAATAGCATCCTGATTATAAAGGTCAAGAATACTTTGGCAGATCTTTCCTTCAGGGACCGTGATCATTTTATCGAGATTTTCCCTACAAATTTCAAAATTTCGGCTCCCGACTTTCTGAACCGCGGCACCATCAACAAAACGTTCAATCGATTTTAATTCTACCAGTTTTCCTTCTTTTAAAGAAGAAGTCATAGAAGGAGCCCCTTCAGGTTCTACACCAATTATCTTTGTATTTGGCGAAAGTTGCTTAAACATTGATGACAATCCGGCTAAAAGTCCACCACCACCAAGGGGTGCAAAAACATAATCTATAGGTTCCTTAGCTTGTTCCAGGATTTCCAAACCAATAGTGGCCTGGCCTTCTATTACCTTTTCATCATCGAACGGATGAATAAAAACCAACCCGAATTTATCGGCATGTTTCATAGAACTTTTAAACGAATCATCAAAAGTGTCTCCTTTTAAAACAACTTCAACCCAATCGCCCCCAAACATATTTGTTTGTTCCACTTTTTGCCTTGGGGTGGTAATGGGCATATAGATCACACCCTTTACCTGCAGTTTATTACAGGCAAAAGCTACACCCTGGGCGTGATTTCCGGCGCTGGCACAAATAACTCCTTTATCCAGCTGTTCTTGCGGAAGGCTCGAAATCTTATTATAAGCTCCGCGAATTTTATAAGAGCGAACCTGTTGCAAGTCTTCCCTTTTCAACATTACATTTGCTGAAAATTTATTGCTATAGGTAAAAGAAGGCATCAAAGGGGTTTTAACAACCACCTTAGAAATGCGTCCTGCCGCTTCTTTCACAGCTTTTAACTGAGGTTTATATGTTTTTTTATCTGCCAGCAAAGTATCCATTTTATTCCTGTATTTTTTTCATTGCAGTCATTGCTTTCCTTAGCCTTCCACCCACTTTTTCAACGGGATGTTGCCTAATATCATCATTTACTGCAATTAACTGTTGATTGTCCACTCCGGTATAATCAGTTCCGAAAGAATGGCCTATAACCTCTTTTGGCAATCCACTCACATAATCTTTAATAAGCGGTTTTGCCGAATGATCAAACAAATAACAACCGTATTCTGCCGTATCAGAAATAATCCTGTTCATCTCGAACAATTTCTTCCTGGCAATAGTATTGGCGATTAACGGAGTTTCGTGTAAGGATTCATAATAAGCAGAATCTGCAATAATTCCAGCTTCTACCATAGTTTCAAAAGCCAGCTCTACACCAGACTTCACAAAGGCTACCAGTAAAACTCCCTTATCAAAATACTCCTGTTCTTTGATCTGTTCAGAAGTTGCTTCAGATTTCTCAAAAGCAGTTTCCCCGGTGGCTGCACGCCATTCAAACAATTCCTTATCACCATTTTCCCAATCACGCATCATTCGGCTACTAAATTCTCCTGAAATAATATCATCCATATGCTTTTGAAAAAGCGGACGCAATATTTGCTTTAATTCTTCGGAAATCGCATCGGCTTTGATCTTGGCCGGATTTGATAGCCTATCCATCATATTAGTAATTCCGCCATGTTTTAAAGCCTCGGTAATGGTTTCCCAACCATACTGAATTAATTTCGAAGCGTAAGCAGGTTCCACACCTTCAGCGACCATTTTATCGAAGCTCAAAATAGACCCGGTTTGCAGCACTCCACATAATATGGTTTGCTCTCCCATAAGATCTGATTTTACTTCAGCAACGAAAGAAGATGCCAAAACACCTGCTTTATCTCCCCCAGTGGCAACGGCATAGGCTTTAGCCCATTCAAAACCAATTCCCTGCGGATCGTTTTCAGGATGCACGGCAATTAAAGTCGGCACTCCAAAACCTCTTTTATATTCTTCTCGAACTTCACTACCAGGACATTTTGGCGCCACCATAATTACGGTAATGTCTTCCCGAATTTTCATTCCTTCTTCCACGATATTAAATCCGTGGGAATAAGAAAGCACCGCGTCTTTTTTAATATGCGGCTGAATCGCTTTTATTACTGAAGTATGTTGTTTATCTGGCGTTAGGTTAATTACCAAATCAGCTGTGGGAATCAATTCTTCGTAAGTCCCGACTTTAAAATTATTTTCTGAAGCGTTTTTATAAGATTGGCGCTTTTCTTTAATAGCTCCATCCCGAAGCGCATAAGAAATATCAAGGCCGCTATCTCGCATATTCAAGCCCTGGTTAAGGCCTTGAGCGCCGCAGCCCACAATCACTATCTTTTTTCCTTTTAAAGCAGCCACTCCGTCGCTGAATTCATCACTCCCCATAAACCTACAGGTTCCTAATTGGGCTAATTGTTCACGTAAAGAAAGACTGTTAAAATAATTCGTCATCACTTTTATTTAATTGGTTGTATCAAATTGTTCTAAAATGTTCGAGATTGGCATTTCGTTCTTAGTCACTGCAATAGTGCCCGAACGTACAAACTGCATCAATCCATAAGGTTTTAATTTTTCGTAAAGGCTATCGGTTTCATGGCGTTTTCCGGTTTTTTCTATTACAAAAAACTTTGGTGTAACCGTGACAATGCGCGCATTAGATTCCTTTATGAAATCCTGGATATTAAGATCTTCAACAAAATCGGCTGAGTTGATCTTATACAGCGCGGTTTCCTGGTAGATCATTTCATCATCGGTATGGTAAAAAGCTTTAATTACTTCAATTTGCTTTTCTATTTGTCCGGCAACTTTTTTAACCTGTTCCTCAGTAACCTGCACCACAATGGTAAAGCGCATTACTTCGTTTACCTCGCTCCTGGAAGCTGTAATACTCTCTATATTGATGTGCCTTTTTTGAAAAATAGCTGCAATACGGCTCAAAAGGCCTATGTTGTTTTCGGTATACACCGAAACTGTGAAATTTTTCTTTTCCATTACTCTAATCTTATATCAGAAACTGAAGCCCCGGTAGGAACCATTGGGAAAACATTTTCTTCCTGTTCAACTTTTACTTCAAGGAAATATGCCTCTTTAGATTGCATCATTTCGGTAACCGCTTCTTTTAAACCCTCCCGCTTACTAACCTGTTTTGCCTTAATATGATATCCTTTAGCAATTGTTATAAAATCTGGATTGATCATTTCAGTAGAGGCATAGCGCTTTTCAAAAAACAATTGCTGCCATTGCCGCACCATTCCGAGGAAATCGTTATTTAAAACCACAATTTTCACAGGAACTTTTGTTTGAAAAATAGTACCTAATTCCTGTATCGTCATCTGATAACCGCCATCACCAATTACTGCAACCACATCGCGTTCTGGTGCCCCCATTTTAGCACCAATAGCCGCGGGAAGTGCAAATCCCATTGTTCCTAAGCCTCCGGAAGTTACATTACTTCTGGTTTGATTGAATTTTGAATAGCGACAGGCCACCATTTGATGTTGACCAACATCTGAAACAATTACCGCATCACCTTTAGAGCATTTATTTATTTCATCAATAACTTCGGCCATTCCAATTTTACCGCGTTCTGCATTTAAATCATTTTTAATGATCTTATCGAATTCAATTTTATAATGATCTTTAAATTTTTGATGCCAGGCCTCGTGTTTATTAGGTTTTAAAAGTTCTAATAAAACTTTAAGCGTTTCGTTTACATTTCCCAGAACCGGAATATCGGCATAAACGTTTTTATTAATTTCAGCCGGATCTATTTCAAAATGGATCACTTTAGCCTGTTTAGCATATTTCTCCAAATTCCCGGTTACCCGGTCATCAAAACGCATCCCAATGGCAATTAACACATCGCATTCATTGGTTAACACATTTGGACCATAGTTTCCATGCATTCCAACCATTCCCACATTTAAAGGATGATCGGTTGGCATTGCTGAAAGCCCTAAAATTGTCCAGGCAGCCGGTACGCCCGATTTTTCAACAACCTGCTTAAAAAGTTCTTCAGCACCACCTAAAATCACTCCCTGACCAAAAACGATCATAGGCTTTTTAGCATTGTTGATCGCTTCGGCAGCTCTTTCAACTTCTATTAAATTTATTTCAGGTGTAGGTTTATAACTTCTAATGCCAGAACATTTTTTATAATTGAATTCCAATGAAGCGAATTGTGCATCTTTGGTAATATCTATTAAAACCGGACCCGGTCTTCCTGAACGAGCGATAAAAAAAGCTTTAGCTAAGATTTCCGGGATTTCTTCTGCTTTGGTAATCTGGTAATTCCACTTGGTA
This sequence comes from Salegentibacter sp. Hel_I_6, assembly GCF_000745315.1. Classification (NCBI taxonomy): domain Bacteria; kingdom Pseudomonadati; phylum Bacteroidota; class Flavobacteriia; order Flavobacteriales; family Flavobacteriaceae; genus Salegentibacter; species Salegentibacter sp. Hel_I_6. Next base: position 3,596,813 of record NZ_JQNQ01000001.1, on the reverse strand, counting down.
ATAGGCGTGGAAATTCCAATAATATCGGTTTCCTGAAAAGCATCACTTCCCAGCAAATGCGAACCTACCTGCCCGGTGATACACACCATTGGGGTAGAATCTATTTGCGCATCTGCAATTCCTGTGACCAAATTCGTGGCTCCGGGACCCGATGTTGCCATCGCTACCCCTACTTTTCCACTAACTCTAGCATAGCCTTGTGCGGCGTGGGTTGCACCCTGTTCGTGACGGGTGAGGACGTGGTGAATTTGTTTCTGATATTTATACAATTCATCATAAACGGGCATAATTGCTCCGCCGGGATAGCCGTAAAGCGTATCCACCCCTTCCTCCAATAAACATTTTATCACTGCTTCAGCTCCTGAAACCGTGGTTGCTTTTGGGGAAGCCGTTTTTTCGAAACTAGCTGTTTTAACTTCCATAATTCACCTTATTAAAATTCATCGGTAACACAACCTTGAGAGGCCGAAGAAACCGTTCTTGCATATTTGTAAAGCACACCCTTATTAAATTTTAAAGCGGGGGCTTTCCAGTTTTCTTTTCTTTTCTCTATTTCTTCTGCTGAAAGCGCAACTTCAATTTTATTGGTTTCAGCGTTTATGGTAATCTGGTCTCCATCTTTCAGAAATGCCAGCAAACCACCTTCCTGGGCTTCCGGTGTAATGTGACCGACGACAAAACCGTGGGTTCCTCCAGAAAATCTTCCGTCCGTAATTAAAGCCACATCTTTACCGAGTTTTGCTCCCATTATTGCAGAAGTAGGTTTCAACATTTCCGGCATTCCGGGACCGCCTTTTGGCCCTTCATACCGAATGACGACGACATCTCCCTTTTTTACCTTTCCTTCTGAAATTCCATCATTAGCATCATATTCACTATTAAATACCTTAGCTGTTCCGGTGAATTGTAAACCTTCCTTTCCGGTGATTTTCGCTACAGATCCGCCTTCAGCAAGATTTCCGTAGAGAATCCTGATATGTCCGGTTTTCTTGATTGGGTTATCCAAAGGCCTAAATACATCCTGGCCTTCTTCCATACCTGGAACATCTGCCAGATTCTCGGCTAAGGTCTTTCCGGTTACAGTAAGGCAATCGCCGTGAAGCATATCGTTTTCCACCATATATTTTAGAACCGCTGGAATTCCTCCAATTCTATGCACATCTTCCATAGCATATTTTCCGCTTGGTTTTAGATCGGCTAAAAACGGAGTGCTATCACATATTTTTTCAAAATCGGTTAAGCTAAAATCAACTTCGGCCGATTTCGCAATGGCCAAAAAGTGTAATACAGCATTGGTAGAACCACCTAGCACCGTAAGTAAACGAATCGCATTTTCCAATGATTTTCGATTTACAATATCACGAGGCTTTATATCTTTTTCAATTAGCAAACGCACCGCTTTTCCGGCTTCCTCACTTTCAGTTTTCTTTTCTTCACCCACCGCAGGGTTTGAAGAATTATAAGGCAGCGCCATTCCTAAAGCCTCAATCGCAGAAGCCATAGTGTTAGCGGTATACATCCCACCACAGGCACCTGCACCCGGACAGGCTTTTTCTATAATGCTATCATATTCATCCTTGTCGATATCTCCGGCAGTTTTTGCGCCCCAGGCTTCAAAAGCGGAAACCACATCGAGTTTTTTACCCTTATGACAACCGGAAGCTATCGTCCCACCATAAACTAAAATTGATGGTCGGTTTATTCGTAACATTGCCATTAGCGCGCCGGGCATATTTTTATCGCATCCCACAACGGTGATCAATGCATCATAAGACATCGCATGAATTACCGTTTCCATCGAATCGGCTATAATGTCTCGAGATGGCAGCGAATAACGCATTCCAGGCGTGCCCATAGAAATCCCGTCGCTCACGCCAATGGTATTAAAAATTAAACCAACAAGTTCATTCTCGTTAGCGCCCTTTTTAACCAATTTGGCCAAATCGTTAAGGTGCATATTACACGGATTGCCTTCGTACCCGGTACTGGCAATACCCACAAATGGTTTTTTAAAATCTTCTTTGGTTAAACCTATGGCGTGCAACATAGCCTGTGATGCCGGTTGCGAATCGCTTTGTGTTAAAACTTTACTGAATTTATTATGCATTACTTATTCTTCTTCGTGTGATTTAAAGATTAAAAGTAAGCCGATAAGAATTCAACAGTTAAGTTGCAGTATAGAAAGCACTACTTTCGGAATAAAAATAATTAACCTAAACAACTGTTTTACAGAACTTTAACCGTGTTTTGATTACGATACCTGAAAAGGCATTTTGAAGAGGAAAAATTACAGCAAGAAAAAGCCCGGAATTCTACGAATTTCGGGCTTTTGAAAGATTCTTAATTTATTGAGGTAATTTTTGTTTTTTGACTATTTTAAGCTGAGTTTCTAATAATTTGGTAATTATACTAGGTTCTCGAAATAATTAACATTTTAGAAAAGATTGCTACGGTATCTGGTCTCGCAATGACGGTAAACAAGTTAATGTAAGTGGCAATTGTAAATAATTCCACCTGAAAACTGCCTACTGAGAATTGAGACTGCTTACTGGAACCTACTTTTTCTTCTTTAAAGAATATAAATCCTTCCTGCGATCCTTCATATTTCTTACACTTCCAAAGGCGTGTAACTCTTTTAGCAAATCCAGGTCTACATCAACCAATAAAGTACTTTCGGTATTAGGCGTAGCTTCGGCTTTAATTCCGTTTACGGGAAATGCGAAATCTGAAGGCGTTAATACGGCGCTTTGGGCATATTGAATATCCATATTATTCACTTTGGGTAAATTCCCAACGGACCCCGCAATAGCCACATAACATTCATTTTCTACCGCCCTGGCCTGCGCGCAAATTTTTACGCGGGAATAACCGTTTTGGGTGTCGGTCATAAACGGAACAAATAAAATATTCATTCCTTCTTCGGCTAAAATTCGGCCTACTTCAGGGAATTCAATATCATAACAAATTAGTACACCTATTTTCCCACAGTCGGTATCAAAGGTCTGGAGTTTGCTACCGCCCTTCATTCCCCAGGCCGATTCTTCAGCCGGAGTGATATGTAATTTTTCATAACGTTCATAACTTCCGTCGCGGCGACATAAAAAGCCTACGTTATACATATGCTCACCAATCACCATCGGCATACTTCCGGTGATGATATTTATATTGTAATTCACCGCAAATTCCTGGAAGGTTTCCAGCAAACGTTCAGTATAGGTAGAAAGTCCACGGATGGCTTCAGGTTCAGTTAATTCATTGAATTCGGCCATAAGTGGCGCATTAAACAATTCAGGAAAAAGAATAAAATCACTCTGATAATCACTTACCGCATCTACAAAGAATTCAATTTGGGAAACCAGCGCGTCATAATCCTTAAAAAGTCGCATTTGCCATTGTACCAAACCAAGACGAACCACGGTTTTGGGCGTATCTATCAATTTGGTGGTTTTGGTGTAGTAAATATTATTCCACTCCATTAACACCGCGTATTCCTTACTTTCGGCATCGCCGGGCAAATAGCCTTTAATTACTTTTTTTACGTGAAAATCGTTTGAAAGCTGGAAAGACAAGACAGGATCATGAATTTCCTGAAGTTTTACTTTTTCAATATATTTTTTAGGCGTGAGTTCTTTAGAATATGTCGCGTAATTAGGAATACGCCCACCAAACACAATAGATTTTAGATTAAGCTGCTCACAAACCTCTTTTCGGGCTTCGTACAGACGTCTTCCCAGGCGCATCCCGCGGTAATCTGGATGAATAAAAACATCTATTCCGTATAAAATATCACCGTTTTTAGTATGTGTAGAAAAGTTTTCACCCCCAATTATTTCATCGTAAGTATGATCTTCATCAAACTTTTTAGAATCGATGATGATGGAAAGCGCACAGCCCGCAATTTTATTATCTATAATAATACAAAACTGCCCTTCGGGAAACTTATTGACCAGATTCCTAATTTCATCTTTACTCCAGTATTCCTCTGGCATTTTCTGGTAGCTCTTTATCATAGAAACTTTGAGTTCCTGATAATCTTTAAGCTTTAAATTTCGAAGTTCAATTTTGGGAGTTTCGTTCACGACATTGTTTTTTTGAGATTGCGAAGATACAGCAGAAAGTTATCTATTAAAAATGGGAAAGTGATTTGACTCGAATTCGCGAATAGTTTTTCTGACGAATTACCTTTTACAATTTCAATCCTTGTTCTTGTTAATCGTCACCCTGAACTCGTTTCAGGGTCTAAGTAGAGCGTAACTAGTTTTCATGTTAGATTCCCGAAGAAAATTCGGGATAAAGTCTGAAACAGCATGACGTTCTATGGTAAGATCATAACTGTTAGAAACATATTCAAATAATCTTAGTTCTATTTAAAATTTTCGTTACTCCCCCTTCGGGGGCTGGGGGGCTTTTTACAACAACAAAATCCTGTGTTTAATTGCATAAAGTACCAAACCGGTTCGGCTTCTTACGTTTAGTTTCTGAAACAAACTTTCGCGGTAACCGTCTATGGTTTTTGGGCTAAGATTCATTTCGTTAGCCACTTCTTTATAGGTCATTTCAGAACAGGCCAGGCTAAGAAATTCCAGTTCGCGTTTAGTAAGGTTTGCAAGTTTATTTTCTTTATCCTTATTTTTAATCGCTTCAGAAACCGCATCGCTATAGAAAAAACCTTCTTTTATCACTTCATCTAAAGCAAATTTAAACTCATCTGGATCTATATCTTTTAGCAAATACCCGCGACAACCCAATTTCACCATAAAAGTCACGGTTTCCTCATCGTCTTCCATAGTAAGCGCCAAAACTTTCTGGTCGGGATAATTCTCTTTGAGCCAGGCCATCGTTTCAGGGCCATCCATTATTGGCATTCTAATATCCAACAACACTAAATCGGGTTTAGGCTGGTTAGCTTTAAATTGAGTCACCAGTTCCTGCCCGTTTTTATGCACGCCATTAACCTCGTAATTCTCAAAAGAATTCACCAGGTTTTTTAAAGATTGTGAAAATAAAGTGTGATCGTCTACAATTGCTACGGTATTATTCATCTTGTTGCCCCATTAAAGAATAACGTAAAGATAAGGAAGTTCCCGCTCCCATAGAAGTTTCCAGCTCAAACTTTGCCTGTATCAGCGCTGCTCTGCTTTCCATGTTGAATAATCCTGAATTCTTCTTTACCGCTTCCATATCAAATCCCTGCCCGTTATCTTTTGCAGTAATAATAATTTCTTCGGAAGTAAAACTAATATGAACATTTAATGTTGAAGCTTTCGCATGCTTGATCACGTTAGAAAAGAATTCCTGAAGTATCCTGAATAAAATTATACTGTGTTGTTGCGGAATTTCCTGTTTTTCTCCGGTTACTTTCAATTCGGCTTCAATAACGCCCATACGCTGAAACCTTGCCAGCTCATTTTCTACCGAAACCACCAAACCAGCGTAACCAATCACCTGGTTGTTTAGGGACTTTGAGAGCGAACGCACTTCCTGAAGTGAATTCGAGACGGTTTCTTTAATTTCTAAAGCTGAGTTTTTTTCGGCTTCAGGTAGCTTTCTTGAAAAAATATTCAACTGCATATTGGCTAAAGAAAGCAACTGACCAATATTATCGTGCAGCTCCCAGCCTACGTTTTTTAAAGTTTGTTCCTGCATTTCTAAACGCGATTGGGAAATTTCCAGCTCAAAGCGTTGCTTGGCCTCAAATTGCTCTTTTAGCATCTTGTTTTTTCGTCGTTGATATACCACAAAAAAAACGATCACAAAAGCTGTTAGCAGGAGGATAACTACAATAAAGTAAATGATGAGTAAAATTTCTTCCTTAGAAAGCATTTTTTATATTCTTAGAAGTTGGTTTTCTATTGTTGGCCAGGCTCAAAAAGGCGATACTATAAGAGCTATACATAAAAATATTCAAACCGATTAGAACGGATTTACTTAGCGTAATAAATTCTGGACTCTGAGTAGTATAATATTTATAGTAAATTAAAATAGGTGTTGAAGTTAAAAAGAAAAGAAGTGCCGCAAAGGAAATATAAAAACTGATTTCCCTTTTAATATTTAGAATTTTAGAACTCAATAAAATTTCAAAATAATAATAGAAAATTACCCCCAGCAGAAAAAAACTACCCAATAAATAAGTAACTACGGAGTTACTCTGAAGAAATACATCTGAAAATATTAAATTAATAATGCAAATTATCACATATAATAATAAAGCTTTATCAATAAATTTTCTTGTTTTATTATTTGAAATATTCCATTTAAAATAAAGTATATACACAACAAAACTTATGACCAGATAAGGATTATAAAGCCAGAAATTACTATACAAAAAAGTGCTTTTAAGAAAATGAAAAGGCTCATACAAATAAATTATTTTGGGAATTGATGCTATAACTTCCACCAAGAATGTAAGCAATAAAAAATAGGAAAAAAAACCGACCGCTTTATCGGTCGGCTTTTTCTTATAATAAAAAAGGCCTGAGATTGCCGCAAAACCTTCGAGCAAAATTACCAGAAAAATAAGTTTTTGCATTAATAATTTGTTGGAGGATCACCACTCTGGATTATATTCATAGGCTCAATTTCATAATTATTAGGGTCAGAATCTTCCTTGGCAGTTGCTGTATCTCCCGCAGCTTCTTTTGTGGGTGACAAAAACATGGTAGAATATCCTTTTTTATCATTTATAGTAGGATAAGCCCCTAAATAAAACCGAATCCCCGGTTTCTCTACGCCCTGCTCCTTAGATTTCTCCTTAACATAATCCAGGTATTCCTGTAATTCATCCACACTATACCAGAATTCGCGGGTATCTTCATAACCTTCGGCTTCTCGAATGTCTTTCCCACGGGTTTTTACCCATTCGTCCTGTTCCTTTCGCGCCTCTTCAACGCTAATGCATTTCTTTGGTTTTTTCATTTTTAAGTTGGTTGATTAAAAACTTAATTTTTTGTTAAGGTAAATTTAGGAGAATTTTTCTGTTTGACAAATCTTTGGTTGTCAGTTGTTTTTCAGTTCTCAGTTGTGAGTTTTCTGTTTTTGCCACGAATACACGAATATTTTCTGTTGCGCCATTGGGAGAAGCCGATATCCGACGTGTAATCTGTTCTGGATGAGTTCTCGGTTGTGGGTTCTCAGTTATGAGTTTCTTGTTCTCGGTTAATCCGGTTAAGGGTGTGGTTGGCAGTTTGGTGTTTATTGTTTGAGATTTGTTGTTTTTTTGCCACGAATATTTTTTTATCACTATGCGCTCGAAAGCGCCCTAGTCCCAAAGAGGGAGTTTTTTTTTCCTATTATCTTCTTTTTGAAAATAGTTCGTCACCCTGAACTTGTTTCAGAGCCTGCTCCGAAATTCATTCGGAGGTCTATCATGTTAGATGCTGAAATAAATTCAGCATGACGTTCTGAAGAAAGGGGATTTTTCCCCTTGTGACGAGCGTACTTATCTTCTACATTTGACATAGTCATTTTAGTTAGCTAAAGTGTTTTGGGGCAAAAAAGTGTCGTCAACGGTGAGGAGTTTGATTGGTAGGGTAATCAGGCTTCTCGTAACCAAGGCGGCACTTTTTTATTTTAGTGAGCCTTGATATTAATAAGGCCTTTGGCCGTAATGAATATCTTAGAGCGAACTAATCCCGATTTTACATCGGGACAAAAGCCCCCTAGCCCCCAAAGGGGGAATTTTTCACCCTCTTTGCTTAAAATAATTCTTCAAAATGAACTTCATTCAGAAACTACTATGAACTTTATTCGAATGTTTATCGTGTTAGAACCTGAAACAAGTTCAGGTTGACGTAAGTATAAAGAAAAATATAACACAACTTTTTCAGGATAAAGCTTCTCCCCCTTTGGGGGTCGGGGGGCTTTTAAACCTAATCTTATTCCCCGCCTTTTTCTGCGCCATCATATTAATTCCTTTCTCGCTTAATTGCAAAACCCTTGGATAACCACCCGTGGTTTGACAATCGCGCATAAGAATAATTAATTTTCCGCCGGGAGTGAGTTGAACGGTCCCAGGAAGCACCGGGCCGGTAATAATAGGCTGAAGTTCGTTCTCTAAGAGCTCACTTAGCTGGATCGCCATTCTATTATTATTTTTATCAATACTAAACTTACTTTGTTTTAAATGACTTTTTAAAGTTTCTGGCAGTTTTTCAAATTCAGGGCCGGGAAAAACTTCTATTTCTTCAGAATTCAGATATTCCTCATCAAACTTTATCCCAGCGTGAGTCTCATATTTTTCCTCCTCAGAAGCTTCGTACTGCAGTTTCATTCCTTTTTCGAGCTTTTCGTGGCTGGTAATATCTTCGTACCAACTACGGCTTCCCAGGACTTTTTCTGTTTTAAATCCGTCCAGGATTGCTAAATACGAACGCATTCCGTATTCCGGCCTTCCAAAAGATAAAATATCACCTTCGTGAATTTTCACTACTTCATTATTGTCAATTTCAGTATCGTTTAGTTTTGGAGAAAGATTTCCTCCGCTAATGGCGATTTTTGTCGCTGCCGAAAATTTAAGTTTTGGCCCCATTTGGGTAATTTCCATCACCGCGGCATCGGCCTGATTTTGCAAAATAAGGTTGGCGGTTTTTAGAGCGATCCTATCCATCACTCCACTTAAAGGAACTCCATATTTTTGAAATCCACGACGACCAAAATCCTGGATCGTGGAAAATAATCCCGGATGTAAAATTTCAACTTCAGCTTTCATAATTTTCTTTTTTTAGTTGAAAAGTTCCTTCGGAAATTTGCTCTGAAATTTCTTCAAATTCTTCTTTAGAAACCGAATAAAATTTCACTTTATCACCCGCCGAAATCTCACAAGGCGGATCGTTATTTTTATCAAAAAATTGAACCGGACAGTTGCCTAAAATTTGCCATCCGCCTGGACTTGATTTCGGGTAAATTCCGGTTTGGTTTTCGCCTATTCCAACAGCCCCTTTTTCGATCTTCATTCTGGGTTGATCTTTACGCGAAATTTGTAGCTTTTCATCAAGCCCTCCCAGGTATAAAAATCCGGGTAAAAACCCTGTAAAAAATACGGTATAAAATGGTTTGGTATGCAGCTCGATAATTTCTTCTTTTGAGAGTTTTTTTTCTTTGGAAATATATTCCAGATCCCAACCAAATTCTTCCTCATAACAAACCGGTAAATAGAAAATTTGCTGGTTATTTATTTTTCCTATCTTAGCCTCTCCAAACAGCTCTTTAATCGCTGAAACCTCATTATAGAAGTTTTCTATACTAAACATATAACTAATTAATAACGAGTTATATGTATTGATTACCTCAACATTTACTTCATCGTAAAACTCTTCTAGTTTATCTTTGTAAAAAAGGAGCTTTTCGAGAAGCTTTTCACTAATTTCAGGCTCAAATTCTATAAGAATTCCCCGCTCTCCCATCGGTGTTATTTTAGGAAAATCATTCATTTTGCATTCTTAATTTTAATATTATGCTCCGTAAATTTCTGCTGTAAAAAACTCATAATTTCAACTGAATTTGGCGTGTCACTGTGCAGGCAAAACGTAGTGGCGCTGCAACTAATTTTAGCCTCATTTTCACAGGTAATTTCCCCTTCAGAAAACATAGAAAATAGATGTTCAAAAACAGCTTCTTTTTCGCTTATCAAGGCATTAGATTTTGAACGAGAAACCAGGCTGTAATCGGGGTTATAATTTCGGTCTGCAAAAGCTTCAAAAACAATTGGAATTTGAGCTTTTGCAAGCTCAGAAATCACCGAATTTAACGGACAAAAAAGCGCCAAATTTTGATCAAATTCCAGCAAGGAATCTATGATAATTTGAGCTGTTTTTTCGTCTTTTGAAGCTTCATTATAAAGTGCCCCATGAGGTTTTACATGGGTGAGTTTTACACCTTCTGCTTCGGCCAATTGTTTTAAACTTAAAATTTGTGCAACAATAGAACGCTGCAATTCTTCCGCAGAAATCTTCATAGTTTTTCTTCCGAAATTTTCCTTGTCGGGATAAGAAGGATGCGCCCCTATTTCCACTCCATGCTCCACAGCAAGTTTAATAGTTTGCTGCATGGTTTCAAGGTTTCCGGCGTGACCACCGCAAGCAATATTGCAGGCAGAAATATGCGGCATTAGATCTGCATCAAAGTCGCCGCCTTCACCTAAATCGCAGTTTATATGGATTTCTTTCATCTTTTTATTTTAAGTTTTGCAATTCCTTAAAGCTACGTAAGCTTCGTAGTAAATAGAATATTCGGAATTTATTAAAAACTTTGTAAAACGCTTAGAATCGCTTTAATTCCTAAAAATACGGAAAGTGCAATAACAAGTATTCCCAATACATTTTGAAGCTTAGAATTGCGGTGTTTACCCAAAACCGAGGCTTTATTGACTACCCAAAATAAGAAAATAGCAATTACGGGCAATAGGATTCCATTGGCAATTTGGGCGAAGCGTATAATCTCAATAGGATTAATTTGCAGGGAAGAGAAGAACACACCCAAAATAAGAACCACGGCCCAGACTGATTTAAATTTCGCTGACTTCATCCCTCCTTCCCAACCAAAGCAGCCTTTTACTACATAAGCGGCGGCTAAAGGAGCGGTAATAGAAGAAGTGATCCCGGCAGCCAAAAGTCCCAAGGACATAAACCAGGTAGCAAATTTCCCGAAAAGTGGCTCGAGGCTTACCGCCATGTCAGCTGCCGAATTTACATTACTTAAGCCGGAAGAAGCAGCGCTAATAAGAATTGCCATAGAAACCGCACCTCCAAGGATTATAGAAACTATGAGTTCTTTCCTGGCAATGGGCAAATAAGAAGCTTCTTTCCACTTTTCACTAACGAGAGAAGCGTGCAAAAACAAGTTGTAAGGAACCACGGTAGTACCTACAATAGCCATCACCGTAAGCAATCCAGCAGCATTACTTGTAGGCATAAGCCCGCTTAAAATTTCTAAAATATCCGGTTTGGTAAGAATTGCAGTAAGCACAAAACTTATACTCATTAGTAAAACCAGGCCAATAAAGATCTTTTCGAGGGTTTTATAACTTCCGGTGAATAAAAGTATAAACGCGACTGCGCCAATAAAAATACTCCATAAGTTAAGCGTGAAATCGCCAATTAGAAGATTTTGAATTCCAAAGATAGCTTCGGCTCCAAGAACGGCGCCGGTAATATTACCTGCTTCGTAAGCAGCATTCCCTATAACAATGGCTGAAAAAATAAGAATAATCGCTAAAACCCTGAAGATCGGTTTTTTAATCTCTTCACGAATTACATCGCTTAAGCCTTTTTGAGAAACTACACCAAGTCGCGCAGCCATTTCCTGTAAAATAATACAGGAAAAAATAGATAGCAATAAGGCCCAGAGCAAGCTGTATACAAATTCAACCCCAGCCAGCGTACAAACAGTAACCGTTCCCGGGCCAATAAACGCCGCGGAAACAAGGATTCCCGGCCCAAGATTTTTCAAGAAATTTCGCACTACATACCTTTAGATTCCTGCAAGGCGTAAATTGCAAATGTTCCCAACCAATGACCACCTTCGTAACTATCCCCTGTTAAATTTGGAAATGAATAAGCCACATGTGTATTGGCAAGTTCCTTTAAATGGGAAAATTTTTCAGGATATTTATTTATTAATCCGTAGAAGACCCAAGCACGACTAAAATTAAGTCCGTCAAGATGAACCAGTTTTCCATCGGTCCTATCAGAAACTTCCCCAACTTCCATCTCAAAATCAGAATTTTTTAACTGTGGAAGAAAATCGTCAAGCCACATTTCAAAAGCATTTTTCGGTAAAATACGGCGCATAATATTTACCTCTTCCAAACAGGGTGAGAGAAAATCAAATCCGCCCGGTTCCCAGGTTAAAGGACAGTCATCATCTTTCAGATAAAAATCTTTTGCCCGTTTTGAGATAAGCTCCTCAAGCTCAGTATTCCCAACCACAATTGCGTAATCATAAGCAAAGCTAAGTCCGAAAGCTGTATTCGCATGCTCACCTACCCTAATAGGGTAATTTAATTTTGGAAGGAATTCCAGGTATTTATTGGCGATAAGATTGGTTAAAGGAGCTAAATTTTCACCAATTTCATCGGCCAGGGGATCATTCCAGGTTTCAATTTCCTCAGCCAGTTTTAATAGCCAGGCCCAACCGTATGTACGTTCAAACGAATCGCTTTGATCCCTTTTGAAATATGCTATTTCTCCCTGGATATTTTCCGCGGTAAGCGATTCTTTTAATTTTTCTTTTATAATTTCCGCTTTTTCAAGATCAGGAAATTGCTTTAACAAACTCACCATAGACCAATGCGCGTGTACCGAAGAATGCCAATCGAAACAGCCGTAAAATGCCGGGTGTAAATCTGAAGGTTCTCCTATAGCCTCTTTATTTTCGAGGGTTTGATTGAGTTTATTAGGATACTCGGTATTTATGCAGTTTAAAGGAAGTTCGGCAAGCTTATTCGCTTCCTCTTTAGTGAATTTTATACTACTTTCACCAAGCAATTCCCCATCTAAAAAACTCTTCTCCTTAATGCTATCATTTTCCATTTCTGAAACTGGCTCAACCTCTGGATCTCCTTTACACGCAAATATGGTAACCGCGATTAGGAGCAATAATTTTTTTTTCATAGTAATTAGGTCTTAGTAAACTGGAGCCGGAAACAAATTCTTCATTAGCATTGAAAATGAATTATTTAATTCCATTTTTGCAAAGTAAACTATTTCGTAGCGTTAATTCTCGAGTAAATATAAATTTAAAAGTTGACATATTTAAACCGATATTGCCTTCAAAATTATCAAAATTAACTTAAAATAGAAGAAAATTATCCCAACCAGCCATCCCGGTCCAGGCTTCTGTATTGGATAGCTTCGCTAATATGGTTTCCTTTAATGTTTTCTGAATTTTCTAAATCGGCTATAGTTCTTGAAACTTTAAGAATACGATCATAGGCCCTGGCTGATAAATTTAAACGCTCCATCGCGGTTTTAAGTAAAGTTTTAGAAGCCTCATCTAAAGCACAAAATTCACGAATTTGCCTTACACTCATTTGTGCGTTATAATGCACTGAATCAGATTCAGCGAAACGTTCGGTTTGAAACTGCCTCGCCTTAGTCACTCTCTTTCTAATTTCAACGCTACTTTCGCCACGGCGTTCTTCACTAAGTTTTTCAAAAGGCACGGGAGTGACTTCAATATGAATATCTATCCTATCTAATAGCGGACCACTAATCTTACCTAAATAACGTTGCATTTCTGCCGGAGAAGAAAATGCAGGAGCGTCTGGATCGTTAAAATAACCGCTTGGGCTGGGATTCATACTTGCTACCAGCATAAAACTGGAAGGATAAGTCACCGTAAATTTAGCCCGGGAAATAGTTACCTCCCTGTCTTCCAGAGGTTGCCGCATTACTTCTAAAACACCACGCTTAAATTCCGGGAGTTCATCGAGAAATAAAACTCCGTTATGCGAAAGTGAAATTTCTCCCGGTTGCGGATACGCCCCACCGCCGACAAGTGCTACGTCTGAAATTGTGTGATGCGGACTTCTAAAAGGTCTTTGCGACATCAATCCCACGTGTTCTTTTACCCGCCCAACAACACTATGAATTTTAGTAGTTTCCAGGGCTTCATGTAAAGTCATTGGTGGTAAAATACTGGGAAGACGTTTTGCCAACATCGTTTTCCCGGCTCCCGGCGGACCAATAAGAATTATATTATGACCGCCCGCCGCAGCAATTTCCATACAGCGTTTTATAGATTCCTGCCCCTTTACATCGGCAAAATCATGTTCTGGATGATCAAGACTTTTATAGAATTCTTCACGGGTATTAATTATTGTTCTCTTCAAAGCTTCATCCTTATCAAAAAAGTTAATTACTTCTGTGATATTTTCAACTCCGTAAACTTCAAGTCCGCTAACTATAGCAGCTTCTTTTGCGTTTTGCTTTGGAAGGATGAAACCTTTAAAACCTTCTTCCTTAGCTTTAATAGCAATGGGTAATGCTCCTTTTATGGGTTGTAAGCTTCCGTCTAACGAAAGCTCACCCATAATGAGATAATCTGATATATTTTCTGATTTTATTTGGCCTGAAGCGGCCAGGATTCCAAGACTTAAACTAAGATCGTAAGCCGATCCTTCTTTTCTAAGATCTGCCGGCGCCATATTGACAATGATCTTCTTACCTGGGAATTTATACTTGTTATTCTGAAGGGCTGCAGCAATTCTAAAACTGCTTTCCCTAACCGCATTATCTGGAAGACCAACCAAATGATATCCAATACCGGTTGCTACGTTTACCTCAATAGTAATTGTAGTTGCCTCTACCCCAAATACGGCACTTCCGTAAACTTTAATAAGCATCTAAGAATTTTGTTTTCTTAAATGTACTAAATTTTATAAAAAACTATAGCTATTTAGCAATAAGCACTTCTTTTCTGTAATATTCTATTAGTGCATCAATTGGTCTACGAACAATATTCCCAATTTCTATCCCATAAGGTTGGGCCACTGCACGAATAATATCTTCGCTAAAATAAGCAATGGTACCAATAAAATGAACCGGTGTATTTTGTGCCTGTTTGTAACACATTACTCGGGAGTGCATAAAATCTGTAATACCTTCGTGAACTAATTTATAGAAATAGCCATTTCTTTCGTTGGCAAAAATAAATTCAGCAAAAGAGGCGAGATAAGTATTTGGATTCTCTTTGCGATAAAGATTCTTCTTGATCTCATCAGATTCCATGTTATACTTTGCACCAAATTCTTCTGCTAGTTCCGGGGGCATTCTTTTATAGTAGTAATCTCTTATAAGTCTTTTTCCGAAGTAGTTTCCACTGGCTTCATCCATAAGAATATAACCCAGAGAATAAACGGCCTGGTGTATGTCTTTCCCGTCAAAGTAACAACTATTAGAACCGGTACCAAGAATACAAACAATTCCGGGTTCTGTAGTGGCAGCATATACCGCAGCCACCATATCTTCAAGAATTATAACTTCTTCTACATTAGTAAAGAAATTTGTAAAAATCCCTTCCAATAATTTCTTAGGAGTTTCGGTACCACAACCTGCACCATAGAAGTGCACGCGTTCTACTTTATCCTTTACTTCCCTTAAATCGGCATTTTCTTCAACTCTTTGTTCCAGTACTACTTCAGGAAATACTGCCGGATTTAATCCTTTGGTGCGGGTTCTAAGTAATTCTTCCCCTTTTTCACTAAGTAAAATCCAGTCACATTTTGTTGAGCCACCGTCCGCTATTAATATCATGTGTGTGAATATAATTTAAATTAAAAAGCCTGAAGAAAGCGCTAAAAAGATTAAAAATAACCTAAGCGTAACTTTCTTCAGGCTCTAAAATAAAATATTAAATTGAATTAACGTGTGCTGCCAATTCTAAAAGCTTAGCAGAATAACCATATTCGTTATCATACCAAGCAATTAATTTGAAAAAATTATCGTTAAGTGCGATTCCAGCATCGGCATCAAAGTTACACGTGTGTGCATCTGATACGAAATCCTGAGAAACTACTGCATCCTCTGTATAAGAAATCACTCCTTTATAGGAACCTTCAGAAGCTTTCTTAAAAGCAGCCTTAACCTGATCGTAACTTACAGACTTCTCAGTCTTAACCGTAAGGTCTACTACAGAAACATCAGCAGTTGGTACTCTAAAAGCCATCCCGGTAAGTTTCCCGTCTAATTTAGGAATTACTTTTCCTACAGCTACAGCTGCACCGGTTGAAGAAGGAATAATATTCATAAGAGCACTTCTACCTCCTCTAAAATCTTTTGCTGATGGGCCATCTACAGTTAGCTGAGTAGCTGTAGTTGCGTGAACCGTGGTCATTAAACCTTCAACAAGTCCGAACTCATCATCTATCACTTTTGCAAGTGGTGCAAGACAGTTGGTAGTACAAGAAGCATTAGAAACTATAGTATCTTCTGGTTTTACATCCTGGTGATTCACACCCATTACAAACATAGGTGCAGTTTTAGAAGGTGCAGAAATTACAACTTTCTTAGCTCCTGCTTTAAGGTGTGCGCTAGCGCTATCCTTTTCTTTGAAAATTCCGGTACAATCTACTACAACGTCTACTCCAACATCTCCCCACTTCAGGTCTTCCGGATTTTTCTCTGCTGTAATACGAATGTTTTTACCATTCACTACAAGATTTCCGTCTTTTACAGAAACATCTCCTTTAAATCTACCGTGAACAGAATCATACTTCAGCAAATAAGCCAAATGATCAACATCCAGTAAATCGTTTATTGCTACAACTTCTACGTCACTCTTTTCAGCCGCGATTCTAAACGCGATACGTCCAATTCGGCCAAAACCATTAATTCCAATTTTTGTACTCATAATTTAAATTTTAAAAATTTTACACGGAAGTGATGTTTGCCACCCTTCTCAATTCTTGATCAAATTCCCTGTCTTCTTTTAAAGCAGTTTCCAAAGGTACGTGCACCACTTTTTGGTGGTGTACACCTACCATGATATTGGTTTTACCATCGGTTAATGCTTCAACCGCACCAACACCAAGTTTACTGGCCAGAACACGATCAAAACAACTTGGAGAACCTCCTCTTTGAATATGACCCAGCACAGAGACTCTAATGTCATATTCTTTGTGGCTTTGCGAGATAAATTCAGCTAACTGAAAAATATTTTTTCCGCTCTTTTCACCTTCAGCCACCACGATAATACTGGAGGTTTTTCCGGATTTCTTACTTTTTTCCAAAGAATCCATCATACGCTGAATTCCCTGGTCTTCTTCCGGAAGTAATATTTCTTCGGCTCCTGCACCAATACCACTATTTAAAGCAATATCACCTGCATCCCGACCCATAACCTCAATTAAAAATAAGCGGTTATGAGAACTTGCGGTATCCCGAATCTTATCTATGGCTTCCACCACCGTATTTAAAGCGGTGTCGTAACCCAAGGTATAATCGGTACCGTTAATATCGTTATCTATAGTTGCGGGAATTCCTACAATAGGAAAATCAAATTCTCTATTAAAATAAAGTCCACCGGTAAAAGTTCCATCTCCACCAATAACTACCAAAGCGTCTACGCCAGCATCGGTAAGATTTTTATGAGCTTTCGCCCTTCCTTCTTCGGTTTTAAATTCTTCAGATCGGGAAGATTTTAGAAAAGTTCCACCTTTATTAATGATGTTTCTAACAGATCTTGCGGTAAGCGCTTCAAAATCTGCTTCTATAAGTCCCTGGTAGCCTCGGTAAACACCCACACACTCCAGGTTATAGTAAGAACAGGATCTAACAACCGCCCTAATAGCAGCGTTCATTCCAGGGGCATCACCTCCAGATGTTAAAACTGCAATTTTATTAATTTTTTTCGCCATTAGCCCAAAGCTATTCCAATTTTACAATATAACCTAATTTCCTAAAAAACTAAAACGTTTTCGGTTGATAACTAACAAAAACAGCCCTTTTGAGAGGGCTGTTTTTACTATTTTAGTAAATTTATTACTTATTTATTAAGATAAAGTATTGCCATGGATCCAAATCCATATTTTTATCTTCTGAAATTTCTATCGTCTCACCCGATAAATAATCTTCAAAATCTCCATCTATTTTTATACTGAAACTGGTTTTCTCATCGCTCATATTAGCTATGTAAATTAACTCAG
The DNA here is from genome assembly GCF_000745315.1 of Salegentibacter sp. Hel_I_6. Taxonomy (NCBI): domain Bacteria; kingdom Pseudomonadati; phylum Bacteroidota; class Flavobacteriia; order Flavobacteriales; family Flavobacteriaceae; genus Salegentibacter; species Salegentibacter sp. Hel_I_6. Next base: position 3,579,172 of record NZ_JQNQ01000001.1, on the reverse strand, counting down.
CCCCCTCTTTTTCCCTTTTGAAAGCCAGAATTTTTTCTTCTTCTGAAGTTTCTATATTTTCATAAGAAGCTGCTTCTTTTGCGCCGTGAAGGGCTTTGTTTTCGTTCTTCAATTTCCCAAGTTTCTCCAGTAATGGCCATACTTTTCCTTTTTCTTTAGGGATAGTATCTTTTTCGAAGAATAAAAGCCTTTTATCCATATCATATTCCTGCCCACTGTAAATGAGCGGCATTCCCGGCAAGGTGTAGGTAAGCGCCATCATAGTTTCTGAAGCATCTCCCATTCTTTCCTTTACCGTTCCATTCCAGGAATTTTCATCGTGGTTGGTCACGAAATTCATCAAATAATCATCCTCCTGGTAAGTGGTATCTATTTTCTGCATATAAGCGTCCCAATCTTTTGGAGTTTTATTACCCTGCGCCATTTCGTTCATAATATGGTGACCTTCCCAGTTGTAGCCCATATCAAAAGCATTTTCAAAAAGATCTTTGTCTTCTGACTCGGCTAACATGAACACAGGTTTTATATCTTTTAATTGCGGCACAATGCTTTCCCAAAATTCGGTAGGAACTTCCCCGGCAACATCGGCTCTAAACCCGTCTACATCATATTTTTCTACCCAAAACTTCATTTCTTCACCCATTGCCTTGTGAAGCTCTTCATTTTCAAAATTTAGGTGAGCAACATCTGTCCAGCCCCAGGATTCCCCGGTTGCAGGGTTTATAGGATCTGTAACTTCTCCGTCCTCATTTTTATGGTAATATTCAGGTTTTTCCTCAATCCACTTGTGATCCCAACCGGTATGGTTAGCCACCCAATCCAAAATCACATAAATTCCGTTTTCGTGAGCGGTTTCTACCAGGTTTTCAAAATCCTCAAAGTTTCCGAATTCAGGGTTAACATCGGTATAATCTGAAATCGCGTAATAACTACCAAGGTACTTCTCTCTTTCTTCCGGATCTTCAATATCTTCTACTGAAAGATCGCCGGTTGCTTTTCTATTTTTCATAGATATCGGGTAAATAGGCATTAACCAAATCACTTTTACACCCAGTTCTTTTAACTGTGGAATATCTTCTGTAAAGGCATTAAAAGTTCCTTCCGGTGAATACTGGCGAATATTTGCTTCGTAAATCACCGCTGATTCCAGGGCATCGTTAGAAACCGGTTCTATAGTTTGCTTTTCTTGCTGTTCTGGCTGCTCTTGTTTTTCGTTCTCTTTACAGGAAAATAAGGCCGTAAAAGCCAGCAGCATTATTAGTGTTTTTTTCATTTTTATTTATTTTAGTTGAAATTTAGTTTTTCCATTAGTCTTTCTTTAAACGTCATCCTGAACTCGTTTCAGGATCTAACATGTTTGAATTTAAAATCATATTAGAACCCCGAAGTAAATTCGGGATAAAGTCTGAAACAAGCCCGCCTGAATGGACGGGCAGGTTCAGCTTGACGTGCCCTATATTTTTATTCCTGCAAGGTTTCTAAAACATTGTAGGTTTTCCTTTTTCTACATACCTACGAGGTTTTGAAAACCTCGCAGGATTTAGGTTACTCCATTTTAGTAGTAAAAAAGTAAACACCTTCTTCAGGTAGTTCTAAAGAATCTTCCCACATAAAGTTTTCTTCTGAAATTAGATTTTTAAAGCTTTTTCCTTCTAAGTTCAATTCACTGAAACGTTCCAAATCCAAATTAACCGCCTCTTTGTTTTTATTCAGAATAAGCACTATAATCTCATCCCCTGCTTTTCGGGTAATTAAGTAGGTACCGTCTTCCGGAGCAAAATGTTTGGTTTCTCCTGAATGGATTGCCTCGCTGTTTTTGCGATAATTCATCACTTTTTTAACGAATTCCTGCATCTCAGCCTTTTCTTCTGAAAGTCCTTCACCAGTAAAAGCATTCACTTCGCTATCGTCCCAACCGCCGGGGAATTCGGTTCTAATTAAACCATGATCACCAGGATTTTCGGTATCGTCCATTAAAATTTCGGTACCGTAATACATTTGGAAAATTCTTGGCAAAACGGCCATATAAGCCACCGTCATCTTAGTTTTGGCTACATCTTCTCCAAGTTGGGTGTAGATTCGGCTTTTATCGTGATTATCGGGGAAAATCATTATATTTTCAGGATCGGCATACGCGAAATCGTTGGCTAAGCCCTCGTAAATCTCTACAAGCCCGGTACCCCAGGTTTCATCAGCTTTTAAGCCGGTTACAATTTTTTCCTGCATCGCGAAATCCATCGTGGATTTTAGGTTAGAATCATATCCATTATCCACACCATCCTGCCAGTAACGAATAAGTAATGGATTTAAACTCCACTCCTCGCCTACAATATTAAAGTTTGGATATTCGGCCATAATTGCTCCCGCCCAATCACTCATAAATGCTTTATCGGGATATGGATAAGTATCCTGCCGAATTCCTCCTAAACCAAGAGTTTCAATCCACCAAATACTATTCTGAATAAGATATTTGGCCATAAACGGATTTTCCTGGTTTAGATCGGGCATGGTTTCTACAAACCAGCCTTCAGTCATTCCTTTTTTATCGGTTTCTGAAGCGTATAAATCCTGGTTGGTGGTTCTACGGTGATTGGAATATACCAGATCTTCTCCATTTTCAAATTTCTCCTGGAAGTTGATCCAGTTATCAAAAGGTAAATCCTCCATCCACCAATGCTCAACGCCGGCGTGATTAGCCACCTGATCCATAACCAGTTTTATTCCACGATCGGCAGCTTTATCGGCCAATTCCCTATATTCTTCTAGAGTTCCAAACCGCGGATCTACCTTATAAAAATCGGTCATTGCGTAACCATGATAAGAACCCGATTTCATATCGTTAATCACTAAAGGCGAAGGCCAAATAGCGGTAAAACCCAGATCATCTATATAATCTAAATGATTGATGATCCCGCGGATATCACCCCCGTGGCGGCCATAATCATCTTCGCGATTTTTGGTCTTTTCATTTAAGTAATCAAAGCTGTCATTAGATTTATCTCCATTCGCAAATCTGTCCGGTGTGATGAGATAAATCGCATCGGTATTATCAAAACCTACATATTCTGATGCAGGTTTTTCGCGCTCCTTTAATTCATATTTATAAATTTCTTCTGAACCCTCTTCCATTTCAAAAACAATGTCAAAGGTTCCCGCTTTGGCCTGCCCGATTTGCAAATCGATAAACAGGTAATTCGGACTATCGGCTTTTTCAACATTTTCAATGCTAACACCCGGATAATCGATATTCGGGGTGGCATTTCCAATATTTTCGCCGTAAACCATTAACTGGAGTTCGGTTTCTTCAAAACCCGTCCACCAGTTTGGCGGCTCTACGCGTTCTATTTGCGCAAACCCGGTTAAACCGGTGAAGAGAATTAAAGTGATTAGTATTTTTTTCATGACTATTATTTTAAATTATTGTATTCTCAATATCCCGTCATTGCGATCCCGATTTTTATCTTCACTCCTTTCGTAATGACGTTTTAAATTACTTTTTGAAAAGATTTTATCTATTTATTATAAACCTACAAGGTTTTGAAAACCGTGCAGGTGTTTTTATATCATAACAACTTAGATTCTGAAACAAGTTCAGAATGACGATTAAAATTCCACATGTTAGATCCTGAAATAAATTCAGGATGACGTACTAAACCACACACTCCTGATTGGGTTGCACTTCTACAACTTTCCCATTTACATTAATTTCAATGGCGTTGTCGCCTTCCAGGAAGAAAACCGTTTTATCTGCAGCAACCTTTACTTTTAAGATCTGGTCTCTAAAATTCACTTTAAAAGAATAGGTTTTCCAATCTTCAGGAATTGTGGGATTAAAAGAAAGTTGATCTTCTTTCACCCTCATTCCGCCAAAACCTTCTACAATACTCATCCAGGTTCCGGCCATACTGGTAATATGGCAACCCTGCTCTACTTCCTTGTTGTAGTCGTCTAAATCCAACCTTGAAGTTCTCAAGTAGAATTCGTAAGCTTGTTTTGTTCTTCCTAAAAGAGCCGCCTGAATACTATGCACACAAGGAGAAAGCGAAGATTCGTGAACGGTAATAGGTTCGTAATAGTCAAAATGTTTTTCAAGCTCGTTTTTGCTGAAGTGATCTTCAAAAAAGTAGAAACCTTGTAAAACATCAGCTTGTTTAATGTAGCAGGAACGTAAAATCCTGTCCCAGCTCCATTTTTGGTTAATTGGTCGCTGAGATTTATCTAATTCAGCGATTGGGACGATCTCTTTATCTAAAAATCCGTCCTGCTGAAGGAAAACCTCGTGCTTTTCGGAATATGGGAAATACATATTTTCAGCAACCTCTCTCCATTTTGACAATTCTCCTTCATTGAGTTTGGTTTTACCCATTACACGCTCATAATCTTCAGTATAAGAATCTTTAACCTTCTCAATTGTTTCCAGGCAATATTCTATACACCATTTCGCTAAATAGTTGGTGTACCAGTTATTGTGTACATTATTTTCGTACTCGTTTGGCCCGGTCACACCAAGCATCACATATTTCTTTTTGTGTTCGCTGAAATTCACTCGTTGCTGCCAGAATCTCGCAATCGCGATCATTACTTCCAGGCCTTTTTCCGGGATATAATCGAAATCGCCCGTGTAGCGTACGTAATTATAAATGGCATAAACCATTGCGCCATTTCTATGAATTTCCTCGAAAGTAATTTCCCATTCATTATGGCTTTCTTCGCCATTCATCGTTACCATTGGATATAGCGCCGCGCCATTTTTAAATCCAAGCTTTTCGGCATTCTCTATGGCTTTGTCTAAATGATTATAACGATAAGTCAATAAATTCCTGGCTACCTGCTGATCTTTGGTTGCCATATAAAAAGGAATACAATAAGCTTCGGTATCCCAATAAGTACTTCCGCCGTATTTCTCGCCGGTAAATCCTTTTGGACCAATATTTAGACGCTCATCTTTTCCTAAATAAGTTTGATTTAGCTGAAAAATATTAAAGCGAATTCCCTGTTGGGCTTTTACATCACCTTCAATAGTGATATCGGCCATTTCCCAAATTTTCTCCCAGGCTTCTTTTTGCTCCTGAAGCAATTTGGAAAACCCGGCTTTAGTTGCAAAATCCAGGACCTTACTTGCAGCGTCAATCAGATCTGAACGTTTATGGTTCATATCGGTCACGTAACCAGCGTATTTTCTAAGACTTACTTTTTGTCCTTTTTCAGCTTTAATTGAATAGGAAAAAGTAAGTTTATCTTCGGTTTTCGTTTCAGCGAAATCTATATTTTGCTTTTCCCCATTTAGCAAAACTTCAGATTGCATATAGGTGTTCACGTGAAATTCGGTTTTCAAGGTTTTAGATAGCACAAAACCTTTGTTGGCTTCAGATTTCACTTCTAAAGTCTTCCAAAAACGTTCTTCCCAGTTGGCATCTGTATTTGTGATTCCGCCATCTAGATAAGGCTCAAAACGAACCTCAGCATCACTATTCAAAACTTCAACTTCAAAATCTATCGCGCCAAGTTCATCTTCAACGATAGAAAGAAAGCGCGTAGCTTTTACTGAAATTTCGATATCGTTTGGAAGCGTAGCTACAAAACTTCTGCGGTGAAAACCCTCTTTCATATTAAGCTCACGCTTAAAATCTTCAACTTTTTTACAGGTAAAAAGGTCTAAGGCTTCATCGTTTACAAAAACGTTTATCCCAATCCAGTTGGGTGCGTTAAGCACTTTTGCGAAATATTCTGGATAGCCGTTTTTCCACCAGCCTACTTTGGTTTTATCGGGATAGTAAACCCCGCCAATATAGCTTCCCTGGAAACTTGGCCCGGAATAGTTTTCTTCAAAATTGGCTCGCTGGCCCATAACGCCGTTACCTATACTAAAAAGGCTTTCAGACGATTTTACGCGTTCTACATCAAATCCTTCTTCCAGAATGGACCACTCGTTAGGTTGTATATAATCTTGGTTCATTGCTTTATTTCTGTCTAATTTCTAATTGATAAACCCGGGACAAACCCAAAGGCTTAAGTTGTATTATTGAAAAAAAATATCTCAGTTACTGAGTAATTTCTTTATAAAATCTATATCTATTTCGGTGAAATCTTTGAATACATAATCGGCTTCACCCAATATTTCTTTTTCGCCAATTCCAATGCTCATCATATTTGCATTATTTGCGGCCTGCACTCCTGCAACCGAATCTTCAAAAACGATACTTTTTTCTGGTTTAATGTTAATTTTTTCTGCAGCGATGAGAAATACCTCAGGATCGGGTTTTGCTTTACTAACATCATTGCCATCAACAATGGCGTCAAATTTTTCCAGCAAATTGATCTTTTTTAAGATGTTACGTGCGTTTTTACTGGCAGAGCCCAAAGCAAAAGGGACATTATTTTCAATTAAATAATCGATCACCTTTTGAACGCCGGGCAGAATTTCGTCTTCATCCATTTTGGCAACATAAGAGAGATAATTTTCATTTTTTAGCGCCATTTGGCGTTTAAACTCTGTTTTAGAAAGTTCAAGTTCTCCCCAGTCTAATATTTTCTTTAATGAGTCTTCGCGACTCACCCCTTTAAGCTGCTCGTTTTGCTCTTCGGTAAAATCGAATCCCAAGTCGTTAGCCAGTTTTCGCCAGGCCAAAAAATGGAACTTCGCGGTATCTACAATTACCCCGTCTAAATCGAATATTACTCCTTTATTTGTCTCCATCATTTTAAATTATCTCTCTATCTGTTTAATATGTAGTATTATTATTTGCTAATAGAACTTGCATCCTATTTTATACTGTCACTTCAAGTGATCCCTACTATTATCGAGAAGTTCTCGATATATTTTGTTTTCACTGTGTTTCATTAAATCTACTCGAACTACCATTGTTATGCTTTAACGGGTTCGTCTACATCGTCTATTCTAAAAGTAAGTATAGCGGCGATTAGAAAAGCAATTCCGCTGGTAACTAAAGCGTAGATTGGGTTTCCGTCGTAAAGATATTTTACCATTAGCCCGCCAACAAGGGCATTTACAATTTGTGGAATCACAATAAAAAAGTTGAAAATCCCCATATAAACTCCCATTTTTTTCGCTGGAATAGAACCTGCTAAAATTGCATAAGGCATTGCCAAAATACTGGCCCAGCCTATCCCAATCCCGAACATAGAAAGTAGTAACCAATATTCGTTCGGCATTATATAAATGGAAAGCATCCCTAAAGCACCAATAAATAAGGAAACGATATGCGTGCTTTTTCTTCCAATTTTTAAGGCGATAGCCGGAAGGAAAAATGCGAAAACCGCTGAAACGGCATTGTAAACCCCGAAAAGTACACCAACCCAATCGCCGGCATCCTGGTAGGTTTCACTGCTGTTATCTGATAATGGCAAACCGTAGATATGATGTGCAATTGCGGGAGTAGAAAACACCCACATGCCGAAAAGCCCGAACCATGAAAAGAATTGCACCCAACTAAGCTGACGCATAGTATGTGGCATTTTAGCAAAATCTGAAAAGATATCCAGCAAACTGGATTTTTCATTTTCATCGACCGGTTCTTCAACGTGGTCGTCCATTTTTTCCAGTTCTTCAGGAGAATATTCTTTGGTAGTAATTACGGTTACCAGAATACTCCCGACCAAAATGGCTGCTCCAATTACAAATGATAATAGAAGATTTAACGGAACTTCGCCTACCACTGCTCTATTGCTAATATCAAACCAGTTGGTCAATACATAAGGCAACCAGGAACCAATTACGGCTCCAATTCCTATTAGAACAGTTTGTACACTAAAACCTAGGGTTCGTTGATCTGAAGGTAATTTATCTGCCACCAGGGCACGAAAAGGTTCCATCGCTACATTAAAAGATGCATCCATAATAAAAAGCATCCCGGCGCCTACCCAAAGGGAAGGCAAAATAGCGATAAACCAATCGGCGTTAGGCATTAAAATCAAACCTATTGCCGCTAAAATTGCTCCAGTTAGAAAGAATGGTCGCCTACGGCCAAGGCTGGTCCAGGTTCTATCGCTATAGTAGCCTATAATAGGCTGAACGATTAAACCGGTAACCGGCGCAACCAACCAGAACCACGAAAGTTCATGGATATCGGCGCCAAAAATTTGTAAAATTCTACTTGCGTTGGCATTTTGGAGTGCAAACCCCATCTGGATTCCAAGAAAACCGAAACTCATGTTCCAGATCTCCCAGAAACTTAATCTACGTTTTTGCATATCGTACAATTAACGTTTACGATAAGCGTAAGGCTTATCAAAACTTATTTTAGGTAGGAAGTAAAAATATAAGTTCTGATAAAATAATTAAGCTGGGGTAAATATAAATAAAATTTTAAAGCTTAGACTTCAAAATTACTCGATAATCGAAATTTAAATACTACAAGGATTGTTGCAACAATCAAAAAAATCACTTAATAGCCTGTAGGCTTCATTCAAGGTAGTTTACAATTTAGTGGAATTTCTTTCAATTAAACTAGTTTCCACAATCACTGTTTTATACGATTCTTCCTCCTCTGGCTTTCTTTCCAGTTTATCAATTAATAAGCGAGCTGCTTCAGCGCCCATTCGCTCCCCGTGCTGACTTACCGTAGTAAGACTCGGAATAAATCGTTTAGAAAGTTCCCCGTCTGTAAAGCCAATTACCGAAACATCTTCAGGCACTTTCAATCCTTTTTCCTGTATGGCTTTTATAGCATGAATAGCAAAATGTTCATTAACTGCAAATACCGCATCTACTTCATTTTTATTGATAAAATCTTTTATCTCTACCTCACTATTATCCATATCCTCTATTTTAAGGATAAGATTTTCATCAATTTCAACCTGGTTTTCTCTTAAAATTTCAAGATAACCACGGGTTCTTAGTTTCCCAACACTAACATAATCTACGGTAGAAACAAGCCCTATTTTTTTCGCTCCCTTATCTATTAAATATTGTACCGCTTTTTTGGCTCCAATTACATCGTCTATAATTACTTTATCACAATGAATTTCATCTATCACACGATCAAATAAAACCAACGGCATTCCCTGGTTAATTACTTCAGAGAGATGGTGATAGTCTTCCTTTTGCATCGTTTCTTTGGCCATAGACAGAATAAACCCATCAGTACTTCCATTGGCCAGTAGCTCCATATTTAATACTTCTTTATCAAAAGAATTATTGGAAAGACATACAATTACATTATAACCCTTTTCGTTGGCTACATGTTCTACTCCACTAATAACGGTAGTAAAAAAATAATGGACTATCTCAGGAATAATTATTCCTATGGTTTTCGTTTTTCGGTTTTTGAGGCTTAAAGCAATATTATTAGGCCTGTAATTATAAAGTTTAGCAAAAGCTTTAATTTTCTTCTTGGTGTCTTCTCCAATTTCAGAACTATCTCTTAATGCTTTGGAAACCGTAGAAATTGAAACATCTAATTCTCTAGCAATTTGCTTTAAAGTTAATTTTGGTCTCATATAAAACTATTATTAAAAAATAACCGAAGTATTATTTTAAGATGTCGTAAAAATACCACAAAAATTACGCTATACCCTTAAAATCCAAAAGTTTTCAACACTCAAACGTTTTCGCAAAATAGTGTTAAGGAATTCCCTATTTCTTTACATGCCATTTACATACATTTAACCTCAGGAAGTAAAAATATAAGCTTAATTTTTAGTAAAAATCAATAGAAAAATTTATGAAAACACTATTTAAAAGCACGTTGATGTTGCTCTTTATGCTGCCAATGAGCTTTTTTGCACAGGAAACCGTTAGCGGCGTTGTTAGCGAAAGCGCAACCGGTCTTCCGATTCCGGGCGCAAACGTTATTGTTAAAGGAACAACAAATGGTGCAGTTACAGATTTTGACGGTAATTATACCATTCAAAATGTAGGTGAAGATGATATTCTTGTTTTCTCTTTCCTGGGTTTTGCCAGCAAGGAGATTGCTTATGAAGGTCAGTCTACTTTAGATGTTCAATTAGATGAGGACCAGGCTACTTTAGAAGAAGTAGTACTTATTGGTTATGGAAGTACCTCAGAGCAGGATGCTACTGGATCTGTAGAAAAGATTTCTGCAGAAAGTTTTAACCAGGGTGCAGTGGTATCTCCAGAACAATTAATTGCAGGTAAATCGGCCGGGGTTAGAATAACGCCTGGAAGCGGTGAACCTGGAGGTGGTTCTGAAATTAGAATTCGTGGTGGATCTTCCCTTTCAGGAAATAATTCTCCATTAATTGTAGTAGATGGTATTCCATTAGATCAAAGAGGAGTTCAGGGAGTAAGAAACCAGTTGAATTCTATTAACCCGAATGAAATTGAAGATTTTGTGGTTTTGAAAGATGCCGCAGCAACTTCTATTTATGGTTCCAGGGCTTCTAACGGGGTTATTTTAATCACTACTAAGAAAGGTAAAAAGGATAGTCCGCTGGCCCTAACTTACGATCTTAAAGTTTCTGCCGGAAGAATCATTGATAAAGTAGATGTTCTTAATGCAGACCAGTTTAGAACTTTAATTGAAAACACCCCCGGTACAGATCCTTCTTTATTAGGAGATACCAGTACCGATTGGCAGGATCAAATTTACCAAACTTCTGTTGGTGCGATCCATAACTTTACGGCTACACAGGGTTTCGAGAATTTCTCTTACCGTGTTAATTATAACCACACATCGCAAACAGGGGTTTTAAAAACCGATGTTTATGAAAGGAATGCATTAAACATATCCCTTAACCAGGATTTGTTTGATAATCACTTAAAATTAACCCTTTCTTCTAAGAACATTGTAGACGAGAACCGTTTTGCAGATCAGGGAGCTATTGGTTCAGCCGTAGCTTTTGATCCTACTCAGCCTGTTTACCAGGAGGGAAGTTATTTTGACGGGTATTACGAATTCACTACTTCGCCACAACAACAGCAAATTCAAGCTACTCGTAATCCATTAGCGCTTTTAGAACAATTAGATGGACGTGGTGTTACTAAGAGAAATATTACCAACCTGAATGCTGAATATAAATTTCACTTTTTACCAGAATTAAAATTCAATGTAAATGCTGGTTTTGATTATTCTGAGAATGATGGGTATAATAGAAGACCTTTAACCTCTGCTGCAAATAATCAGAATATTCCTTATTTTGAAGAATATGGCGGACTCAATAGAAATACGCTACTGGATTTTTACTTCAATTATAGAAACGATATAGATTTTCTAGATACTGAAGTAGATCTTACAGCAGGACATTCTTACCAGGAATTCTTTATTACAAGTAAGAGAATTGAAACAATCTCTAACAGTATTCAGGATTTCCCAAGAGAGACTAATCGTAATGCATTAGAATCTTATTTTGCCAGGGCTAGTTTTGATATTGCTAACAAATATTTGGTATCAGGTAGTGTGAGACGAGATGGTTCTTCAAGATTTGGAGGAGATAATAAATGGAGTTTCTTTCCATCATTATCTGTAGGTTGGAAGTTACACAACGAAAATTTCCTTGCAGATTCTAATGTTCTAAACCAATTAAAGCTGCGTGCAGGTTATGGGGTAACAGGAAACCAGGAAATTGGTCCAAATTATGGTTACTTCGGAGTTTACAATCCAAGTGTAGGGGGAGTTCGTTACCAGTTTGGTAATCAATTCTATAATACTTTACGTCCAGAAGCTTTTGACTCTAATCTTAAATGGGAAGAATTAAAAACTTACAATGTTGGTATTGACTATGGATTTTTCAACAATAGAATTTCAGGTACTGTAGAAGCATATTACCGTGAAACCGAAGATCTTTTAGCCGAAGTACCGGTTCCAGCCGGCTCCAACCTTACAGACCTTTTGGTAACCAACGTTGGTAGCACCGTAAGTAAAGGACTTGAATTTGGAATTAATGGTGCGATTATTCAACAGGAAGATTTTAACTGGGATGTAAATTACAACCTTACTTTCCAGGATTTGGAAATCACTAATCTTACCTTAGGTGAAGATCCAAATTTTGAAATTCCACAAGGTGAAATAGGTGGAGGTGTTGGTAACAATATTCAGCTTTGGAAAGAAGGTTACGATCCTACTACTTTTAATGTATTCAGACAGGTTTACAACGAAAATGGGCAACCAATAGAAGGCGCTTATGTAGATGTAAACGGTGATAATGAAATTACCGAAGAAGATCGTGTACCTTATAAAAAAGCAACTCCAGATTACTTTATGGGATTAACCAATACTATGAGGTATAAAAATCTTGATTTTAGCTTTACTTTTAGAGGTAATTTCGGAAATTACATGTATAACAATACGCAATCTGGAAACGGATTTATTGGAGCGGGTACAGTTACCCCACAACCTTACTATTCTAATTTTAACAGCAATGTATTGGAGAGTAACTTCAACAATAACCAGTTCTTCTCAGATTATTATATACAAAGCGCAGATTTCGTGAAGTTAGACAACATCTCTGTAGGATATTTATTTCCAGGAGAAGATTTAGATATTAGAACTTCATTAACCGCTACTAATGTATGGACAATAACCAACTACGATGGTTTAGATCCTGAAATTGCAAACGGTATAGACAACAATTTTTATCCAAGATCTACCACAATTGTACTTGGTTTAAATCTTTCATTTTAAGAAATAATATTTAATAAAATAGTTATGTTAAAAACACTAAAACCATTCTTTATCCTTTTTATAAGCGCAGGTTTTTTCTGGGCTTGTGAAAACGATTTAGATTTGCAGCCTGAAGATAACAGGCTCACGGCTGAAACTACTTTTGAAGATCCAGAATCTTACAAGCAGTTTTTAGCTAAACTTTACGCCGGTCTTGCAGTTAGCGGCCAGGAAGGTCCTGCCGGCGATCCAGACCTTGTTGGCCTTGACGAAGGTTTCTCCCAGTATTTAAGATTATACTGGTCTATGCAGGAACTAACAACCGATGAGGCCGTAATTGGATGGAACGATGGTACTATCCAGGATTTGCATGCGCAAAACTGGACTGCCGGAAATGAGTTTATTAGAACTATGTATTCCAGAATTATGTACCAGGTTTCATTAACCAACGAGTATTTAAGACAAAGCACTCCAGAGCTTTTAGAATCCAGAGGACTCTCGGCTGATGAAAGAGAAAATGTAGCGCGCTACCGTGCTGAAGCAAGATTCCTAAGAGCTTTACATTATTATCATGCGTTAGATCTTTTTGGCAATGTTCCTTTTGTAACCGAAGAAGATCCAGTAGGTGCCTTTCTACCACAGCAAATTCAGAGACCAGAATTGTTTGATTTTGTAGAGAGCGAACTTTTGGCTATCGAAAATGAAATTGTTACTGCGAATTCTAATGAATATGGTCGTGCCGACCAGGCTGCTGTTTGGATGTTACTTTCTAAGCTTTACTTGAATGGTGAAGTTTATACCGGTGAAAATCATTATACAGAAGCTTTAGATTATTCTGAAAGAGTAATAAATGCTAATTTTTCATTAGTTGATGATTACCAAAAATTATTCCTTGCAGATAATGACACGAATGGAGCCCAGGCTGAGGTGATCTTCCCAATCACTTTTGATGGACTACAAACTCAGTCTTATGGTGGGATGGCATTTATTATTCACGCATCAATTGGTGGGGATATGAATCCTGAAGATTTTGGCGTAAGCAGTGGATGGGCCGGACTTAGAACCACTTCTGCACTTGTAGATAAATTCCCTGACGGAGCAGATTCTGAAGATAATAGAGCATTATTCTTTACGGAAGGACAAACAAAAGAAATCGAAGATATTTCCAGTTTTAATGATGGTTTTGCAATCACAAAATTTAAAAACGTAACTGTAAATGGAGAACAGGGATCTGATAATACCGGAGAATTTCCCGATACCGATTTTCCAATGTTTAGACTTGCAGATGCTTATTTAATGTATGCTGAAGCGCACCTAAGAGGTGGCGGTGGTAGCCAGTCTGCAGCCGTGGGCTATGTAAACGAACTAAGAGAACGAGTTGATGCCGATCAAATTGGTGGTTCAGACTTGAATTTAAACTTCATTCTAAATGAGCGTGCCCGGGAATTATATTGGGAAGCACATAGAAGAACCGATCTTATTCGCTTCAACCAGTTTACTGAAAACGGAATTTGGCCATGGAAAGGTAATGTTCCCCAGGGAGCTACCACCCAAAGTTATAGAGATCTAATGCCTATTCCAGCTTCAGATTTAGGAGTTAACACCAACTTACAACAAAATCCAGGATATTAATTTTATAAAAGAATTAAAATGAAAAAACTTTCAATTTTATTTTTAGCATTTATCGCGCTATTAAGTTTTAATGCGTGTACACAAGACGACGATATAGTATTCGTTGCACAACCAGACCCGGAAGGAATTCAGTTTAGCAACAGCTTCCAAAGTTCCTATATATTGCCATCAGGTAATATAGGTAACCTTGCTGAAAGATTTGTTTGGAATGACGTAAACTTTGATGCGCCTACCACAATTACTTATGAGCTTCAGGGATCGGCAGATGAATCTTTCGGAGATTTTATGGTAATAGGAAGTACAGGGAGTAACAATCTTGGGGTAACTATAGGTCAAATGAGAGAACTTGCTGCAGATGCAGGTTTAGACAATGATCCTGAAACCGAAGCGCCAAATACAGGAACCGTTTATTTTAAAGTTCGTGCTTTTGCCGGTGATGGTGAAGGAAACGCTTTAGAAGAATTCTCTGAACCTGTAGCTATTAATGTAGAACTTCCTGAAGCTGAAGAAGAAGGTGAAGCACCTAAAATGGAGCTTTATCTTGTAGGAGATGCTACCGAAGCCGGTTGGAATCCTGCTAACAACAATACACCTTTGTTTAGAGATGGTGAAAACGAAAACATCTATTATTTCCAGGGTCGATTTGCCGGAGGTGCAGAAATAGAAGGTTTCAAATTTTTACAAACTACTGAATGGCAACCACAATGGGGGTTATCTAATGGTGAACTTACTAATAGTGATATCTTAGGTGAAGATCCTAATGCTTTCCCAGTAGATGATGATGCCTACTATTCTTTAATGGTAAATGTTGATGAAATGACCTATACCTGGGAAGCTATAGATGAAAGTGCAGCTGATGTTCAAACAAATATTGGAATTATTGGAGATTCAACTCCTAATGGATGGGATGCTGACACCGATATGACCCAATCAGAATTTAATCCACACATTTGGTATATCCAGGGAATTGAATTAACTGATGGTGAAGCAAAGTTTAGAGCTGATGATGCCTGGGATCTTGACTGGGGTGGAACAACTCCAGTAAGCGGAGAAACTACAGTAGCCGGACCAAATATTCCAGTTATTGCAGGGACTTATGATGTTTGGTTTAATACACTGGATGGTCGTTATACTTTTATCCCTCAAGGTGAAGAGTAAAAGACTAAATTAATTTTAAGGGCTGCCGCGTGCAGCCCTTTTTAATTCTAATTCATATGAAAAAAACTAAAATTTTATTTCCTTTTCTCTTTAGTATCCTGCTAACCATATCAGGATGTTCTAAAGACGATGACCAGGTTGTTGATGCAACCGATGATATAACCGGCGGCGAAGAGCCGGAAGAAACTCCAAACGAACCAGAAGCACTAGACCTTTCTCAATATTCCAGCGGTCAAAAAGTAATGATGCAAACGTTTTATTGGGATGTAGAACCTCGCTTTGAATGGTGGAATAACCTTTCAGATAAAGTTGAAGGTTGGGCAGATGCAGGAGTAGATAGAATATGGCTTCCAGCAGGTACCAAAGGCCAGTCCGGTGGATTTTCTATGGGTTACGATCCATCAGATTATTTTGACTTTGGAGAGTATGACCAGCACGGGACCATACCTACCCGTTTTGGAACCCGCGAAGAACTGGAAAATCTTATTGCAAAATCCCATGATCTGGGCCTTGAAGTGATTGCAGATATCATTCTAAATCATAATTCTGGCGGAGGTTTAGAATACAACCCTTATCGTGATAAAAACACTTACACTCTATTCAACGAAGAAAACGGAAACGCTTCAGGGATGTTTAATAGAAATTACGAGCATTTTCACCCTAACGATATAAGTGAAAGCGATGAAGGCGACCTTTTCTTTTCTGAACAGGATGTAGATCACGATGTTCCCTATGTACAGGATTGGCTTTGGAAAAAAGAGAATTCTGTAGCAAAATATTATAAAAATGTAATGGGCTTCGACGGTTGGCGATTTGATTACGTAAAAGGTTTTGGAACCTGGGTAATTGAAGAATGGATGGACGAAGTCGGCGGATTCGCAGTAGGTGAAAATTTTGATGGTAATCCAGATGTTTTAGTAGACTGGGTAGATGCCACAGGAGTTTCAGCCTTTGATTTTGCTGCTTTCTATAAAATGGAAGAAGCTTTTGATCGTTTTGATGACTTAAATTATTTAGACGGTGGTATGCTTCGAAAGGTTTATCCTGATAAAGCGGTGACCTTTGTAGCTAATCATGATACCGAAAAAGACGAAAATGAAGACAATCGCATCGCTACAGAAAATAAAATGAAGGCTTACGCCTATATTTTAACACACGACGGATATCCCACAATTTTCTATTCAGATTACGAAAATGAAGCTTTTAACGAAGAAATTAAGCAGTTAATCGAAATTCATAACAGTCTGGCACTTGGTGATGTAGAAGTACTTCATGTAGATAATGACGAATATGTAATGAAAAGAGAAGGGAATGCTGAAAACCCCGGATTAATTCTATATATTAGCACCGGCAGTACTACTAAACGTAGAAACGTTCAAACTAATTGGAATAACGTTACCCTGTTAGATTATAGTGGTAACACAACATACACCCCTACCTCCGATGAAAACGGAATGGTAACAATTGAAGCTCCGGCGAATGGATATTCAATATATTCCATCACGAAATAGGTTTTATTTTGAATTTTCATAGGTGTTAATTCAAAGACTGGCTGGTTGTTAATTCAACCAGCCTCTTTTATTTCCGGCCAAATCAATTTTTTATTTTTTATCGCCGCTTCTATTTCTTTTATTTTCTCATAATTACCCAACCAATCATTTAATTCGCTTCACATCCAGTACATTACTCCTACACAAGCTTAATTTATCTTTTTTCAAAAAAATGTCAACTTTCGACTGTTGATAAATTCTTATTTAATTGATTATTAGCTTATTAACAATTTTTGTTTGATAACTTTTTTTAACAAGATTTTATATTCTTCTACATCTTTGTCTATATTTACATTCCGCTTGAAATAATTACTAATTCAAAATCTAAAATTAATATGGGTGTGAACACTACTACCGCCGCTCCTAAAACGTATAGCCAGGATGAGGCTTTTAAAGCTTCGCTGGAGTATTTTAAAGGAGATGATTTAGCCGCACGGGTGTGGGTAAATAAGTATGCGCTTAAAGATTCCCAGGGGAATATTTATGAGCTTACGCCAAACGATATGCATCGTAGAATTGCAAAAGAAATTGCCCGTGTAGAGCAACGCTACCCCAACCCAATGAGTGAGAATGAAGTTTTTGATCTCATCAAAGACTTCAAATATATTGTTCCTCAAGGTAGCCCAATGGCAGGTATTGGTAATCCATACCAAATTGCTTCTCTTTCTAACTGTTTTGTTATTGGTAACGATGGCGATTCAGATTCTTATGGAGGGATTATGAAAATAGACCAGGAACAGGTACAACTAATGAAAAGACGTGGCGGTGTTGGTCACGACCTTTCACACATTAGGCCAAAAGGCTCCCCGGTAAAAAACTCGGCCCTTACCTCTACCGGTATTGTTCCTTTTATGGAGCGTTACTCCAACTCCACTCGTGAAGTTGCGCAAGATGGACGTCGTGGAGCGCTTATGCTTTCAGTTTCTATTAATCACCCAGATTCTGAAGACTTTATAGATGCAAAAATGGAGCAGGGAAAAGTAACCGGCGCCAATGTTTCTGTGAGAATTGATGACGAATTTATGCGTTCGGTTAAAGAAGACCGGAATTACGTTCAGAAATATCCAATATTTAGCGAAAACCCAAAGAAAACCAAAGAAATTGAAGCTAATACGCTTTGGAAAAAAATAGTACATAACGCCTGGAAATCGGCTGAGCCGGGAATTCTTTTCTGGGATACTGTAATTAACGAATCGGTGCCCGATTGTTATGCAGATCTTGGCTACAAAACGGTTTCTACCAACCCATGTGGCGAGATTCCGCTTTGCCCTTACGATTCTTGTAGGCTGTTAGCTATAAACTTATTTTCTTATGTAGAAAATCCGTTTACTAAAGAAGCTTCTTTCAATTTTGAACTTTTCAAAAAACATATTGCCGCTGCACAGCGCATTATGGACGATATCATTGATCTTGAATTAGAGAAAATTGATGCAATTCTTGCTAAAATTGAAGCAGATCCTGAAGGTTCAGAGATTAAAGGTGTAGAGTACAATCTTTGGAAAAACATCCAGACCAAAGCAAGAGAAGGTAGAAGAACCGGAATTGGTATCACCGCTGAAGGTGATATGCTTGCTGCTCTTGGTATTAAATACGGAAGTAATGAAGGTGTAGATTTTTCAGTAAAGATTCATAAAACTATTGCCTTAGAAGCTTACAGAGCTTCAGTCTATGCAGCAAAAGAAAGAGGTGCTTTCGGAATATTTGATTCAGAAAGAGAAAAAGAAAATCCATTTATCCTTCGACTTAAAGAGGCCGATGAGAAATTGTATTACGATATGCTTGAATACGGCCGTCGTAATATTGCTTTACTTACTATTGCCCCCACAGGAACTACCAGTTTAATGACGCAAACCAGTTCTGGAATTGAGCCGGTATTTATGCCTGTTTACAAGCGAAGAAGAAAAGTAAATCCTAATGATAAGGATTCCCGTGTAGATTTTGTAGATGAAGTTGGCGATTCCTGGGAAGAATACGTGGTTTTCCACCACCGTTTCAAAGAATGGATGAAGGTTAACGGCCACGAAATAACCGATGATTATACACAAGCCGAACTGGACAAGCTTGTAAAAGCTTCTCCTTATTATAAAGCAACTTCTAACGATGTTGACTGGTTGAGTAAAGTAAGAATGCAGGGAGCGGTACAAAAATGGGTAGATCACTCTATTAGTGTGACCATTAATTTACCAAACGATGCTACCGAAGAATTGGTTGGTCAGCTTTATTTAGAAGCCTGGCAGGCGGGTTGTAAAGGAGTTACCGTTTATCGTGATGGTTCTCGTTCTGGAGTTCTAATTTCTAACGATGAGAAAAAAGAGGAAGCTGAAGAAGAAAACAATACACCATTCCCAACTACTCGCCCGCAAAGTTTAACCGCAGATGTGGTTCGTTTCCAGAATAATAAGGACAAATGGATCGCTTTTATTGGCTTAATTGACGATAGACCATACGAGATCTTTACCGGTTTTGCCGATGATGAAGAAGGAATTTTGCTTCCGCGTTGGGTGACTGAAGGTACTATTATTAAAGCCAGAAATGAAGATGGAACTTCTCGTTACGATTTCCAATATGAAAACAAACGAGGTTATAAGACAACCATAGAAGGCTTATCGCATAAATTCAACCCGGAATATTGGAACTATGCGAAATTGATCTCAACAACGCTTAGACACGGCATGCCAATTGAAAAGGTAGTAGATTTAATAAGCAGTTTGCAGTTAGACAGTGAATCTATAAACACCTGGAAAAACGGAGTTGCAAGGGCGCTAAAACGCTTTATCGCCGATGGTACCGTTGCCAAGAAACAAAAATGTACCAATTGTAATTCATCTAATCTTATCTATCAGGAAGGCTGCCTTACCTGTCAGGATTGCGGCTCTTCCAAATGCGGATAGTCTCTTGTTTAGATTAGATAAAAAATGCCTTTTGAAATTTTCAAAAGGCATTTTGTTTTTAGAAATGTCGCTCCCCTGGAGCTCTAGTTTTAAAATTCTGCTGTTTCTATAAGTATACCGCCTCTTTGAGGCTCATTAAGATTTTGATCCTGTGTTTTTACATTTTAAAGATTCACAATGATAAAACCCACAAGGCTTTAGAAACCTTGCAGGATAAAAATAATTACTACTTCCAAACCGATAAAAATTCTGTTTTATGAAAGCTCCGTAGGAGCGAAATATTTGTAGAAAATAGAAATTTGAGATTGCAGAGCTCCAGTGGAGCGACATATTACGGCATAAAAAACCTCACAGGTTTTAGAAACCTATGAGGTTTAATATTATTTATAATTTTATTATTCCAAACTCACCGAAATAATCCCCACGCCGTGCGGATTTTCCAGTTCTGTATCTTCAATTCCCGCTCCGATTGAGAATTGCAGGGCTTCTGCATTTTCTAACTCAAAATTACCCTCGTAAGAATGCTCAAAATAATAGGGTAAAAATGAAGGATAAGGTCTTGGCAGACTTACCGTTTTTACCGGTTTTAAGGAGGAAACCTCAATTTCATACGTTTCGATTTCTGAATCTAAATCGATTAGAGTTCCAAAAGCCGCACCGTTTTTCATAACAAAAGCAAGCTGAAGTTTAGCTGTACTTTCCCTTAGCGCTCTGGCTTTTATGATGATTTTATCTTTTGAATCCAATTCTGCTTTGCGTCCCTCAATTTTTCTACTAAAATTATATCGAAACGAATAATCATAGATAGCAGTTGCTTCGGGGTTTTCAACATCTTCTTCAAAGAGTTTTTGCACTTTTACCTGGTATTCTGCTTCTCCGGGCTTGTTGGTAGGTACCAGGTTATTTTGCGGGCTCCACTCCCCTACTATATAATTTTCGTCTTCCGCAGCATTAAAAACATAAAGCGACTTGTTTTCGTTAACCACGCGCGTTGAAAATTGTTCTTCGGAATAAAAATCCCAATCTTCGGGACTTCCGGAAACTTCTCCCGGAAAGGTTTCCTTTCCATCTTCAGTAGTAACTATGATTCTATATTCCAAAAAGCCGATTTTGAGCATTTTTTTCGGAATTTCAGCGGAATAATTATATGTTTCGTTATTGTGAAGCTCCAGGCTTTCATAAGAGTTTCCGTTTTGCAACCAGGCTTCTACTTTCTCTATTTTCTTATCTGAAATGATCTCTGCTTTAATTTCTGCTGAAGAATTTTCAGCAACTTCCTTTACCGCTTCGTGCAATACATAGGTTCTTTCCACGGTGGTCTCGGGCGCAGTGAATTCTTCCAGTTCAAATCTTAAATCTAAGTCTGAATTTTTATCAAATTCAACATTCTCATTTTTTAAAAGATAAGTTCCCGGGCGAATTTTAAAGGATTTTCTTTCAATTTCCGGAATAAACTCATTTCCTTCATTTAAAGCTTCCAGGCTAAAATTATCGGCTAAACCGGCAAGATCTAAAGTCATTTCCCATTCCTGCCAATTGATTACCGCAACGGTTTTTTCAAGGCTGTTGCTTCCAAAAGGATTATCTACCAAAACAGCATCTGGCATCACTTCCAATCTCCAAACACCGTCGTCTAATTTATCCAAAAAATAAGCACCTTTACCTTCATATTTTACAATTTCAGAATTTCCAAAACCGGCAACTTGCTTGAGGGTTTCTAAAGATTTTGGCTGAATTTCATTTGTATTGGTATAAATAAATTTTTCTTCAGAATTCAATACCGCGAGATCTTTTTCATAATCAATCGCAAAATCCTGAAATTCCAGGTTTTCTGGATAAATACCAAAATCACTATTTACAGGAACCTGGTGAAAAATCTCCCCTGCAATTTTTAATGCCAATGCCTTTTTTGGAGTATAAGCCAGGTTCATATAATGTGTATTATATTCAGTATTGCCGTGCGCCAAAAAGCTGGGTTCATAAGCAAAATGAGTACCGATTTGGATGCCCGCTTCCCGAAAACTTCTCGCCATTGCCGGGTAGATATAAGATTTCATTACATCGGCAGCATCAAATTCGTAAACCAGTTTTGCCGCGTTATTTTCTTCAATCACATTATTAAAAGGAATATTGTAATCGTTCACATTTGGTAAAAGATTGCCTTCCAATTCCTTTTGAAAACCAAGTCCGGTGGGATACCATTGAAAAGTCCCACCGTCTATTCCTGCATCAAAATAAGATTCGGCAAGATGAATACTATGGCTTACATTATAGAAAATTGGTTTTTTGGTACCCGTACTTTTCATTGACTTTACCATTCTCTCAATGAATTTCTGTACTTCCTCAGGTTCTCCTTTATGGTGCGGTTCGTTGCTAATTTCAAAAGCAATTAAATTTGGCTCATCCTTATAAGCCACTCCAGTATGCGGATTCACGTGATTCAAAAACTGAGCCAGGTAATTTTCTTGGGCTTTAATCGCCCCCGGCTCGGTTAGGCTTCCCGCTTTTCCATATTTATTTGAAAATCCGGGAGTATCTTCATCTGGTTCTGGCCAGCCGTTGCCCCAGAATGCAATAGGAGTAATCACAAAATTTATATCGCGTTCCTTTAGCTTTTTCAGCAAATAATCGAACAATTCCAGGTGTTCGTTTTCCAATAAATTTCCTTCTTCATCGCTGATTTCGGTATCCCAAACGTGAATTCGGTAGAGATCAAATCCAAGTCGGGAGAAATGATAAACATCTTTATCTATAACTTCCTTTAGGTCTACATTTAACTTTTGAGCACTTCTATAGGCGTGTGCAAAGGGCACCGAATAATTTACTCCGAAGCCTTTTACTTCATCATCGTTATGACCCCAGCGCATTAAGCCCTCATCATCTACATAAACATCCTTTTTTTCCTGTGAAAATCCCAAGACACTCATTAAGCCAATAAGCAGGCTTAAACAATACTTTCTCTTCATAAATAAATTTTAAACGTCACAAATTTCAATAGCTTTCCTCAGTGAAGCAATACCATCAGCATTATTAGGAATAAACTCCTGGGCTACATAACCATCAAAACCGGTATCTAAAATAGCTTTCATAATTGCAGGATAGAAAAGCTCCTGGGAATTATCAATCTCATTTCTCCCTGGAACCCCAGCAGTATGGTAATGGTTAATATGCTTATGGTGTTTTTTTATCGTTGCAATAATATCGCCTTCCATTACTTGCATATGGTAGATATCATACAGTAATTTAAAATTGTCGGCTCCCATTTCTTCAGCCAAAGCTACGCCCCATTCTGTATGATCTGCCATATAATCAGGATGATTAACTTTACTGTTAAGCAATTCCATAACGAGGTTTATGTTCTTCTTTTTCGCATATTTCAGTAAAGGTTTTAAGCCTTTGGAACAGTTTTTAATTCCGGTTTTTTCATCCATTCCGCGGCGATTGCCAGAGAAAACAATCACATTTTTAATTTTATGTTCTGAAGCTTTGTCAATTAGACCTTTATATTTACCTTGAAGATTTTTATGATTTTTAGGCTCATTAAATCCGTTTTCAATATTGGCGAAATCATCAGTAGCCATAGAGCATACCAATCCATATTTTTCAACGGTTTCCCACTCTGAAGGTCTTAAAAGATCTATAGCCTGAATTCCCATATTTGCACATGTTTTTGCGAATTCTTCTAAAGGAACGTCCTGAAAACACCAACGACAAACCGAATGCTTTATATTATTTTTCTGACTTTTGGGTAGGGTATTGTTATCTATATAATTTATAGCCGCAAAAGAAGATGCAACGCCACTAATGCTCAAAATTCCTGAGCCTATTGCGATACCCTTAAGTGCATCACGTCTGGAAAATTTCTTACTCATTATAATTGGTTTTTTAAGTTGGTTGATTTAAATGATAAAAAAGCAAAACGATTTAGATAAAATTTTCGTAATTAAAATAAATCACGAAATTCAAATTAAACAATGAGAGCATAAAATCTCTTCGGGATTGCTTAAAAACTGGCAATAAAAATTTTCAATATTTTATAGAACATTCAGAATTAAAACTCAAACTAGTACAGAATGCCTAAGTTATAACCTGAAATACTATAAACGTAAATTATACAATTATTCTTCAGAAAACAAACATTTTATTCAAGATTTTTTAATTTTTTCTTAACATTAAAACCCAAGTAAAAAATGGATTAAGCAATCTCAAAATTATAACCAGACTGAAGAAGTTCTTTGTAGTTTTTATGATCAAATTTGTAGAG
Source organism: Salegentibacter sp. Hel_I_6 (assembly GCF_000745315.1). Taxonomy (NCBI): domain Bacteria; kingdom Pseudomonadati; phylum Bacteroidota; class Flavobacteriia; order Flavobacteriales; family Flavobacteriaceae; genus Salegentibacter; species Salegentibacter sp. Hel_I_6. Next base: position 3,555,096 of record NZ_JQNQ01000001.1, on the reverse strand, counting down.
AAATGCTCCCCGGCGTGAAGTAGTTTTATCTTTTTCGTCCAACTTGAAAAGGACATTTAGGGAGAGTACTTTTTTTCTAAAATTCCTTGCATCCAGCTCCTTTTGATAAATAGCTTCATAAAGCTGCTGCAGTTGAGGAATGGTAAATTTTTCGGGCAATAATTCAAATCCTATAGGCTTATACCTCGCCTTTCGTTTTAAGCGTTCAAGGGCATCTTTTACCATCTGGTTATGGTCCAGCACCAGGTCTGGTAGTTTTTCTATTTCATACCAGTGCGCGCCGTGTTTGTTTACCAGTTTTTTATCATATTCATCTAACCTGATAAGCGCGTATTGACCAACTGAAATTGAGCGATACCCGGGATCTCTTTCAGCCACTCCATAGCATTTAAGCTCTTCCATAAAAACGTTCTCAAGACCGGTAATCTCTTTGAGCACACGTTTTGCCGCGTGGTCTACATCTTCATCTAACTTAACAAAACTCCCAATTAAAGACCAGGTGCCTTTTAGAGGCTCTACTCTTCTTTTAAAGATTAATAACTTAAGTTTTCCTTCATCAAAACCAAAAATTATACAATCGGTAGCGACATACATTTTATCGTTATCAGCGTAATAATCATTAATGGGTTCAGACATCATGTATAGCTAAATTTCTGCTTAAATTTAATCAAAAGTAAAATGCCAAAAGGAATGGTAAAATTCAAACCTATGGTATTCTATATAATTAAGGGTAACACTATAGGGATATAGTCGGCAAATCTATTGCGCAAAATAGGCGTAAATAAAGATCACCAGCACTGCAATTCCAAGACCAACAGGTTTAACCAGTTTCCAGGGCTGAATATCTACCTGTTTAGTGTAATCTAAAATGAATGGCTGTATTCTTGGCTTCCATTTTCCTATTGCGAACATGATTATCACATTTAATGCAAATAGAATAGCCATTACGTGTAGATAATGCGGTAAGGCATCTTCTCCAACTACAAAATACTTTAGACCCAGGTAAATTAAATAGAACCCTACGCCGCTAAAAATAGCGACTTTAGCGGCAATAGCAGGAATACGTTTAGTTAGATACCCCACAATTACTATAGTTAGAATAGGTATACTGTAACTTCCATTAACCTCCTGTAAATAACCGAATAGTCCCTGTGGTGCATTGGCAATAAATGGAGCGATAAGCATTGCGCCAATAGCTAAAAATATTCCGAAGCGTTTTCCTTGTTTTACCACTTTGGCTTCACTCGCTTCGGCATTAAAATATTGCTTATAAATATCAATTCCGAATAGCGTAACCGAACTATTCAAAGCCGAATTAAAAGAACTTAAAATAGCACCAAAAAGTACCGCAGCAAAGAATCCCGTTAATACCGGCGGAAGCACAGCGTTTACCAAGGCAGGATAAGCCTGATCTGCATTTTCTAAATCTCCCTGAAACATATGCCAGGCAATAATCCCCGGTAGAACCACGATGATGGGTCCCAAAATTTTTATAAATGCAGCCAGCATTAATCCTTTTTGTCCTTCGCGAAGATTTTTAGCGGCCAGGGCTCTTTGAATAATGGCCTGGTTGGTACCCCAGTAAAATAATTGCACCAGCATCATCCCCGTAAATATTGTTGAAAAAGGAACTGAAGCATCAGGCCCACCAATAGAATTAAATTTTTCTGGATTTGAATTTACTAAAGTATCCAATCCGTTTATAACGCCTCCGTCTCCAATGGCCATAAGCCCAAAAATCGGGATCAACAAACCACCAATAAGCAAACCAACCGCATTAATGGTATCTGATACTGCTACCGCTTTTAAGCCTCCAAAAATCGCATAAATAGATCCTATGATCCCAATACCCCATACCGTAAGCCATAAAGCTGTATTTGAACTCACCCCTAACATTTCAGGAATGTCAAACATTGTACTAATCGCCAGAGCTCCTGAATATAAAACTATTGGTAGAAAAATAATCATATAGCCAGACAGGAAAAGTGCCGAAACCAGGGTTTTAGTTCCTCTGTCAAATCGCTTTTCCAAGAATTGAGGTACTGTGGTTAAGCCTCCTTTTAAATATCGTGGTAGTAAAAATAATGCAGTTATCACGATGGCTATAGCGGCCAGGGTTTCCCAGGCCATTACTAAAATTCCTTCGCTAAACGCCTGCCCATTCAACCCTACAATTTGTTCTGTAGATAAATTGGTAAGTAATACCGAGCCTGCAATAACTCCAGCAGTAAGACTTCTACCTCCAAGAAAATAACCGTCACTTGTATTTTCATCGGTTTTACGGGTAGCTAAATAGGCAATAATAGCTACTAAAAGCGTGAAACCTATAAATGATAAAATTCCAACCATAGCTTATTTAAAAATTTTGTTAAATATAAAATTTTAATTGGGAGTTATCCTCTCCTTAGTCAGTAAATTCCCTTGGAGCAAGCCCAGAGCATTTTAAATTTCAAGTTCGAGTAAACTTCTTATTTTCCGGTTACAGAAAATTTATAGGAAATTCGATTATAATATTGCTCTCCCGGTTTTAAAACGGCTTCAGGAAAATTTCTAAAATTAGGAGCATCTGGAAAATTTTGTGCTTCCAAACATATTGAAGGATAGGCTTCCGCAATTTCAGTACGGTAATTTAAATCATCGGGTAAATTTTCAGGTGCATAGGCTACTAAAGCTTTTTGATTGGTCTTTACTTCCATCTTAATCCCTGTTAAAGGCGCAAAAAGTCTTGCCGCTACTTCATCTTTTTCAGCTTTTAAAACAAAGGTATCATCCAGGGGACGGTTTCCTATTAATTTACTTTCGCCAAAATTCTTTGGATGTTTCTTCAACTTGGTCAAATTTCCGGTAGGCAATAAATTCTTGTCAACTTCCAGAATTTTCTCTGCCTCGATCTTTAAAAATTGATCACTTATACTACCGCTACCATTCAGATTAAAATAGGTATGATTCGTAAGATTAATTACTGTTTTCTTATCTGTTTTTGCTGAATATTCTATAAGCAACTCATCATCTTCAGAAAGTGTATATTTCACTTCTACCTCCAAATTTCCGGGATAAGATTCTTCCCCGTCTTTGCTGAAATAACTTAGTTTTACGGAAGGATTGGGCGCATCGTTTTCTTCTTCGATTTCCCAAATTTTATACTGAAAGCCATAATCTCCACCGTGAAGATGCACATTATCTTTTTCAAATAATTTATAGGTAACCTCATCAAGTTTAAATTCGCCCTTAGAAATTCTACCGGCATATCTTCCCACTGAAGCACCAAAACACTTATTATGATCTTTGTACGCAGAAGTAATAAATTCCTCTGCCCTTGGACTTACCACCACATTAAGCTTATCTCCATTCTTATCTATGATCTTTAGACTAAGTACAGCAGCTCCATAATTGAGTACCTGGAGCTCACTCCCTTTATTATTAATTAAACTTATAGTCTTTAGATCTTCTTTTTTAATAGCTTTCAAATTCTATCTTTTATTTGTTTTACTCGATAATCGAGATTAAATACACCTAGGCTTGCCAAGCATCACAAAATTTATATAGTATCTCTTAGGTTTGCCTTAAAGTTATTTACTGGAAATCCAGTCATCTACTTTTTCTTCCAGAATATTCAAAGGTAACGCTCCATCTAGAAGAATCACATCATGGAATTCCCTAATTTCAAATTCTTCTCCAAGTTCTTGTTCGGCATGGTTTCTTAATTCAAGAATTTTATTCATCCCAATTTTATAGGCTGTTGCCTGTCCGGGCATTACAATATGTCTTTCTACCATTTTTACACAATCGCTCTCGGCATTAGGCGTATTTTCTTTATAATAAGCTATTCCCTCCTCGCGAGTCCATTTTTTAGCGTGAATTCCGGTATCTACCACAAGTCTGCAAGAGCGCCAAAGTTCCATGGCTAACCGTCCAAAATCAGCATAAGGATCTTTATAAAATCCAATTTCCTTAGGCAATAATTCGCTGTAAAGTCCCCATCCTTCTACATAAGCATTGTAAAAACTGAATTTCCTAAACTGCGGAACATCCTCCAATTCCTGCGCAATGGCAATTTGCATATGATGTCCCGGGATCCCTTCATGATAAGCCAAAGCTTCCATTTGGTAAGTTGGCATCGCCATCATATCATATAAATTAGCATAGTACGTCCCCGGTCTTGAGCCATCTTTAGCGGGTTGCTGATAAAAAGCTTTTCCTGCACTTTTTTCTCTAAAAGGTTCCACAGCTTTTACCACCAAGTCTGCTTCAGGTTTTGTTAAAAACAAGTCGTCTAAGCTACCCTTCATGGTATTGATTATTGCAGTAGCCTCATTTAAGTATTTCTTTTTGCCAATAGAATCGTTCGCAAAATAAAACTGCTCATCGTTTCTCATAAAATCAAAGAAATCGTTGAGGGTACCATTAAAACCTACTGCTTTTTTAATTTCTTCCATCTCAGCGTGAATTCTTTCTACTTCACTCAATCCAATTTGATGGATCTCCTTAGCAGAAAGATTTGTAGTGGTAGTTCTTTTTAGGGCATTTTTATAAAAATCTTCACCTTTAGGAAATTTCCAGGCTCCCGCATCGTTATTAGCGCGTTTCTGCTGCGTTTCTAAAAAGACAATCAAATTTTGGTAGGCAGGTTTTACCCCTTTGGTCAATGCTTTTTCAGCCGCTGATATCAACCCATTTGCTTTTTCTTCTGAAATTTCCAGATTGCCAATTTTAGCTTTAAAATCTTTCAAAAGCGCACTGTCATCTAAGGATTTACCAAAAGGTTTTCCTTTAATCACATTCCTACTGGCATCTAAAACTTTATCAAAAACAAATACCGGGGGAACTATCCCGTTTTGCTCTCTAATCTTTAGATTTCCAATTACATCGTCCATGACCTTTGGAATTCCCTCAAGTCTAGATATATAAGCCTTAGCATCACTTAAGGAATCTATTCGGTGCATATTGATTAAAAATGCAGGTAACTCGGCGTGATACCCGAACATTTGATTTACCGGATAATCATAAAACCTGTAATCATAATCTTCAATTTCATTTTCAATCTTTTGGAGATATAGATCGTAACTTAATTTAGTTTGTTTATTCAAGGCTCCTACCTCAACCTTTTCAAGATATTCCAGGCGTTTCTTAGCTTTTTTTCGATCCTCGGCATATTTTAGATGAGAAAAATCATCCCACTTCCCATAATTGGTTTTTTGTCCAAGTTGGGTTTGCATCATAGGAGATTCCGACAAATCTTTTTGAAATTCAGCCTCGAAATATTCATTTAATTTTTCTGAATGTTCCGCTATTTCTTCTGCTGAATAATTTCCGGTTTTATCGTTACAGGAAATTAGAAGCACAAAAAGTACTATAGCTAAGATTTTATGGAGAATCTTAAAATTCATTTCTGATTATTTTAATACTGAAAATTCTATAGCTGAATCCCCAAAAACGCTGTGTGTTTGTTTCTGAAAATCTTCTTCTTCAGCCTTAAAAATATTTGGCACATAGGTTTGTGGATTAAGATCTATAAGCGGAAACCAGGTACTCTGCACCTGGATTTGCAATTTATGACCTTTCTTAAACGTATGGTTTATATCCTGAAGCGTAATATTTACATCGGTTTTTTCATTAGCGACGAATGGCTCAGGATTTTCAAAACTGTTTCTAAAACGCCCTCTCATTACTTCACTACGCACCATCATATGGTAATTACCCATATCTAAATGATCCATAGTTTCCTCATAATTTTCGGCATCTGGCGGGTAAACGTCTATCACTTTCACAACCCAATCTGCCGCAGTTCCCGTTGTTGCAACTTTTAGGCGGGCCATAATCTCCCCGGTAAGTTTCATATCTTCTTCCAACACCTCGGTTTCAAAAACCAAAACATCAGGCCTTCTTCCCGCAAATCGCTGGTCACCGGTCATATACTCTCTTGGAGTGAAAACCGCTTTAATCTCGTCGTTATACGAAACCGGTTTTTTAGGATCACTTACAAAGGTTTCTTCATTTTCGGAAGCTTCCTGGGTAAGTTTTTGATTATCTCCTAAATAAAAAACTTTAGATTCAGCGTCTTTTGGAGGCCAGTTCTCGTAAGAGTTCCATGCTCTGGCGCCAGTATCATAAACATAGGCTTCAGCGAGATCTACCTGGCCATCACCTTCTTCTTTAAGAAAATGATTGAAGAATTTAGTTTCTATATTTCGCTGATAGTCTTCAGAAAGATTGTCTCCAAAATAAACATTCCCCACAGACTGTCTTTCTGTTTGTCTCGCCCAGTCCCCGTGGCTCCACGGGCCAAAAACCATTATGTTGTAATTATCGCTAGTTTCTTCGATTTTCTTGTAAGTATTAAAAGGACCATACAGATCTTCAGCATCAAATAAACCGCCTACAACCATTACTGCAGGTTCAATATCCTCTAAATGCTGAATAATGCCTCTACTTTGCCAGAATTCATCATAGTTTGGATGCTCTTTTAACTGCTGCCAGAATACATTGTCTTCCCCATAATACTCATCTAAATTACTAAGAGGACCAACGTCTAAAAAGAATTGATACTGATCTTCTGTTCCAAGATCTGGTAAATCATACCAGGCCTCTGTAGTTGGGCCGGTTTTATCATATCCAAAAAGCGCGGTGGCTCTCCAGTAGCTCAATAAATAAGCGCCATTGTGATGAAAATCGTCAAAAAAGAAATCTCCAATTCCGGCTTGCGGAGAAACTGCTTTTAAAGCCGGGTGTGCGTCTACCAAAGAAGCGACTGCATAATGACCGGGATACGAAATTCCCCAGGTTCCTACCTTCCCATTATTGTTATCTACATTATCAATAAGCCATTCTATAGTATCGTAAGTATCGCTGGATTCATCAAATTCAGCTCCTGATTTATTCGGAATAATTGCCCGCATATTATCGTATTTCCCTTCACTCATCCAACGTCCGCGAACATCCTGGTATACGATGATATTACCTTCTTTCATTAAATACTCGTTAGGACCAATAAGCGAGCGAAACTGCCCTTCACCATAAGGCCTGGAGCTATATGGCGTTCTTTGCATAATTATTGGATATTCCTGCGAAGTATCTTTTGGTGAATAAATTGTGGTGTGCAGCTTGGTACCGTCACGCATCGGGATATCTACCTCTGTTTTATTATAATGCTCTTTTACATTATAATCTTCCTGCGCAATTGTTAGCACAGGCAAAAAATTTAAAAATAAAAGGATAAAACTAAAACGCAATAATTTCATAGTTATGGGATATTTGAAGCCCCTAAGATAGAAATTACACCGATAAACCTAAAGGAAATTTACGCGATAATCGATAATTAAAACTGTTTGGCTTCAGCCCTTACTAAGAAGCTTGGGGCAAGCTCAGGAGGCTTATTTTTTAACAAGGGCAAAAGCCACTGGAAATTAAACACTACTGCGGGATTTAAATATCTCTATAAAAGTCTAATAAACCACGAGATAATTAATTCTCCGCGACTTCTCTAAATTTCGCAAGCCCCTCTTCCAGCCAACTGAGATATTCTGAAGCTTTAGGAGTATAACCAACCGGTTCGTTAAGCAAGTTCACTTCATTATCCAACAGCACGTAAAAAGGTTGCGAATTATTTTGGAAATTTAAAGTTTGAAAAGTCGCCCATTTATCCCCAATTGTTTTTATAGGCTTGATCCCGCCTTTTGGTTTCATATAATTAAACTGCGCTTTTTTCGGCAGTTCTTTTCTATCGTCTACATACAGTGAAATAAGGATATATTCATCATTCAGGATATCATAAACCCCGGGTTCACTCCATACCTGTTCTTCCATTTTTCGACAATTTACGCAAGCCCAACCGGTAAAATCCAGGATTATAGGTTTGTTTTGTTCGCGGGCGGCTTCAAGGCCCTTGTCCCAGTCTTTATAAGCTGTAAGACCCAACGGGGCATCAGTTCCTTTGTCATAAACGCTGTAAAACAATGGTGGTGGGAATCCGCTTAACAATTTAAGATTCGCAGCAGAAGTATTGGTTAAACCGGGAATTAAATAAAGCACAAAAAAGAAGGTGATCACACCAACACCAAACCTGGCCTTACTGATTTTCTTTTTAGGTCCGTCGTGTGGAAAACGAATAAATCCGAATAAATAAGCCATTAAGCCTAACCCCGCAAGAATCCAGATTCCGAGGAAAATTTCGCGTTTTAAAAGTCCCCAATGTTCTACAAGATCAGCATTAGAAAGGAATTTAAAAGCAAGCCCTAATTCAATAAAACCTAAAGTCACTTTTACCGTATTTAACCAACCGCCACTTTTTGGCAAAGAATTAAGCCAATTTGGAAATAAGGCAAAAAGGGCGAAAGGCAAAGCCAACGCCAGTCCAAAACCTCCCATTCCCATAGAAAGTTGCATCGCGCCACCATCGCTGGTAAGCGACCCGCCAAGTAGCGAACCTAAGATTGGCCCAGTACAGGAAAAGGAAACCAAAGCCAAAGTAAGCGCCATAAAGAAAATACCCACAAAGCCACCAATACTGGAAGCTTTATCGTCCATTTTATTACTCCAGGAACTCGGTAAAGTTATTTCGTAATACCCGAAAAATGAGAACGCGAAAATGATAAAAATGATAAAGAAAATAATATTCAGCGTAACATTGGTAGAGATATTATTGAGGATCTCTGGATTTACACTATCCAACAAATGAAAAGGTAAACTGAGTAAAAGATAGATCGAAAAAATAAAGAAACCATATAGAATTGCATTTAAGAGACCTTTTTGTCGGTTTTTAGCGCCTTTGGTAAAAAAGGAAACCGTAAGCGGAATCATAGGAAAAACACAGGGAGTTAAAAGCGCTATCAATCCGCCGATAAAACCGAGTAAAAAAATATTCAAAAAATTATTGCCTTCCTCCTCTTCAGGCGCATATTTTTCCATTCCTGAAACATTGATATTTAATGCTTCGGTAAGTTTTTTGTCTTTTTCTGAAATTTCAAGATCAGTAAAACCTTCAGTTATTTCATCGTTTTCAAGGGAAATATTAAAACGTTCGGTTTCCGGAGGTAAACATTTTTCATCATCACAAACCGAAAAATAAATTTCAGCAATAATTTCAGGTTTAGTTTCAGCAAGTACTTTTATTTGTTGTTTAAAAACTGCCTCACCTTCAAAATAGGTGATATCGGCTTCAAAAACCTGGTCGTAAATTGGCTCAACATCGGGTTCTTCGGTTTCGCCAAGAAGCTCAAAATTTTCTTCATCATTATTATAAGAGAAAGTAGTAGCGATTGGCGCAATATCAATATCGGCTTCATTTTGCGAATATAAATGCCAGCCTTCTTCCAGGTTTGCAGTAAAAATTAAGGTGAAAATGCTATCGTTTTCTTTTTCTACGGAAGCCTCCCAGCTAATGGGGTCGTCCATTTGGGAGTCTTCGCTCCCATCGTTAAAATATTGTGCCTGTACCTGAAATAAAGGAATTAAAAAGATGAGCAGACTCGCCAGGTATTTCATAAACTGAAAGTAATTTTTATAATTTTTTGATTGGGTGAGTTAATGGAAAAACGCCTATCGGCGCGTTGATTAATCACCCAAACAATTTTATCTCCAGAACACAGCAACCAGCTGTTTTCTTTCTCGGGCAAAGATAATTTTTTGTCTTTAAAGAAGTCGCTTAACTTCTTTTTTCCTTGCATTCCAAATGGATAAAAAATATCGCCTTCCTGCCATTTTCTAACCTGTAGCGGAAAATCCAGTTTTTCGGGATCTACATAAATACAATTTGAATTTTTATCGCCAATCCTGTCTACTTCTGAAAATGAAAATGTTCCCATTGGTAAGATGGCAAAATCTTCATCTTTTGCTATTTTATATTCCCTGTCTTCAGTATTATTTATTTCAGTTAAAATAAGATAATCTCTATCCTTTATTAACCTATGGGAAGCTGAAAAAACCATTTTTCCCGGTTGAGCAGTCATTAAATTATAGACATCGTTCCATTCGGTAAACCCGAAAGATTTAAGCAATTGATATAAAACTGCCGGAGGATTCGGGATCTTTTTTAGATAATTGATATCCAAGCTATAACCGAATTTAGTTTTTGCTATAATTTTTGGGTAAAGCAGACTCATATAATCTTCTACCAGCTCTTCATTTTCCTTTAAATGAGACTGGGTTTTCATAAAAGTCTCCAAAAACTGCGGATTCAATTCTTCAAAAATCGGAACAATCTCGTGCCGAATTTTATTCCGAAGATATTTTGTAGAAGCATTGCTACTATCTTCCCTCCAGGCAATTTTATTTGCTTTCGCGTAAGTTTCAATTTCTTTTCGGGAGAAATTTAGTAATGGCCTAATCACTTTATTGTTGTGAGAATTTATGCCACTCAATCCTTCCAAACCGGTACCACGAACTAAATTGATAAAAAATGTCTCTAAATTATCGTTGGCGTGATGCGCGGTTAAAGTATAATCGAATTGATGCTTTAGGCTTAATTCTTCAAACCATTCATACCTAAGATCGCGAGCCGCCATTTGAATAGAAATACCATTATCTTGGGCATATTGCGCAGTATCGAAATTCTCTGTAAAAAGCTTGACTTTTAACCTTTTGGCCAGGGCGGCTACAAAATCTTCATCGGCGTCACTTTCTTCATCCCTAAGGTTAAAATTACAATGCGCTAAAGCAAAATCAAGTTTCGCACTTTTACATAAATGCGTAAGTACGATGCTGTCTACCCCTCCACTTACCGCAACCAAAAGTTTGCTGTTACACAGATAAGGAAACTGTAATTTAATCTCGTTTTTGAAGGCTTTTTCCATAGAAAATCAAAGATACGAAAACAGTTGGCAGTGTTTCAGTTGGCAGTTTGCGAAATATTTTCTGAATAAATTATTCTAAAGCCTGTCGCATTGCAGCGGCTTTTAATAAACATTCTTCATATTCTTTTTCGGGATCTGAGCCGGCAGTTATCGCACCGCCAACCGAAAAGGAAACGTATTTTTTTTCTGAATTATAAAGAATACTGCGTATTACCACGTTAAAATCGAAATCACCATTCGGGGTAAAATAGCCCACCGCGCCACTGTAAAGTCCGCGTTTGGTTTCTTCCAATTCTTCGATAATTTTCATTGCTGAAATTTTTGGAGCACCCGTCATACTTCCCATAGGAAATGTTGCTCGCAAAGCTTCTACCGGCGGAATTCCAGTTTCGATTTCAGCAGAAATTGTAGAGATCATTTGATGCACTTGTTTAAAAGAGTAAACCTTACAAATCTCCTCTACTTTTACGCTGCCTTTCTGGGCGATTTTAGAAAGATCGTTTCTAACAAGGTCCACAATCATCACATTTTCCGATTGTTCTTTTGGATCTTTAGAAAGTTGGTTGGCAATTTCCAAATCTTCGTCTAAATCCTGAGAACGTCTCGCCGTTCCTTTTATAGGCTGCGAAATTAATTTTGAACCCGTTTTCTTTAAATAACGTTCCGGCGAAGCCGACAATAAATAATGTTCTTCTAATTTTAAAAAAGTAGCAAAGGGCGGACCTGAAATTTCATTGAGTTCCTGAAAAACTTCAAACGGCTCAATTTCCCTGTTTTCAGCAAAAAACTCCTGACAAAAATTGGCTTCATAAATATCCCCACGTTGAATGTAAGCGAGCATTTTATCCACCTTTTCCAGGTATTCTTCTTTCGAAATTCGAGATTGGATGTGCGGTTGTGAGTTGCCAGCTGTGAGTTTTCGGTTGCCGGTTATGAGTTTTGAGTTATTAATTTCTTCGAAATCTTCTTCAATTTCATCATCCAGCATGTTTAGATAATGCATTTCCACCTGATTTCCTTTCAGCAGAAATAATTTTTGAGGTTGAAAAAAATAAATATCCGGAAAATCGAGTCCGTCGAAATTTTTGGAAGAAAGCGCTTCTACATCATTTTTAAGATCGTAAGATAAGTAACCAAAGATCCAGTCTTTTGTAGTTTGCTGGTACTCCTGGAGCTTTGCAAAAGCCTGGAATGCATCGGTTTTTATCGCGGTAAATGCACCTACAGCCAGCAAAGCATCAAATTTACCATATTGTTGCGCATAGCTATTACTATCTAACCAGGCAATTTCTTCAAACTGTCGGCTCCACTGCAATAGTTGTTTCTTGAATTTTAATGGATCTTCTAAAGTGTAGGTGATTGTGGTTCGCACGTAGCTCTTAATTTGGTGCGTAAAGGTAAAAAGATTTTAATGTAGCACCTATTTAAATGCTGCTGCGATTTCTTCCAAAAAAAGGCTAAGATTTTAAACGATCCAAAATTTAGGAAATCAGAATAAAAATCCTCTTGTATTTCTGGTAAAAATAGCCTAATATAGAATCTTACTGTTATGCAGCAACTTTATAAATAATCGCAAATTTCTTTAATGTTTCAAGACACCGAAAAACTCACCTTAGCCGATATAGAAAATCTCGATTTCACTACTGTAATCTGGGTGGTGGCTCCACTTATGTTCTTGTTTGTTCTTATTGAATTTTTAATTGGAAGAAAAAAATACAAAAATCTGTATTCTGGAAAAGACTTTTTAGCTTCTACAGCTATAGGGATTGGAAATTTAATCCTGAACGGATTTATGAAAATCGGGGTTTTTATGGTTTTCCTATTCTTTTTTAATTTGGCGCCTTTTAGAATTCCGCATACCTGGTGGTCTTATGTTTTATGTTTAATATTATTAGATTTTAGCAGGTATTGGGCGCATAGACTTGCACACGAACAGCGCTTTTGGTGGTCAACGCATGTGGTTCATCATTCATCTGAACATTATAATTTATCGACTTCTTTTAGGTTATCCTGGACGCAGAATTTAAAGATCATTTTCTTTTTACCAGTAGTTTTGTTGGGCTTCCATCCGCTGGTATTTTTTATTGTACATCAGCTCGAAGTACTTTATCAATTTTGGATTCATACTGAATTGATAAAAAAATTACCGAGACCAATTGAATATATTTTTACAACACCTTCACACCATAGGGTACACCATTCGGTAAATGAAAAATATATTGATAAAAATTATGGTTCCACTTTTATATTCTGGGACCGCATATTCGGAACTTTTCAGGAGGAAGACGAAAAACCCCGCTATGGTATTACAAAACCGGTAAATTCATACAATCCTTTTTTCCTGGTTTTCCACGAATGGATTGATATTAGTAAGGATGTTTGGAAATCGAAATCTATAAAAGAAGCCTGGATTATTCTATTCGGAAGCCCGGTAGATAAACATAGGGAAGAGATGGGGATTACAGGAAAATCTGACGCCGAAATGTCCAGTATTGGCAAAGCAAACGAAGAATTTAGTGTGAAAGCTAAGAAAGCAAATTAACTTAATTTTTCTTCGTCTAGCTGATGAGAGAATGTAGTTAAAACGTCTTGGATTCCCATATCCAGAACTTCATTTAGCACTGCATCTTCTTTAAAATTGTCGTTAAAAGAAGGCAAACTAAAACTTTCAATTACCTCACCGCCAAACCTGGGCAAAATTCCTTTTGTGTATTCTAAGGCTGATGCTGCACCTCGTTTTCCGGGAGATGTACTTATCAATAATATCTTTTTCCCGGCCAAAAAGTTGCGATCTAGACGCGAAAGCCAGTCAATTATATTTTTAAAATAAGCGGAAACAGTCCCGTTATGTTCGTTTACCGCAATTACCAGTGCATCGTGCTCTTTGATGATGTTATTGATAATTGTCGCATTTACTGGAATCCCTCTTTCCTTTTCCGTATCTGCGCTGTAAATTGGCAGATCGTATTGGGTAAGGTCCTGAATTTTCACTTCATGCCCCTGGATGCGGTTGGCAACGTGTTTTAATAATTGAAAGTTTATGGAAGTGCTGCTATTAGAACCGGCAAAGGCAAGGATCTTTTTCATCTAAACGATTTTTATCAAAAATACCGAAATAAATGAATCTTTCTTCAATATAAAAATAGAGGTGCTAATCAATTTTAGAAAGCTTTTTTGGGTTCTGCCTTGTATCAAAAACCGTAGCTATATCATCGGCTTTTAGAATAATTAATCCAGTAAATAATTTTATAATTTTTATAAATTAAGTATCTAAAATTCTGGGGCTTATCTTCTAAAATTATTTCTAGCTGACCGGAAAATGGTTTTTTCTCCAAGCCTATTGTGCTCTCAATTATTCCATTTATTAGCCTATCTGCAACTTCTAAACCGGTTCTATTACTATAATATTTTTTAATCTCTATGAGTTTATTTTGAGCAAATTCTGTCCAGTAAACACTTAATTCCATTCCTTTATTATACGCTTTAGTGCTTTGGCCTCCATTACGCGGTCATTTTTGGAATCTTCAAGAGATTTTTCAATATCCGTATTTAGTTGTTCCTGGCTCATCGGTTCAATATTTTCTTCCGAAGATTGCTTTTCCTCTTTCAGCAAATTTTCAAATCGAGCGATTGCCTTCTCATTCTGAATTTTCAGAAACTCATCTACAAATTCTTTTTTCCGGGTTTGTAAATTCATAACAACAGGTTTTATTCAAAAATACAAAATATAATTTTAGATATTACGGAGATATAGTTTAGCAGATCCCGCCCTGCGGCATAATTAATTCAACTTTGCATATTAAAAATAGCTTCAACTATTTAAGAAATTTTGAGTGGTTGAGATCCCGCCCTGCGGCGGGATTGGTTCAACTAGCTAATTTAAAATTGCCTACAGCAATTTTAAATTAGAGTTTCACTAACTTTGCCAGTTCATAAAAACTTCATTTAGTGACTTTTCAGGATTTAAATATTACCACTCCACTGCGCAATGCGCTGGAAGATATACAGATTACCACGCCCACGCCTATTCAGGAGCAATCTTTTTCTACCATTATGTCTGGAAAAGATATGGTGGGAATTGCCCAAACCGGTACGGGAAAAACCTTTGCGTATATGCTTCCCATTTTACGAATGCTTAAATATTCCGAACAAAAGAACCCACGGGTTTTGGTATTAGTACCTACGCGCGAACTTGTGGTGCAGGTAGTGGAAGAGATTGAAAAATTAACTGCTTATATGAATGTTCGTACTACCGGAATTTACGGCGGCGTAAATATGAACACCCAGCATCAATCGCTTTTGCAAGGCCAGGATATTGTGGTTGCCACACCGGGAAGACTATATGATCTGGTACTTAGGCGCGCGCTTCAGCTAAAATCTATCCAAAAATTGGTGATAGATGAAGTTGATGTCATGTTAGACCTTGGCTTTAAATTTCAAATCAATAATATTTTTGAATTGCTTCCTCAGAACCGCCAAAACATTATGTTTTCTGCGACGATTACTGAAAATGTTGAAAATCTAATTGAAGCTAATTTCAAAAGTCCACAAACTATTTCTGTAGCCGCCAGTGGAACTCCCCTGGATAATATCAAACAAACCGGGTATAAAATTCCAAACTTTTATACAAAAGTCAACCTCCTGAAACATCTTCTAAAAGATAAAGAAACTTACTCTAAAGTATTAATCTTTGTGGCTTACAAAAGAATGGCCGATAGACTTTATACTGAATTAGAACAATATTTTCCCGATGACTGTACGGTGATTCATTCTAATAAAACTCAAAATTATCGTCTGCGGAGCATCAAACAATTTGGCAGCGGATTTTGCCGAATTTTAGTTGCAACCGATGTGATGGCGCGAGGTCTTGACATAGAATCGGTGAGCCACGTAATTAATTTTGATACGCCAAAATATCCTGAAAACTATATGCACCGAATTGGGCGAACAGGACGTGCTGAAAAAGAAGGAAATTCGATTTTAATGACTACGGAAGCTGAAATGGAATCGCTTGAAAAGATTGAGAATTTGATGAAAATGGAAGTTCCGCAGGAAGAAATACCAGCGGAAATTGAAATTTCTTCAGAATTAATTCGGGAAGAACAACCAAAAGTTTTTGAAATCAACAACCCAGGGAAAAACAGAGATGATGATGCTCCCGGACCTGCTTTTCACGAGAAAAAAGAGAAAAACAGGAAAGAAAATCTTGGTGGCTCTTACCGAAGGGAAATTGCCAAAAAGTATAAAAAGCCAAAAACCCGCGGTGACAAGAACGCGAACCGAAAAAGAAAAAAATAGCCTTAAATGCATAATTTACAAAACGAATTTTTAAGTATAAAAGTCAACCCCACAGGTGCCGAATTATCCAGCCTTAAAAACCTGGAAACCGGCATTGAACATTTATGGCAGGGAAATCCAGAATTTTGGGCTAGTCAGGCTCCTAATTTATTTCCGGTAATTGGCGTTTTAAAAGAAGGTAAATACATTTTTGAAGGCAAAGAATATGAAATGCCGAAACACGGTTTTGTAAGGCATGACGAAAATATTCAGTTAAAAGAAAAAACGGAAAACAGCCTGGTTTTTGAGCTAAATTCTTCTGAAGAAAGCCTGGAAATATATCCTTTTAAATTTCGTTTTGAGATTTCTTTTATTCTGAATAAAAAAACGGTGGAAGTAAAACATAAGCTTTTCAATTTAGATGAAAAACCACTTTATTTTTCGCTGGGCGGGCATCCTGCATTTAATGCACCCATAAGTACAAATGAAGTTTACGAAGATTATTACCTGGAATTTGACCAGAAAATGGATCTCAAAACTCACGTTTTGGGCGAAAGCGGATTGGTAAGTCACCATACCGAAGGAATTTTAGATAATGAAGATAAAATTAGATTGCACAAAGAACTTTTTGCCAAAGACGCGCTAATTTTCAAGAATATTCCTTCAAAAAAAGTAGCCTTAAAAAGTAAAAATTCAGGAACGGTTTTAAGCGTAGGCTATTCTGATTTTAAAAATTTAGGAATTTGGGCAAAACCGGGAGCGCCGTATGTTTGTATAGAACCCTGGCTGGGAATTGCCGATATTGAAGGCACCGATCAAAACTTAAAGACCAAGGAGGGAATCGAAAAATTAGATTCGGGTAATACTTTTGAAGCTTCCTATTTTATTACTATCGAATAACGCATTTTAGATAATCCTTAACTCAAATTACTGATTATCAGTCTCATTTTAGCAGAAACAAGGCATTATGAGCGAAAAAGGAAAAAGAAGAAGATATCGTAAGAAAAGGTATGCATTACCAATTCTTATCGTTTCGCTTTTAATTATAGGGAGAATTGCACTTCCTTACCTTCTGGAAAATTACGTAACTAAAACTTTAAATAATATTCCCGGTTACGAAGGTAGTGTTTCAGATATTGATATTTCTCTTTGGCGTGGCGCCTATCAAATAGAAGGTTTAATTCTAAGAGAAAAAGATACCCAGGGAGAAAAACCACTTTTAGACTTTCCAAATTCAGATATTTCTATTGACTGGCGTTCTTTATTAAAAGGAAAAATAGTTAGTGAGATTGAAATGCAGGATCCTAAATTCAATTATATTTTTGAAAACCAGGAGAAGGAGGATGAAGCCAATGTTGAAGATTGGACTAAAGCCCTTACAAGTTTAGTCCCTATTGATATTAATCACTTTGTAGTTTACAATGGTACCGCTAATTTCGTTGAAGTATCTGCAGATCCACAAATTAGTTTGTTTTTAGAAGAGATTAGTCTTGAGGCACATAACCTAAGTAATGTAGTAGATAAAGAAAAAGATCTTCCCTCGCATTTATGGGCAAAAGCCATTTCTATGGGCGGTGGAAACGTAGAAATTCACGGTGATCTAAATTTGCTAAAACAAATTCCTGATATGGATATGGAATTTACACTTCAAAAATCAGAAGCGACGGCCCTTAACGATATCACCCGTAGATATGCCGGGGTAGATTTTGAAAGCGGAACTTTTGAATTATATAGCGAAATTGCTATCGCTGATGGATACCTAAAGGGTTATATAAAACCAATGCTTATAAATACAAAACTTATCTCTAAGAATGATGACAGCGGCCTGTTTAAGAAATTATGGGAAGGTTTTGTAGGCTTTTTTAAGTTCGCCCTGAAAAACCAGGGAACTGATACCTTAGCAACCAGGGTTCCTCTTGAGGGTGATTTAAATAATGTAAAGTCTGGAGTTTGGGCTACCGTTTTAAATATCTTTAAAAATGCCTGGATAGATGCTTTTTCAGGATCTGTAGATGAAAATATTGAATTCGAAGATGCTAAAAAAAAAGTAAATAAACTCGGGGCAAGCCCAGGAGGTATCTTATAAGAAAAACATTTTTCGATATCGAGACAAGCCTAAGGAGCATTTAATCTCGATTATCGAGTAAAGAAGATTAGCTCTTTTAAAATATAAAAATTGTTTAAAAGAAAAATCCCGCAACACTGCGGGATTTTTTTAAATATGCACTTAAGCTCTATTTTTCTTCTTAGCAGCTTTAGCAGCCCGCTTCTCTTTCAAGCTCAAAACCGGCTCTTTTTTAGCCGAATTCTTTGAAGGTGATTTTTCTTTCGCCATGGGTTCTAATTATTTTAATATTAACCTCATAAAGGTAATGAAAGAAATGATTGAAAAAATATTTTTATTTTCCTGTAGAATTAATTTCTTTTCCTGTTGCTAAAGATAAAATTCACCTTTAGAGAATGTATAGCTTTCAGTCTTTAGCGAGGGTAGAATGAAGCAGCTGCAGTTTCCATCCTTCCTCTGTAAGAATAGCGGTAGCACTTTCCAGCC
The DNA here is from genome assembly GCF_000745315.1 of Salegentibacter sp. Hel_I_6. Taxonomy (NCBI): domain Bacteria; kingdom Pseudomonadati; phylum Bacteroidota; class Flavobacteriia; order Flavobacteriales; family Flavobacteriaceae; genus Salegentibacter; species Salegentibacter sp. Hel_I_6. The sequence goes on along the minus strand of NZ_JQNQ01000001.1, from coordinate 3,536,481 downwards.
AATTTATTTCTCTTAAAACTTCGCCTCTCAACATAAATTCAGCTTTATTGCGATATGCCACCCAGGCCATTTTACCATTGATTTTTATCTCTATAAAATCAAATGAATTTATTCTTTTTACCTCCGTTTTTTCTTCGCTGGCTCGCTTCACATAACCTTTCATCTTATCCATATTCCAAACTTCCCCGGTTTCAAGGAGAAGAAAATCCTGAGTGCAATAAACGTCTAGCGCCTTTTGATCTAAATCAGAAAATATCTCTTGAAAAGAATTTGTAATGAGATCTTTGATCTGGTCTTCATCGGTTTTTCCGGATTTCTGCCCTAAAGCATTTACTGCCAGAAACATAATTAGAACTTGAAATATTTTTTTCATAGGAATGATTATTTAAAATTTTAAGGTAATAAATTTTTTAAGCTGCATATTCAAAAAATTCTCAGTTATTCAATGTTTTTAATAAATATGTAAATAACACTTTACATTTAAAAAATTGTTTACTTTTGTAAAGTAAACATTACATAAAGTAAACTATAAATTACATTCAAATGAAAAAAGAACGAAAAAAGAATCTTTACACCCTTGCCCTTTGGACCTGGAGCTGGGTGGCTACAATGGCAATTGCCGCATTTGGACCAAAGTATATTTGGGATGACCATATTGTGTTAACCACATTGGCAGTATCAGTCAACTTTATTCACGGAATCTTAATGATTTTCGCAAACCGACGAATGTTTAATAATTTTGATGAGCTGGAACGTAAAATTCATTTGGAATCTTTGGCTTTAACATTGGGATTAGCAGTGGTAGTTGGCCTGTCTTATTCTCTACTTGACACTACCAATTTAATTGCTTTTAATGCAGAAATAAGTAACCTGGTAATATTTATAGGTTTAACTTATTTGATCTTAGTCACGGTAAATACCAGAAGATACGCATGAAAAACAAATTAAAAGTGCTTAGAGCCGAACATAGCTATACCCAGGAAGATTTAGCGGATATAATTGGTGTGTCAAGGCAAACAATCAATGCAATAGAAAAAGAGAAGTTTGACCCCAGTTTACCAACAGCTTTTAGAATTTCAAAACTCTTTAAATTACCTATAGAAGCTATTTTCCAATTTGAAAATAAATAATTGAAATGTAATTAATTATCAAAAGATTATCCAATATTCAACCCTGAAAAGAGCTGAATCCTTATTCTTCCCTAGTCCGTTTTTTAATTCCAGGATATTGTAAAGTCATTTAAAAGCAAAAAGTCACCAAACAATGGGTGACTTTTTTACATCTTCAAATTCAATTTATTTTTTAAATTTTCTGTGGTAATTCGCGGGTTAGCCATCCCCTTCTGCTTGCAGTGGCCATAGCATAAGGAGTTATCCAAAACAACCCAAAGGTATAAAATATACTATATGAGTAAATCCATAAAGCTTCAGCTATATTATACTTCTTAGCGTAAAAGAATGCTGGCAGACTCGAAAATATAAGAATACTCAACAAGGCTGAAGTAATAAATAGAACCGGGTGCATTACCAGTAAAACAAACATAATTAGAATTGCCGGATAAGCAGTTAACATACTCATCCATTGGTTTAGTAATAAAATACGTGGACCCGATTTAGATCCTGTTCTAAAGGTTTTAAATGCAAACTTAGACATCATAAGGTTTTCGCGTACATTACTTCTTTCCCACCGCGTAAACATTTTATGCAGACTGCTAAATTTCTCTGGAATATTAGTAAGAACATAAGCATTTCTCTGAAATAACACGTGAAATCCCTGTTTCAAAATCATATTGGTCATTGCACGGTCTTCACCAATATCGGTTGGTTTCCCCATGAAAGTTTGATTAATCCATTCTGGCAAACAGTTCATTACTGCATTCCTTCTGTAAGCAGCTAAAGCACCGGGAGTACATAATACAGATCCCAATACACTTTGCGCCGAACGAATAAACTCAAAACTAAATACAAAACTAACATTTAGCATTCGTGGTATAATTGCTTTTTCATTGTTCAAAACCCGAACATTTCCTGCAACAGCCCCACAATTTTTATTGGTTACAAATGGTGAAACCAGGTTGCGCAAGGTATCTTTTTCAACAATAGAATCACTATCTACCGTTACAAACACGTCTCCCGTACCGATATTAAATCCACGATAAAGCGCATGTCTTTTACCTTGATTTTTAGGTTGTTGAAATATAGAAATTCGGTCACCCAATTCTTCTTTGGCTTTTTGCATCCAATCCCAGGTGTCATCTTTACTACCATCGTCTATAGCAATTAACTGCAATTTTTCTGATGGATATTTACTGGCCACCAAACTTTGCAAGGTTGAATAGACCAATTTACCTTCATTATAAGCCGGAACAATTACAGTACAGGAAGGTAATTCTGAGTCTGACACAGAATCTACCGGCTTATATTTAAAAAATAACCTGGCAATATATGCTAGGAAACCTAATCTAAATATTAAAAGAAAACTGGTTATTACCAATAGTACAATTCCCCACAGGGTATTTCTTCTGCTGAGATTTATTTCCTGAAATTCAGGATGAAAAATATAAAAAGAATAAGCTGCCCCAATTAGAAGCAGGAATGTACCGGTTAAAATAGAAAAATGCCGCTTGGTGAAAGTGGCTTTACTATAATCCACAGATTCTTTTTCAATTCCGTTAATTACTGGTTGATCATTTTGCTGAGGAAGAGTCTCACTGATTCGAAAATCCTTGGTCGAAGTCTTTAGAGAATATTTTAAGTTTGAGGTAACCATACTTATACATTTATTTAAGAAGGGTTATTCATTTTTTGATTCAGATAATCGAATAACCACTTACAATGGTAAATGACATAGCAATTTATGTACCTCAATAAACCCTATTGAAAATGAGCTAGTTTGTAATTGGAGTTGGGGAAATAGATGGGATACACATCAAAAAGTTGCGGACAAAATCCCCATTATTTCTACCATAGCCAAGCATTTTGCTATGCTGAACTGCATTATGGATTGTATTTTTTTGAAAAATGATAAGATATTATACCTTAATACCTCACGCTAAAACTACCCCTACTCCAATTTTCTCTAATAAATAAGGATTATGATCAATAATAAGAATATCGTTGGTTTTACTGAGTTTTTTGAGTATCTCAAAAAGTAGGTCAATATCGGCATAATGAAGTCCGGTGCTGGGTTCATCTAAAATATAAAGCGTATCAGTAGTTTGATCCTGAAGCCAGTTCAATAACAATAATCGTTGTTTTTCCCCTGAAGAAAGGGATTGTACCGGCTGCTCTAAGCTAAGATGCTCCAGTCCTATTTCTGCCAACCGATCTAAAAAATTGAGAGTTTTAGCAAGTATATTGGAATTTTCAAACCATTTTTTTAATTCTGAAATATTTAAGGAAAGTACCTCGGCGATATTTTTCGACTTTACCTCATGAACCAATATATTCGGTTGGTAACGTTGTCCTTTACAAACTTCGCATTTTTCAATCGCGTTGGCGGCTACATCCAGACTGGTTTCCAGATAACCTGTGCCTTTACAATTTGGGCACTGACTTGTTTTTGTTTTATAGGAAAAGTCACGAGCTTTCAAGTTAGTATTGCTCGCAAATATTTTATTTATATCATTCAAAAGGTTCAAATAAGATACTAACAAAGTCTTTGCGTGGGTTCGTAATTTTTTAGACTCAAAATAATGCGCTCCTGAATATTTCTTCGGAAATAATATACTTTCACAATTTATGGGTCTACCATTTTGAACACTGGGAATCAAAATATCCTTTACCAAAGTCGTTTTCCCAATTCCCGATTTTCCGCTAATGGCGGTGATTCCTCCAACCGGAACTTTCAACTCATCTTTTACCAGGGTATGTTTAGCTAATTTTCGAAGGGAAATAGCTTCCTTTCCTTCTTTTAACTTTATTGCTTCAGAAGAAGTTTTTAAAAAAGGATGACAATTTTCTTGTTTGAGAAAATCCTGAGGAGTTCCCTTGTAGGTGATATGTCCTCCTAATTTTCCTGCCTTAGGTCCTAATTCTATTAAACGATCTGCGGCCAGGATAATTTCCTTGTTATGCTCAATAACCAACACCGTATTCCCTTTTTCAATTAGTTCTTTTAAAATATTGATCAGATCTGGGATATTGTCATTAGACAATCCAGCTGAAGGTTCATCTAAAAGATAAGTAATGCCTTTAAGCGGAGAGTTTAGCTGCTTAATTAAAGCTACCCGTTGATTTTCTCCTCCGGAAAGCGTAGACGATTTTCGGTTAAGTTGAAGATAATCAATATGTAATTGTTTAGCTCTTTGAATAGTATGGACCAAATGAGGTTGAATTCCCGCAATAAGTTTCTGATCTATCTCCGCCTGATTTCCGGGTTTAGAAAGCCACACTTCCAAAGTTTTAAAATTCATCGATTTTATATCATGAATAGATTTTCCTCCAATTCGAAAGCTTAGTCTTTCCGGTTTTAAGCCACTACCTTCACAATGGCTACATTCAGCAGGAGAAAATAGGGCTTTAAGTTTATCTATATGTTTATTTTTACGGGTCTTGTAATATTCGTCTTTCAAATAATGAAAAAGCCCTTTCCACTGCATATTTAATTCCTGCGTGCCCTCTGTAGTTTTGGTTTTGTAAACCCATTCTGTCTTCCATTTTTTTTCTCCTGCACCCTGAAAGATGATATCTTTCTGTTGATTGGTCAACTCTTTAAAAGGAGTTCCCAGACTAAAACCATATGTTTCTCCCAGTTCTTTAATAATAGCCATATGTTGGCTGTCAGCCTGTCCATAATATGCCAGCGATTTATTGTGCTCAAAGAGTCCGGCGGCGATACTTTTTCCCTGATCTAAAACTATTTTATTAACATCTGGAAGTAATTCTTCTTCCATCCCATCGCAAATAGCACATTTTCCCAACTCGTGGTTATTAGAAAAATGACTGGCAGATAATTCACTGCCTTCGTACTGGGCCTTCCTGGAAAAGGCAAATCGTAAAATTTTATCTATCCCCGTTTGCCTGGCAATATCAGAACGTTCGGTAAAGCTTTTTTCTTTGCGTGTAATACAAATTGTGGGGGTAAGTCCTTCAATATAATCGACTTCAAACTGAAAATTCACTCCTACCCTGGACTGTTGATATGAAGAAAATTGTTTGGTCATTTCCTGCAAGCCATAGCCGTGCAGGGTGTCTATTAGTAAAGAAGATTTCCCAGAACCAGAAATTCCAGTAATTACCGATAATTGATTTTTAGGCAGTTCTACATCCAAATCTTTGAGATGGTGGGTTCTAGCTCCTTTTATAAAGATTGTATCTCTTTGCTGAGCTGATGTTTCTTTCAAATCAAACTCCATGGCTTTTTGGGCGTTATCTATCAGGATATCGCAAGAAGATTGAAAAAGTGGATGATTCTCAAAGCAAAGTATGCCTGCGGTTTGTTTTTTAAGTTGATGCAAAGCTTTTAATAGCTGTCTAACATTTTGCTGATGCGAACCAATACTGGGTTCCTCCAACAATAATAGCGTCTTTTTAGATTGTTTAGCAAAATGCTTCGTAAGTTTAATACGCTGCGCTTCACCACCTGATAATGTGTTAGAAGGTTGACCGAGTTTGATATACCCGAGCCCTAATTGCAGCATCAAAGAGAGTATTTTGGTGATTTTCTTTTCTTCAGAAAAGAAATCAAAAGCTTCCTCGATGCTTAGATTATAGATTTCAGAAATATTCTTATGGTTCCAATTTACGCGTAATACTTCAGGTTTAAAACGCTTCCCATTACAAGTAGGGCACACCTGGTTAATAGTCCCCATCACATTCATTGAAAGAGTAATCACTCCAGCGCCCTCGCAAGCTTCACATCTTCCCGTTTTATTATTAAAAGAAAAAGCTCCTTTAGTCAATTTTAAAGATTTAGCTTCCGGAGATTTCGCCAATAAATCACGTATTTTATCAGCCAGGCCGGTATAAGTTGCAGGATTACTTCTGGGAGTTTTGCCAATAGGCTGGTCGGATACTGTGAGTAGTTTAAGACCATCTTTGTCGCAAACTTTTGAAAGTGTTTGCATTATTTGAGGTGTTTTCCTTCTCACCACGGTCAACTTTTCTAATTGGGGTTGAAACGAAGCTGATGACACCACTTTAGGCTTCTTAATAGATTCTGAAGGTTCTTTACGAAATTCAGCTAAAGTAGCGCTGGTTAAGCTTTCTGAAGTTAAAAATTCCTGGACGGGTCCGTTAAAAATCACTTCCCCTCCATGCACGCCTGCTTCAGGGCCTAATTCTACAACCCAATCGGCAGATTTTATGAAATTTAGATCATGCTCAACCACAATCACGGTATTCCCGCGACTAATTAATCGGTTAAGAATATGGCGTAAATAGGACTGATAATTTTCAGATAAACCAATAGAAGGTTCATCAAAAACATATAGAATTCCCTGTAAGCCACTATTAACCTGTTTTATCAATTTAATGCGCTGGCCATCCCCGGAAGAAATATCATTACTTTGAGTACTTAATTGGTATTCCTCCATGCCTAGTCTTATTAGGTCAAATAACTGCACACAAATCTTATCAACTAATACCTGTTCCCCAGCTGTAAGGTCCTGGTTTTTCAGCTTTTCATATAAATTGTTTAAAGAAAGGTCCATCCATTCCTGAAAGTTAAGTCCTTTCCATTTGTATTTTAAGTATTCGGCTTTAATGCGCGCTCCATTACATACCGGGCAAATTTCTGAGCTCGCGAACTTTATGATATTTGGATTGCGGTCCCGCTTTAAAATATCCTTCATAATAGGGAGCATTCCTTTGTAATAACCCTCTTCACGAGGCTTTGCTTTTAAGCCCTCCCATCTTAAACGGGATTCCAAAGTGTGTTTTCCATAAAAAACTTTAATACGATCACTTCCATTTAAGACAACATCCTGCTGTTCGGCTGTGAGTTGCTTCCAGGGAATATCAACATTAAAGCCGTGTGCTTTGCATACTTTATTCAATTCTTCAACGGTAATCTGCGAATAGACGATGTAACCATTAGGCAGGGTTGTGGTGATAGCACCTTCTCTAAGAGTTTTATTTTCATCACCAACCAATTTATCAAGATCTATATATTCAGCTTCACCAAGGCCGTTGCAGCGCTTGCAAGCTCCTCTTGGATGGTTAAAAGAAAAAAGGGATTTACTCATAGGTTCATTACCGGCATAGCGTGCAAACAAAATCCTAAATACAGCCGTAAGCTCTGATAAAGTTCCAAAAGTGGCATTTATAGACTGAAATCGTTTAGATTGTCCAACTTTTATAACGGGCGGTAAAGCGGCAATATCATCTACTTCCACGGTGGGAATTAACTGTGCATTTTGTTGATTATAAGCGGGGAGACTTTCTAAAAAATAGCGATAGCCTTCATTAGCAATCACATCCATGGCCAGGGACGATTTTCCAGAACCTGATAATCCGGTCACTACAATAAGTTGGTTTTCAGGAATATTTAAGGAAATATTCTTAAGAGTATTTTGGTGGGCGTTAATGATGCGCATAAAGGCTTATTATGGTTTCTCTATTTTAAAAAATTAAAGGTATAAAGATTATATAGCCCGTAATGGTATTTAAGAAAAGCATAATAAATAATGCGACCTTATAGATCTGATTTTGAAATTTGGGTAGGAATAGATGTATGCCGAAAAAGTCTGCATCAGATTCTAAGGATGATTAGGTAAGTTTTTTGATACTATTATAGCGTCGTGAATACTTAATTTTCCTATTATGAACTTAATTTTTAAAAAGTATTTTATTTTTCTTAAGTTTAAGGTTAATAATTTCAATTATATATGAAAAACATATTAGTAGCCATAGACCGAAAAAAAGAGGCAAATCAATTAATAGCCCAGGCGGTAGAAATTGCGAAGCTTGCCAAAGCAAAAATCTGGATTATACATGTGACAGAGCCAGATCCTGATGATTTTCTTGCCCGAGAGGCCGGCCCACAGTATGTTTATGACCAAAGATCGAAAGAGCGTAAAGAGGAGGCCATGATTCTCCACCAATGGGTTGAAGATCTCAAGAATAACAAGGAAGTTGAAGCTGAAGGGCTTTTAATTGAGGGGCCAGTAGTAAAATCTCTACGAGATATTACCGAAAAGCATCATATAGATCTTGTGGTGGCAGGGCATCGCAAAAAGAACTTTATATACAGTCTTTTTACAGCGAACAAAAAGAAAGATCTTGTAGATGAACTAAAGATACCTTTACTGGCCGTTCCACTGGTTAAGTAAAATCATTCGGTTATTCTTTAATACAGAAAACACTCCTACTACTAATCCTGGTAGTATTTACCTATGGATATAAACCTGTGTTCCTTAAATATTAACAACATTTTCTAACGTGATATTTTTAATTTTATCCTTATAAATATTTAAACCCTAAGAGTTTGAATTTTCCATTTCAAAACTAGTCCAGAATTCCGGATCAAACTCCACACGATCTAAAACGGTTTGCTTTTCTTTTCCATAATATTCATATTCTATATACTCAACCTCATCAAATTCATAATCATATAAATAGGAATCTGCTTCAGAAACACTATTGACCATTTTTTGATTTTTCATTTCTGATTCCTGGTATCTTCTATTAAAATACCGTGAAGGGTAATATTTGCCATTCTTCACTTTATTATAATAGCATATATTTTCTTCCTTTATGATTAGGTTTATTTCATTCTTATATTCCCTATTACCCTTATAATACTTTTTGATATCATCTATATTTAATTGGGCTTTCCAGTTTTCTTCCACTTTTACGATTGCAAAACTATTTTTATCTATGTAAACTTTACCAGAATACTCAGTTGGATACCCACGATTGGTATAATTCCAACGATTTCTATCCGTTTTAAAAGCTATAATATAAAGCCCATTATTTTCAGGAAGTCCCGAACTTACAAACTCGAGATCAAATTTTTTGTACTTCCTCTTGTGTAAAATATTGGAATACCTAATGGCATCTTCCCTGCCTCCAAAAAGACTTCCTGTATATTTTATTTTATTTCCCAATAGATTCTTATTCCACCTAATTTGCTCCACCCTATTTGTGGTTACATATTCAGATGAAAATCCATTATCATAGTTTTTTGTAATAACGTCCAGATTTAGCGTGGTTACATCATTCTGATTAAAAATAGAGTTGCTATAGCGATAGTAATTAAATGGCTCTTCAGAGTGATTCTCATACTTCTTTTTAACTGCATTTTTTAGAACTGAAATTGGGGTTAAATTAGCTGTAATCACTACTTCTGCTAAACTTTCAAAGCTTGCTTGTAAATAAGTTTTATCTTTTAGTTCTTTTAAATTCACATTTACTGTCTCATAACCCAACGAACTAATTGTTGCCGTTGCGTTATTAAACATTCTCTTATTTACAGTAAGGTCGAAAAAACCATTTTTATCGGCTACTCTATAGATTTCCTCTTCTTTCAGAATAATATTGGCAAAGGCTATCGGTTCATTGGTTTCTATATCTAAAAGTTGTCCTGTTAAAGTGATTAGATCTTTTTGAATAATTTTTGGGATAGCTTTTTCATCCTTTTTAAGCTCTGACTCATTTCTTGCTATTAGATCCTGTTCTTTTTGGGGTAACGTTGCATTTTCAAAAAAAATATACCCATCATGAACCTGGTCCATTCTAATTTCATAAAAGTCTTCAAAACTTAAAAGTCTTGTTTCAAATGCCTTATTCATAGCCTCCTGGTTCGAGCTAATAAATTGATATGGAATATTTTTCTCACTAAGTTGTGCTTCAAAACTTCCGGCTAAGATGGGGGTTGGCTCCCATTTTCCTTTCTCGTAAAAAGACTCATTACCGTGAATTGTGGCTAAACTATATACCTTTTCCCCGAGTTCTTCTTTTATATGATTTCCCATGGAAACAAAATCCCGGGCAATTGGTTTTTTGATGCTGGAATTGTTATTCATCACGTGAATATTATCTGCCCAAACCGCGATCTTTTCATTTTTATTCCTGGATATATAGGATAATAAATTATTGGCCATTTCTTTATCCCTTATATTTTGTTCCCCGGTAATCATTTCAGAACCTGGAACAGGCTCTGTATCCATATTTGCTTCACGAGCAGCTGCAAGAAGGTTTTTGGATAATTGCTTCCAAATATAATTTTCTTCTGATTCCTTTAATTTCTCTATTTGCTTAATGATAGACTGTAGTTCCTTTTCAAACCGGTCAAACTCAATATCGTATGCTTCATAAGAATAATCGTCTAAAACTCCCTCTATAATGATCCCCAGGTCATTTTCATCAATTTTGAAAGCAATATTATTCTCCTCACAGAAATCAAAAAAATCTTCAATGAATGCCGAGGTCTTTTTTACCTGGGAATCAAAACCTATTACTTTTAGATCATTTTTCTCAATGTAATTTACGAGACGCTGGAATTCATCATTTTTTCCCCATACCCCCCAAATGGCATTATTAAACTCATCCGGGTCGAAACCTTTCTGATTCATTTTCCAAACATCATACATAGGAGATTCAATTGCAATCGTATTAAAACCTAATTCTGCGTGCAAATACTCTATGATACGAGCTTTCATCTCAAAAATATTTCCATAGATATGGGTATACTCTCCCAGCATAACCACATCTTTTCCATATAGTTCATCCTTTAGAAAGTTAAGATCACTATGATCTTTTGAATTAGAAGGTTGTATTTCTATGGTTTCTATTTCCTGGGCATTTCCCATAAATAAAAATAGCATAAATAGAACAGTAAGAAAGTTTTTCATTTGAGATAAGATGTTATTTTTAATTTTCAGAATTCGTCATAATTTTATTTGCTTTCGATAATTTTCATTGCCTTTTCCAATTACCTTTTGGGCTTTCCTGTTATTAATTCAACCTTAATTTTTAGCATGACTAATAAGATTAACTAACGAAATGATTCTTCGGCATTGTTAGGCTTATGTATGAATTTGATGGAGTTTTCGTTTACTCGTTTAAAAGAACCTCTTAATAGAAAATAAAAAATTAGTGAAATAATCAGGTTGTAAATAATCTCTGCAACATCTCCAGTAGCAAATTCATTAACAATCCGCCAAAGGTCTATCGGGACAACGAACATGATAATTTTATAAATCAACTTTAGAATAACTAATAGAATTGCCAGGCGAAGCGCGTGAACGAATGCAAGCGAAAAATAACGCTTTAAAAAATCCTGATTATCCCCTTTTGAATTAATAGCGAACAGGATGTAAGTCCCACCAATGGTGATGAGTACATCTAGCGTAAAATCAAGAAGTCTCCATAGATCTGAAGAGAAATCGAATGATCCCGGTAACTGAGTGGCCAACGTAATAAAAATTAAAATAGTTAACAGATATTGATAGGCTCCGTGCTCAGTTAGCTCATTCTTTAATAATTTAAGTTCCAGTTTTTTAATATTCAGCCAAATCATATTTTCAAATTAATTTATGGTTGTATTTATGTATTCAATGGCTTTTTCAAGCACTTCATCCCTGCCCCTGGAAGTAGTATAATGTTTTTTCCCCTGATGCCTGTTTCTTTCTATATGGCGAAGTTTTTCCGATAATTCTTCACTAAAAAACGCATCATTATAGATCCAACTTAGATCAAAATTTTTATCGAAATAATCCTCTTTCTTTTCTTTAGAACATCTCCTGCAATTTTTCACTTTGCCTAACTCACCAATCCAGTTTAGAAAAACCTTAGATAATTTTTGCTTATTATTAGATTTTTGAACTTCAGGTAAGATCTCAAAAAGCTGCTCGTCCCAATCAAACTTGCCTTTGGCCACTTGAGGATGATAATATTTAAGAAAACCCCAGATTTTTACTGTAGCAGCTAGTTTATCGACTTCGGTTAGCTCAGAGTTCTGACTCTGAATTAATTGAGTGGTAAAAAGAAGTGTAAGAAGAAAAATTACTTTCCTCATGAAAAGGGGGTGGTTTTTCAAGAAATCAGGTATTTATAGTAGGATAGTAATTTGTTGCTTCACATTTAATATATTATACAGGTATAAGTATTAGTTTTCTAAAAAAGTTACAATATTCAGTACTCAACCTTTTTATTTCCAATTATTGTGCGCCTATCACTATTTGAATATTTTCTAATCATTAAATTTATATTCTGATTAAGGCCACCTCACCTGGTAAGGGTAACGTTCATAAATTACATTATCTTCATTAATTGAAAACCCCTTATCTGCATTCTCTTTTGCTTGCTTATAGGAACTATCCGCTTCATCTGGTCTGCCAAGCTTATATAGTATCTTGGCTTTATAATACTGAACATCTGAAAATTCAGGATAAAAGGCCAAAGCTTGGTCAAATAACTCTAAAGACTCAGCATATTTCTTTTGTTCGTACTTACTAATCCCATAGTAAAAAAGATCTAAGTAGTGTAACCAGTCTTCCCCATATTCTTCGATGGTTCTTTTGTAGTCCTCCTCAAAAAGCTTTTCTGCTTTTTCAAACTCATTAAGTTGTAAGTAGCTTAAAGCTATGTAGAAGTTATAAGAGTGATCCATTACAAAGCCATATCCATATTTTTTCTGATAATCCTGGAAATCCAGGATGGCGTCTTTATATTGTTTTGAAAATATACATTTGATAAATGCCCGATAGTCCTGCCACCTTCGAGGATTGTACTTAACGGCTTTATCAATGAATGGCATTCCCAGCTCGTATTTACTCTGTTTAAAAAGTGGCATCGCTTTCTGTTGCCACAAATATGCTATGGTGGAATCCTTAGCTAATCCTTTATCAATTTCTTTTTGCCATTCTTGTGTATAAACTTGGTGGTTCCAGGCACCATTAATTAAATGTTCATTGATGATTTGTTCTTGTTTCTCCTTATTATCTTTTTGGATAGCAATATCAGTTGCTACTGAACTTTCTGAATTTCTTTGACAAGAAAGGCTTATCACTAGAATTAAAGTAAATGCTATTGCTCTGAATAAACCCACTGTGTAAAATAATGATTAAAGTTTTATTTATTTTTTATGTAAAAAGTTAAGGGCACTTTTTAAAATTTCATCTTCTCCTTTTTTTATGGCTTCAATTGTTATGTCAACTTCAATTTTATTATTCTCAGGTTGGAATAAAGCCTAAACAATCATTTTGCTCTGATTAATTTATTCCAATTATCATATTAATTGGTAAATGGTCAGAACCTATATATGGCCCGGTAGATCTATCTATAACAGGTATATGATCTGAAACTAAAAAATGATCTAGAGTTGTTTGCAAAATACTATAATTTGCCGGCCAGGTGGGCAATAAACCAAAACCTAATCTACTATCTTTTAAACCATTCCTTAAAAGGATTTTAAAATGATTTGAAAAGGAAGAAATATTAAAATCTCCAGCTATTATAAGATTATGGGCATACTGAGATCTTTTATTAATTATTTTCACTAATTGCTTATTTCTTTTATCGAATGTTGTTTGGCTGATTAGTGGAATTGGATGAGTTGCTATTAATGATAACTTCTCATTTTCAACATGTAGATCAGCAACGATTGATGGTTTGTTATTTAGCTCGAAATAATCAATAGAACTTTTCATTCTATGTTTACTCAATAAGGCAATTCCGAAATTATCCCGTCTTGGTGCTAATTCTTTATATTTATATTTCTGAATTACTGGGAGTAATTGATTTTGCCATTCTGGAGTAAACTCCATTAAAATTAGAACCTCCGGATCTTCTGATTGTATGTAGTCTAAAACCAGATCTACTTTTGAATTACTTGACAATAAATTGATGCTTGAAATTCTTAGCTGATTTTCCGAGGTTTTGGGTAAAGGATCGGATTTTAAATAATAAGGAACTATGTAGTAGCTATTCCAGCAAATTGCTAATGAAAGAAGTATGATTGCCAGTATTTTCTTTTGGAGTAAGATTATTGCTACGACCAGTAATAAAACAGAGATTACTAAATATTGAAGTTTAAAATTTGCGAAAATGTCAACAAACCAAAAATCGAAAAAGATATTTGGTAAAATTGAAACCGATAAAATTCCAAATATAAATAACCAGGTCAGTTTTTTGAAAACCCCTATTTCCATCTAATTGAATATTGTGCAACTTGGTACAATCTCATCCCGAGATATCCAAAATTAGTTTAGAGAGACAATATTACTGCTTTTTACGAGAACCACTTAAGACGTTTTTTTACGATTTAATAACTTATCTCTTTCCCAGGTTATAATTAATATGGTCCAAAACACCATACAAATTACGGTAACATAGTTATTCCTCAAAATCAAAAGGCCGTGAATAGAAGCCGCAACCAGAATAGCGTTTGTCCTCTTTACCGCATAAGCCATAATAATTGAGACTATTATTGTTAGTAAAACAAAGTAATGCAAACCTCCAAACTGGTTAAAGTTTTTAAATATCAACACATGCCAAAAACCCCATAGAATTCCGGTAACAATACCTTTTAACCATGCAGGGCTGTCTCCCAGTTTATCGTGCAAAAAACCTCGCCAGGCGGTTTCTTCAAAAATATTATAAGTTAACATAGAAGCGCAGAATATAAACGCCCATAAATGTTCATTGATGCCTAATTTGTTGGATAAACCAAAAAGGCTGTAATAAAGCAAATAAGAGCCTGCCACCAGCATACTTTTTAACGGCTTATTCCCTAAAAATGAGACCTTATATTTTCCTTTAAAAACCAGGTAACAAATAATTGTAGCCAAAAAAAGTCCTAAGCCGTGATTCCAGTTGAAGCTTACTTCTAAGCCTATTGCTGAGACCCACAACTGCTTTATGAGGTTTGGAAATTTTAAAAACGTATAAGTAAACCCAAAGGCTAAAAGGTAAAACACCAGGATATTAACCAATGTACATTTAAGATTTTTTGTTTAAAATTCATTTTGGTTTAGCTTCGCTTTAAGCTGAACTGGTTTATGCGGTGCGGAGACAGAGAATACTTTTTACATACTGCCACTATTTGCTAATTTGCACTAGTCAATACAATCAGAATCATAATTGATTCAACCCTAATTATCGGCCTTTTGCTTTATTTTCCTTTTTAAATTCTCCAAATC
Source organism: Salegentibacter sp. Hel_I_6 (assembly GCF_000745315.1). Taxonomy (NCBI): domain Bacteria; kingdom Pseudomonadati; phylum Bacteroidota; class Flavobacteriia; order Flavobacteriales; family Flavobacteriaceae; genus Salegentibacter; species Salegentibacter sp. Hel_I_6. The sequence goes on along the minus strand of NZ_JQNQ01000001.1, from coordinate 3,521,396 downwards.
TGCCTTATAAAATTCCCATTCCGGGTCGTCTGTTTCCATAACCAGGCTTAAGGCTTTTTCGTAATTAGCTTTTGCTTTTTGCAATTCACCATTTTCCTCATAAGCCATTCCTAAACTAGAATAAGCCTCGTAAGATTCCGGCCTGGCTTCTACATTGGCTTTAAAAGCATTTACCGAATACTCCTTGTATTCTTCTAATCTCAAAAAAGCATACCCTAAATCTGTCAAAGCATTTTCATTGGTAACTTCAAACTTATATTTCTCAGTTAATTCATCAAAATAGGTGACTGTATTTTGGATAGCAGCTTCCGGTCCTCCTTGCACCATAATTTCCTCTTTTGTTCGGGGTATTTCATATTGCGTAGGTTCAAAAATAAAACGTAGACCAGAAAAAATTGATGGTAAACCTACAGTACCATGAGATTCTTCAGGCATAGGTTCATATTTAAAACGAAGATCGGCCTCTTTATGAGCATTAATATAATTATTGAATTCTCCGCTTAATTTCAGAACGTTTCCGCGCATATTTCCTTTGTTTTCATTTGCAAGGGTCATATAAAACGTTGCACTAAGCTTAGATGGATCTTCAAAAACTTCCTCAAAGTCCCGGGAAATTAATTCATTTGGATACCATAAACTAGGGCTAACTGTGAGATAAGCATCAAATAATTCCGGATTTTTAAAAAAAGTATAAACATTAAAAAGTCCCCCTCGAGAGTGGCCAAAGATAACCCTGTACGGGGCTGCTTTATAGGTCTTTTCTATATGAGAAATTAATTCTTTTTCGAGAAAAGTCATAAAATTATGGGCTTCGCCAGATACTCCCATTCTTTCTCGTTCTTCCCTACTAAGTTCTGGTGAATCTGGACTTAGGTCACGGTTACGGTTAGTATTCCTTATCCCTATAATAATCATATCTGGAATTAGCTTATTTAACTGAAGATACTCAACAGTACCTACAGCATGGGAGAAATTATAAAAACTATCAAGCAAATAGAGAACCGGATAAGTTTTCTCTGATTCTCCATAACCTTCAGGCAGATGAATTTCAACAATTCTATCTTCTTTCAGTATTTCTGAATGAACTGTTTCGGTTTCGCCTATAGTAATGACATTTTGAGAATAAATAGATAAGCTTAATAAAAATAAGCCAAGAAAAAATTTGAATTTCATAGTATCTCTTTGATTCCTGAATTATACTTTTAATCGTAATAAACCGTCTTATGCATCGGCTTCTTTTAACTTAATTTTTCTCTCACTAGTGAAGGAACTAATTAAGAACAAAATTGCCGCAAAGGTAACTGACACGTCTGCCATATTAAATATACCAGTATGAAGCAGTCCTAGTTTCAAATACATAAAATCAGTAACCGAATTGTAAAGTATACGATCAAGAATATTTCCGATGCCGCCTCCAACAAAAAACGTGATAGCGATAAAGTTTAATTTAGAAACATCTTCTCTTTTATACAAATAATAACACAAGCATAACAGAACTAAAACTGGCAAGAATTGGAAAATAAATAGTTTGATGTAAGGATGAAAACCTGAACCAAAACCTAGTGCTGCGCCGGTGTTTTCAACTTTGGTAAGAATAATGTTATCTCCTATAACTTCTATTTTTTCGTTTGGGTTTATATTCTCACGAACTTCCTTCTTTGTAATTTGATCACAGCTAATATTAGAAATGATTAAAACTAGACCTATTATTAGTTTTGTTATTCTTTTTGTGCTCATTTTTTCCTTTTTAGACTCCTCAATTGCTGCTAATAGTGGACTAAAATAAGCTTTTTTACCGATGGCTATTTTAATTATAGGAATAATATGTACCAGGCGCCTATTAATTCCTATCAATAAAAAGCTAATTAAATAACCGCTCTACAATCATTGATGAAAAATAATTAACGCCGATCCTAATAGATTCTTCATCTACAGCAAAGCCTGGAGTATGTGGCATTGCGCTAATTCCTTTCTCATAATTTGAACCTACCAGAAAAAAATACACTCCTGGAATTTTCTCCTGAAAGTATGCAAAATCATCCGCAGATTGGCCTGAAGCTACGCCATACATAAGTATTAGGTGTGTTTCCCCATAGATTTCAGCCATGCTTTTCATAGTAGCCCGGATCAATTACTTTTTATTCATTAGAGTATTCTTTATAGGCATGCCAATATCAAAATAAACTGAACGTAGGTTTTCAGAAAAGTCGGACTCGCTTATTTCCTTTTTAATAGCGCTTAAAAAATTTTTTAGTTGTTTCTTATCGCTTGCATCTATTATTGCGCTTATTTTAAGTTCATCGTCAGATTTTTCGATAAAATAATCACTCTTATCCGCTATTTAATTTTTGTAAGCGGTAGTTTTTATCTTCCAACACTACCGACTAATTTGAAAAATATTAAAATTTTTTATCCTTTTTTCGAAAGACATTCCGTTTCTTAATGCAACTTTTTCAGAAGCCAAATTGTCTATATGAATCATTGAAATTAGGGAATCAGCATAATTATTCTCAAAGGCAAAATTTCGACATTTTATTGCTGCTTCTATAGCAAAGCCCTGATGCCAAAATTCCGGAAGAATAGAATACCCAATTTCAAGTCTTTCCATATTTTCAATAGTTTGAATTAATAGTCCACATTGACCGATGAGTCGATTTGTTTTCTTGTCTATCAGGGCATTCATTCCTCCTAAACTATTATCGTATCTATAAAAAACCTTTTTAAACCAAATCTTACATAATTCATGTTCTGACAATGCTGAATCAAGATCTAAGTGTTTTGCTATATCTTTTGCATTAAATAAACTTACCCAAGAATCAAAATCTTCCGGTTGTACTAGCCGGAATTTAAGCCTTTGGGTTTCCTCCCCTGTAAGTAGATATTTCATTTTTAGCTTTTATTGAATATCATAGGCTGAACAGAAATTTTGTTTTATTTTTTTCTTAATTATGGACAAAGCATTCCTTATTATATTAAGCCCACATTTTTCTATTGCTTACTGGTATTATTAAAGTCAGCCTCTAAAATAGCATATTCAAAAGTATCAGACCAACCGTCTTTTAGAGGTAAAACTTTTCGTTTTCTTCCCTCTCTAAGCATACCAACTTTTTCTAAGGTACGCATACTGCCTATATTATCTACTGCACATCCAGCTTCAATCCTATGTAATTTAAGTTCCTCAAATCCGAAAGTCAGGATTCTATTTAAAGATTCCGTTGCATAGCCTTTATTCCAAAAATCAGAATGAAATTTATACCAGACTTCTGCATTTTTAAATTTAGGTTTACCCAAATTCAATGATATCAAACCAATAAATGATTCGTTTTCTAATAATTCCACTTTGAATGTAAGATTTTTCTTTTCTGGATTGTTATTCTTTTCAATCCAATCTTTAATTATTTTTTCTGTTTGATTAATATTTTCAGGAATGCCTAGCGTATTGAATTTATCAGTTTCGGGAAGCGAATGTAGATTGTGTATCTTATCTAAATCTGATAAGGAAATAGGTGTTATGAGTAGGCGATTAGTTTGAAATTTAATACTCATATTAGAATTTTGAAAATTTTCATAAATTTTAGTGGCTTAATTAAAAATACAAGTGATTAGCTTCTAATTCTCAAAAATAGCCACGGCCCGAACCGGTGAACCTGTGCCGCCGCGTATTTTTAATGGTAATCCAATAAAGCGAAATCTTCCCTTTCCTATTAATTTATATAAGTTCACCATATTTTCGTAATGGGTGAAATTCATTGCTCCACAAATATGATGTACTTCTCTATTTGAAATCCTGGATACTCCAGGAGACATTGTCTCAAAGTAGGTTAATTACTTATTCTTTGCTATAAACGGTTACTAGCTCGTCTTTAGCTTTGCGTAAATATCAACACTTAAAAATTGTCCATTTTTTACTTCACACTCTTTCATCGTTCCTTCGTGCTGGAAATCGAGTTTTGCCATAGCCTTTTTACAGTTTCTATTATCGGTATTCACAAAACCTTCAATGCGATGAATACCAAGTTTTTCAAAACCGAAATTGCAAATTAATGGCATTGCCTCTGTCATAATTCCTTTACCCCAAAAATCTGGCAATAACCAAAGCCCGATCTCTGCCTTTTTATGTTCTAAAGATAAATCATTTAAACCGCCAGCTCCATAGAATAATTTATTATCAGGAGAGCAAATTGCCCACCAAAATTGCCTGGAATCAGCAAACCAATCCATTTGCTCTCTTGTAGCTTCCAGGCTTTCAAAACTTACCCCGTAATGTTTGATCACCTCCGGATTGGAAAGCCCTTTATGGATGTTTTCAATATCGGAAGCTCTTATCCCCCTAAGTAAAAGCCGGTCGGTTTTTATGTTTGCAATTTCTTTCAAATTGTATAGTTAAATTTGGATTTTTTTCAGCCTAAATAATAATTATTAACTCTGGATAATTCTTTTATATTCTGTACGTTTTTACGCTGTTATTTCAAGTAAAATCGTCGAGAATATCCACACCTCTAAATTCTAATCCCCGAGCAGTGGTTAATTGTTTCTCGGTACCAATTTATCAAAAAAAGTATCAAGGTTTTCATAAACAAATAATTCATTTTAACAAGCCTCCTAAGGAAAGACTCTTCATTTTCTTTCGGAGTTGCAAGGAAGCAAGGAGTTTAGATTCTACGCAGGTTTATTTTTATTCTGTGCTTTGTTTATCAGCTATCAAATTTTTAAAGAAATCTACTACTTTAGAAGCCCCGGTTTTCCCGCCATCATCAATATTCGATAATATAACTACCGTGTAATTATCTTCTGTAAAATCTATAAGTTCAGCGTGAATACCGTACCAACCGCCGCTGTGCCCAATTATGGTTTGGTTGTATCTATTATCAATATCAATTCCATATCCTAAGTGGGTGTTATAGCCTTTTACTTTTGGCTCCAACATCAAAGATGTTGTTTCATTGTTTAATAACTTGTGATTTCTCAAAGCTTTTGAAAACTTAAATAAATCTCCAACCGTAGAATAATAAAATCCGGCTGGGGATGCTTTGGTCAAGTAATACTCATTTTTCTTCAGGGTTTTGTTCTGACCAAAATGTGAAGTATATCCGCTTGCTTTATTTTTCACGACTGAATCTACGGCAATTTCCGAGGTTGCGATCATCTCTGAAGGCTCCAGAATATGCTTTCTTATATAATCGTAATAATTTTCTCCGGAAACTTTCTCGATAATTAATCCCAGAACCACAAATCCAGTTCCGCTATAATCATATTGAGTTCCTGGTTTAGATAGTAGCGTATCATTTGCAAATAATGGTACAAAATCTGATATTTTATGGTAATGTGAATTTTTGATTTTATCTAAATCATTCACATAGAAGTTGTTCAATCCCGAAGTATGCGTTAAAAGTTGATGGACTGTAACGGAATTCCTAACGGTTTCATTTGGGTAATCCGGTAAGTACTCCCCTATTGGTTTCTTTAACGCAATTTCACCCTGTTCATACAGTTGTAAAGCTGCCACTGCCGTAAACATTTTTGTAATAGAAGCGATATTAAATTTAGTATCAATGTTGTTTTTCACATCATATTCTATACTTGAAAGTCCATAAGCCCGTTCGGCAATTATTTTATCCTTTTGTGCAACCAGTATTGTTCCTGAAAAATCATCTCCAGATAATTCATTCAAAAATGAATCTATTTTTTCTTCTATCTTCAAATCACTTTGAGAGGAACTAATTGAAGTATAAAATATTATAAATAAAGCTATTAAGGCTTTTGAAGCTTTCATAAATTTCAATTTAATGCTTTCTTTTTAGTAATCGTAGACCTAAAAAAATTGGAAACCTCTTCCTTCCCATCATTATCAATATTGGATAAAATGATTACCGTGTAGCCAGAATCTAAAAAATCCATCCATTCACATCTTATTCCATACCAACCGCCAAGATGTCCAATAATGGTTTCTTCATATCTTTTATCTACATCAATTCCGTAGCCCAGGTGGGTATTGTAACCTTTAACTTTGGGTTGTAGCATAAGATCTGTAGTTTCCTTTCTCAGGAGATTATGATTTCTCAAAGCTTTTGAAAATTTAAAAAGATCTTTAGCGGTTGAATAATAGCCTGATGCTCCTGAAGCCTTTGATAATAAATAATCATTTTGAGCTAAAGATTCGTCTTCACGTAAGTAAATAGAGTAGCCATTAGCTGTATTATAGTTAAGCCCGTCTATTTCAGGTGCTTCGGTATCACCCATATTTAATGGTCTAAAGATATTTTTTTTCAAATAGTCATAATAATTTTCTCCGGTTACCTTCTGTATTATTAAACCTAATAAAACAAAACCTCCTCCATTATATTCATATTTACTTCCAGGAGAAAATGCTAATGAATCGTTGGCAAATAAAGGTAAATAATCATCAAGTGCTCTATACTTGTTTTTATTAGAGCTTTGATATTCCTCTCCGTAAATAGCTTTTGTACCGGCCGTATGGGTAAGTAAGTGATGGACTGTTACGGAATCTAATACTTTTTGGTTAGGATAATTATCTAAGTAATTTCCAATTGGTTTATTTAAATCAATTTTTCCTTCTTCATAAAGCTTGAGAACACCCACAGCCGTAAATGATTTTGTAATTGAGGCTATATTGAATTTAGTATCAATTTTATTTTTTACGTCGTATTCTATACTTGATAGTCCATAAGCCCTTTCCTCAATTATTTTATCATCCTTCGCTACTAATATTGTTCCTGAAAACTTTGAACCATCGATGCTATCTAAATAGCTTTTGATTTGATAATTGGTAGATTGCGAATATGCTGAAGTAAATATTAAGGTAAATAGCAGTAGAATTTTAACTCTCATTGAAATTGAATTTTGATAAAAATAGTGTATAACGGTTTAAATTTTGCAAGTATCTACATTTGAAAAGTGGAATTGCAGGTTTTACCATTTTCTGTAATTTCTAAAATTACGTTTTTTTTGCAAAATTCATAGTTTCCCATAAAACGCCTAAAAAGAAAATACCAATATCTCATAGTTATGAGAAGAGATATCTTAAAGGCTCTTTATTTTATTAAAAAGTAAAATTTTTGATAGATTTAAAATTCTTTTTCCTTAACTTTTTTATTTAAAAAGTATTTTTAATACTAAGTTGAGTATTCCTAATACAATTGTAAAGAACAAATTACAACAAATCCACTGAAGAGATTACCATACTTTCACAATGCTACAAAGGGTGCCATTTCTTATTTTACTTTTTTGGAGTAGTTCTTCCATTTCTTCTCAAGATTTCAACAATTTTCCTGAAGACCAATTCGCACTCTATTTTGAATTACCTAGGCCACTGGTTCATCTGCATTTAAATAAATCAAAATTTTCTTCTCCTGATAAAATTTGGTTTACCGCATACTTATTTGAGCAAACTCAAGGAGTACCGTTCGAGTGGGAAAGAACACTTTATTGCGGACTATATGATGAGGATGGGAATCAGCTAACGGAGTTTTCTTTTTTATTGGAAAATGGTATTGCTTCTGGAAATATACCTATTATTCAGGATTTGGCTCCAGGTATTTACTTAGTTAAAGCATATACCAATTGGATGAAAAACTTCAAGGAAAGTGTCCCATTTTCACAACGAATCGTAGTGGGCTCTCCATTGTTACAAAAGAATACGGAAAATCTTGACAGTATCGTAATAACTAGCGAGGCCCAAAATTTAGTTTTAAATACCTCAAATACCATTGGTTTTAAAATAGAAGGTTTTAATCCTAAAAGTCCATCGATAAAAGAAGTAAGAGTTGTAGATAAATATGGTGAGGAAGCAGATAGTCCTGTGCTAACCAATGACTATGGTGAGGGTAAGTTCACCCTGTACTATCAGGAGAATCAAACATATTATCTTAAAATTCGTATGGAATCTGGTGCATTTTTGAAGAAAAAGCTGCCGCCAGCAAATCCTAAAGGAATTGCTATGAGTACCAATAACTTTTTAAAAGATAAAGTTGTAATTAATCTCACCACCAATAAAAATTCAATATCGGACGAGGATTTCTTTTTAGTGCTTCATAAGGATGGAGCACTGCACTGGAAAAAATTTAGTATTACCCAGGAAAATACTTTAATTTCTTTTCCCAGAGAAAATCTTAGTGCCGGGGTCAATATAATTACGCTAATGGATAAAGGATTAAATCCGATTGCAGAACGAATGATTTTCAGCGAGTTAGATCTCCCGGAAATTAAATTTGATAAAATAGAATCGAAAAACGATAGCATATTTGTAAGTGCTCGCTTTAATAATCTTACTGCCAATGATCTTGCAAAGTTTAGTATTTCGATTGATCATTCGGAAACTCCCAAGCACGATTTTTATAATTCGATCACCTCTTCATTTCAGTTTAAACCTTATATCAACAGTAATTTACCGGAAGATCCTGATCTTTACTTAAACCCCGGACAATTAGACATCACCTTGTTTAATGAAGGATGGAGTAATTTTAAATGGAATGAGATTTTCTATAACCCTCCAGTAGTAAATTACAAGCTACAAAATGGGATCAGATTTCAAGGTGAGGTTTTACTTGATAATGAACCTCAGGCATCTAAGGATATTATCTTTTTTAAAGATAATATTATGGACTTTTTTATAGTTCAAACTGATTCCCTCGGCAAGTTTACATCTGAAAAAATTCTATTCAATGATGAAGTATTTAGAGTTTCCATTTTGGGAGAAGACGAGACTTTAATTAAGCCCGATTTGTTTATAGCCTTTAATCCAATCAACCAAGACCCCTATGATACTTTTCCAACTTCAGACAGTATTTCCAACAAAGGTTATCCAGAAGATAGTGGACAAACTCTAAGGGGTAGGACCACCGAAGAATTAGAGGAAGTATTAATAACCGCTCGGAAGGCTGCCGAAAATCGAATAGCCACCGGAGCGGCGTATGAAAAATTTAAAGTCACTCCGGAATTAGTAAAGCATAATCCGTTAGTAACAGATTTAATTAGAAAAGCGGGATTTAAAGTGCGGAGAAATGGATATAATCTCATAATAGGTCCTAAATCCCCATCAAATTCACCTTCTGGCACACCTCCAAAAGTATATCTTAACGACTTTGAAATATTTGATAATAGTGAACTTATTAATATGCCTTTAAGTAGTATTGATGAAATATATTTTGAGCATATTGGGGCTGAAGGGAATAAAGGTGGAACTATTCGTATTTACGAAGATGTACCGAAGGAAGATTGGAACGAAGAAAATTATAAAGAAATTATAGTGAGTAATGCCTACCAAAACCAAGAAGTTTTTAAAAGTAAAAAGTTTAAAGAAAAAAATTCTAATGATACATTTTGGATTCCGCAAGTAAAAAGTAAGAAAGGATCGTTTAAATTCAGTTTCCCAAAAAATGATTCTAAGATTTATTATCTAAATATTCAAGGGTTTTCAAAAAATGGTCGACTAATATCAACCATGAAGGAACTTAAATTCAACTAAGCTTTGGGTTGTAACTAAGTGTTCAAATTAATTTAAATTGTTACATAATAGATTTGAAACAAAATTCCAAGAAACATTGTAAGCATGAGATATATAGAAACGGAATGCTGACCGGAGAGGCTAACTCCGCAAGTTGTATATCCTAACTTACGGCAATATCATACTATTGCTGTTTCATAATATTTCTTGCTCAATTTCTAAATTTTCAATTTATAAAAAATCAAGATTTATTTAACGATGACCCTATTGAAACATTTCAAAATTATAATCTAAGGGTAAAAGTTCTGAAATACGTTTGTATGACATATCACCTTTCAAGATAATGGATTCAGGTGGGGAATGGTTTCCCAGGTAATCAATTGTAAATTTACCGTTTGTTATTAATCCAGATTGTTGAATATCACCATATAATATCGCTATTTCATCAACCAGCAATTCCACCTGAATCATATTTTTATTTTGGACAATTTCAAAATATTTATAGGTTGGCACCTGAAATCTTTCATAGAAAATTTTGAAACTATTTTCCTCAAGTTTTTTATTGTAAAGAGATCGCATAAAATGTAATGATGATCCCAAATAGCTCAATTTTCTGTTCCTTACTATTTTCTTAGATAATCTCTTTTTTAAAGGCTCAAAAAAACTAAAACCTTCAGAATAGGTTGAAAATGGTAATATTAAACCACTACTACTCATTTTAAAATTCACCTTGAAATCGGTTAAGTTATATTTTACAACATAACCCAAATATTTATTTTCTATTATTAAAGGTTCGTCAGAACTGGCTACAAGTGTTTTAGATGAGGGAATATATCTTAATTCAATTGAATCCTCATTAATAATTTTACAAGCAGAAGCTGATTTATTTGAACCCAGGAACTCCCTTTTAAATATCCGTAATTTTCTTAGTCTCGACCAGGGATCAGTTTCCAGATGTACTGTATTTAATTCTTCAAGTTTCTCTTTAAGATAAACATCTGGCAATGAATTTAATGACTTATAGTCCTGTTGATTAATAATTACAGGTTCGTAGCCCAGGGAACTTATAATGAGAGAAGAATTGTTTTCCTTGAATAAGATTTCATAATAGCCTAACTTATTTGTAGAAACTCCTATGCTTGTACCGTCAAAGTAAACTGAAGCTCCGTAAATTGCTGTGGAATCCTTAGCCCGGTATACTTTTCCAGTTAATTGATTTTGAGAGAAAACATTTGTTTGCGTTAAAAAGATTATAGCCAGAAGAAGTAATAAACATAACCTCCTATATCTAGACAAAAAGAAAATCTCATTGGATAAATTAAAATAAATATTCTTCTTGTACGAACACAAATTTAGTAGTCTAAAAATTACACCCATAATATTAGTTAAATAACTACTAATATAGTTATTTAAAACTTTTATTAATGAGAATGATTAAATTAGTTCCGACATACTTTATAAACTATTTTAAAAATGACCTGGTTTTAAAATTCATTGCCTCCTTTCTAGATTTTATTTTAAGTTTAGAATATATACTTCCTATATGCGATTTTACCGTAGTCAATTCAATATTACATTCATTTGATATCTCTTTATTGCTATATCCATTTTGTACTAGATCGAATATTTTTCGTTCTTGCACGCTTAATTTCTTGATTTTTTGGTTCTTGATTTTAAAATAGATTAAGGCGCCAATTAAGAGAACCACCACTGCTCCTGCCAAAAAAATAATGTATAGTGAAATTTTATTTGTCTTGAAACTACTCTCACGGGTTGGGAATTTTTGCCTAAAAGACTTAAAATAAGAACTGTTTTCTTTTTCCCATTTTGATAGGTAGTTTTCGTAGAATACGGGGTTTTCTATATAATCTGATTGGAAATCTGTCTTGTAAATCGCATAAAGCGAAACCAAAGGAATTGAACTGGTATCTGCCACCACTTTCAGTTTTTCTGAAACCACCTCTACAATAAATTCTTTTTCTATTATTGAATTCTCATAGTCTATAGAATTTGGGTATTTAGATAACCCTTTTATATGATCCACTGTATTCATATAGTCCGCTCCCTCTATTCTTGAATTCGAAAATATAGGTAGACCTTCAGTATTGAAAATTCCTATTCTAGAATCTCGTTTCGCTATTAGAAATATGAAATTTTCATCTCTACTCCCAATAACCAGAGAGTTTGGAGAAACACCTTTTTTTACTATATGCAATCGTAAAAAAGACCATTTTTCCGGTATCTTATCCAAATCAATTTTGAAATTACCGAGACTGTCAATAACTGCGCTCGTAATTATCAAATCATTAGAAACAGCATACTCCTTATCGAATGTTTTTATATATGAAACATATATTTTTCTTTCCCAGGTATCGTCCAATATCAGTTTACCATATATTTCACCTGGGTTTTCAGAAAATGCTTTAATTTGACTGCAAAATATTAGAAAGAGAATGGCTATAGTATTCCTTAATATATTATTCATCTATAGTTGGTTTTATATACTGCAAAACTGACATAGCCACAGTTCCTTCAGATCTTTGAGAAGAAATTTTTATTTGCCATTCTCCAAGTTCAGTATCTGAGATCGTTTTATCAAGAGCACCTGAGGTAAACTCTACCTCATCTCTATCGTCATCCGAACCAGATTTTGAATTGAACTTTAAAGAGAGTTCTCCCTCTTTGCTTCCTTGAGGGTTATAAATTTCAATTAAAGTATTTCCCAAACTTATGTGCGCCCTGATGCCAATTTTCAAACTCCCTTTTGAAGTAACTTTAAAAGCTATTGGTTTATTATTATCGGAATGACTTGAGAGTGTAATATTTTTCAAGAGAATGGTTTCAGCACTATCTCTCCATTCTTGAACCTTCATTCTTTGTGCTCTGGCTTTTTCTCTCTGGATCTCAGCTAATTTTCTTTGCTCCTCTGCTTTTGCTCTTTCAATTTCAGCTTGTTTCCTAAGTTCATTAGCCTTTTCTCTTTGACCTGTGTCTTTTCCTCTTTGTTCCTCTGCCTTCTTCCTTTCAAGATTAGCTAACCTTCTTAATTCCTCAGCTTTTTGTCTCTGAACAGCAGCCAACTTCCTATGTTCAGCAGCTTTCTCTCTTTCAATTTGCATCAATGCTCTTTGTTCGAAAGCTTTTTTTCTTTGAATAGCCGCCAGCCTATATTGCTCTTTTACCCTTGCAATAAATTCCTCTTTATTCTTCTCATAGGTGACCATACTTTTTTTAATTTCATTATCAGGCAATCCTCTAGACTTTAATTGTTTTATATAAGCTGCTTTGTGTATCTCCCAACTTTCTTCTGCCGAAAAACTATCATTTAATTGATTCGGTGCATAAATTGAATTCACCTCCAAAGAATCCTGAACCTCTTGACTCAACAAAACATTGCTGCTTGCAAGAAAAATAAATAATAAAATTGTGTTTGTCTTCATAGCTCTAAAATTAATATTAATAAGTTCGTTTGAGGCAAATCTAATTTTTAGACTTCGAAAAACCTGGTGTAAAAGGGGTAGGAAAAAGGTATGAAAGAGGGTAGGAAGTATAGGTTTTTCTTGTTTTTAGAAAAAATTGTTCCAAATTAAGAGCTATTTTCCCGGGATTAGGAATTTGGATAAGTAGAGCTGACCATGTTCTTTAATCGCTAGCAAGCAACGATTTTATAAGTTCTTGTTGATGCATGTTATTATAGACCACAGTTTAATTTACAAAAATTTATATTTTAGTATTAATACTAAATAAGTTTAAATAAACAAGATAGGAGATTATATGTTTTACCTTACAAAGGCTATAGAGTGAAATTTAGCTAATGGTAATCGGTCCAAATCAAATTAGAAACAAAGCCTGTGGGAAATTTCTATATACGAGATTGATAAAAAAGCTGAATATACTAGCTCTCCAATTCTTATAGTATAGCTTACTGAAAAATACTATAGAAACTCGAACTTGGTAATCCTCCTAATTAAATTTCGTGAAATTAAGTATGATGGCACTTGAGCATTTTGGTAATAAAATAGAGCTGAAGGATTACTTAGGTAAGAAAGTCATTAATGTTCTGTTATTAGTAACATACGTCGCTCCTTTACTGCTGCAAAGCCAGGATAACCGGATAGAATTATATGGTGCCGAAAAAATTTACTTGCAATTAAGTTCTGAAATTTATGCATTAGATGAGCCAATATGGTTTAAAGCTATAGTAACCGATGCGAAAAATAATAAGCTTACAACCAAAAGCAGGGTGCTGCACGTTGAATTAATAAATAAGAATGAAGAAAGAGTTCTACACCAAAAAATCAAACTAGAAAACGGAATAGGTCACGGTGCTTTGGATCTTACAAGCGATTTTGAAGAGGGGCATTACCTAGTTAGGGCTTATACCCGTTGGAATAAAAATTTTGGGGATCGTTTTATTTTTAAGGAATATATAGAGATTGTGCCTTATGCCGATTGGAGTAAAATCAAACCCATTGAAAATATAGCCTATAATTCAACTGGAAATGGACAAGCTGTTTTAACCGGAACGGTAAAAGAAAAATTACTTCCCGATCAGAAAGAAATCCAGCTATACCTGGAAGGGAAAGACACAAAAGACACTGTTCTGGTAAATAAAACTAAAGGTGTTTTTTCCTTAAACCATAAAATTTCTGATGAGATAGACTGGCTAAATATTAGTTTAAATGAAAATAATAATTTAAAATATAATCAAACCATCCTTTTAAAGAAAACTACGCCAGATCTCCAATTTCTTCCTGAAAGTGGAAAAATAATTCATGGCTTTCAAAATACTTTAGGGTTTAAAGCTATAGGCCAGGATGGAAAAGGAATATCGGTTAAAGGAAGCATATTTAACGAGCAGGGTAAGAAAATAAAAGATTTCGAAACGAACCATTTAGGCATGGGGACCACTAACATTAAAGCGGATAGTACACAGTCTTATTATGCCAAACTTCAATCTTATAAAAACAAAACATATCCACTGCCCAAAGTTTACTCCGAGGGCAGTATTCTCTCCATCTCTAAAATTAAAAAGAAAGTACTGATTAAGGTGGCCTCAAATAAAGCGAAGTCAGATTATGTATATATCAATATTTCAAGTAGAGGTCGGGATTACTTTTTGGTCGAAGGCCCCTTACAAAACGGATATCTTACCAAAGCACTTCCCGCCGAAAATTTACCCCAGGGAATTCTCAAATTCACCTTATTGAATAAAGAAAGAAGGCCAGTGGGAGAACGCCTATTCTTTAATGAAACAGGAAAGAATAAATTGAAAATTGAAATTGAGACTGATCAAGAAAATTATATCGCCCGAGAAAAGACCAGCCTAAATATCAACATCCCTGACTCAACCGGGCCTAGTCTCTCTGTTATGGCTATTAATAAAAAATTCTGGCACCAGGGGAAAGGTGAAACCATACAATCCTATTTTCTATTAAGTTCTGAAATTCGTGGAGACATAGAAGAACCTGCTTACTATTTCCAGGAAGATAGTCTCTATCATTTTGAAGACCTGGATGCACTACTCCTCACCCAGGGATGGCGAAACTATAAATACCCGGCAACTATACCGACTGATTCCTTATTCCTGCCCGAAAAAGGTATCGAATTAAATGGGAACCTACATCTACCCTACAAGGAGAAAAGCTTACCAAAAAATGTTAGCATAAATTTGGCTACGTTTGGACGTGGGCCTAGCTTCTATAGTGGCAAAACCGATAATGTGGGTAGGTTTAGTTTCTTACTTGAAGACGAGCACGGTACATTACCGGTATTCTTAAACACCCACAATAAATCAAAGCATAAAATTGATTATCAGATTCTAATTGAGCAGGCAAAGTCTCCAAATATTTCATTTGAAGTTTTTCCGAACTATACAGAATCAGAGGTCGACAACCAAACGGTAAGGGAAATACAGCAACAACGAAAAAATAACAGAAACTCTTTTTCCGTAGATGGTATGAACCAATTGGACGAAGTACTACTTTCTGGGAAAGGGGCTACATCAGAAGAGTTGGCGCGTCACAAAAAATATGGAGAACCCGATGTGGTTATCCGGGGAGATGAAATCAGGGCAAAAGAAAAAAAATGGTCTTACGGGCTTTATAGTATTTTATTGTTCAATTACGGAGATCAAATTGAAATTGAACGTTTTCCAGATGGGTTTATGCTGGCGCACATTCGCGCCGGCCGGGGCGAACCAACATTACTTTTAGTAGATGGCCAACTTCTTAAAAAACACCAATATGATCTTGTGCCCCATATGGATCCCGGGGTTGTAGAACGAGTAGAACTTATTAAATATGCCAAATTCTTTAAAAGTAGGTACCTGGAGGTGTTTCCTGGTGCAGATCCTTTAAAATCCCCGTCCCTGGGACATATTATTTCTATTTCCACTAAAGGTGGCGGGGGGATTTATGCGCAGGGGAATCCTGCGCCAGGAACTTTGCGTACTTCAATCAATACCTTTAGCCCGGAAAAAGAATTCTATGCGCCAAAATATAAAGCATCGTTAGCTCCAGGTGAAAAGAAAACGGATTTTAGAACTTTGGTGCATTGGGCTCCAGAAGTTGAAGTAGGTAAAAATGGAAAGGCTTCATTACAATTTTTCAATCCTGATATTCCCGGAGATTATATTATCATCGTAGAAGGAATTAGCGAAAATGGGCGAATAGGTTACAAGCAGAAAAGCTACTCCATAGTTGAATGATAGGTGCTAATTTCTTAACAAGTCTAATCGGTCTTTTTTATCTACTAAATTGTAAAAAAATCTAGTAATTTGTTCTAATTATAGAATCTAACTACAGTTTTAAAAATCAAATCAAACCCCTTCTATGACCAAAGTAATAACAAGCCTATTCCTATTATTTACAATTTTAAGCTTTTCACAATCAAAACTCGCTGAACAGATTAAAATCCCGTTTACCCAAACTCCTAACGGACATATTATTATTCCAACAACCATCAACGGAGTTAAAGGAAATTTTGTTTTTGATACCGGCGCTGGCATCAACTTGCTGACCAAAGATTTTGCTGATAAAATCGAGGATCTTGAAAAAACCAATCATTTCTATACAGGCCATCGGGCGACGGGAGAAGAAATAAAATCTGATCTATGGAATTCTAAATCCCTGGAAATTGGAGGTTTCAAAACTACGAATCAAACTTTTGCGGTTTACGATCTGGAATTTCCTTTGGATGGTTTGATCTCTTTGACCCCTTTTAAAGATGGACAAATAACCATTGACTTCAAGAATAAAATATTGAGTGTTGAATCAGAAAAATCTCTTAATCAACTTATAGATAATAAAGAGTTTGAAATGCCCATTCAAATAACTAATGACAGGGATATTAGGATCGGTATTTCTACACCAGTAAAAATTAATGATGAACTTTCGCTAAACGTAGGCCTGGATAGCGGAGCCGGATTTGATGTTTACCGATTTAATTCCAGATATATGGAAAGTTTGGGTGTTGATTCAACGCAGGTTGAACGTAAATATCAACCGAGCAGCTTCAAGCCCGAAGAAGGAAACAACTATTATTTCACGGAATTAGATAAGCTAACCGATCAAGGAGAAAATACTTCAGTACAAAATTTTAAAGCCACTTTTATTGATGATTTAATTTATGAAGGTATTATGGGGATCAACTGGATTGGTGAAGTAATCACTATTGATATCCCGAATAAGAAATTAATAGTACAGTAGTAAAACCTGAAAGCTGATCTTAACTTTTTAGCTATAAGGGCGTGATTAAAGAAATCCTATTAAAAAAACAAATACCGAAACGTAACATATTGTTATCATTGGCAACTAATTACCAATGTCCCACAAATTACTGAATGAATTCCATTTCTATTTAAAACTCACGTGGATTGACTAATAGATTAGAAGGTAACATCTTATACTGGGATACAGATCCGGTAATCCTATGGATTACCGAAAACTTCCCTTTAAAATACTATGGACTCTTATTCGTGACCGGCCTTTTTCTGGGTTATTTTGTGGTAAAGCATATCTATAAAAAGGAAAGAATTCCTACTGAGCAATTGGATAGCTTGCTTACCTATATTGTCCTGGGAACGATCATCGGTGCCCGGCTAGGCCATTGCTTGTTCTACGAACCCAGTTATTATCTAGAACATCCAGTGGAGATGTTCCTTCCAATTAAAGAAATTAATGGCAGTTACCAATTTATCGGTTTTCAGGGACTGGCCAGCCACGGAGGGGCTATAGGGGTATTACTGGCTATAATACTTTATTGTAGAAAATATAAGCTAAAATTACTTTGGGTTTTAGATAGGGTTGCCATAGCGACACCAATAACCGGAGCTTTTATAAGATTTGGAAATTTTATGAACTCCGAAATATACGGCCAGCCCACAAGCGGTAGCTGGGGCGTTGTCTTTGAACGAGACGATTTAATTCCGAGGCATCCTACCCAGCTTTATGAAGCTTTTTCCTATCTGGTGATATTCGCAATATTATACGCATTTTATAGGGCTCAACCATTAAAAAAACCCAATGGGATTATTTTTGGTTTATTTTTAATCCTACTTTTCTTGGCCAGATTCATTATTGAATTTTTTAAGGAAAATCAGGTTGCATTCGAGAATCAAATGACGCTAAATATGGGCCAGTTGTTGAGCATACCATTTATGCTAATAGGTGTGACAATAATTGTAACAGTAAGCAGAAAAAAGCAAATTCGGAACTAATAAAAATCCCTTTAATTATCCTTCTAAAATGAAAACACTAAGTTTATTACTCCTCCTATTTTTAAGTATCACTTCATTATCTGCTCAGCAAATCGAATCTGAAAAGGTTTTTCTTGGCTATAAGTTCACAATGAACAATCAAAGGCTTGACCTGAAAGCAATGAAAAAGTTGATGATCGCAGATACAGAAGCTACACGTTTAATAAAAAAAGCAAGAAAAAATAATACAATCTCAACCATTTTAGGAAGTATCGGAGGTAGTTTTGTAGGAATTCCAATAGGAATTGCGGCTTCTAATCAAGATGCCCCTTGGGCACTAGCAGGGGTTGGTGCTGCTTTTATTGGAGTGGCTATACCTATTTCTATAAGGTCAAATAACCAGGCACTTGAAGCGGCAGAAAGAATTAACCAGGTTAATTCTTCACCGCCCAATCCTCTCCAGGTTACCTTTCATTTCATAGGGAACCAAAATGGGGTTGGCCTGGCTTTATCTTTTTAAAATTTCTTGATTTGGTTCTTTACTTAATGGATAAATTTGAACTCATATTATTTTAAGTAGCTATTGGGATTTATTACTTCATACTTTGGGCTCCTTTCTAACCACATATCAAAAAAAGCAGTATGGGTAGCTCCCATAAGGATAAAGACACGGTCATCTTCTTCTAATTCGATTTGGTTAAGATTGGAATACATAACCAAATTCCGATGATACATTTTTGCGGCTTCATCTGCTCCTTCTGCATTTCCTTCCGTTGAAATATGGGTTAGGATATCAGCATTTATATTGAGTAGCATATCTTTATATCTCGGATTGTTGCTCATTTGTAATTTTTGTAACACAGTCATCTCCTCCTCCGGATACTTTTTCTGCAGAGAATCCAATACGGTGAAATATTTCTTATAGGTTTCAATTCCATAGTTGTCATTTATTTTCTCTGCGATTCCATAATTATATCCCTCTTTATAGTCTATTCCATAAATACGTGTTGTTTTCGCAAGTCGGCCTACTTCGAATGCCAATAATTCCACCTCTGAAGGATTTTTAAATTTCATTTTAGGGTTTTGCTGATAATCTTTATAATCATTCTGTAAATACTCATTGTTATCCGGTAAGGTTTCTACAATAATTACAGTAGGTTTAAATTCAGCAATAGATTGAGCAATTTGATGTACCCGTGCGATGTTATCCTGATCGTGCTCATCAAATTCAGTAGTAGTAGCATCTGTAGTATACCCCATATGAAAGGTTCCCATATTTAATACCTTAACCGTGTTTTCAAATTTTACCGGTTCATTTAATTCCTGAGCTTGTAGTTGGATACTAAAAAGTATCATCATAATTAATGTGGTTCTCATTTCTTTAGTTTTTAAGTTTCCTCAAAAATCATATTTTAATGCTAGGCTGAATGGTTTTTTCTACAAACCCCTCCTACTTTTCGACAAACCCATCCCCACTCCTGCTTAGAATGTTTTAGTTTTACACTAATGAAATCATTTCCCTATACCGGCACTATGACCAAAAGAAAAGAGCTCCTTTTTCACGGCCTCTTTTGGTTGCTATTTTCTTACTTCGAGCTTATTCAGTTTGATCTTAGAAACCCCTATCTTTTTACCATCAGAAAATTAGATATCTTCGAGGTTTCTGCTAGTATCGTTTTTCTTACTACCTTCTATTTTAATTATATACTCATTCTCCCCAGGGCATTTGAAAAGCTTAACTGGAAAAGAATTCTTATTGGTATTGCCGCTGGATTTATGGTATTTATTTCCCTGAGATACGCCCTGGAAGAAGTCTTGATTGATCAATTTATCGGTCACGGTAATTATTTTGAAGGAACCGAACTTAGCTTCTACATTTATGATAACCTCTACTATGGCAGTTTCCCGCTCATTATCAGTTCTATTCTTTGGATTCTAATTTTTAATATTCGACTATTGGAATACAATAAACATATCGTTGAAGAAAAAAGTGCAACGGAAGTAAAGTTTCTTAAAGCTCAACTCAACCCCCACTTTATGTTTAACACCCTTAATAATATTTACTCCCTGGTTTATTTTAAATCTGATAAGGCATTGCCGGCAATTGAAAAATTGGGGGAACTAATGCGGTATACGACCTATGAAACCAATAAAGAGCGCATTGATTTACAGCAGGAATTTAATTATATAAAATCTTATATTGAACTTGACCAGTTAAGACACGAAGATGGAAATACTGTGACTTTTGAAATTAGTATTGAGAACTCCAATGTTCAAATACCCCCCTTTTTACTAAGTCCCCTGGTGGAGAATGCATTGAAACACGGAAAGTATAATAAGGAAAACCCAATACTTTTGGATCTTAAACAAACCAGCAATAGGCTGTTATTTAAAATCACGAATAAAATTAATAACCAGAAAAAAGATAAATTAGGAGGAATAGGTCTGGATAATCTTAGAAAAAGCTTAGCTATTAATTATCCCGATGCGCATTCTTTAGTGATCACACAGAATCAAGAGAATTTTAGTGCCCAATTAGAAATTAAGCTCGATGGAAAGACTAATTAAAACAATAATTCTTGATGATGAACCTTTTGCGGTTCGTTTATTAAAAGATTATGCTGGAAAGGTTTCCAACCTTAATATTATCTATGCAGGGAGTGATGCTTACAAAGCTCTTGAGCTGCTTAAGGAGTATGACAATACCCTGGTATTTATAGACTTACAAATGCCTGAACTCAGTGGAATGGAAATCATGCAAATGAGCAATAATTTCCAACATAACTTTATTATTACCTCAGCTTATCAAGAGTATGCTTTAGATGCTTTTAAATACAAGGTAATCGACTTCCTGGTGAAACCTATTTCTTTTCAGCGGTTCTATGAAAGTGTCGAGAAATATTTAGCCTGGCAGAACTCTTTTAAAGCTGCTTCTAATTCTTCTGTTAAAAGCAGGGATTTCTATATTAAAGCAGAAAGAAAGGTCTACCGTATCATTCCTGAAGAAATCATATATATCGAGGGCCTAAAGGATTATATTAGAATCCACACTAAAAACGATAAAATTATAGCGCACGAGAATATGAAAGATATTATCGAGATGCTACCAAAAAATGAGTTCCTAAGAATTCATAGGTCTTATATTATTCCCTCTGGAAAAATAAAAATACTTGAAGGCAATAGTATTTGCCTGGATGGAGATATTCGGTTACCTATTGGAGAAACATACCGCAAGGTTATTAAAGCCAGATTTACCTAGCTTCCTTTCCTTATTTTACCAAAAATAAAATTTAAGAGGTTGCGATGTTTTTGTAAATCCAATAAAATATATAATATGTGTTACCGTACTAAACTCAACGCTAAACTTAGTTATATAGAACGTACATTAGATGCCAGGTTTATTGCACCATCTTGCATTAGCATCTTCAGCTGTTTAAGGATCTTGTTTTTCCAACTAGATCTATCCCCGAATTATGTGCAATAATGAATAAATTCTCTGCATCATTCATTACCCAGGATACTACAATTAAATCTATAAGGTCTTTTCTTGTTCCTATTCCTTTACCGTAAAAAAATAATAAAATCTGTTATCAGCCATATCATTACTAATCTGAGTATTATCGAAGTAGTCAGTTCTTGAAAATTTCTTTAATGGTGGAGTATACATAAATTCTGAATCTTATAAATTCTTTGATTATAAGTTTTGAACTTCGAGCGATGATAAGATTTCAAATAAACCTTTTCACGGCTAAATTATAATATATCACTCTAAAAATAGTATTAATTCCTATTTTATGGTTTTATTCCTTCTTAAATTTTACTATGATTTTTATAAAAGCTTTTGGAGTATTATTGAAGTGGTTTGCTATGCAATATTGTATCAAGCTTAGAACAGGATGATTTTTTCGTAAAATCAGAATTAAGATCCTAGAAAGTTTAACCGGCGTGCCAACACGTAAAGGCATGGAATATGCCATTGTTAGTAATGCTAGATCGTGAATGTGGTTTCATCCAGGTATGGGCATATATCGAACCAAATGTTCTTTGGTGAGGCAACCAGGATGCTCCAAAACGCTGGAATGGATTTTAAAATTCAATCAATAAACAGAAATGACCGAAGTTTCGCTATGGATTTTATTATCAATGATGAAAATCAATTCATAGTGAAAAATGAAGGAGACAAAATTCTACCTATGCTTAGTTTCCTAATTCATTTAATTTCAGTTTCGAAAAAAATGGTTTTGAAAAATATTATATAAATATTCAGGGATTTACAGAAACTGGACAACTTATATCTAAAAAAAGACACTAAGAATAGACTGATATGCTCGGTACTAGTAAAGTACACGGATAAAGATGACGAGACAAGATTAGGAAAATTAAATCCCGAAAATAAGTAGTGAAAATATTAGAAAAAAATTATTCCCACCAGAGTAATTTAAATAATTCCTTGTTTAGAAAAATTTAAAAAAGTGGTCTTGAAGGAAGAGGTTTACTGGTTAAATCATAATCAGGCATTATATTTTTTAACACATCGGCTGGCGTAATCCTGAAATCATTACGGTTAAAGAAATTTTTCATTTTTAAATTTGATAAAGAAATAGCAAAATCTCCATCTTTAATATTTTGTAGAGAATGATTTACAAGATTTACCCCTCTTAAATCTAAAGCTAGCCTAAAATCCATAGCGTCAGCATCTGCTGAATACACAACTTGTTTTAAACTGGGAAGCATATTTTTATTCTTGATAGTTGTGGTATCAGATTGTGCAAATCCGGAAGTCAGACTACTTAGTATAAGTACCAAAAGACAGTAAATTTTTTTCATAAGGTGAATTATTTATTAAATATAGGAAAAATATAATTTTAAAGTAACTGGTTAGCTGAGCAAAATTATCAAACAATACGTTTTGCATCGAGATATAAATTTCAAAAAAAATCCAGAGTTTAGCTAGAAGAGCTACCTACTCTTTCCCCATTAAAATGAATGAAATATCCTGAGAAATTATAAAACTAATAAATTAGTTTTATATTGTAAATCATCAAAATTATTAACTTCTAAAGTTTATGAAAAAATTATTACTTCTTTTATCAATCCTATTCCTTCTCGTTTCATGTCAACCATATCATCCGTTAAGCAAACACAATTACTATATTCAAAGCAGGCTATACAATGAATCACTCGAGCTTCAAGTGCAATACTTCGGTGACACTCAATTAAAATCATTAAGTGATCTGCCCTTAAAGGAAATCAAACGAAAAATTCAAAACTTAGAAGGCCTAAAGGCTAAAGATCTATTAGCTTACGGTACCACAAATGTAAACCCGGAATACAAGGTCTTCCTATTTATCCAGGAAAACAACAGAAAACTCGATGTTAGCAATGGTAGTAAAGGATCTTTGGTTTTTAGGGATACTTTATCTAATTCGGTGCTATTTAAAAAAATAAACCCGGATAAAACCGCTTATTTATATATCAAGGCGAAAAACAATAATAATAGTTTACACTCCCTCGTCAAAGACGGGGAATCCATCATAAATTCACTTTCAATAGGCGCTGAAGTAAAGGAAGAACTCACTTATAATAAAGTATTCAATGCAGTTAAAGATTCTCCGAATTACCTAAAAGCGAGAAAGAAATTAAATACAGCGCCTGTAGAAAAAACTGAAGCCAATGAGTGGATGCAATTTCAATATCTGGCAACCATAAATTCCTTTTTTTCAAATAACGAAGACTATAAAAATCAAATTGAGGAATTCGAGGCTAATCGTAAAAATCAATTGAAACCAATTCTCGACACCTTATTACAAAATCCAGAGGTCAAAGTGAACAAAGGAGTTCTCGATGAAATATCTGAATTGGCCAAAGAAACGCGAGTGGTAATGCTTAATGAAAATCATTGGTATCCAAAACATCGTGTATTTGCAATAAAACTATTGAAAAAATTAAAAGAGAACGGATATACCCACCTGGCTTTGGAAGCACTATTCCCAAACCAGGATAGAAAAATAAATGAAAGAGGCTTTCCTACTTTAAATGCAGGGTATTATATAAGAGAACCCAATTTTGGCCAGTTAATTCGCAAGGCCAAAGAATTGGGTTTTATATTAGTGGGCTATGAAAATCAAAACCAGGAGATCAATAGAGAGCTAGGACAGGCCCAAAATCTCCAGCATATCTTAGAAGAGGATCCTAATCATAAGATCTTTGTCTATGCCGGGCTGGATCATATTCTTGAAGAAGAAACCAAATCAGGTAAGCGAATGGCCGCATATTTTAAAGAACTAACAGGATTAAATCCTCTTACCATAAACCAGTCTGATGTGATAGGAAACTCCCAAAATGAATTGTCTTTGATACCTACGAGTATGGTAAGCACCTTTGAAAAATTAGATAAGCCGGTTGATTATTTTGTGATCAATAACCTGGAGTCCAATTTTCAGGAAAGTATCGATCAGGAAATGGAAACTCAGGAATTCACAATCGAGCCTAAGCGGTTTGCAGATTTAAATGCTAATGAAATACTCATAAAAATTTTTAAGAAATCTGAATACGATATTTATAAGAATGGTAGTGTTCCTTTACAGGCAACTTTAAAAAAGCAATCGCAAGAACCTATTTTATTTTCATTACCCCCCGGAAACTATACCATTCATTTTAGTTCTGTAGAGAATAATGAGATTCTTGTATTTAATAAAACTTTGGAGCGTTAAAGAATTGAATAGCCTTTGAAGTAGCTTTTCTTTATGGAATAAATCCGTATAAACTAAGTTAGAGATAGCAATAGTTAATCTACCCATTCTTTTTAAATGGAAAAACCCCTATAATAATCCAGGATCTTAGTTCTGAAAATGTATTCATAGCGCGCATTGGCTAGATTTATTTTAGCATTATCCAGGTTGTTTTTACTGATGATATAATCAACAATATTAGAAACCCCACTGTTAAATCTAATTTCATTTACCCTAAAAGATTCTGTGTAAGCAGCTACCTGTTCTTTATAAATTTCATAGCGGTTAAATGCAGTTTCCATATCGTTATGAGCTTCACGAATAGCTTGCTCGAATTCATTTCTTGTTCGTTCAAATTCTACTTCTCTTTCTTCAAGGGCTATTTTTTGAAGCCCTACTGTATTTCTTGCCCTAAACCCATTAAAAATAGGAATGCTTACCGCTACTCCCACATTGGAATTTAAATTATTGATCAATTGATCCTGATATGGAATTTCTTCTGCTACGAAATTTGTTTGCTCCTCTAATACCGAAAAATTATTATCACCTACCCGAACAAATTGTCCGGTTTCAACAATAGCCGCTCCGGTTTCATTAAAGAGCCTGGCAAGACTGGAATAATTGGTGTTTAATTGGGCGAAAAAGGAAATTTCAGGGGAATATAAACTTCTGGAAACCTGTACATCTTCTTTTGCAGCTTCAATTCTCAACTCCCCAGCTTTGAAAGTAGCTAGATTTTCCAGAGATTCCTTAAAAACTTCATCTGCGGTAAGGATATATTCTTCTGGTTCTGATGAAAAGTATTCTGGAGCAACTTCAATTTCAGTTTCAATATTCAACAGCCTTTTCAGTTCAAGTTTTGAGGCTTTTAAATTGTTTTCGGTGTCGGCAATAATAGCTTGATCATTAGCCAACTGTCCACGGATATCGGTATAATTCGCCGGGCTACCCTCCCCTTCATCATTTAGTGTTTTCAAACGCTCTACCTGATCCTGAGTTGAAATTCGTCTTGTTTTTGCCAGCTCCAACAGGTCTTTATTATTTAAAACCTGGAAATAAGCGAGCGTAACATTGAGCACCATTTCTTGCCGGGCTTCCTGTACTTCCATTTCAGCCGCTTGCAAATTCAAACGGTCTCGCTGAATCCTGTTTTTAATTTGAAAACCATTAAAAATAGTCGCCCCCAGACCTATTCCTGCATTAGAAAAGCTTAATTCTTCATCTATATAGGTATTGGTAAATGGATCTATACTTCTACCATTATTCAATCCATAACTATAACTGGCATTAAGGTCGGGCAACCTACTATTGCGGGTTTGTTTGAATTGTAATTCCGAAGTTCTTTCCCTTAAAACCGAACTTTTAACATCAAGATTATTTTCCAAAGCAACTTCAATAGCTTCGCCCAGGTTTAATTGTAATTCTGAATCCTGAGCGTATCCTGAAATAGCAAAAACAAGAAATAGTAGGCAAGTAAATTTTTGAAACATACTGATTTTATTTTTTTGAAATACTTCCGTCTAGAAGTTTGATAGTCCTCGTTCCATAAGCCGCATTGCTTTCTGAATGTGTGGCTTGGATTATGGTAACTCCTTCCTTATTTAATTCCTTAAAAAGTTGCATAATCTCATCACTCTGATTGGAATTTAGATTGCCAGTAGGTTCATCAGCAAGGATTAGTTTGGGTTTAATTATCAGCGCCCTGGCAATCCCAACCAATTGTTGCTGCCCCCCACTAAGTTGGTGCGGAAACAAATCTTTCTTACCAACAATATTGAATCGGTCTAACATATCGGCTACCAATGCCTTTCGTTCAGAACTTTTTACTTTTTTATATAACAATGGGGTTTCAATATTTTCATACACCGTTAGATCATCCAGGAGATGATAAGCCTGAAAAATAAACCCTATATTTTCATTGAAAATAGCAGTTCTTTTTTTCGGTTTTAAATCGTGAATTGCTTCGTCTTCAAAAAAATATTCGCCCTCATCAAAAGAATCCAGCATAGCAATTACATTGAGCAGTGTGGACTTTCCAGAACCCGATGGCCCCATAATGGAAAGAAATTCACCCTTTTCAATATTCAGGCTTAAATCGTTGAGCAGGAAAATTCTTCTTCCGCCGGTTTTTACCCATTTATAAATGTGGTTGAGTTGTATCATTGTTTATTCTTATTATTTATTTCTTATTTTTTTGGTGTATATCGCTGAAGTCAAACATGTTTTTATTCAGATCTGTTGATTTTTAAGCCTCCTAAAACCAGTCCCTTCTTTATCTCAGGATTTCCCTTGTATTCCAAAGAAGCTTCTCCATAAGCTGTGATTTTTATTTCTTCAGTAGCATTAATCAAGAAATCAGATTCCCCATAAGCAGTTATCTTGGTAGTTTGGGTTTTAGCTTCAAGTGCATTCACCTTACTAGCTCCATAAGCTCTGATACTCTGTTCCTTAATTTCACCAGCTTTAATATTTAAAATACTTTCGCCATATATCGAAGTTCGAAGACTTTTAATATCTACTTCATTTAAAGTGACATTTGATTCCCCATAAATCTTCAATCGAAATTTATTCTCTTCCAAGGGACTTTCACATACTATATTTTCTTCGCCCCTTAGTGACAATTCCTTCAAGGTTTTATAGGATATTACTGCAGTAACAACTGTACCTTTATAAATTGGCTTTTTCATTTCCCGTCCATTTTCAGTAATCTTTTCTTTCTTTGTAAATTCCTTAGCGTCGTCCAGGTAAACCCGAAGTGTTTTGTTCTTCACTTCAATATTCAGTTTTTCTTCGCTCTCAGTATTTTTCTCAATGGTTACTGACTCTTCGTTGCCTTCAACGAAACTTACCTGAATATGAGGGCTAATTATTACTTTATCGAATTCATCTACTGGTGTTTTTTCCTGAGCAATTAATGAATTACAAATGGACAATAATGGTAGTGTCAAATAGAAGCAGATATTTTGCATAATTTGGTTTTAGTCGTGGTTTATTTAAGTGTTTATTCTGTTCTTAAACTTTTAATAGGATTGGCTGATGCAGCCTTAAAACTTTTAAATCCGATGGTGATGAGCGCAATAAGTGTAGTAAGTAATCCCGCGAGCAGAAAAAACCACCATTCTATTTGAATTCTATAAGCAAAATCCTGGAGCCATTTTTCCATTAGAAAATAGCCAAGTGGAAATGCTATGATAAAAGAGATGAAAATCAGCTTGATAAAATCTTTGGAAAGCAAACTTATTATCTCTGGAACACTTGAGCCTAAAACTTTTCTGATTCCAATTTCCCTCACCCTTCTTTCTGCAGCAAATGTTACCAGGCCGAATAATCCCATACAGGCTACAAATATGGTGAGCCCGGTAAAAATGCTGAGAATGCTTCCCATCTTTTGCTCCCTGAGATAGGTTTTATTGAAAGATTCATCTAAAAAAGTATAACTGAATGGTTCTTTAAGACTGAATTTTTGCCATTCGCTTTCAATATAACTTAACAGTGAAGCGACATCGGCGGTGTTGGTTCTTACAATTAAGCCGCCATAAGGATTATTCATCAAAATTAAAGGTTCGATCTCCCGGTGTAAGGATTTAAAATGAAAGTCTTTTACCACGCCTATTATGGTTAATTCACGGCCACCTTCATCTGTATCCCTGATAAAGGTTTTCCCAATGGGATTTTGATGAAAACCTAAGGAATTTGCAGCGGTTTCATTTATGATGACTTTATCCTCTTCAGCACCAAATTCTTTTGAGAAATTTCTACCGGCTACCAGCTCCAAACCTAAAGTGGGAATATAAGCTTCATCTACATTATAGATAAACATTCTTCTATGGTACTCATTATCAAGTAAAATACCAGACATATTGATATCGGTAACACCGGCTGGTAGGAATGAGGAATTGCTTACCGATTTCACCCTAGGATCTCCTAAAATCTGGTTTTTAAAAGCATCGCATTGCTCGCCCAATAGCTGCGCACCCCTTAGAACCAGAATATGATCCTTATTGTAACCTAGATCTTTATTCTGAATAAAAGCCATTTGCTGGTAAACCACAATGGTAGCAAGAATAAGTCCTGCGGAAATAATAAATTGAAATACCACAAGCCCGTTTCTTAAATTGCTTTTTCCGGAAGCTGAAAACCTGCTTTTTAAGACCTGAATCGGTTTAAAGGAGGAAAGAAAAAAGGCTGGATATCCACCGGCTAGAAAGGCAACTAAAACAATCAGTACCAAGGTTGATAACACAATAGAATATTGAAGTAAATCAACAACCTGTAAAGATTTGCCGGCCAGATCATTAAAGGTGGGTAGAAAAAATACCACTAATAATATGGCAAGGATGGCCGCAATTAAAGTAGCTAGAAAGGATTCGGTTAAAAATTGTTTTATAAGTTGTTTTTGCCCGGAACCTAATACCTTTCTAATTCCGACTTCTTTAGCCCTTTTTGAAGCTGCAGCTGTAGCTAAATTCATAAAATTTATACAGGCAATGAATAACATAAAGATGGCCACCGCTCCAAAAATATATAAGTATTTAATATCCATTCCGGGCTTTAAATGTCCACTACTTACAAAATCGGGGTTTAAGTGAATATCGGTAAGCGGTTGCAAAAATAATCCTACCCTATTATTATCTTTAAATTCTGAATAGGAAACGCCAACCGCTTCCCGAATTTGGGGGCCCATATATTTATCCAGAATTCCCGGTAATTTTGCTTCCAGGTCTTTATATTGAGCTCCGTCTTTTAAAAGCAGGTAGGTATGAAAATCAGAATTCACCCAGGAAGTACTGTTCGCATATTCATATCCCTTCATAGAAGCGAACATTCCAAATTCAAAATGGGAATTCTCGGGAATTTCCTCAATAACTGCGGTAACCGTATATTGTTTATCCCACTCGTTAGAATTTAAGCGCTTACCAATAGGGTTTTCAGTCCCAAAATAGCGTTTTGCCTGCTTTTTCGTTAAAATAATCGAATTAGGATCTTCTAAAGGATTCGTGTTATTTCCGTCTATTATTTTAAAATCAAAAACTTCAAGAAATTCAGGATCTATATAAGCGAAATCAAAGTCCCTGTAAATCTTATTATTATAGGAAAGCGACGGGTCGTTCATTTGTTTAAGACGGGCTGCGGTCAACACTTCCGGAAAATCCTTTTCTAAAGTCGGTCCTACTGGAGGCATAACCACTGCCTCACTAATTTCTTCACCTCCAATTTCAGCCTTAAAAACCACCCGAACTATATCGTCGGCTTTTTCGTTGTACCCATCATAACTTACCTCATCCAGAATAAAAAGAAGAATAAGCAGGCAGGAAGCCAAGCCAAGACTAAGACCAATGATATTAATACCATATACGCCCTTATTCTTTAGAATATTTCTTTTCGCGGATTTTATATAGTTTTTGATCATAATTCTTGGATTATTCGGTTCTAAGATTATTAGCAGGATTCTTCATTGCTGCTTTCACAACTCGTATTCCGACTGTCCCTAAAGCGATGAAAAAAACTACTCCTATGCTTTCAACAAGAACTAAAAGGCTTATTTCAGTACGATAAGCAAAATTAGTAAGCCACTGTTCTAAAAAATACCAGGTAAGTGGTACTGAAATAATACTTGCCAGTAAGATGAGCTTTATAGAATCTTTGGAGAAAATAGCTACAATTTGACCAACGGAAGCTCCCAATACTTTTCGAATGCTGATCTCTTTTGTCTTTTTCTGAATAGTAAAAGTGATAAGACCGAATAAACCCAGGCAAGAAAGAAGGATGATCAAAAGACTGAAAATTTTTAGAATGCTACTTAACATAGTTTCTTTTCTAAATTCATTTTTAAGGTCATCGGATATCCAAGAGAAATCAAATCGATTTTCCGGATAAAAAGTATTGTAAGCTTTCTCTACTTTAGGAATTATTTTTTGAGGATCTTCTGTATCAATTATAATAAGCATATTCCCGAAATCAGGATTTCTCACGGAACGAATTATTGTGGGAGATACTCGATTTCTAAGGGATTGGTTATGGAAATCCTTTATAATACCCACAGGTATCCCTTTAATCGTTTCATAAGGTCGATTTAGTTCTCCAATTTTAAGTCGCTTAGCCGTATATTCCGTAATTAAAACCGGATTTTGATCTTGATTTAATTCTTCCTCTTTGGATGTTTCAGGACCTAATTGTTGTTCAGCAGAGTAATCTTTTCTGAATGTTCTGCCTTTAACCAATTGAAGCTCAAGAGTAGATTGAAAATCCTGATCACCATCTATATAAAATGTTTCTAATTGTTCTCCGGGAAATTCAGGATCTTCCACATTCTGCGAAAATGTACCCCCTGCACTAGATGGAATCCATTGACCAATAGTGGCTCTTTCTATACCCGGTATCTTTAAAATTTCCTTTTTAAATGCACTGCCCTTCTCTCCCCAATTGGTAAATGAAATACGGAGGAGATTTTCTTTATCGAACCCTAAATCTTTCTGACCTAAAAACCGAAGTTGTTCCTGAACCACCATCGTACCTATAATAATTCCTACTGTAATTACAAATTGAGTGACGATAAGTGTTTTTCGAAAAGTTTCTGACTCTATGGGCGCCTTAAAGAAACTACTGGTTACCACAGTACTTCCTGGTCTGGAAATTACCCACGCTGGATATAGCCCGGTAATTAGGCTCACTAAAATAATTAAGCTTACAGCTGTAAAGACAAGCTTTAGGTTGCTAATAAAAGTTAATGGCAACAAATTCCCAGTGAAATTCTCCAGAGGGGTCAACGAGAAAAAATAGATGCTTAGCCCAAGTAAAAAACTAATTCCGAAAAAAAGAAAAGATTCCGTTAGAAACTGTAAAATAAGTCCTTTCCTACTTGCTCCAAGTATTTTACGAAGTCCGGTAGTCTTTATTTTTTCGATGGTTCGTGCCGTACTTAAGTTGATAAAATTAATACAGGCAATCAACAATAAGAGAATTGCTATACCGGTTAGAATATTTATATTATTCTGGTTCCCTTTTACTTTCTGATAAATTTCTTCTGACCCTAAGTAGATTTCACCAATTGGCTGAAGTGAAAAATTTATTTCTCTATTATCTTCCACATTCTCCCTGTACCATTGATTGATTTTTTGAGAAAATAACGCGGGTGACACCTCAGCTTTTAAAAGCAGGTACTGCGTTCCGTAAGGCATAAAACCATTTGAAGAAAAAGTGTTGGCATTAGATTTTTTAACTACTAGCGCCTCAGCCCTTAAATGGCTATTTACAGGTAAATCTTCAATTATGCCGGTAATAATAAATTTTTCATTCTCACCAAAATTCGAGACATTCTCTATAATTTCACCTACCGGATTTGTTGCTGGAAAGTATAAATTTTTAATTTTCTCAGAAATAACCAAATTCGGATATCCCTCTTGAAAAATTTCAGGATCGCCGCTAGTAATTTGAAAATCCAGTATATTCCAAATTTTCGGATTTACTTCAAGAGTTGACACTTCAATTTTATTCTGGTTAAATAAAAAAGTATTGTTGATACTCTCTACTGAAGAATAACTTTCAACCTGATCGAAATTCGCTGCCAAACTTGGGCCTAGTGGTAAAGGTATTGAGGCTTTTTTTGAACCAGTTGCCGGCTCTTCCTGATTTATCCTAACAATTCGTTCCCCTTTACTCCAATTTTTATCATAACTAAGTTCATTGATTACTACCGTAGCCACTAATAATGACGCAGCAATTCCTACACTTAAGCCACCGATATTTATTGAAGAATATAGGAGGTTGGACTTTATACTTCGCCACGCGTTTTTAAAATAGTTCTTGATCATTTTTTAGGAATTACTCGGTTTTTAAACTTTTTACAGGGTTTGCAGTTGCAGCATTTATGGTTTGAATACTTACCGTGATTAATGCTATTAGTAATACCAAAACTGCAGAACCTGCATAAATCCACCAATCGTTGCTAGTTTGATAGGCAAAATCGTTAAGCCACTGCTTCATAAACCACCAGCTTAAAGGAATAGATATAAGAGTTGCAATAAATACGAGAAGTAGAAAGTCTTTACTAATTAAAGCTGTAATAGATTTTATATTGGCTCCTAATACTTTTCTTATTCCTATTTCCCTATTACGTTGCTGAATAATAAAAGCTGTTAAAGCAAATAATCCCATTATGGAAATAAGAATTGCTATTCCACCAAAAAATGTAATAATTTTTTGAAGCCTGTAATAAGAGCTATATAGTTGCTGAAAATTTGCATCTATAAAGGAATATCTAATAGGAAAGTTAGGTTCTATAGATTTCCATTCCTTTTCAATTGCCGTCAATGAAGCCTTTACATTTTTTGATTGTAATTTCACCAGTATTGCACCTCCAGATTGAAACATACAAGCTTTATTTTCTATCGTGTAAACTGCAGGTTTAATAGCCAGTTCAAAGCCGTGAACATTAATGTTTTTAACTACACCAACAATCTCTACCTCGCCTTCATCACATCCTCCAAAAGAAATTAGCTCTCCAATAGGATTAGCAACATTCAATTTTTTAGCTGCAGTTTCATTTATAATAGCGCTACGGGTATTTTGGTCGGCATAACTTTCATTAAAATACCTTCCACTTACTAGAGGAACTTGAAGGGTTTCAAAATAATCTGTACTTACTTTTACAGACCCCATACGTATTTGTTCTCCTTTATAATTAAAATAGGTTGTAGAGGAATCGGCCATTTTGTCGCCAGGAACTGTGGTTGTTTTTGCTACTTTTGAAACACCTGAAATAGCCAATAATGAATTACGAGTTTGGGCAAAGCCTTGTTCTCGAGTATCCTGCATTGCTTCTATCCGTAACACTTGATCATCTTTAAAACCCTTATCTGCATTCTGCATAAAATCAAGTTGTTTATTGACTACAAAAATGGCTGCAATAAAAAATGCCGTTACTACAAACTGAAAAGTCAGCAATGCGTTCCGAAGTCCCAAACCTTTTTTTCCTCCAGAAAAATCACCTTTTAAAACCTTTACCGGATTTAATCGGGATAAATAAAGTGAGGGATAGATTCCTGAAAGCATTGTGATTACGAATAGGCAAATTCCTAATTGCAATAAAAGTTCTCCATAATTTTGTTCCCAGAAATTAAGATTTAGTTTTAGTGATATATTGATATATGGCAGACTAATAATAACAATCACTAAAGCAAATAATAAACTTATAAGGCATTGCAATGCTGTTTCGCTCATAAAATGAAAAATCAATTTTCTTTTGCCAGATCCCAGTGTTTTTCGAATCCCTACTTCTTTTGCCCGACTTATAGATTTTGCAACGGTAAGATTGCTAAAGTTAATTGCTCCTGTAATCAATAATAAAACTGCAAGAATGAATAAAATGGAAACCGTTTTAATACTGCTATTTCCGTGTTTTGAGAAATTTTGAATATTTGGAACAGCATCAGTAAAAAGAATAGTTCTATTACCATTGTTGGACGCTTCATTGAGCTGCTCATCAACCTTAATTCTTTCCTCATAAAAAATTCGATTAATATCTTCTTCAAGCTCAACTTCAGCAATTGGGTTTTTTAATTTTATATAGGTTTCATAAGAATGATTATTCCAGAAAAAATTTTGTGCTTCATAAGGATCTCTCATTACTAAATGAACGCTCCGGTGCGAAGGTGTATCTGGTATTTTAAAAACTCCAGAAACCACTGCTTCCATTGCATCAAAAACTCTAATAGTTTTTCCCATAGGTTCATTATTCCCGAAAAGAGTTTTTGCAAGTTCTTCACTAACTATTACTGAATTAGGAGCATCAAGTGCTGTAGCCCTGTCCCCACAAACAAGCTGGTATGGGAAAACTTGAAGAAATAGGGAATCGGCAGAGGTGAATCCTTTTTCGTAGATACTTTTCTCACCAGTACTAATTAGAACTTCAAAATCTCCAGTTCCTTGTAAAGATGTTGCTGCTTCAATATTAGGATGTTTTTCAGCTAAAAAAGAAGCAAGTGGTGCTGGTGTGGCTTCCATGACTTCGTCTTGCATGCGTGAAGAGACTTTATAAACTTTTTCAAGTTCTGGATCCCATGTATCATAACTCAATTCATAATTCAAAGCCAACAAAACAATAATAAAACTTGCCATTCCAGCGGCCAAGCCTAAGATATTTATAGAAGTATAGGTCTTGCTTTTCCCTAAACTTCTCCAGGCGATTTTAAAATAGTTTTTGATCATTTTTGTAGGATTTACTCTGTTCTTAAACTTTTTACTGGATCTGCAGTTGCAGCTTTAATGGCCTGGAAGCTTACGGTTAGTAAGGCAATTATTATGGCGCTTCCTCCCGCAAATACAAATATCCACGCTGAAATAGTTATTCTGTAAGCATAATCTTGTAGCCAGGTATGCATAATAAACCAAGCTAGTGGTATCGCAAAAAGAAGTGCAATAATTACTAATATTAAAAAATCTTTAGACAGTAATTTGACGATATTTAGAACACTAGAGCCTAAAACCTTACGTACACCTATTTCTTTTCTTCTTTGCTCAGCCATATAAGCAGAAAGTCCAAAAAGCCCCATGCACGAGATAATTATCGCTATTAAAGCAAAAATCTGAGATAAATTTCCTACTAGCTGTTCACTTTTAAATTTGGCATTAAAAGCATCATCAACAAACCTGTACTCGAAAGGAAAACCAGGATTCTGTGTTTTAAGAACTTCTTCCACGTTTTCTAAAACTTGGGTTGTTGATATACCTGGTTTTGGTTTTACATACATATAATCCGCACCTTCAGCTTGATGATAGAACATCACAGGATCGCTACTTCCATACATATCATCATATAAATAATCTTCAACTATTCCAGTAATAGTAAATTCTTCTTCCTGCCATTGTATTTTATTACCTATTGGGTTTTCAGTAATCATTAGTTTGGCGAAAGTTTCAGATATTAAAACATTACTACTATCAGCTGCCTGGGAATTACCAAACCCCCTTCCTTCTTTTAATTTCATTCCGGTAGCTTTTAAAAATTCAGGGGTAATAGTTCTAAAAGAGATCAGGATATCTTTATCATTAGGTCGTCCAGGCCAACTTACACTTGAAGTATTATTTCCGCCAGATAAAATTTGAGAATTCATAAGACCAGCGCTTTCAACCGTACCAGAAGACTTTAATTCTTGTACAATCGATTCAAAATTTTTGATTATTTCACCACCAGCAGCCGGAATTTCTATCAAATTTTCTTTTTGTAAACCTATATTTCGGTTTTTCACATAGTGAACTTGCTCATAAACTACGATAGTACTCACTATTAAGATTACAGAAATCGCAAACTGTCCCACAACCAGACATTTACGTATTAGGGAAGCACTTCCCGCTTTTTTGCGAGTCCCTTTCAAAACATCAATTGGCTTGAAGCTAGAAAGATAGAAAGCCGGATACAAACCCGCCAGTATCCCACAGGCAAGTGATATGCATAGCAATGAAAGAATATGTGAAGGAAGAATGAGGTTTAAACTTAGATTCTTATCTACCAGAGAATTAAATTCTGGAAGTATTATGATAATCGCTACGATACTTAAAATTCCCGCTAGTACTGCGTTCAAAATAGCCTCGGTAGTAAATTGAAAAATTAACTGTTTTCTTCCTGAGCCAAGGGCTTTGCGCATACCCACTTCGCCAGCACGTTTTTCACTCCTGGCGGTTGCCAAATTCATGAAGTTGACACAGGCTATGATTAAAATGATTAGTGCAATAAAGCTAAACAAGCGTACATACTCAATTCGTCCGCCAGCTATTTTACCGTCTTTAAAATAGCCCCGCAGGTGCCAGTCTTTCGCGGAGAACAAAATTGCTTCAGTTTCTTTGTCACCAGTTTTAGCTGGAAGAACAGCCCTTACTTTTTTATCTACCTTTTCAACATCTGCTGTTGGATCTAATTTTACAAAAGTGTCCGTGAAATTGCTTCCATAATCCTGGGTCCATTCTTTACCATCGGTAAAATTTCTAAAAGGAACTAACCATGAAAATGAATAAGTAGTATTTTCAGGGAGATCTTCAATAATTCCAGTTATTGTATAATTAGTTTTTTGATCAACCTGTATTGTTTTACCCAGAACTTTTTCGTTACTCCCAAAAAGTATAGTTGCAAGCATTTGTGTTAGTACAATTCCATTTTTATTTTTAAAGGCTTCATTTGGATTGCCCGCAATAAAATTAAGATCGAATATTTCTAGGAGATCTTCATCGGTATAAGCTCCTTTACTTTTTATGGCTTTATCCTCTACGCTAAAAAGAAAGTTTTCATCGCGAAGTCGGGCAGCTTTTTTTATTTCCGGAATTTCCTCTTTTAGAACTGAAGCTAAGGGTCCCGGGGTTGCCATAAAAAAAGTACGCCACGCTCCATCATATTTCTGATTGGTAGGAACATTAAAGACTAAATTTTTATCTTTAATTCCCTCATCGAAATTTACCTCATCTTCTACCCAAAGCAAAATAAGACTTGCACAAGTTATTCCTATAGCTAATCCAAAAATATTTAGGGCACTATAGCCTTTATTTCTATAGATATTCCGCCATGCGATTTTAAAATAGTTCTTGATCATTTTAAAGATTTATTCTGTTCTTAAACTTTTTACCGGGTTTGCTATTGCGGCTTTAATGGCCTGGAAGCTTACAGTAACGATAGCAATAAAAATGACTAGCAGCGCTGAAAAGCCCAGGATTTTCCACCCGATCTGGATGCGATATGAAAAGTCCTGAAGCCATATGCTCATAAAATACCATCCTAGAGGCAGGGAAAAAAGGGTCGAGATAATTACCAACTTAAGAAAGTCGGTAGTGAGACCTAAAGTGATCTCACTCACACTGGCACCTAGAACCTTTCGCACGCCAATTTCTTTTGTTCTTCTCTGAGCATTGAATGTTGCCAGAGCAAAAAGACCCAAACAAGCAATAAAAATGGAAAGACAGGTAAACACCATAAAAATGCTGCCCAGTCGACGTTCTTCCTTATAGGACGTTTCAAAAGCAGCGTCCATAAAACGATAATCGAAAGGCTGACCAGGCGCCATCTTTGACCAAATATTTTCTATACTTGCAATCACGTCAGTAAGGTCGGCTGTCTTCAACTTGACAGCAATAGAGCCTGTAGATCGATCCATAAACAACCCCAGCGCACCTATTTCTTCCCTTAGCGATTCATAGTGAAAGTCTTTAACCACCCCTATAATATTATAATATAAAGGTTCACCCAATTCTACTTCTTGGGTGATTCTAACCCCTAATGCTTCTTCTGCATTCAAACCAAGGGTTGTGAGTGTGGATTCATTAATAATGACTGCCGTTGAGTCTGCAATGGAATGTCCATTGAAATTGCGACCACTGATAAGCTCAAGGTCAAGCGTATTGAGGTAATGATCATCAACCTTCCAGATCTGCGTTTGTATGGCATATTGTTGATCCATTTTTCCTTCCTGAAAAAAAGAAGTGCTGGAACGTGAAGATGGCACTGGCATAAAGCTACTTACGGTCGCATTTTGAACCGCACTTAAATTAAGTATTTCCTTTCTCAGTGCATCTATTTGTTCCCCGGCAGCGTAAGTGTCGTTGATAATGAGTACCTGTTCCTTATCAAATCCTAAATCTTTACCCTGTATAAATTGTAACTGTTGAAAAACTACTAGTGTCCCTACTATTAAGAATACTGCTATGCTGAATTGAAAAACTACTAAAAAACTACGGATGTTCCATTTACTGGTGCCTTGTACCCTTATTCCTTTTAAGGTATCTACGGGAACAAATTTAGAAATAACAAATGCCGGGTAACTGCCCGAGATTAACCCTAAAATGATCGTTATCAAAATTAGCCAGGCATAAAATATAGGTTCGTCAAAAGGAATGGATATACTACGACCAGCGAGGTCATTAAAAAATGGCATAGCTATGTAAGCCACGATCACAGCCAGTATCATAGATGCAAAAACCACTAGGCCAGACTCTGTCAAAAATTGAATAATTAGTTGTCTTCGACTGGAGCCAAGCGTTTTGCGTATCCCAACCTCTTTAGCTCTTTTGAGAGAATTTGCCGTAGAGAGATTCATAAAATTTACACTGGCTAGAAAAACCAGGAAGAAACCTATGAACGATAGGATGTAAATGTTCTGTATGTTTCCTTTCTGAGACATCTCGATCTTATTATCAGAATGAAGGTGAATATCAGTTAGCGGTATGGTGTGGAATCTTATATAGTTTCCAGATGCGGCAAAGGATTCCGCAGTCATACCCGGAAAGGTTTTGACAGCCCAGGGAAGAACATATTTCTCTAGTAAACCGTCCAGTTGTAATTGGAAGTTATCCAGGTTGGTACCTGGCGATAGCTTTATAAAAGTGAAGTAATTATTGCCGCCCCAGATATCTTCGCGGGAAGCCACGTTACCCGCCATGGCCATGAATATGGAGTAATCCTTAAGAAAAGAATTTTCGGGCAGATCTTCCATAACACCAGTTACTAAATAAGTTTCTTTATTATTTAGGAGGAGTTTTTTACCCACAACGTCTACGCTACCAAAATGATTTTCTGCAGCCGTTCTGGTCATGACTAATGTGTTGGGTTTTTGTAGTGCAGACTCTTTATTGCCCTGAATGAGGTCTAAACCGAACATTTCAAAAAATGTAGAATCAGCATAAGTGGTATGGAGTTCCTTGATATTGTCTGTTTTTTTGACGTTTCTAAAAAGATTGCTCCCCAGGATTCTAAATCGGGTTGTATTCTCAACTTCGGGAAAATCGCGCTTTACCGTGCCAGCCAAAGGTGGAGCCGTTTCAGCGGATTTAATCTCTGCTCCACCAAATTTGATTTCCATATCGATTCTATGGATACGGTCAGAATCGGCAAACATCTTATCATAATTGAGTTCCTCATAAATGTAAAGTGCAATCAATAGTCCACCTGCCATTCCTATGGCAAGCCCTAAGGTATTGATAAGAGTAAAAAAGGTTTGGTTTTTTAAACCTCTTAATCCCATTTTAATATAACTCCGAATCATAATTGTCCGTTTATTGATTGATGAACTTCTACATTCATTTCTTTTCCCGCTTCAGGGAAGTTAGAGAGAGCTTTTTACACCAACACATTCTCTGTTACTTTCTCACCATCCAGCATCCTGATGATTCGATGGCTGAATTTAGCGTCGTGTTCGCTGTGTGTTACCATGATGATGGTGGTTCCCGCTTCGTTGAGTTCGGTTAGCAAATCCATCACTTCGTTCCCATTGCTACTGTCCAGGTTTCCGGTAGGTTCATCGGCAAGAATAAGTTTGGGGTTGTTCACCACAGCCCGGGCAACAGCCACCCTTTGCTGCTGTCCGCCCGATAGTTGCTGTGGAAAATGTTTCCTACGGTGCATAATGCCCATTTTCTCCAAAACCTGATGTACTCTTTCTTTGCGTTCTGTTGGTTTTACCCCAGTATAAATCAGCGGAAGTTCCACATTTTCAAAAACGCTTAGTTCGTCAATCAGATTAAAACTCTGGAATACAAACCCGATATTATGCTTTCTAAGTTGTGCCCTCTTTCTTTCGTTATAACCGGCCACTTCTATTCCATTAAACAAATAGCTACCGCCATCTGGATCGTCTAACAGTCCAAGAATATTTAATAGGGTAGATTTCCCACAACCTGAAGGTCCCATAATCGCGGCGAACTCCCCTTCTTTTACTTCGAATGAAAGTTTATTAAGTGCTATGGTTTGAACCTCTTCGGTTTGATAGTATTTCTCGAGGTTAGTAATTTTTATCATTTTGATCAGATTTATCTTTTAATTTTATTTTTAATATTCTTACTCTAAAATCAATTCTTCAATATCACCAAAATTAGAATAACTGGAAGTAATTACCTTATCACCAGGTTCAATCCCTTCTAAAACTTCATAGTATTCGGTATTCTGACTCCCTAATTGAATGGGCGCTTTATACGCCGTTTTTCCATCTTCACTCAATTTAAAAATCCAGTTTCCTCCGGTTTGCTGAAAAAATCCGCCCTTCGGAATTAATATCGCTTCTTTTTCCTGGCTAAGGGCCAGCCTAATTTGAAACGTTTGTCCGCGGCGCAGGCCGTTTGGTTCTTCTTCCTTAAATTCCATATCTACCTGGAACCTGCCATTATTTACCTGCGTATATACTTTCTTGATCTCCAGTAGGGCTTCTTTTCCGTTACTTGTGAATGTTCCTTCCTGACCAGTTACAATTCTTGAAATATAATGCTCGTCTATTTCCGCCCTAATTTTATACCCGCTTAGCACATCCAATTGTCCCAGGCGCTCCCCTTTGGTCTTTGACTCACCTATTTCAGCATCCAATGAGGTAAGCTGGCCATCTATTGGCGCTCTAACCACCAAGTCTTCTACTTTTTTCTGCATAAGTTCAAGCGCCTTTTGAGTGCGTTGATAAGATTCCCTACTTTGATTAATTTCCTGCTTAGTAGCAATCGAATCTTGCTCCATAACCTCTTTTGCTAATTTCATCCTTTCTTTTTGATAGGTGTAATTATTTTGAGATTCCAGGTATTCCTGTTTGCCTATAGCTCCTTTTTCCAGTAGGCGTGAATTTAATTTATAAACCCTTTCGGCCTCCTTTAAGCTATTTTCAACATCGGTTAATTGGTTTAATCGGTTAATAGTGTTTTGCCTGGCAGCGGTTTGCGAAATTTGCATTTGAGTGAGCAAGTCATACACCGAGGTTTCCTGATTGACCAGGCTTAATTCCAAATCGGTATTCGAAAGCCTTAGAATGGGCTCTCCCTCCTTCATCAAGGCCCCATCTTCCACAAATTTTTCTTCTACGCGCCCACCTTCAACGGCATCCAGGTAAATGGTTTTTATTGGCAGTACTGCTCCGTTCACTGGTATATTTTCCTGGAAATTTCCTTTCTTTACTTCACTAATGCTTATCCTTTCTTTTTCAACATTCAATTTGGAATTTCCTGTAGAAGAAATTAATACGAACACGATTAGTGCAACGATTAAAACCGATCCTCCTATAATGGCGATCTTTTTAGTGGTAAAGCGTTTCTTTTTAAGCGGTATATCCATAAAATAATTTGTTTCCTATTAGTTTATAGACAATACAGTGCCATAAAACTAAGCGGTTGTAAATCATATATTTAGCGTTTTTCAATGAATAAAAAGTGTTCATTTTCGAACACCTGCTGTTCGCTTATAATACAATTTTGTTGTGGTGGTTATTTGTCTTGTTGAAATTCTGAAGCTTTCTGATTAAATTGTAATATTGTAGCTATGCAACTTAAGAATGCCAAAATACTTATTATTGACGATGATCCGGACGTACTGACCGCGCTTCGCCTTTTGGTAAAACCTTTTGTTGCTCAAATTACTGTTGAAAAACAACCCGGAAATATAAATTCCCTTCTCACCTCATCCAGTTTTGATGTGGTGATTTTGGATATGAACTTCAACGGGCTCGTAAATACGGGAAATGAAGGTATTTTTTGGCTTAAGCGAATTAAGGAAATTACTCCCGATACCGATGTTATTCTCATTACCGCTTATGGTGATATCGATCTTGCCATAAGATCTTTAAAAGAAGGCGCTTCCGATTTTATAGTGAAACCCTGGCAGAATAAAAAGGTAATCGAATCTTTGCAGGAAATGCTTCAAAACAGGAAAAGCAAAGGAAAATCGATAAAAACCAACACCGACGGATCTAAAATAATAGGGGAAAGCGCTGAAATTCGGGAAGTTTTTCAGAAAATACAAAAAGTAGCCCCTACCGATGCCAATATTTTAATCCTGGGTGAAAACGGTACTGGAAAAGACCTGGTGGCAAAAGCCATTCACGACAATTCAAATAGAAAAGACAAGCCTTTTGTAAAAGTGGATGTGGGCGCGCTTACTTCCACCCTATTTGAAAGTGAATTGTTCGGATATAAAAAAGGTGCTTTTACCGATGCCAGAGAAGACCGGAAAGGTAGATTTGAAGCTGCTCAAGGCGGAACACTTTTTCTTGATGAAATAGGGAATATAAGTCTTAGCCAACAGGCAAGATTACTCACTGTACTTCAAAACCGGCAAATTAGTCCGCTAGGATCTAATGAAGTGATCCCGATAGATATTCGGCTGATTTGCGCCACCAACCTGGATATTTCAGAATTATCTAATGAAGCTAAATTCAGAAAAGATTTAATTTACCGAATAAACACGGTAGATATCATTGTGCCGCCATTACGATTGCGAGGTACAGATATTACCTTACTCTCCAAACATTTTTTGGAACTTTATGCTGAAAAATATGCGAAAGGTCCGTTTAAATTAGACCCAGGGTTTTTGAGTAAATTGAAAAATCACAACTTCCCAGGTAACATCCGGGAATTGCAATTTGTGATTGAGCGTGCGGTTATCATGGCTGAAGGCACTTTGCTTGGTGCAAACGACCTTTCTTTTTCAGCAATAGAAAGTAAAACTGAAAGTAATGATATTGAAGATACCCGCCTTGAAACTGTCGAAAAGAATACCATCTTAAAGGTTATCGATAAAAACAGGGGGAATATTTCCAAATCGGCGAAAGAACTTGGAATTACACGAGCCGCACTTTATAGAAGACTGGAGAAATATGACCTTTAAAAGCTATCATACCGGGGTCTTTATTCGGATTTTTCTTTTGATTATCGTCATTGGGATTTTAGCATTCTCTGCCTTGGAAACATATTATTTGCTCGGCACAGGATCGCTGGTTTTATTAACCCTTATCACTTATGAGTTTTTCCGTTTCTTAAGTCGGCGTTTTAATATTATTGAAGATTTCTTTGAATCGATTAAATACCGAGATTTTTCCCGGCATTATATAGAGAAAAACAAATCTCCGGATATTCAGTCTTTATATCAAGGTTTTAATACCGTGAACAAGGTGGTGCGGGAAATAAATTCAGAAAAAGAAACGCAATATCTGTATTTGCAAAAAATACTGGAACTTATTGATATTGGGATTCTCGCTTATAACACAAAAAACGGCGAAGTTCTTTGGGCGAATGAAGCTTTTCAGGCTTCTTTAGATTTTCCTTCTTTTAAAAATATCAGTTTTGTTAAAAGTAGAAATAAAGAAGTACACCAACTTCTTTTTGAAATTTTTTATTCCGAAG
The DNA here is from genome assembly GCF_000745315.1 of Salegentibacter sp. Hel_I_6. Taxonomy (NCBI): domain Bacteria; kingdom Pseudomonadati; phylum Bacteroidota; class Flavobacteriia; order Flavobacteriales; family Flavobacteriaceae; genus Salegentibacter; species Salegentibacter sp. Hel_I_6. The sequence goes on along the minus strand of NZ_JQNQ01000001.1, from coordinate 3,477,379 downwards.
CAAACGCCCTGGAAATACCAATTAAAAAAGAGACCATTAAAGTCTTAATATCGAATGCGCTTTTCAATGTTGGAGAAAAATCATTTAAATTAATTGTGCTTCATAATATTGAAGATACCCTGAATAAAACTGAATCTGAAGCCTGGAAAAAGTTGCTGAGTGTAATGACGCACGAAATTATGAACTCCATCGCCCCTATTTCTTCATTGGCTGGTACACTGAAGTTTCAGGCAGAGATGCATGAGCAAAATCCGAAGGAAAATAGCCTGAATATTGAAGATCTTAATGCCGGCTTATCCAGCATTGAAAAACGAAGCGAAGGTTTGCTGAAGTTTGCAAAAACCTATCGCAGTTTGAGTAAAGTCACTAATATTGACAAAGAGCAAATTCAATTAAGTGAGTTATTCAAAAATTTACAAAACCTTCTAAAACCGGGAAAGAGCAAGCATATAACTTTACATTTTGAATTAAATGATGCCAATTTAAAAGTGGAAGCAGATGCCTATTTATTGGAACAGGTTTTAATAAATCTCATCCTTAATGCCACGGAGGCTTGTGAAAACATTCCTAACCCAAAAGTAAAGGTTTTAGCTGAAAAGAAATTTGACGGGCAGGTGGTAATTTCGGTCACCGATAATGGACCGGGAATTCCTGAGGAAATTAAAGACCAGATTTTCGTTCCTTTCTTCACTACAAAAAAAGAAGGCAGCGGCATTGGATTAAGTCTTTCCAAACAGATTATGACCCTACACGGCGGGAAAATTCAAGTTACCAGTAAGGAAAATAAAGGAACTTTAATTAGTTTGATATTTAAGGAGACTCCCCCTAAATTTTAAAAATTTATTAGATGAATAAGTTCAAAACCTTTCTATGAATTTTACTTTCCAATACAGAAATCGTCTTTCCAGGAATTACCTACACTTCCTGTATTTTGAGGTACAATTTAGGTACAAACCTATTTCTAACATGTCAGAAAAAGTGAAAAAATGTTAGCAAATATTCAGTCTTTTTTATTTTAACTGATAATTACGTAATTTAGTAAAAAAAAAGCTTTAAAGTCAATTTACCGGTTATTTCACTAGTGTGGTGAAGCAATACTTTTACCTAGAAGTTGAGTTCTCTAGTGTTCTCTCCTATGCCAGTTAACATCATTAAGGATTTCTTCCAATCAGGATGCCCCGTGGACCTTAGCCGGAGTGGTGCAGCCATTATTGGGGTGGCCATACCTATTTCCATAAGATCAAATAACCAGGCCTTTGAAGCAGCAGAAAGAATTAACCAGGTTAATTCCTCTCCGCCCTATCCATTACAGGCTAGCATTAATTTCATAGGAAATCAAAAACGGCGTTCGCCTGGCTTTATTTTTTTAAAATTTCTTAATTTGGTTATTCACTTAATGGATAAGTTTAGATCCATATTATTTCAAATAACTATTGGTATTTATTACTTCATATTTTGGGCTCCTTTTTAACCACATATCAAAAAAAGCAGTATGGGTAGTTCCCATAAGGATAAAGACACGATCATCATCATTTAATTCGATTTGATTAAAATTGGAATACATAACTAAATTCCGATGATACAATTTTGCAGCTTCATCTGCTCCTTCTGCATTTCCTTCCGTTGAAATATGAGTTAAGATATCAGCATTCATATTGAGCAACATATCTTTATATCCCGGGGTATTACTCATTTGTAATTTTTGCAACACAGACATTTTTTCCTCAGGATATTGCTTCTGTAAGGAATCTAATACTGAGAAATATTTCCGGTAGGTTTCATACCCGTAGTTGTCATTTATTTTCTCTCCGATTCTGTAGTTATACCCTTCTTTAAAGTCTATCCCGTAAATACGATTAGTGCCCGCCAGACGACCTACTTCGAATGCTAATAATTCCACTTCTGAAGGATTTTTAAAATTCATTTCAGGGTTTTGCTGATAATCTTTATAATTACTCTGTAGAACTTCATTATTATCGGGCAAGGTTTCTACAATAATTACAGTCGGTTTAAATTCAGCAATGGACTGAGCAATTTGATGAACCTTATCAATATTTCTTTGATCGTGCTCATCGAATTCGGTAGTAGTAGCATCTGGAGTATATCCCATATGAAAAGTCCCCATATTTAATACCTTAACCGTGTTTTCAAATTTTATTGGATCTTGTAATTCCTGGCTTTGTAACTGAATACTCAGAAGCACCATAATAATCAATGTAAATCTCATTTCTTTAATTTTTAAGTTTCCTCAAAAATCATAATTATATGGGAGGCGGAATGGTCTTTTCTACAAACCCCTTCTACTTTTCGACAAACCCGTCCCTACTCCTGCTTAGAATGTTTTAGTTTTACACTTATGAAACCTTTTCCCTATATCGGCGCAATGACTAAAAGAAAAGAGTTCCTTTTACATGGCCTTTTTTGGTTACTCTTTACTTACTTCGAGCTTATTCAATTTGATCTTGAAAACCCCTATCTTTTTAACATCAGAAAATTAGATATCTTCGAGATCTCAGCTAGTATCGTTTTTCTAGCCACCTTCTATTTTAATTATATACTCATCCTTCCAAAGGTATTTGAAAAGCTCAATTGGAAAAGAATTCTTATCGGTATTGCCTCTGGATTTATTGTATTTATCTTCCTGAGATACATCCTGGAAGAAGTCTTAATTGAACAATTTATCGGCCACGGTAATTATTTTGAAGGAACTTCTATTAGCTACTATATTTATGATAATCTATATTATGGAAGTTTCCCGCTAATAATTAGTTCCATACTTTGGATCTTGATTTTTAATGTTCGACTCCTGGAATACAATAAACATATTATTGAAGAAAAAAGTGCAACCGAAGTAAAGTTCCTAAAAGCTCAACTCAACCCCCACTTTATGTTTAACACCCTTAATAATATTTATTCTCTTGTTTATTTTAAATCTGATAAAGCGCTGCCGGCCATTGAAAAACTGGGGGAACTGATGCGATACACCACTTACGAAACAAACAAAGAGAGGATTGATTTACAGCAGGAGATTAATTATATAAAATCTTATATTGAACTCGACCAATTAAGGCACGAAGATGAAAATACTGTAATTTTTGAAATTACTGTAGATAAGTCCAAAGTTCAAATACCTCCTTTTTTACTAAGCCCTCTGGTGGAGAATGCCTTAAAACACGGAAAGTATAATAAGGAAAACCCAATTCTTTTGGATCTTAAGCAAACCGGTAATAGGCTTTTGTTTAAAATCACTAATAAAATTAGTAACCAGAAAAAAGATAAATTAGGCGGAATAGGCCTGGATAATCTTAGAAAAAGCTTAGCTATAAATTATCCCGATGCGCATTCTTTTGTGATAAACCAAAATCAAGAAAATTTTAGTGCCAACTTAGAAATTAAGCTCGATGGAAAAATCAATTAATACCATAATTCTTGATGACGAACCTTTTGCAGTCCGTTTACTAAAGGATTATGCTGAAAAGGTTTCCAGCCTTAATATTATTTATGCAGGAAGTGATACTTATAAAGTTCTCGAGCTTCTTAAGGAGTACACGAATAGCTTAGTTTTTATAGATCTTCAGATGCCTGAACTTAGCGGTATGGAAATTATGGAAATGCGTAATCATTCCGATCATAATTTTATTATCACCTCCGCTTACCAGGAATATGCCTTAGATGCTTTTAAGTATAAGGTTATTGACTTCCTGGTAAAACCTATTACTTTTCAGCGGTTTTATGAAAGTGTCGAAAAATATTTAGCCTGGCAGAACTCTTTTAAAAATGCTTCTAACTACACTGCTGAAAGCAGGGATTTTTATATTAAAGCAGAGAGAAAGGTATATCGAATAATTCCTGAAGAAATTCTATATATTGAAGGTCTAAAGGATTATATCAGGATCCACACCAAAACCGATAAAATAATAGCGCACGAGAATATGAAGGATATTATAGAGAGGCTACCAAAAAATGAATTTCAAAGAATTCATAGGTCATATATTATTCCTTCCGGAAAAATAAAAATGCTTGAAGGCAATAGTATTTGTTTGGATGGAGATATTCGCTTACCAATAGGAGAAACGTACCGCAAGGTTATTAAAGCAAAATTCAATTAGCTTCGTCGCTTATTAAGCTATTTTATTCACCTACTGATATAAGGTTTTGTTTTTTTACTCTTTGCTTCAGTTCCTAAGCTGAAACCGGAATAAATATCAAACTAAATAGGACCATAATATAAAGCTCATTTTATTGACCAAAGTTTCTGAAAATCTCAATTAAAATCCGGTGAACAACTAAGATTTTCACTATAAGGTTCAATATATTTCCAAAAAGCCTTACCGGCACTGTTCAAATAATTCATCGAGTAATTGAGCTTGGTATTAGAACCTACCTGGTAGAGATATTCAGAACAACTCAAAGAATATTCCTCCTTAAAGCAAACCACTGCGAAATAGAAAGTCTCATAATCTATCCTGAGATCATAAAAAGTAACTTTAGAGATCGCATCACTATCATAACTTGTATAAGTGGTTCCATACCCGGACTCTTTAACGGTTGCCAGAAGTTCATCACAGGATTGAGCTTTACCCATAAAAATTGTAAAAAGGAATAATACTAAAGGTAAATTTATTTTCATGTTTTAAATAGATAATAGGTTATCCACAAGTTAAAAGTTAGAACTTAAAATAAATTGTGGATAACCGTAAAAGAGAAGTTTTGGAGTTCAGAAGATATAGACTCTAGTAAACTTTAACCTTCATAAAAGAATTCGTGAATATCAATGATGGCTCCACGGCTTATCTGAACTAAATCCCGGGTTTCTTTCAAAAATATTCCAAGAGATTTTTCATTATAAATTATTTTCATTTCAGGAGAATAATCTGTTACCAGGTACATATCGCCATCTAATTTATAAAATGGAATATCTTCTCCTTTTCTAGTTTTCACCCCTTTGTTAACGATCTTACCATCTCTCAAGGTTTCTTCGATAAGGTTTTCATTAGATTTATCAGAAGATACCTTGGCATAGGCTATCATCATATTCATCCACTCATCTGCATCGATAAGATGCCATTTAACCTTGGTGAAATCGATCCCATACTCGCTAATCCAGCCATAGCTAGTAAAACCGAAAAGTATTTGTTTCTTACCATTAAGGTCAGGTTTGTCCGATGGTTCAAACTCTTGAATTTTGAAGGTCATTACGGATGCGGACGACATATCCTTAAGTTTTTTTCCATCGAAATCCAGTGTTTTAAGTGAAAAACTTTCAAGATTAGGTTGATTTTCCAAGATCCATTGAGTAGCTGTAAGTTCAGCCTGTTCTTTCATTTGTTCTACCGCTGCTACACCAGCGCCAATTGCTAATAAACCACCGGCGACTGCAGCAATGGCCTCTCCTTCACCTTGAGACTGCATGTTTTTAGGAAGAATAGATAGCAACACTAAGAATACAAGTGTAATTTTTTTCATTTGTAAATTTTGATTAGTTATTTAAAGATGTGTAGGGTCTTGTAATAACGGGCAAGTTAATATTTTTTTAAGAAAAAATTAAGAAAATTTTTAGAGGAGAAGTATTTTCATAAAAAATCAGGAAATAATGTTATTTAATTCTTTACATCAGAGAAGTCATACCACTCCAAAATCTCTTTCCCAATCTCTGCATTTAATTTACCATTTTCAATTATGTTTAACCGTCCCACAGCGCATTGATGATCCCTTGTTTTAAAATTCTTGAAATCGGGGACAATGGTTTTAGTAGCAGGATACAGTAACATCGATTGGACAGACTTCCAATAATCATTGTAAACATACATTTGACGGAGATCCTGAGTAGAAGGTTTGAAATTTTGAATGTTTTTCCATTTCGTATCGATCACATATACCTTATCCTTCTTTTTAACCACGATATCGGGTCGGATAGTTATTCCCTGCCAGAACTCTTTAGAGCTTTGCCCATATACTTCTGTATCTTCCAACACCAAAGCCTCTTTCTTCATCTTAACTAACACATATTCCTCCCAAAGGCTATTCATATCAAAAAGTAATGCAAGCATTTTTTCATTCCCTGAAGATATGTTTGGTGCATAATTCAGAATAATAAACCTAGCAATTTCCAGGGCAGTTTTATAAGGTGTAGATTTTCTCGACTTTTTAATCCGGCTGAAAGTAGTATGATTTATTTTTATCGATTTTACCTCTGGAAAATCCAGTTGTACAGATTTACATCTGGAGTAGAGATAAGTGCCTTTAGAGAAACTTTCAATAATAGAAAGCGCCAGTCCCAGGATCTGATGAATCAGATGATCCTTCTCGTAAATCTGGTGCGTGGTATAAAACTTTTCCTTATGAATAAGATTTTTCCTAATATGCCCTGCAAATTCCAATTTTCCTTTCAGGGCATTTACATTTTTTGCCTCTGTATAATACTGCTTGATTAACCCCTGTCTTATCAGTAACTCTATTTCCGTCAAAAACCATTCAAAATAGATATCCAAAAGATGAATGTTCTGCCTATTGACATTAGCCTGCCCTATTTTCTGAACCTTCAATTTTTTGGTGGTTTTAAGCATCTCGATAAGCACATCCTGCCAAAGATCCTTGTCGGTTTCCCGGGAATCTATTTTAGGAAGGATTTCCACCGTAAGTCCATCCACCTGCACAACACCTACAAAGTTTTTAAACCTGATCCCATTGTAACGGATATCGAAATACCGATCTTCATGCAAGGCATTGAAATTAGAAAAAGCTTTTAAGTGACTCTTTTTAAATTTATCTCCCAGTTTTAAAACCTCATACTCAAAAACCTTAATAACCTCACGTTGCTTTTTCATCACCTCTATTTAGAAGTTTTCTTATAGCAGCTTCAATATCACCTATATTCTTTCGCAGTTCATAGGAATGAAGTAACTCGGGTTTATCCAGGTTATCGAATTTAGCAAAACTCACATTTGATTCTTTTCGCTCTACAAAGCCCTCGCCAAGGATCAAAGCAATTTTTTCATAATCGTGATAAAAATATTCCTGGAGTAATGGAATGATTTTGTTTTCAAAAGCTTCACGCAAAGCATCAATATCTCCACTTTTTATTTTAATAAAGTAAGAATGACCTATCGTGTGATCTCGATCCAATAGGACTTCAATCCTTTCATTAATGTTATTTAATAAATCCCCCAAATTGAAGTCTTCAAAATTTATGTGATTCAATAAATCGGCTTCAGGCATTACTTCCTCAAAAGAAAAACGTCTTCTTAAGGCCGTATCAAGAGCTTCCACACTCCTATCGGCTGTATTCATTGTGCCAATTATGTAAAGATTGGACGGGATTCCGAAATTTGATTTAGAATATGCTAATTCAACACTTAGAGCTTCCTTTGCACCTAATCTTTTATCATTCTCTAAAAGTGTTATCAATTCTCCAAAGACAGCAGATACATTTCCTCGATTAATTTCATCAATAATTAATACTACAGGATTGGCCTTCTGTGAAAATTGAATAACGGCATTGTTGTACACACCGGCATCAAACTTTTTAATAATATCAGTTTCATCTACCGTATTAACCTCTAAATCGGTATTTTCTTTTTCTACCGGTTTAAATTTTTGATTCTCAAATTCTTTTAATCCTTTAAAAATCGCATAAAATTCTGTAGTTCTAGGACTCACTCCAACTGTTTCCTTAACTTCTTGAAGATTATTTATATCATCAATGTCTGGATAAGAATCATATAGCTTCTGAATATTTTCTTTTGTTAGAGGCGCAACGTGAATAGATGTTGAACCTTTTGCCCTAGCCCTTATCGAATCATTTTTATTTATTTCGAAAATCTCAACTTCACGACCAGTCAATGTTGGGAATGTTGGTTCAAAATCAATATTTCTATACTGATCTATAAAAGCCTCATACAATTCATCAAAATCGTATTCAATTGATGAGTTTCTCTGCTGTTCCTTCATCAATTTGTAGCAGTTGTGTGCAGCGTAAGCACAACACTTTTTAAAAATACCAGCTTCAATACAATAGTTAACTGTGTTTGAATCACTTTCAGTTGAATTAAGTATTGGCTTAATTCCTTCTACGAAATCCTCGTAACCCCAGGATTGATGAAAAGTCGTAAAATGGATGCTCTTCTTCTTATAATGACTTTCATATTTCTGATTTATCTCATTCCGAGCATCAGTTTTTTCTGTATCAAAATCTGGCTCTACAATATTGAGAGCTAACTCTTTTGTTTTAAAAGTCTTACCTGTTCCCGGAGGCCCGTAAAGAATTTGATTAAGCGGTATGCCCATAATTTCTAAATTGTTTTCTTCTATATCATCAATTCCTGAATCCTCATCTCCAGATTTATTTTTTTTATCCAATACGGTATAAAGGATGTCCTGTGCCAATAGAAGATTATTATCATCTTTGTAGGCATTGTCCGGCAGCAACTGTTCTACCATATTTAGCAATTCCTGATCCTTAGAAATATAATCATCTATAAAACCATTAATCAACTCTAGATAATGAATATATTTTAGCCCCTTGGGCTTATGTTTTATTCCTAAAGCCTTGCAAAACTTTTTATAATAGGAGTCTTTATAAAATGTGTATTTATCTGGAAACCGATATGACAAAAAGATCGATATAGTTCGTTCATCTTGATGATGACTTAAATTGTTTTCTGGAAATATTGAATGGAAAAGCTCCGAGGTTTTATTATCAAAACTTTGAATCCTATCCTTAAGTGAATTTTCTTCATTAAATAACTTTAAGAAGCATTCTCGATATTCTTCGGTTCGTTGATTAGCAATATGGCGCATTGCCGTAATGGCATTTCCATATACTAAATTTGAGAAATTAATTGATCTAAGTTCATTTTCTAAATCTTCTTTTCTTATATCTGGTCGTCCTTTGTATTCTTCTACTAACTGCCATTTATAAGCCTCGTCCATTAAGCCATTTTTTGCTAAATGCTTTTTATATTTATTGATAAATATTTGTAATGGATCGGCTCCAGTATTCATATCTAGAATTTCGAAACCCATTCTTTCTAAATATTTATTAGTAGGCGGGCCTCCTCCATAGCTCCAATAATCCGAACCATCATATTGCTCTCTTGCATATTGCATAATTTCTTTCGGAGGATAAGTATCCTCTCCAATTCTAACCAACCATCTGGTAGAAGGTCTTAACTCAGGTTGCTCAGTTTGGATTTTTGAAACTGCAGCTATTACATGTTTTTCTTTTATTTTCTTTGGATGGAAACTCATAATCTTTTTATTACAATAAAACTCTCAACCTTATGCTATCCCCGCATTCTCATTTACCTTGTCTACAATAGAAATAATCTTACTTATCCTTTCATTCTCTCCTTTAAATAAATCTAATATCCCCCTCTCATAGGATTGCACCAAAACTGAAGAAGACAATAGTTTTTTATCTAAGGTTCCATTTTTATTCAGGTAATCAATTACCTTTTGTATAAAGGTTATTTGGTTAGCATTGAGATTTTCATCCTGTATTAAATCACTAAAAAGCTGGTTAACAACCTGCACATCCAGACCTACAATTTTTCGAACAAATTTGCCCAGCGGTTCTCCATTAAGCTGACTTTTAAACTCCTCTTTTGAACCTAATTCTTCACTGGCAAAAAAGCTCTCTAGAGATTTAAGTTCTTTTTCAGTTATTGGGATGTTCTTGTAAAGCTTGTCTATTACTAACTGATTTTTATTTTTTCGGATAAATGCTTCCACCCTATCCTTGTAACTCTTCATACGGGTGTAAGTAGGCAGAATATCTCTTTCTTTTACACCGTCCTTGTTTAAATAATCTTCAAAATTTGCATAAACCGGATCCTGAGTTTCTTTATCAATAAACTGGATTAAAGATCTTATGTCCTCTCTTACTTTTTCTAATTGCATTAAGGAAACCTGTTTCCAAAATTCCATATCCTGTATTTCTCTAACTGTATTAATTTTAGCTGCTACAGCAGGAATATTTCGTTTTTTCTCCAATTGATTTCCGATAGAATAAATTCTATTTATATAATTCTCCTGCGCTCGGCTACCACTCAATAAAGCGAGATGCAAATTAAGAATTAGAAGATCAAATCTTTTCGCTAGTTCATCTTCATCATCTTTAAACGTGGGGAGTTTAGAGAGGTGCTTTTTAATATCATTTTCATCTCCCTTACTTAAATTATCCCACCTCTTCCTGTCTTTATATTCTTTAACTTGCCTCCAGGAGTTTCTTACTAAATACCGATCTTCATTAAGATCACTAATGGTTTTATGAAGGTTATTGGTGAAATCTGTCATTAACTGATCTTCTTGCTCAGAAGTATCTGACTTGTTTCTAAGGGTAATCACAAGATCCAATTTCGCTTCAAAGATTTGTTGAGAAAGAGGTTTGCTGGTGGTAGCAGAGATTCCATCTGGAAATTCCTCAAAAAAATCAAAATTGGCACAAAAGTCAAAAATCATAAAATGCTCTTTGTCTTCTTTGGGCGCAAAAAGATTTGGTCTTAGTCTTGTACCCCGGCCAATCATTTGCCAATATTTAGAATACGATCTTACCCTTTTAAAAAATACAAGATTTACTACCCGGGGTGCATCTACTCCGGTATCCATCATATCTACTGAAACCGCAATTTGAGGTTCCATTTCCTCTTTATCATCGCAAAATTTCTCCAGCAAATCTTGAGCTTTATCGGCCTGGTTATCTATCACTCTTAGAAAAGAACCTCCATATTCCGGATAGTTCTTATTAAAACGTTCCTCAATAAAAATTGCGTGCTTATGGTTCTTAGCAAAAATGATTGTTTTCCCTAATTTATCCCCGCCCCCAACTTTAATACCATTTTCCATCAAATGAGCTAACACCTTATCTACCGTATCTTTATTGAATAGCCAGGTGTTTATTTTTCCTTTGTCAATTTCTTCTATACTTACTGTTCCGGTAGTAGGATCCCCAAAGAGCTCTTCATATTGCACTTTGTCCTTTTCCGGGAGTTCTTTATACTTCACACCTTCCAGTGGAAATTTTATGGGTACTTCAATAGCTTTTGGAGGAACCAAAAATTCATCCTTTACAGCCTGATCAAGCTCATAAGAAAAGGTTGGGTTATCATCTTCAATTTCAAACAGGGAATAGGTATTCTTGTCTATCTCTTTTTTAGGGGTTGCAGTTAATCCTATAAGCAGACTATCGAAATATTCAAAAATAGATCTATATTTTTGATAAACTGACCTGTGTGCCTCATCGATTATAACTAGATCAAAATGTCCCACACCATAGAATCTACCCTCTTCAGATTTAAGACTATCTATTTTGTTCATTATAGTAGGATAGGTAGAAAAAACCATCCTGGTCCCGGTATCTTCAACTTCCTTGGTAAGATCTATTGCAGAAAGATGAGGAAGGTGCTCTTTAAAAGAATTTTTAGCCTGAGTAACTAATGCATTCCTGTCTGCCAGGAAAAGCACTCTTTTCACCCAGTTAGATTTTGTAAGCATATCTACAATAGAAGCTGCAGTACGGGTTTTTCCGCTACCTGTAGCCATTACCAGTAAAGCTTTTCTGGCTTTACCCTTTAATTGACTATCTTTTAAAGTAACAAAACTTTCAGACACCCTTTGAATTGCTTCAAGCTGATAAGGCCTGCCGGCAATATCAGGATTAGCTATATATTCCCTAATATCAGTTCTGGATTGCCGCCTGTCTACAAGAAGCTGCAATTCATCCTGCGTATAGAAACCCTGAACTTCTCTTTCAGGATAAAAGGTATCGTCCCATAACTTGGTTTCGAAACCATTTGAATAAAATATTATGGGCCTCTGGTTAAATTCTTTCTCTAAACAGCCTGCATACAAAAAAGCCTGGTGTTTTCCTTTTGCAGCATCGTAGAGACTTTTCTTTGCTTCTACTACAGCTAAAGGTAAACCGTTGCGACCCCATAACACATAATCTACGTAACCAATTCCGCTTGGGTTGGTGGAAGGAGGCATACCATTAACTTTAAATTCCAGGTCTTTTCCAGTCTCTAAATTTTCCCAGCCAGCCTCTCGTAACAGCAAGTCTATTAATTGTTTACGGGTTTCAACTTCTGAAGTTAAAGGCGGAATAGCTTTATCGGGATCTGTAGTCTTTTTACGCTCCTCTTTTCTGGTCTTTAGTTTCTCTTCTTGTTGCTTTAGCTGAAGATTTAAAAGCTCATTTTGAGCCGAAAGGTCTTTTTGCTTTTCGGCTTCGGCTTTCATTTGCTTTAGTTCTTCCTGCAGCTTCTCGGCAACCTGTTTTATTTCCTTTAGTTTACGATCTTCAGTTTTCCCATGTGGAATTATAGCTTCATTAAATAAAGGAATCTCCGGATTTTCTTCGCTATAGTAAACGCTGATAAAAGATGAAAATCGATATAGATTTTTAATAGATTGAAGAGCCTCATACTGACTCACTTTCTTACCGTGAGCTGCATTATTTCCAGCAAGCCGAATAACATCAAGTTCCCTAAACATTGTAGGCTTTAGGATATCCTTAAAATCCTGATTGTGAAGAAGAGCTCCCAATTTTGTATCGTAAGGCAATTCAAGATCTACATCATTTTCATAGAGCCAATAAATAGCTTTCTCTAAAGTACTTCTTGAAAGTAGCGCTGAGTATCTCGGCTCCCGAAAAGTATGATTCTCTGCATTGAAAGCTTCTTTATAGATGCCCGGAAATTCTTTTTGTAGAAAATTAAAGTTGCTCATAGATCAATTATTCAACATTCTGATTGGTAAAAATTCTGTTGTGATATTTAGAAATACTGTTTTGCCTGGCATAATCAAATTCCTCTAAATCTGTAGTTTTATATATATTATCACAGGAAGAGCAAATAAAAACTGGTGCGTTATTCTCTCGATATGGTTCCGCAATTAACTGCGTAGTATTTTCTAAAATATTATAATCGGGTATATTAAACCCAGTAGAATACAGGTTTTTTAAATGTTTTCTAAAATCCTCAAAAGAAAAAGTCCCCTGGCTCCAAATAAACCACCATTTCCCATCTCGACGCGTACCATATTTCACAATATTTCTATGGTTTTCTTTTTGCTCGATAAACCAATCTAGTTGTTTCTTATAAAGTTTGCCGTGTTGTTCCTTCTCGGTCATTTCCTCTCCGCACTTATTACAGCACAATATCCCTTTGTCCCGATGCCCCTCGGTATGGCATTTGTATTCTTGACCGGAAAAATTATAAGCATTTACTCTGCCGCTAATTTTTTCAGAGCTACAACAGGCAAAACAATTGTTACAGATATACCATCCACAGTTTTGATGGTAACCTTCAGGCTTGCATTTTACCGAATCCCTGCTATCTACAATATCCTGGCAAGCTCCATTAGCACAGTGTGATAAGTAAATAATATTATTGTGCTCCTCACATTCCTTATCCTGACATTGAAAATTACTTACTCTATAGAAACCGTAATTGTCCTTATCTGCCGGTTTAAGAATTTTATTACATTTTCGACAGCTGAGATGTTCAAAATACCTATTCGCCCGATTAATAATTCCAAGTAGTTTTTCATATTGATTTTCATTGTATTCTATTTCCAGAACCCGTAAAATATCGGCCAAACTATAATCTTTCCAGTGTAAGGGCTTATGAGGTTTTCTGGCAATTTCAAAGCATTTATCATTTTCACACCACCAAAATTCTTTTCCTGATTTCTGACAAAGAGATGGCTCTCCGGTGGCCCTGTTTATGGCTTTTCTACCATCGCAAATCGTCGAAAACCTCGGTTTCCGCTTTTCACTTTTTACAGTTCTAAATTCCTGTGTAATAGCATCATCTCCCGGTGATTTTTCTTTTGGCTCAATAATACCTCTTCCATCGCATGAGTCAAAAAAGCCATCAATTACCAACAGGTCACTGGGCCGTTTTATCTGACTTGCAACAATACTAAATATAGTTTCTGTTTTGGTAAGCTCTTTACTCTTTAAATCATTTAGAATTTTAAGAATAACACTTAAACTAAAATCCAGGCCAACACCATCTATTTCCCTGGCGCCTTCACTGGTTTCATAATCAATAGTAATAACCCTGTTTAAATCTTCCAGACTCAGCTGAAGCTTTTTTTCTTCTATTAGCTTAATAAGCTTTTTAAAAAACAGCTTCTGTTTTTTACTTTCTAAAATTCCGGTATAAAGGACAGCTTCATCATAGTCTATATTATCTGTGAAATCTGCAATAAATAATTGTAGCTTATAAAATTCATTAGAATACTCAAGCGCTAAATCAACTATACCGATTTCCTCGGCTTTACTTCTCCCTAAATTGTCAAATAAATATTTAATTTCCGCAAACTGTGCCGGAGTTTTTATTTTATCATCATCGAGAGCTATAGATGCCACTAAATCTCGAAGATGCTGGGAATCTAGTTTCTTTATAAATTCTCTAGCTCTTTTTACGGATATAAAAAGAGTATCCTTTTCTGATTCTAATTCCTCTTTTCGTTTATTTTTAAGGTATGCTCTTACAGCATTTACAGGGAAATAATCTATATATTCTCCATTCCATAATTCAAATAATCTTTCTTCCCCCAACAGACTTAAATCCAAACTCTTATTGAAGTCAAATGAAAGCTTAACAAAACCACCTATCTGTTCTGAGGTATATCTATTTTCTTGATCATTTAAGATATTTTGAAATACCTTTCTAAATAACTCATTAAGCTCCTCCTCAGAAAGCCTATCTAAACTATTCTTACTACCCTCGGGAGTTAGAATTACCTTTTCGATTATATTATCTAAAATATAGACTACAGGAACATTCAGTTTATGTTTGCTCCACCAATAATATAAATCCTTCTCTGGAGAAACCTCACGAATAGACTCATCGAGTTCCCAATCTATATTTAGATCACAAAAGTTTCTAAATTCCAGGACAAAATTAAATTCGCCAAAATTATAGTTCTCTTTGAGTATAAACTTCCTGGTAATTTCATCTATCTCTTCCTTATTTTTAGGTGTGAAGTTTTCACTCTTGAATACCCGAATTAATCTTTCAAAGTGAATATTCACCTTATATGGAATATATTTTTCCCGGATAAGTTGTAAAACAAGCTTTGTAAAATAAATTCTTTCAGTCTCTCCTATATCAAACTGAAGCTCGTGTATGTTTTTATGAAACTGTTCCAGAATGGTATCTGGCCCTTCATTATAATTACGCAGATTGGCAGTAGCCGATCTGAAAATTCGTGAGAAGCAGTGAAGCATAAAGAAAATATCTTTTTCTGCTTCTAAATCCAATACTTTACTTGCTGATTTCTTTTTATTTATCTCAAAATCATTCTTTGGCAACTCTGCCAAAACAAATTTTTCAGATCTTAAATTAGCCCTTTCGATATTTTCTACGGCGTCATAATGAAAAAAGACATCTCCTAATACGGGGGCTTCTAAAAAACCATAATCACCACCCGTAGATTCATTTCCAAACCATTTTATCTTAGCTGGAATTTTATAAACTTGATCATCCCTAAAGGCTCCAATAACATCTGCTTTTTGGGTCATTGCTATTTCAAAAACGCGGTCTCTGGTTATTTCATTATTATGTAAATCTTTAATTTGCTGAAAAGTCTGGTTTGAAATTTCAACTTTGGGATCTTTCAGGTTTACTTCCAGCAGCCTTCCATATTCTAAAAGCTCATAAACTGAAATTTTTAAATCTCTTATAATCTGGCTTCCTGTCATAGAAATCTTTTAGTAGGTTTCGTTCCCCAATACCCTTTCTTTAAATCTCGTGCTTACTTGGTGATTTCTTTTAGCTATGTTAGGGAATCCATATAATGCGTTGGAACCATACGTGTAGGCAACTGCTACACTAAAACCACTAGGAGCAAGCAATTCTCTTAAATAATCATAATTTTCTGAAATAGCCTTGACTACAAACTCAATCTGATTTAATTCTAAACCCCGGGCATCATAAACATCCTCTACTAACTTATCGATAGTTGAATGACGTTCATAGGGAAAGTAATAAAGAAAAATGCTCTTTATATTCTCCTTCGTTCTGGGATATATATTAGCAGATTCAGATGATGGTTGCATATTTTAAAATTTTTCTATTTAGAGTTTTATACGAGCTTAAATTTTAAGATTAAAAAATTTTCAATGATTTTATTATTCCTATTTCACCAACTCCCCCTTAAAAGCCCGCTGCATCAAACTGTTGAACAATTCTTCACTCTGCGCCAGTGCCTGTTGAGCTTGAGTTTTTTGTTTTTCTAACATATGGATAGATTTTTCAAAACCTAATTGTTGTTCAATCTTAGGCAATGGAATGGGTAAATTTTCAAGTTGAGATTTGTTGATGGCCTGTCTAGTTGCTCCACCTTTTGAAGCCAAATCTTCTAATTTTTTTTGAAAATTCTTCGATATTAGCAAATGACAGAGAAATATCGAATTTAGTTTATTCTTTTTTGGTCTTAATATTGCTACATGTTGATTAACTCTTGCTGGTAGTATACCATTAGGTACAATTGCAGTTCTACAAACAGAAGCACCTGTGATATTAAAAAGCACATCATTTTCCTCAACAGTAACATTACTCAATCTCTTTGCTTGACCCTCATCAATAAAAGCCAAATTTTTATATTTGAAATTATTATTATGAATGTTCAAACTTCGGATAAGGCTAATGCCTTCTGAAAAATATGCTTCTTTCCCTCCTTTAGGTGTCGCGCCACTTCCAATTTTAGTTGTTATTGAACTTAATGAAGGTGTGTCGAAATTTTTAGAATTACTCACCGGATCCCCAAACATCTCCAAAAACAAACTCTGACTAAGCTGCTCGTATTTTTTGATCAGCTTTTTATTCAACCGGCGCAGCTTATCGGCCTCATCTAAAATGGCCGCGATCTTATGCTGGGTTTTTAGGGGAGGGAGTGGCATCTCAATTTTCAACAAATCTGCCTTAGTCAAACTTGGAAGAGTAGTGGCTTTGTTATGTTTAAGAAAATTATAGGTTATACAGAAGTAGTAAAGAAATTTTGCATCTAAATCATCTCCAGCTTCTAGGCCAAAAGCTGTGTCAACATTCCAAAAGTTTTCATTAACGTAGATAGGATTGTTGATTGATCCCTTTCTTCCTATTATAGTGCTACCTGCCCTACATAGAAAATTATCAGCGTAACCCATAACTCCACCGCTACCATAAATAGGAAACTCCCCATTTGGGTTTGCAACTTTTTTTTGATTTTTGCCATTTTTTATGGTCAACACCTCTTGCCAAGGTCGCATATCATATTTTACATATTGACTCATTATGTTCTTATCATCTTTTCAAGATTAGACAAAGCTTTCTGACGTTCGGCATCCAGTTCTTTTATAGAAGCAATAAGTCCTTTTGGCTTTTCATACTCCACTTCCTCATATACAATTTCCTTATAACGGTTAATGCTAAGGTCATAGTCATTATCTTTTATTTCCTTTTTAGGTACCAGGAAAGATTGAGAGGTGCGATCGGTGAAGTCACCTTGTCCTTTAGCCAGTTTTTTCCAATCCAGTAATATCTGCGGGATATCACTCTTGCCCCTGGCTTTTTCCAAAGCTTTTTCAGGTTCTTTAAATGTAAGTTCGGTTACTTCTTCATCAAGTAAGGCATTCCGTTTATCATCAAGGCTTAAACCATCGGCTTTCATATCGTAGAACCAAACTTTATCTGTGCCGCCACTATTGGTTTTGGTAAAGATTAAAATGGCAGTGCTTACTCCCGCATAAGGTTTAAAAACTCCGCTAGGCATAGAAACAATGCCTTGTAACTGCTGGTTATCTACCAGTTCTTTTCTAATAGCTTTATGCGCTGTACTACTGCCAAATAAAACGCCGTCGGGCACAATTACCGCTGCACGGCCCCCGGTTTTTAAAGTCCGTAACATTAAAGACAAAAATAAAAGCTCTGTCTTTTTGGTTTTGGTAGTTTTTAAAAGGCTGGATTCAACGGTGTCGTAATCCAGGCTACCTTTAAATGGTGGGTTGGCAAGAATTAAGGTATAGGCATCATCTACATCTCCATTGCTTTTGCTTAAACTGTCCTTGCCAACAAGTTGAGGCGATTCAATCCCATGCAACTGCAGATTCATAGCCGCAATACGCAGCATAGAAGAATCAAACTCAGTCCCGTTAAACATCTTTTCGTCATAATGTTTCCTGAATTCTTCCTTTTCAAACCAGTCGTGATGATTTTCGTAAAGATATTCCCCGGCAGAAACAAGGAAACCCGCCGTACCACATGCAGGATCACTAATAATATCATCCTTCTTTGGCTCCATCATTTGCACCATCATGCGAATGATGTGCTTTGGAGTTCTAAACTGTCCCGCTTTACCTGCTACCGATAACTTGGAAAGCATATATTCATAAATATCTCCTTTGGTATCCCTGTTATCTAAAGGCAAAGCATCTATTTTTTGCACCACTTTATCCAACACCTGTGGGGTAGGAATCATAAAAGTAGCACCTTTCATATAAGAGGAAAATATGCCTCCTTCTTTTCCGACGGTTTTCATAAAATCAAAAACCGTCAATCCTCCCAGCTTTTCTTGTGGCCTGGTAAAAAGATCGAACATTCCTTCGGGTTCCTTATCCTTAAACTGGCTCCAGCGAAGGGGTTTTTGCTTTTCGGTATAAATGGGGTTTTTCATAGGAATGCCCAGCAAGTTTTGCTCCTCTTCCATTTTGAGCTGTTTATCATCCAGCCTTTTTAGAAAAATGAGGTAAGTAAACTGCTCAATAACAGTTAATGGGTTGGATACTCCTCCTGTCCAGAAGTCATTCCAGATCTTATCTACTTGATTTTTTAAATCTCCTGTAATCATTTTTTGGTGTTGGTGTTTTTCAAAGTTAGTTTAAAGCTATTTGTATTTTTTACGGTTAAACGTAATTTTCATAGTGTTCGTCAACAAATTCGGGTAGCCAGCAAAGGATTTCCATTATTAAATAGAAGTTTGAAAGGAATGGGAATTTCACTACTTCTTCATCGTTTAAGTGGGAATATTGATTGGTAGATTCTTTCAGTTTTCGAAAGGCAGCCTTGATATCCTTGGGAATATTTTCATTTAATCTATGCTCGTTCCCATTTCCATCCTTAGTAGGTCGGTTTTCTAAAAATCGGGTACACCATTCCTGGTTGGGTTTATTATTGTTAAAGAGGCCTGGAGGAATGCAGGGAATAGGATTGTTAAGCGAAATAAAAATAGCTTCCAAAAAATCCCTCTGTGTATTAATATTCTTTTTACGATAATCTTTTTCTTCAAAACTGTCTATAATTTCCAAAAAGATCTTCTTTTCTTTCTTACCTAATATTCCTTTATCGAATGCCTTAAAAGATTCAGCAAAATCCTTTCGGGCCTGGATTTCAGGTCTATCAGTTTGCGATTGGAGAACTGCTTTGAAAAGGGCTTCGTTGTCATTACCTTTAATAAAATATTTTCCAAAAGATTGTTGAAACATTTCATTTGTAGTATAATCCGGCTGACCCGTAAAAATGAAATAAGGAAGGTAATTCGATTTATTATACTCAATCAGGAAATCACGTGATGCCCTCAAGCCATTTAGATTACTAACAGTATCACTTTTTTTGTGCTTTACTTTGGCATCTAAGATAACCGCATGATATCCAGGGTTTGCTTCCAGTTCCCCAATACCTTCTTCGTGGGACTCAAAAGGAATAACATCCAGATCCTCCTGTTCGGCAGCTCCAATGAAGTCTTCCTGTCTTTTATATTCATCGTCTATCCAAAGTATTTTATATCTCATAATTATAAAGTTGCTTCAATATGAAAAGGAAATTTTAATATATATGTTACCGGAAATTCAGCTTCGGGTTCGTTCAGGAGTTGAATTTTGCCATTGTAATGATTCATAATTGACTTAATATCTGCACCACCCACTCCTGAACCTTTACTATTAGATGTCTTTTCACCCCGAGTAGTTAAATTTATGAGATCAAAACCTTCAGGTAAAGGACTCCCATTATTAGAGATTTCTATTACATGCATTTTTAGGTTAAAATCATTAGTAATAGTGGTTCTTATAATATTCCCTTTTTTATTTTGAAAACCGTGGTCTACAGCATTTGAAACTATATTTGAAAAAAGAGTAAAAAAATTTTCTTGATTCAATTTGATTTTAGGGTCTGTGTAATAGCCGGAAAAATCAGTTAAAGCTTCTCTATCAACGTATAATTTTTCAAAAATAAATTTCTCTGGGTTTTTGAATCTGTTTTGACTTTCTTTGACCAAGTCTATTAAACTAAAAAAAGTTTCATTTGTCTCATCTTTTGTTTTAGTTTCATTAAATGTACTGAGCAAATGTGACATTGAATCTATAGTCCCCTCAAGACTTAACAGATGTTGCCCAAGCGACCTATTGAGATTTTTACTATATAATGTTTCTAGGCCAATAGCTTGACCTTCATTTCGTGATATAAACTTTCTTGTACCAGAAACATTAGATTTAAGAGCATTTAAATACTGCCTGAAAGTGTGCTTAATAGAGGCGAATTCACGAAATGCTTCATCTTTATAGCCTAAAAGCTCTTTTTGTAAAGCAATTTCCTTCTCTTTAGCTTTAAAGAAAGATTCCTTGACAGCCTTCATTTTAATAGTTTGTTTATCCGGAATGGGAAGTGAAATCTTAATGTGTAAGAAGTCTTGTTTCCTTATCATTAATTGAGAGGCTCCTCTTCTATAAACACTTAATTGTTTTTGCACTAAAGATGAAAAGAGTTCATTGAAGAAATAATCCATATCAATTAGATCTTCACGCAACTTAAATGCCATCACATTATTAGAAACCGCTATTCCCTGTCCCTTATACTTGAAGAATGTGGGCTTAAGATCATTACCGATTCTGGAAACTAATAGACAGGATTCAGTAATTTTTCTAGCGCTCCTTATTGATTTTTCAATAGGTATTTCCTCTAACTTTAAATTATAATCAAAATTGTCATTTGAAAGATGTTTAATAGAAACCAATTGAAAGGGTTCATCATCTTTAATTTTTTCACTATACACCTCCTCCAAGATCTCAGCTAATGGGGTGAGAGCGTCATATTTCTCAATTTCTTCATCATCCTCCCAAAAATATCTATCTACTTCGAGGTTATAATCGTTGTTTATAACTTGTAGTTGATTCACTTTCTTTAGCCCTTTTGATTCTTGGTTCTCCCCGAGCAGGGAACTAAGCTTTTTATAATCGAGACAAACATTTCTAGGGTGCTTAATTTCAAAAGAAGTTCCATCTACCAGGGTAATAAATTCCTTTTCTTTTTTGTTTTTGTTTAAAACAAGTATCGAAGTTTGAATTCCGGTGTTATTGAGTATACCGGCAGGCATAGAGATTATTTTTTCAATTAAATCTCTATTAATTAAATCTTTTCTAAGTGCCTTATAAGCTCCCCCACTAAACAAAAAGCTATTAGGCATCAAAGCGATCAATACCCCCTCTGATTTCAAATATTTAATCCCCTTCTTTACAATAAATTCATCACAACTCTTGATACTTGAATCAAGATGATTATTGAAATGGCTTATTTTACCAAAGGGTGGAGCTGATATTATTAGATCAAAAAATGTGTCTTCCCTCCAGTCATTCAAGGAGTCTCCTAACATTAATGATCCATTTTTTTTATTGTGAGCTATAAATCTTAGAGTTCCTAGAGCCCAGATGCTTTGATTAATCTCTTGCCCCACATAACTCGAATTTTCGTCCAAATCGACACCAAATGATGCAACCCCAGCAAAGGGATTATAAACCAGGGATTTGTTGGGTAATTCTACTAGCTCTAACATAAATCTGCTAAGCTTTTTGGGAATTAAATATTCTCCACCTCGTTTTCCCTGCGCCTCTGATATTTGGTATAACAACTTCTCAAAAAGTTTTGAAAAGGAATCTTGATCTAAATCGTCCAAATTAATTACACGCAATGAAAGCAGAAAAATATTTAATGAAGAATCTCCAAACCTCTGAAGCCTGTGTTTAAACTCTATTTGATAGATTTCAATAAATTCAGGTATTTCACACTTATATACTTGTTCCTCTATTTTAAAAGGTAATTCCTTTCCACCCTTTAAAGTGAATTCAGGTAAAGTTCCTTTTCTTTTTAATAATAACAAAAACAAACCAAGTTGGTAAATATCTGAAATTTCCCTAGAGCCCCTATGAAAGTCAAAAGCCTTCCAAATTTCATTTGCCTTATCTTCTATAATCTTTTTCATTCACCTATTAATTTACCGGGGTTTCTGTTATCTTCAGCAAACTTACTTTCATTTATTGCACTCAATCTGCACACATTCAATATTTTTCAAATAAGGCTTGTATTCTTTCTTTAATTTTTTCCCTGAGATCCAATGGCATTATAACTTCTATTTTTTCGCCAAAGCTTAAAATTAAACTCTCCATCTCGTAATTGGGAATTAATTCAAGTTGAATTTCCGTACTTGTTTCCCTCCTTTCTATAACTTTTTGCGAACCATGTATGGGCTTGGTTTCTATATATGGCCAAAGACTGCTATCAATTCTCAGCCTGATCTTTTCAGGTTTTTGCCCGGGAATTTTTGAAACCCCTATAGTATCCTCGAAATATTCCTCGAAATTAATATCTGTAGGCTCATAAATCCCATCAAATTCCTCTACTGATTCAAAGCGGTCAAGTGCGAGGTTCACCATATTCTCATACTCTGAATTCTTGCCATATACAAACCAGCGATTATTATATTCTTTTAAATGGTAAGGAGATAGAATAATTATTACTGGTTCGGGATTTCTGAAAGATTGATAATTGATTTTAACTACTTTTTTATAAAGAATCGCATTAAATAAAGGATCTATAAACTCAAGACCTTTTAAAAACTCATTATTATCAAAACTAATTATTCCGCCCGTATCTTTAGAAAACTGGAAGGCCTGATCTATCTTAGGTAAGATTTCATTAATCCATTTAAACTGCGGCAAGCCTTTGAATCGTTGTAAAACAGACATAGCCGATTTTAATTGCTCGGCCTCCAGTTCGTTTATAGGTTGATTGTTGATAGAGAATTCTGAATCTTCGTATCGGAAATAAACATTTCTTCCTTGTTTAATTCTTTCTAAAGGAATACTCCATCCCTGAGAAGATTCCATAAATTTGATATCCTCGTACAGCTGTCGCTTTTTTATTCCTTCTGTATAAACATTTAACTCTGCTAGTGATTTGTTACACTCCTCAAGAAGGTCACTTATAGAATACCTACGACCTGGATTACGAAAGCATCTGTCTAGCGTTTGATATCTTACTAAAGCATTTTTGGTGATAGACACGGGAGAATTGTTAACTTGGTCTTAAAATTAAGAAATAATGTGCAGATAGACTGCATTGGTTAAAATTATATTTGCTCCAGTAAAATTTTCAGACTTATATGGCTCATAAAAAAATAGGCGTACAAAATTTCAGGGTTTTTAAAGATTATACAGAGTTTGAATTAAGACCCATTACACTATTAACAGGACCTAATAATAGTGGTAAGAGTTCATTTATAAAATTATTACTCTTGTTGAAAAACGGTCTGGGTTCTCTAGATTTTAAAAAAGGTAAACATAATTTAGAAGATTATAAAAAAATATTAAACTGGGAGAGTGATTCCAACGAAATTAAAATTCATTTTGAAACTGAAATTCCTTTTTTTAAAGAGGTGACTTTAGATTATTACTATAAGGAAGGCAGGGTTTCAAAAATTGTAATTACAAAAGATAAAAAATCACTTTTGAAATATACAAATGAAATAAAAGGACCTATTGAATGGGCCCCTTGGGCAGGCAGTAATTCTTTCTATGAATACTACTCCATTAACATTGGCAACTTATTAAAATTTCTATATGAAGGAAAGTTTGAATACATAATTCCTCACTGGACTGGAGAAGGTTTTGAGTATGAATGGTTAAATCCTCAAAAGATAGAAGATAGGTTTAAAACCGTTCAGAAACAGAATTTGAATACTAAAAAAGTTAATATTTCCAACTACAGGAAAAATAATGATTTAACAGTAAAAGTAGATGACAATATTTTCTCCCTCTTAGCCATAAGAAATGAAATATTGAAGCTAAAAAAAGATTTTCTACTCTTCAATTTATTCATTAATGGAGAAAATAAAACAGATTACCACACAACTCTTCTGCTTCGACTACAGAAAAAAGCTTTTAGAGATGTAGAGTTTGAAGATGCAATAGAGATAGAAGAACTGGATATTCTTTCCAATTTCACCCATAACATTTCTTACCTTTTTAAGGAAGTGAAATTGATATTTAAAAAATATATTAAGAGAGCTTTTAAAAAATTTAACGAAGATAAAATTGAGGTAAAAGTTTCACGGCTCGGTCAAATTTTGTTCCAAGAGAATTGGTTTCAATTTGAACCTTTTGACAAGGAGTCCGGCGAGAATATAATTTCACAATTGGGCAGATTCGATCCAGAATTTAAGTCTTTACTAAATCAAGTAGATTATCTTTCTGCCAACAGAGGAAATCAGAGGAGAGTTCTTCAGAACGAATCTGAAGTGGAAATAGACAAAATTGTGGCAGATTTTGCAGAACGCAGCAATAAAAACCTGGAATTTATTGAAAAAGCTTTTAAAATCATGGAAATTCCAGGAAAGCTAATACCGGTCAGGTATGAGAATACAATTTCCGTAATTTATCTTGAGCATGAGGGTAAGAAAGTATCTTTAGCCGATCTCGGATTTGGCTTTTCCCAACTTATTCCCATCTTCCTTAAAATTATTATGTCGAAGAATATTTTGATAATTGAAGAACCAGAGGCAAACCTTCATCCTGATCTTCAGGCCAAGCTGGCCGATATCTTAAATCTGGCTGTAACCGAATTTCCCGCCAAGAAGCTAATCATCGAAACCCACAGTGAATATCTTATCCGGAAACTACAATACCTAACAGCCAAAAAAGAACTTTCACCAGAACAATCGGTCATCTACTATTTCAATGCAGATAAATATGTATCCCAGGAAGAACCAAAAGTTAAAAAAATTGAGATAACCCAAACAGGAAATCTTACCGATACTTTCGGCCCCGGCTTTTATGATGAAGCAACCAGGCTGCAGTTTGATTTGATGAAAATTAACCAGGAACAAAACAACTAGCGATGGAATTATATATCGAAAAAGAATTCTTGGATAATTTCTTCATTGAATATGATGAAGAGAAACTTTCACGAGAGCAACAGGTTGTTTCCAGTATTTTGAAAGAATATGGCGAAATCGATTGGTTTATCGATACTGAAATTAATGATGCTGAAACACTGGAAAAACTCAAACTCAGTAATCCGTTTATTGCTTACCGGGCAAGCTATGCACCACCAATCCCGGTTAAGTCTCTCCAGGATCACTTCTTTAAAAATTCCCGATGCCGACAAACCTTGATCTTTACCGATAAAGAAGAGGCCTGGCACAAAGAGGCAGAAGCAGAGGGAGCACTTTGTTTTTCCTCCGGAAACTTTCAAAATAAAATTGAAGATATTATTGAGAAAGCCCATTTTAAAATTGACTTGAGTGAAGATTTTAAAAACTGGGATGTTTTCAAGGCACTTAATCAAATTCCTTTCAATGAGATCCTGGTTAATGACAATTATATCTTAACCGATAAACCAAGTCAGGCACTAGAGAAAAATATAATACCACTTCTTCAAATCATTCTGAATGGGAAAAATTTGACCATAGGGGTGAAAATTTTTACTAGAGAACTAAATGGCATTTCAGATAGTGAAAATCATGTATTTGAAGCTGTCAAAAAACGCTATAAAAAACTAAATAGAGAGCTAGCGAACTACAAAAAGAAGATCAGAATTATTAATAACTCCTTAAAGACAGATACCTATGATCTTCACGACCGTGTACTCCTCACTAATTTTTTGAGCATTGATTCAGGGAAAGGATTTAACCTTTTTCCGAATAAAAAATCTAATTCACAGATAATTATAGAATCTATATTTGATAAGTATACTTATAAGCGAATAAAGAATCATCAGCGTATGTATGATGAATATCTGCAGAGATTAGAAAATATGAATAGTGTAAAATTTAAAATTTATCCCTCATAATTTTCTATAACAATCATAGATCCTCAAAATGCCAAAATCATCCGAAAATCCTTTAAAACAAATCTACTTCC
This sequence comes from Salegentibacter sp. Hel_I_6, assembly GCF_000745315.1. Taxonomy (NCBI): domain Bacteria; kingdom Pseudomonadati; phylum Bacteroidota; class Flavobacteriia; order Flavobacteriales; family Flavobacteriaceae; genus Salegentibacter; species Salegentibacter sp. Hel_I_6. Next base: position 3,451,203 of record NZ_JQNQ01000001.1, on the reverse strand, counting down.
GGGAAATCAAAGACGCTCTTCTGGAATTGGAAAATTTGGAAAAGGATGGTTTTTACAATATTCCTAAAATTACCTGGTGGATCTTAACTTTCGAAGATTTAGCTCAATATTGCCGGGAAAATTGGATGAATGATTCTTGCTTTGGTGACCTGCCCTGTAGTTGCGTGTTGGACTCACCTGAAAGCAAATTTAAAGATTTACATAGTTCACTAAATGAAGTTATTCAATTACACGAATATGAATCATATTTTGCAAAAGAAGTTGCCACCCTGGAAAATGTACGGAATGACCACCCGGCATTAATGCAATGGCTAAAAAAGAATGAGAAACTAGGTACAGAAGACTTTTTCTTGTTTTGGATTGAATGGTATGAAGATGAACTGGAGAAGGTAAAACCATTTGTTCTCAACAAGCAAGGTCTGGATATTAAATTCAAAGCCGGGGAATGGCAAAATACCATCAATTTTTTGGAAGCTTTTAATGAATTCTACAATGATAAGCATAACACCTGATTAATGGCACAATCCTAAAGCAGTTTACAAAAGTTATTTTTGTAGTTTTTGATCATTGGACCGGTTGATTTCTTTTAGTAAATTAGAATACCAAACTTAACGCAATGTGCTACCGTACCAAATTAAATTCAAAGCTAAGCGAAATAGAGCGTAGCCTTGAAGCTCGATTTATTGACCCAGATGCATATAAGCCACAACTGGAAATCAATGCTTTTACTTTTTCAAAAACGCCGGTAATTTCCGATGAAAATCAAGGTGAAATTCAAATGTTTAATTGGGGATTAATTCCATTTTGGGCAAAAGATGATAAAATCAAAAAAATGACCCTAAATGCTAAAATTGAAACCATAGCCGAAAAACCTTCTTTTCGCAATTCAGTAAAAAAACGTTGTCTTATTATAGCTGATGGTTACTACGAATGGCAATGGAAAGATCCTGAAGGAAAAGAAAAACAGAAATATTTAATTACTCCAACAGATCAGGAGATTTTTGCCTTTGCCGGAATTTATTCTACCTGGAATAATCCCGAAACCGATAAAACCTTAAACACTTATTCTATCGTAACCACCGAAGCAAATGAATTAATGGCAGAAATCCACAACAACAAAAAAAGAATGCCGGTAGTATTAAAAAAACAGGATCATCAATCCTGGCTCAATGGCACCGATCAATCAAACTTCGCATTTCCTTATGAAGTACCTTTAATTGCAACTGCGGTTGAGTAAACAATTGGTTATTCAACTTTCTTCAGATAATAAATTATTTAAACAGCGTGTTATTGCTATTCGAATATCATCCGCTTCTGTCTCCCCACGGCCTTCAGCAGTACAGGATGAAATTAAGACATTAGAATCCGATGAAATAAATTGAATTGTAACCTCTATTGTGTAGCTACCTAGGCCTGTATTCCTTCTACCACTTTCACCATAGTTAACTATTAAAGTTTCATTAGCCAACTCACTTTTTAATTCTGGGATTAAAATAAATCCATCTTTAACTAATATCCCCGAAATAACATCCCTTGGATTTACGCTTTTGCTTGTTGAATAATATTGACCATTGACTGATGCGCCGGAGCTTGAAGTCAAGCTACTTGTTTGAGAAATAAAAATGTACTTGTAAGCACTAATGGATTTATTTTTAATTGATGTCACGGGTTGTAATGGAGCACAGCTACTTAAAATGATACTTGAAATTAAAAAAATTAACAGTCTTATTTTTTTCATTTTCTTAATGTTTTAATAAGAATTGCTGTATGTAGCTATAATTGGCGATATAAATTTAAAAATCAATAGTTTAACTATTTTCCTAGAGTTTCTAAAATACTACTTTTTTAGCAAAAACCTTTATAACAACCAATCAGATTTGGAAGTTCCTAAAACTAGTTTATTCGAAATACCCTGCCCCATAATCTACCATAATCTGCGCTGGATCCTCTGCTGTTTTTATAGCGTACGGGAAGTTAAGCGTAAAGTAAAAACAGCAGAGGGCGCAATCTATTTAATTTTATAAAACCAGTAAATTTCTGCCTGTTTTCAGGGTCTTTCAAGCCATTTACTGGTAATCTCCTCGCTTTGCACCAACTATTTAAAAAATTGCACTAAACTTTACTAAATTTTTGCCGCAAATTTCAACGGTTTTACTGGGTGTTACAGGGCATTTGCCGCAATTTTACTAATTTTTGCACCAGGGCATTTGTCATTACAAACCCTGGTATCCACCCTGTAGCCACTCGCAGTATGCCTCCTGGATTTCCGGATATGCTGCAAAATAATCTTGGTAAGATTTATTCTGTGATTCCATAATCGTTCGGTAAACTTCAAAATTGTCTTCTACCTTTTCTTTGGAGGTATAACCAAAATACCCCACGAAGCCTAAAGCAATAATTCCCGATATTCCGAAAAGAATCAGCAGATAATTGGGTATGATCCTGGCGCGCTTTAATTTCCGGTCTATCTCTTTTAGGATTTCATCCGTTTTTCCCTTTTCTACTTCCTGTTTTTGCAGGAATGTGTTCAGGTTCTTTTCCAATGCTTCCGTACTAATGGGGATGCTCATCTTTTCTAACTGTTCCGAGAGCTTTTGAAGCTCCAGCACAGCAGTTTTGAAATCCTTCATTTCATCGGCCATCAGTTCCATAATTTCATCTAGTTTTTTCATCACTCAAAATTTTAATATCCCATACCTATACCGGTATCTCTTACTGTTTTTACTATTCCTTTTAAAATCTCTTTAGCTATTTTGGTGGACAGGTTACCGCTTAATTGTACCGTTTTATTTAAAACTTGCAGGTCTTTTGGTGCTTCCATAAGCTTTCTTAAACCCTGGTTTTGCGAGATTGTTGGGATCAACCTATTCCCGCTCATTGATCGGTCCACTTCACTGGCTTTTAGATTTACTCCTTTGTATTCCACCCGAAACCCCTGTAGTTGATTGGCTTTATTGATGGTGGGAATCACTTCCACCTTCTGAGCTTTCATTTTGCTTATATAGTCATCCAGGGATTTTGGCCTCGACTGAAGTACCCGGTCATGTATATTTTTGATTTCTTGTCGCAGCCCCTTTAACTCATTAAGTCTTTCCTGCTGAACTTCCCGAACCCTGGTCAGCCCTAATTCTTTTGCAACATTATCTGCCGCTATCTGGCTTCGTTTTCCGATAAAGCTGTCATTGTAGGCTTTTCCATCAAAGCCAATGCGGTTGGTATAGATATGAACGTGGGTATGCGCTTTGTCCCGGTGTACAAAGCCAATAGATTGATTGTTTTGCAGGTTCATTTCCTTTAAAAACTTCCTGGCAATCTCTTCCAGATCTGTTTTACTCAGATCCTGTCCATCCTCGATCGTCGGGCTGACGATAAAACTTAGGGTATTATTAATACAGCGTTCATTTTGCGATTGAATAATCCTAAACTCTTCGGCTATCTCAGCGGGAGTATCCCCGGCTACGTGTTCTTTTAAGACGACTTCAGCTTCTTTTTCCTGGTTCCAGCCATAGGATATGGAAACCCTGGTGCCTGAAACGCTATGTCCTTTCCCTATCATTTTTTAAAGTTTTTTAAGTGGGTCCTGATTTCTTTAGCCAGGTCTTCCACTTCTCTGGCCAGCTTTGGATCCCGCTTTCTAAACATATTTCCAATGCGGGCAAAATTGTTCTTGTACTGTACCAGCATCTTATAAGTCTCCAATTGTTCCGGGGTTATCCGTTCTACAATATTTTTATCAAAGGCTGTGGCTCTTATATATTCAGAAAGGGAAATTCCTGCCCTGGCCGCTCTTCTTTGGAGCAGCTTCTTCTCGTAGATTGAGCATCGAACCTGGATGTATTCCCTTTTCATTTTTTTCTTTTTAAAATCTTTGCAACCATCGGGCGCAAAGCAAGATTGTCATTACAATGACACATCTTGCTTTTCCCTTTCAACTGAAATTCTCCGATAGGGGTTCCCTATTTACCAAAGCATCATTATTTTAAAGTCAATGATTTCTCAGCTTTCAATTTTTCATTCAGATCTACATAGTCAGAGTAAGAGTTGCTGCAATCAGTCACATTATCAAACTGATCTAAAAGCAAACTAGCGGCTTTTTTACCTGCCGGGTCATTGTCCAGATAAATCAGAGCCTTCTCATATTTCGGAATGAGCATTTTTATCCTTTCCAAAAAAGCCAGGGAATTTAAAATGATGCAGTCTGAGTTTTGTACTAAGTCTTCATCGATGGTAGCCAGGGAAAGAAAATCAAACATCCCTTCTGTGATGATTAACTGTTTGGATTCTCTTTCAAAAAAAGAAAAGGTCTTAGGACTACTGGAAGTTTTGAAGTATTTATTTCTAAGTTCCCAGCCTCTTTTATAATTTTCAAGGCCAAGTGCAAAAAACCGTTTTCCTTTACAGCGATACCAAACCTGCCTGCAGTATTTTCTACCAATCTCATAAGGTATATTGCGTGAGTCCAGGTAATCAATTAATGCTTTCAGGTGAATAATTTGAACGTCCAGGATACTAATTTCTGATTCCTTAGTAAGATGTCCAATATCCGGCGGGCTAAAAGAAAGATATCCTATATCGTTCTTTAGAAATTCCAGGGCTTCCCTTACAGACCAGGATTTTACAAGCATTATTAGATCTATGGTATTCCCTCCTATTCCCAGTCCGAAGTCAAACCATAAGTTTTTAATTAAAGAGACGCTAAAAGAGGCTTGGGTTTCTGACCGCAGGGGACTCAGAAACCAAGCTTCTTTTTCCGATTTTCTGGTGGGAAAGTGCCCTAATTTTGCAAGCGTTTTTACGATGCAAATATTACGGGCACTTTTACACGATAAGTTATTTAAGTTCATTTTTAAATTTTTAAGTTACCTATTTACCCAAGGCTTGTAAACACTGGGTTTTAATTCATTTTTGGCTGTTTTTCCTATCTACCCTATCTACCAAAAAAGGTAATTATGGTAAATAGATTTAAATTCTATTTACCCAGTGAAACCCCCTTTGTTAACAGCCCTTTCCAAGGTTTGGGTAATTAGGGTAAATAGATTTTATAAAACTTCTAAAGGAGAGGTTTTGAACCGCTGTTTCACCAGGTAGCCATATACCCCGCTCTGGTGCTCTTTTACTCTCTCATAATTCTGAGCTTTTAAAGCTCTTCCCATGTAATACATATTCAGTCTCGGATTGATACAATTGAGCTGTAACACTATATCTGATGCCGTTTTAAAGTCGGCTGGATCTAAGCTCTTGAGATAGTACTTACAGAGCAGTTCTTCTTCCATACTGGCTTCCCGGTAAGTCTTGTTCCTTTCTTCATTTGCAACAATATCCTCCAGGGTCAATTCCGGGTTAAATTGTTCATCCACATAGGCCAGGTAATAGGCCTGAGCCCATACTTTGTTTATATCTACTTCCCTGGAGTAAGCAAAATCAATTTTACCATTTAGCTCAAAACATAGCCAACGCACAGAACCGGTTTCATCATTAAGAAAGCTTGCCCTGTTGGTAGATCCAATAAAACTGCAGGTCCTTAGCAGGTTTGAGTTTTTGCGATCATAAGGCAGCCTTTCATTGATCATCGTTTTAGAGAAATAAGCTTTAAGCGCATTTATTTCTTTTCTGGCCAGCACAGATAATTCATCTAAATTGATGATGAAATTCCTGGTAAGTTGGATCCTGGCGTCTTTATCGGTGGTCATATCTTCAGCAAAGTACTTTGATAAAGCCGGTGGACAGAGAAACCTGCACCAGGTAGACTTTCCTGAATTCTGTTCTGAATGAACCAACACCAAACATTGCTTATTGAAGTAATGTTCATCCAATGCACCCTTAACTGTTCTAACCAGCCATTTTCTAAAATGATAAAGAAACTGCTCAGGTTCTTTAGCGGGAAGATATGAAGCGAGTGTTCTTATATGATCTCCACCCACCCATTTTGGAAGCTTATCAAAGTATTCCGCAATCGGGTTAAATCTCGGAATTAGGTTAGACCGTAAATAGATGTCCAATTTGCCCGGATTAATCTCTATATTCGATTTCGCTAATTCTATAAGTAGAGAATTCACTTCAAAATCTTCCCAAGTATTTGACTCCTTAATCCGGATCTGAAACTCGTGAGATATTTCGTTAAACCTGATATCATATTTATCAGAAACATACTCCTCCACGGCATCATAGATCGTTTTTTTCTTCTGCTCGGAAACCTGATAGAGTTTGGATTCAAATTTCTTCATAACCCAAAGCTTTAAAACCTTCTATTTCTGAAGGTATATTCTACTGCTCCCCTCTTAATTTCATCTTTAGAAGAATGACAATTATTAAGTAGCCAGCTATCCAGTTTTTCACGAGAGAAGAAGATCAATTTACCCTTGGGTTTAGAAAATGGAATTTCCCCCCTGGCGGTAAGTTTGTACATATAACTTCTTGAAATTCCTGTATAATCACAGGCCTGGTCAAAAGTCAATACGGCTTTCTGAGCGCGGACTAATTTCTCTATACGGTCCAGTTGCTCTAACATTTTTAGTTCGTTCATTTTTGAAAAATTTTAAGTTAGAAAATGAACAAAAGCGCTTTTGTAATTCTAATTCTGGAACCAAAACTAAGATGGGAAATGATAAGAAAGTCATACTATTCATACCTTGTATGACTTCTTTTTTAAAGTATGAAAAATCAGCCCTAATCAATTTGATTACCTCTCCCTCAAATTTATATGCAAATACATATAAATTTAAAAATAAATTCAAAAATATACGTATAAACATATAATTAAGGTATATTTGCAATAATTATATTCAATTACATATAATGAAGAATCTCTCAGAGTTTTTAAAACAAAAGCGAAAAGAAAACCAACTCACCCAGGAAGAATTTGCCGAAAGGGCTGGTGTAGCTTTGACCGTTGTGAGAAAAATAGAACAGGGAAAAGAAAACCTGAATATGGAAAAGGTAAATCAGGTGCTAAAGATGTTTGGACATGTACTTGCTCCGGTAGACCAAAATGATATTTCTCAAACTTAATTTATGAGACAGGCAAAAATTTATTATCAGGAACTTCTAGCAGGTATTTTAACCGAAACCGATGAAGGAGAATATCAATTTCAATATGAAATTAATTACGTTGATAAATATCCTGATCAATTTATCACGTTTACGATGCCGATTAGAAAAGAACCTTATGTAGAAAAACGGCTTTTTCCTTTTTTTGAAGGTCTTATCCCGGAAGGATGGCTTCTAGATATAGCCTCAAAAAACTGGAAAATCAACCGTAATGACCGAATGGGACTATTATTAGCTTGTTGCAAAAATTGTATAGGTGCGGTCAGTGTTCACCCAATAGTTACAGAAAATGCAGAATAGATGTCTATATTGTTATAAGGAACTGGCAGATACAGATCCTAAAGATTTTCACCCTAATTGCAGTGTAAATTTCTTTGGTACTGAAATTCCGCCTCAGCTGGAATATTCCCTGGATCAAATGGTAGACCTGGCAAAAAATGTGGTAGAAAGAAGAATAGCAGTTCCTGGGGTACAACCTAAACTTTCTTTATCCTTCACCGATAAAGCACTAGCATCGGAAAATAACAGGTTAACAGTGGTAGGAGCGCTCGGAGGAAATTATATCTTAAAACCACCCTCTACAGTTTTTGCTGAAATGCCGCAAAACGAACATTTCACAATGCGTATGGCAGAAAGCTTTGGAATAAGAACGGTTTCTTCAAGTTTAATAAGATTAAAATCTGGAGAGTTAGCTTATATCACAAAGAGAATAGATCGGACACTTAATAATGAAAAGATTCATATGCTCGATATGTTTCAGATCCTGGAGGCGTTTGATAAATACAAAGGTTCGATGGAGAAAGTAGGAAGGGCAATAGGGACTTATTCCTCTAACACCTTACTCGATAAACTTTATTTTTTTGAAATAGCTGTATTTAGTTTTCTCACGGGGAATAACGATATGCACCTGAAAAACTTTTCTTTAATAAAACGAAGTAGAGAATGGGTCTTGTCCCCTGCCTATGATCTTTTAAATGTAGCTATAGTTAACCCAGAAGATGATGAAGAGCTGGCGCTAACTCTTGCAGGAAAGCGGAAAAAGTTGGCAAAAAAACATTTTGTGAGTCTGGGAGAGAAACTGGAATTGAACAAAAAGCAGATTGATGGAGTATTTAAAAGATTCATTAAAAATAAAAAGAAAGCTCTTTCTCTTTTAGAAGACTCCTTCTTATCAAGTGAATACAAGCAAAAATACTCGGATCTATTAGAGCAGCGTTATTCAAAATTGGACTAGGCAGGTACTGGAATAAAACAAATTTAAGAAGCACTCAAAAAATTTCGAGATAGGGAAACTATGAATAATGGGAGGAAAATTTTAAATCTGTAATAAGCCTATGGGAAGACTTTCTTACTCAAAACCCTCAGAATAAATTAGGAGAAGTTCCAGTTTCTTTCTATTTCTGTGACAATGAAAAAGACGCGAATGAATGCGCAGAGTTAGTCGTAAAGGGAATAAAGCAAGCAACTGCTACTTCATTATGGTGGTTTAAAAAATATAATGAACCTCTGCCAAGAGCCGGGGACCAACAAATTGTGACGGATTGGAATGGAAATGCAAAAGCTATAATTGAAACGCTGAAGATAGAGCAGGTTCCATTTAATAAAATCACAGAAGAATTTGCAGCAACTGAAGGCGAAGGTGATAAATCTTTAAAATACTGGAAAAAAGTTCACCAGGCATATTACGAAAGAGAGATGGCCTACTATCCGGAAAAATTTAATGAAGATATGATCATAGTTTGCGAATATTTTAAAAAGATTTATCCACTTTAGATCTTGCCTGGTTTAAAGTCAGCTCTTGAAAAATTTTATTCAACCTATCGTTCTCCTTCGAGGAGACCGTTTTTAACGGGGCACTTTTAATGGTATTATACTTATAAGGTTTCCCATCGGATCTTATTACCAGCTTAGACGTTTCAAAGAAATTTTTCATTGTTAAGGAATTTTCGGGAAAGGTTCGGGTCAAATAATCATAAAACTCCCTGCAGCTTGCACCATCCATATTAAAATGGATTTTCGAATTATGAGTTTCCCAATTTTCAGTAAGCACCTTTTTGAAATCCAGGAGGCTTGTTTTCTCAGAATTCAAAAGATCATACCTCATTAGATTATGATATAACTTTTGAATTTGACCTTCTGAAATAGCCAAATTAAAATTTTTGTCCTTTTTTAGAGAGCCAGCTGGCTTTTGGCTCTGCATACTATTTTTAAATTTTTCCGTCCAGGGAAGAATGGAAAGAAAAAAGCCGGCTAAAAAAACAAGAAAACTTATTGCTGGGACTAGAAGCGTATCTGATTCAATAGTATACCGCGAATAAACCGCAAGATGCATAACTCCCAAACCCAACCCCATAAAAAGAATTCTAGGTCTTTCAATTTTTATATTCCATAAAATTCTTTCATTCATCATATAAGCCCAAAGCATTTCACCATAATGTAAAATTAGCCTTCCATAAATATAGATGAAGCCAAGGGTGGTCAGGTATTTGAATAAATCAAAACTCATAATCTATTTCGAGTTCGGGAATTAGATAAGCAGCTTCCTTTTTCTTCTTATCTACTATTTTAGCATACACCTGGGTAGTTCTTATTTCTTTATGGCCCAGGATCTTAGAAACAGTATATATATCAGCACCATTTTCAAGTAGAAGAACGGCATGTGTATGGCGGGCACTATGAAAGGTAATATGTTTAGTAATACCTGCACGCATACACCACCTCAGGATTTCAGCATTAAAATGAGCACCATATTTGAGACCCTGAAATACTTTGTCATTTTCTCGTTTTCTCTTACCTAAAAGCTGTCTTGCCTGGTTAGAGATGAATTGATATTCCTGCCCCGAAGTTTTTTTCTGCTTAAAAATTAACCGGGTTTCATCTTTTTCATCCCGTACTTCAGACCAGACGAGCTTGTTAATATCACTCCACCTTAATCCTGTTAGGCAACTAAACAAAAAAGCCGATTTCAAAACTGGGTGTTTGCAATATGCTTTTGCCACTGCCTGAAGTTCCTCATGTGTAAGATGCTCCCTGGATGTTTCACCCTGGGCAAAACCCTTAACTGTGGTAGCAAAGTTTCTACGAGTATATCCATCTTCGAAAGCTTGCCTCAAAGCTGCTTTAAACTTATTGTAATAGGTATATTTAGAATTTTGGGAAAGGGGAGTTTTGGAGTTAATACTGGAGGTCTTGTTTAAAAACTTTTTAAAACCTATGACAAAATCTTCGTCTATATCCTCAAAGGTGACTTTTCTTTTTTTGCAATAGTCTTCAATATGATTTTGAGCGGCATCCCAATTATCATAGTTTCCTTTGTTTTCGTAACGCTCCTCTTTAAGTTTATCATAATAAGTGAGAAATAGAAGTCTATCCTTACTTCTATCTTTAATACCATATTTACCCTGAGCATATTCTGCTCGGCGGATCGAAAGTATTTGTTCAGCTCTTAAAAGAGTTTCTTCATTTTCTTTTTTCTCAGAAGCATTTCTGGGATTTATGTATAAATATTCTTTGAGATACTCGAATTCCCTCTTATTGGTCTGCTTACCATTTGCATCTCTAATTTTTCCTTTATAGTATTCGATATAAAGGCTGTACTTCCCGGAAGCTAGCTTTTTCTTTTTTAACTTAATTTTCATATCTCCTTATTTTCCTTAAAGATAGCTAAAAAAATAATATGAGGTGTACCAAGGTACACCCGGAACACAAGTTTTAACATCGAGGTGTACCAAAGGCACAAAAATAGGTGTACCAATAGCAAAAATAGGAAATGTATCATAAAATAAAAGAGGCTCTAAAGCCTTTATAATAGTACGATTTGATGTCATTTAATATCATTTGACATCATTTGATATTTGCTGTTTATTTACCAATACAGAAATTAGAAAATATATTCCCCAATAATTCATCATTAGTGACCTGCCCGGTGATTTCTCCAAAGTATTCCAAAGCTTCACGAATATCTATGGCTAAAAGATCACCTGAAAGATCGGTATTCAAACCTTCTTCTACCTTGTTTATTTCTTCCAAAGCTTTTAAAAGTGCATTATAGTGACGGCTGTTGGTTACGATGGTATTATTATTTCTAAGCGCGCCGGTGTTTACAAATTCCAGTAATTTACTTTTTAATTCCTCTACACCTTCGCCTGTTTTAGCAGAAATTAACTGCAAACTTGCGCCTTCCAGTTCGTTTAAATTTTCAAATAAATTCTCTTTCTCTTTTTCCGTAAGTTGATCTACTTTATTCGCGATAACAACAAGAGGTTTTTGAGGAAATTGATTATGAATCTTTTTAATCTCAACCTTAAATTTTGAACTTTGAGATTTAAACTTTTCTGCGTTTAAAAGATAAACAACTACCTGCGCCTGACTGATCTTTTCAAAAGTTCGCTTTATTCCGATACTTTCCACTACATCTTGAGTCTCTCTTATTCCTGCGGTATCAATAAATCTAAATCCAACACCACCAATACTCATTTCGTCTTCAATAGAATCCCGGGTGGTTCCGGCAACTTCAGATACGATGGCTCGTTCTTCATTTAAAAGTGAATTTAATAAAGTAGATTTACCTACGTTTGGCTCACCTACAATCGCAACGGGAATTCCATTTTTAAGAACATTTCCGGTAGCAAAAGAATCTATTAAACGTTTTAATACCTGCTGAATTCTAGCTACCAGTTCTTTAAATTGATCTCGATTGGCGAATTCCACATCTTCTTCAGAAAAATCTAATTCTAATTCAATCAACGAAGCAAAATCCAGTAATTCCTGGCGTAACCTATGAATTTCATTAGAAAAGCCGCCGCGCATTTGTTGTAGTGCCATTTGATGAGAGGCCTGATTTTCAGAAGAAATTAGATCGGCTACGGCTTCAGCCTGACTCAAATCCATCTTTCCGTTTAGAAAAGCACGCATCGTAAATTCCCCGGCTTCCGCAGAACGGCAACCCTTTCTAATCATCAACTGGATAATCTCCTGTTGAATATATGGACTCCCGTGACAGGAAATTTCTATGGTTTCTTCACCGGTATAGGATTTCGAACCTTTAAATACTGAAATTAAAACCTCATCTAAAGTACGATCGCCATCCATTAAATTTCCCAAATGCAAAGTATGACTGGGCTGGTCTTCAAGTTTCTTCCTGCTTTTTGCTTTAAAAAGTGGTGAAACAATAGCAATGGCTTCAGGGCCAGAAAGTCTTATTATCGCAATAGCACCCGCTCCAGAAGGCGTGGCAAGCGCTACAATAGTATCGTTTAATTTCATAAGGCAAAGATAAGCCTCCCCCCAACCCCCTCCAAAAGAGGGGGAGAAAAATTGCATCTTTTAAAAATTGTAACATCGTGCGAAAAAGATCGTCTATTAATAAAGAAGACATCACATCAATCAAAGAAAAAATGAGAGAAGACAACCAAATGCTCGTCCTTACGCACTTAAGTCAGTTATTGGATTTAGTTACCGGAATTGGCGGCTTTATAGTTCCATTAATCCTATGGCTTACACAAAAAGATAAAGTTGCCGGAATGGATTTTCACGGAAAAATGATTATCAATTTCCAAATAAGCATGTTTATATATAGCTTAGTATGTATTCCGCTAATCTTTTTATTCGGACTTGGGATAATCGCTCTTATTGGTATTGCTGTCATTATGCTTATCCTACCAATTGTAAATGCCATCAAAGTAAGCAACGGGGAGATCCCGAATTATCCTTTAACAATAGAAATTATAAAGTAAACCTGAAACATTATTCAAAATAAAAAAAGCAGCCGGTTGGCTGCTTTTTACTATTAACTAAATTCTATTTACTCAATACTAGTTGTTAAGCATTACCGGCATAACGAGCATTGTAATTTTTTCTCCTGGATCAAGTCCGTCTACGGGAGTTAAAATTCCGGCTCTGTTTGGTAAACTCATTTCCAATTGCACTTCATCTGAATTTAAATTATTCAGCATTTCAGTAAGGAAACGCGAGTTAAAACCAATTTGCATATCATCGCCCTGGTAAGAACAGGTTAAACGCTCTTCAGCTTTATTGCTGTAATCAACGTCTTCTGCAGAAATATTTAGTTCAGCTCCGGCAATTTTTAAACGTACCTGGTGCGTGGTTTTATTAGAAAAAATAGAAACCCTGCGAACCGAGCTTAAAAACTGGTTGCGCTCTATGGTTAATTTATTCGGATTCTCCTTCGGAATTACCGCTTCGTAATTTGGATACTTTCCGTCAATTAAACGACATACCAATTGCGTATCATCAAAGATGAATTTCGCATTAGAATCGTTATATTCTATTAGCACTTCACTCTCGCTACCGGCCAAAATTCCTTTTAAAAGATTTAGAGGTTTTTTCGGCATAATAAATTCTGAAGCCTGGGAAGCAGTAACGTCTTCACGCTGATATTTTACCAGTTTATGGGCATCAGTTGCAACAAAAGTCAAACCTTCTGTAGTAAACTGAAAGAAAACCCCACTCATCACAGGACGAAGATCATCGTTTCCGGAAGCAAAAATAGTTTTGCTTATCGCGGTTGCCAATATATCGCCTTCTAAAACGGTGCTGCTAGGATCTTCCAATTCCACAGGATTTGGAAATTCTTCACCATCAGCATACGCAAGCGCATATTTACCGTGGTTGGAGCTTAATTCTATAGTGTTGTTGTCTTCAGCGACAAAAGTCAATGGCTGCTCGGGAAAAGTTTTTAGCGTGTCTAATAGTAATTTTGCAGGCACCGCTATTTTTCCTTCGGAATCTGATTCTACCTTAAGTTTCGCAGACATTGTAGTTTCAAGGTCTGAGGCAGAAACGGTAAGTTCGTCCTGCTTAAGATCGAATAAAAAATTGTCTAAAATTGGAAGGGTGTTGGTGTTGTTGATAACCCCGCCCAGTATCTGAAGCTGTTTCAGCAAATAACTGCTGGATACAATAAATTTCATCGGCTTTGTGATTAATTAGAAATCAATACAAATATATTTTAATCCGTTAAAAACTACGCCTGTCCAGCTCAATTTTTATTAACATCAAAATCTATAAAATCTATATTAAATAACTGATTTTAAAAGGATTAACCTGAATAATAATTTTAGGATTGTTAATATGTTGATTTTAATTTCAGAAAAGTAAATACTGAAAAAGCTATTTAAGGTATTTTCTTTTTCTAAAATAATTAAATCCGAAAGCGAAAAGTCCCAATAAAATCAGAGGAAGAATAATATTAATCCCCTGCCATTTTTCCCGCTCATTTGCGGTTTTTTGATCGTCTAGAAATGGGATGTTCACCTCTTTACTGCGTATATCTATAAGCCCGGTATCATCCAACATATAATTTACCGCGTTAAGTAGAAATTCTTTATTTCCGTAGGTATTTCCTGTGTAACGCTCAAAACCAAGCTCTAAAGGTTCGCCTCGTTGAACATCGTTTTTAATGACATCTCCATCGGCAATTACCAACATTTTCGTAGACTCACTTTCGTCTAAAGAATTATCGATTCTAAAAGGTTTAATTCTGTTTTTATAAACGGAAGTAAATTCACCTTCCAACAAAACAGCAAGCGGTTGCTCCCCATCTTTATACGAAGCCAAATCTGGTTCCCTGCTTACCATTTCCAGACTGATTTGTCGCGGTGTACCTTCCAGTTTTGTTTGTGGCGAACTGCTTAAAAGTATGATTTTGTCCAGCTTATTCTGAAGCGTATCAATTTGATTCGCATACTCAAATTTCACCGCTTCAATGTTATTGATAATCGGATGATCGTTGGGCGAAGTGGTTAACGGACTATAAAACCAGGGATACGGATTAAACCGCGTATTATTTCCCTGCCCGGAAGCCAGAATTATAGGTGCCGAATAAATATCGTTAACCAAAACCGGGTTAACTCTAATTCCGTAGGAAAAGAAAAAATCGCCGAGATTAAGATCTCGCGGTAAGGCAAATGCCCTTCCTGTGGGGTTTAATAAGCTATCGGTTTCCATGGCAACGGCTTCGGTAAGCCAAAGCGACTTGCCACCATTCATTGTATATTGGTCTAAAACATATTTTTCATTCTCGGTAAATGCCTTGGTTGGTTTTGCCTCGAGAATCAAATCGTATTCTTTTAATTGCTGAAGCGTTTTTTGAGGATTTACAGCAGCCGAATCTAAAGTAAACGGCGCCATAAAATAATACTCCTGCAGCGTTTTTATAAAATCGGCTATTTGAGCTTCAGGCAATTCCCCATTACCACGCATCACTGCGATTTTCTTTTCCCGCGGATAAATTAATTTGCTCAAGGCATTTGCAATTGCGTATTCCAGTTGCTGAACAGAGCTGGTTACAAGTTCTTCATCTGTAGCGCCAAGTTTGTTTTTCAACAAAGGAATTTGCACTTTCTTATCTCCAAGCCTGGCTAGCGCCCAGGGGAAAATTAAGGCCTCAGAACTTTTACCGTTTTCCTGAACGCTTATTCTTGCCGGTGGCATTCCACGTTCGTAGAAATCTGTTCCTGTAGCTTCCGCGTCATTACTTTTCGCTAAAGGATCGGTGAAAATGAATTTTATATTCGTGTTATAAGCTGAAAATTCTTCCAGCATTTGCCGGGTTTCATTCCGAAGTCGTCTAAATTGGGAAGGGAAATTTCCTTCTAAAAAAACTTCAATCACAATAGGCGAATTAGCATCTTCTACTATTTCTAAAGCGGCCGGTGATAAGGTGTAGCGCTTATCCTGTGTAAGATCTATACGTTCAAAAAAGTTGGCCGCCAAAAGATTAATCGCAATGATACCAATAAACAACAGAAATACAGCTTTATATGTGTTTTGTTGTTTCAAAGCTTAAGAATTTTTCTGAATTGATTTCAACCTAAGCTCTGTTAGTTTCAGGAAAAGCACGATAAAACTTAAGAAGTAAATTACATCCCGGGTATCAATAACACCCCTACTTATGCTCTGGTAATGATAGCTAATTCCTAAATATTCTGCTCCATAATTTATACTGCCAAAAAAATCTAAATTTCCTAAACCTTCAAAAGCGAAATAACTTATAAAGCATAGAAAAACCGCGATCACAAAAGAAATGATCTGGTTTTGGGAAAAGGAAGAAGCAAAAATCCCGATTGCAGTATAACAAGCGGCTAAAAAAATAAGCCCGAGGTAGGAACCCAGGGTTGCACCAAGATCAAAATTCCCCACGGGTTTTCCCAGTTGGTCAATAGTAATTACGTATAGAATACTTGGTAAAATGGCTAAAATCACAAGAATTAAAGCTCCAAAATATTTTCCCAAAATAAGTTGCGTAAAACCGATTGGCCGCGTAAGAAGTAACTCCATTGTTCCTTGTCGTTTTTCTTCAGAAAAACTTTTCATGGTAATGGCAGGAATTAGGAAGATAAAGATCCAGGGTGCCAGGTTAAAGAATGGTTTTACATCGGCAAAACCATTATCCAGGATGTTATATTCCCCGGTAAAAACAAATAAGAACAAGCCACAAACCACCAGGAAAATCCCAATCACCAAATAACCGATTGGCGACGAAAAAAATGAATTTATTTCTTTGTTTAAGATAGCCAGCATTGGCAAGTGTGATTCTAATTATATTATTGACTGCTTATAATTTCTGTACTCCAGGCTTCAGGTTTTGCATTAAAAAGCACTTTGGTCTTGGCCCAAACATCTTTAAATAATTCAGAATTACGGTAATTTTCTAAAGAAGTTTCATCAACCCAATAACTATACGTAAAAAAGATATTTGTATTGTCTTTCCCCCGTAATAATTGTAATTTATAACAACCTCCAAAAGCTCTTATTTTACTTTTATTTTCTTCAAAATTAGAAAGGAATTCTTCAACTTTAGTAGGGTCAAATTCCATCTTCACAATTCTGTGTATCATTTTTCTTCAAATTTAATTGTTACCGTATCGCGGTGCTCCAGGCCAAATAGTGTGGATGCGCTCCCCACGGTAGAAGGATTACTTTTATAAATTGCCAATTCTATATACCCTGCTGAATTGAATAACGCCAATCTTTTTCCGTCCTCTTCTCCCCTATTTTCCTTTTCAATCTCGAAGTTAATCCAATCGGAATAAGCTTCATAAATTTTTGGGAAAGTAACCATTCTGGCACTAATTACGTAATTTCTTCCTTTTCCAACATTTTCAAAAAGCTTTCTGCTAATATTGGTCACCACATTTCCATAGTTATCAATATACAGAACGTGCCCCACAATCTGATTTTTTTCAGAATTTATAGTAGGTTCAAACTGTTTGAGGTACTTTATCTCGTTTATATTTTTACCAATCACTTCCAGGGTTCCGCCGCGGGCTAAATGGCTTGCAACTTTTACAAACACATCTAAAACAGGAAAATTGGTATCAATAGCATCGTGAATATTTATTTCAACAATCTTCTCGGGTTTAATTTCGGAAGCCAGCAAAGATAAAATTCCATTGTTGGCACAAATAAAATAATGATCGTCCAGTAAAACAGCCAGGTGTTTATTTTCGGGAGTAAATTCTGAATCTATTCCAATAATATGAATACTGCCTTTTGGAAAACTGTTGTAAGCATTCTTTATAATGTAGGCAGCCTCGCTAATATGGAATGGGGAAACAGAATGTGAAATATCAACAATTCTAATTTCTTTCAATTCGCTATAAATAGCTCCTTTAACCGCGCCCACAAAGTAATCTTTCTCTCCAAAATCGGTGGTTAAAGTAATAATAGCCATAGGTGATTGTTAATATTTTTTTAACTTGTAAGCGCTTATTTTATGTAAGTTTGTATAGCAGGCAAAGATAAGTTTTCTTGTTTTTTCAGTTTAAAATTCAATGCAACAAATCTTAATTCTGCCAGCCAAAATTAGCATTAAAACTTAGTAGCTACAAATAAAGAACCGCTATAAATAAAAATGTTTTTAACATCAGTTTTCAACTAAAACCATAAGCTTTTGAACGAAATTGTTATTGAACTTTCAGAAATTAATCCCCGCGAATTTTTTGGGCAACAGAACGAGAATATAGAACTTTTAAAAAAGTATTTCCCCAAGCTAAAAATAGTAGCGCGTGGAAACCAAATTAGAGTTTTTGGGGACGAAGAAATGCTGGAAGAATTTGATGAGCGCATTACGATGCTTATGGATCACTTCGGAAAGTATAATAAACTTGATGAGAATGTGATTGAAAGAGTACTCACCAGTGAAGACCGTTCAGATTATCAAACTTCAGAGGATAGTGGCGAAGTTTTGGTACACGGAGTTGGTGGAAAATTAATTAAACCACAAACTGCCAACCAGCGTAAATTGGTAGAATTGATGCGCAAAAACGATATGGTTTTTGCCATTGGCCCGGCGGGAACCGGTAAAACCTATACCGGGGTTGCTCTTGCCGTTAAAGCTTTAAAGGAAAAACAAGTTCGTAGAATTATTTTAACCCGGCCAGCCGTTGAGGCTGGAGAGAATTTAGGTTTTCTACCGGGAGATCTTAAAGAAAAACTTGACCCTTACATGCAACCACTTTATGATGCGTTGCGCGATATGATCCCGCAAGAAAGGCTGGACTCTTTTATTGAAAAAGGAGTTATCCAAATAGCCCCACTTGCTTTTATGCGTGGTCGTACCTTAGACAATGCTTTTGTAATCCTTGATGAAGCTCAAAATACTACCCACGCACAAATGAAAATGTTCCTTACCAGAATGGGGAAAAGTGCGAAATTTATGATCACCGGAGACCCGGGACAAATAGATTTACCTCGAAGAGTGATTTCTGGGTTAAAGGAAGCTTTACTGGTACTAAAAGAAGTAAAAGGCGTAGGAATGATCTACCTGGATGATAAAGACGTAATTAGACACAGGTTGGTGAAAAAGATTATTTCTGCCTATAAAGAAATTGAACATACTGAATAAATTTAAATGAAGAATACCATTACAGAGACCAATTTCAATTTTCCCGGTCAAACCGATGTTTACAAAGGAAAAGTAAGGGATGTTTATACTTTAAAAAACAATAAGCTCGTTATTGTAGCGACCGATAGGCTTTCGGCCTTTGATGTGGTAATGCCAAAGGGAATTCCCTATAAAGGTCAAATACTTAATCAAATTGCGACCAAAATGATGGAAGCAACCCGAAATATTGTTCCCAACTGGCTGGAAGCAACACCAGATCCTAATGTGGCCGTTGGCCAGGCTTGTCAACCTTTCAAAATTGAAATGGTTATTCGCGGTTATTTGGCCGGTCACGCTGCAAGGGAATATAAAGCCGGAAAAAGGATGCTTTGCGGAGTAGAAATGCCTAACGGAATGAAGGAAAATGACAAATTTCCCGTACCTATTATCACTCCCGCTACCAAAGCCGAACAAGGCGATCACGATGAAGATATCTCAAAAGAAGATATTCTAAAACGTGCAATTGTTACTAAAGAAGACTACGAAATCCTTGAAAAGTACACCCGCAATCTTTTTAAACGCGGAACTGAAATCGCCGCGAAAAGAGATTTGATTCTGGTAGATACAAAATATGAATTCGGAAAAACAGCCGATGGTGAAATTGTTCTAATAGATGAAATTCACACGCCGGATTCTTCCAGATATTTTTATGCCGATGGCTACAGGGAAAGACAGGATAAAGATGAACCACAAAAACAATTATCCAAGGAATTTGTAAGACAGTGGCTCATAGAAAATCAGTTTCAAGGAAAGGAAGGTCAAATACTACCTGAAATGAGCGATAAATATATCGAATCGGTTTCTGAACGGTATGTAGAATTGTACGAAAAAATTACCGGGGAAGCTTTTGTAAAAAGTGACATTAATAATATTGAAACCCGTATTGAAAATAACGTGCTGGAATATTTAAAATAAGCTTTTAAACTTATGTAATAAGAAAATACCTCACAGTTTAAAAGCTGTGAGGTATTTTTATTTAAACTAAAATAAATGAAATTTAAAGGGACATAGCCTTACCTCCACCAAGTTCATCGGTTGGACCACACGGGATATATTCCCCGGGAATGGGATCGTACCACATTACATTTTCTCCAATTTCTTCACTGGTTTTATAAGCCCAAATTCCCATACTCCTTATTTCCTCAAGATATGCTAAAGTACCGGCATCGGCATCTAAAGTTACTTTCTGGTCTTTATCCTGGGGATCTTGAGTTTCAGTATTACGCTTTGCGATTTCGTCTCTTTCTGCAGGTGTGGCTTTCAAATATTTAGCAACAATTTGCTCATATTCTTCTGCGCTACCTTCACCTTCTTCTTTATCAAATTCGTTCTTAAATGCTCTGGAAAAAGCATCGGCAGATTGTTTAAAATTCTCCTGTCTTTCTTCAGAAGCTACTTCTTCCATATAAGAATCAATAAATTCAGCAATATTTAAATCCTCTGCTCCAGGAGTATCGGTTTTAGGAATAATTACTTCTAGAATTTGCTTTAATGCAAAACCATTAGAAGCTGCTAAAAAAGTAGGTTCCCAGTTATAGGTTGGATCATTTTTACAGCTTTGTAAAAGACTTAAAGTAGTAGGACCAACAATTATAGCCCCGGCTCCAAGTCCTATATTTCTTAATGCCTGTCTTCTATTCATAATCCTAATTTTTAAGCGTTAGATTTTTTGAAATTCTTGGAAGCATGATCTGCTGCTCTAGCTGTCATAGCCATATAAGTTAAAGATGGATTTTGGCATCCAGCAGAAGTCATAAAAGCACCATCAGTTACATAAACATTGCGAACTGCGTGTACCTGGTTATTCCCGTTTAATACAGAAGTTTTTGGATCTCTACCCATTCGTGCAGTTCCCATTTCGTGAATTCCCAAACCAGGGGCGCCAATATCATCATATCCGGCTACATCCTTGAAGCCTCCTTTTTCCAACATTTCTACGGCTTGCTCTACCATATCTTTTCTCATTTTAAGTTCGTTTTCTTTGAACTCTGCATCAAAAGTTATGGTTGGTAGACCCCATTCGTCAGTCTTCTCGTAATTAAGCGTCATTTTATTTTCGTGGTAAGGTAATGTTTCTCCAAAGCCCATTAAGCCCATCGTCCAACCACCCGGTTTCACAATGGCTTCTTTTAGTTCTTTTCCATAAGAGGCTTCGGCTATGCTTTCACTCCAGTCTCCACGACCTGCACCACCCTGGTATCCATACCCTCGGGTAAATCCAAGATTATCACTTCCGTTTATATTTCTAAATCGAGGTAAATAGATTCCGTTTGGTTTTCTTCCTTTATAATATTGATCTTCAAAACCATCATATTTTCCGGAAGCACCAGCTTTAAAGTGATGGTCCATCACATTATGTCCTAATTCTCCACTATCATTACCCATTCCATTTTCAAATCTATCAGATTTTGACTGCATCAAAATACTTGTTGAAGCAATGGCAGAAGCACAAAGGAAAACCACATTAGCTTTGAATTCTATTTCTTCTTTGGTTTCGGCATCAATAATTTTTACCCCGGTAGCCAGTTTGGTCTCAGGATCGTAAACAACTTCGTGTACCACAGAGTTTGGTCTTAAAGTCATATTCCCTGTTCTTTCGGCAGCAGGTAAAGTAGAAGAATTACTACTAAAATAAGCTCCATAAGGACAACCTCTAATACAACGATTTCTAAATTGACAATTAGAACGGCCTTCAAATTCTTTATCTCCAGTTAGGTGGGCTACTCTTCCTGCGGTCAAAACACGACCATCAGTAAAGTTTTCAGCCATACTTTTCTTAAGGTGATCTTCTACACAGTTAAGAGGCATTTGCGGAAGAAATTTACCATCGGGTAACTGGCTTAAGCCAAGATTTTCTCCACTTACTCCAATATAAGATTCTACATAATCATACCAGGGCGCGATATCTTTATATCTAATTGGCCAATCTACACCGTGCCCGTCTTCTTTATTGGCGGTAAAATCTAATTCACTCAATCGATAACTGTGACGCCCCCACATTATAGATCTTCCTCCAACGTGATATCCACGCATCCAGTCAAATCTTTTCGTTTCATTATAAGGGTGTTTAACATCGTCTACAAACCAATGGGCACTGGCTTTATTAGTGGTATAACCGGTACGTGCCTGCTTGGGTTGACGCTTTTCTTCCTCCCGGGTTAATTGCCCTTTAAACTTATAATCCCAGGGATCATCATTCATAGTAGGATAATCCTCAATATGTTTTACCATACGCCCCCGCTCAAGAACAAGGGTTTTAAATCCTTTTTCACTAAGCTCTTTTGCAGCCCAACCGCCGCTAATTCCGGTACCTACGACTATCGCATCATAAGTGTCATTTTCATAATAATTGCTCACTGTCCTGTAGTTAATTAATAATTAAGTTCATCGAATCCTTCCAAATATATAAATTTCAAGCTATAATTTTACTTCTTTAAAAAAAAGTATACTTTTAAGATTCTAAATTATCAGTAAAATCACATTATAGGAACTCTTAAATTCACTTTATGAAAATTACACCAACTAGAATTTATTCACTCTTTTTTGCTCTTTTTTTATCGCTGGGAATTTACTCATGTAAAGATCAAAAAGCAGAAAATAAAGATACCGAAACCGCTGAAGTACAGCCCGAAGAAAATGCTAAACCATTCTTTAAACTCTCTCTAGCGCAATGGTCTCTAAATAAACCAATTTTTGCCGGCGAATTAGATCCGATGGATTTTGCTGAAAAAGCAAGTGAAATGAATTTTGAAGGTGTGGAATATGTAAGCAGTTTTTATGCTGAAAAAATTAAGGATTCCGATAATCCGGAAGAATCTATGCAAAAAGTACTTGATACTTTAAAAGCAAAAAGTGAAGAATTTAATGTTGAGAATGTTCTAATAATGGTAGATGGCGAAGGTGAACTTGCAAGCCCTGATAAAACAGAACGTGAAGAAGCCGTTGAAAATCATAAAAAATGGGTTGATGCCGCCAGTTTTTTGGGAGCGCACTCAATACGTGTAAATCTTTTTGGAAGTGAAGAACCAGAAGAATGGAAAACTTCAGCAACCCAAGGTCTAAAAGCTCTTAGTGAATATGCCGCTGAAAAAAATGTAAATGTTCTTGTAGAAAATCACGGTTATCTTTCTTCTGATGCTGCGCTACTGGTAGAAGTAATTGAAAACGTAAATATGGAAAACTGTGGAACTCTACCCGATTTTGGAAACTTTTGTTTAAAAAGAGAAGGTGGTGAACGTTGGGAAGCAAAATGTATCGAAGAATATCCAAAATACCAGGGTATAGAAGAAATGATGCCCCACGCAATGGCAGTAAGCGCAAAATCTTACGATTTTAATGAGGAAGGCCAGGAAACCACTCTGGATTATGAGAGAATCTTAAAACTAGTTAAGGATGCAGGTTATACCGGTTTTGTAGGTGTAGAATACGAAGGTGAGAATTTATCTCCCGAAGAAGGTATTAAAGCCACAAAAGAACTTTTAATAGAAGTTGGCAGCAAATTAAACAGCAACAATAACTAAGAGAAGCCACAAAAAATAATGAAAATTTTAACCAGATTTCAGCTATCAACCATGATGTTCCTCGAATTTTTTATTTGGGGTGGTTGGTTTGTAACACTGAGTACGTTTTTACCGCAAAATTTAGATGCTACGGGAGGTCAAACAGCTATGGCCTTTTCAACACAATCATGGGGAGCAATAGTGGCTCCCTTTATTATAGGACTTATTGCCGACAGGTTTTTTAATGCTGAACGCATTTTAGGGGTGCTGCATATAATCGGGGCCATCTTGCTGTATATGATGTTTCAAGCAGAAGATTTCACCAGTTTTTATCCTTTTATTTTAGGGTATATGATTCTTTATATGCCAACCCTGGCTTTAGTAAATTCTATTTCCTTTTACCAAATGACAGATCCTTCAAAACAATTTGCCAGCGTTCGTGTTTTTGGAACTATTGGCTGGATAATTTCAGGTCTGGTAATAAGCCTGGTTTTCGCCTGGGACTCCTCTGAGGGTCGTGCGGAAGGAATGCTACGTTACACTTTTTTAATGGCCGCGATTGCTTCAGCAGTTTTGGGATTATTTAGTTTCACATTGCCTAAAACTCCGCCAAGTAGTAAAGGAGAAAAAGTAACTATTTCAGATATCTTAGGGCTAGAAGCTATTGGTTTACTTAAAGGAAGAAACTTTTTGATTTTCTTCATCTCATCTATTTTAATATCTATTCCACTAGCTTTTTATTATCAACATACCAATCTATTTCTTTCTGAAACTGGTATGGAAGATCCTACAGCAATGATGTCTATAGGTCAGGTTTCCGAAGCTTTGTTTTTATTATTAATTCCATATTTTTTCAAAAAATTCGGGTTTAAAATTACGATTCTCGCCGGAATGTTGGCCTGGACAGTCAGGTATATCCTATTCGCCTTTGGAGACACCGGTGAACTTACATTCATGCTAATTATAGGAATAGCACTTCACGGAATTTGTTACGATTTCTTCTTTGTTTCTGGCCAGATCTATACCGATTCTAAAGCGGGACCAAAAATTAAAAGTGCTGCGCAAGGTTTAATTACGCTGGCTACTTATGGTTTTGGGATGCTAATTGGATTCTGGGTAGCAGGACAAATTAGTGACCTTTATTTAAATGCAGATGGCACTCACGACTGGCAACAAATATGGATAGTTCCGGCAGGATTTGCCTTTGTAGTAATGATAATATTTGCTATTTTCTTCAAAAATGAAGAAATCGCGAAAAAGGATATTGAAATATAACCAAACAAAAGATTAAAAAATTATGGGTAAAAAAATAAAATTAGGAGTATTAGGCGGCGGCGGCGATTCCCTTATCGGGATCTTACACCGGGTGGCTTCTTCTATGTTTGATAAATTTGAATTTGTAGGTGGGGTTTTTAATCCTGATCCTGAAGATAGTAAAAAATTCGCTCAGGAATTAGGAATTGGAACCGATAGGGTTTATAAAGACCTGGACCATTTAATTGCTGAAGAAGCAAAATTACCGGAAGAAGAACGCATACAAGCGGTGTCTATTCTAACGCCGAATTTCTTGCATTTCCCAATGGCAAAACAGCTTTTGGAAAATGGTTTCCACGTGATTTGTGAAAAACCAATGACAACTACTTACGAGGAAGCGAAAATCCTTGAAGACACGCTTAATAAATCGAAAACTATTTTTGCGGTAACATATACTTATACCGGTTACCCAATGATTCGCCAGATGAAAGAGATGATCGCAGCTGGCGAGATTGGTGAAGTTCAAAAGATAGACGTTCAATATTACCAGGGTTGGATAAATCCTATAATTCATAATAAAGAAGAGAGAAATAGTATTTGGAGGCTTGATCCAGAAAAAGGCGGTATTAGTTGCTGTATAGGCGATATTGGTACACACGCCTTTGATATGATTGAGTATGTTACCGGCCTGGAAGTAAAAGAACTTTTAGCCGATCTAAATTACGTGTATTCCGACAATAGAATGGATGTTGATGGTACCGTACTGCTTCGCTTTTCAGAATTTGTGAAAGGAGTACTTAGATCCAGCCAGATCGCTACAGGAGAGGAAAACAATTTTGCTGTTAAGATCTATGGTAAAAAAGCCGGCTTAAAATGGGAGCAGGAAAACCCGAATTACCTTTATAAGTTAGAAGACGGTCAACCTATGAAAGTTTTAAAACCAGGGCACGAATATAACTCTGCGCTTTCTTTAGACGGAACAAAATTGCCTCCGGGACATCCTGAAGGTATCTTTGATTCTATGGGAAATATCTATAAAGGAGTTGCAAAAGCTATAAATGGTGAAAAATATCATCCCGCAGAATTTCCCACAATGAAAGACGGTATACGCGGGATGAACTTTATAGAAAAAGTAGTAGACTCTCACGCCAAAGGAAATGTTTGGGTAAAGTTAGACGCATAAAATAAGAGGAATATGAAAACAATAAAAGGACCTGCCGTTTATTTAGCACAATTTATGGACAGTAAAGCGCCATTAAACAGCTTGGATGGTTTGTGCAAATGGGCAGCAGATTTAGGATATAAAGGAATACAAATCCCAACCTGGGAATCGGCTTTAATCGATTTAACAAAAGCCGGAGAAAGCAAAGATTATTGCCAGGAAATTAAAGGAAAAGTAGAATCTTACGGCTTAGAAGTTACCGAGCTTTGTACACACTTACAGGGTCAACTTGTCGCGGTGCATTCGGCTTATGATACCATGTTCGATAATTTTGCACCGAAAGAAGTTAGAAATAATCCAAAAGCAAGAACCGAATGGGCTGTTGAACAAATGAAAAGTGCCGCCCGTGCCAGCAGAAATTTTGGACTGGATGTGCACGGAACTTTTAGCGGTTCCCTGCTTTGGCACACCGCTCATCCCTGGCCGCAAAGACCAGAAGGCCTTGTAGAAATGGGATTTAAAGAACTTGCAAAGCGCTGGACGCCAATTTTAAATGAATTTGATGAACAAAACGTAGATGTTTGTTATGAAGTTCATCCTGGTGAAGATCTTCACGATGGGGTTACTTTTGAGCGTTTTTTAGAAGCGACAAATAATCACAAAAGGGTTAATTTATTGTATGACCCCAGCCACTTTGTGCTTCAACAGTTAGATTATATTTCTTATATAGACCATTATCACGAATTCATAAAAATGTTTCACGTAAAAGATGCCGAATTTAATCCTACAGGAAAAAAAGGCTCCTTTGGTGGTTATGGTGACTGGAGAGATCGTGCAGGAAGATATAGACACCCCGGAGACGGCCAGGTAGATTTTAAAACCATATTTTCTAAATTAACCGAATATGGCTGTGATGTTTGGGCAGTTCTCGAATGGGAATGCTGTATCAAATCTCCAGACCAGGGCGCACGCGAAGGAGCGCCTTTTATCCAAAGCCATATAATTGAAGCTACCGAAAAGAAATTTGATGATTTTGCCGGTAGTGAAATAGACGAACAAAAATTAAAACGAATCTTAGGAATTAACTAAACATATATAATGAAGAAAGTAAGTTTAATATTAGCAACTGCAGCCGTTTTAGCAACCGCTTGTAAATCTGATAAAAAAGAACAAGAGACTAAAGATGCCTATGAAGCTGATGCGGCTAGTGACACTACAGCAATGGCTGATAATGATGAAAATTGGGACAAATTATTCAATGGGCAGGACCTTAAAGGTTGGAAAGCTTTTAATGCCGATTCAATTTCAGATCAGTGGCAGGTAGAAGATGGCGTTCTTGCGTTTTCTCCTGCAGAAGGAGATCGTGAATCTTCTGAGAATCTAATTTCAGAAAAAACCTATACCAATTTTGAACTTTCTCTGGAATGGAAAATTTCAGAAGGTGGAAATAGCGGCATTATGTGGGGAGTTCAGGAAAGTGAAGATTATTCTGAACCTTATTTAACCGGTCCTGAAATACAAATTTTAGATAATAAACTACATCCCGATGCGAAAAATGGGGAAGTTAGACAGGCAGGTGCCCTTTACGATATGATGCCTCCAAGTGAAGACAAAACCAGAAACGCGGGAGAATGGAACGAAACCGTTATTAGAATTAATCATAGAACTAATAAAGGTTCAGTTCGTCTAAACGGGACTTTGATTAATGAATTTCCGGTTCATGGCGAGGAATGGAGCAAAATGGTAGAAAATTCCAAATTTAAAGATTGGGAAGATTTTGGTAAAAACCGGGAAGGTCATATTGCTTTGCAAGATCACAGCGATAAAGTATGGTTTAGAAATATTAAAATAAAGGAGCTGGAATAATCTAAATTCCTTTTTCCATAAAAGCTGATTAAAGATCGTTAGAGTGTATTTTTAGCTCTTATTTTAGATTTTTAATCAGCTTTCTTTTTGGTTGATGCACCAAACAAATTTTGTAAATTGATTTAAAATACCTCGGGGGAAATTTAGATTATCGAGTAAATAATAAACTATGAAAACAGAAAAAGTAAGTTTTAAAAATAAAAATGGCGATGACTTATCTGGTTATCTTGAACTTCCTTTTAACCAGGATCCTCACAACTTTGTGCTTTTTGCTCATTGTTTTACCTGCAATAAAAATTTCTTTGCCGCTAAAAATATCAGCAGGACTTTAGCCCAAAACGGTTACGGTGTTTTACGTTTTGATTTTACAGGTTTAGGTGAAAGTGAAGGCGATTTTGCCGATAGTAATTTTTCAGGAAATATCCAGGATCTGTTGGCCGCAGCCAGTTTTTTAGATCAGGAATTTAAAGCACCCAGCTTAATAATTGGTCACTCTTTGGGGGGAGCTGCTGTATTATTCGCCGCTAAAGAATTGAAATCTGTTAAAGCGGTAGCCACTATAGCGGCACCTTCAACCACTGCGCATGTTCAGCATTTAATAGAAAATAATGTTGAAGAAATTGAGAAAAACGGGGAAGCACAGGTAAATATTGGTGGCCGTTCTTTTAAAATAAAGAAGCAATTTCTTGAAGATATTGAAAAACACGAATTGAAATCTTATCTCGTGGATCTTAAAAAGTCTCTTCTAATTATGCATTCCCCGCAGGACAACATTGTAAGTATAAAAAATGCTGAAGAACTTTATATGGCTGCAAGACATCCCAAGAGTTTTATTTCCTTAGATGGCTCAGAACATTTACTTTCCTCTAAAGGAGATGCTGCATATGCCGGGAATGTTATTGCTTCCTGGGCTTCTAGATATTTGGAGATTCCGAAGAAAGAAGTTCCGGAATCTAAAGCAGACGTGGTAGCAGGTTTAGAAAAAGATGATGATTTCACTACCAGTATGAAAGCCGGAAATCATAGCTTTCTGGCCGATGAACCTGTATCTTCTGGAGGAAAAAACTACGGCCCTACTCCCTATCAATTTTTATCTTCAGGATTGGCTTCCTGTACCTCGATGACGCTTCAAATGTATGCCAAACGAAAAAAATGGCCGCTTGAAGATGTAGAAACCCATGTTTACTATTCGAGGGAACACCTTGAAGATTGCGAAAATTGTGAAAATGATAATTCAAAAATAGATACCTTTAGAAGGGAAATTAAACTTATTGGCGACTTAGATGAAAAACAAAAACAAAGACTTTTGGAAATTGCCGATCGTTGCCCTGTGCATAAAAGTTTAACTTCTAAAACTCAAATTAATACTAAACTCATTTAAAAAAGAAGAAAACAGGCTATGTTAACCTATCCTTAAAACTTTGGTAAAGCATTGGGATAGGCTTAATTTAGTAATGTTTAATTTAAAACTAATCAATAGATTATGAAAAGAATAAGTTTATCATTAGTATTTTGTGCCTCTTTATTTATAATAGGTTGCAAAAACGACAAAAAAGAAAATGATACTGAAAATGCTACCGACACAGAAATGAACTCTGAAATGGAAGCACAGGATCAAGAGGAAGAAACTAAAGAAATTACTGTTCCTTTAGAACCTAAAAGTGGTAGTGAATTAGGTGGTGAAGTAACTTTTACCCAGGAAAATGGAGAAGTTACTATGGAAGCAACCATCACCGGTTTAGCCGAAGGTAAGCATGCCATCCATATTCACCAGAAAGCAGATTGTTCTGCTGAAGATGGAACTTCTGCCGGTGGTCACTGGAACCCTACCAACGAAAGACATGGTAAGTGGGGAGATGCTGAAGGGTATCACAAAGGAGATATAGGTAACTTTGAAGTTGATGCCAATGGAGAAGGAACTGTTAGTATGATTACCGATGAATGGTGTATAGGTTGCGATGACGATAATAAAAATATTGTCGGCAAAGCTGTTATAGTACACGATGGGGTAGATGACTTTACTTCGCAGCCTTCTGGAGATGCAGGTACCAGAGTTGGGTGTGGTGTGATAAAAATGTAATATTTTTCCATATTATTTTAATAAAAAGCGGCTAGTTGCCGCTTTTTATTTTTTTCAGGGAGAATATTTATCTACTTTTACTGTGCAAGCCACTATATATGCAACAAGACGCTTTAATTTTAGAACTTCAAAATGGTAACGAACGTGCGTTTGAGCGTATATACCAATTATATTCAGAAAGTACATACGGAATTATTTACAGTATAATAAGGGACGAGGCGATTGCCGAAGAGGTTCTGCAAGATGTATTTTTAAAAATTTGGGATAAAGCGCCAAGCTATAATTCTGATAAAGGACGATTTTTCACCTGGATTCTTAATATTGCAAGAAATGCCTCTATAGATAAAATAAGGTCTAAAGGATTTAAAAACGATCAACAAAACCTTAAGACAGATAACTTCGTAGATATATTAGAGTCTAAAACTAATTTCTCTGAAGCAGTAGATTCTATTGGACTTAAAAAATATATTGACGCGCTAAAGCCGGTTTGCAAAAAATTAATTGATTATCTATTTTTTAAAGGCTATACTCAAAAAGAAACTTCAGAAGAATTAGATATGCCTTTGGGAACTGTAAAAACCCGCAATCGAATTTGTATCGATAAACTAAGAGCAATGGTAATTAAATAATGGATATTCAAAAGTACATATCGTCTGGAATTCTTGAACTTTATGTTTATGGAGCGCTTTCTGAAAAAGAAAGTCGTGAGGTTAGTGCTTTACTTAAAAAATATCCAGAAGTTAAAAATGAAGTTGAAGAAATAGAAAGAGCTTTACTTAACCTTTCAGCTGCAACTGCTCCCAATAATGCTGAACATTTAATAGCTACTATAAAAGAAAAATTATCAAACACTCAGAGACAACCAAAATCGGAAGAAACTCCGGTTAGAAGCATTTCCTGGATTACCTATTCCGGTTGGGCGGCTAGTCTATTGTTACTTATAGGACTTTTCGTCTTCTTTAATAGAACCAACGAATTAAGGGAAGAGTTAAGCGCAGCGCAAGCCAGAAATGCCCAGATGGAAGATCAAATTGCAAATGCTCGCGAAAATGCTGAAAAAGCTGAAGAATTGCTTGCGGTGATTAGAGATAAAAACGTGCAACGCATCCCATTACAGGGTCAGGAGGTTGCTCCTGAGGCCTTTGCTTCTGTTTACTGGAATACTGAAGAGAATATCGCTTATATAGATGCAAAAGACCTACCAGAACCTCCACGCGGAAAAGTTTATCAGGTTTGGTCGCTTACTATGCAACCCCTCACTCCTACTAGCATGGGGCTACTGGCAGACTTTGAAGCAGACGACAATAAGATTTTCAGTCTTGAAAATCCTAACCAATCGGAAGCCTTTGGAATTACTTTAGAGCCTGAAGGCGGTAGTGAGTCACCAACTATGGAGCAATTATATGTTCTAGGAACGGTAGCCGCTCCATAAGTTTTTCACATTACCAAAATTTAATCCCCAAACCCAGGCTTACTTCAAATTAAAAATTTTTCTAAAGGATGATCTCTTGCTTGAAGGTTTACTGCAGCATTCTTTTAAATATTTAAGTAAAAGAGAATTCAAAAAAATGAAGGCCTACCATACATCTAAACGGCAAACCTTCACATAACCAACCAAAAAATAAAATTCAGAAAACCGGGGGGCTAACTAGAACAAAGCTGTTTGTATATTCCCGACTTTCATAATATTTACGTACAAATTAGTACAAGGGTTTTGATTTCTCGAAATTTTAACTTTTCAGCCTAAGAAATCCAGTTTTTAAAGTCTCGCACTCGCTCCCGACTAACAATAAGCTGAAATTCACTAAACACTTTCACTTTAACCTCTAAGCGACTATTGGTATAGCTAATAATATCTTCTATACAGTCAATGTTCACGATAGCTTTTCGATTAATTCTGAAGAATTTATCGGGATCCAGATCCTTTTCTAAGTTTTCAAGCGAAACATCTAACGGGTAATTTCTACCTGAAGTAGTAGTTAGATACGATGCCTTATTTTCAGAATAAAAACAGCAAATGTCGTTAGCAGGGATGATTTTTAGATGCTGACCCACCTGAATCGTGAAACGGGTTTTATAATCTGGTTTATTTCCTGTTTCCAGGATTTTTCTAAAAGCATTAAAATCTATATGTGGTGACTTTTTGAGGTAATTTTCTTTAAATTTTACCACTGCATTTGCCAATTCTTCTTCATCTATGGGCTTCAACAGGTAATCAACACTATTCAACTTAAATGCTTTTAGAGCATATTCATCATAAGCCGTAGTAAAAATAACGGCGCTTTCGGTCTCCACTTGGTCAAAAATCTCAAAGGAAATCCCATCACTTAGTTGAATATCCAGAAAAATAAGGTCTGGATGATCATTAGAATTAAACCAATCCACAGCTTCAGCTACAGAATGCAACATAATGGCAGTTTCTATATTTAGTCTGGAGAGCATGCGCTGCAATCTTCTTGCTGCGGGCTTCTCATCTTCGATAATTATAGTTTTGGTCACAATAAATTTTATAAGTTCATAATTCTATTT
This sequence comes from Salegentibacter sp. Hel_I_6, assembly GCF_000745315.1. Taxonomy (NCBI): domain Bacteria; kingdom Pseudomonadati; phylum Bacteroidota; class Flavobacteriia; order Flavobacteriales; family Flavobacteriaceae; genus Salegentibacter; species Salegentibacter sp. Hel_I_6. The sequence continues at coordinate 3,418,858 of NZ_JQNQ01000001.1, read as the reverse complement.
CCAGATCTTCTTTTTATCCCGATCCATTATTTCCTGGATTTTGCGTTCTTCCCAATTCTTTCCAAAGATCAAATTAGGTCCAAAAACACTAGCCCAATGAGCAAACAATCCAATACCCCAAAAAAAGAAAGTGGTATAGTTTGATAAATTGGATAAGCCACTTATGAATCCTTCATTCTGAGTGGCCACTACAAAAATGGCGATATTTATGAATAGGTAAACCACCAGGTGAATATAAAACCCTTTAATATTTTTCACCCTTTTTTGAGCTGACTTATAACTAAAATTCTCTTTATAATTAGTTTTCATTATTTCCAGGATTTTGTTTTTAATTTATCCTTATCCATTATTTCCTGAATCTTGCGCTCTTCCCAGTCTGAACCATAGCCAAATACGGAGAATCCGTGAATTGCTAGACCAATTCCCCATCCAAATAACGGAAACCAGAACCATTGGAACGCCCAGTATGTGCTATAATTTATGAAAATTAAAAATGGGATCACCACGCAATAAGAGATCAAATTCCCATGAAATTCTTTCATCTCTTTTACCTTCTGCTTCGCTTTAAAATAAGCATTTTCCTCATTAATTTCGTTGGTTTCCATGATTGATATTTGTCTGGTTAATACTGGAATTTTTACTCTAAAAATTTCTTCGGTTTGATCTATTAATACTTTTCTCTGGGTAATCTCATTGTACCTATTTACAATATTCTGTAAGCCCACTCCTTTTCTATTACTCAGTACTTCTTTTTTCTGATAATTGTTCTCTACTACGAGAAATTCGTCTTGTTCATAAATTCTTATCTTGAGAGGGCGTTTTTCACTTACAATATTGTGTTTAATGGTATTTTCCAATAGAAGTTGAAGGGAAAGAGGTACCACCTTAGCTTCCTCATTTGAAATCTCCACGGGTATTTCAAAATAAATGCTGTTTTCGAAACGCATTTTCAATAATTTCATATACGTATTAGCAAATTTCAATTCCTCCTCAAGACTCACTAATTCTTTATTTTTTTGCTCCAGAACATATCGATAAATCTTAGACAAGCCGGTTGTAAATCGTTGCGCTTGATCGGGATTTTCATCTATAAGTGAAGCCAGCACATTAAGGCTGTTAAACAAAAAATGCGGATCTAATTGATTTTTTAAAGCATCAAATTTCGCAGAAGCCGCCCCGGCGATAATTTTCTGTTCTTTAACCTTTTTTTCCTGCCTGTGTCTATAAAAATTAACTAGGTAGAAAATAGATCCTGTTACAAGCGTAATTATTACTGAGATCCAATAAAAGGAGACTTTTTCACCTTTTAAGAATTCAATAAAGTTTGCTCCTTCCAGAACGTATTGCCAGTAAAACCTTAATAAAAATATCGTAAGTAAAGTCAAAATCACAGAAAGCATAATCGTAATCAGCAGTTTCGGGAACTTATAAAATTCCTTTTGATATTTTTTCGTAAAAAAAATAAACATAGCTGCATTAGCCAGATAAATAAAAACACTATAGGACAGATTTATCTTATAACTCTTCCACAGGTATTTATCAAAATCAATTTCCTGTCCCTGGAATATATATATCAATAGAAAAACTGCGAATATTGCATTCCCAACTATAAATGCCTTTCCTAGTTCTTTTAAAATTACTTTGAGTAAATTCATTGGTCCTTACAATTATTCTGTAAAATCAATTTTGCACGATCTTCACCCCAGCTGGGATAAAATGCACCTGCGCTTTTAAATTTAGAGAAAAGTTGTAAACTGCGTTCAATATCTGTGCAGTACTTTTTCGGGTCTTCTCCAAAAAATCTTGCTGAACCCATCTCCCATTCTGCATTGGATAAAACTACCCGGGGATTTTCAGGTGCAATTTCCAGGGCATTCTTATAAATAGAACTTACCTTTCCCGAGAGTTTCATCCCGTAAACAGAAGGATCTAAAGTTATATAAGAGGTATGAAGCATCGCCTGCAAAATCATAATTTCTACATTTTCCTGTTCACTTAAAGACATTGCAGTATTCAAATGATTTTGGGCAATTTCCAGAGTCTTTTCTTTTTTTGCCAAATCTTTCATATCAAAACTTTCAATAATTTTGATCTGGGCTGTATAATAATATGGAAGCCAGTTATCCCCTTCAGCATTGGCTATTCTTTCAAAAAGGTTGGCTGCTTCCTGGGACTCGCCACTACTCCATAGTTCAAAAGCCTTCTTCATTCCTGTTTCAAATTGTTGCTGAGCTGTAAGGCTATGAAAGCAGGAAATGAAAATAATCATTAGCGAAAATAAATTTTTCATAATATCAGTTTTAAAATATATTAATTGACTGTACTTCGATATCTCCATTTTTTAAGGTAAATTTTGCGTCTTTCCATTTAGGAGGGCCAAATTTAGCCGGGGCATTGTTTGAAGTTGCATAATCCTCTGCAGGATAAAAGCCAAGGTGCATATCAAGTTCCCCGTCATTATCTTCGTCATGAAAGGCAGAAATGGCAAACTCACCATCTGGCAGATCTGTAAAAACTGCATAAGCCTTACCGTCTTTAATTTCAGTTTTTAAGGTTTTAAAAGTTTTTTCTAACCAGTTTTCTTCAGAAGAATAAAGTCCAAATATTGCTTTACCTTTATCTGATTCAAAGCCAGAAATACTAACTTCTACTGAATTTTGTGCTCTAGCTAGCACAGAGAAGATTAGGATCAAAAAAGTAATAATTAGTGTTTTCATTGTATTGATTTTTAAATTATACTTCAAATCTGGTTATTATTCAGCCTAATTAAAATTTTGATTTACTGAACTGTAGATTTCTATTTCTGAATTGAATTTCTTCAAATTTTTCTATAGGTTATTTAACTGGTTTTTATTCTTATCTACACTTATGGTCCAGAAAAATCCAAGAAAAACAAACCTATCCGCTGCTTGTTGTATAGGCCTGGAAATAAAGTTTCCATTGGTATCGGGGGTGTTGGAATATTGATACCCAAAAATATTATTACTTCCCATAATATTGGAAATAGAGAAGTAGAGGATCTTTTGTTGTGAAATTAAATATGCCCAGTTAAAACTCAAATTATTATAATTTTTAGTCCTTTCATTAAGAAATCCAGGAGTATTAGGATTTTCAAATGGTCTGCCACTAGAAAAATTATAGGAAAATCCTATCTGGCTTTGCCAATCCTCAATCCAGTATTTGGTCACCAGGCTGGCAGCATGGTTTGCCACAAAATCTGGGGTAGCTGAAACAGGGTAATTTCTATAATCTCTTTCAGTATCAATAAAACTGTATGATAACCAGTATTCTAACCGATTTATAGTTTTATCATCCCGGAAAAATAAATCCAGACCCCTGGCATAACCTACACCCTTGTTGGAATAAGAACTATTAAATTCTGGACTGGCAGTATCGAATTTCACCAAATCCGAATAATTTTTGTAATACGCTTCAGAGCGAAATAAATATCCCTTTTTAGAATATTGATAGTTTAAAATAAAATGCTGCGCTTTCTCGGGTTGCAAAGATTTGCTATACTTTAGATAATCTGCAACAGGTTGTTGGTGATAATTCCCGTATGCCAGGGAAATCTGCTGACTATGGGTAAGCTTATAAGCAGCAGCAAGCCTTGGGGAAAATTCAATTAGATCATTAAACTTTAAATAAGAACTGCGCAACCCAGCCTTTACAGCAAACTTTTTTGAGAAAATAAAGTCAGATTCAATAAATCCGGCGAGAATATTATTGGTATAACTGGCTGAAAATATTTGTGAATCTTCCATGTAATCCTCCATAAAATCGGTATAGAAATATTCCAGACCAGCGTGAAATTTTAAACGATTATTATACCTCTTTGTGGTTTTTAATTTTAAATGGGCTGCATTCTCACGATTTTTTAAGGTAACTTCATCAATAAAAATTTCATTGTTAGCCCTGGAAAAACTAAAACCCGGGGCAATTTTCCAACCCTGGCCTAAGTTTCCTTCGTAGGAAGTATTTGCGTATAAATTAAGATTGGTCAAATCAACTAAATTTCTACCGGTGAAATTCTCGTCTGGTTGATATATTTCAAAGTTAGTTCGGTCTAAAGCTGTGTATAGTTTGAATAAGCCTTTACTGGTTTTTTTTCTGAATACTGCTTCGCCGCTTAGATTTTCAAAAGGTTTCTTAAATTCAAAATCTGGATTATTGGGAATAAGTTCCTGATAGGGCGAGAGGTTAATATAGGTTGTATTTATACTAACCGAGCTGCTGTCCCATTTTTTAGTATGCCCCAAACCCGCACCTACCGTCATAATTGAAATATCAGTTTGATTTTGATCTGGTTCATCTATAGTTGCTAAAGTTAATACACTGGACAAGGCTTGCCCATATTCTGCTGAATATCCACCGGTAGAAAATGAAATTCCATCAAAAAGAAATGGAGAATACCTTCCCCGGGCCGGAAGGTTTTGGGCGGTGGCAGTATAGGGCTGAAAAACCCTGAGTCCATCAATAAATATTTGTGTTTCTTCAGCAGTGCCCCCACGAACAAAAAGCCGACCATCTTCCCCCACTGCTTGTGTACCGGGTAAGGTTTGTAAGGCCGCAATAAAATCTCCTGCCACACCAGCCGTGGTGACCACATCTAAAGGCTTTAGAACAGAAGCCCTGGATTGATCTCCGGCAGAAAAACTTCCCGCATTAAGTACTACCGCATCCAGGGAATTTACATCTGCCCTCAAACGAATTTCTAACTTGTTCATTTGTGAAATTTTAGATTTCAGTTCTGTGGATTCAAAAGCTATAAAACTTATCACCAGGATTTGTTCACCATCGAGAGTACTTGTAAAACTGAATTTCCCATCTTCATCTGTATTTCCACCAGCATATGAATTTTTCAAATAAACATTAGCGCCTCCAATAGGATTTCCAGACCTATCTGTAACCCTACCAGATATGGTGTGTTGAGCCACTGAAGTAAAACTCATAAAAAGGAAAAGAAAACATACAGATAATTTCATGACTCATAATTTTATAAGTCAAATTTGATATTAAGGGCCGCTAAACAAAAAAGAATATAACCGAACTGAAGAATTTAAGGACTGAATTGATAAAATTCCAGATTATCATAGAATTTTAGGAAATAAATTTCAAGAATTTAAATATCTTACAATCTAATCCAAAAAATTAAATAATGACCATTTTTGAAGCTTTACGCCAGGAACATGAAATACAGCGAAACCTGGTCGCCAAACTGGTAGAAACCCACGGCGATACCGAGGAGCGCAAAAAGATCTTTGAGCAATTAAAACACGAATTAAAGATTCACGCTGATGCGGAAGAAAGGCATTTTTATATCCCTCTTATTAAGAAAGACCTTACCCAGGAAAAGGCCAGGCATAGTGTTGCAGAGCACCACGAGATGGATGAACTTATTGAACAACTTGAAGATACAGAAATGGACGCTTCAAACTGGCTAAAAATAGCCAAGGAGCTTGAACATAAGATTATTCATCATTTAGATGAAGAAGAACAGGAAGTTTTTCAAATGGCCGGAAAAGCATTAACTGATAATCAAAAGACTTCGCTTGCTTCAGACTATAATAAGGAAATTAAGAAGATGAGGTAATTCTAAAAAGTTAGATTCTGAAATTAATTCAGAATGACAATTTTATAAACAAAAAAAAGCAGTTAAGGGAAAAATTCACCTAACTGCTTTTTTTGTTTTATCTCTTTATTATATCTCTTCTTTATCTACTTTCATTTGGTTTTCATAACCTTTAAAAGGTCTGATAATTAATCGGGCGGCCTTATCATAATTCCAATAGTTGTAAAGCCAGTTAAAGAAGGTAACCAATCGGTTTCTAAACCCAATAAGGAACCAAAGGTGTACAAACATCCAGATAAACCAAGCGAAAAAACCACCAAAAGATCCCTGTTCTAAATCTACAACAGCTCGGTTTCTTCCCACAGTGGCCATAGTTCCCTTATCTTTATACTTAAAAGCTTCCAGTTTTTTACCTTCCACAATATTCATAATATTCTTTGCTAAATGCTTCCCTTGCTGAATTGCCGGTTGAGCAACCATAGGGTGTCCTTTCGGGTATTCTTCTGTTTGCATTAGCGCAATATCCCCAATTGCAAATATATTCTCGTACCCATTTATTTGATTGAATGCATTAACTTCATATCTATTAGCTTTTTCCACCATTGCAGCAGCATTCAGGCCTTTAACTGGCGCACCGGTAACACCGGCAGCCCAAATAAAAGTTTCAGTTTTTAAGGATAAATCTGTATTGGTTGTTACCAGGTGCCCGTCGTATTCTTCCACCATGGTATTTAGATGAACTTTTACCCCAAGCTCTTTAAGAAATTCGTGAGCTCTTTTAGAAGCTTTCTCACTCATTGGCGGTAAAACCCTATCTAAACCTTCCAATAGATGAATATTCATCTCATTTGGATTAATATCGGGATAATCATTGGGAACAATATGATTTTTTAATTCAGCGATAGCTCCACTAAGCTCTACGCCTGTTGGCCCCGCTCCTACCAAAACAAAGTTTAGCAATGCTTTTCTTAATTCGGGATCATCGGTAATTACGGCCTGTTCTAAATTTTCCAGGATCAAACTTCGAATATTTAATGCCTGTGGAACGGTTTTCATCCACATCCCGTTTTTCTCAATACTTTTATTTCCGAAAAAATTAGTTTTTGATCCCGTAGCAATTACTAGATAATCATAGATCAAATCACCGATGGAAGTCTCAATTAAACTCTTTTCAGTATTTATAGATTTTACCTCGGCCATTCTAAAAAGACATTTCTTACTATTACGCGTAATTTTACGCATAGGATAGGCAATGGAGTCCGGCTCCAGGCCAGAGGTGGAAACCTGATATAGTAAAGGCTGAAAGGTATGATAGTTATGGCGATCTAAGATTACCGTTTGCACATCTTCGCCAATTAGTTTACGAACCAGTGCCATACCGGCAAATCCGCCGCCTATAATAACGACTCTCGGTAAATTTGTTCTTGGAATATTCATAAAGGTTGGTTTTACTCACTAAGTGAGATTTAAAATACCCTATTTATAGTTAAGTATGAAAGATTTTATTTAAAAAAATCATCATAGACTATACGAAAGGGAATAACTCAAATTTAAGTTTTCTCCTGCTTTGTCAGAAAAAATAAGGCGGCATTAACTATACTTTATACTTTTTTGTAACATTGCAGGCACATGTGATACATATAAGTGCTAACCAACTATTGTGAATAAGGAATTAGAACATCAGTTTGTAACCAACCTGGAAAAGCACCAGAACATTGCGCATAAAATTTGCCGAATCTATACGAACGATCAGGACTCACATAACGATTTATTTCAGGAAATAACCATACAACTTTGGAAAGCTTATCCCAAATTTAGAGGAGAGGCAAAATTTAGCACCTGGATGTACCGTGTAGCCCTGAATACAGCGATTACTTTATATCGAAAGAAAAAAAGAAGTATACCGACTCAAGATTTTGATACTGTAGATTTTAAAATTAAAGCTGAAGAATATGATGATGAAACCGAGCAACAATTAAAGGTGATGTATGCCGCAATTCAAGAATTAAACGATATTGAAAAAGCCCTTGTTTTCTTATATCTCGAAGATAAAAATTACAGGGATATTTCTGAAACCCTTGGTATTACCGAAGTAAATGCGAGAGTGAAAATGAACAGGTTAAAAACAAAATTAAAAAATATTTTAAATCCGTAGAGAAGAATGGATGGACTGGATTTATTGAAAAAAGACTGGAAGAAAAGGGAAGGCAATATTCCTCAACTTTCCTACGACCAAATTTACCAAATGCTCTGGAAGCGTTCATCTTCTATAGTGAAGTGGATCTTTGTTATTAGTATTATTGAATTTTTATTCTGGGCACTTATAAATCTCTTTATGGCAGATAAAGATTATTGGAATCAAATAGATCGTCTGCACCTTAAGGAATTCACAATCGCAACGTATATAATTAATTATGCCATTACTTTTTTCTTTATCTATTGTTTTTATAAAAATTATAGGAAAATTTCTGCTACTGATAATGCATCCAAATTGATGGAAAACATCTTGCGCACCAGGAAGACGGTTAAATATTATATAGGTTATGTTTTGATCTCCACCGCGCTTACTTCACTGATTTTCCTGTATTTATTTATGGATTTTCATATGAAAAATACGGTAGTCGAGGATATCGAAGAATACAGTTTCAGTCCCACACAATGGTTAATGTTTGTAGGAATAATGATTGGTATTTTCGCTATTTTTCTTGGTTTAATTTGGCTGTTCTACCGCGTTGTGTATGGTATTCTGCTTCGAAGATTGAATAAAAACTATAAGCAATTGAAGAAATTGGAAGTGTAAAACTATCTTTTAAAGAATTAAAAAAGTGGCTGTTTGAAATTAAATCAAACAGCCACTTTTTATTTAATAAATTTTTAGTCTAAACGTGAAGCGCACGGTTATCTGTAGCAGCCAGCGCTGCTTCCTTAACGGCTTCAGCATAAGTTGGGTGTGCGTGGCTCATTCTTGCTATATCCTCAGCAGAAGCTCTGTATTCCATTGCAACAACAGCTTCAGCAATAAGATCGGCGGTACGAGCTCCAATCATGTGCACGCCTAGAACCTCATCGGTCTTTTCATCAGCAAGAATTTTTACAAATCCGTCTGTATCTCCACTTGCTCTGGAACGTCCCAGCGCGCGCATAGGGAATTTTCCTTCTTTATATTTAACACCATCTTCCTTAAGTTGTTCTTCGGTTTTTCCTACGGAAGCAACTTCAGGCCAGGTGTATACAACACCCGGAATTAAGTTATAATCAATATGTGGTTTTTGTCCGGCGATAGTTTCAGCAACAAAAGTTCCTTCTTCTTCGGCTTTATGAGCCAGCATCACACCTTTTACCACATCACCAATAGCATAAATATTATCTGTATTGGTTTGCAGATGTTCGTTTACCTCAATTCTACCTTTATCATCAACTTTTACTCCCGCAGCATCAGCATTTAAACCATCGGTAAATGGTCTACGTCCTACAGAAACAAGACAATAATCAGCTTTTAATTCAATTTCTTTATCTTTCTTATCATCAGCTTTTATAATGATCTCATCTCCATTGCGTTCAACCGATTTCACTTTGGTAGAAGTATGAAATTTAATCCCTTGTTTCTTAAGTACTTTTTGAAGTTCTTTAGAAAGGGCACTATCCATGGTAGGCGTAATTCTGTCCAGGAATTCTACAACAGTAACCTCAGCTCCTAAACGACGGTACACCTGACCTAATTCCAGGCCAATTACACCACCGCCAATTACTACCATATGCTTAGGAATCTCCTTTAATTTTAAAGCTTCAGTAGAAGTAATTATTCGTTCTTTATCAAGTTCGATAAACGGAAGGTTAGCCGGTTTTGAACCTGTAGCGATAATTATTTTTGCAGCTTCAATGGTTTCAGTTTCACCATCGTTTTTCTCAATATTGATGTGGGTTTTATCTTTAAAAGATCCTACACCTTCAAAAACATCAATTTTATTTTTATCCATCAGGAACTTTACTCCATCGCAAGTTTGACTTACTACTGAAGATTTACGTTCCATCATTTTCTCAAGGTTTACTTTTACCTCACCTGGAATATCAATCCCATGTTCTTCAAAATGCTTTACTGCATCGTGATAATGATGTGAAGAATCCAGCAGAGCTTTACTTGGAATACAACCAACATTGAGGCAGGTTCCTCCTAAAGTTGAATATTTTTCTATGATAGCAGTTTTCATTCCCAGTTGCGCGCAGCGTATAGCGGCCACATATCCTCCAGGGCCAGAACCTATAACTGCAACATCATATTTACTCATAATTTTATATTTTGTGTTGATTTTTGAACAAAGTAAACACAAAAGTACAACTATTCGTGGCAATGACCAATGCTGAAAAAATTATGCTTTAGGCTTTAACATAAACTGTTTTCTTATTAACAAACTCCATCATTCCATCTTTTGCTAACTCGCGTCCATAGCCAGATCGCTTAGTTCCGCCAAACGGAAGCCTGGGGTCTGATTTTACCAGTTCATTAACGAAATAGGCGCCGTCACTAACCTTATCAGCCATTTGCATAGCTTTTTCAATATCCTTTGTGAAAACCGTAGTGCCCAGTCCAAACTTTGATTGCTCTGAAAGTCGAAAAGCCTCTTCAATATTTTTTGCTTTGATCATTGCTGCCAGTGGGCCAAATGTTTCTTCATCAAAAGCAGCCATTCCCGGTTTTACATTTCCAAGGATAGTAGGTTGGTGAAAACATTCGTTTTGTTCCCCACCCAATAGTAATTCTGCACCATTTTCTAAAGATTTTTTAACCTGGCTTTGAAGTTGATCTGCCAGATCTTTCCTGGCAAGTGGACCAACCTGGGTAGTATCCTCCATAATATCACCGGTTTTTAGTTCGCTTACTGCAGCCTTGAATTTAGAAACAAATTCATCATATATTCCTTCCATTAGAATAAAGCGCTTCGCAGCGATACAGCTTTGTCCGCAGTTTAACATCCTGGCAGTTAGAGCAGTATTTACAGCCTGGTCAATATCTGCATCTTCCCAAACAATAAAGGAATTATTACCTCCCAATTCCATCAAACTCTTTTTAATATATTTACCGGCAAGTTGTGCTACTGCAGCTCCCGCAGCTTCACTTCCGGTTAAGGTAACCGCCTGGACTGCATCGTGAGCAATGATAATTTCGGTTTGATCGTGATGCACAATTAAATTCTGAAAAACCCCTGGCGGATAACCCGCTTTTTTAAAAACGTCTTCGATCATTGAAGCACATCCAAAAACATTTGGAGCGTGCTTTAAAATACCGGTGTTGCCGGCGGTAAGTGTAGGCGCTGCAAACCTAAAAACCTGCCAGAATGGAAAATTCCAGGGCATGATAGCGAAAACACTTCCTATAGGGTCGTGCCTTACATAACTGTGGGTCGCATCTGTTTTTATTTCTTCCTGCTGAAGGAAATCTGAAGCATTTTCAGCATAATAATCACAAACCCAAGCGCATTTGTTAACCTCTGCCCGGGATTCAGAAATTGGTTTTCCCATTTCCTGGGTAATCATTTTAGCATATTCCTCCAGGTTATCTCTTAATACCTGCCCAGCTTTTTGTAAAAGTTCGGTTCTGTAAGAAAGCGGCTGTTTACTCCAGTCTTTAAAAGCTTCCCCAGATTGATCAAGAGCCTTTTTTGTTTCTTCCCTGGTTTGTGCCGCATATTTTCCAACTTGCCTGCCATTGTAAGGGTTTACGCTATAAAATTCCATTGTGTTTTATTTTTTATGAACTATTGAACTAGAATTATCTGGAAGAATATTAACTAAAAAAACCTGATGAAATAAATAGGAGATAATCCATTATTTATAGCATCAGGTTCAATAGAGAATATTTAGTAGAAATGTTTAATTCCTCCAGGAATCGGCGTAACCTGTTCCCATTTTACTCCAGAAACCTGCTACTGCCTGCCAGGACACTTCTCCGTTATTAATTATTTTTCCTCTTAATTTCTCAAGATCCCGCTCATTTGTTTTTGGGTGCGCCTGAGCCATAGCATTTACCATAATTTCGGTAACAGTTTCCTGCCAATCTACATTTTCAGCATATTGCTCTTCGAATGGATCCTCTACCGTTTGCGCTATTTCTACCGCATCCTGATTCCACCATTCAGTTGCAACCTGGGCCGGTTCGTAATTTATAAGCTTATAAACCTCCTGAAAATTATCGAAAGTCTGTTCTACCGAAGTTCTAGGCCAGCGAAGCACTACTTTATCTTCTAATGGGCGATATATAGAGGTAAATAAAGTTCCAAAACCTTCCTTAAACTTGGTATTGTAAAGTGGTGCCTTTAGAAAGGCATCAGCTACTTGATTTGAATTCACATTTTTACCTGAAAGCATTTTCTTCAGAAAAGAAGACCTTTCCAGGGTTTTATTAAAAGCAGCGTTTTCTGGCCAATCTACAATTCCCTGGTGGTTGGTGGTAAAAGAAGCATCGGTAACTACAGGAGTTCTATCTGGTGCCAGTTGAACGGTTTTGAATTGCCCTGTTTTATCTACAACGGTAACGTTATAAGACATATGAGAAGGAATTCTAATTAAAGCCGCAACAGCTTCATCAACAGTACTGCAAAATTCTAAAACATAACGCAGAATAAAAGGAATTCCAAAACCTACTCCCACCTCTTTTCTTCCTCCAAAAGTGAGTGAAACAGCCAGGCCATGATCGTTCATACCATCTACAACACCAATAAGGCAATCACTGGTGGCGATCACTTTCTTCTTATTCCAGCAGGTGAGTAATTGCGTTCCTTCCATTAGATCTGGATGAAAATCGTAATTTCTAACCAATTGAATATCCTTTCCCGTAGTAACCGCTTGAGAGCAGCCACTTATATATGCAGGCGGCTGAAAGCCCGTTAAAAAACGTGCAGCTATCTTATCGCCTTTTCCTAGTTTGCACAAACGCTGATAAGTAGGCCACATCTCTGGCATATATTTTTTAAGCGCTGCCTGCGAGGTTTTAAGGTCTGGATAATTGGTATTTCCTTTAGAGTTAAGCCAACTTTTATAAGCAGGCCAATGAGTTTTATATAATTTCTGCCATTTTGCTCCTGGTTTTCCAGGTTCAGAAATAGCATTGAAATGTAATTGCATATATTTTTCTTTTAAATAATTTGGAGCTTTTTTAGCTATGGCAAAGTAGTTTTAATTCCTTCTTCCTTTACAAAACCTAGCATATTATTTAGTTAAAGTTCCTGACAGTTTAGGCTTTTTCTTATCCTCAACCATTTCTGAAGCATACTGTCCCCTAATGGCTTTAATCCAGTGTTTTGCCCGGTTATTTAGCCTAAAATCGTCGGTCATCATACGGCCACGACTTACCAATATTCCCATATCAGCCCCTTCGTATAGATAATCACCTTTTCTGCTTATCCGTAAGAAAAAAGCTTCATTTTCATTCTCTACTGCTCTACGGTGAGTATCCATTCTATCAAATTGGATATGGCCGGTATCATACATTCTATAAATACCCGAGCTTGGTGCTTTTGTCACATATTCTATGGTATCTTCAGTATGCTTTATTATGAGCTGGCTCCAGCCATCAATATTTTCCTGGCGTGCCCAGCGATTATTAATTGCCTCAATATCCAGTTCATAATCTATATCCATCCACTCCAAAATATGAAAAACAAAAAGAGGTGCATCTGCCAGCGCAAATACGGCATGATTTGTTATAGAACTTGCGCCCGTAACCCTTGGATTCAATTCTCCTAAATAGATCTCGCCATTATCCTGATCTATCAAAAAGTCTAATTCAAAATATCCTTTATAACCTTCTTCCCGTAACTGGTTCCCGAATAGTTGCGTGTACTCAATTGCCTTCTCTCTTAACTCGGGAGTAAAGGCATTAGGGTAAATTTCGTTACCACACCATCCACCTTCGTAAGGCGTAAGTTCTTTAAAACCTACCAATTCTGTCATTAACGGTGCTACAATAGTTCCGTGTCTCGTTACACAAGCTTCTATAGCAGAACCTCTGCAACGAATACGTTTCATTACTTTAACCTCTTCTTCTTTTTCAATTTCTTCCGCGTTTTTTTGGTATTCTTCTTCATTCGAAATAAAGAAAGTTGTGTGCCCGGAATCACCAAAAGGTGTCTGGATCACCAGTTCGTTACCAAGATGTTTTGAAACCTCTCTTAAATGTTCATAATTATCTACTTTGGTAAGCACATAAGGCACGCAGGCCACTCCAGCCTTTTCAGCAATACGATTGGTATTTACTTTATTATCGAGGAAAGTTCGCATTTCGGCTTTTGGAAACATGATTTCCAGGCCGAGTTTTTTTGCAAGCTCTTCTGTTTTCTCATTAAACATAAGAAACATTGCTTTTCCCGCCCTTCCATCTACAGATCTTGTTTTTAAATAATCCTGTACTTCCGGATGTTGCAATAGGTAATTATTTATATCTTCAATTCCTTCAAAATCGTCGTGTGGAATCTCTGTTTTAGGAGAAAATACATTTGGATGAAGCCCGTCAAAACATTCTATATGACAAATAAATTTGAAGCCTTTTATCCACTCATCGGCTCCTAAAAGATTAAAATTTGTTGCACTTATAAAGTAAAGGGGTTCTTCATTTTTATGAAATGATCTTCGAATATCTGAAACCCCGCTTAGTTCAAAGGTTTCATCTTTTTTCTTAACCGGCACTGCCTTTTTAGCGCTAACCGGCTTTTTACTTTTACTGGTTTTCACCTTTTTATCTGAAGAAATTTTAGTTGAAGATTTCTTCTTACTTGAAACAGCAGGTTTCTTTTTATTTGATACTCCCTTAGTTTTGGAAGCTTTTGGTTTCTTAGAATCCATAATTTTAATTTTTTAAGTTAGTGATCTTTTTTCTCGAGTTACTTCCCATGGAGCCCATTGAACTCACGGTTTTTTGGCGGTTTAGTACATCGTCTTTAAAAATTCTTAGACCTAGATCTGCCCGGTAGCCGTGAATTTCAGAGACATCTAATGCAGTAAGGAACCTGATGATTTCCTTACTTACCACCTGCCCGGGTACAAGAACCGGGAATCCCGGCGGATAGGGAATTATAAAAGAAGAAGCCACCAAAATTCTATTGTCTTCCATAGCCGGTAAACACTCTAATAGCGGCATATACTCATAATTTTCTTCGTTGTAAGCCAGGAAAAATGCTTCTCTTATATTTCCTCCAGGAACTCCCGGAACAGCCTGAAAAGAGTGGTGGAAATAACTAAAATCGGGTAATGGCGGGAAATCTTCGGTTAAAGATTTGATACGTTCCTTTCGATTATTTCCCTCTTTCTGGCTTAGTGTTTTAAATTCCTGATCCAGCTCATCGGCTATTCTTAATAATGCATTCGTCAAATAGGTTACACTTCCCCTGGTGGTTCCAATATTCGTCATAAATAAAACCGAGTTTCTAGAAGTTTTATTAATCTGAATATTAAACTTATCCATAAGGTATCTATTCTTAAAAGTATCCCCGTCTACTCCTGTTCTACCAATATGCAGTGTTATCTTAGTTGGGTCTAAAACAAATTCATCCTGCTCCCAGGCGGTTTCCATCCTGTTCCACCCTTCCTTAGAATTATAATATTCCTTTATTCCAGTCTTACGGTGCTGCTCCGGAATAAAATCTCCTATGGTCAATACATCAAAATACTTCTTTAATTTAGGATGGTCGTTTACTTTTGCTCTTAATACCATGGCCAATTCTATACTTTTTTCAACCAGCTCATATCCTTCAAATTGAACCTGTCTTCTACCAACATCTAGCGAAGCAAGCATTTGATAATTGGGCGAAGTTGAAGTATGTGTCATGTAGGCTTCCATAAAAGTATTCTCGCTTTTTTTACGGAAATCTTCATCCCAAATATGAATCATGGAACCCTGGCGAAAACTACTAAGGGTTTTATGAGTACTTTGGGTAGAATACACCCTAATTCTTACCTTATCGGGATCTGGCAGGGTGGGAGTTTCATTCTTTTTAAGCCCTTTTATATGAGCTTTATATTCTTCACGGTAACTATTACTTTGGAATTTATCACATAATTTTTGAGCAACAAACATTCCTGTTCGCTGCTTGTAGTTATAGGTGAAACCTGCAAAAGCAAACCAGGCTTCATCCCATAAGAAGATCATATCTGGTTTAATGGCCAGTACTTCCTGCATTACCTTTTCAACATTATAAACCAAGCCGTCAAAAGTGCAATTTGTAAGCAGTAGCATTTTAACCAGGTTTAATCTTCCTGCTTTTTTTAACTGAAGTAATTTCTCTTTTATCTGCTCCAGCGGAACTGCCCCATACATAGAATATTCTTCTATAGGATAAGAATCAAGATAAACAGGGTAAGCACCGGCTAATACGAGTCCGTAGTGGTGTGATTTATGACAATCCCTGTCTATTAAAATCACATCTCCCGGTTTCACCAACGCCTGTACTACAATTTTATTCGCTGTAGAGGTTCCATTGGTTACAAAATAGGTATTTCTGGAGCCATACGCATCACTGGCCTTTTGCTGCGCTTTTTTAAGCGAACCGGTGGGTTGTAATAAAGAATCCAATCCGCCGGTAGTTGAAGAGGTTTCTGCCAGGAACATATTTCGGCCGTAAAAGTTTCCAAAATCCTTAATCCATCTGGATTTAAAAACCGAATTCCCACGGGAAATAGGCATGGCATGAAATATTCCGGTAGGTTTTTTACTGTAATCTTTTAAAGCTGAGAAAAAAGGAGTTTCAAAACGCTCGCTTATTCCCCTAATAATTGTTAGGTGCAATTCTTGCAAATCTTCGGTACGGTAAAAAATTCTTCTAAAGGTTTTTAAAGTACTGTCTTTTAAATTCCCTAAAGCGGTATCGGTAACATAATAAGTATCCAGTTCTGGCCTAAATTTCTTCACAATAGTCCCCATAATTGGGCCTAATTCCCTAGGGGTTCTGGATGCAAAATCTAATTTTAGAATATTCTGAATAAAAGGTTTAATCAGCGGAGTGATCTTTTTTGAATGATATGGAGGCGCATACCGAATTACAACCGCCTGAATATTAAAATTAAACTGAAGGGCGATCAATGCATCCTGAAATGAGCGCTGTACTACAATTCCATAAGCAAATTGCTCGTTAGAAAGTCGCATCTCCTTAAGATCATGACGAAGCTTATTTTCTTCTGCCAGAGAAATATCTTCTACGAACATAACTTCAAAATAGTTTTTCCGCTCTACCTCAGCATATTCTGCTTTATCGGTAAGTTCCACTCCAGGTTCATCATCTTCTAAAAAATCAGGATTACTTCTATACCTATCACTAACAAGATTTTTTGTAATCTCTGCAATTTTATGGGACAGTGCGGTATGCTCCTGTTTTCCCAGCATTTCCCGAAGCGAATTTATACACGATAAACCAGGAAAAGCAAAATAGCATTCTACTCCTTCAAGATCTTTTAAAAGCTGCTGAAGATTTTTTTTATGCTCCTTTTCTTCTTCTGAGCCACGAGGAGAGGAATGGAGTTTGGTTGACTCATTTTTTAAGTCATTCCAGGATTCCACTCTAAGCTGAGCTATATTATAATAATGTGCACTGTCTATTTTTTTCTCTGGCATAGTTAATCTTTTGAATGTAGGGCGAGTTTGTTTCCTTCAGAATCAATAAAAATGGCAAAATGACCCGATTCAGGATTAATCAGGGTTTTGGTCATCACAATTCTACCACCGGCTCCTTCAACTCTATTTAGAATCTTATTTAAGTCCTTCCCGGCATTTAGATAAAGTAAAGGACCAATTATGCCAGGTATAGAATTCGGCCCGGTAACTATGGCTCCTCCAATCCCTTTTTCAGCAGGAAAAAATGCCATGGCATAATTTCCATCAAATTGAGTTTCCATATCCATCTTAAAGATGCGATTATAAAAATCTACAGCTTGTTGAAAATTGATTGCAGGAATTTCAAACCAGCTTATAAAATCCTTTACAGGTTTTTCTTCCTTTTTCTTCTTTTGTGTTGTGCCTCCCATAATGCTGTTTTTTAATTATCCTCCAAATCCTTTATATCCCGTAGGATTTTGCGGTGGTTCGTATTCGTGTTCTTTCATTTTTAACTTTGCCAGGCTATCTAATCTTGTGGGTTTAATAAGAGGACCCAAAGAATTGAGATATGGTAGCTGAGCACCCTTTTGGTAAATATGAAAATCACCTATATGGTCTCTAAAACTTTTTAGGGGTTGCCCTAAACGCAATACCCCAAGTTCACGGCTTCTTCGCACCCGACTTATATTAAGTTCTAGCGGAAAGATCTCTTCATTGCCTTCTGCCTGATAAATCACACGGCCATCGGGACCACAAACCAGTGATCTGCCATTTCCACCAGATTCAAGTCCGTTTACGTCAAAGAAATAACACTGATTTACTGCAGCCATTGCTCTTACAATAGACAATTCTATGTCACGATCTATAGTTCCTGTCATCGTGGGGTGCAAAATAACTTCTGCGCCCATCACGGCCAGGGTACGCACCGTTTCGGGAAACCACATATCATAACAAATAGATAAGCCAAATCTAGCCACGCCTGGAACATCAAATACACAGAATTCTGAACCCGGGGTCACTCCAACTTCATAAGGATAAAAAGGAAACATTTTTCTATAGCGCGTTACGATCTCTCCTTCCGGATTAATTACGGTAGCCGTATTATAGATCTTACCTTCGCTTTTTTCAAATATGGAACCCGGCAATAACCAAACTCCATGTTTTTTGGCCATTGTCCGCATTTCCTGCTCAAATTCGCCGGGAATTTCCTGAGCATTATGAGTTAAAGGGCCATACCCACATAACTCACTGAAAACTACCATATCCACCCAGGGATAGAGACTCATGGTTATATCGAGTTTCAATTTCATCATTTCCACGTTGGAAGCGACTGCGGAAACCTTCATTTGTATTCCTGCTATTGCAAATGGATTCATATATTTTATTTCATGTTAACTGCAGAAAAATATTCTCTACAATTTTTTTGATCTATATTTTAAAAACCTGATCAACTAATTATTTCAAGCCGCGACAATTTCTACGCAGTATTATTTGAAATTTCCGCCATGCAGAGTTTCAATTTAGTTTGTAAAGCTTAAGTATGTTTTCTTATTTGGTCTTCTAAAATATCCAGACCTCTATTTAATTGTTCATTAGTAATAACCAGCGGACATAGAATTCTTATAACATTTTTAAAGGTGCCGGCACTTATTAGAATCAAACCTTCTGCAGCGCATCCCTTTACTATTTCAACACATAGTTCGGTATTTGGTTTTCCTGGATCATTATCTTTTATTAATTCAATACCTATCATCGCTCCAAGGCCCCTTACATCACCAATTTCAGGACATTCTTTCCTGAAATTTTCCATACGATCGGTGATAATTTTCCCAATATAAACTGCACGCTCATTTAGCTTCTCGTCCTTCATAAATTGGATGGTAGCTAAGGCTGCGGCACAACAAACAGGGCTGCCAATATAGGTTCCTCCAATAGTTCCCGGGCCAGCCGCATCCATAATTTCAGCTTTACCAAGTACAGCGGCAATAGGTAATCCTGAGCCCATAGATTTTGCATAGGTGCTTATATCGGGTTGTACGCCGTAATGCTGCCAACTGGCCCAGTGTCCTGTACGGCAAAAGCCACTTTGTATTTCATCTAAAATTAGCAATACCCCATGTTCATCACAGAAAGATCGAAGTCCTTCCAGGTATTTTTGCGGAATAGGGTTAAAACCACCCTCACCCTGTATGGGTTCTACAATAATGGCCGCTACACTATTAATATCTACCATGCTATGGGCGCTTTCTCTAAGTCGATTTAATTCTGTTTCCACAAACTCATCCATATCCTGCGTTCCGTGATATTTGTAAAAATTTGGGAAAGGAATTCGGTAAACTTCCGGGGCAAATGGACCAGATGAAAATTTATAGTTTACTTTACTGGTAAGGCTCATTGCCATTAAGGTGCGTCCATGATAAGCTTCGGTGAAACAAATTACAGCGGGTCTTTTTGTAGCCTGGCGCGCAATTTTAATAGCATTTTCTACGGCCTCAGCCCCCGTACTAATAAGCATCGCTTTAGTATGATCACCATGCGGAAGTATTTCTGCAAGTTCTTCGCACAATTTTATATAAGGTTCATAAGTCACTACATTAAAACTGGTATGTAGATACTTTTCGGCCTGGTCTTGTATGGCTTTTACTACAGTTGGCGGACAATGTCCCGCGTTAACAACGCCAATTCCACCGGCAAAATCTATATGTTCTTTTCCGTCTACATCGGTAATTATTGCTCCTTTGGACTCACGTACGGTGGCGGTATTAAAAACACCAACCCCGTTGGCTACTATGCTTTTTCTCCTATCGTGGAGCTGCTGAGATTTTGTTTGCTCTTCAGTCATAAATATTTGGTTGTTCAGTTGAATGGTTAATCTAAAACTTGTATTTGCTAAATAGAGATAGGGGTAGAGATATGTATTAGGGGGCAAGCTCTATTTCACTGCTTGTTAATATAGCATTTTTTTTCTTACCCTAGTCACCTTTCACTCTGAAAATCAATAAGAAAGGCACTTAAGCCTTAAGTTAAGAAAAGAAAGTCTGTATAATTTCAGCTTTAGTAAATGAAACACAAAATACTTTATCTCGCTAATATTCAATAATTTATAGAACCTCCAGGAAGTTATTGAAAAGAAAGAAATTGCTAAATATTTTAACTAATTAAATTTTTCATAAAATGATGAAATTTAATTTAACTAAACACTAACAAATAAGTGCTGAAGCAATAAAAAGAGACAGTAAATTAGTACAATTACTATTTATTTAAAAATCAAAGCGGAACAGCAGTGGTACTTTTCACGGGAGAGATGATAAATGTACTTTGCGTGCTTCCAATATGATCAAGGTTAGTTAGTTTTGTTACCATAAATTCTCTATATGCCTCCACATCTTTCACCAAAACTTTTAAGATATAATCATACTCGCCGCTTACGTGATAGCACTCTAAAACTTCAGAAAGTTTTTTTACCTCTGCTTCAAATTTGGTTAAAAATGAGCGGGAATGCTGAATAAGTTTTATTTGACAAAATACCATAAAACCTTTTTCAACTTTTTCTGGAGAAATTAGGGCCACATAATTTGCTATTACTCCTTCTCTTTCAAGCCTTTTTATACGTTCAAAAACTGCTGTAACCGAAAGTTCCAGTTTATTCGAAATTTCCTTATTGGTCATCTTACTGTCCTTTTGAAGATGCTTTAAAATCTGAAGATCTTTTTGGTCTAATTTCATAGCTGAATTAAATTGGTTTAAACAGAGTTTTAAAAATGAAAATTTTTCTAGATTGATTTTCAAATTTAATTATTTTCAAACTAATTTTCTTTCAAAATCAATATTCTTAGTTTTATTTACTGATAATTATCTTGCTTATTGATTTTTATTCTGCTTAAGTTTAAATTTGAGTAACTTAAAAATCAATAAAGATGAAATATAAACCAGCAGATAATATTCAGGATCTTCAATACTTTGGGGAGTTTGGAGGCGTAAACCCTTCAATTTCAGATTCTTCAACCTATACATTTCTTTCCGCAAAAACTATGTTCGATACTTTTGAGGGAAATTCTGAAGGCTGCTACCTTTATTCCAGGCATTCTTCCCCTTCAAATTTATATTTGGGTGAAGCCCTTGCAGCGATGGAAGGTACTGAGACTGCAAATGTCGCGGCTAGCGGAATGGGCGCTATCACTTCTACCCTACTTCAGCTATGCCAGGCCGGCGATCATATTGTTTCCAGCCGCACAGTTTATGGCGGAACTTATGCATTTATGAAGAATTTTATTCCAAAATTCAATATTCAAACTTCATTTGTAGATATTACTAACCCTGAGAGCGTTGAAGCAGCGATCACAAAAGATACCAAAGTCTTGTATTGCGAATCGGTTAGTAATCCGCTTTTAGAAGTTGCTGATCTTGAAGCTCTAGCAAAAATCGCCAAAAAACACCAACTTACTTTCGTGGTAGATAATACGTTTTCACCACTTTCTATAAGTCCGAAAGAATTAGGCGCTGATGTAGTTATTCATAGTTTAACCAAATTTATTAACGGCAGTAGCGATACCGTTGGTGGTGTAACCTGTGGAAGCAAAGATTTTATTAACGCACTGCGTAGTGTAAACGATGGCGCAAATATGCTATTAGGGCCAACGATGGATAGTATGCGTGCAGCTTCGGTTTTAAAGAACTTAAGAACACTTCATATTAGAATCAAGCAACATAGCAAAAATGCAATGTTTTTGGCTGAAAAATTTCAGCAAGATGGCTTAAAAACAGTCTACCCAGGACTAAAAAATCATCCCGGCCACGAGACTTTTAAAAGAATGATGAACGAAGATTATGGATTCGGAGGTTTACTAACCATAGACGTTGGTAGTCTTGATAAGGCCAATGAATTAATGGAGTTAATGCAGGAGAAAAACCTGGGTTACCTTGCGGTAAGTTTAGGATTTTACAAAACCCTTTTTAGCGCTCCCGGGAGTTCCACTTCTTCAGAAATACCAATTGAAGAGCAGGAAGAAATGGGGTTAAGCAATGGTTTAATTCGCTTTTCTATCGGCCTGGATAATAATATAGAACGAACGTATAAGATGATGAAATCCTGTATGGAAGAAGTTGGGATTTTTGATGAAGAGTTGGTTTAACCATACCATAGAGAGAGTCCGAGAATAAATCGTTAAAGGGTGATAACATTTTCGGACATTCTCTTTTTTGTATCTTCACAAAAAATAAAATTTTGAAAAAACTACTACTCCCCCTATTTTTCGCATTTTTTAGCTTGAGTGTTTGTGCACAAACCCAGAATGAAGTTCGGTTGTATTACGGGCTTACCGACAGTAAACTACTAAGAGGGGAAGCAATCACTGGTGGCGGCAGTTCAAATATTGAAAATTCATACGAATTTGGGTTTCGATATTTACTTGGTATTACCGATAATTTATCCCTGGAAACCGGACTTAGTTACTGGAGGGGTGATGTTACCGTTACTTCAGCGCCTATGCCAGAACAAACTATATACTCTGAGGTATTACAAACCACTTCTATTCCTATTTTTGCAAATTATACGTTCCTAGATTATTTCTTTATAAATGGTGGGCCGGTGATGGACTTTCAAGGTTCAGAAACCTTATTCATAGACCCACAGGCAGGTATAGGTGTTGGTTTTGGTCTTGGGGCACAATATGCTTACAATAATTTTAATTTTTATATAAATCCAAATTTTAGAAGGTTTGCCGTAATACCGTTTGAGGAGAAAGATTTTCACCAAAAGCTTACTTCGTTTGGTCTTCAATTAGGAATTGGTTATAAATTTTGATCAGATTATAGTTTTATTGAAAACTTGCTCATTTTCGTGTAAAATCGTAAAATTACAGGCGAAAAGAAAAATCTGATTAAAATAAATTCAACCGAAAATCTTTTTAAGTCGATTTTCTACATATACCTTTAGCCTTAATGGAAAACCAAAATTCGTCCCAAACTCAAAAAATTGCTCAAAATAAAGAACTTGGTATTTGGCCTGCATTAATTCCTGTTTTTGCGCTTATAGCGATGCTTGCTTTTAATGTTTTTGTTTTTGGAGACGATGCCTTAAGTGGTTCAAATCAATTTGTATTATTGCTTGGTGGTGCCGTTGCTGCCATCGTTGGTTATCTCTACAACGTGGAATATGATAAGATGATAGACGAAGTTGCTGCGAACATTCAAAGTACCGCAGGCGCTATTCTTATTCTTTTAATGGTAGGAGCTTTGGCGGGAACCTGGCTTATTTCGGGAATTATACCTACAATGATCTACTACGGATTGTTAATCTTAAACCCCACAATTTTCCTGGCTGCATGTGTGGTTATTTGCGCTTTAATTTCAGTGGCAACCGGAAGTAGCTGGACCACCTCTGCAACCGTAGGTATCGCACTTATTGGTATTGCAGAAGCCCTGGGAATTTCTGTAGGAATGACGGCTGGCGCCATACTTTCGGGAGCTTATTTTGGTGATAAACTATCGCCATTAAGCGATACCACCAATCTTGCACCTGCAATGGCAGGAACCGATTTGTTTACGCATATTAGGTATATGACGATCACCACCGTTCCCACTATTACCATAACCCTAATTATCTTTGTAATAATTGGACTTAATTTGGATACTTCTGGGACTACAGACACCTCTGCTATTCTTGCTTCTATAGAAAAATCATTTAAAATAACTCCCTGGCTGTTTTTAGTTCCTTTAATTGTTATCGCTCTTATTGTAAAAAAGACTTCGCCATTAATTGCATTACTCCTGGGAACCCTTTTCGGTGCCGCCGCTGCATTAATTTTTCAACCTGGGATTGTAGCACAAATTGCTGGTAGCAGTGATCTTACTTTTGTAAGTGGTTATCGCGGAGTAATGCAAGCCATTACCGTTGATACAGCGGTAGAAACTGATAATGAAAATTTAAACGATCTATTTTCTGCCGGCGGGATGGCAGGAATGCTTGGTACAATCTGGTTAATTATTTGCGCCATGGTTTTTGGAGGAATTATGGAAGCCATTGGTGCACTGGCAACTATTAGCAAGGCATTACTCAATTTATTTCACACCACTTTTGGTTTATTTGCCAGTACGGTATTTAGCTGTCTGGCGCTTAACGCAACGGCTTCAGATCAATACTTAGCCATTGTAGTTCCCGGTAAAATGTTTGCAAAGGCTTATCGAGATAAAGGTCTTGCTCCAGAAAATCTAAGCCGTACATTAGAGGACTCAGGAACGGTAACTTCTGTACTAATTCCCTGGAATACTTGCGGAGCATACCACAGTGGCGTTTTGGGTGTTCCAACACTTAGTTATGCGGGTTATGCTTTCTTCAATTATTTGAGTCCGTTCATGACCTTGCTTTTTGCTGCTTTCGGCATAAAAATTAAGGAATTAAGTCAATCTACAAAAACTCAAACGGCTTAGAAACTTAGTAATAATAGGTGCTTCTCGTGTTAAATAGAGCTTCTCTATTTGCATTAAAACAAACTATAAACAAAACTTATTCTTAGATAGTATTTTAAAATTTTAATAACTTTTTTCAGCGAGAACTTTCCCTAAATTTGTACTCGAATTACAATAAAAGTTAAACCAATAAAAACAGAATTTATATGTCATTAGTAGGAAAAAAGTTTCCAAACTTAAGCGTAAACGCAATGGATGAAATGGGTGATACCTTTCAACTAAATATTTTAGAAGAAGCTCAGAAAAACAAGAAAAAAGTATTGTTATTCTGGTACCCAAAAGATTTCACCTTTGTTTGCCCTACAGAATTACATGCTTTCCAAAAAGCAGCTGAAGAATTTGAAAAAAGAAATGTAATGGTAGTTGGAGCTTCTTGTGATACTCCAGAAGTACACTTTGCATGGTTAAACACTCCAAAAGATAACGGAGGAATTGAAGGCGTTAAATACCCAATTCTTGCAGATTCTAATAGAAACCTAAGTTCACGTCTTGGTATTTTAGATATTACCGGTGAATCTTATGACGATGAAACTGGAGATTTAACTTTGGAAGGAGACAATGTAACTTACCGTGCTACGTACCTTATTGATGAAGAAGGTAAAATTTTCCACGAAGGCGTAAACGATATGCCATTAGGAAGAAATGTAGCTGAATTCCTAAGACTTGTAGATGCTTATACTCACGTACAGGAAAAAGGTGAGGTTTGTCCTGCAAACTGGGAAGAAGGTAAAGATGCAATGAACGCCGATAGAGATGGAGTTGCTTCTTACCTAAGCTTAAACTAAGAAAAAGGGAAAGAGATTGTTATGATAAAAGAATTAGAACAGGATAATTTAAACGAGATAGTTTCAAATAACGAAACTGTTGTGGTACAATATATGGCCGGATGGTGCGGTAACTGCCGGGTTATGAAGCCTAAATTCAAGAAATTAGCTTCAGAAAATGAGAATGCTACATTCTTGTTGGTAGATGCTGAAAAATATCCGGAATCAAGGAAACTGGCTAAGGTAGATAACCTGCCAACTTTCGCCACTTTTAAAAATGGAAGTCTCGTAAACCAGGTACAAACTAATAAATTTGAACCTTTAAAAGACCTAGTAAATGAAGTTACCAGTAATTAAGCATTTAGCACGCGAAAATGAAGTTCAAAAACTGGAACATACCATAGAAGTACTCGAAAGTTATACTGAACATCGTTCAATTAAAGACGAGGAAATGGATGTGATAGGTGAACTAATTTCCAATCTTTGCGGTGCTGTAGAAGTAAAGCATTCTATAGATGGAGGAACTCCTGAAAAAGATGCCTGTAACAACTTTATGCAAAAAGTAGTTGGTTCTATAGACCGTTAGATTAATCATTTGCAAATTAAATATTAAAGGGTTGTCTTATCTTAAGGCAACCCTTTGTTTTTATGATAATTTTAGTAAATCCCTAAAAGAGATGTTCTAAATTTAGCAATCCAATATAATAAGAAAATCCATGTCTCAGATAACATTAAAAGGTGAAAAAATAAACACCTATGGCAATTTGCCGGAAAAAGGCGAAAAAGCTCCTCACTTTGAACTTATAAAAGCAGATCTAAGCATCGCAACTTTAAACGATTTTAAAGGAAAACGTGTGATCTTAAATATTTTCCCAAGTATAGATACTGGCGTTTGCGCTACTTCGGTAAGAAAATTCAACGAACGTGCTACCGAGCTTGATAACACGGTTGTTTTATGTATTTCCCGTGATTTGCCATTTGCACAAAAGCGTTTTGTAAATGATGAAGGTTTAGAAAATGTGATCAACCTTTCTGATTTTAGAGATAGAAACTTCGGAAAAGATTATGGCCTTGAAATTATGGATGGCCCTTTCGCAGCGTTACTCTCTCGCGTAGTCATTGTTTTAGATGAAAACGGAAACGTTGTTCACAGCCAGCAAGTTCCAGAAATAGGGGAAGAACCCGATTATCTTGCCGCGCTAAAAACCCTTTTATAATGCGCGATAGTTTCCTCGCAAAAAGAATTAGAGGAGGCGGCTATGCCATTAAAGGAGCCTGGTTGTTATTAAAACATGAACAAAGCATACAGGTGCAATTTGCACTTGCTATAATTATGTGCATTGCCGGCTATTTCTTTGAAATTACCAAAACTGAATGGATGTTTCAATTTTTAGCCATAGGCCTCATTATGACGGCTGAAGGTTTAAACTCTGGCCTTGAAGCCATGGCAGATTTTGTGCACCCAGACTTTCATAGTAAAATTGGCCATATAAAAGATATTGCCGCAGGAGCTGTATTTATAGCCGCGGTAACCGCGGTTATTATTGGTGCATTTATATACTTCCCTTATATTTTCTAAATTTTTCAACATATAATTTTCAGAATCTAAGACTTTTAAAACGCTTATGTTTTAAAGCTTTATTTCTCAAAAAATAATTGCTTAGATTTGAACGTTTAAGCATACGAAAGCGCACCTTCTAAACTCAAGACAGTTTTCTTTATTTTAAAAGGTGCTAATTTGTATTTTTGCTCAAAATCCTTCAAATCATCTATGGCCAAAAAGAAAACCAGTACTAAAACAAGCACCGGGAAAAAGTCGACTAAATTTTCCTTTAAACTTAACCGGCAACAAAAGGTAGTTTTAGGTAGTTTTTTAATGTTATTCGGCCTAGCTTTAAGTGTCGCATTCATTTCATTTTTATTTAACTGGGAAACAGATCAAAGCACGCTTGGTCAATTTTCTAATCGAGAAATAGAAGCCAGAAACTGGCTTAGTAAATTTGGCGCAACGGTTAGCGATTTCTTTATGTATAAGGGTTTTGGTGTGGCAGCCTTTATCTTTTCAATTTTAGTAAGTTACAGCGGATTTCACCTTTTTCTAGGTGTAAAATCTTCAAAACTCAGAGATTCCTGGTTTTGGGGAATTTTAAGCATGCTTTGGCTGGCTATTTTCTTCGGGTTTTTCGCTGCTAAAAATCCAATTTTAGGCGGAAGAATTGGTTTTGAAATGAACGATTTCCTCCAGGATTATCTTGGCTTCTTCGGCACCATTTTATTGATGTTATTTTTATTCATTGCCTATTTGAGTTTAAGATTGAAACTAACGCCAGAATTAATTGGAGGTTTTCTAAAATCTAAAAAAGAAAGTCTGAATAAAGAATTTCAGTCAGATAAAAGAGATATTTCAGAAACTGAAGAAGAAACCGACTGGAAGAAACAAGTAACTCCAAAACAAGAAAAACCTGCTGAAAAATCTTCCGCAGAGATAAATTTGGAAACTACAACTCCAAAGGAAAAAACCCCTACTCCCACTCCTAAACCTGAAAAGAAAGACGAAAATACTGAAGTGGAAATGGAAGTTGAAACTACCGAGGAAGAGGAACTGGAGGAAGATAAAATAAGCAATAAAATAGTTAAGGATTTCGGAGAATTTGATCCTACCCTGGAGCTAAGTAATTATAAATTTCCAACCCTGGAGTTGCTTCAGGATTATGGCGGTGGTATTACCGTAGACCAGGAAGAACTTGAAGAACATAAAAACCGTATTGTAGAAACGCTTAAAAACTACAAAATTGAGATCGCCCAAATTAAAGCTACGGTAGGTCCCACGGTTACTCTATATGAAATTGTTCCTGAAGCTGGAATAAGGATTTCGAAGATTAAAAACCTGGAAGACGATATTGCACTTTCCCTTTCAGCTTTAGGAATTCGTATTATCGCGCCAATTCCCGGAAAAGGAACCATTGGTATAGAAGTACCCAATAAAAACTCCACCATTGTTTCTATGCGTTCGGTGATCGCTTCACCTAAATTCCAGAATGCTGAGATGGAATTACCAATGGCTTTAGGAAAAACTATTTCTAACGAAACCTTTGTTGTAGACCTGGCGAAAATGCCGCATATGCTAATGGCCGGGGCAACAGGTCAGGGTAAATCGGTTGGATTAAACGCTATTCTAACTTCGTTACTCTACAGCAAGCACCCTGCTGAAGTAAAATTTGTATTAGTAGATCCCAAAAAAGTAGAACTTACCCTTTTTAATAAAATTGAACGCCATTATCTCGCAAAATTACCAGATTCGGGAGATGCAATTATTACCGACAATACCAAAGTGATCAACACGCTAAATTCACTTTGCATTGAAATGGATAATCGTTACGAATTGCTTAAAGATGCGATGGTTCGTAATATTAAAGAATATAACGTAAAGTTTAAAGCAAGAAAATTAAATCCGGAAAATGGGCATAAATTCCTGCCGTATATCGTATTGGTGGTAGACGAATTTGCCGATTTGATCATGACCGCTGGAAAAGAAGTGGAAACTCCTATCGCCCGTCTAGCGCAATTGGCCAGGGCAATTGGGATTCATTTAATTATTGCGACACAAAGACCTTCGGTAAATGTAATTACAGGAATTATTAAAGCCAACTTCCCGGCCAGAATTGCTTTTAGGGTAACTTCAAAAATAGATTCCAGAACCATTTTAGATGGCCAGGGAGCAGATCAACTTATTGGACGTGGAGATATGCTTTTTACCCAGGGAAATGAATTAAGACGTTTACAATGTGCTTTTGTAGATACTCCTGAGGTTGATAAAATAACTGAGTTTATAGGTTCTCAAAAGGCCTATCCGGAAGCACACCAACTTCCTGCCTACGAAGCAGACGATAGTGGCACAGGTGTTGATATAGACATTAGCGAAAGAGATAAGCTCTTTAGAGAAGCTGCTGAAGTTATTGTGACAGCACAACAAGGATCAGCTTCTTTACTGCAGCGTAAACTAAAATTAGGTTACAACCGTGCCGGTAGGATTATAGATCAATTAGAAGCGGCGGGGATTGTAGGACCTTTTGAAGGCAGTAAAGCCCGACAGGTTTTAGTTACCGATCTTGCAGGCCTGGATCAATTATTAAATGAAGAATAACACCTAATTACTAAAAAGAAATCAGCAAGATGCTGGACTTAAAAATTTGCAACGCATAAACTGGTTTATAATCCCGTTACAATTGCACTTTTTAAGCTTAAATTAAAAACAAATGAAAAAATTAATTTTTATTACGCTGGCAATTTTCACCATAAGCTTGCAAGCTCAAAATTCTAAAAAAGCCGAAACACTTCTAAACGAAGTTTCTTCTAAAGTTAAAGGCTACGATAATATGGTGATCGATTTTAAATACACCCTTGAGAATAATGCTGCAAATGTAAACCAGGAAACTCGTGGTGATGTAAGCATTAAAGGTGAAAAATATGTGTTGAATCTTATGGGTACTACCCAAATGTTTGATGGTGAAAAAATTTACACCATAATTCCTGAAGACGAAGAAATTAATATTTCTACTTATGTTGAAGAGGAAGAAAATAACATTACTCCTTCAAAAATGTTCACCTTTTACGAAAATGGTTATAACTACGAAATGGATATTGCTCAAAATGTAAACGGCAGGAAGATCCAGTATGTAAAATTGACTCCTAAGGATAGTAATGCAGAGGTTAAAAATATCTTATTGGGTATAGACAGTCAAACAAAACATATTTATAATCTTATTCAAACCCAGGATAACGATACCAAAATCACGATAACCGTAAAAAGTTTTAAAACCGACCAGGAGTTGGCACAAAACCTATTTACTTTTAAGGAAGATCGTTACGAAGATTATTATATCAATAGATTAGACTAAATTGAAAATATTAGACCGGTATATACTCGTTAGTTATCTAAAAACGTTTTTTACAGTTTTTATAATTCTTATGTTCATCTTTGTACTCCAAACCATTTGGCTGTACATTGGTGAACTGGCGGGTAAAGATTTAGATACCGAGATAATATTTAAATTCCTTCTCTATTTTTCCCCTAAACTAGTGCCGCTGGTTTTACCACTTACCATCCTGCTTACCTCCATAATGACCTTCGGAAATTTCGCCGAAAATTATGAGTTTGCGGCTATGAAGTCTTCGGGAATTTCTTTACAAAGAGCAATGCGCGGTCTTACAGTCTTTATTTTATTTGTGAGTGTAACTGCATTCTTTTTCGCAAATAATGTGATCCCGGCCGCGGAATATAAATCAATAAACCTTAGAAAGAATATTGCCAAACTAAAGCCGGCGATGGCGATTACCGAAGGTGTTTTTAACGACCTGGGGACTATAAATATAAAAGTTGAAGATAAAAGTGGGGATAACGGAGAGTATTTGACCGATGTTATTATTCATAAAAAAACGGCACGCAGTGGTAATTTCACTGTAATGAAAGCTAAAGAAGGTGAATTAATGGGAAGTACAGATTCTGATGTGCTTTCTCTAATTTTAAAGGACGGTAATTATTATGATGAAATCCAACCTTCAGATTATTCTAAAAGAAGAAATAAACCCTTTGCCAAAAGCTATTTTGAAGAATACACCATAAACCTGGATCTTTCAGATTTCAATAATGTAGATATGGAAGATGAAAGCTATAGCAATACCCAGGGAATGCTAAAAGTTTCTGAACTCAGGCAAAGTATAGATTCATTTTCTATCGCTTATAACGAGAAAAAAAGAAATCTTTCTGAAAATATGTACAAGCGTACAAATTTCGATAATATCAATGTGAACTTAAACCCGTCTGACTCTATCAGCGAAATTCAAAATACCATTTTAGAAGAATATGATACTTATCAGGCGATTCAAATCGTAAGTTTATCGCTAGGCTCTGTAAACGGTGCACTTTCACATCTTAATATTAAA
Organism: Salegentibacter sp. Hel_I_6; assembly: GCF_000745315.1. Lineage (NCBI taxonomy): Bacteria > Pseudomonadati > Bacteroidota > Flavobacteriia > Flavobacteriales > Flavobacteriaceae > Salegentibacter > Salegentibacter sp. Hel_I_6. The sequence goes on along the minus strand of NZ_JQNQ01000001.1, from coordinate 3,387,534 downwards.
AGATCTGAGTTGAAAAATTCTACAAAACAACTTAATAAATACGAAATCGCTTTACACGAAAAATATGTGCTGGCTGCAGCCTGTATCGTTTTATTCTTTGTTGGAGCTCCATTAGGTGCCATTATTAGAAAAGGAGGAATGGGACTGCCTATGGTAGTTGCAATTTTGTTATTTCTAACCTACCATTTTATAGGTATTTTCGCTAAAAATAGTGCAGAAGATGGAAGCATTAGTCCGTTTCTGGCAACCTGGCTTTCCACTCTTATTATGCTGCCATTAGGAATTTACCTCACGTACCGTGCAACTACAGATCAGGGGCTATTCGCTTTCGATAATATTACCGAGCCTATTAGAAAAGGGCTTAAAAAAGCTGGTATTATTAAGCCGAAAAGAAAAATAGATTAAATATCTTTGCAGCCCAAAATAACACACAACATGGCTCAGGAGACCACTACCCAAAATACCCTTAAACTTCATAGCATACAGGAAGCAATTGATGATATTCGTGAAGGAAAAGTTATTATTGTGGTAGATGATGAGGACAGGGAGAATGAGGGAGATTTTGTAGCCGCCGCAGATAAGGTAACGCCTGAAATGATTAATTTTATGGCTACTCACGGCCGCGGACTTATTTGCGCACCGATTACCGAAGAACGCTGCAAAAACCTGAAATTAGAAATGATGGTGAGCAACAATACCGATCCTATGGAAACCGGTTTTACCATTTCTGTAGATTTACGTGGTAAAGGAGTAACCACAGGTATTTCAGCTTCAGATAGGGCAAAGACAATTAAGTCGCTTATAGATCCTGATACTAAACCTATAGACCTAAACCGTCCCGGTCATATTTTTCCGCTTAAAGCAAAAGAAGGTGGTGTTTTAAGAAGAACAGGACATACAGAAGCGGCTATAGATTTTGCGAGACTTGCAGGTTTTGAACCCGCAGGAGTTATCGTAGAGATAATGAACGAAGATGGCACCATGGCAAGACTTCCCCAGCTAGTGGAAGTAGCGCAGAAATTCGATCTCAAAATCGTCTCTATTGAAGCTCTCGTTGCTTATAGAATGCAACACGATTCTTTGATCGAGAAAAAAGAAGATTTTGATCTTGACACCCGTTTTGGAAAATTTAGAGTAAGAGCTTACCGTCAAACTACCAACGGGCAGGTTCATATTGCGCTCACAAAAGGAAGTTGGAAAAGCGACGAAGAAATCTTGGTTCGGGTAAATTCTACCCTGGTCAATAATGATATCCTTGGAACACTTACCAATGATGCTGATAAGAAATTGGACAATATGTTCCGGGCGATTAATGAAGAAGGCCGTGGCGCCATTGTTTTTATCAATCCTGCGAGACAATCTTTAAATTTATTACCTCGTCTTGCCGAGTTGAAAGAACTTCAGAAAAAAGGCGAAGTAAAAGCTCCGCCTATTAATATGGATAATAAAGATTTTGGTATTGGCGCCCAAATTTTACACGACCTGGAAATTCATAAAATCAAGTTGCTTTCTAATACCCAACAAACAAAACGTGTTGGAATGATTGGTTATGGACTTGAAATTACCCGTTACGTAAATTATTAGTTCATTTCTATAATTACATCGTCTAAAGGTCTTCTCACTTTTTTAAATTCAGAAAACATATCGTCTTCTGCTCGATAACCTACCGGTAAAGCAAGAACCGATTTCAAATTATATACCTCTAAATTTAGAAGTTCATCATATTTTTCGGGTTGAAAACCTTCCATAGGGCAGGCATCAATTTCTTCAGTAGCACAAACAGTTAAAAGCGTTCCCAAACTTAAATACGCTTGATTTACTGCCCAGGCGTGCACTTCCTCTTCGGCTTTAGATTCAAAGCTATCTACCAGGGATTTTTTGAACGGATCTAAGATCTCATCTGGCGTCTCCCTTATATGCTTTACCCTTTTAAAATATTGTTCAATAAAATCTTTATCTACTTTCTTTTCAATACAAATCACTAAAACATGTGAAGCTGTGTTTAGCTGCTGCTGTTCCCAGGAAGCCGATTTCAATTGCTCCTGAAGCTCTTTATTTTGAACCACAACCATCTTTAAAGGCTGCAAACCATAAGAAGTCGCGGTAAGGTTAAAAGCCTCCTTAAGAATATTAATTTTTTCCCGGGAGAGTTTTCTTTCCGGATTAAACTTTTTGGTCGCGTAGCGCCATTGTAAAGCTTTTATATTAGTCATTTTTCTTTTATTCTTTTAGCATTTTCAAAGGTAAACAATCACATTCGTTGCAAAAAGTAACAGCTATAAATTAAACGTATAGGTAAACTAATATTCTTTATCTTCGTGATATATTTGGCGCCATCCTATGAAGCTTTTTAGAAAATTAATCCTTGCTTTTGCCCTTTTCGTTATTTTAAGCATTCTCATTATTTTTGGGCTGGAGGCTTACGTCCAGAAAGAAACCTCAAGCCTCATTTATTCTGAAATTACAGAAATTCCCTCAGCAAAAACCGGAATTATACTTGGCGCTAGCGTACATTCAGATGGGAAACTATCCCCTATCCTGGAAGATCGTGTAGAAACTGCATACCAGCTATACAAACTCAATAAAATTGAAAATTTTCTAGTGAGTGGCGATCATAGAACCGATGATTATGATGAAGTAAATGCCATTAAAAATTATTTATTGAAAAAAGGAGTTCCCCAGGAATATATTATTTTAGATCATTCTGGGTTTGATACTTACGATAGCATGTATCGCGCTAAGGCCGTTTTCAATATTGAAGACGCTATAGTAATTACGCAAAAATTCCACTTACCCAGAAGTCTTTATATTGCTAAAAACCTGGATGCCTACTATAAAGGGTTAGAAGCTGCTCCCGTGGCCTATACCTCTTCTGAAACGATTAAACGCCGTGAACAACTAGCCAATTTTAAAGCCGTTTGGGAAATTATCACTAACCAACAACCCAGCACGCTGGAAATTCAAGCCAACTAGAACAGCTTTAAAAAATTAAGAGATTTTTTTTATCTTTAGATATAACCAACCAAAAATATAAAATTATGCTACAATGGGTAGTGCATATTGTTATTGATGCTCTTGTTTTGCTGGCTGCGGCCAACATGATGCCTAAAGTTCACCTTAAAGGTTTTAAAACTGCAATTATAGTGGCCCTAACTATAGGAATACTTAGTTTCCTTCTTAGCTGGCTTCTCACTTTATTATTAAATGTTGCGACTTTAGGAATTTTCTATTTCCTGGGTTTAGGTTTTATTACCCGCGTTATTGCCTATGCGATAATTATAGAACTTGCTGATCAATTTAGTTCTGATTTTAAGACCGAAGGTTTCTTACCTTCACTATGGCTGGCAATCTTTATAGCTATTGTAGGAGGAATTGTAGATGCTATTCTTTTTTAAATAATAGTTATTATTTCGAAGCCTTTAAAGCTTTCTCAAATAAAGGCTAGCTACGCGAAATTTTAAATTCCTATTGTTTTTCTAGAGAATAATTATTTATGGAATTCTGGCGGGCTTTGGTTTTTTATTTTTATTTCTTCTGCCAAACCAAATTATAAATCCGCTAACGGGAAGCGCTGCTACAAAAAGACTGACAAAAAACGCTATAATCTTGCCTGTTATTCCAAAATACTGTCCGGTATGCAACCCAAAGGTCATCTCCTGTAATTTCATCCCGGCACTTTTACTGGAATACTCGTGATCTTTTAATAATTCCCCGGTTTCAGGGTGAAAATAGAAATTAGATTGATGGTCGTAATCCATAGCAGCGGGATATGAGCCTGTCGTGATTGGCGCACTTCCGCCCTGCTCCCAAACAAAAAACATTTCGTCTTCAGGTCTTTTCCTTAAGGTTTCTACTAAAGCAATATCCATTGCATTTTCAGAAAACCCAGCATCCTCAATCTGAATGTTTAATTGATCTTCAGGCTTTTCCTGGTATAAATTGGCTAGATCATAAAGCCCGTGATTCATCCATTCATAAGAAAAACTAAGTCCCATAATGGCTATAAATAAGGCCAGAGATGAAATATATAATCCGGTGATGCTATGCCAATCGTAATTTACACGGCGCCATTTAGCATCCCATCTTATTTGAAGACGTTTCTTGAAGTTTTTTCGCTTTTTTGGCCACCAGAGCACTATTCCAGAAATAAGCATAAAAACGAAAATTAATGTAGAAATTCCTACTACCTGTTTTCCTATTTTCTCCGGAAGCCAAAGATGCATATGTAGATCTTCTACAATAAGAAAGAAATCGTCTTCCAGATTTTCCTTCTGAAGAAATTCCGCAGAATAAGGATTGAAATAAATATGGTATGGTACCTCTTCTATCACAGCGTACACAAAAGCTGAACGGTCCCTGCCCTGGTAAACTACCATTCCCGGCTGGGCTTCAGGAAAAAGCGATTTTGTTTTATTCTGAAGTTTTGAAGGCGCTACAAATGTTGAGACTTCAGGAGTGACCTTGCGATAATCGCGAGTAAAATCTTTAATCTCGTCGTGAAAAACAAAAATGCAGCCGGTAACCGCCACTATAAAAACAATAAGACCGGAACCAAGTCCCAGCCATAAATGAAGTTTAGCAATCCACTTCTTTAAACCTTTATTTTTTGCTTTTTTCTGCATATAAAAAGTCACCACCAAAACTCAAAAAACAATTTTGATGGTGACCATATTAATTAATTTAATTAGAAATTATAAGTTAAACTCGCAGCAAAGTTTCTTGGCCTTTGTGGGTTTATCGTAGACCAACCGGTATAGTACTCTTCGTTAGTAAGATTGTTCAACTTCAGGTTAATTCCAAATTTATCTACATTATAGAATAATGAAGCGTTTAAAATCGTGTAGGAAGGAAGGGTGAAAACTCCAGCAGTTTGACGGTTAAAGATCATATTCTCACTGGCATAATTTCCACCGAAACCAAGTCCAAAACCTTCTAGATTTCCTTGCGCAAAACGATAACTTGCCCAGAAATTGGCTAAAGTTTCAGGCCCTGCCGATTCCGGTCTTCTTCCAAGGAAATCAGCTTGATCAGATTCGGTTAATTCGCTATTATTGTGACTAAATCCTGCAATTAAATTTAAACCTTGAAAAGGGCTAGCGGTAATACTGGCTTCAAATCCACGGCTGTACTGCTCGCCATCCTGAACCAGGTTAAATGGATTTTCAGCATCCTGCATTACCATATTAGAAACCTGGATATCGTAATAACTTACAGTAGCTGATAAGTGATTATTCAACAAATTAAACTTAGACCCAACTTCAAATTGTTTTGCTCTCTCAGGATCAAAAACCAGGGTTCTTGTTTCACCTGTCTCAAGATTATCTACCTGTCTTGGTCCTACATTACTAAAACCATCCATATAATTTGCGAAAAGTGCCACTTTATCTAAAACCGGCTGATAAACCAGTCCAAATTTTGGAGAAAGTGCTGTTTGGCTATTGGTTTCGGTTTCAAACTGGTCTAATCTTAAGCTCGTCATTAAAGCAAGCTGTGGCGTGAAATTAAGTACGTTAGAAACATAGGCGCTGTAGATATCTTCTTCAGCGATATTATTATTTCTATTTACATTTTCTAATAAACCGGCAACCCCTTCTTTACTTAAAATTCCGCTATCGTAGCTCGTGATATAATTTGCAGACTCATAGATATCATAAACACTTTCGTTTACATTCTGAAGGCTGGCATTACCAATATATACCTCGCCATTTCCAACATATCCGCTATTGTTATCAATTACTTTTCTATTGAAATAATCTAAACCGACCACGGTACGATTACGCATTCCTGCGATTTCAAAATCTCCGATAAAATTCTGCTGAATATCATTAGTTATGGTTGTAGAATTTTGATTGCTAATGTAACGGGTAAATACCACTCCTTCGTTTAAGTTCGTTACCTCGCCCGGCACTTCTTCTCTACCCTGATTAAACTGAGTAGTTTCATATAAATATGAATAATTCCCCAATGCTTTAGCTGATCCTGTTGAAACCGCGGTTTGTGAAGTCCAGCTATCTGAAAGTTCATAATTCATTTGCGCCTGTAGACTAAAGGTTGGATTTTCTACGGTAAGATCATTACTGGTATAAGAATTCTCATTGTTATAACCTAATTCTTCTATATTGGTAGCTCTAAGCGGTGCTCCTCTATCCACAAATAGCATTAATGGATTTGTACTTTCAGAATCATAAAATTCAGTATTCACAAAAAATGAAAGCTTATCGTTTACTTTATAGCTTAAAGATGGTGCTACAAACAACGATTTTCTAAATCCTGCATCCTGAAAACTATTTTCAGTATGGTATGCCGTATTTATTCTTAGCGCCACATCCCCTGTTTCATCAAGTGGTGTATTTACGTCGGCAGTTATCCGGTTTAAACCGAAACTACCCATTGTGTAAGAAACATTTCCTCCAAAATAACTAAAAGGTTTTTTGGTGGTGATATTGATCAAGCCTCCATAAGAAACCAGGCTGCTACCATATAGGGTTCCCGATGGGCCTTTTATAACTTCAATATTTTCCATATTTGCAGGATCTGGACTACCGTTGGTAAGGGCCGGCAAGCCATTCACCAGGGTTGGTTGCACGGCAAAGCCACGGAGTGAAAAATAACCAGCACCATCATTTCCACGGCCGGTAGATTCCCAAAGTTTGGTAAGTCCGGAAGCATTCTTAACAGCATCATCAAAATTGGTCACTACCTGTTCTTTTAGAAGTTCAGAGGTTATATTATCGTAAACCTGTGGGTTTTCAATTTTTTTAAGTGGCATTTTAGCTACACTAACACTGGCATTTCGGGTAAATTTATTTCCATTTCCATTCCCTCTAACAATTACAGCCCCCAATTCTTCTTGCTTTCCTACAAGGATTATAGAAGACACATCGGTAGTTTCACCGGCTTGTACATTTACTTTTAGATTTTGAGTTTCGTAACCCACGTAAGAAATTTGAAGGGTATAATTTCCCGTTGGAATATTCTTTAAGGTGAATTCACCGCGATTATTGGTTTCGTCGCCCATTCCCAGGCCTTCAACTTCAATATTTACGTTAGAAAGCGAACTTCCTGCGCTATTAACTACACTGCCTTTAATTATACCAGAATTCTGAGCTAAGGCAATTTGCAAGCTGAAAAGAAATAACACTACCAGGCTATTTTTCAATTTCATCACTAAGTGTTTTTATTTAGATTGGTTTTAAATACGGCGCAAATGTAAAAACCTATTCTAATTTTTAAAAGCTTATTTATACTTATTTTAAATAAAAATAAGCGAGATAGATCCATTGTTTTGTTTATCAAAGAAGTAGATTATTAAAATTTATACTACTAAAAGTATTTTTGATCTTTTCTTAACTCCTGCCGGGTTCTAATCTTTTATATTTGCCGCTTAAATTTGCGCTATGATAAAATTGATTGTTACCGATATGGATGGGACGTTGTTGAACGATCAACACGAGATTCACCCCGATTTCTGGGAAATAGAAGAATTACTTAATGAAAAAGGAATTATGTTCTCAGTTGCCAGTGGGCGTCAATTTTATAATTTGGAGAGCAAATTTGATAGAATTAAAGATCGCATGTTGTTTTTTGCTGAAAACGGCACCCACGTGGTTCACAAGGGTAAAGATCTTTATGTAAATCCCTTAGATAAAGAGGCCGCCCTGGATTTTGTTAGAAAAGGAAGAGAACTTTCTGATACTCATTTAGTACTCTGTGGAAAAAATTCGGCTTATATTGAAAGCAAAGATGATGGCTTTTTTAACGAGATCAATAAATTCTACAAAAGAATAGAAAAAGTTGAAGATCTTACCAAAGTAGATGACACTATTTTAAAGGTTACTTTTTGTAATTTTAATGGCGTTGAAGAACATACCTACCCGCATTTCGAAAAATATACTAATGATTATAAAGTTGCGATCGCAGCCAATGTCTTTATAGATATCACTTCTATTACCGCGAATAAAGGAAATGCAATAAGCGGTATTCAAAAAGAGCTGAATATCTCCCCGGAAGAAACACTTGTTTTTGGCGATTATCTAAATGATCTTGAGATGATGCAAAATGCTAAATATAGCTATGCAATGAAAAATGCCCATCCTGAAATTATTAATGCCAGTAAATATGTAACTAATTTCAGTAATAATGATAATGGCGTTTTAAAAACCATCGAGGAACTCGGTCTACTTAAAGATGAATATGCTATAAAAAGCTAAACTTGATCTATAAATCAGGTTTTAAATATTCGGTTTGATTTTTCAAATATTCCAGGATAAGAACCTTAGGTTTTAATTTACTCTAGAATATTATCATTCACCTCAATCCAATAACCATCGGGGTCCTGGAAGTAAATTTGCCTGATCCCATCTGGGCGATTGGTTACCATATTTTTTTCGCCCCTTCCATTTTCAAAAGGAATGTTTTTTTCTCTCAGAAAATCCATGAATTCTGATAAATTCCCGGTATTAAATGCAGAATGAAAGCCTTTATTCTTTTCTATTTTCGTATCACTTTCCACTAAATGCAGCTGCACTTTATTTTTTAACTGAAACCATACAATGTGGTCCCCAAGTCCGCCGTTGGGTATTTGCTCCAAACCGAGAATATTCTTATAGAAATTCATTGAAGTTTCTAAATCTTTTACTCTAATCGTATCGTGATCTTTTCTAAAATTAAAGTGCCCATTTTTAGAAGTGGCTGCAAATAATATAAATACATTCTGCTTTTTACTAATTTCTTTCATTCCTGCTGTATATTTTTTTGAAATTAAAAAAAATGCTCTAGTTAACTCAAAAACTCAGGTTAAACTTTTAGTGCCGGTTTTAAAAAGCAGTATCTTGGCACTGCAATCGCAATAAGTAACTATGCTGTATATTTTACATCATCCAGATGACAAGGAAAAAGTGGAAAGTGATATCTTCCCTTTATTAGAAAATACCGAAAAACAAACCATAAATTATCCAGAAACAGATTATGAAGCGGGAGAAGATGATATTATTGTTACTTATTTAAGCGACGAATTTTTAAGAGAATTCCTAACAAAAGCAGCTCAAAAGGGGATAAAGGTGGGTATTTTACCACACCCTAAAAACACCTACACCACAAAGGGACTGGGTATATCTAATGATCACGAAACAGCTTTAAAAGAAATTCTGGAAAATGAAGAAGTGCATAAATTAGATATGCTCTATTGTAATGATATTCCTGTATTTCAATCGGTAAATATTGGAAATGTTTTCATTTTTACTGAAGATCATAAAAACAACAATTTTTTTCACGAGGTTTTATCCTTTTTTAAAAACATAAGGCATTTATCTTCGCTTTCTCATAATTCTTATGAGATAAGTTCAGAAGATGAGAAGATTATACATACTTCGGCTTTAGGAATAATTGTGGTAGAACACGCTTTAAGCTCGGTTGTGGCAAGAAGGTTGGTATCTGAGAGTTCTTTAAACGATGGGATGTTTACATCACTAATAATTTCACCAACTAATTTATTACAATTAATATGGTTTCTATTGCGTAGTTTACTTCCCGGGGGGAAACAACTAAATAAAGCCCCATCTTTTATAGGAAGAATAAAAATTGCAGACCTAAAGATCAAAAATTCATCTGCAATAGAATTTACTGTAGATGGAGAAAAAGAACAGGCCGAGCAAGTGTCGTTGCGTGTAGAAGCTGAATCACTAATCCTGGCCCAGGCCAGTAAATATTGCACAGAGAAAGATTCAGCAAATCTTAAAAAAAGCAATAAAACCGATACTCTACCTACCGGTGAAAAGAGGGAAGAATTAACCAAACGTACCATTCCTATTTTTCCAAGAGCAACTACCGAGGAATTTCAGGAATTATTTAAGTTACTACGCGAAAATTCAAAATCCAGTTCCATGTATGTAGTGATGATGATCCTTTCAACACTTATCGCAACTTTTGGACTTTTCGCTAATTCGTCTCCGGTAATTATTGGAGCGATGATCCTTGCCCCTATTATATCTCCAATCGTCTCCTTCGCCATGGGTATGGTTCGTTACGATACTAATATGCTAAAACGGGGAATTATCACAATTTTAATAGGAACAGGAGTTTCGTTATTATTCTCTGCGGGAGTGAGCCTTATTATCCCAATAAAACTAGTTACTTCTGAAATTGACGCTCGTTTATCCCCTACCCTTTTAGATATGGGAATCGCCGTGGCTTCCGGGGTAGCAGCAGCTTACGCCCACGCAAAAGAAGGAATCGCAAAAAGTCTTGCAGGAGTTGCAATTGCAGTTGCCCTGGTGCCGCCTTTGGCTGTTTCCGGAATTGGTATTGGCTGGTGGGACTGGGATGTATTTTCAGGTGCCTTCCTACTTTATTTAACCAACCTTGCAGGGATTATCATGTTTGCCGGAATCACCTTTCTAATTTTGGGGTTTGCTCCTTTTAAACGAGCAAAATTAGGTTTGATTTATACCTTAATTTTAATTGGAATAGTCATGGTACCCCTATCGCTATCCTTTAACCGTATTAAAAAGGAAGCCAGCATTACAAGAGATTTAGAAGGTTCTACTATAAACAATACTGTGGTTCGTGATGTTAAAGTACGCTTTGGAGATCCGCTAAGAGTTTCACTCACCCTGGTGGGACAGGAAAATCTTGAAGGCGATGAAATTAGGGAAATCAAAAAAGAACTGGAAAAAGAGATTGGAGAAGAGATAAATTTGGAGGTAATATCTGCCCGGGGATTCTAGCGTTGTGTACTATTTCAACACTTTTGTAGAACTAAATACAAGTTTTTCTAATCTTATTTTAATCTAATTGTAGTGCTGCAATCCCAATATACCTTTCATGAAGTAAATCTATTGATCAATAAAATATTTACACACCTAATAATCAATACTTTAAAAAAAAGTATTAAATTTTAAACTGATAATATTTTCATTAGTAAATTTGGATCCCGAAATTTTTAAGTTTTAGACTCGTTGGCGTAAAAGTTGTTTAGTTGAGGCTGGTTTTAAAAATTCTACTAAAAAAATTGATAAAAACATGAAGAAAACTATTCTTCTACTCCTTCTCACTGTCTTAATTTCCTCTACTTTAATGGGTCAGGATTATTCCTATGATAGCATCTATCAACCCATTCCCGGAGTTACAGGCAAAGCCCAATTTACCTATAAATTGGCGAATGAAGATGAAAAAATTAAAGACGGAGAATTTACTTTCCTTAGAGAAAATAAAGATAGCCTGGCTGAAACAAGTGCCACATACAATTTTTGGGAAGGAGAATATAAGAATAATCTTAAAGTAGATACATGGAAATATGAAGTTAAAAATCATATTGTAAGAATTAATGAGATCTCTGATATCGAGCTTGATTACGACATTCTTACAGAAGATGAAACGCTTTACTTAACTTATAAAGACGGTTATCCTGAAGGAGATTTAGCCATGGAAACCATACTCTATATAGATGGCAACCGTATAAAAACCCTTGAAAACCTAGAAACCAGTTTTCTAAACCAAACTATGACCGGGAGGTTTGATTATATCCTGGCTAACCGTGACCAGGATAGTATTTCTGTAGCTGGAAATATTGTGAATGGTTTAATGGATGGCGTTTGGGAATTCAATTATTTTACTGAAGACTTACAGGAAATAAGAACTTACAATCGTGGAATTCTTCTTGAACTTGAACGTATTAAAAACAATACTAGTATTGAGAAAATAGAATTCCCTATTAGTGAAGGCTTACAAGCTGCCCTTAGCAATGAACAAACGAATGTAGAACTCGCTAATCGCCCTCTAAGTTTAAACTTTAGTGATGGCTACCCAAGAACTTCAAAATATATTAAGGCACAGCAAAAAGGAGAAAAAGTTATTCAAAATATCCTGGAAAGAATATTTAAATACGATCCTGAAATAAAACCTCTAGAAAATCTTCCACTTGGTGCTAACCGAGCTTTTTATCCGCTTAGTGATGAAGAAGCCTCCAGGTTAGAAGCATGGAAAGAAATAGAAAATACTTATCGTAAGAATATTGATAGTATTAGCAATCTTGAAATAGAAAACCTAAACCTTGTAGAAAATGACGATGTTCAGCAGGCACTTCAATGGAAACAAAAACAGGATTCCCTTAATGAATATATAAAACCGTGGAACAATATTTTTTATAAAGATCAGCTTCCGTTTTATAACCGAAAAGGATTGCTTGTAAATTATGCTAAAGAATTGCTTTCACGCGATACCATTTATGTAAACGAAAAGGAATTTATATACGATTATACGACTAAAAATGAAACAGATAACTTTTTAATATATGTGGTTGAGAATTTCGAAAAGAGAAACGAACAGGCAGATACTTTAATTTCAAACCTTACTGCAGCAGTAGATGATCTAAAATTAGATAGGGAAATTGGTCAAATTAACGATGAAGTTTCCAGCACTCGAGAAAAAATAACCAAACTCTTTAGAGGGAAATTGAAGAATGATGATCTGGATGAAATTGCAAAGACCGCAAAAAATCATTTTTACAGGGATAGTTTACCCAAGCTGGTTAACAGATTTTTAGAAGATGCCAATGATGATGCTGTTCAAATTCAAAGAGGAAGGGATATCTTAAGACAATTAGAATTGTTCGAGACTATTTGGGAAACCAGTAAAAGAATAAATGAACTATCAGGCAGAATAGACACTTTATATACCGATTATACCTTTGATCCTTTTACTTATAGCGAAGAGGTTCCGGTTAGGAAAAAGAAAACGCTTTACAATGAAATTAACGACAATATCATCGGTTCATTAAAAAACCAAGCTAAAGACGCTTATCGTGATCCAGAAGAAGTTCTTAAAAAATTAAATTCAATCTTAAGAATGCAAGACAGGCTAATATTTATGGAAGACAAAAACACACGGAATCTGGAGAGGAAATTACGAAGATCTGATTCGTATAGTGAAAAAGTAGAGCTTCTTAATAGTCTGTAATGAAAAAAATAATATTCTTTTTATGCTTTCTTTTCCTAAGTCTTTCCTCCCAAGCTCAGGAAATTACTGAAGAATCTCCTGCTGGCCTATATGATAAGGAATTTAGACATTCCACGGGTTTATGGACAGGGCTCTATACCAAATACCGCCTAACAGAAAACCTTTTCTACTACGGGGAATATCATTTTAGACGGCGTACCAATTTTATAGAAGATATGGCCCAGGTTTATTTAAGATTTGGACTAACCTATCTGCTAAACCCACGGGTAGAGATAACCGCTGGTGTTGTCACCCCATTTTACTGGGCTCCAGAGCAGGATCTACCTAATCAGGACAATATTGTCCCTCAATATAGATTATGGCAGCAACTGGTTTTAGTACAACCTTTTGACCGTTTAAAATTATATCATCAATTTAGGTTTGAACAGCGTTGGAGAAGAGAATATTTAGAAGGTTCAGAATTTGTCTTGTCTAACAGGTTTAGGTACAAGATTACGGCCTATTATCCGCTTAATAATTATAAGCTTCTAAATAATACTTTATTTCTTTCCTTCTATGAAGAAGTATTTCTACAGGCAGGAAAGAGGGTTACTTATGATTACCTTGAAGATAACCGAATGTTCCTTGGTCTTGGATATAAATTAAATGAGAACATACAATTTCAGGCAGGTTATATGTGGACATTTAGATATGATGGAGGCCCTAATAATTTTGAACACCGGCATATTCCAAGAATAAGTGTATACCATAACCTGGATTTTCATAGGATGAGAATAGAAAAGCAAAAAGAAAAAATAAGGGTTTTAGAAAATGAATTTTAACATTGTTAAATAATTTGGTTAAGCTTTTCTCAAATTCAAAGATTATACTCTAAAATATTTTGTTGGACGCTTCAAACTATTTAGTTTGCATCTAAATTGAAAATTAACATTAAAAACAAATTATGATTAAATCAAAAAAGATTGCAGGCCTATTATTTGCTTTCACATTAGGAACAGCAAGTGTATTTGCCCAGACCCAACAACTACCTCAACAACAGCAACAAGCTGTAGAAGTAGATGTTAGTGATGAAGAGCTTTCTAAATTTGCTGAAGCTTACCAGGAAATAAGAATGGTAAACCAAAAAGCACAGCAAGAAATGGCGCAGAAAGTTGAAGAGAGCGGATTTGACATTCAACGTTTTAATGAAATTCACCAGGCTTCTTTAGATCCAAATGCTGATGTTGAAGTAACTGAAGAAGAAAAAACCAAGCACGAGGAAGTTGTTGCAGAAATTGAAGGTATGCAAGGTGAATTCCAGGAAGAAATGGAAGAAGCAATTAGTAAAAATGATCTTGATGTAGAGCGTTACGAAAAAATCGCAATGGCACTTCAAACCGATACTGAATTGCAACAAAGACTACAACAGTTAATGCAAGGATAATTTCTAATTCATTTTAGAGATTTTATAAAAAAAGGCCACCTTACTGGGAGGCCTTTTTTTATGTTTATTTTATAACTTCATTTTTGGTAAAAACCGCAACTATGCTATATTTTAGGCGTAAATCAAGGAAGATCTAAATTTGAAAACAGGGCTTAAAATTTACTTCATATTAATTACAACAATTCTATTAAATCAATGGAATTGGAGTCCTCTTTATGCGCAAGAAACAATGAAACAAAAAGACAGTCTAAAATTTGAAAATAAAATTGTACCAGATGCAATTTGGAGGGAAACTTACATTGCGCTATCCCACTATCCTGAATTAAAAGATACCCCAATTGAATTCAAGTTCAAGAAAAAAATCCAGAAGTCTTTTATGCAGGCGCAACCAAAAGCTTCAGGATTACTAAAGAATAAAAAGAACCGCTCTTATTTTGTAATGATAAGTGAGCACATAAAAATTGACGACGAGGTTTTTGATGTCAAAAACGTCCCTTCTGAAGTGCTTATTGGTTGGATTGGTCACGAACTTGGCCATATTATGGATTACCGAGAACGCAGCGCCATAAATATGGTTTGGTTTGGCATCAAATACCTAACTTCAAAAAGATATATTCAGGAAGCAGAAAGAGCCGCAGATACCTATGCGGTGAACCACGGCCTTGGTAAATATATTATTGCTACTAAAGATTTCATCCTGAATCACGCCCAACTTGCAGATTCATACAAAGCGAGGATCAAGAAATTATATCTTTCTCAAGAAGAAATTATGACCCTTATTGATGAAATTGATGAAGACGATGATTAGGCTTTTTGCTCTTTCACAAACTTCTCCCATTTAGCAAATTTCTCTTCATTCATCACTTTCTCCATTTTCACCTGTCCGCCTTTTTTCTTATTGGCAGCACTCCACTCTGGAAACATTTCAGGATGTACTTTTGTTACCTTCACCCCTTTTAACGCTTTAGAACGAGCTACTTTATAATTCTTATTCGCATTTTTCAAGGATTCATCAAGAGCTTTTGCAAGTTCTTCTTCTGGGGTTTCTCCCTCAGTACCCAGATACCAATGATGATGAAATTCTCCATCTATTCTTACGGCCGCAAGCGTAAATTCGGGAATTTTTATATCGAATTTGTCTTCCATTTCCTGTAAAGCATCATTCATCTTATTTACTGAAAGTTGAGAACCAACTACATTTAAAAAGAATTTAGTTCTTCCGGTAATTTTAATCTCGTGACGTTCTACATCTGTAAACTTAATGGTGTCGCCTATTAAATATCTCCAGGCTCCTGAAACAGTACTTATTAAAAGAATGTAATCTTCCTCCTCTTTAACTTCAGAAATCGGGATTACCGGTGCATCATCAGTTATGGAACCATCCTGATTCACATATTCCGCTTTAAAAGGAACGAATTCAAAGTATATTCCGTTGCTAACAGCAAGTTTCATCGCATGGGTTTCAGGTCTTTGTTGATAAGCTATAAAACCTTCTGAAGCCAGGTAAGTATCAATTACCGTGATTGGATGTTTTAAAAGTGCATTAAAACTTTTTTCGTAAGGCTCAAATGCCACACCACCAGAAGTATAAACCTGAAGATTGGGCCAAATTTCGTGAATGTTATCAACTTTATGATATTCAATCACTTTCTTCATCATAAGCTCCAACCATGAAGGTATGCCACTTAAAGCACCAATATCCCAATTTTTGGCATTTTCAGCAATTCGCTGTACCCTATCATCCCATTCGGGAATTCTCGAGATTTCATCTCCTGGCTTATAGTAACCTTTAAACCAAAAAGGAATTTTGCTGGCAGATATTCCACTAATTTCTCCTTCTTCGTGATCTCCTTCTTTTTGCAAATCGGTAGAACTTCCAAGCATCATTATCTCTTTTTCAAAGAAATCTGTAGGTAAATCAAAATTACTAAGTGCTCCTACCTGGTCTATTCCCGTTTGCCTAATAGCATCTACCATATCATCGGTTACCGGAATACGCTTACTGGATTTACCAGTGGTGCCAGAACTAAGCGCAAAATAAGGAGGTTTCCCGGGCCAGGTTACATCTTCTTCACCTTCGTGCATTTTACTCCACCATTCTTCGTTGATCTTGTTATAATCAAAATAGGGAACTTTTTCGGCAAACATTTTCGGAATATCATCAGCTTCTAAAATTGCTTCAAAATCGTAGTGTTTTCCAAACTGGGTATCTTTCGCTTTATTAAGCAGTTTTTTTAGAACTTCTAACTGTGCTTCTTCCGCATTAGGCTCAGAAACTATTGTATCTCTAAGATCTATTAAATTTTTTATAATTGAACCGATAATGGCCATAATTGTGTTATTTATTGGTGGTTACTCGATAATCGAGATTTGAATGCTCCAGGGCTTGTCTCGAATCAAAATATTTTTCCTATAATTCCTGGGTTTTCCCCGAAGTAGTTTACTTCAAAAAATGAAGATAAAAAAAACCAAAATCAACACTATTAATGTCTTGACAATTATCAATAATTTAACCTTTATAAAAAGCTAAGAATTTTTCAAACTCTCAATGCATTTTTCAGCACATCGCTCTCCATCTATCGCGGCAGAAATTATACCGCCGGCATAACCGGCACCTTCCCCACAAGGGTAAAGTCCTTTTATTTGCACGTGTTCAAAACTGTAATTATCCCTGGGAATTCTCACCGGGGAAGAAGTTCTGGATTCCGGGGCGTGAACTACGGCATCGTTGGTTAAAAAACCACGCATACTTTTATTGAATTCTTTAAATCCTGCCTGCAAAGTTTTATGAATAAACTCCGGAAATACATTTCCTAATTCAGCAGAAGTCACTCCCGGTTTATAGGACGTTACTGGAAGATTGGCAGATATTTTTCCCTGGGTAAAATCTACTAAACGCTGTGCCGGTACTTTTTGTGTACTTCCACCTTCCAGCCAGGCTTTTTGCTCTATTTGCTTTTGAAATTCCATCGCCGCCAGCGGATTTTTTTCAGAATTCAAAAAATCTGAAAGTCTCAACTCTACCACAATCCCGGAATTCGCCGTAGGTTGATCGCGTTTACTGGGAGACCAGCCATTGGTCACCACCTCCCCGGGGGCCGTGGCGCAGGGAGCGATAATCCCGCCCGGGCACATACAAAACGAATACATTCCCCTGCCCCCTATTTGCTTTACAATACTATAAGGCGAGGGCGGGAGAAATTCTCCCCGGGAATCACACTTGTACTGAATTTGATCTATAAGCTCCTGCGGATGTTCTACCCTTACCCCAAGCGCAAAAGCCTTGGCCTCAATCTTAATATTTTTTCTGTGTAAAAGTTCAAAAATATCCCTCGCCGAATGTCCTGTAGCCAGAATGATCTTTTTCGCCTTAATACTTTCGCCGCTTAAAGTTTTTATTCCTGCTACTTCATTATTTTTTATAAGAATATCGGTTAGCCGGGTTTCAAAGAGAACCTCTCCCCCACAAGCAATAATACGTTCCCGAATATCGGCAATAATAGCCGGAAGTTTGTTTGTGCCAATATGCGGGTGCGCCTCTACCATAATTTCTGGCGTCGCACCAAAACCTACGAGTAATTTTAAAATTCGATCTACATCCCCTCGTTTTTTGGAACGCGTGTAGAGTTTACCATCACTATAAGTACCGGCGCCACCTTCACCAAAACAATAATTGGAATCTTCGTTTACAACGTGTTCAATATTTAGCGCTTTTAGATCCCGGCGGCGCGTTCTTACATCTTTTCCCCGTTCAATAATAATGGGTTTATATCCCAATTCAATGCAACGCAAAGCAGCAAATAACCCGGCAGGGCCTGCTCCTACAATTATAATTTCCTCTTTATTCTTTACGTTTTGATATTCTGGCAGGCGAATTTTCTCTTCCTTAAATTCTTCATTCACATATACCTCTACCTTTAAATTGATCTTTACCGCACGTTGCCGGGCGTCTATAGAACGTTTCAGAATATTTATAGTAGTAATTTCTTTCAGCGGAATACTGGCGTGACGAGCAACGGCCCTTTTTATCTGTGACTCGTTCGCAGCTTCTTCAGGACTGACTCTTATTTGATATTGGTGTTTCATTTTTTAAAATCTAAACTAAACTACCTCGAGCCAGGCCCGCGAGGTATCAAATGTATTTTTTGATATTCTAGGTATCCCGAATTTTTGAGACGGATCTTTAAACCTTAATTCTCGAGCAAAAATATGATTTTGAAATTTGTTGCATAATTTTTTAAATCTTGAGAGTTCTGTTAAATAATCACAAACAGAAAAGATTTTTTTTAGGCCGCTTTATAATTTTAACTTATTTTGTAGAATATTTAAACCCTAAATCTAATTACAAATTTTACTAGAATGAATTTAACCTCACGATATCCAATGGTTTCTTATGAAGAAGCCTCTCCAGAAGTTCAGGCTATTTATGATGATACCAAAAAAACGCTTCAACTACCTTTTGTTCTCAATTGGTTTAAATGCCAGGGTAATAATGCTACTTTACTAAAAGGAAATTGGGGGAAATTGAAAAGCACCTTGATGGAAGGCGAAGTACCAAATGTGCTTAAGCAACTTATTATTTACAATGTATCAAAGCAACGCGGTTGCAATTACTGCTCACATGCACACGGCATTTTCGCCGATAGTATGAGCACTATGATCTCTGAAGAAGAAGGTTTTAAAGCCACAGAGCATATTGATTCTCCATCTATGCCGGCCAGTTTTAGAACCGCGGTAAAAATTGTCACCAACGCTGCATTAAACCATAGTGAAGTATCAGATGAGGACTTTCAGGAATTAGAAAAAGCAGGTTTTACTCAGAAAGAAGTTCAGGAATTGATGGCACAGGCCGATCTGGTTAATATGCTAAATACCATAGCAGATGTTTCAGGAATTAAAATAGACAACGAATTACTGGAAACTCCAGAATAAGTTCAATTTTTATGGAATCGCTCCAGGATAGGACCTCACGGGTTTACAGAATTACCTACGAAACTTTTTCTAAATTTAGCAACAAATTAAATCGCTGTACAAGCTTGCCAGAAGTTGCGCAGGTTTCTGTTCGTTTTTTAAAATATTTGCTGAATTTCCATCTATTTAGGATTAGTGTAAACCAGGCAGGTTCTTACCTTGTGTATTGCCAATGCAATGCCAGGGGGGAATTTGATGTTATTCCAAAAGAAAATTTGCTCCCTCATGAGTTACAGATTTTGGAAGATAAAATTCCCGTTCGTTCTGAAAAAATTCCAAATCAATTAAGCAAAAATATTACCGAGACAAATTTGATTTCTCCTGCCCTATGGTGCTGGACATTTACAAAAATGGATGTAGATTTTACGGTTTCTCTTATAGCAGATGAGAATAAAGCTTTTGATGTAGGAGATATTGAAATGCTTAAATTGATTAGTGATAGTTTCCAGGCAAAATTCCAGGAAATTTACCTTAAAGAAGAATTAGACAGTAAAAATAAATCCCTTCTTCAAGCTCTGGACATTATTAAAAACCAGAATAAAAAGATCAATCAGATTGTAGAAAATCAAAAACAAACCATTGCAAATCGTACTAAATAAGTGGTTGAAAAGAATGAGAAACTATTGCGTATTTCAGCTTTAAACGCCCATAATGTAAGAGAACCTTTGTCTAGAATTCAGGGTATCGTTCAGCTTTACGAAGTTTTTGATGATAAAGCCTGTAGAGAGGAACTTTTACCAAAACTCAAACAATCTTCAGAAGAAATGGACCAGGTTTTGCAAGAGGTAATTAAAATGGCCACCACCGAATTGAATCAATTAAAAGCAACAGAGTTATGAGCATAATTATCCTGGTAGATGACCAGCCCATAGCCAATTTTATCACTCGTAAACTTCTGGAAATTGAAGGTTACAATAAGAATGTTTTAGATTTCACAAACCCTGAAGAAGCATTGGCTTATTTAGAGGATAAGCAAAAAACACTCATTTTTTTAGATCTAAATATGCCGGAAATGAATGGATGGGAATTCCTGGACTCCCTGGAATCTAAAAAACATGAACATAAAATAATTATTCTTAGTTCAAGCACAAGTAGCATAGACCAAACCCGGGCAAAAACATATGAATCTGTTATAAGGTATGTAGAGAAACCCTTGAATAAAGCTAAATTTAACGAGCTTCAGCCGCTTTTGAATAAGCTGTAAAACTTCTTTAACCACCTTCATATTGAGCATAAAACCCAATCACAAGGCCCTTCTAGAACTGGCCCACGCTAAAATGCATTTTGGCAAATATAAAGGCTATTTTTTAAGCGATATTCCTGAATATTATTTAGTCTGGTATCGCCAAAAAGGTTTCCCTGAAGGAAAGCTTGGACAACAAATGAGCGAAGTCTTTGAACTTAAGCTCAACGGGATGGAACAATTGCTTAGAGATATAAGAAGAAAGTTTCCAAAACCCTGAGTTTTTCGCAGTTTAAAAGTCGGTTTTAACTTTTAAAATATTAGGTTTAAAATTAACGGCTTTTCTATTCTTCTTTGTAATTTAGCGCCCTGAATAAAACAACGCAACAAACACTTCAAAGATGGCCGAAACCAAGTATATTTTTGTCACCGGCGGCGTTTCTTCTTCCCTGGGAAAAGGGATTATAGCAGCTTCACTGGCAAAATTATTACAAGCGCGTGGATTTAGAACCACTATTCAGAAACTCGACCCCTATATTAATGTAGATCCCGGCACTTTAAATCCGTACGAACATGGCGAATGCTATGTTACCGAAGATGGCGCCGAAACCGATCTTGACCTTGGCCATTACGAACGTTTTTTAAATGTAAATACTTCTCAGGCAAACAATGTCACTACCGGCCGTATATACCAGAGTGTTATTGAAAAAGAACGCCGTGGAGAGTTTTTAGGAAAAACCGTGCAAGTGGTTCCGCATATCACTAACGAAATTAAAGATCGAATCCAGATCCTTGGACAAAATGGCGATTATGATATCGTAATTACCGAAATTGGCGGAACGGTAGGTGATATCGAATCCTTACCATATATTGAAGCAGTAAGACAGTTAAAATGGGAGTTAGGCGATGAAAACGCTTTAATTATTCACTTAACACTTGTCCCCTATCTTGCCGCTGCCGGTGAACTTAAAACAAAACCAACCCAGCACAGTGTAAAAACTTTGATGGAAAGCGGACTTAAAGCTGATATTTTGGTTTGTAGAACTGAGCACGAACTTTCAGATGATATTCGCCGTAAACTGGCTATTTTCTGTAACGTGAGACAGGAAGCGGTAATTCAAAGTATTGATGCAGCTACTATTTATGATGTTCCAAATTTAATGCTGCAGGAAGGTTTAGATAAAGTAACCTTAAAAAAATTGCACCTCCCCGACGAAACCACGCCAAATTTAGATAGATGGAATCAGTTTTTAGATAGGCATAAAAATCCTAAAGCTGAGATTACTATTGGTTTAATTGGAAAATATGTGGAACTTCAGGATTCTTATAAATCAATTTTGGAAGCCTTTATACATGCCGGCGCAGAAAATGAAGTTAAGGTAAATGTAGAAAGCATTCACTCAGAATTTATCAATGAAAATACCATAGATCATAAATTCGCAAATTTAGATGGTATTTTGGTTGCACCTGGGTTTGGAGAACGTGGTGTAGAAGGAAAAATTGACGCTGTAAAATACGCAAGGCAGCATAATTTGCCATTTTTAGGTATTTGCTTAGGAATGCAAATGGCAGTAATTGAATTTGCAAGAAACGTATTAAAGTTAAAAACTGCCAATTCTACCGAAATGGATCTTAAAACCAAACACCCGGTTATAGATCTAATGGAGGAGCAAAAAGAGGTTACTCATAAGGGCGGAACAATGCGACTTGGTGCCTGGGATTGTAAACTTACCGAAGGTTCAAAAATTCAAAAGGCTTACGGCAAAACCGAGATCAAAGAAAGGCATCGACACCGTTACGAATACAACAACAAATACAAAGAGGAACTGGAAAAAGCAGGAATGTTAAGTACCGGCATAAATCCTGAAACAGGCCTGGTAGAAGTTATAGAATTAAAAGATCACCCCTGGTTTGTAGGTGTTCAATATCACCCGGAATACAAAAGTACAGTTGCTACTCCGCACCCGGTTTTTATAGCCTTTATAAAAGCGGCCTACGATTTCTCAAAAAATAAAAAAAATGCCAGTCTGGCATAAAAGCAATACTGGCGGAATTATTGACCAGAAGCAAGTTATAGTTTAAAAGCATGGAAGAAAAGAAATTTGATGTTCAGTCCTTAATTGGATTTATACTTATTGGTGGAATCTTAATTTGGATGTTGTATACCAACAGTGCCTCTGAAGAAGGATTAGAACCACAACAAGAGACCGAGCAGGTTGAAGTTCCTGGAAATACCGATTCCAATCAACCTCCACAGCAACAGGAAGCTCAAAGTTCTGGTGCAGATTCTACTAATCTTGCACAGGCTCACGAGCGTTTAGGTGCTTTTGGTTATTCGGCCAGTCTTCCATCGGCTACAGAAAATACAACCACCATTTCTAACGATGTTTTAGAACTTAAAATTGATAATAAAGGTGGTTATATTTCAGAAGCGAGGTTAACTAATTTTAAAACCTTCGATTCTATTCCTGTTTATTTAATAAAAGATGGTAATGCTTCTTTCAACATTAATTTCACCACTACAGACGGTAGAACTCTTGATACCGAAAACCTTTATTTTGAACCCGAAGTAACTCAAAGCGGGGATAACCAGATTATCTCTATGAAGCTGAAAGTTTCAGAAAATGAATTCCTGGAATATCGCTATGTGCTGAAACCTGGCGAATATATGCTGGATTTCAGTATTAGATCTCAGGGCTTAAACGGGGTTTTAAACAGCTCTCGTGACATCAATATGGACTGGCAGTTAAAAGGTTATCGCCACGCAAAAAGTATTTCTTATGAAAATAAGTATACTGAACTTATTTATGAATATGAGGATGGTGACGATGATTACCTTGGTGCGGGTGATTTTGAAGAACAGGAAGATGAGGATATTACCTATGTAGCCTTTAAACAGCATTTCTTTACCTCCATTTTATTAACTGATACGCCATTTAGCCTTGGTAAATTCACTTCAGAAAATCTAGTTCAGGATGAAGAAATAGATACGGTTTACACGAAAAATTTTACCGCAAGAATGCCTTTAGAATTAAAAGGTGGCGAGCTTAATTATAATATGAATTGGTATTATGGACCAACAGATTATAAGATATTAAATGATTACGACCGTAACTTAGATGAAATTGTTCCACTAGGTTGGGGTATTTTTGGATGGATCAACAAATATGTATTTATTCCCTTCTTTAGTTTCTTAAGTGGGGTTCTACCAAGCTACGGAATTGCAATTATTGTAATGACCATTGTTGTGAGGATCGTTCTTTCCCCCGTTACATACAAATCTTATCTCTCTCAGGCTAAAATGAAGGTTTTAAGACCTGAAATTAATGAGCTTAACGAGAAGTATAAGGACAACGCGATGAAGAAGCAGCAGGAAACCATGAAACTGTATAGCAAAGCAGGCGCCAGCCCAATGAGTGGTTGTTTACCGGCTTTAATGCAGATTCCGGTTTTCTATGCATTATTTCAGTTCTTCCCAAGTGCTTTCCAACTAAGGCAAAAAGGATTTTTATGGGCTGACGATCTATCGAGTTATGATACTATTGCAGAGTTACCTTTTCATATTCCATTTTATGGAGACCACGTGAGTTTATTTCCAATTTTGGCATCTATCGCGATCTTTATTTATATGATGATGACCACGGGACAAAGTATGCAGCAGACTCAGCAACCGGGAATGCCTAATATGAAATTTATTATGTATTTGTCTCCACTATTTATGCTTGTGTTCTTTAACAACTTTGCCAGTGGACTTTCATTATACTACTTCACCTCTAACCTGATTACTATCGGAATTATGTTAGTGATTAAATACGTGATTATTGATGAAGATAAAATTCACGCAAAAATCCAGGAGAACAAGAAAAAGCCTAAGAAACAGAATAAGTTTACCAGGAAAATGCAGGAAATGATGGAACAGGCAGAACAGCAAAAAAATCAACAAAAGAAGAAGTAAGCTAATTGTAGCTTAAAAAGAGAAAGCCGGTTTAAATCATTTTAAACCGGCTTTTTTTATTTTCAAATTTTTCAAATTTTGACGCCCTTGTCAAAATGAGTTATATTTAAATAATAAACTTTCAAAATGGGAAAAAACACTTTAATATCACTTGGAGATTATTTTGAAGATTTCATCAATGAGGAAGTGAAGTCTGGACGATATAATACGGTTGATGAGGTTATTCATTCTGCTTTGAGATTATTGGAGAGAGAAGAAAGAAAAGAGATGGAACTGGTTAAAGCTCTGGAAGTTGGAGAAGAAAGTGGATTTGTAGAAAGTTTTGATCCAAAGGAGCACTTAAAAAAATTACATTCCAGTATCGATGAGTAAAAACGAATATAGGATAAGTCAACAAGCGATTGAAGATTTAGAAAGTATTTGGATTTATACGCTCAAAAAATGATCTAAACCACAAGCTGATAGATATTATAATCTGATTATTGCAGAAATAGAATTTATAGCTGATAATTTCCTGATCGGAAAATCTGTAGAGCAAACACGAAAAAATTATCGAGTTACAAAAGTGAAATCTCATTTAATATTCTACAGAAAAATTGAGAACAACATTATAGAGATCATAAGGATCTTACACGAACGTATGGATATTCCAGGAAGACTGAAATAGGGTTTTACCTAATATAAATAGTTTAATTAATTTATATCTTATAACTCTTTCTAATTCTTATCCCCAAGCAAAGGCACAAACCTAAACTGCCCAAATTCGGTTTTATCGAATTCTTTAAGAGATTTTCTTATAAAAAGAGTCATCGTTTGCACATCGTCTCCCACGGGAATCACCATTCTACCACCAACTTTTAACTGACCTAAAAGATCTGTAGGCACATAGGGTGCGCCGGCGGTTACAATAATTTTATCAAAAGGAGCATAATCTGGCAATCCTTTGTAGCCATCACCAAAACTTAAATATTTGGGGCGGTATCCAATTTTATTCAGAAAGGTTTTTGTCTTTTTATAGAGTTCACGCTGGCGTTCTATACTATAAACTTTTGCACCAAGCTCACACAAAACTGCGGTTTGGTAGCCGCTACCTGTGCCAATTTCCAGCACTTTATCACCTTTTTCAATCTCCAGTTTTTCGGTTTGAAAAGCTACGGTATAAGGCTGGGAGATCGTTTGATCTGCAGCAATGGGAAAAGCTTTATCCTGGTATGCGTGATCCTCAAAACTGCTATCCATAAAGAGATGCCGGGGAATTTTCCCAACCGCATCTAAAACTGCTTTATCAGTAATGCCCTTTTTCTTCACGGTTTTTACTAATTGCTGTCTTTTACCTTTATGTCTAAAATTATCCTCAATCACTTAATTTCCCGTTTAGATTGCAAAAATACTCATTACAAGTCAAAGTTGCCAAGGGAAATTAGGGGAGATTCCCCAGTCTATTGCTAAACTATTTACAATCAAAATGCTATTTTTGTGAAAAATGCTAAATAATATGCTGAAAGTAGGCGTGCTTGGTGCAGGACACTTAGGAAAGATACATTTAAAATTACTTAATCAATCTGAAAAATATGAGCTGGTAGGTTTCTACGATGCCAATTCAGGAAATGCTGAAAAGATTGCTACGGAATTCGGCTATAAAAAATTTGATACCATAGAAGACCTCATCGCCGCGGTAGATGTGGTCGATGTAGTAACTCCTACCCTTTCCCATTTTGAAGTAGCTAAAAAAACAATTACCGCAGGTAAACATCTTTTTATAGAAAAACCCATTACCAACACATTTGCGGAAGCCGAAGAACTTATCGCTTTAGCCAAGAAGCATGGCGTAAAAGGCCAGGTGGGACACGTAGAACGTTTTAATCCGGCTTTTAGAGCTGTAGCTTCCCGAATTGAAAACCCTATGTTTATTGAGGCGCATCGTCTTGCAGAGTTTAATCCGCGTGGCACAGATGTTCCTGTGGTTCTGGATTTAATGATCCACGATATTGATGCTGTTTTAAGCGTAGTAAAGTCGAAAGTAAAAAATATTAATGCCAGCGGAGTTTCAGTGATTAGCGATACTCCAGATATTGCCAACGCTAGAATTGAATTTGAAAACGGATGCGTGGCCAACTTAACCGCCAGCCGAATTTCTATGAAAAATATGCGGAAATCCAGATTTTTTCAGCGAGACGCTTATATCTCTGTAGATTTTCTAGAGAAAAAATGCGAGGTGGTGAAAATGAAAGATGCCCCCGAAAAAGAAGATGATTACGCGATGATCTTGCAAAACGCAGAAGGAATAAAAAAACAAATCTATTTTGATAATCCTGATGTTTCTCCAAACAACGCCATTTTAGACGAGTTGGAAACTTTTGCCGACGCCATTAATAATAATACCACTCCAATAGTGACGCTGGAACAGGGCGCTGAAGCCTTGCGTGTTGCCAACGGAGTTATTGAAAGTTTTAGTAAATAATATAAAATCTATTTCAGTCTATTTTAAGGCTGAAATTCATGTAAAAACCACACAAAATGAAAAATATAGCAGTTATAGGAGCAGGAACAATGGGCAACGGAATCGCCCACACTTTTGCCCAATTTGGATACAAAGTAAACCTTATAGACATTTCAGAAGAAAGTCTGGATAAGGGAATGAAAACTATTTCGGGGAATTTAGACCGAATGGTTTCTAAAGAAAAAATAAGTGAAGCAGATAAAGAAGCTACACTAAACAACATTACCACATTTACCGATATTCCTGAAGGTGTTAAGGAAATAGATCTTGTAGTTGAAGCAGCTACAGAAAATGAAGACCTAAAACTTAAAATCTTTAAGCAACTGGACGAAAATTGTTCAGCAGAAACCATTTTAGCGAGTAACACTTCTTCAATTTCTATTACAAAAATCGCTTCAGTAGTTTCCAATCCCGAGCGTGTTATTGGAATGCATTTTATGAACCCTGTACCAATTATGAAACTGGTAGAGATTATTCGCGGTTATAACACAAGCGATAAGGTTACTAAAAGCGTTATGGAACTTTCAGAAAACCTGAAAAAAGTTCCGGTTGAAGCTAACGATTACCCGGGCTTTGTTGCCAACCGTATTTTGATGCCTATGATAAACGAGGCAATTGAAACTTTTTACAACAACGTTGCTGGCGTTAAGGAAATTGACACCGTAATGAAATTAGGAATGGCACACCCAATGGGCCCGCTTCAATTAGCCGATTTTATAGGTTTAGATGTTTGTCATTCTATCCTGGAAGTGATGTACGACGGTTTCAAAAATCCGAAATACGCACCCTGTCCTCTATTGACTAACATGGTTATGGCTGGAAAACTGGGAATAAAATCTGGTGAAGGTTTTTATGATTATTCTGAAAGTAAAAAAGCCGAAAAGGTTTCTTCACAATTCAGCTAAATTATTTGTAGAATTTGACCAAAATACTTCCATTTAGAGCGGTTAGACCGCAACGGGCTAAAGCCGGCCTGGTAGCTACAAAATCTTTTGAAGATTATACTGAAGCTGAAATAAGAGCGATCTTACAATATAACCCGTATTCATTTTTACATATTCTGAATCCGGGTTATAAATTTCAGCACGAAATCACCGGCGGGCAGCGCTTTCAAATGGTCAAAAATCGCTATCTGGAGTTTAAGGAAGAGGATTCTTTTATAAAAGATAAAAAACCGGCATACTATCTTTATAAAATTGTGAGTCGGGAAAGTACCTGCTGCGGAATTATAGCCGCCGCCAGTGCCGAAGATTATGAAAACAACCTTATAAAAAGGCACGAAGATACCATCGCTCACCGAGAAACGATGTTTAAAGACTACTTAAAAGTAGTAGGCTTTAATACTGAACCGGTATTACTTACCTATCCCGATAATTCCAAAATAAATGAAGTAATTGACCAGGTCATGGACACCCGTCCAGAATATGAATTTGCTACTGCAAACCGGGAAATTCATTATTTATGGAAAATTGATGAAAAGGATTTACTGAAAAAAATTCAGCAAGAATTTGACCAAATGCCGCATTTGTATATTGCCGATGGCCACCATAGAAGTGCTTCTTCTTATTTGCTAGCACAGGAGTCCAGGGAAGCTAATCCCAATCACACCGGGAAGGAAGCTTATAATTATTTTATGAGCTATCTTATTTCAGAAAGCAATTTAAAGATCCACGAATTTAGCAGGCTCATTACCGATTTAAATGGGCACACCAAAGAAGAGTTTCTTATTCATCTCGATGAATATTTCAGAATTGAAAATCACGGGATGCAAGTTTATAAACCACTACAAAAACATCATTTTAATATGTATTTGGATGGGGAGTTTTATTCCCTTTACTTGCGAAAGACAAACTATGAATTCAGCGATTCTTTGAGTAAATTAGATCCCTATATCCTTTATAAAAAAATATTGCAACCAATTTTGGGGATTGAAGATCTTAGAAATGACAGGCGTATTTCTTATATTCACGGTAAGAATGATCTTATTGAAATTAAAACCCGAATAGATAAAGGCGAATTTGCAGTTGGTTTTGGAATGCTTCCCCTAAGCATCAGGGAAATTAAAGAAACTGCCGATGAAGGTTTAACCATGCCTCCAAAAAGCACCTACATTGAGCCCAAACTATTGAACGGGTTAACCATTTATGAATTCGAAACCACTAAAAAATAAATTGCATGAATATATCAGAAAATATTAAAAAATTTAAAGACGATTTACCAGACGATGTTACCCTAATTGCTGTTTCCAAGACCAAAACAGTAGATGACCTTTTAGAGGCTTAT
Organism: Salegentibacter sp. Hel_I_6; assembly: GCF_000745315.1. NCBI lineage: Bacteria > Pseudomonadati > Bacteroidota > Flavobacteriia > Flavobacteriales > Flavobacteriaceae > Salegentibacter > Salegentibacter sp. Hel_I_6. The sequence continues at coordinate 3,358,265 of NZ_JQNQ01000001.1, read as the reverse complement.
GAAGCGGGACATAGACAGTTTGGAGAGAATAAGATCCAGGAAATGACCGATAAATGGGAAAAACTCCCAAAGGACATTGAATGGCATATGGTAGGCCATGTGCAGCGGAACAAAGTGAAATATATGGCGCCCTACGTATCGCTAATTCACACGGTAGATAGTCTAAAGTTATTGAAAGAAATCCATAAAGAAGCCGACAAAAATGGCCATTGTATAGATTGCTTGCTTCAAATTAAAATTGCTGAAGAAGATAGTAAATATGGTATTTCGGCTGAAAAAGCAAAAGAAATATTAGATTCAGAAGAATTTAAAAAGTTAGATCACGTTAAGGTAAAGGGTCTTATGGGAATGGCTACTTTCACTGATGACGAGGCACAGGTAAAAAAAGAATTTGAACATTTGAAATCGGTTTTTGATGATTTTAAAGAACAATATTCTAATATGAATATCCTATCCATGGGAATGAGCGGCGATTATAAAATCGCTTTAGACTGCGGAAGCAATATGCTGCGTATTGGGAGTGATATTTTTGGAGAAAGAGATTAATAAAAATAACGGGAGCATATTTTTTGTACGCAGTAGTAGACATAGAAACCACCGGTGGTAAATACAACGAAGAAGGAATAACCGAAATTGCTATTTATAAGTTTGATGGACTAAAAGTAGTAGATCAGTTTATAAGCCTTGTAAATCCTGAAAAAGCAATTCAGCCTTTTGTTGTGAACCTCACTGGAATTAATAACGATATGCTGCGTAATGCACCTAAATTTTACGAAATTGCCAAACGCATCGTAGAAATTACCGAAGACTGTGTTTTGGTAGCCCACAATGCAAAATTCGATTATCGTATTCTTCGCACCGAGTTTAAAAGGCTGGGCTTTGATTTTGAAAGAAGATCCCTCTGTACCGTAGAACTTTCTAAAAAACTCATCCCAGACCAGGCGTCTTATAGCCTGGGTAAATTGGTTAGAGCCCTGGGAATTCCCTTGAGCGATAGACACCGCGCTAGCGGAGATGCCCAGGCCACTGTGAAACTTTTTAAAATGCTTCTCGCTAAAGATGTTGAGAAAAATATTCTAAAAGATGCCGTAAAATTAGAACCTAAACGACAGGTAGATACCCGGCTGGTTTATATTTTGGAGGATCTCCCAGGTATTACTGGAGTATATTACTTTCATGATAACGAAGGGGAGATTATATATATTGGAAAAAGCAGGAATATTAAAAAGCGTGTAACTCAGCATTTCACTAGTGAGCAACATAAAGCCAGGCAAATGCAAAAAGAAGTTTCCTCGGTTAGTTTTGAAGCTACCGGTAACGAACTCGTAGCACTTTTAAAGGAGAATCAGGAAATAAAGCAGAATAAACCTAAATACAATAAGGCTCTAAAGAAGAATATATTTAGTCACGCGCTCTATCATTCTACAGATGAAAATGGCTATATAAATCTCTATATCGCCCGGGCTGGGAAAAAGAATAGCATTACTACATTTTCTTCTCTTAAAAGAGCCAGAAATGTTTTGGAAATGTGGATTGATAAATATGAACTCTGCCAAAGACTTTGCAGCCTTGAAAAAGGTTCTGGAAATTGTTTTAACTACACGATCAAAAAATGCCATGGTGCCTGTATTGAGGAAGAATCGGCTGAATCTTATAATGAGCGGGTAAGAGCACTTATTGATCAACATTCTTATAAAAATCAACATATGTTAGTAATAGATCGAGGTAGGGATATTGATGAAAAAAGCGCTTTGCTTGTGGAGGATGGTGAATTTAAAGGAATTGGATATTTTAATTTAAATCACCAAATCAATAACATAGACATCATTAGATCTATAATAACCCCAATGAAAAACGATAGGGATGCACAGCATATTATTCAAAGTTATCTACGCCGAAATTCCAGGTTAAAAATTGTTCAGTTAGACCCGCTGGCTAAATAAATCTCATTTTACTTAGAAGCTTAGGGATTTTCTTTAAATTTGAATAATTCATAATCACTTATTCTTGGCTAAAACACAACCAAAATCAGGCTGGAAATCTAAAGTCCACGAAATAATCTACGAAGCTGATACACCATCTGGTAAATTTTTCGATATAGCCCTGCTTGTAGTAATTTTTGCTAGTATTATCCTGGTTATGCTTGAGAGTGTGAGCTCTATTAATGTAAAATATTACTGGCATTTCTATATTGCTGAATGGATCATTACCATAATTTTTACCATAGAATACATTTTACGAATTATTGCGATTAAAAAACCTAAAAATTATATTTTTAGTTTTTATGGAATAGTAGATTTACTTTCTACAATCCCAACCTATATTGCTTTCATTTTTGGAGGACATAATCTACTATTTGCCGTTAGGGCGTTAAGATTATTGCGTGTATTTAGAATCTTAAAAATTGCTCGCTACGTAGGGGAATCTAATAGATTATTACTTGCTTTAAGAAACAGTCGTCCCAAAATTATTGTTTTCCTTTTTGCCGTACTTATCATTTGTATAATTATGGGAACAGTAATGCATTTGGTTGAAGGAGAAGAAGGAGGTTTTGATAATATCCCACTGAGTATTTATTGGTGTATTGTTACCCTTACTACCGTTGGTTTTGGTGATATTCACCCGGTTACACCGGCGGGACGTTTTATCGCATCTTTTATTATGATAGTTGGTTATGGAATCATTGCCGTTCCCACAGGCATTGTAACATCAGAGATAACACGCTCTCAAAAAGATAAAATTCCTACCAATACTCAAGCTTGTCCACATTGTAATGAAACAAATCATTTAGATAAAGCAGAATTTTGCCACAACTGCGGAAAAGTACTTAATGAATAATAATTATCTTTTAAATGTGGTTGGACCCACTGCTATTGGTAAAACTTCCCTGGCTATTCTACTTGCCAAAAAGTTTAATACCGAAATTATCTCGGCAGATTCCAGGCAGTTCTATAAAGAGATGCGAATTGGTACCGCTGTTCCTTCTGCAGAAGAATTACAAGCGGCAAAACATCATTTCATTCAGCATATTTCTATTGAAGAGCATTACAATGTTGGAGATTTTGAAAGCGAAGCAATCCAGAAATTAGATGAAATTTTTAAAAATAAAAGTTTCGCGATAATGGTTGGCGGCAGCGGATTGTACACAAAAAGTGTATTAAACGGCCTTGATTATTTCCCTGAAGTTCCTCAAGAAATTCGAGAAAATTTAAACTTAAAATTTAAAGAAAAAGGGCTCCTCCCATTACAGGAAGAACTAAAAAAACTGGATTCCGAATATTATAAAATAGCCGATGTAGAAAATCCGCAGCGCTTAATTAGAGCTCTTGAAATTGCAATAGCTACAGGAAAACCTTATTCTTCTTATTTAAATCAGCCAAAAAAACAGCGGAATTTTACTCCTATCAATATAGGCTTAACTGCCGAGCGTGAAATTATCTACGAACGCATTAACCGCCGGGTAGAAATTATGATGGATGAAGGTTTACTACAGGAAGCAGAAAGCCTATTTGCAAAACGCCGACTTAATGCCTTAAATACGGTTGGTTACAAAGAACTTTTCGCATTTTTAGAAGGAAAATATCCTTTAGAAACCACAGTTTCCGAAATCAAAAAAAATACCCGAAGATTCGCCAAAAGGCAACTTACCTGGTTTAGAAAAGATCCCGACATCCAATGGTTTGATTATAAGACGCCTACGGAAGAAATTCAGCAATTTATTGATGCAAAAGTTGCGAAAAGCTCCCCTCCTCTTAAAGAAGGAGAATGAATTTAGCTTTTCCTGAAGAAAAGAGTGGTTGAAACCCCTAAGGTCTGCGGCAACTTCCCCTTAAAAATCAGGAAAGGAGCTTTAAATTTTTTTTTGAAACTGCGGCTAGCTTCCCTTGAAAAAAAAAGAGAAATCTGCAATTTACCTTCTATAAAACCTTAAGATTTTTTAAATCTCAATTTTTGCTCCCAGAAGCTTTACAAATTCCCTGATAAAAGCAGAATGACCAGGCCAGGCTGGGGAAGTAACTAAGTTACCTTCTACAACCGCTTCAGTAGGATCAACTTCTTTATAGGTTCCTCCTACCAGTTCAATTTCGGGGCCTATAGTTGGGTATGCTGTAAGCGTTCTACCCTCCAATACCTTTGCTACCGTAAGAATTTGGATCGCGTGGCAAATGGAAGCTACAGGTTTATCTTTTTCAAAGAAATGTTTAGTGATCTCTATTACTCTTTTATTCAACCTAAGATATTCCGGAGCACGACCTCCAGCCATTACAAAACCGGCATAATCTTCAACTTTTACATCATCAAAAGAGTAGTTGAGTTCAAATAAATGTCCGGGTTTTTCTGTGTAAGTCTGGTCTCCTTCAAAATCGTGAATGGCAGTTTTTATCTTGTCACCTTTTTTCTTTCCAGGACAAACTGTGTGCACGGTGTATCCCAACATTACCAGCATTTGGAATGGAACCATAGTTTCGTAATCTTCAGCAAAATCTCCAGTTAAGAACAGTATTTTTTTCATAATAATAAGTTTTAGATTCTCTTCTTAAGTTAATGAATTTCAGCCTAAGCCCTATCAATCAGTATTTAAAAAATAGTTAAATGCATATTTTCAAGGCTAAAATTGAAAAAGCTTGAGTAACTTTTCGATTCAGCCAAAACCATCATTATGCAAAATCGTAGAACTTTTATAAAAAAATCGGGATTGTTTATTGCAGCTTCCACGCTACCCATTCCAAATTTTATAATTCCGAAGCAAAAAGACAAGCTTGGTGTTGCCCTGGTAGGACTGGGAAATTATAGCACCGGCCAACTGGCTCCTGCGCTTCAGGAAACCGATTACTGTGAGCTTAAGGGTATTGTTACCGGAAGTCCTGAGAAAATCCCGGTATGGCAACGCAAATACGGAATTAAAGACCAGAATGTGTATAATTACGACAATATGGATAGCATTGCCGATAATGATGAAATTGATGTGATCTATATTGTGCTACCTACAGGCTTGCACGCCGAATACGCAATTAAAGCTGCTAATACCGGAAAACACGTTTGGTGTGAAAAACCAATGGCAAAAACCGCTGAAGAATGCCGACAGATCATTGAAGCTTGTAATAAAAATGGGGTTAAACTTTCTATTGGCTACCGAATGCAGCACGAAAAGAATACCCAAACCCTTATGAAATGGGCAAATACCAAACCTTTTGGCAACATGAAAAGCCTAAAAGCCGAAGCCGGTTATTATGGTGATCCCATGAATCCCTGGAAACTGAAAAAAGAAATGGGAGGTGGTGCTATGTATGATATGGGAGTTTATCCTTTAAACGCCGTGAGATATACCACCGGTTTAGAGCCTATTTCTGTTAGTGCGACGCAAAGTACTAACCGCCCTGAAATCTTTACCGAAGTTGATGAAACCACCAATTTCAACTTGGAGTTCCCCAATGGGATTACTGCCGATTGTAAAACAAGCTTTGGTGAAAGCATGAATAATCTTGAAGCCAATTGTGAAAATGGATGGTATTATCTAAAACCATTTCAGTCATACTCTGGGGTGAAAGGAAAAGCAAGTGATGGCACTATTTTACCTCCTTTTGGCAAAAATCAGCAAGCGGTGCAAATGGACGATGATGCTCTCGCAATTATTAAGGATAAACAGGTTATGGTTCCCGGTGAAGATGGCTTAAAAGATATTGTGATTCTAGAAAAGATCTATGAATCGGCCAGTAAAAATGGTGAACGCTTAAAGTTATAATTAAGTTTTTGAATACGGGATTTTTATAAGCGTCTCTACTCCCAACTCTTTATTGTAGATCTTAAACCTGGCCCTTTTTCCATAAAGTGTAAATAAGCGATCCCGAATATTAGAAATGCCTACCCCTTTATTTAAAAGCGCCTCTTGTGCTTCGTTGAGCGATTTTCCATTATTATAAACACTAAGCACAAGATAATTATTCTCCCTAAAAATTTTGATCAAAATTTTAAGATGAATGTTGTGATAGGAATAGCCGTGTTTCACCGAATTTTCTATAATAGGTTGCAATATTAAAGATGGTACTAAATGATCTAAGAGACTTTCATCTATTTCCTTTTCAATTATTAAATGGTCTGAAAATCTTAAGGTGAGAATATTTAGATAATAGTCTAACATACGCAACTCTTTCCTTAAGCTAACTTTATAATTCTCACTACTGTATAAAATTTCCCGAAGCAGATCACTCAAATCTGCGATGGTATTTTGGGCTTTTTTAGCATCCATTTCTACTAAAACCGAAATTGAATTTAGGGTATTAAATAAAAAATGAGGTTGTAGTTGAGAAGATAACATCCTCATACGTGTATTAGTAAGTTGGGATTCTAATAGCGTTTTTTGCTTTTCAGCCTCTTTTACTTGCTTTAAATAGTAATAGGTATAGATGATAAAAATCATCGCAAAGTAGATGAGAAAATTAAGATCTATCACAAAAATCATTCGGTCTAAGCTCGCCTTTAAACTATAATCGTCAAAAGTCATTAAGCCAAGCAGAATTCCGTGAAGATCAAATACAAATCGAATTACGAAACCTATTAAAATTGAAAATAAAGTATGTAGTAAAAAGATTCTTATCCAGGAATAATTTCTGTTTAGCAGGCGTTTGGTACTTATTGCAATAAGGCTCATATAAACTACTACAATAATCCAATCTATAAGCAGGTTATGTATAATAATGTTATGCCAGGACTCGCCTATTTCCCTGTACACAAAGGTTTTCATATAAGCTAGTTTACCGATGTAAACAAGGTTAAATAAGGTATAGAAAGCCGCCAAAAGCAAAATAAGCTTTGTATCTATGTATTTATTTTTTAAGGCGGAAAGGTTCATGCTAAGGTTTTTTTTAAATCCCGAGTTTATCAAATAATTCCTTTTTATTAGATTTACTAATGCGTAATAATTTATTATCCTGCATACGTACATCGACTTCTGAAAAATCTGAATGAACGATTTCTTTAATATGATTAAGATTAATGATAGCCGATCTATGAATTCTAAAAAAACCGTGATTTTTAAAAAAATCTTCAAGGTTATTTAAAGATTCTCGAAGTACATATTTATTATTTTGGGTATAAATTTCAGCATAATAACCAGACGCACAGATGTATATAACTTCTTCAGGCTTTAATAAAACGGTTTTATTTCCCTGTCTCACCGGGAGTTTTAAAGGAATCTTTGTTGTTTTCCTGTCTTTGCTATACACTTCAAAAAGAGTTTGAAGCCGTTTTTCAAAGTTTTCCTGTACCTCGAAGTTGGATATACTAAGCACCTTTTTTATGGTTTTAAAAAATCGCTCATCTCTAAACGGTTTTAGCAAAAAATCAAAGGCATCTACATCAAATGCTTTCGTGGCATAATTATCATAGGCTGTGACAAAAACAACTACTGGTTTAGGATTTACATTAAGTTGTTGTAAAACTTCAAAACCGTTCATGTCTTTCATACTAATATCAAGAAAAACAAGTTCTGGCTTAAGCTTGTTAATTTGCGAGATTGCAGATTTCCCATTAGAACATTCTCCCAAAATCTCAATGTCGTCTATTTCGGTAAGTAAATTGAGTACCCTTTTTCGGGCCAGTTCTTCATCATCAACCACAAGTGCCTTCATAGCTGTTCAATTTGAATTTCACTTATGTAATTTATAACTATTTTTTATGCCGATTTCATTTTTTCGAACATAAGTAACTGAATTAAAACAAACTAAATAAGACGAACCGCTTTAATCTTGAAGCCAATCTCATTATATATGCAGTAAAGCTTATATAATTTGCATTAAACCCATAAAAAATGCCTGTAAAGCTTTTGTTGCCGAAGCTTGCTTTATAGGCATTAGTTTTTAAGTTTTTCAGGGAATTAAATACCTGCAATACGTTCTTCATCTAAACTTTTTGGATCAATTTTAATAATTTTAGCTTTATTATTCTTTACCACTTTAATTCGATAAAGTTCCTTATCAAGACGATTGCCTTTACCCCTGGCTACATAGGTGTTTTTTACCATACTCCAGCCTTCGGTTTGTCTCCATAATTCATTCCTTACAGCAACCGGTAACGCAGCATTTTTGAATATTTGCCTGGTACGATCTAATTCTCCCTCTTTGGAGTACTTGGCTTCAAGAAATCCATTCTCATTAGAGAAATTAACAAGATAAAAGTCATAATCTTTATCTCCTACCTCTTGAATAAAATTGTCTATATTAAAATAGGATTCCATAAAACCAATTGGATCTAAAGTAAACTCTTTATCATAACCATCTTTTATTTTAAAACGATAGTCATCAGGTTCATCTGTTTCAATGAAAATAAGAGGTGAAAAACTAATTTTAGTTTCTTCCAGTTCAGTAATTCTTTGGGCATAGCTACTAAAGCTAAAGCTCACTAAGAGCAAAATAACGGCTAATGTTTTCATAACAAATAATTTTAGGATTTATAAATGGTTTATATTCAAGCGTATATTTAATTATATCCTAAATTTATGATACAAAAGAGGGATAATAACTCCCTATGATCCAGACCGCAGCTTTTTGATAATAAGAATACGTAAATTTGATATAAAGCCTAATCCTTTTTTAATTTTGGATAATTCCAGAACTCGAAAATTTTTATTAATTTTATAAACTTTTTACACTCAAAAATTTATTACTATTAAGACTTCCTCTTCGCACAAAAATTATAAAGTAGATGTTGCTAACATCAATAAAATTCCCGTCGTTTCCCAAATATTAGATATTGTTAGTCTAAGCACTGGAATGGGCTTTATCGCGGTTGCGCGCGTAACTGAAGATAAATGGATAACCTGTGCCAGTAAAGATAAAGTTGCCTTTGGATTAAAAGCAGGCGATGAACTAAAAGTAGAAACCACAATCTGCAGCCAGGTACGCAAACAAAACGAAGCAGTTTTTATTGATGATGTAGCTGCTAGTGAAACCTATGCGAAACACCCTACTCCAGCTATGTATGGATTTTCCAGTTATATATCTGTCCCCATTTATAAAAAAAACGGGGATTTCTTCGGAACGCTATGTGCTATAGATAAAAAGAAAGCCAAAGTTGATACTGAAGAAGTGAGAGGAATGTTTAGGCTTTATGCCGATTTAATAAGTTTTCATCTTGAAGCGGTTGAAGAAAAAGATAAAGCGGTAGCAGATCTTGCTGAAGAGCAAAATATAGCTGAATTAAGGGAGCAATTTATAGCCATTCTAGGACACGATCTTAAAAACCCGATTGCTACTACCAGAATGAGCGCTGAGATTCTAATGAAATTTAGTAAGGAAGATATTGTAAAACGCAATGCTGCGCTTATTAAATCTACTTCAATAAGGATGGAAGTTTTAATAGACAACTTATTAGATTTTGCGCGTGGCAAACTAGGAGAAGGAATAAAGCTTTATAAAATCAAAGATTCAGAAAAATTAGAGAAAGTTTTAAACCAGGTAATTAACGAAGTAAAAGTTACCTCGCCAAACCAGGATATTCAATCTAAAATTGAAATTAATAATCCTGTAGATTGCGATCCAGATAGGATTGCACAATTGTGTGCTAACCTCTTAGGAAATGCAGTGACCCATGGTGCATATGATAAGCCGATTGAAATTCATGCTTTATGCAATAATGGAGAGTTTAAGCTTGAGATCACTAATAAAGGAGTTAAAATACCTGATGCTTTAAGAGAAAAACTTTTTGAACCCTTTTACCGCATTGAAGGGGAAGAAGCTAAAAAAGGACTTGGTCTTGGATTATACATCGCATCAGAGATCGCTTTAGCCCACGAGGGTGATATTAATGTAACATCTTCAGATAATGAAACGGTGTTTAGTTTCGTAATGCCCGCAAATAATTAATCCCCTTAATACAGGAATTGAATTAAGGAAAAGCAACTATAATCTTATTAAAACACGAGGTTTAGCGTTCCAAGCAATGCAAATACTGAGGCGATAACAATCCACACCAGAATAAGTAAAATGAACAGCTTAGCCAAAAAATGAAAACCTGAAGTAGCTGTTTTGTAATTTTCGAGAAAAATAAAAAAAGGATTCATAGCACTGAATTTAAAGGTTAAACAAAGAACCTTTTTTTAAGAAACAACTATAAAAACGGTAATCAAGAAGAAATTCTAGATAAAAATTATTACTGAAAGATGAATTTTTTAAAATTCTAGAAGTAATTTTTCACCATACTTTACAATTATTCCCTTCCTTAAAGGTTTAATCTTTAAGTTAATACTAGAAAACTGTTTTTGGTACTGGGGAAATCCTGTATTTTTAGATTAAAGTTTAGGTTCAAATGAAATAGTCAAATTCACTTAGAACATTTAGGTAGGAATCTCTTAATTTAAACTTATTCTTTTTGCTTAACCTAACTTAGTAGTTTCTTCAGGATTTTTTTCAGGTTCATTTATGAGATTTAGTTTTTGAATTAGAACGCATAAAGTTTTCAACCAGTTTATAAGTTTCTGGAATGGAATTCTTGAAACGATCCAGCGTTTCTTCTGAAATATTATTTCTACTGAAAGGCACCACTTTTACATATTCCTGGATCTCACCTGCTGTTCTTCCGTATTTATAATCGTACGGAAATCTACTATTTTCATCTATTTTCACATTTTCATTTTCTGTATTTGGAACGCTAATAAAGAACTCACTATTCCTCATATCCCCAGAAGGATTAAAGAGATTTTTTTTCTTCATATACACATACAATTCATCGGCTACATTTACCGCGGGATCTACAATGGCAATATCTTCAACCATAAAGTCACGGTAAACATATTGATCGTCTTTCTGGTAATTATAAAGTTCATCTAAAACTTCTTTGATCTCTTCGGTTAAATAAGGATAATGCGTGCAACCCAAAACAATGGCTTTTAAAGGCTGTGGATTATCTGCATTTCTGATTTTCTCTAACAAACTAACCACGTGGTAACGTACATAATTTTCCGAATCGTTTATCTGTAGAATCTGGCAATCGTCGGTTTCTTTACTGTCACAAAGCATCTTTCCGTGGTCAAAATCAAAATTATAGATGTCCATTAAGGTACGGTCAATCTCAAAATTTTGATCATTCAAAGAAGGTCCGCGATAATCTTCTCGGGGTTTTTGCAGGTCTTTATTTATAAAGTCGGGTTCTTCATCTACGGCTTCGGCAATCCCATGACCACCCTGGTTAAAAACCTGGATCTCCCCTGTATACCCCAACTCATCTTTTACTCTTAGTAATGTATTTTCATAACCTTTAGATGCAATAGTCCCAACGGTAGCCATTACCCCGATTGAGCCATTTTCATCTTTTTTCAACCTGGCAAGTGTACCACGGGCCCCGGCGTCTATTACGCCAATTACTTTTAATTCAATCCCGGTTTTTTCTATAAACTCAGTTATAAATTCACTTCCATAAGCGGTTGCGGTATTACAGGCGATCACAATTGATTTTACCGCTTGCTTATCTTTCTGAAATGTCGTATCCCCGGCTTCGCGATAATATTTATCTGAAAGCAGGAATTGCGTATCCTTCAGAATATGTTCTATCAATAATTCGGTTTTTTCCTCGCTGGAATAGTTACCATAAGGCATATTGGCCTGGTCTGCCAGGTAGATAAATTTCTCTGTACTGAAATCGGGGGCTCCATCACTGCCTTTTTCCTGGTTTTCGTTGTTGTAACTATCAAAATTAACCAGTGCATCCAGAACGGTTAATCCCCCGGTGCCGGAATCAAAAACCCCGATTGGTAAACTGCTATCCATCTCTGGATAATTTTCAAAGTCTACGTGATAAAAGGAGTCTTCGTCTTCTAAAATTGTAGAGACGATTGCTCTTTCGCTTTGTTTCGAATTTTCTTTTTTGGCCAGGTCTTTTTTACCGGAATCTTTACAGGAAATCCCAAAGATCACCAGAAAAACCAATAGATATTGACTTTTAAAATAATTCATTTAAAAGTGTTTTTTGTGTATACAAAAAATAATAAACCCGGTAAGAGAAAAAGTTTGCTTAAAGCTTGGCTTAAAAAATATCATCATTTAGCAAACCGACTCTATTGCCTACATTCCTATAATTCAAGATATACTATTGCTGAAAAATTCACTTAAATTATTTAAAATAAATTCAATAAAAAATTATGTATTCACTATAAATTTAAGCAAAAAACTAATTAATATAACTCATATAAAATACGATACTTTTCTATTACTTTCTGGATATGTACACGCATGAATATATTTTCTCAAAAGACTTAGGAAATATCTCCGAAATCACACCCATAGCATCTAAATAACACTATGAGTAATAAGAAAGTAAAGCGAAATAATATCAGCCGAGATCAACTATTGGTAATCTTAACACTCAGTTTATAAAATTAATTGAGAAAAAATATGGCTCTTAAAAGCCTACTTTCGTAGCTTCTCCTCCATCGTAATTCCGGGTGACAATCTCGAATTATACTTTGCCAGTTAATTTAGAATAACCTCCAATGCTTTTTCTAAAAACTCATCTTTTCCTGACTTAACACCATCTATTGTTTTATTTACATAGATATATGGTATTATACCTTTAGCATGAAGTTGAGAACCATCGTGCTTAACCACCTTCATTCCCGTCCAACTAATTGTATAATTCCCTAAAAGGGTAAAGGGATTGATATTGCCATTTGTTCCTGCAGTGGGTTGTCCCACTATGGTTGCTAATTCATATCCTTCAATAAAGCTCATATAACTTTCAGCATAACTGATAGCTCTTCCATCAATAATAAAAACAATTTTTTTATCCCCCAAATAGGGTTTTTCTGGTTTCATTCCCCAACCTAAATTCTCAAATCCGTTATTTTTTTCCTGATCTGGATAGATTGTTTTTGGAACTCTCATCCAGGCTGTGGAAGTGTCTTTTTCTTTTAAGAGATGAGATATAAAAGCATGGTTGCCGTTAGGGTAGCCCCTTAAATCACTAATAATACCTTCTGCCTGTTGAAGTTTTGGTAAAAGCTTAGTAATAGTGTCCATTTCAATTTTATCGAGATTAAGATAATAGATGTTATCATCCAAAAGCTTATAGTCATTCTTTTGTATGGCTATATCCAATTCGCTATAATCATACTTTCTGTCGCGATTCAGAACTATATTTTTAGAATTTATCTCTAAAATCAGTTCTTCGTCTTTTTCACCAAGAAGGCTTATGTTTTTTGCTCTATGGTTTAACCAGCCCTTAGTACCTGCCGAGATTTTAGAATTGATTTCTTCAAAATAATTTTCTGAGGATTGTCCATTTATCTTAGTAACTATATCTCCTATTTCAATTCCTAAAGTTTCATCCTTTATTTTAGTGATAACCAACTTCTCTTCAATCCATTCCCAGTTAATAGCGGGAACATATTCACCAGTTTTAGTGCCGCGCACATAGATATGTCCATCTTTTAAAGGCGCCGTAAATTTTTGTAAAGTCTCCAGATGATCAAGTTCTGTTTGGTCATTGAAACTCCTTTGCAAAGCGGTTGCTAATTCTTTGCCCCAGTCTACATCCACCTCATTAAAGTAAGGGTAAAAGTGCTGAAATACATTGTAGGTATTTATAATATTTCCTAAGAAAACAGATCTATCGTTGAGGCTATCATTTATAGTGCTTAGGCGTTTTTGTAATGCATCTAAGGATGTACTTTTAGGATAGGTATTTTCAGTATTAGTGTATAGATTTAACGGTATTTGACAAAAAATACCTTTACCAATTTCTTTTTCAATAAGCTCCCCAAATGTTGGAAAGGCATCAAAAAGAGCCTTTCCTTTTACTCGCTTAACCTTACCTTCATAGGCAATAACCGCTGCCTGTTTACCCTCTTTGCGCTCGGTAGTTGAAATCGTATATGTGTAACCCTCGCTGTTTCCTCTCCAATCTGATTCTTTATTTTTCTTGCCAATCGTTTTAGCTTCAAAATCATTGTTTTTAATTGGAATTTCTATCCATTCATTGTTTTCTTTATAATAGAGATGCACATCATCTAAAAACAAAGTTCCTTTACCACTGATAAAACTCCCCATAACCATCTCCGAAGCTAAATCATCTACTTTACCAACAATTTCATATTTTTTCCACGCATTGCTTTTAATCGGGTTCGCATCCATATTCTCAAAAAAACCCATCGTTTTATCAGATTTATCTACTCTCAACCATAAATGCCCTGTACCCGTGGAAGCATCCTTAAGCTTTACCCAGGCGGTATATTTTATTTCCTTTCCTTTATATTTTTCTGCATCTACAGAGAACAAAAGGTTACCAAACCCACTAGATTCATCAATTTCCGTATATCTGTTAACTCTAACACTATTATACACACCCCCCTGATGATTCATACCTTTTGAAACACCCTTGTGCTGCCAATAGGCTGGCTTATACTCATTAGTATTATCAGGTGTAATTGCACTTATATCAAAGTCTTGCTTTTTATCAGAAAAAATAACACTAGGTGCAATGGGTTTAAAAAGGTCATTTAGCGTAGCTATTACCTCATTGGAACTGTTGCATTTTAAAATCTCGCTTGCTCCATAGGCTGCAAAACTATTCCAATCTATTTTGGAGGCTTCATCACTTGGATGAAAGTATTTTACATACCCATAAGCTTTACAAAAAGTTTTTAAATAGTTTAGATTTTCTTGCTGTTGCCGTGCTTGTATTTTCTGAGGCTCTTTTTCATCTGATGCGTTTCCTATACACCCTATTAGTAGCATTCCTATGATAAGTATTCCGAATTTATTTTTCATTATTGATTTTTATATTGTTTAGTTCCCAAGCCAAGTCTTATTTAAATGGCTAATGAAGATGGATAGCTAAATTCATTAAAGTCTGGAAGTTTGTTCTAACATCTCCTCAATTTGATATGAAAAGACCTCATCGAAAGCTTCGTAATACGGTTCGCCCATCTTATTCCCTTCTGCCAGCAGTTGTGAAGCTGTTTTTAAATTTTGTAATGCTTTTTCTTTTTCTCTCTTTAGAAAATATATTTTCCCCAGCTGAAAATGGGCTTCAGTAAATCGAGGATTGGCAGCTAGCTGTTCTCTATAAATGTCTATAGCTTTCTCATATTGTCGCAGTTCAGCATAACACCTGGCTCTATAAAAATTGACCTGAAAATTATCTACAGGATCCCAGCCTAATTCTTGCTCCGTCTTTAAAACATTTTCGAATACTTTTATAGCCTCCTGATAACGACCTAATTTGTACAAAGCCTGCCCCTTTATACCTTCACAAGGTTCTCCATGGCAAGTTGTATAGTTATTCTTCGGTTCCATTTCCATAATAAGATTAACATCCTTAATGGTGTTTTTATAATCTCTATAAAAATAAAGTAAAGACCAGGCTCTGTACTGAAGAGCGAAGGTCTTTCCTCTCGCGACATCCATTTCAACCGCCTCGTTTAATATTTCCATAGCCTTAATATGCTCGCCTCTTTTTTTATAAGAATAGGAAAGCCTTTGACGATATTCTACGTGATCCGGCTTTATCATAATGGCTGTATCTTTAAATCGTCGGTGCATTTCGGAAGGTTGATACATTCCCATAGATAAATCATGATAAAAATTTGCAAGAGAATCCTGTTCTTTTTCAGTAAGATTACCAAACTTACTTTCAACTTTAGACTCGTATTTACAGCCTGACATTAAACCTATAAACAGAAAGAAAACAATAATTCTTATGGACATAGATCTGTTATTTTTCCGTTTGTAATCTTGAACATTAAAAACGAATGAATATCTTCATAAAACCATCCCGGTTCCACCTTTGGCCAGGCCTCAAGTTTCATTACTTCATCAATTAAATGTTGGACAAGTGGAGCTTCAAAAGAAGTTGACTTATATTCAAGGTTCATTTGTTCCAACCCAGGATTACCCATTTGGCCATTACAGTTCAGGGTAAAATGTATCGTGATATATCCATCGCCTGTACCGGTAGGTGCATTTTCTCCTATTTTCTGAATAAGAAATTCATTTCCATCTAAGTAAGTCAAATCTTTATGGTAATATTCCCCGGGCTGCCCTTCCATACATCTTGTAAAGTCACGCAGATTTTTAGGTTTTTGAGGGTCATTAGTTGCTTTAAATCTTTCAAGAACTTCCTCATTATTTCGCAAGGTTCTAAGGGTAAATGAATCACTATCAGCTTCCAGCACCTGGTATAATGTTTCGGCTTTGTCTGTTTTGTGATCTTTGGTAAAGAAAACTTTCCCCTTTCTCTTAAATAATTGATATTTCGAAACTTCTCTCTCGGAATATACCGGTTCATCATCGTAAAAATAGGTAAAGAATGTTTCCAGGCTATCCTTAGAGAATCGCATTTCTTTTAGCACTTTTAGATCCCGGTTAGGACTTGCAAAATGTGCAGATTCAACTTCCGTTTGATACGTCTTGGCCTGAAGATCTTCAAGAAAATCCGGCAAGTCGATTACTTTAGATTTTACCGTTCGAACAAGCTGTGCAGCATACATAGGGTGCTGGTAAGGGTAGTTCACACTATCTCTAATATCGGTGAGCCAAAGATTAGGCATAGATTTAAATACTATAAATTCATGGTTCTCCATTCTCATAGTATCCATAGGCTCATAATTTAGCTGAGTTCCGCTACTACTGTCAATAACCTGATTCCTGTGATCGATGAGATAAAAACCCTTCTCTGTTTTTTCTAGAAGAAAAGGAAAAGGTTGGTTTTTGTCTAATTTTTTGACTGTTCCTACTAAAAGTTCATCATCAAATTCAGGTTCACCCCCGCAGGAGCTAAAAGTAAAAATGAGAATTAAAATAGGAATGAAATATTTATTACTCACTATAAGTTTATTAATTCTCCGAAAATAGGAGAAAACTTCCCATTAAGATATACTATTCTGAAAAAATTCGAAATAAATTTAAACTTAGCCAAAAAATTAGCCTTTATTCCGTAATATTTTTAGCCAAAGTTTAATAATATTGAATTCTGATAGCTTTTTCCCAAAAGAGAATCGTACAGAAATAACTTCTTCTGGAGATTTTAGAATAGTAACAGTCATAAAATCTAATTTTAGCCTTAATATCGAATAAATCTTTTTATTTATTAAGTTTGCTGCCCCTACCAAAACATCCTATTATCTTCATACATCTTAATTTATTTTATGAACATTTTTAAGAATTCCCCTAGTTTTATTTACCTGATCAATATTTTAATAATCATACTTTTATTTAGCTGTAGTACCCAGGATGATGCTGAAGAAGTAGATCAACCAACTTCTGGCCAGGATAATCCGGTTCCTTTTGATATCACTGCTATTGCTAAATCTAAGGACTCTATCTATCAAATAGACATTCTTGAAAATAACGAAGAAATAGAAGTCATCAATCTTAGCCAAAGCCTGGACTTACCTTTAGACATTTATAGAAATTTTACCGATGATTTTAGTGTCACATTTGTGAATATTGAAAATGGAAATTATGAATTTTGGCAAAAAGATGTGCGTAGCGGCACTAGTAAAAATAGCAGTCCAATATGCAGTTTATCAGAATATGAAGGGGTTCGCTTCGTAAAAACTGATAGTGAGAAAATAGGCGTGGTGACTGTATTTAATGAGGAAAACAATGTAATAAAGAATTACCTAAATATTTATGATCACGTCACCTCCAGTTGTAACAGGTTTTATATTGGAGATTTTTATATACAACATAGAAATTATACGCAAATTTATAAAGATCGATTCTATTTATATTCTTCTGAACCAGATCAATCGCAGCATTCACTTAGCATATTTAATATCGATACAGGAGAGCAAATAGAAAGAATCACATCTGAAACGGAATTCCGGGTCACTATGAATGATGAGCAGCTCTTTCTAATGTTTATTAATGGCCAGTACAGTACTTATAATTTAGATGATTTATCCTTAGAAAAGGAAGGACAAACAAACAACCAATATCTACATCATTCTTTGGGAATTCAGAAACGTGATTTTAAGGATAATAAAATGGTCTTCGACTTTACCTATCCACAACCTTCTCCCCTGGCTTCTGCTCCAGCAATTTATGATTGGACTACGAATGAAATTACAAAAGGTGGAAATTTTTACCTGGCTGATGCCAAAAGAGCACTGGAAGATGACCGGTCCTTATCTTTCAATCTTACCAAAGTTAAGGTTAATTTAGATTCAGAAATACTGGTAGCAGGATACGAGGACGTAAGAGATACTAACAAAGGAGGCGTGGTCTATCTTAATTTTGATGGTGAAATTATTTTAGATATTCCCCTGGATTATGCTCCCTATGAAATAATTATTAGAGAATAAGGGCTCAAATCGCAAGGGATTACCACTACAGGCTAAACCACATGAAAACTAAATTGAAGGCACCCCTGGCCATCGCTAGCATTCCCATTTTAGCAAATGCGATAAAAGAATTCTTTTACCTGTCATTTTTCCAGAGGGGCTTCTTCAATATATATCAGGACCTATAATTCCAGAAGAAAGAATTTCACCTAGTTTTAATCTAACCTTTTCTTGCTATTCCCTGGAGGTTACCAATTATACAAGTGAATTTAATCAACACCAATAGCCCAATCATCTCCTCTCGGGTCTGCGGCGCCTTCATAGGTGCCATTAGGGCTTACCAAAATAGCATCAACCTTTCCTATGGAGCCACGAGTTTTTACTTTATGGCCCATCCTGGTCAATTCCTCTATCGCTGCTTCATCTATGGCATTTTTTTCCATATAAATTTGATCTGGCTTCCATTGATGATGAAATCTTTTTTGTGAAACCGCCTCGGTCATGGTCATTTGGTGGTCTATGACATTTAATATAGTTTGATAAACAGAGGTGATTATCGTAGACCCCCCAGGGGTTCCTACCACCATAAATAGTTTTCCGTCTTTATCAAGAATTGTTGGAGTCATCGCACTTAACATTCTCTTGCCCGGCTGAATAGAATTTGCAGCACCTCCCAGCAGCCCGTATTTGTTTGGAACTCCAGGTTTGCTGCTAAAATCATCCATTTCATTGTTCATTAAAAAGCCGGCACCTTCTACAAAAACTTTAGAACCATAGGCTGAATTAATCGTTGTGGTTAATGATACAGCATTTCCTTCTGCATCAATAATTGAATAATGCGTGGTTTCTTCACTTTCTGCAATATCAGCCAATTCCATTGCTATTATTTCCTCACTGTTGGTTGCTTTTGATAAATCAATTTCCGCTACTCTGCCTTCTATATAACTATCATCTAAAAGTTCGTCTACCGGAACATCCCAAAAATCTGAATCCCCAAGATGTTCGGCTCTGTCTGCATACACACGTCTTTCCATTTCAGCCATAACGTGTATCGTTTTAACAGATTTGGATCCAAATTTGGCTATTGGAAAGTGTTCGGACAATTTTAGAAGTTGAACTAAGGCTATTCCGCCGCTACTGGAAGGTGCCATACTATAGACCTTGTAGTTTCGATAATTTCCAGTAATAGGTTCTCTCCAGGTAGATTTGTAATTTTTTAGATCTTCGAGATCTATAATCCCATTTCCGGCTTTCATTTCCTTTACTAAAAGTTCAAATGATCGCTCACTTTGCTAAAATTCCCCTTATGAATTATTTAATATTAATAAGTTTCTAGCAGAAATTTAATTTTTGCTAATCGATTTTCCTTTTGAATAATTCTTAATAATTCATCCATATCGCTATGATTAAGATCAAAGATTTTCTTTCTCAATCTTAAAAAATGGGATTCATATCTTCATTATTAAAAAGGCGATTAAATTGAATTTAATAGTCGAAGTTTTTGTCCCTGCGGGACGAAAAGGTAGAGCAAGAGGATAACCCGCAAAGCGAGGTTATAGCTACCTTTTCTATTTTAAAATATTGATTATCAATAATTTAAAAATAACAGAAATATTATAAAATTATGAATTTACTGGTTTTGGGCTTGTAAGTCCTGTAAAATGGTTCAAAAAACCAGTAAACTCTAAAAAATGACTGAATTATGAAGGAGGTTAAGAACATCACCATCGAAAAGAAAACGGCGGAACGCTTTCAGCAATTTTCTCGAACACATTACAAAACACATTCAGAAGCTTTGGCCGGAATGTTGGATTTTTTCTTCTATAACGAAATTTCTCCAAAAGAAAATTTTGGACCCACAGGCAGGAGAATTGAAAATATAATTAAGAAAAGAATCAATGCAGTAATCGCAATAACCAGGGATATGGAGAAGAATAAAGTAAACCCCACTTTGGCTATTTTGATGTCACTTATGGAGGCAGCAGATCCTAAAAATAATTACGAAAATCGAAAAAGGGATTATGAAGAAGACGATACCCATCCCGATTTTTATAAATGATATATTAATGTAGAGAAGAACCTAAAACTTGAACCAAAAGAATTTCAGTATCGGATATTATGCGTGGAATAGTAAAGGTTTACCTTTTTTTGAAAAGTCATATTATAAACTATTACATACTTGTTTCTGAACCCAATAATTAAATCAAATAACGCCCCTATACTGTTTTTACTTTACGTTTAACTTCCCGTACACTATAAAAACAGCATAGGATCCGGCGAAAGTTATGGTAGATATGGGGCACATTTTATATAATGACTTTTTAAAAGCTGAACTGGGAAAAAATAAAAATTGATTGTACAGTTTTAAAGTGACTGCAATAACATCTTTGAAAGTAGTTTGGTCCACTATATCAGCAAAGATCAAAAATAATTGATCTGAGATATTTACTGATATAGTCATTGTATATTTGAAAAATAAATACTGAATATTTGGAATCTTTTAGACATATAAATGAAAACCGAAGCCTTCAATTTCTTATTAGTATAGGCTCTGTTCTTTTTATTTCATCTATTTGTTACCTCTTTATTGATTTTATTGGGTACCACGTAGTTGCATTAATTCTACTCTTAATGGTTTCTATTCTAGCCATGTTCTTTAAAATTCTGCCGGTTGTAATCGTGGCTGTTTTAAGTGCTTTAATTTGGAATTTTTTATTTATTCAGCCACAATTAACTTTTAAAATAAATACACCAGAGGACGCGCTGCTATTTTTAATGTACTTTGTAATCGCTGTTATGAATGCAGTATTTACAACTAAAATAAGAAAAGCTGAAGCCCAGGCCAGAAAGAGAAAGGAAAAAGAAAAAACTATTCAATTGTATAATACTTTGTTCAATTCCCTTTCGCATGAATTAAAAACACCGATTGCAGCTATTATAGGATCCGTTGACACCCTAAAGGAAAATTCTGCAAAACTTTCTGAAGATAATACTGTAGATCTTTATAACGAAATTGAAATTGCCGGCAACAGACTAAACAGACAAGTGAAAAATCTACTTAACATGAGTCGTTTAGAGAGTGGATCTATTCACATACAACCCAATTGGTATGATATAAATGAATTAATTTATAACGTCATTGAAAATAACAAAGTAGGTGAAAATGAACATAAAATAATATACGATTCAAAAGACCTCCCACTCTTTTTATTTGACGCCACATTAATTGAACAGATATTACATAATATTATTCATAATGCAATTCAATATACACCCAGGGGCTCTACGATTGAAATTGATGCGTTTGCAACAGATAATGCTTGTGTTATTAAAGTTTCAGACAATGGCAAAGGATTTCCAGATGAATATATGGAACAGGTTTTTGAGAAATTTTATCGATTACCAAAATCAATTGCTGGGGGAACAGGTCTTGGTCTTTCTATTGCTCAGGGATTTGCACAGGCCCATAATGGTAAAATTGAATTGAAAAACAAAATAGAAGGTGGTGCAGAATTTACGATAAGCATTCCAGCTAAAATGACCGATCCAAAACATTATCAAAATGAATAACGCCGAAATTCTTATTATCGACGATGAGCCGCAAATAAGAAAATTATTAAAAATAACTTTAGAAAGTAACGATTATAAAGTGATTTTAGCCGAAACGGGGATAGAAGGTGTCCATCTCGCAGCAAACCACGGTCCTGATCTTATCATTTTGGATTTAGGCCTCCCTGATAAAAGTGGCCATCTGGTTTTAAAAGAACTTAGAGAATGGTATGATAAATCTATAATCATTCTTTCTGTACAGGATGACGAGGCCGATATTATTAAAGCTCTTGACAATGGGGCATCAGATTACCTTACCAAACCATTCAGGACTGGAGAACTTTTAGCCAGGATTAGAGCCTCCTTGCGAATTACTCTAAATACAGATCCTCAACCAAATCTTAGTGCTGGTGATCTGGAAATAGATTTAAGTTCAAGATTAGTAAAGAGAAATGAGGAGCCTATAAAATTAACGGCTACAGAATATAATTTAATTGCCCTTTTGGCAAAAAACCAGGGTCGGGTATTAACCCATCAATTCTTATTAAAGGAAGTTTGGGGGCTTGGCTCCCAAAATGAAACCCAGTATCTTAGAGTATTCGTCGCTCAACTGCGCAAAAAATTAGAGGAAAACCCTAATAATCCAAAACATCTTATTACCGAAAGTGGTGTAGGATATCGTTTTGTTTAATCTTTATAAAATCTTTATACCCCCGGCAGTTATTTTATATTCTGCTTACACCCTTAGGCCTAACTTTGCAGTATAACTTAATAGATTACTGTGGCTAAACCTCAGAAAACCCCCGATCCAGAGAAAAAACAATCCTTCTCACACTTAAAATGGCCCGCTATCATCATGGCTGTTTTGACAGTGATTCTTGTGATGGTGCTTGATTACTTGTCCCGACAGGGTGAAATTTAGACCGGCTAAAATGTCATCTCTCCTAAGAAAAAGATTATCTCAAATTTACAGTGGAAACCGCTTTGATAAGATAGCGGGAATCTTAAGCATATTGGGTGTGTGCCTCCTGATTTTTGATTTGGGCTTTACCCATATTCAAAGTGAAGAAAATATTCTTAGAACCCTGTATTATTGCATTATAATCCCAGGTTTTTTAATTGTTTTAACTCGATGTCTAATTTCGAGTGAAGAAACCCCTGGAAAGGTATTGGTCTTTGATTGGATTCTTACAATTTTATTTGGACTCCTACTCTTAATAAGGTTGGATTTCATTTTAGAGAAAATTGGTTATTTAAAGATATTTAACCAAATGGGATGGGTTTATTTTTCAATCTTACTCTTTTTTATACGTGAGATTTCATCTTTTAAAGTAAATTTTAAAAAAGATTATTTAAATCCCGCCCAGTTATTTGTTGCCAGTTTTCTATTTATTATTTTTTTAGGAACGATATTCCTTCTAATGCCCAAAGCAACTCATTCAGGAATAAGTCTTATTGATGCGCTTTTTACAGCTACCAGTGCAGTTTGCGTGACAGGATTGATTGTTGTTGATACCGGAAGTTATTTTACCGCTTTTGGCCAAAGTATAATTATGATCTTAATCCAATTAGGTGGTCTTGGGATTATGACATTTGCCAGTTATTTCAGCTATTTTTTTCGAGGTAATACCTCTTATGCCAATCAACTTATGTTGAAGGATATTAGTAATTCTGAAAAGATAGGAGAAGTTTTTATGGTCTTAAAAAAGATATTGCTATTAACCTTTAGTATCGAAGCCATAGGAGCGCTTTTTATTTATTTCAATTTAGATAGTTCCATTATTTCTTCGGTAACAGAGCGTATATTTTTTTCTGTTTTTCACAGTATTTCTGGTTTTTGTAATGCAGGTTTCTCTACCTTAGAAAACAGTCTGTATGAACCTGAATTCCGTTTTAACTATCCTCTACATCTAATTCTTGCCGGCTTGTTTATTTTGGGCGGAATCGGATTTCCTATTCTTTTGAATCTTTACAAATATGTGAGGTATTATTTGCTCCGAAAACTACAGAAATTTAAGGATCCTAATCGAGCAAAATACCTGCCCTGGGTCTTAAACCTTAATTCAAGAATCGTATTAACTACAAGCTTTATACTATTGTTAATTGGCACGGGGGTTTTTTACGTTTTTGAATATAATAATACACTAAGTGAGCATAGTGCATTTGGGAAAATCGTCACTGCTTTTTTTGGTGCTGCCACCCCTAGAACTGCCGGATTTAACTCTATTGATACTTCGGCTTTGCATTTCTCAACTTTGATGCTGATGTTTCTTTTAATGTGGATAGGAGCCTCTCCCGCTTCAAACGGAGGGGGAATTAAAACAAGCACATTTGCATTAGCTACCCTAAATTTTTTCAGTTTGGCTAAAGGAAAAGATAGGATTGAAGTTTATAAACGAGAGGTGTCTAATATCTCCATAAGGAGGGCTTTTGCCATTATTTCACTTTCTCTATTGGTAATTGGAGTTTCGTTATCCATAATATCATTTTTGGATCCGGAAAAAGGTATTATAGCCATTGCTTTTGAAGCTTTTTCCGCCTATAGTACAGTAGGCTTGAGTATGGGGATAACGGCCGATTTGAGTTCAGGTTCTAAAATAGTAATAATTGCAACAATGTTTATTGGAAGGGTTAGTATGCTTACACTACTCATTGCAATACTTCGCGATATTAAACACCTAAATTATCGTTATCCTTCTGAAGAGATTTTAATAAACTAAAGAAAAGAAAATGAAATATATTATTATAGGACTGGGTAATTTTGGAGCTTCTCTGGCCGAGAAATTAACTTCCATGGGAAATGAGGTTATTGGGGTTGATTGTAATCTTGACAAAGTAGAAGCTATTAAAGAAAAAATCACCCATGCTGTAAGTCTTGATGCTACAGATTTTAATGCAGTGACCAATTTACCCCTAGAAGATACCGATGTAGTAATAGTTGGAATTGGTG
Source organism: Salegentibacter sp. Hel_I_6 (assembly GCF_000745315.1). Lineage (NCBI taxonomy): Bacteria > Pseudomonadati > Bacteroidota > Flavobacteriia > Flavobacteriales > Flavobacteriaceae > Salegentibacter > Salegentibacter sp. Hel_I_6. The sequence continues at coordinate 3,333,492 of NZ_JQNQ01000001.1, read as the reverse complement.
AAGACAAAGGTGCTAATATCATGGCCACTGCACTTATGAAACAACTTAAAGTAAAGCGATTAATTAGCCGCGCAGTAGCGCCTCTGCAGGAAATGGTTTTAGAAGCGATGGGGGTGGAAGAAATAATTCACCCTGAAGAAGAAACCGCTGAACGTTGGGCTAAAAAACTTAACCTGGAAGGTGTTGTTGATTCTTTTGAAGTCACTGGGGAATACAGCATCGTAGAAAGCGAAATCCCTAAAGTTTTCGACGGCAAGACTTTGGAGGAAATTGGTTTGAAAAAAAAATATAACATTATTGTGCTTACTACCATTAAGTATATGAAAGGTAGAAATGAGATAGGCTCTGCAAAACAGGTAGCTGATGTTCAAGGAGTAGCTTCTGGTACAACTATATTACACGCTGGAGATATTATGGTCTTATACGGCAATAACCGTGATATCAAAAAGCTATTAAAGGAAGTAAGAAAATAATCACCGCAACATAATTTTCTTTGTGATCTAAACATTGCCAAAACCACAATTCAAAAATTTACAAGAATTTAAAATTCTTCTATAAACTCACAATTCTTAGGTAAGGAAAGCTACATAAAAAATGTGGTGGTGCTTAGTGGAAAAGATGGGGACGAAGAACTTTTAAAACCTCTACCCTGCCTTCAAAATCCCGGAATCTAAGATCTCAATACGCAGGAAATGAATTTTTAATTTTCCTGGATGTTGATTATATACCGCCAGAAACAGTTATAGAAAAAATGCTTATCGATCTTCAAGGAAACCCTTGTTGTATCATGGGAAATCAATACTACCTGGAAACCAATACAGATATTAAAGTGTCTATAATTATTAATCTGGTATCCAAGAGTCAAATCTATTAGCTGTTAGAGTTATTTCTTTTGCAATTGAAGTTAAACATTTGCAAAGGATATTAAAACCGCTAAAAATCTGTAAAAATCCGCACATCCTTCTTTTTTAAATCCTTGACCTTTGAATTTATCTTGAATGCTTCGAAAAATTACGCAATTGGTTGATTTAAGATGAATTTGCTCTTACTAAAAATTGAAGGATCATATTCTATTCTGGATTCGGTTTGCCCACTGGGCCACCTATTGCCCTACCCAAATTTAATTAAAGAATATTCTTAAAAAGCTTTTAGCTAATAATCCTGCACCGGAATCAGAAGAAATCTTATGTCCTCTTTCTATTTGAGCAATTCTCGAATGCATTTTGAATTTAAATTATAGGAATCTAAATAAATGAGACAAAGCACAATTTTAATAGTTATAGGTTTTATTCTTTTATGGAATTCCGGTTTTATAGGGGCAGAATATGGTCTGCCACATACGGGACCGTTTACCCTGGTTTTTTGGAGGTATCTAGGCTTAAGCTTGTTAATGGCATTGTATTTACTTCTAAGAAAGAAATTTAAATGGTATGGCTTCAAAGTAGCCTTTTTAAACATGTTTATTGGTTTTTTAGCACACGGGGTGTGGCTTACCTGTGTTCTATTTGCTTTAGATAATAACGTTCCTGCAGGAATTGTAGCTCTTATAGTAGCGCTGCAGCCTCTAGCTACGGGAGCTTCCGCATATTTTGTCACCGGAGAGTCCACAAACTTATATCAGTGGATTGGACTTATATTAGGATTTATCGGGGTTGCACTGTCTGTTGGTTTTAGAATAGATTTTGAAGATTCAAATTCCATATTCGGATATTTTATTCCCTTAGGCTCTGTAATAGCAATAACCATCGCCACTTTAATACAACGAAAAATGGAAATAAATAAGGAAAAAGAAAAACTACCTCTGCATCAAACCATTTTTTATCAAAGTATAGCTACAGCATTAGCTTTAGCCCTGCCCGCCATTTTTGTAGAAGATTTAAAAACTGAATGGGTACCAGAGTTTAACTATGCCTTGCTTTGGTTGATTATAGCCGTCTCTCTAGGTGCTTATATTTTAATGTGGCAACTAATTGAACACCTGGACACCACGAAAGTTGCCAGTTTATTTTATTTGGGACCACCAATCACAATGTTGATGGCCTGGATAGCTTTTGGGGATAAGGTTAAACTTATGGATATTGTAGGTATGGGAGTTGTTTTTATTGGCGTGTTTTTAACTCAGTTAAAGAAGGAAAAGAGATATTGATAATCTATCTACTATCGAAAATAGTTTTTTGTTTTTCTAAATTCAAGATTATTTCCAGAATTTTAGTTTTAACATGCGCACCCCTATAGCTTTTGAGCTATGATAAGTTATCTAAAAATCTTTAGCTTTTTCAACTAATGTTTTTAATTCAGCTTTAAAGCCATGTTCATCGTTAAGGTTTACGGTATTAAGCCAGCTTAAGACCTTGCTATATTCACTACTACCCTTGTACTGAGAATCTCTAAGAAGCATAGAAAAAGAAGCGATACTTGCGGTAAACCTCATGAAATCAGAGGACTCCGAAAAAGTCTTCCCTTGATCAAAAATTTCCAAAGCCAAAAGCTGGCTGGATTCTGAATTGGGCTCTTTATATCTAAAATCTATTTTTAGGGATGGAATGGTGGAATATTGTGGATTTCTGGCTGGTAACACTTCATACAATGCAGTAATATTCTGCCCCGCTCCTATTTCTCCGGCATCTTCCTCATCGTCCTCAAAGTCATCTTCATCTAAAAGACGATTTTCATAACCGATGAGCCTATATGCTTCTACATTTTTAATATCAAACTCTACCTGGATCTTTACGTCTTTTGCTACCGTAAAAAATTTATTGTATTCATAAATAAACACTTTTCTTAACTGCTCAATATTATCAATATATTCATAATTACCGTTACCATTATTGGCTATTTGTTCCATAACAGCATCGTTTAGGTTTCCGCGGCCTACACCTAGTACACTCAAGAATATACCACTATCTCGTTTTTCTTCAATTAATTCAATTAATTCCTCCTGGCTGGTGATTCCTACATTAAAATCTCCATCGCTGCCAAGAATCACCCTGTTATTGCCATTTTCTAAAAAATTTTCAGAAGCTATTTCATAAGCAGTTTTTATTCCTTCAGAACCTGCAGTGCTCCCTCCCGCACCTAGGTTATTAATGGCATTTATAATTTTCTCTTTTTCATTTCCCGGGGTTGATTCAAGTACCACAGCAGAAGAACCAGCATATACGACTATGGCGATCCTATCCTCTGGAGTAAACTCATTCACAAGACTTTTAAATCCATTTTTTAAAAGCTCCAATTTATCTTCACTTGCCATAGAACCAGAAACATCTATTAAGAAAACAAAATTGGATGGCGGTAAAGGCTCAGCCATTGGTTTTCCCTTTATTCCAATACGTAGAAGTTTAGTTTCTTCATTCCAGGGAGTATTACTGATTTCTCCATTTAAACTGATTGGATGACTACTTTCTGTGAACTCATAATCAAGATTAAAATAATTGATCATCTCCTCGGTGCGTATCGCATTTTTTGGAGGTAATTGATTATCACTCATTAAAAACCGCCTAATATTGGTATAAGAGGCTCCATCTGCATCTATGGAAAATGTTGATACAGCCTGATCTTCAACCTTTATAAATGGGTTTTCTATAATCTCATTGTAATTATCACCAGTGACTTCTACATCCACTAAGCCTGCATTATCATTGGAAAAGCCTAATTCTGGATTTATATTTTGGTTAGAAACATTATCCGTTTCACAGGAAGATAATAGCAATAAGCCGATCGATAGAAAACAGTATAATTTTTTCATAATCCATTGATTTTATATCTAATAGATGCGAATAGTTTGAAAAGGTTGCGTCCGAAATTTGGATATTTTATTGAATGGTCTTGTTACTAATAATAACTTCTTATCCTACCAGAGTTGTCATACTCAAAACTAAAAGCCTTTTTACCCTTGGCAAAATGAGCGGATAGTATTCCAATCAATGTGGGTTTCTTCAATGCTATCCAGTCGGCAAATACGTATATATCAAATTTTTCTCCTGCCATAGCACTTATAATAAATCAAGATCTTGCAATTTTCTTCCAAACTCATCATCAACTGCCAATTTTAAAAAATCATCTTGCAGGTTAAACACTCTAAAGACGTTAAAATACAAACCGATAGCAACTCCCGGATCACCTTTTTCAATGCGGTAAAGCGTAGCCCTATGAATACCTGCCCGCTCGGAAACTTGCGCTGTAGTAAGTTTGCGTCTCTTTCTGGCAAGTTTTATGTTTTCTCCTATTTGCTCAAATATTTTTCGATATTTAGGTAGGATTATTGCCTTTTTAGAATTCATAATGTTGCTTATTTACAACGAAAATATAATATTTGTCGTTAATTAGCAACATTTATGATTAGGCAACGAAATTTTAAAAATATCCCCTTCTTCTATCTCCCTGCTTCTCGGTACATTTTGAAAAAAGATTATCCAGAACAACCAAATAGAATCTCTTTTTCAATGCATTGAAAGAAAGGATATAAAAAACATCATCCCCAATTTAAAGTGACGCCAATTTTTCAAAAACTATGGCGACAGCTTCTGCTCCGGGATCTGGAACGCCTTTTAAGCTTTCTTCAGATAAATAAGAAGACCTGCCGAATTTTGTATTGCTAATTTCTTTAGTGCTATCTGCTCCCTGACGGGCTTTTTTAGCTACTATATCAATTTTTTCGCCATTTTCCAAAGCAGTAAAGGCGGGCTGCAAAGCGTCTATCATGGTTCGCTCCCCTTCTTTGGCCCCTCCGTAATCTTTCATTTTCTGCAATCCGCTGCTTAAGGCTTTACCAATATTTGATTCTTTCTTATAGGTGTTTCCAGCATCTGTGAACATAATAGATAGTAAAACTCCGCTAGAACCTCCTATTTCCCTTGCTAAAATCCTTCCGATAGTAATGAGGAGCTCTGATGTGTTCGCATAGGGTAATTTATCTGCTACCTCCAATAATTTTTTACCTGCCGTGGCAAATGTAGATCCTGCATCCCCATCTCCAACTTTTTCATCTATAGCATTCAAATCTTCTTCTAAAGAAATTACTTCTTCAGCAACGGCTTTTAAAGCGTTTTTGGATTGCGTATTTTTAGAGGCTTTATAAGGCATCGTTTCAGGTAGCTTTGGACTTTCCATAGAAGAAATTTCTCCAAATTTTCTGATAAACCAGGAAACTGGTGCTGCCTCCGAAGTTAATGCTTCTATAAATCCTTCTTCTAATTTGAGTAAAGAAATGGAGAAACCGCTCATGTTTAGCGAGGTCATCAATTGTGAAGGACCGACGATATATGCTACTTGCCTGGCGATTTCTGATTTTTGAAATGAATTGAGGAGAATATTCATTTCTATTGGGGTTACACTTCCCAAGTTGTTCATTAACAAGACAAACTTTTCATTTTCTTTTGGGAGGTATTCCTTTAACTTTTCAATGGCTTTTGACATCAAATCATTGGCGTTTTCCATAGCAATAGTTTTAACGCCGGGTTCCCCATGAATGCCCAGTCCCAGTTCCGCTTCAGAATCCGATAACCTTGAACTTTCGGGATTTTGAAACTTCTTTCCTTCTTCCAGGGATAATCCTATTGAAAAAATATTATCGGCTACTTTTTGGGCTGTTTTTAAAATCTCATCAAGAGATTTTCCTTCTTCGGCCAAATGGCCAGCTATTTTATGCACAAACAAAGTTCCAGCCAAACCACGTTGTTCTACTTCTTGCCCCAGGGCAATATCATCGCCCACTGTAACGGTTTCAACTTTATATCCTAATTCGCGTGCCTGTTCTGCTGCCAGTCCAAAATTCAATCGATCTCCGGTATAATTTTTAATAATTAGCAGACATCCTTTTTCTCCGGCTGTGGCGATAATGGCAGAAAGTACAGCGTCTACCGATGGAGAAGCAAAAATATCACCACAGACGGCAGCAGTAAGCATACCTTTACCCACAAATCCCGCATGAGCTGGTTCGTGACCAGAACCTCCACCGGAAATAACCGCTACTTTATTTTTATCTAACTCTTTTTGGAGTACAACCTTTACTTCCGGAAAATTATCTAGTTTGGTAAGATTTGGATCTGTAAGTAAGCCCTCAATACCTTCATTTACTACTTCTTGGGCGTCATTAATAAAAAATTTCATCGTTGCTGTTTTTCTAAATATACTGAAAAGCGCTTTTTGATTATCTAAAGAAAAGTTAAGCTTAGGCAATTATCCAACAGATTTAAAGAGGGAAAAAATTTACATAAGCCTGAAGGTTACTTTTAATTTATCCTTGTTTAACCTATAAGTTTTAGTGAGTTAGCTCAACAGCAATCCAGTATAAAATCTCCCCTTATGCATTTCTCCCAAAATTCTTAGAATCTAAACGATCTTTAAGTGCTGCCATATCATCACCGACCTTTCGATCTAAAATTTTTGCATAGTGCTGGGTGGTCTGCAGGTTTTTATGCCCCAGCATCTTACTAACACTCTCGATAGGTACTCCGTTTGCTAAGGTGACGGTTGTAGCGAAGGTATGCCTGGCCAGGTGAAAAGTCAGGTTTTTATTAATTCCGCAGAGATCCGCAATTTCTTTGATATAGGCATTCGTTTTTTGATTGCTTAAAATCGGAAGTAAACGCTTCTCACTCACTTCGGGATGCGAGGAATATTTCTCCAATATAGCTTCTGCCACAGGAAGAATTGGAACGCTACACCTTGTTTTAGTCTTTGTTCGCTTTGTTTTAATCCATCGGTTCCCATCAAAACCAATCACTACTTCTTTTTCTGAGAGTTTTTTTACTTCAGCATAACTAAGCCCTGTGAAGCAACTGAACGTAAAAATATCCTTAACCAAACCTAATCGCTCGTTTTTAATTTCTTTGGATATCAAAGCTTGAAGTTCACCTTCCGTTAGAAATTCCCGGTCTACCACCTTTAATTTCCCCTTCCAGTTCTTAAATGGATCTTTAATTATCCATTCGTTTAATAATGCTATACGAATGATCTTTTTAAAATTTGTTACGTATTTGATCGCTGAATTATGCGCACAGTTTCTTTCGGTTTTTAAATAATATTCTAACCCGGTAATAAATTTATGATTTACATCTTTTACGGGAATATCGGAAGTTTTATATTCCTTCTTTATATACTCTTGCACATGCTTTTTAGCCGTTTTGTACCTTTCGGCCGTACCAGCGGCAAAATCTTTACCAACCAGCCTGTTCACTCGATCATTGTGTTCCTGAAAGATCTCTAGAATCATTTTCTCCTGCTCCTGTTCTTTCTTTTTTATCTTTCCCAAGATAGAGGTCGATAATATCCTTAGAAGTGAAACGCTCTCCTTTATCAACAATTCTCTGGTGTGCATTATAAATATCATTCTCAACTTTACTGAGAAATCTATTGATAGCTTTGGCCTTTTCCGAATTCCCAGTTGCTTTTCCTGAAGTTGGATTCCAAAGTGATAGCGGTACTTCCCGTCCTGTTGTGGTAACTGCTCGTTTGCCATTAACGGTTATTCTGAAATAAATTATTCCAGAATCTGATTTGGTTTTACTTTTTCTCAAATAAAAGAGATGCGAAAATACTGCATTCATAACTATATAATTTTAATTAGACAGTTTCAAGATACAACATAATCCCTTTATAATTAAGTCGTTAAGTTTTATTTTGTAGGATTTATATTACTTTGGTTACACCTAATTTTGACTTGCTAGGTGTAACCGAATGTGTAACCGAATAGATTGATATTCTTTGGTATATTTTGATATTCTCAAAAACAAAAAAGCCCCAAAACCATAGGTTTTGGGGCTTTTTAAGCTATTTTGTAAATTAAGTAGCGGAGGAAGAGGCTCTCTCACCTATAGTATCAAGAAGAATCAACAAATACTTATTTAATTGTTTTTCAGTATTTTAAAGAACAAGTGAATTCTAAAACTTTTATTGAATTTCTTTGAATATCAAAAAAAGTGGCTGTAGATTTGGCTGTAGATATTTACAGCCAATGATTACAATAAAGAAAAAAATCACTATTGCTATTGAAAAAAGAAGAAGGCAAGGTGTAATAGTAGAAGAAAATGCCCCTATTTTTCTCCGGTTAACTTATTCCGGAAAGAGAATAAATTTATATAGCGGTTTTCGTATTAATTTGGATCAATGGGATAGTGAAAACAAAAAGGTGATTGATGGAACTGTTAATGGCAATGACCAGATAGCTGAAGAGATCAATCTGAATATTGAAAAACAAAAATCAGAGATAAATTCTTTGTTTTTTAAATTTCAAATAGAAGAAAAAATCCCCACTACAACTGAAATTAAAGAAGCCTTCGAACAAATTAGATCCGGGAATAAGAAGATTCCTAAGAAAAGAATAATTCAAAAATCTACTGAACTATCTTTCTTTGAAGTTTTTGATGATTTTACAAATTACAATGGGAAAATCAATAACTGGACGGAAGATACCTATACCAAATTTAACACTTTAAAAACGCACCTACAGGATTATAATCAAAATTTAAAATTTGAAGATTTAACTCACGAAGGATTAAGTGATCTATTGGTTTATTTTATGAATAAACTGCAAATGAGAAATACAACCACTAAAAAATACTTTGAATTTATTACCTGGTTTTTGCGATATGCTTTATCAAAAAAGTATACTACGAATGATGCATTCCTCAATTTCAAACCCAAATTAAAAATAGTAAAGAAGCAGGTTATATTTTTAACTGAAGATGAGATTAATCAAATAATCCAGACTAATATTCCTGAAACCAAACAATATCTTACTAGAGTTCGTGATGTACTACTTTTCCTTACATACAGTGGACTTAGACATTCAGACGTATATGAATTAAAAAAGTCCGATATCAAAAAAGACAAATTTGAAGTAACTACTGTAAAAACATTAGATAATTTGGTTATTGATTTTAACCACACAACAAAATCTATCCTGGATAAATATAAAGATATACCTCTCAAAAAAAATAAGGCCCTACCTGTAATTTCTAATCAAAAGACAAATGAATATTTAAAGGAACTAGGAGAATTAGCAAAAATTAACGAGGAAATTACTGAAACTTACTTTATAGGAAATAAAAGATATGATTCGCCTAAACCAAAATATGAATATATGACCAGTCATATAGGTCGTCGATCTTTTATATGTCTATGTATTGCCAAAAATATCCCAATCCAAATAATTATGAAATGGACAGGTCATTCGGATTATAAATCAATGATACCCTACATCGAAGTATCTGAGAAAACCAAGGAAATTGAAATGAAAAAATTAAATTTCTAATAAATATGAAAATTTTAGTGTTCTTGGAATATATAGACAGAGATTTTAAAGAAATTGAGAATTCTGCAAACATTGATATTTCGTTATTGAAACATATTTCAGAATTTTCAGAACTGGATCTGAAAGAAACGCACAACCATCTAATTCAATCTAGTGAACGTGTATTTCTGTTAAACCAGTTAAAAACCACTATAGATAATATAGAAAACTCATATTATAAGAATAGGCACGTGTTCGAAGCATTTAATCCAGACCAAACCCTAAGAAATCTTTTAAGTTTTTCTGATCAAATTCACCACGAAGAGATAAATAAAGCAACATCATTATATAAAGACTATAAAGAGTTAGATAATGAATATGATTGTGTAAGCTTCCCCTAATTAGAACTGCTTAATTGTCCGAAAATATCATTTTTCATTCTCCTGGCGGTACCGCCAGGAGAATGACTTTTCGCGTATACTACGGGCGCCATTTTTCCCAATGCATTATGTGGTCTTACGTTGTTGTAATCTTCCATCCAGGTCTCGGTTTGTTCCCTTACCTGATTGAGATTTTCAAATAGGTACTTATTGAGAACGCCCCTTCGATATGTTCCATTGAACCGTTCTATAAAAGCATTCTGAGTTGGTTTCCCGGGTTGAATATACTGAAAATCGATTTCTTGCATCTGGCTCCATTCTGAAGCGATCTTAGCAACAAATTCAGGTCCATTATCCATTCTTATTTTTTGGGGTTTTCCTCTGCGATTAATTAAATGGTTTAGTACCCAGACCACACGTTTGCTGGGCAGTGAAAAATCAATTTCTATATGCAATGCTTCCCGGTTGTAATCATCGATTACGGTTAAACCACGGAAGCGCCTTTTATTTTCCAGAACATCGGTTACAAAATCAATACTCCAGCTACGATTAAGAGCTATGGGAGCCTCCAGGGGTTCTTTAACTCTGGCAGGTAACCGCTTTTTTACCTTTCGTCTCAAACTTAGGCCAAGCTTTTTATAGACCCGGTATACCCGTTTATGGTTCCAGGGCTTGCCTTCATTTCTTAGACGATCGTAAGCCATCCAAAAGCCTTCTTCGCTATGTTCTTTAGCTTTTTGTTGTAAGGCCGCTTCGATAGCAGTATCGTCCTTTGGAATTGGCCTGTAATAAAAAACGCTTTTGCTCATATTTAAAACACGGCACGCCCTGCTAATACCGTAATGAACAAGTTCTTTAGCAATAGTTCTTTTACGGCAGGGCTTTAAAGCTTTTTTTCAATGATTTCTTTGGCCATTTGATGATCTAGGGATAGATTGGCATACATCTGCTTCAGTCTTTGGTTTTCTTCCTCAAGGTCCTTCAGGCGCTTAAGCTCTTTACCATTCATCCCGCCATAGCGTTCCCGCCACTTGTAGAACGCAGCTGTACTAATACCATATTCACGGCTTATCTCTACGGCCGTTTTTCCGTTATCAAACTCCTTTAAAATCTTTGCGATTTGCTGTGGTGAATATCTACTCTTCTTCATAATTACTGTTTAAAGTTATAAAATATATTATACTTTTAAACAGTTCGGTTTTAAGGGAAGCTTACAATTGGAAATCTTGTAGAAATGACATTTCTAAAAATTACTTACACAATTTAGAAAAAGAAGTTCTAACAGCTCAAAAAGCCTATAAAAAGCAAGTAGATATTAGAGATCAAGCGTATAAATTTAAAGAACAAAAATTTGACGAACTTAAATTTATTCTAGCCGTTGATTTTAAACATTTTATAAAAAAAGTAGATAATTTAAAACTTATAGTTTCAAAAATGCAGAACTCCATTCCTCCTGAAGATAGAGTTTTTAAAAATTTCGAAGCAGTATTTATAGCCTACAGTATTTTTGTGAAGTTAAGCTTACTAAAAGAAGTATCGGTTCAAAACTTCATATCAGAAATCGATACTCTCAAAGGTAAAATTGACAATACATTATTAATCAAAAAACCTAAAAAAGATATGTACATCATGTATACAATTCACAAGTTAAAAGAGTGGGTAATGCTTGGAAAGCAAGATGTTTGGGAAGAAAAAATGATAAAACATTTTGGATTTAAAAAAGAAACCTATGATAGAAAAAAGGAGGTTGGTGATGAGTATAAAAATGAATTACACTTAAAGATCGATAAAGAGTTTAATAGGTATTAATATCATTTCATAGTGTCAAATAAATAGTAAAAATGACACTCTTTGAACCTTTCCAACCCGCATAAAATTTCATACACTTATTTTTTCCACAGATAATATTTAAAGTTTTAATTTACAGAACTTTAAATATATTTTAATTTTATTTTACACTTTCCTACACTCGAAAACTACTTGCTTTTTCTCTTGATTTGTTTTAGTCGCGACATCAAAAAAATATTAATTCAAAATGACTAAAAATGAATCAAGAAAATTTATTAGATAAGCCTATTTGGCAAATGACCGGAGAGCAATTTATTTCACTTTTAAAGAATAATACTTCGTCTGAATCTGGAGAAATATCAAGCCAAAAATCTTCTGAAAATAACCAAAAGAAAACTTATGTATATGGCATCCGAGGAATCGCCAATCTAATTAATCGCAGTATTTCAACCGCCAATAGAATAAAGAAAAGTGGAATTTTAGATGATGCCATTATTCAACATGGTAGAACTATAATGGTGGACTCAGAAAAAGCCTTACAACTTCTAAAAGAAAACTCGGAAATATAATCTTCGATAAGCATTAAAAAAAAGCATAACTACTGACATAGCTATGCTTTATAAATAGATTCTTCAACACTTGGAAGTGATATGCAAAGATACAAAATTCTGTATTATCCTTCCATACAATACTATAATTATGGAATACAATTCAGGGATGTATGACTCCGGAAAAAATAGTAATACCAAATTTGATCAAGTAATAGCGTATTTAAATGATAAATATTTGGTTCGATTCAATATAATATTAATTCAGTATCAAATAAAGCTTAAAAGCAACGGGAAATGGGAAATTCTAAATTTAAACTCTCTTTTTATCGAACTCGAACAAGCAGGTATTACCATAAGTCTCCCAAAATTAGAGATACTTTTTAAAAGCCATTTAATAGAAAGATATAATCCAATAGGAGGTTATTTTAAAGCTTTACCTGAATGGGATGGTATTGATCATATTAAAAAACTTTGCAGTTATATAAAGGCCGATGACGATGAGTTACTCCAATACCATATGGAAAAATGGCTTACACGAGCAGTTTTATGCTCTTTAGTTGATGACAAAGTAAACAAACAGTGTTTAGTATTTACTAGCTCTAAACAGAACGTAGGTAAAACTACATTCTTTAGGTTTCTTGCTCCAAAAGAATTAAAAGACTATTACGTAGAGGATATCGGCACAGACAAAGATAGCCTTATCAAATTAAGTAAAAACTTTATAATTAACATCGACGAATTATCTATTCAAGGCCAGGGTAACATAAAAACTCTGAAATCTTTTATCTCCAGAGGAAGTATTAATGAAAGATTACCATATGGCAAACGCCAAGAACGTTTAGAAAGGAGAAGTAATTTTGTAGCCTCTACAAATGAAATGGATTTTTTAGTAGATGAAACGGGCAATGTTAGGTGGCTGATTTTCGAAATTTTTTCAATTGATTTTAACTATTCAAAAATTGACATTGATAAAGTTTGGGCGCAAGCATATTTCAATGCTTTTAAAAGGAAAAACTACAATCCCGAATTAAGTACTGAGGATATTCTCAAAAATGAAAAGAGAAATGAATTATTCCTTAATTGGACAATGGAGAAAGAACTTATTGTAAAATACCTAGAGCCAGGAACAAATGAAAAAGATTTTATGACAGCTACAGATGTTATAATTGAATTACGAGCGATGGGTGTAGGACTAAGTTTAAGCAAAATTAAAATAGGGAAAGCACTAAAGATGCTCAAGTTTCCAGTCGCTCGCCATATGGGCGAAAAGAGAGCTCACGGATATTTAGTTAAACCGAAAGATCTAAGTGCAAAAAATAAAAATTAGTCTTAGTTCTTACCCGAACAACATAAACATCTAACAAACAATACTTTATAAGTATATATCCTAATAAATATAACTTACCCAACCTTACCCAGAAATTAATAAGGTAATTAAAAATAAAACTTATATACATTAAATCAAATCCAGTATAAAATGAACTGTAATAATGCAAATAATATTTCCATCTACAATTTACTTTTAGAAATGGGTGTGAAATGTAAAAAGCATAACTCAAGCCAAGCCTGGTTCTTAAGTCCATTCCGGAAAGAAACAATAGCCTCGTTTAAAGTTTCCAAACAATTAAATAGATGGTATGACCACGGAGAAGGTATAGGAGGTAATACAATTGATCTCATTACCCGGTTAAATAATTGTTCCGTTAAGGAAGCATTAAGCATATTAAACGAGAAATCTTTTTCTTTTCACCAGCAGGAAATTTTTACATATGAGAATAAGCCAGGATTTAAAGTTCTTAAAAAACAGAATTTGCAGAATGAAGCACTGATAAATTACCTCGATTCCCGGGGAATTTCTTACACCAATGCAAGAGTCTATTGTTTTGAACTCTATTACAGGGTCAATGGAAAGGACTATTTCGCAATTGCTTTCAACAACAATTCAGGAGGTATGGAACTCCGCAATAAATACTTTAAAGGGTGTACTGGTTCGAAGGATTTCACAACGATAAATAATGAAAGTAGGTTTGTAAAAGTTTTTGAAGGCTTTATAGACTTCCTGACCTATCTAGAACTTTATCCAAAAGAAATAAACTCTTCAGACTATCTAGTTTGCAATTCAACAGCACTAATCAGGAAAATTTTACCTGAATTAAAACGCTATTCAAGTATCGATCTATACCTGGATAATGATACCGCTGGAAAAAAAGTGAGTAGTCTTATTATTCAATATTATTCTCAGGCAAGTTTAAAAAATCACTTGTATGCAGAATACAAGGACTTAAATGAAATGTGGATGAAAAATGTATAACGAAGGTTATAGCAAGTTGAACAGGGGCAGCGGCCCCTATTTCAACTTGCTCTGCGAGGCTAAAATCCGGCTATCATTGACTTAAGCGGAAGTATTAAGTTATAGAGTTTTATAAGAATATTACAGAATAACATTTACTAATCTGATTATCAGCATTAAAATTTATAAAAGATGAAAAACAAGAGTATTCAAATTCAGGAAAAACACCATAAAGATTTACAGAAACTTTCGGAAAGTCTTGGGCAATCTTATGGAAAATTAGTAGAAAAAATGATCCTTTATTTTAAGCGTACCGGGATTGATCCGGATGATTTAAAAAATGAAAGTCCTTCCCATAAAATTCAGCAATTAGATAAGAGATTAGTTTCATTTCTAAAGGTGCAAGAGCGTGATATCTTGAAACCACTTAGGCAAGAAACCTATGAATATTATCAAAACTACGATAAGACTTTAAAAGATGCCAAAGCGAATATTAATAAAAATCTTGGCTTACTGGATAATAACTCAGAGATCAGAGCTAATCACATTTTAAAGGAATTAGCTAAACAACGTAAAGCTTTAATTACCCTTTCTGAACATCTAGACCCAGCAAATAAGAAAGGATTGAAAACTGTCTTTCAAAATATTTTTAAAAATGCCAATTAGTAAACCACATAGTTCTTTAGGAGCAAATAATTCCGGCAGTTGCTCTTCCCTGGCGCAATACTTAGACAAGGAAAACCAGGAATTAGAAAAGAAGATACAAACCTCGGATAGTATCTCAAAAATTGCGCTCTATGAAAAGAGAAAACAGCATTTTTTTGATGCCACATCAGACCAGGTAAGTTTAATTTCGGTCATTGATAAGATTGACAATAACAAAAAGAAGCTAGGTAAGAAGGATGCTAAGTATTACGCTCCTACCATAAGCTTTAGCCAGAAAGAATTAGCACATTTATCCGAAATGGCCGCCGGCAGAAAAGTTGAAAGTGTATGGGATTTTTCAAATGAGGAATATATAAAGTTCAATAAACTGATAAGGGATTATGGGCGTAAAGTGATGGATGAATATGCTGCCAACTTTAACAGGCAGAGCAAAGGGCTAAATGAAGGAAAGGATTTAGTTTATTTTGGTAAAATTGAACATTTTCGAAAATTTAAAGGGAATGATAAAGATGTAAAAAACGGATTATTCCACTCTGGTGATTATAAACCAGGATTAAATTCCCATATTCATATTATTGTAAGCCGGAAAGACAAAACCCAAAAAATGAAATTGAGCCCGGTGGCCAATGAACGGTCTAAAGACCGGACTATAGGAAAAAACAAGTACCACGTAGGTTTCGACCGCACCAAATGGATAATGAAGAACGAGAAGATATTTGATGATTTCTTCAAATATAAACGCCAGGAACTAGAAAAATTTGAGGTTCAGAGTATTTTGAAAAATGGTTCACCGAAAGAGAAAGACGAAATCAAGCAGCGTTTAGAAAAATTATCCATTAAGCCGGAAATCAATAAAAGAAGAAATTACACAATGAGAAGATGATAAAAGTTAGCGTTTTACGGTTTTCCGCATTTAATTTTAAAAAAAAATCCGTTAATTTTATAAAAACTACGAATATCCCGTAATTTTGAATGGTATATATGTATTTTGTGCGGGATATAACGAGTTAGCTGTAATTCCTTCTTGAAGAAATCCCATTAATTTCTTCGGCTAAGGATAAGAAGAGAAATGAAAAAGAGGACAATCAGTAAAATAGATAAAAATATAATTGATCGAAAATCAATAACAAATTTGAAGTTAATCAGAGTTAAAACAATAAAAATGAGAAACAAAATATTTTATTTACTATTATTTTTAAGTTCAACAGTCTTTTCGCAAGAATTAATTCTTCCTTATGCAGAACAAGAAGGTTGGCCTATAATTCAAGTAGAAATTAATAATAGAAATTACAAATTCCTATTTGATACCGGAGCGGGAATTACAGTGGTAAATTCTAATACAATAAAAAATTTAGCTATAATAGAGAATATAGAGACCAGAGATATTAATAAAACTATAGAAAATATTCCTGTATCTATATTGCCCAAACTAAAGATTGGTGCAAAAACATTTTCAGAACAAAAAGTTGCATACAAAAGCTTAGAAAGCTTGAATATGAATTTTTGTGAACTTCAGCTTGATGGAATAATTGGAATTGATATTATGAAGGGTTTTTTAATAGAAGTAAACACTCAAGAAAGAGTAATTGAATTCCATAATAAAAATTCATTTGACCTAGATGAGCTAAAAGGTTTTTCCAAAAATAAATACAAACACGATATTCCAACTATAAAATTAAAAATTGACAGACAAAAAAGATATGCCAGTTTTGATACAGGGAGTAATGGTGATCTAACACTTTCAGATTATAAACTATCAGATTTCATAAATGACAATAAAAATATCACATCAATAGGAAAAGGATCATTGGGAATAAACAGCTCTCAAGATAAAATAATTAACCACGAATTTATTAATGAGAATATAGAGTTTGGAGATTTATCTTTAAAAAATCAAAATTTCACTTTAAATAATCAAAGTCAAAATAATATAGGATTTGATTTTATAAAACAATTTAATTTCTTTTTAGATGTATCTGATAAAATAATTTATTTGAAAAAGCATTCTGATTTTAATGTTCCAGAAAGTAATATTTCAAAGTATGGATTTTGGATATTTTATAATTTTGATGCAAAAAACTATTATGTCTCAACCATTGTTGATACAAATGGACAATTAAAAATTGGAGATGTTTTATTAAAAATAAATGATATAGAATTACCTCAAGAATACTGTGAACTTTCAACTTTTTTAAAAAAACATATGGAAAAAAATATGACAATTCATATCGAAAGGAATGGTAAGGAATCTGTAGTAAAGTATAACTACAGCTAATCGAGTAGACGGCTCCGCCGTTAATTGACGGAGTGCGCCTCTCACACCACCATACGTACGGGTCTCGTATACGGCGGTTCGATAATGAAACTTATCGATTATAGTATTCGATTAAACCAACATAACCTTTCATTTTTAAGCGTTTTATGGTAATAGTGGTACGCAAGATAGGACTCTGGGCTACAGCCCAGCCGCCCATTCGGGTGCGACTCCAGGCATAGGCTTGATCTGGATTAATACCCAATCGAATAAGGTTTTTCCGTTTTCGTTCGGGCTTTTTCCAGTGATGCCAGATGCAATACCGTAAACGATTCCTTAGCCATTCTTCCAGCTTCTTAAGCTTTCCCTGAATGGATGCCGGTTTAAAGTAATTGATCCAGCCCCTTAACAATAAGTTGATGCTGTGGATACGTTCTTCAAAGCTTGCAGGAATTGTCTTTTTGGTAATATATTTAAGTTTTGACTTAAATATTTCCCATTTTGACGCTTCTGCCACAAGCTGGTATTTGGCCTTTTCTCCTTTCTTGTAGGTTGGTACAAAACCAAATCCCAATACCTTAAAGGTTAAAGGTTTACGTATGCCACTTTTCTCCCTATTGATTGGAAGCCGGAGTTTGTCCCGGAGAAATTTGTAGATACTATTACCTACGCGTTTCGCAGCGGGTTTACTTCGAACGTAAATACTAAAATCATCGGCATATCTTACATAGCGGTGTCCTCGCTTTTCCAGTTCTTTATCCAGCTCATTGAGCAGAATATTGGAGAGCAAAGGACTTAAGGGAGAACCTTGCGGGACTCCTTTCCTGCGTTTATGCAACTTGCCGTTAATTTGTATCGGAGCTCTTAAAAATGACCGCAATAACTTTAAAGTAGCCCGGCATTTTACCTTTTTGAATATCAAGTCTAACAGTACATCGTGGGCCACTTCATCAAAGAAGCTCTTTAAATCAATATCGACGATGTTTTGGTAGCCAGAATTGATATTTTCAAGGCTCTGTGCAACGGCTTGATGGGCATTGCGGTTTGGTCTGAATCCATAACTATAATTTTGAAAGGCTGGCTCAAATACTGGTTGCAAAACCTGATGTAATGCTTGCTGAAATACCCTGTCGACAACCGTGGGAATACCGAGTAAACGTTTCTTCCCGTTGCTTTTTGGTATTTCAACTCCCAGTATTGGAGCCACCTGATATTCCCCTCGTTCTATCTGCCGGGCGTATTGTTTACCGTGAGCTTTTAGAATAGATTGGAGTCCTGTTATTTGGACGTTATCTATACCTGCTGCTCCTTTGTTGCGATACACCTGACGGAAGGCTTGGTTTAGGTTCTTTTTACTTGTTAATTCTTTAATCATTAATACTAAAACAAATTTGTTGTCTCGCTTGATCGAAGGCTATTATTCTACCGGAAGGCTATCCGTAACATAAAATAACTCCAAGGTTCATTAAAGACCATTATCGTTCAGTCCTTCACCGGCTTATCAGGTGACCGGCTACTATGACTTCGGCTGACTTCTCCATCAAGCCATCCCGTGGCTATGGAGATCTCCCCAGGTAAGAACATCTTCTTTCCCCTGATTCCTGCCGGATCTACTACTTCGGTATTCATTTCGAAAGAAATGTTTAGGACATCACAATGATGTGCTTGCTCATCCAACCTTGTAGCCTCATATCCGGTTCCTGTTCGTCAGCACCAGGGTTTGTAGTCCCGCTTCCTTCAGTCCCAACTTCGCAGTTGGCAACCTTGCGGCTTACTAATGGTTCAAGGCGTCACCCCTGCCCATAAGGGACTTGCACCCTTTAGATTAATCTTTTACCTTTCGGTAAAAGAAAAGATGCCCATGCTGGGCACACACATTATATAAAAACAATGCTTAATTTGTTCTTGAATCAAAATTTCGTGCTCATTTGCATAGCGAATTGTCCTGCGGACAATCACGCACGCCAGCTCGCACAGTTTTTATACGAGACGTTGGCTATAATTTTAATTAGAGATTATGCAAAATGACATTTTCTACATTGTTATAAAGAACAGATTTTACTATCACAACTGTAACTGTTACCATATTGAGAAAATATTTAGCAAAAAAGATGTTCTGGGGATTGTTGAAAATATAATTAAGCAAATGGCAAATGATGATTTTGAAGATAAATATCATCCTTTTATAGTAACAAATGATAATGAATTTCTATTACAGTATATTTTTGCATTAAACCTTTCAGATTTTAAAATTTTATGTGGTTCTAAAGAATTTGATGAGAATGAAATTAGAATAAATCATAGAAATTTTAAAAAATTTGATGAGGAAGTTCTCTATTACTTTTCTAAAATAAAAAATGGCGAAATAATTTCAGCAAATCAGTGTTGGTCTTTTTCAACATTAGAAAGAGTAGATTTCGGAAATGGAGATTTTGAATATTGGGAAAATACTGGAAAAGGTGAATTCATTCAAGAATATGAGGGCTGGCAGATGAATAAAGAATTTGAATACTTTAAAACACCTCTACCATATCAAAAGGAGGATAATAAAAATAAAGTTTTCAACTTTAAAAATTTAGAGACTGCGAGTATTGAAGAATTAAATGAACTACTGAATGTAAATATTTTAGAATTAACATTTTTTGAAAAAGAAAAGAAACATTGGATTCCAGTGGGGAACCAATGCCTAAAATACTTCGATCGTGAATCAAAAAGAAACTTGTATTTGAGCCAATCAATTTTAGAAAGGTTGAAAACAGAACAAACTCTGAAATTAGCAATTGAGACAACTCTTGATAAAGAATTTTTCATAACACACCTTATAACAGGTTTAATTGATGAGAATTCTGACCAAGTTTATCTGAGAATAAATTACGAAAACGCAGGAATCGGTTTTCAAAAAAAATATATCGAGCCATTTTCTGATATTACACCTCCTTACTAAAAAATAAGTATAAAACTACAGCCAACACCGCTTCATCGCAAATAAAGACGGGTTTTAACGAAAAAGTGTAATTTTAGAAACCAAGAAAGAAAATGGTTAAGCCGACAAGTCCGCATCCCTAACCCCACAACTTGCGATAAACGAAACCGTTAGCTGTAATCTAATACACAATATATGACAAATATTTACTGGCCTGTATACAGGAACATAGAGTCAGAATTGGCTAAATTAACCTATGATATACATATTGATGATAATCAAATAAATGTTTATTCCTCTAAAATTTCTGATCTGATTTTAAGATCTGCTGCAGAAATAGAATCAATTTCTAAAGAACTTTACAAAAAGAATGGAGGAGTCAAAGAAAATAATTTACAATTTGATAAAGACTGCATAAAGCACTTGAATCAAATATGGAAATTGGAAGATAAAGTAATTATTATAAGTTCTTCTGCTTGTTTCCAATCTCAAAAAATTATCAAGCCGTTCATTAAAACTGAGAAAAATTTTAAAAACAAGTTAACTTATAGTTGGAATAACGCTTATCAAAATTTAAAACATAATAGATATGAATCTTTACATTTTGGATCGTTAAAGTACCTATTCAATATTCTAGCAGCTCTATTCACTTTAAACTTATATTTTAAAGAAGAAGTTTTCGATATAACACAGAATTCAAATGTCCCTGAAAATATGGGTTCAGAAATTTTTTCTATTAAAGTTCATAAATGGCGTAGCTATGATGCTCAAGGAGTGTATGGTAAAAACAAAGATTTTGATGAATGCATTTATTTAACAAAGAGAACGGACGAATCTCTCAAGAAAATGATTGAATCCACTCAAGCAATGTTCAAAGAACAACAAGAAATGTTCTTAAAACATCCAAAAACTTTAGAATTCGTAAGAAGTGGTAAATTAAAAGATTATGAGGGTAATAATTTAATGTGGGACGTACTAGATGAAAATGAATATTGGAATATCATTAATATAACTTCGAAAAAACATATTTTGGATTCAAAAGATAGGGAAATGGAAGGTGTGCTCAACAAAAACTGCATATAACAAAGGTTAATCGCCAATAGCCGGCAGCGTTAGAATGAAAATAATTAACTTGACCAACAAATCAATACTAAGCCGACAAATCCGTGTCCCTTACTTCGCCAACTGGCGATAATTAACAAAAACCCGACCTATATGATACCTAATTTATCTGAAAGACAAATTGAAGATGTTTTTGAAATTTTTCACGAACCATTGCTCGAAGAGGGATTGGAATTTATTTCCCGTCAACATATCTTAGACAATAGGCTAAGAGTTGATTTACTTTTTAAAGATAAAAACGGAAAAAATGTCGCTGTTGAACTTAAAAAGGATGCAATTTCACGGGAAGATGTTGGACAAGCATTGCAATATGCAGGATTGATTAAAAATAGTCGTGTAATTTTAGCTGCACCTATTATTGCAACAAGTATCAAAAACGCATTTGACCATTATGGAATTGAATATTTAGAATTTGATCTAAGCGAAATTCAGAAGTTATATAAACAAATCGAAAATAAAACTAGAGAACAAAATTTTAGTATTGCCAAAGAACTTAAGTTACCACAAAATGTAATTAAGGAACCTCTTTCTTCAAAATCCAAAAAAGATGGAAATATTGCCTTCAAAGTAACTTATACAGATTCCAACTGGAGTGGAGTTTGTTCTCCTAATGTTGCTTCATATAACTTTAAACATAGAACTTGGTGTGGCATTCAAGCTGATTTTGATATAAATTGTCAAGATATCGAATACTCAAATTCTAATGAACTCTCAACAAATTTCGCACCTTGTCACGACTGTATTGCTCAAAAAGAACTCGTTTTTTATGCAGGTCATTACCACGGAGAAAAACACGATAATGAACCAATTCAGTGTTTGGATGCTAAGGTTGGTAAGATTGCATTATTCACATCAAGAGAAATAGGAGAACCTGAAAACGAAAGGTTCATATTTGCAATTGGACAAATGAATTATTTTGAGCCTGTAAGTGACGGGAATAATAATTATGAACTTTTTCATTGTGATAAAAACACAGCATTGATTTTCAATACCCATAGACCAAAATATTGGAAATATTATAGTAATGCTAACAATCCCGAAAGGATAGCTTGGAATACTGGATTATTTAGATATATAGATGATGATCTTGTATATAATCTATTAACAGATATAATTGATACAAATCGTTACCCAAATAAAGTCAAGAAAAAGGCTAAATATCTACGAAACCAGATATAG
The DNA here is from genome assembly GCF_000745315.1 of Salegentibacter sp. Hel_I_6. Classification (NCBI taxonomy): domain Bacteria; kingdom Pseudomonadati; phylum Bacteroidota; class Flavobacteriia; order Flavobacteriales; family Flavobacteriaceae; genus Salegentibacter; species Salegentibacter sp. Hel_I_6. The sequence continues at coordinate 3,311,107 of NZ_JQNQ01000001.1, read as the reverse complement.
AAAACTATAGGCAACAAAGATGGTTAACCGCCAATAAATATTAGCTCAAAAAGAAATAATTACTTCACAAACCAATATTAAGTTGACAATAAGCGTCCCTTACTTCCCCAACCGACTATAAACGAGAACGTTAGCTGCAACCATCACAAAAATTTTAGTAAGAAGAAAAATGGAAAAAATCGAAATAGCAAAAGTTACTCTTAAAGATATAAACCAACTACAAAAAATAGGAAAACAAACATTTGAAGATACTTTTGGTGCTCAAAACTCTCCAGCTTTTATGGAAGAATATTTAAATAAGAGTTTCTCCAAAGAAAAAGTACGTGAAGAAATATCTGATGAAAATTCAGAGATCTATTTCGCTAAAATTGACAAAAAGATAGTTGGATATCTTAAAGTAAATTTTAATCAATCACAAACGGAATTAAAAGATCCAAATGCTTTAGAAATTGAACGGATTTATGTAATAAAAGAATATTTAGGAAAAAAGATTGGTCAAGAACTTTACAATAAAGCAATTAATATCGCAAAACAGAAAAACCTTCAGTACGTTTGGTTAGGAGTTTGGGAAGAAAATTCAAGAGCAATTCGATTTTATGAAAAAAACGGATTTATAAAATTCGATAAACACATCTTTGATTTAGGTGGTGATAAGCAAACCGACATCTTAATGAAAAAATATTTAAGGGAATAAATCTTAAATGGCAGCAGCTAAGTCGGTTCACCGCAAATAACGGGTTTCGCATAAAAAGTGTAATTTTAAAAACCAGGAAAGAAAATGGATAAACCGACAATTCCACATCCCTACTCTCGCAACTTGCGGTAACCGTAACCATTGTACGCAAGCATTTACTAAGAATGATTAAAGAAATTAATTAAAAAAGAAGATTATGAAATATTCAATTTTTACTTTTTTGCTTTTTGCTCCATTGTTTCTTGTAGCTCAAAGTTCTAACTATAATGTGTCTTCCTATAATACACAAGGAACTAAGGCACCCAATACTCATTACATTGGAGAAGCTTGGTTAAATCCACTAATTCACGAGGATGAAGAATTAGGTTACAACATTACCAAAGCAACCTTCAAAGCTAACTCAACTTTAGATTGGCACAAACACGGTTCTGTTCAAGTTTTAGTAATAGTAGATGGTGAAGCCTATTATCAAGAAAAGGGTAAAAAGCCTATAATTCTAAAAGAGGGAGATGTAATTAGATGTGAAAAAGAAACTGAGCATTGGCACTCATCTACGAAAGATAGTGATGTTACATATTTAGCATTCTATAGTGGAGAAAAACCAACAGAATGGACAGAAGTCTTAACTCAAGAATATTACGATCAAGTTCCTAAAATGCTAGAAACTAAATGACACAATTAAAAATTGTAAAAAATTCTATACTAGATGATCGAAACACAATGCCAGTGCACAACAAAGTTCATCGAAAATTAGCCGCACCGTTAAAAAAAAAATAATTAACTTGACCAACAAACCAATACCATTCCGACAAATCCACATCCCCTACTCCGCCAACTGGCGATAAACGAGACCGTTACCTGCAATATCAAAAAAAGGATAAATAATAGAATGAAAAAAATTGTCGATAATAAAAAGCTTGAATTAGTCTATAAAAAAGGGAATGGAGCTTGGACATACCATATTGTCATACCAAATACAGCCCATATAGATGGAACTTGGGGTTCGCTAAAAGTTTCTGGTTTACTTGATGATTACGAGTTGAAAGAAATGAATTTGGCACCAAGAAAGGAAGAAGATAAAATGATTTCAATAAACGAAGAAATCAGAAATGCAATCGGTAAAAGTGGTGGTGATAAAGTTACCGTAACCTTATACCTGCATACACACGAGAGAATCAATAACAATTCGGAAATTCTCAAATGTTTTGAAGATGCAGGCGTAAAGGATTCGTTCGAATCATTAAATAAAGATGAACAAAAAGAAATTATAGATGATATCACTTCAAAAACTACAGAGGCCAAACAAATTGAACAAATAAACCACCATATCAATCTGTTACTTAATCAGAATAATTAAACAGTGGAATTAATACTGCAGGTAAGTCGGTTCATCGCAAATAACGGGTGTATTACGGAAAAAATGTAATTTTAGAGACCAGGAAAGAAATTGGTTAAGCCGACAAGCCCGCGTTCCTACTCCGCCAACTTGAGGTAACCGAAACCGTTGTGGCAAATTAAATTTGAGCAATCCGCAAATGAAATTAGATCAAAATTCTTGCATAGAATACTTTAGGAAAAACAAGGGAGATATATTTGAAAGATTACCAAATGATGTTCCTCCCAGAGAAGATCAAGAACTGATTAGTTTATTAGAAATAGATTCAAAATCTAAATATGTTTTTTCAAATTCTGTCAAAGAAACTTTGGAAACAATCCGTATAAAAGATGAATTTGATTTAAACATCCTAAAAAAGAGAAAATCAAACTCTGGAGTTTTAATTGTAAGTAGAGATGAGTTTTACATTTTCCAGGAGTTTGAAGAAAAACTTCGGGTTTTCAATTATATAGTCTCAAGTAAAGAGAAATTCGCAGACTTGAACATTTTTACCTTTAATTTAAAATCTAATGAGAAGATTATTAGTGAAGATTTTGAAGAAAATACCTGGAAAAAATTTTTACAGTGTATGATTTACCTTGATTTTCTACCGACGGAGATAAAATATATTCAACCAAACGGAAAATATGGAACTAGGAAAGAAGGTAAAGTATTAAATAAAACAGATGACACGATAATTTACGTTACAAAAGCTTGGAATCAGGAATATAAAACTAAGCCTGGAGTTCAATTTTTCAGTAAACCTCATTTTGGAATAAGATGGACTGGAGAAGGTAGAGAAACACCAAAATTAGTATGGGTTAAGGGTTCATTCAAACAGCTAAATAAAAAAGCAGAGAAAGAAGTAAAACGATAAACTTTGCCCAACCAAGTTCATCGCCAATAGGTGGCACCGTTCTTAAGAAAATAATTAACTTGACCAACGAACCTGGTCTAAACCGACAAGTCCGTGTCTTCCTGCCAAATGGAGAACCTATACCTGTAGCTTTCCCTAAAAAGTTATTTAAGTCCTTTTTGGATAGGCATAAGAAAACAATTCTTATCTTTGATGGTGAACCCTTACATATAGGGGCTTTCTATATAATTAAGAATAAAAACTAAATTTCTATAAATCTTAAAAACATAAACTATAGAATAAAAAATATATTTTTTATAAAATAAAATTCTTAAGCGTTTAGCTTTTGATTTTGGTACTAGAAAATCGCCAGTTTTTATGCACACCAATATCAAAGCAAGGCGCCCACGTTCCTGCGTGGGCTGCTCTTGTTTGGTGTGCGGGTGTCTGGCGATACCTCTAGTACCGACAAGTTGCAGTTCCACGCTTTTTTATGCACGAACTTCAAGATCAAAGGCTGACTTAATCTTTAAAATCAAGCCAATGAAAACTTCCCGATTGAAAAATTACAGCTTTGAAGAAATCTTATTATTAAAAAGCCTGGCCAGTCATCCTGATGATGTAGAATATGCTGTAGAATTAATTGAAGAAGGCCTGGATAAATATGCCTCTAGACGTCTATCAAAAATGGTGGATAAATTTCAGAAGGATGGAATCCTCAAATGCGGAATTCATTTACTGGACGAAAATCGAAAGGTTCGAGTTATTTTCAATGGTAACTTTCAAAAAATGATCCTAAATGAACCAAACCCTGTTCCGGAAAATATAAAATCCGACATTGATGTTAAGGCTATTATTGAAAAATTGTCTTGTTCAAACCTTGACCTAACTGAAGTTCATTATCTCACTACCCTCCTAAAAAAGGATGCTGTAACCCAATTCTAACCTAAAACTATTAATTATGAAGAAAATTATTTATCTATTACCACTATTGTTGTTATGTATATCATGTAGTAATGACTCGTCAGATGATCTACCAGGTAATGAAACCGAAGGTAGCATCTTTACGGTAGAATATTCACAAACTGGTGATAGTGATCAATTCAGTCAGGAAATTACTTTCTATTCTGCGTATGGATGGAAAGATACAAATTCCGAGAATGATGTTGATGCCAACCTGAATTCGGAAAATTCTGCACTGCCGGGGTCTTTATCTTATACAACTAAGCAAGCTTCACCTGGTATCTGGGTTACCTACAATGTAGCACCTGATAATGTAGAAGAAGGGATATCACTTGATGTTACTTTTAAATTTTATAAAAATGGTGAACTCATTGATACTAAGAACCTTTCTATAGGTGATGAAAGTACCGCTACCGATAGCTTTCAATGGGAATATTTTTCAGATACGAGTGATGAATGATTATTTTCCAAATTATATAAGTTAGAAAGATCTCATTATATTTATTAGTATTATTTCGAGAAATAAGGTAAAAATCACTATATTTCTCGAAATTTTACTAAAGTTGAGTTTAAGCGAATTTATAAAAGAGCGATTGTCTTTCGAGGAATATGCTTTTACCTGGGATGAATTAGTTGAAAGCACTTCCGGTAAATCGGAATCCTTGATACGTAACGACCTCTATTATGCTGTGGGAAATGGTGATGTGGTTTCATTACGGCATAAGTTTTATCTAATTATTCCGCCCAGGTATTCTCATTCCGGCAAATTACCTATTGAGTTATACATTGATAAACTATTTACTTTTTTAAATAGAAACTATTATTTAGGCTTGTATTCTGCGGCAAGGTATTATGGTGCTAGTCATCAACAAATTCAAAAGGAGTATATACTTCACGATAAATCTCCGTTACTCTCCGTCTCAAAAGGAGCTATTAAGCTTGACTTTTTCACGGTTTCCAACTGGCCAGAAAAAAATATCTTAAATCGTAAAGGAGATGCGGGAATGTTTAAATTATCCAGTCCGGCATTAACAGCAGTCGATTTACTGCACCATCAATCCAAAATCGGTGGATTGAACAGAACCCTTTCCATTCTGGAAGAGTTGGTTGAAGAAATAGAAGTTTCAGATGTAAAAGATTTGCTATCCTGGTATTCCCAAAAAAGTGTACTGCAACGTTTTGGTTTCTTACTAAATGAATATAATTCCAGTTCTGAACCCGCTGAACTAATTTATAATCATTTGAAGCTTCAAAAATTCTATCCTGTTTTATTGAGCCCGAAATCAAACCAAAAAGCAGGAGCGGTCAACAACCGCTGGAAAGTTGATGTTAATATTAAAATGGAAAGTGATTTATGATTCCAAGACCAGATATAGCTAAGTGGCAGATAAATGCCCCCTGGAAAGAATTTATGCAAGTTGAGCAAGATTTAGTGATAAGCAGAACCTTAGTGGAATTATTTTCCGATGATTTTTTGAGTGAGAATCTCGCTTTTCGCGGCGGAACTGCACTACATAAACTTTACTTAAGCCCCGCTCCAAGATATTCCGAAGATATTGACCTGGTGCAAATAAAACCGGGGCCAATTAAACCAATTATGAAACGTATAGGTGAAGTTGTAACTTTCTTTGAAGAAGAAAGGCGTACTCAAATTAAAGGACACGGCGCAAAAGCCCTATATCGTTTTTATTCAGAATATGAGAATATTAGGTTAAGATTAAAGCTAGAAATAAACTGTAAAGAACACTTTAATGTTTTGCCCTGGGTTGAATATCCTTTTGAAGTTAAAAGCAACTGGTTTGAAGGGATAGCAAATATTCGCACTTATAACATCAACGAATTATTGGGAACAAAATTAAGAGCATTATATCAACGCAGTAAAGGGAGAGATCTCTTCGACCTGGACTACTCCAGGCGCAATATGGAGATAGATATTGATATGATTTTAAGGTCTTTTAAAACCTATATGGATTTTTCGGTTGGACGATCACCTAGTGCCAAAGAGTTTTTATTAAATATAGAAGAAAAAGAAAATGATCCCGATTTCACAGGTGATATGGAAGCTTTGCTAAGATCAGAAATTGAATATGACCAGGAACAGGCGTTTGACTGGTTAAAGAAAGAAGTAATATCAAATATTTAAAGATTAAGAATCAGTTTATATGGGTTTTAATTAAATAATCCTGAAAAAAGATTTTATAAAATTAGAGAAATATGGACGGTACAAGCCAAACTCCACAAGAAATAAAACTACAAGAATTAAAAAAGATTTTCCCTGAAGTTTTTGCTGAAGGTAAAGTAGACTGGGAAAAATTAAAAGCTACGCTAGGTGAAGACATAAACTTTAGTAATGAGCGCTATGTTTTGAATTGGGCAGGAAAGAGTGATGCGTTTAAAGTGTTGCAAGCTCCTACCACTAAAACATTAATTCCTGCAAAAGACGAATCTGTAAATTTCGAGGAAACCGAGAATATCTTTATTGAAGGCGAGAACCTGGAAGTATTAAAGGTTTTACAAAAGAGTTATTTTGGTAAAGTGAAAATGATCTATATAGATCCGCCATATAACACCGGAAACGATCATTTTATTTACCCCGATAAGTTTTCTGAAACTAAAGCCGATTATGAAAAGCGTGTGGGCGATAAAGATGAAGAAGGTTATATGACTAAAGAGGGGATGTATAAAAAAAATAGCAAAGAAAATGGCCAATATCATAGTAATTGGCTTAATATGATGTACCCTCGTCTATTTCTTGCCAAAAATCTTTTAAAACAAGATGGGATTATATTTGTTTCTATTGATGATAATGAAGTGCATAACCTAAAGCTAATAATGAATGAAGTTTTTGGAGAAGAGAATTTCGTGGCTTCTTTAATTTACGATAAAAATAGGAAAAATGATGCTAAATATTTTTCGGTTGGACACGAGTATATGTTGGTTTATTTCAAAGATTATCAAATAATAAAAGATCAAAAACTTGTATTCAGGACAGTTAAGGAGGGAATTGACGATGTTAAAGAGGAATTTATTAATCTAAAAAAAAGGCATAAGAATGACTGGGAATTAGTGGAAAAAGGAATTAAGGATTTTTATAAAAGTTGGGATGAAGATGACGAAAGGATTTCTCTAGCTCGTTTCAACAAAGTTGATGAAAAAGGTCCTTATAGAGATGACGGTAATATAAGTTGGCCTGGAGGTGGAGGTCCTAAATATGAAATTTTGCACCCAGAAACCAAAAAGCCCTGCAAAATACCTGATGGTGGTTGGCGTTTTCCAAAGAAAAAAAGAATGCTCGAAGAAATAGAAAAAGGCAGAGTTGTATTTGGAAAAGATGAATCCACATTGCCTAGAATAAGAAGAAACTTATTTGAAACGGATAAAGAGGTAATGAGAAGTGTTCATTTTAGTTATGCTCAAACAGCAACGTCAGAATTCAATAAAATTTTTAATAACCAAAGAATCTTTGATAATCCAAAACACTTTGATGATATAGCAAAATTGATAACGTATGTAACAGAGCCTAATGAAGAAGATTTAATCTTAGATTTTTTTTCAGGCTCTGCGACTACAGCTCATGCTGTAATGAAATCAAATAAAGAAGATGGCGGAAACCGAAAATATATATGTGTTCAATTACCTGAAGAGACTGATACAAAAAGTAATGCATACAAAGCGGGGTTTAAGAATATTTCCGAAATTTCTAAAGAACGTATACGTAGAGTTGGAGATATAATAAGGAATGAATTAAAACAAGAAAATGAAAGGAAAAAATTAGAAATCCAATTTCAGGAGGACAGTAGAAATTACAAGATTGATTTAGGTTTTAAAGTTCTCAAACTTTCCGATAGTAATTTTAAACAATGGCAGCAAATACAAAATAAAGATGCCAAAGCTTTAGAAGAGCAAATTAAACTTTTTGTAGATCCGGTTTCAGAAACTGCTACTATAGAAAATATGGTTTATGAGCTACTATTAAAAAGCGGTAAAGATCTTAATAGTAAAATAGTTAATCAAGGAGATTACTACACAATTAACGAAGATGAATTGGCGTTGCTTTTAGAAAAAGCAAACCAGGAGATTATCAATAAAATTATCGCCTCAAAACCGCAAAAAGTGATTGCCCTGGACAAACTTTTTAAGGATAACGACCAGCTTAAAACCAATACGGTTTTACAATTGAAGGATGCGGGTATTGAATTTAAAACCATATAAATTATGCCAATTAATAGAATACATATCGAAAATTTTAAATCTATACGAGATTCAGGCGATATAGAGATAAAACCAATTAATATTTTAATTGGTGCAAACGGGGTGGGTAAAAGTAATTTTATCTCATTTTTTAAAATGCTAAATAGTATTTCGAAGAAGCGACTGGTTAATTATGTTGCAGATAATGGTTATGAAAACAGCCTGTTATATTTTGGAAGGAAGAAATCAAAGTCAATAGGTGGAAGCATTGTGTTTAACCCCAAGGGTAAGAACACTAATAATCGCTATGATTTTAAGTTGGTTCCTAAGAAACAAGACGTAGGTTTTTATTTTGAAAAAGATCAAGGTGGTTTCAACTTCTTTTCAAGTGGTTTTAATGAGAGTTGGAGTTTTGAAAATTTGGGGGGTGAAGGAAAAGAAGAAAGTGGCATTTCTGAAAACGGAATGGATAGAGCTGATTTTCTGCGAAGGTACTTTGACAGCTTTGATGTTTTTCATTTTCACGATACAAGCTCAAATTCTCCTTTAAAGCAACCAAATAAAACCCTGGATTATAAATATTTGAAGGCAGACGGAAGTAATTTAGCCGCGTTTTTATACCGAATAAAGGATACACATCCTAAACATTTCAAAATGATTGAATATACTATTAGCTCAGTCGCACCTTTTTTTGAAAGATTTGATCTAGTACCCGATGCTAAAAATCCAGATATGATCTTCTTGAGTTGGTTAGAAAAAGGATCTGATGAATATTTCAATGCTCATCATTTATCTGATGGTACCTTACGTTTTATTGCGTTGTCAGCTTTATTATTGCAACCCGATTTGCCAAGTACGATATTATTGGACGAACCTGAATTGGGACTACATCCTTTTGCAATTTCAAAATTAGCGGGAATGATAAAAAATGCTTCTTTTCATTCTCAAATTATCATTGCCACGCAGTCTGTAAATTTAGTCAATGAGTTTTCTGCTAATGATATTATTGTAGCCGACAGAAAAGATAAACAAACCATATTTAAAAGACAATCTGAAGAATCACTTAAGGTTTGGCTAGAGGATTACACAGTTGGTGAACTATGGGAAAAAAATGTAATAGGCGGTAGATTATGATTAGAGCCATTTATATAATTTGCGAAGGACAGTCCGAAGAAGAGTTTGTAAATAGAATATTGAGGCCCTATTTTACAGCACATCAAATTTATGATGTTCGTCCAATATTAATGTCCACCAGTAAGGGGAATAAAGGAGGAGATGTTAAATATGATCGACTAAAATACAACATTGATAAATTATTATTAAATGAGAGGGATGTATTAGTCACTACTTTTATTGACTTTTTTAGACTAAAAAGTGATTTCCCTAAATTTGAGGATGCACAAAAAAAGCTGAATAAAATTCAAAGAGTAGGTTTTTTAGAGCAAGCCTTAACAGAAGCAGTAAACAGTCCTCGGTTTATACCATATATCCAGTTACACGAGTTCGAGGGTTTATTATTTGCAGCAAAAGATGGATTTGAGTTTTTACCAGATTTAAAACAAGCAAACCTCAATAGATTATTATTAGCGGTTGCGGAAAAAGAAAATCCAGAAGAGTTGAATGATGGAGAATTGACAGCACCTTCCAAACGATTAGAGCAGCTAATTCCAGGTTTTGATAAGAACAAGCCTTTTTATGGAGGTATAATAGCTGAAATAAATACAATTGATCCTATTTTAAACAGGTGTACAAGATTTAGTGATTGGGTAGAAAAATTAATTGATAAAGTAAAAGAATGAAATTAACCTTTGAACCTAATTTACAATTTCAACAAGATGCTATTAAATCGATAACCGATGTTTTCGAGGGGCAGCCTTTAGAAGATGCTGTTCAGGAATTTGATTTAGGCGATAAAGATGTTCTAAATCTTATAAATGGGGTTGGTAACAAACTTATTTTATCTGAAGAACAAATCCTTACCAACTTACAAAGTATTCAGCAAGCTAATGATATAGAAGTTTCTAAAAAACTCGACGGAATGAATTTTTCAGTCGAAATGGAAACAGGTACAGGGAAAACCTATGTTTATCTAAGGACTATTTACGAACTAAATGCACTTTATAATTTTAAAAAATTCGTGATTGTAGTTCCTTCTGTAGCCATTCGTGAAGGCGTTATAAAAAATCTCGAAATAACTAAAGAGCACTTTCAAAATCTTTATGATAACGTACCGGTAAACTTTCAGGTCTACGATAGTAGTAAAGTTTCAGCCTTACGTGGTTATGCCACCAATAACAATATAGAAATCTTAGTGATCAATATAGATTCTTTCGCTAAGGATCAAAATATCATTAATCAGCCACATTATAAGGCCAACGGTCGTAAGCCAATAGAGTTTATTCAATCTACAAATCCATTTGTAATTATTGATGAACCACAAAATATGGAGACTGAAAAACGTATTGCAGCAATAAAAAATTTAAATGCAGCCTGTACTTTACGCTACTCGGCCACCCATAGAAATCAATATAATCTTACCTATAATTTGAATCCGGTGAAGGCCTACGATTTAGGCCTGGTAAAACAAATAGAGGTAGATAGTATTATTGAAGAGAATGCGTTTAATGATGCCTATGTTTCAGTAGATTCTATAAAGGCTACAAAAACTAAAGTTACCGCTAAACTGATCATTAATTTAAATGATAAAGGTGGTGTAAAAAAGAAGAAAGTAAATGTTGCTGTAAATAAAGATCTGTATAACCTTTCTAACGAACGTGAAATATATTCAGATGGCTATATAATAGAAGAAATAGACGCGGCCAATGAATGTATTTCGTTTTCTAACGGTAGCATATTATACAAAGGCGATAGCCAGGGCGGTTTAACAGATGAAGTTATGAAATTTCAGATCCGTAAAACCGTAGAAGAACATCTAAAGAAGCAGAAGCGTTTAAATAAACTGGGAATTAAAGTATTATCGCTATTCTTTATTAATAAAGTGGCTAACTATAGAAAATACGATGCTAACGGTAACCAATTACTAGGGAAATTTGCCCAATGGTTTGAAGAAATTTATCAGGAATACATAACCAAGCCAGCATTTAAAGATTTAGATCTATTCTCTGTTTCAGAAGTTCATAACGGTTATTTTTCTCAGGATAGAAAAGGGAAATTAAAAGATACTTCAGGTGAAACCAAAGCGGATGATGATACCTATAGCTTGATTATGAAGGATAAAGAAAAACTTCTGAATCTAGATAATCCGTTGCAGTTTATCTTCTCGCATTCAGCACTACGTGAAGGTTGGGATAACCCAAATGTTTTCCAGATATGTACACTAAACGAAACTAAATCTGACATTAAAAAACGCCAGGAAATAGGACGCGGATTACGTTTGGCGGTAGATCAAAACGGAAAAAGAACCTACGACCAGAATATTAATCGCTTAACCGTAATAGCGAACGAAAGTTACGATGATTTTGCAAAAACACTTCAGAAAGAAATCGAAGATGAATGCGGTGTAACTTTTAAAGACCGAGTAAAAAATAAACGTAAACGAACTCCTATAAAATATCGCAAAGGTTTTGATGCAGACCCCAAATTTTTAGAGATATGGGAAAATCTAAAAAGCAAAACTACTTATAGAGTAGATTATAAGACCGAAGAACTTATAACCTTAGCGGCCAAAGCTATCAAAGATCTTCCGGAAATTAAAGCACCGTCAATTCGTTCTACCAAGGTACGTTTATCAATGTCTGATGAAGGCCTAGAAACCAGCTATGCCGGAGATAAAGTAGAAAATTACGATAGTTACTCCTGGTCTATACCGGACGTTTTGGGATATATCCAAAACAAAACTGAATTAACCCGATCAACGTTACAGGATATTCTAAGTAAATCAAACAGAATTCCGGATATTTTAGTAAACCCCCAATTATTTTTAGATTTAGCTTCAGAGGCCATAAAACGAACGCTATATGATCTAATGATAGAAGGAATCAAATACGAAAAGATAGGCGGCTCTGAATACGAAATGACCTTATTTGAAGCACAAGAGTTAGAAGTATATCTTAATGATTTTACATTTAATGTAAATGATCCTTCTAAAACTATCTATGAAGAGTTTATTCCGTTAGATTCAGGAGTAGAAAGCAAATTTGCTGAAGATTGTGAAACAAGCGAGCAGATTAAGTTTTATTTTAAATTACCGAATTGGTTTAAAATTCCAACACCTATAGGAAATTATAACCCAGACTGGGCAGTAGTTTTTCAAGATGCTAGCAAAGTTTACTTTGTTGCAGAAACGAAAGACACAGGTACACCTGAGGTTGATCTTCATAAATTAAGTGCAGATGAGCAATTAAAAATAAAATGTGGTAAAGCACACTTTAGCGAATTTGAAACCTTAGAATATAGAGTGGTTAATAAAGTAGGACAACTCATTTAACCATAAAAGAAAATTAAATATGCTTAAAGAATTAGATAAATCCCAACTTGAATCTATTAAGAATTACGCAAAAGCAGGAATCGAAATCACCGTTGTGGATGAAGAAACAGTTAAGATCGACCAGGTTAAGCTTATTAATGGTTTTATATTATCAAATAAAGAATTGCATCAAAGAGCCAGAGCCATTTTCCCTAAGCATAAAATTATACCAGTAGTTTTTAACTTAGATGTTTCTACTATTACTATTGACTGGATAGAGCAAAAAATGAAAGAATTTGGATTGAATAAAAAAGATCTTAGTCGACAATTAGCTATAAAAAAAGAAGAAGTAAGCCTTTATTTTTCTAAGAAAAAGAAAATGGAATATACACTGAAAGCGGCTTTTTACTACTATTTTTTATCCTACGAATTGAACAAAAGCTTAAGAAGCATTTAATAAAGTGTTGAATATTATGGGAACTACTCTCAACAAAGAAGAAAAGCAACAAATAATTTCAACTTTAAACTATGCTGCTCATAAAATGATTAAAGAACTAGAACAAAATAAAATGGTTGGTAATCTAGATTTTTATAATTTGTGTGTTGATCACTTTAAGGGTGGAGTGTGGTTAGGTTTAATCTCAAAACTCAACTACTACCACTATGATTATGAAGCTTTATATGTTAAGATTAAATGTAAATATTTAGGTTCTAAATTTAAAGTCACTTTTCTAATGAAAGAGCCTGAGCAGAAAGATGACAGTAAACAATGGGAGGCCTACAATTTAGAAGTTGAAGAAAAATTGAATTTATGATTTTGCAAAACAATTGCCTTTATTGGTACTAAATTCACTGAAAATTACCTTAATTCAATTTAACCTCATTTACTATATCTTTAAAAAACGAGATATAAAAGAGAAAATCTGTCCGCAATATGTCCGAAAAAAGTTAAACCCTATGATTATCAAATGGTTGAATTTTTTTCCGGACATATGGGTAAGACTGGGTAAGATTGGGGAACTAAACTCATATCATACAAACAATTGATTATAAGATGATTAAAACCAATAATTTAATTGGGTAAGTTAATAAGCCATTTTAGAATCTTAAACTTACTTGTATCAAACAGAATCTTTCTATAGATAATAGATATTTTTTAAATAAAATCGATCCCATAGTATTCATTTCCGTTCACCGAATCTCACTGAATCTCATCAAAACAAAAAAGCCATATTTACACCAAAACTGGCTGTAAATATGGCTGTAATACTCTTAACTACCTGATAATCAGGTGAAACAGCGGAGGAAGAGGAACAATCCGAAAATGCGAATATCTCGTCAATACTGGCGATTCAGAAGGGGTCCATTTTAAGTGTAACCGAATTTGACACCTTTAACCAAACTTTAACTCTAAGATGCTTTTAAATCTACTGTAAATTTGATTTATATCTATCCACTCTCATTGAGGTTAGCCTTTAAAAAGTTTCAGGTATAAATGTGTACATTCTTTTATAAAGGCCTCCTACCCTATCGTGTCCCAACGCGGATCGCCATCGTTTATAATATTCCATCCTCACTACAACCATTATTTTCTGTCTCAAGAAATTCATATTTGTAAGATTCCATTATTAAGTTATTCCCATAAACTACAATCACGGAATCTCCTTAAAGAAAATCCTGAATTCCATAAAGCTTATCCATATTGGAGGAAAATCTTTACTAACAAAGTCTGAATTTAGGATATTAATGATTTTGACGAAATCATTAATATCACTTTCAAAAAATTTCCAGAGGGATATCATAACCTGAATCATTCTCAATAGCAAAACGCTAGATCCTTTTTTCATTACTTCTGTCGCAGCCATTAATTAAAAATATTGAAATGACTATTTTTTTAACCTTGAAATTTCATCTATTACCAATTATTTATTTTACTTTTTTGTTTTAATTGGTTCATTCCCATTTACGTACAATGTTTTTGCAGTCTTTGCAGGATAATTCAATGTCATATTTTACTAAATGAAAATCTTTGTCATTTGTAATGTCATACAAAATGGGATACCACGAAGATTGACGACCATCTGACCTCACGGAATTTTGATTAAAAGCAATATTACCTTTCCAATCTTTTCGGCTATAATTCTTTAGCGTATCGTTAGCGACTGGAAATTTGCCAACATATTTAAATTGAACAGATTTAGGTAAAAATTTATCGTTTCCTTTATCATCTTTAAAATAGTATGCAGTAGATTCTCCGGTTGAAGTTGTGTCAGCAAGGGATTTACTATAATAAATTAAAAAGTCATTTGGTTTTTTACTTCGCATATGAAGAATGTTCATACCCGAATTTAATCGAATAAAGTAATCTTTAATTTTGGGTATATTGCTCAAAGTTAAATCACAATCAAAAGTTCCTTCTTTAATTGAGATTTCGACTTTTCCTTTTAGAAATGGTGTATTTTCCTGTGCAATACTATTCGTTAAAGGTAAAAAAAATAAGAAAATTACCTTGATTAAATTCCCTCTCATAATTTATGCGATGATTTTTCAACTTGCTGCCAACGTGTTTGTGTATGATTTCGTTGCGTGTTTCAGCAACTAAATTAGTAAACTAAAACGAACCAGAGGAAATTCCGCAGGAATTTCCAAGTAGGCTAGAACTAGCAATGAATTATTCACGTTGTTATGTGCATACTGGATTCAATAGTAATGCTTTTCAGAAAATCGTCCATGCCATAGTAATAAATATGCATTCCACAGTCCTTTGTTTTACCCCAAATTTGCATTGTAACAAAAAAACAAGAAAAAATGAAAACTACAGTTCCATTAAAATTAGTGCTCCTAGTTTTTTACTAGGATTTACAACTCAAACATTTTCAAAAACTAAAAACACAAACATTATGAACAGTACCAAAAATGAAACAATCGGATTATTAGTAATTATGAAAGCAAAGCCAGGAAAAGAGCAAGACGTTAAAAACTTTTTACTTGGTGGATTAGCACTAGTCAATCAAGAACCCCAAACAGTATCTTGGTTTGCCTTTCAGATAGACAGTAAAACTTTTGGTATCTATGATACCTTTGAAGTAGAAGAAGGTAGGCAAGCTCATTTAACAGGCGAAGTTGCAAAGGCATTATTAGCAAATGCAGGTGATTTGTTAGAAGATTTTGATCCTAGTACAGATATTCAACCAACAGATGTATTGGCATCTAATCATAAGTCCGGATTGCAAAACAATGGCTTACTTGTTATTATGAAATCTAAAGAAGCAAAGACAGCAGATGTCGAAAATTTTCTTAATGTTGGAAAACAATTAGTAAGTGATGAGCCAAAGACTTTATCTTGGTATGCTATAAAAATAGATGCAACTACTTATGCAATCTTTGATACCTTTGCAGATGATTCAGGTAGAGATGCTCATTTAACAGGTAAAGTTGCTGCAGCACTTATGGAAAATGCTCCTGTTCTTTTAGAAGGTTTCCAAGCAACTGCAATTCAAAAAATAGATATTATAGCTTCCAAATAATTTATATCTTTAGAAAGGAGTGTAAAACACTCCTTTCTTTTTATATGTAATATTAAATAAAGAAATATATTCTTATGGCTCAAATTATTATAGATAAACAAAATGGTGAATTAGCCTTTAGACTAGAAAGGTTTGAAAATCTTAATCAATTTGATCATTTACAAAGAAAAAATTATTATTCTATTATTTTACTTAACGCAAGCAACTATAAGTTAAGTGTAGACCTTTCTAATTATGAACTGCAAGGTTATCAAATGATTTGCTTGTCGCCTTATCAACCATTTATGATTTCTTCTGAAGAACGTTGTCAAGGCTGGTTATTAAATTTTCACCCTGACTTTTTTTGTACATATCGTCATCAAAATGAAATTGAAACAGAAGGCGTTCTTTTTAACAACTTTCATGGATTACCACATTTTCAAATTTCTGAAGAAGGGCTGTTTTTTAATCTCATAGACCAAATTTCTAAAGAGATGGATAGAGATTCTATTGCTCAACATGAAGTTCTTGTGGCTTTTTTAAAGGTATTTTTGATAGAAGCAGTGAGACAGAAAAAACAATTCGATAAAGAGATAGTTCCAAAATTTTCTGATGGTCAATCAGAAATCCTACAAAATTTAGTAGATTCTATTGAGAAAAATTATTGTGAATTACATTCTCCGAAAGATTATGCAGATGTTTTGTGTATTAGTACAAAAACATTGGCAGGGATTGTAAAAAAATATTTACAGCAAACACCTAGCGATTTAATTTCTAATAGAATTGTTATAGCGGCTAAACGAGAGCTATATTTAACATCAAAACCTTTGAAACAGATTGCAGCTGGACTTGGTTATTATGATGAATTTTATTTTAGTCGATTTTTTAAGAAAAAAGTAGGTGTTTCTCCAGATAATTACAGAAAGACAGTAGGTTTCGCCAAACTAGAAAGGCTATAATTATCAGGTGGTCTTAAGTTGCACATAACGGTTTTGTATATGAAAAGTAGCGGATTTTAAGCACTAACTTTTCGGATTATAACTGACCTCTAATTTATTAATTTTCTTTTGTTTAAGCACTTAAACCGCTATTTTTTATATACGTTGTGTGTGCCCAGCATGGGCATCTTTTCTTTTACCGAAAGGTAAAAGATTAATCTAAAGGGTGCAAGTCCCTTATGGGCAGGGGTGACGCCTTGAACCATTAGTAAGCCGCAAGGTTGCCAACTGCGAAGTTGGGACTGAAGGAAGCGGGACTACAAACCCTGGTGCTGACGAACAGGAACCGGATATGAGGCTACAAGGTTGGATGAGCAAGCACATCATTGTGATGTCCTAAACATTTCTTTCGAAATGAATACCGAAGTAGTAGATCCGGCAGGAATCAGGGGAAAGAAGATGTTCTTACCTGGGGAGATCTCCATAGCCACGGGATGGCTTGATGGAGAAGTCAGCCGAAGTCATAGTAGCCGGTCACCTGATAAGCCGGTGAAGGACTGAACGATAATGGTCTTTAATGAACCTTGGAGTTATTTTATGTTACGGATAGCCTTCCGGTAGAATAATAGCCTTCGATCAAGCGAGACAACAAATTTGTTTTAGTATTAATGATTAAAGAATTAACAAGTAAAAAGAACCTAAACCAAGCCTTCCGTCAGGTGTATCGCAACAAAGGAGCAGCAGGTATAGATAACGTCCAAATAACAGGACTCCAATCTATTCTAAAAGCTCACGGTAAACAATACGCCCGGCAGATAGAACGAGGGGAATATCAGGTGGCTCCAATACTGGGAGTTGAAATACCAAAAAGCAACGGGAAGAAACGTTTACTCGGTATTCCCACGGTTGTCGACAGGGTATTTCAGCAAGCATTACATCAGGTTTTGCAACCAGTATTTGAGCCAGCCTTTCAAAATTATAGTTATGGATTCAGACCAAACCGCAATGCCCATCAAGCCGTTGCACAGAGCCTTGAAAATATCAATTCTGGCTACCAAAACATCGTCGATATTGATTTAAAGAGCTTCTTTGATGAAGTGGCCCACGATGTACTGTTAGACTTGATATTCAAAAAGGTAAAATGCCGGGCTACTTTAAAGTTATTGCGGTCATTTTTAAGAGCTCCGATACAAATTAACGGCAAGTTGCATAAACGCAGGAAAGGAGTCCCGCAAGGTTCTCCCTTAAGTCCTTTGCTCTCCAATATTCTGCTCAATGAGCTGGATAAAGAACTGGAAAAGCGAGGACACCGCTATGTAAGATATGCCGATGATTTTAGTATTTACGTTCGAAGTAAACCCGCTGCGAAACGCGTAGGTAATAGTATCTACAAATTTCTCCGGGACAAACTCCGGCTTCCAATCAATAGGGAGAAAAGTGGCATACGTAAACCTTTAACCTTTAAGGTATTGGGATTTGGTTTTGTACCAACCTACAAGAAAGGAGAAAAGGCCAAATACCAGCTTGTGGCAGAAGCGTCAAAATGGGAAATATTTAAGTCAAAACTTAAATATATTACCAAAAAGACAATTCCTGCAAGCTTTGAAGAACGTATCCACAGCATCAACTTATTGTTAAGGGGCTGGATCAATTACTTTAAACCGGCATCCATTCAGGGAAAGCTTAAGAAGCTGGAAGAATGGCTAAGGAATCGTTTACGGTATTGCATCTGGCATCACTGGAAAAAGCCCGAACGAAAACGGAAAAACCTTATTCGATTGGGTATTAATCCAGATCAAGCCTATGCCTGGAGTCGCACCCGAATGGGCGGCTGGGCTGTAGCCCAGAGTCCTATCTTGCGTACCACTATTACCATAAAACGCTTAAAAATGAAAGGTTATGTTGGTTTAATCGAATACTATAATCGATAAGTTTCATTATCGAACCGCCGTATACGAGACCCGTACGTATGGTGGTGTGAGAGGCGCACTCCGTCAATTAACGGCGGAGCCGTCTACTCGATTGAACTAAACCTAAAGGTAGCTTCAAGAGATCGCTAAATCACTATTCACTACCTTTAAGTATCTCTAATTATAATATTGAAAGTTATGAAAAAAAAGTAGTACCCTCATTGACAGGGCTTGTAATTCTGTACCCGAGTTCGGCGAACTCTACCGCAAGTTAAAACGTTCCGTAGAACTCGCCGGTAAAAGTCAAAGTACCCTTACCAACTACTCCCGCTGCCTTGCGCATATGTCCCTCCATTTTAAATGTAGTCCTCTTGATCTCGATGAAGAACAGATTTTGGATTACCTGCACCTTCTAAAATCCCAGCACAAAACACCATCCGACAGTTTTTTCAAGCATACGGTCTATGGTCTTCGCTATGCCTATCGTATCTCTGGTATGAAAGCAATGCGGGTTATGTTGCCTTCCATAGAACGTCCCCACAAACTCCCGGTGGTATTAAGCCGTAGTGAAGTAAAACAACTGCTTAAAACACCCAAACTTCTCAAACACCGGCTGGTACTAGCAATGCTCTATGGCTGTGGCCTTCGCTGCTTTGAAATTTGCAGCCTTCAGCTCAAAGACCTGGATTTTGATCGGAAGATGCTCCACATCCGCCAGGGCAAAGGAAGAAAAGACCGTTATGTTCCTTTGTCCCAAATGCAGATCCGTGGTCTAAAAAAATATATCGCTGCAGATAATCCTACCACCTGGTGTTTTAATGGCTACAACAGGAAAGGAAACCCATCCCAGTTATCGGCAATGGGGGTGCAATGGATCGTCCGGGAAGCCCGTAAACAAAGTGGGATCCAGAAAGATATCACTACCCACAGCCTTCGGCACAGCTATGCCACCCACCTTTTGGAGATGGGATTGGATATTATCAGTGTCAAAGATTTACTGGGACACGCAGATATCCAAACCACCCTCACCTACTTGCACGTGGCACAACTCGGTAGGCAGAAGCCCTTCAGTCCGTTGGACCGACTATACAAGAAGTAGCCGTGAGACCTGCTGCCTATGAGGTGGCCCAGGTTCTGGAAAGGAATACGGAATCTTTATCCAAATATTGTTACAACACCTGGCAGACAAGAACCCTGCACGCCTTGCGCAAATGCCGCACTGCTGCCCTGGGTGGCCATATCGACCGTTGTAACAATCCTTCCTGCCATCGGCTCCACCTTAGTTATAATAGTTGCCGGAACCGCCATTGTCCCAAGTGCCAGGGGCATAAAAAGGAGGAATGGATCCGGGCACGGGAAGAAGAACTCTTAAACGTGCCTTACTTCCACGTGGTCTTCACATTGCCATCAGCCCTCAACCGCCTATGCCTGTATGAGCCTAAAAAAATGTATCCTCTACTGTTTAAAATAACCTGGCAGGTGATCCAGGATTTTGCATCCAACCATAAATTCCTGGGTGCCAAACCTGGGATGATCGCCATCCTGCACACCTGGGGGCAAAACCTTTCTTTGCACCCACACCTGCACTGTATTGTTCCCGGGGGTGGTATTGCCCAAAGCGGTCAATGGAAATCTGCAAAAAGCAATGGAAAATACCTGTTCCCGGTCAAGGCTATGAGCAAGGTTTTTAGGGCCCTTTTTGTGGCTTCCCTTCGCAAGGAACTGGAACCACAATCTAAAGACTTCTACGAAAGCCTTTTTAAATATGATTGGGTAGTTTATTGTAAACGTCCATTTTTAGGTCCCGCCCAGGTGGTGGAATACCTCGGTCGCTATACCCATAAGATCGCCATCAGTAACCACAGAATTAAAAACCTGGATAATAAAAGCGTTACATTTTCTGTAAAGGACTACCGCCACGGGGGAAGAAAATCCTTATTACGTTTATCTGATGCAGAGTTCATCAGGCGGTTCGCTCTTCACATACTTCCCAAAGGCTTTGTTCGCATCCGTCATTATGGAATCTTGAGCTCCTACCACAAAAAAATTACGATTACCCAGCTACAGCAAAGCCTGGGACTGTAAGCTTCCCCTAATTAGAACTGCTTGATTGTCCAAAAATATCATTTTTCATTCTCCTGGCGGTACCGCCAGGAGAATGACTTTTCGCGTATGCTACGGGCGCCATTTTTCCCAATGCATTATGTGGTCTTACGTTGTTGTAATCTTCCATCCAGTTCTCGGTTTGTTCCCTTACCTGATTGAGATTTTCAAATAGGTACTTATTGAGAACGCCCCTTCGATATGTTCCATTGAACCGTTCTATAAAAGCATTCTGAGTTGGTTTCCCGGGTTGAATATACTGAAAGTCGATTTCTTGCATCTGGCTCCATTCTGAAGCGATCTTAGCAACAAATTCAGGTCCATTATCCATTCTTATTTTTTGAGGTTTTCCCCTGCGATTAATCAAATGGTTCAATACCCAGACGACACGTTTGCTGGGCAGTGAAAAATCAATTTCTATATGCAATGCTTCCCGGTTGTAATCATCGATTACGGTTAAACCACGGAAGCGCCTTTTATTTTCCAGAACATCGGTTACAAAATCAATACTCCAGCTACGATTAAGAGCTATGGGAGCCTCCAGGGGTTCTTTAACTCTGGCAGGTAACCGCTTTTTTACCTTTCGTCTCAAACTTAGGCCAAGCTTTTTATAGACCCGGTATACCCGTTTATGGTTCCAGGGCTTGCCTTCATTTCTTAGACGATCGTAAGCCATCCAAAAGCCTTCTTCGCTATGTTCTTTAGCTTTTTGTTGTAAGGCCGCTTCGATAGCAGTATCGTCCTTTGGAATTGGCCTGTAATAAAAAACGCTTTTGCTCATATTTAAAACACGGCACGCCCTGCTAATACCGTAATGAACAAGTTCTTTAGCAATAGTTCTTTTACGGCAGGGCTTTAAAGCTTTTTTTCAATGATTTCTTTGGCCATTTGATGATCTAGGGATAGATTGGCATACATCTGCTTCAGTCTTCGGTTTTCCTCTTCCAGATCTTTTAGGCGCTTAAGCTCTTTACCGTTCATCCCGCCATAGCGTTCCCGCCACTTGTAGAACGCAGCTGTACTAATACCATATTCACGGCTGATCTCTGCGGCCGTTTTTCCGTTATCAAACTCCTTTAAAATCTTTGCGATTTGCTGTGGTGAATATCTACTCTTCTTCATAATTACTGTTTAAAGTTATAAAATATATTATACTTTTAAACAGTTCGGTTTTAAGGGAAGCTTACAGGACGGGTGCAACTCAAAGAGCGCCAACCACTACAAAACCAGCTTTGCCCGGTGTGCAAGAAAGGAAAATTGGTGACACTTACTACTTTTATGGCACGAGGCCCACCAAGATACTGGATGGAAAAACTAAGAAAACAATCAAATAAATGAGTATGAAAAACGATCCTTCCGGGCGTAACAGGAAACCTATGGCCCAAAGCGATCAAAATGATAGTAAATCCCGTAAGTCCCAGTAAAAAAATATAGTAAAAAGCAGTGGCATCATCGATTAATAGCAAAAACCTGAAATTGCGCATAGAGCTTAGCTGCCTTACCTAACAAATTTGACCTCCGAAAAACATATTAATCCCCATATATGGCTGACCGGCAAAGAACCGGTTTAGTCAACAGTGCGTTCATGTTGGGCCGTACCGGCCACACGAACGCTTAGTTATTAGCAAACGGTTTTCAGACTTTTAAGTTTAGCCCATTAAAAAAATGATCCAAATTTCTTAAAGAATCCTTCTCAACCAGGTCTTTGAAGATTGTTATTCTTCCTTTATTAGTTTCAACTTTGTAGGAATTTTTAAATTTTCTCACCTTTTTAATTTCATTGATATTTATTTTTTTGGGGATTGGAAAATGTTTTGTCAGAGTGTTATTATCGATTGTTAAATACTGATGTTTTTTATCGTAAAAATAAGATCCAGCTTGTAAAAGTCCGACAATAATCCAGGCATAATTAAAAATAGAATCTGAATTAATTGAAACAGCAAAAATTCCTATGATTATCATAAAGGATCCGTAAACCAAATTACTTTTCAACCTACTATTTTCGTACTTAATTTTCATAATTGTATTTTTTATTTTGAACTGTTTGCTAACGTCCCGTATAAAAACAGTGCGGCGATTGTCGGCGATGATTTTCCGCAGGAAAATCAGACGCAGCAAGTACGCACAGACCTACGATTCGACACTAAGATAGCATTGTTTTTATACATTGTTGTCAATCCGTAGCGACATAGCCGAGGGAGCACGAAAGATTTGCCGTTCCGTTTTTTCCGTTTGCTTTGTTTTTAATTTGAGAAATTTTTAATCTTTTGTCTTTCTATTTGTTTTATCCGCAACAGTGATGAAATTCTTTTTTGCGGCTGAGTTGGATCCGTAACTTTACAATCTCGCTTCCTTAATTAATCTTTCGAGTTCTGATTTATCAATTTCCAGTCCGCAAGAGTGATGAATTAAATCTGCGGCTGAGTAAAAGTCCGCTTTAAATGGAATCTACTGTTTTCTCTTTTTTACTTTTATATCTCAAAGAAGCAGATATTATAAAAGCTGGAGTTATAAAAACTCCTACCAATGTTTTAATATCTATCAGTTCATAAAAACCGACAATTATGGAAATAAATAATATTGCGTTTAAAATGTAGTAACCTACTTTATTAATTTTCATTTGTTTTCATTTTATATTTTGGTCAGGAGCTATGGTTGACAACGTCTCGTATAAAAACTGTGCGAGCTGGCCAGCGTGATTGTCCGCAGGACAATCAGGCGTTGCAAGCGAGCACGGAGTGTCGATTCAAGACAGGTTTGAGCATTGTTTTTATATGCTGTTGGCAACAGTTTTAATCCGTCACGGCAATATTCACCGTAATATAATCCGTTTCTCCGGACTTGAATTTCAACTCATATTCTCCAGGAGTTGAGGGAGTAAATTCATAAACTGCAATTATGGTTGGTATATCTTGGGTACAAATACATCCCTCATACTTTGCCTGAACCTCTATTACTTTTGATTGTTCACTTCCGCTCTCAACGAATTTTCCGAATTCCCCGCATCCATTGTAGACTGAGAATTTTACTTCAATTTCTACTGTCTCATTTACCTTCCCTGAAGATGGGGCATTAACCTCTTTTACATTTTCTGGTCTGTAACCGATACATTCCTCCGAATCATCATCTGAACAGGAAATTAATGAGGCAAGAAGGAAAAATAATAATACTCTAGTTTTCATCATTTTTGGTTTTAATTGTTGCCAACGTCCCGTATAAAAACAGTGCGAGCTGGCGAGCTTGATTGTCCGCAGGACAATCA
The DNA here is from genome assembly GCF_000745315.1 of Salegentibacter sp. Hel_I_6. Classification (NCBI taxonomy): domain Bacteria; kingdom Pseudomonadati; phylum Bacteroidota; class Flavobacteriia; order Flavobacteriales; family Flavobacteriaceae; genus Salegentibacter; species Salegentibacter sp. Hel_I_6. Next base: position 3,286,883 of record NZ_JQNQ01000001.1, on the reverse strand, counting down.
GGCGTTGCAAGCGAGCATGGAGTTTAAATTCAAAACCTAAGTAAGCATTGTTTTTATATGTTGTTAGCAAACGGTGTTTTGTCCGCTGGCAGATCCAACTTCGAAAGGATTCGCTCGAGTTCGATTAAAGACTTTTCATCAACCACCCCCGAATTAATAGTTAATTCCTCCGTGTCAGTTTTTAAGATATAATCACCAGCGAATTTTTTAATCCAGTTTATATCGGATAGGTAGAGTTTTTTTCCAGAAAGAGAATTTTTCTTGATCGATTTATCATCGATGGTCAGGTATTGATTGCTTTTTTCGTAAAAAAAACTACTCCAGTAGAGTATTGCTATTACTAAAAATCCGTAATCCATCCAGTTATTTTCAACGGAATAGTTCAAATTAAGAAAACCTAAAATTGTCCATAGAATTCCAAAAATAAGGTATCGATTGAACCGCTTTTTCTTGTATTTTATTTTCATTTTTTTACTGTTTGCTAACGTCCCGTATAAAAAATAGTGCGAGCTGGCGAGCTTGATTGTCCGCAGGACAATCAGGCGTTGCAAACAAGCAGGGATTTTCGAATTGAGACAGGTTTGAGCATTTTTTTTATACAGTGTTGTGTGCTGGCTTTATTTAATCCGTTTTAGTTTTAATGTATAGTCGAATTGGCTGCTACCACTCTCAGCTGCTAGGTTTTCTTTGAATTCTATTATTTCGAATTTGTCTTGAATGCCATTTTGATTTTGAACTAATAAATTAATCTCACCATCAATCTCTTTTATCAGAAGTTGAAAATAATCTTCATCTTTGGAGGCCAATTTTGTCGGTGGTTCATTACAATAGTCCGCAACTTCAAGTCTGAATTTATTCCATTCATAGAAAGTCCAGTCTATTGTTTGGCAATAATCTCTTTTATAACTTCGAGCAGTATTTAAAATCAAAGTATCCCTCGTCCCATAATCATTCTCACTATTGTCGTAAAACCAAGAGTTAGTTGCATTTGGCACAAATTCTCGAGATTTAGTCAATGTTTCCTGCAGAATTTCTCTTAGTTCATTTTTCGATACTGTCTGTCCGCAAATCGATGTTACACTTCCAATTAGGAAAATTAATATTGTCAGTTTTACTTTCATTATGATTCGTTTTGCTTGCACACAACGTCCCGTATAAAAACTGTGCGAGTTGGCGAGCGTGATTGTCCGCAGGACAATCCTCTAAGCAAGCGAGCACTAATCTTGGATTCAAGAATAAATTAAGCATTGTTTTTATATAATGTGTGTGCCCAGCATGGGCATCTTTTCTTTCACCGAAAGGTAAAAGATTAATCTAAAGGGTGCAAGTCCCTTATGGGCGGGGGTGACGCCTTGAACCATTAGTAAGCCGCAAGGTTGCCAACTGCGAAGTTGGGACTGAAGGAAGCGGGACTACAAACCCTGGTACTGACGAACAGGAACCGGATATGAGGCTACAAGGTTGGATGAGCAAGCACATCATTGTGATGTCCTAAACATTTCTTTCGAAATGAATACCGAAATAGTAGATCCGGCAGGAATCAGGGGAAAGAAGATGTTCTTACCTGGGGAGATCTCCATAGCCACGGAATGGCTTGATGGAGAAGTCAGCCGAAGTCATAGTAGCCGGCCACCTGATAAGCCGGTGAAGGACTGAACGATAATGGTCTTTAATGAACCTTGGAGTTATTTTATGTTACGGGATAGCCTTCCGGTAAAATAATAGCCTTCGATCAAGCGAGACAACAAATTTGTTTTAGTATTAATGATTAAAGAATTAACAAGTAAAAAGAACCTAAACCAAGCCTTCCGTCAGGTGTACCGAAACAAAGGGGCAGCAGGTATAGATAACGTTCAAATAACAGGACTCCAATCTATTCTAAAAGCTCACGGTAAACAATACGCCCGGCAGATAGAACGAGGGGAATATCAGGTGTCTTCAGTACTGGGGGTTGAAATACCAAAAAGCAACGGGAAGAAACGTTTACTCGGTATTCCCACGGTTGTCGACAGGGTATTTCAGCAAGCATTACATCAGGTTTTGCAACCAGTATTTGAGCCAGACTTCCAAAAGTACAGTTATGGGTTCAGACCAAACCGCAATGCCCATCAGGCCGTTGCACAGAGCCTTGAAAATATCAATTCTGGCTACCAAAACATCGTCGATATTGATTTAAAGAGCTTCTTTGATGAAGTGGCCCACGATGTCCTGTTAGACTTGATATTCAAAAAGGTAAAATGCCGGGCTACTTTAAAGTTATTGCGGTCATTTTTGAGAGCTCCGATACAAATTAACGGCAAGTTGCATAAACGCAGGAAAGGAGTCCCACAAGGTTCTCCCTTAAGTCCTTTGCTCTCCAATATTCTGCTCAATGAGCTGGATAAAGAACTGGAAAGGCGTGGACATCGCTACGTGAGATATGCCGATGATTTTAGTATTTACGTTCGAAGTAAACCCGCTGCGAAACGCGTAGGTAATAGTATCTACAAATTTCTGCGGGATAAACTCCAGCTTCCAATCAATAGGAAGAAAAGCGGAATACGTAAGCCTTTAACCTTTCAGGTACTGGGATTTGGTTTTGTGCCAACCTACAAGAAAGGAGAAAAGGCAAAGTATCAACTTGTGGCAGAAGCGTCAAAATGGGATACATTTAAGGCTAAACTTAAATATATTACCAAAAAGACCACTCCTGCAAGCTTTGAAGAACGTATCCACAGAATCAATTTATTGCTAAGGGGCTGGATAAACTACTTCAAACCGGCATCCATTCTAGGAAAGCTTAAAAAGCTGGAAGAATGGTTAAGGAATCGTTTACGATATTGCATTTGGCATCACTGGAAAAAGCCCGAACGAAAACGGAAAAACCTTATTCGGTTGGGAATTAATCCAGACCAGGCTTATGCCTGGAGTCGTACCCGAATGGGCGGCTGGGCAGTGGCTCAAAGTCCCATTCTGCGTACCACCATCACCGTAAAACGCTTAAAAATGAAAGGTTATGTTAGTCTAATCGAATACTACAATAGATGAGTTTCATTGTTGAACCGCCGTATGCGAGACCCGCACGTACGGTGGTGTGAGGGGTGCACTCCGTCATTTGATGACGGAGCCATCCACTCGATTGTGTGACGTGGTTCTTCTTAAAATAAACATCTCATTAGCTTATCAATTTTCGCAATCAGCAACGAAATAATCGAGGATTTGTCAAGTCATTCTTCCAATACTCAAATTTTAAGGTAACTCCTCAACGTTCTTCGATATTGTTGGGTAAAAAGGAATCCAAGTGATAAGTAGCAGAATTATTAGAAAGAGAACATTGATACCTCTATCCGCTAAAATTGAAGATGCTATGAATCCGCCTAATATAATTCCATTAATAAAAAATGCAAATGCAATTGTATGGACTGCTTTTATTTTAAAAAGTAATTTTCCTATTCTTAAATCTTTCATCTTATTTATTTGTGAATTATTACTATAAAATTGCAATGTAAAACTACATCTATATTTGATTTATGAGGTCATATTTTGCCTTTCTACCATCTTTCAATGGCACACAACGTCTCGTATAAAAACAGTGCGAGCTGGCGAGCGTTATTGTCCGAAGGACAATCAGCGAAGCAAGCAAGCACGAAATTTGGATTTGAGACAGGTTTTAGCATTGTTTTTATATATTGTTGGCAACTGGCTTTTTACCGTACCAAAAGTTTTTTAAGTCCATTCAACATTAAAAATCCGATCAGTAAGTATAGATAAATAAAAATCGCAAAAACCGATGCAGTAATTGGAGTAGCGATCAGTAAAACTAATAGTCCGGCAAATCCGTAATAATCTTTACCATTTAAGGTAACAGGTTCAATTCCTGCAATGGTCAGTAATCCAAAAATGATCGTGAATGGTAAAATTCCGAAAAGAAAGGTAATAAAAAGTCGGCTAAAGGTTGAAGGCGGCTTTTCCGAGTATTTTTCTAAAAATTTTTTGATTTTCAATGGTCAGTTATTTTAATTTTCAGCTTGTTGCCAACGTCCCGTATAAAAACAGTGCGGCGATTGCCAGCGATGATTTTCCGTAGGAAAATCAGATGCAGCAAGTACACACAGACTTTCGATTCGAGATTAAGATAGCATTGTTTTTATACAGTGTTGCAAAATAGTGCCGCCCGCCTGAGTGAGCCCCCCTGTTGCTCTCCGTTTTCTTTTTTACTTGTTTTTGGTCCAGTTACCAGTATTTTATAAAAAAGCTACATTGGATTCTTCCATCCGTGTATTGCGTGTTCAAGTGTCCAGTCCAAGAATATTATTAATAAAATAATTAGCGCAATAATTGCAACTATATTGAAAAGCTTGACTTTCTTTTTTTTCATACTAATATGTAATGGTTTTATTCCTGATATTAATCGAGTCCGCTGTGATTTATTTAAAATTACAAATTTCCTTACCTCTTAAAAAAGCCAAATTTTCGTCCGTTTTTTTCTCCATCTGAGTGAGAAAATCCGTTGAAAATTATTCTTTGAAACCCAATTTATCTTACTTCTCTAAAATGATACTTTTTGCGCTTTTTTTTCTCCGCCCGAGTAAGTAATCCGTCGTAATTTTTCTTGAAAACCTCACTTTTTCTTTCCTTCCAAAAATGATGTTTTAGAGATTCATTATACTTGAGTCAGTTTTTATTTTCTCTGCGTTTTGTTTGTCAGCGGCATTTTTTGCAACGGTCTCGTATAACCGCAGTTATGGAGTTAAAGTTACTTAATTTTTAGGATTAGCACAGGAGTTAGCAATTCCGAGTGGATTCGGACGTAGTCGAATCCGCCGTAATTGCGGTTATACATTGTTGTACACCGTTTTTATTCACGTTTCTCAAGTTCCGTTTCTAATTCAATTCTGTCTTTTTTAATCATTCGCCTACCTTTATTATACTTGGCATTCTTTTCGCCTTCGATTAGTTCTTCGATAAGAAATTGAAGTTCGGAATTTGTCAATTCCTTTGGCGTTTTAGTATAAATACTTTCGTCAATTTCTGATGCTTCCAGTTGAGAATTTTCTAATTCATTAATTCTTTCAGTCGGTTTTTCAGTTTCTACTTCGATTAATTCATAGCCAGATTTTGGCAATTCTGTTTTTCCGATAGTTTGCAGATAATCATTTAAAATCCGTTTTTCTACAAAGATTCTTCCTCCGCCAAATTTGTGTCGGTCAGACATATTTTTTTTAACTCCAGAAATCCAGTATTCATTTCCAGATTCAACTTCATAATAGTTTCCGCCTGAAATTCCAGTTCCATTTAAACTTTGAAATCCTTTACCATCAAAATAAACTGTTTTTCCGCTTTTAGAGAATGAAACGAGTCCAATCCAAGCGGTTCCGTTATCCGAAAATCCACTCTTTAATTCTATGTATTTTATTTCTGTTCTCAATGTTTTTTTAAATGGTGTACAACGTCCCGTATAAAAAATAGTGCGAGCTGGCGAGCTTGATTGTCCGTAGGACAATCAGGCGTTTCAAGCGAGCACGGACATCCGATTCGAGATAGGTTTTAGCATTGTTTTTATATACTGTTGTGGTGCGTTTTCTGGTTTCTATTTTCTATTAATTCTATCAGAGCCTGTTTTGCTTCTGGAACTAGTTCTTGATTTAACTTGTCTTCAATTTCTGGGTCGCTCAATTCAGAAAATTTTTCTTTGAACCGTTTTATTTTTCTATCGTAATACTCCTGTTCTTCTTCCTCACTTTTTTGAATGGATCGGAAATATAAATCACTAATGCGTTCTCTATATTTAATTAAATAAACCACTAAAAAAATAAATGGTAATATCTGTATTGGAAAGAAAATAAAATAGAAGGCGAAAATGTAAGTAGAAAAAGCAATTAAATTTAAAGTTCCTAAAATCAATGTAATACCGAAAAAGTATCTATATAACCTTCTGTCAGTGAAAAAGAATATGCCACAAACCATTAATAATGATAATCCAATATATTGTCGGTAATTAAAAGTGTAATCGGTCAACAGAACTTGAAGAACTGAAACAAGTCCGATAATAGATAAGATTGCGAATGGTAAAAATTCTTTGACTTCCTTTGTTTTCATATGTGTTTTATTTTAATGCACCACAACGTCCCGTATAAAAACTGTGCGAGCGGGCAAGCTTGATTGTCCGCAGGACAATCCGCTATGCAAGCGAACACGGGGTTTCGATTCAAGAACAAATTGAGCATTGTTTTTATATATTGTTGGCAACTGGCTTTATTTCAGTGTTTTTATCGATTCATCAAAAAGTTCTTTATCAGCTGGTGAAACATTTAGATAGCCAATAAACTCTTCACCTACTTTTATTTCTTTCCAAAAAAGTCCATTGTCCTGTTGTCCGTGAACAATTGTATCTTTTTTCTTATTCAAAAGATCAAATCCCAGCCAACCTATAGTTTCATAGTTCTTGAAATTTGGAGTTGCGATAGCGTCATCATTGGTATAATAAATTATTGAAGAGTCCGCATAAACAACTCTAAATCCGTGTCCGTGCCCTCCGAATTCTTGGAGTATTGTCTTTTCGTTTTCCTCAAGATCGGGTACTCGAATCGTGTAGGTTTTTCTAATTCCAGTATCTTCTGGTTTAAAAACTATTTTTTCTTTTTCTAATCCGTTATTTATGCTTCCACAGCCAATAATGGTCAGAAGAAATAAAGCGAATATGAAATGTTGTCTTTTCATTTTTCGGAGCTTGTTGCCAACGTCTCGTATAAAAACTGTGCGAGCGGGCGAGCGTCATTGTCCGTAGGACAATCCGCTGAGCAAGCGAGTACGGAATCTCGATTTGAGACAGGATTAAGCATTGCTTTTATATATTGTTGTGCAAAGTTTTTATTCACAGTCTACTGCTTTTAAGCTAAAGGTTCCATCTTCATTTTTTGCCATTTCGTACCCATTATCCAACATTGGTTGGAAATCAGACCGCCCCTTTAAATGCCAAAGTAAGTATCCGAAATCACATTTTTTAATTCTGTCTTTGCTTTTTTCGTATTTTGCAATTTCAATCAGTTCTTTAGAAAATCTAGATGGCGAGTGAATTAGTAAGATAAGTGGATTGAAATCAATTGAATCTTTTGAAAATTTCTTTAACCTTTGAGCGGAAGGAAAACCGTACTTTTGCGTTATTTCAATCATACGTTCTGTATGGATTTGGTCCATAGGATTAATATAGGTGTTCCAAATTTTGTTTTTTAAAGAATCAGAATTTACAGGAGTGAAATTACTTCGATTGTCCCTCATTTCTTTACTTAAACTTTCGATGCTGTCAGTTATATTTTTATCAAAAGTCTGAAAATGTAAGTATTCCCGAGTTGCTTGATCATAGTGATACATAAATTTTATTTCTTCAACTATACCTGCTATATCCTTTTCCAGTAATTCGTCTTTATTAGACTGGCTATAGAAATTAAGGCTTGTTAACGTAAATACTGTAATCAGTAAGATTTTATTCATAGTTCTTATTAATTTAAATTTTGCACAACGTCCCGTATAAAAACTGTGCGAGCTGGAGAGCGTGATTGTCCACAGGAAATTCCACTAGCAAGCGTACAGGGAGTTTTGAAATGGGAATGAATTAGAGCATTGTTTTTATATAATGTTACCTGTAGTCTTTTCTAGTTGAACCATTCTAAAATTCTCCCTTTTAAATCACCTTTAGGCGAAATTTCAAACTCAGGAGTAATACCATTCCAGTATTCTTTCTTTGTATGATCTGCCATTACTCCCGAAGTCATTATTAATATGTCGTTGTTTTTAAGATGAATAGTATTATTGGACGTTGTATAACCTGCGGTTTCGTCACCAAAAAATTTAATGTTTGGATTGCTCATTAATGCAATAGCTGTTGCTTCTCCTGAACTAGCGGTATTGTTATTTATTAAAACAGCAACCTTTAAATTTTTATTCTTAAGTTTATACTCAATTGGTTCCTCAATAAACTTTTTTGTTTTATTCGAGGAGCCGTCAAATATTTGATTTTCTTCTTTCTTCCATACCTGCCATTTATTCTCAATTAAGAAATGTCCAAGAATTTTATTTTCCAAAAAAGGTGTAAGTGAAATAAGCATTGGCCACATATTTCCCCCATTATTTTTTCGTAAATCAATTACCCAACCTTTTAAATTTTTAGAATCCTCTTTTTTTATATTTTGGAGATTCTCATTAATATATTCTGCGCCTTTTTTTAAAGTTTCATCCAGACTAGTTCTGGAATTTATAAAAGATTCAAGATTTATATACCCTAAATTTTCATCAGCTTCGAATGGCTGGACTTCTTCATAGTTATAAGTATCCTTTCCAACTGGGGATAAGTATTTTTTTAAGGATTGATCATAATACATTGAATGTTTTTCACCATTTAAAGTTAATGCCGTGATGACTGCAGAATCCTTTGAAAATTCAGCACTTTTCCAAACCTGTTTTTCAAATGATTCCCAGTCTATTGAATCTTTGTAGATAGACTTTTTCTCAAATTCCCTTATCATTTTTTTGATAGATTTCTTATCATCTTTTGAAAGCTCATTATTTTGAGAATGAACATTTTGAAAATTCATTATGATTGCAAATAAAATTATAATTCTATTCATTTTGATTAACGTTATTTAAGTTTTTAAAAAATAATGTATTAGCTTCTGTTCGCATTTTACTCTTCTAGGATTGTAGATTACAGGTAACGGTAAAGTATAAGCGTAGTGCGGGATTAGAAGCACTTCACTTTCGGTTTAACCATATGTTGTTTAATATTCATTTTGTTTAATTTAGCACTTTCACCCGCATTACGCTTATACAATGTTGTAGGGCGTTTTTCTTCTTTCATTCAATACGTTTTAGTTCCATAATGTGCGTGTCTGTGGCAATTCGGGCAAAGTCCAATCGCATTCTCAACGGTGTCGTCTCCACCTTCAGCTAATGGTATTTTATGGTGTACTTCTAAATATGGACTTTCGTCTGTGTCCTTTAAAAAAGGTGCTTTCTCATTACAACGTTCACAATTTCCATTCGCTCGTTCCAATACTTCCGCAACAACATATGGATTTCTAATAAAAACTGTCTGACTAACAATCGTTTTCTTTGGTTTTGGGTCTGATTTTTTAAGTCGTGTTTGTCTCTGTTTATGATTGAGTTTCCTTGCCTTTTCTATTTCAGATTTTTCGTCTTCGATAAACTCATTCAAAGTTGGCAAGTCTGTAAGTTCATAAATTGGTTGACTTACATTGTCTGAATAGATTTCGGCTAAATATTCAACCGCTCCCCTTGAATGAGCGGCTCTCATTTGGGGCATTTGGTAAGTTTTGATAGCTTCTCTAATAAAGTCCTTATTACTTGATTTAAAAAAGTCCAAATATTTTTCTGCTTGGTCGAGAGGTAAAAGACAACCAATACTATTTTTAGTTTTAGCAAGGCAGTCTGGAACTTTGTCAATATCATCTGAATGGACTCTTTCTCGTCCAATGTGTCCACGATACTTAACTGGGATTTCGTAATTGGCAATTATCGGTTTGAGTGTTGTTCTGTCGCAGAGTATTAAAAGTTCATTCTTATAAATCTGTATGCAATACTCGTGTCCTGTGTTAAACCTAATAAAATTACCGTTTTTGTCAAGGTTTAAATTCCATTTCTGGCTGTTAAGTATGTCGGCATAGCTAATGGCATCACTTAAAAACTCAATCAGTTTCATTCTTGTCGATTCGTCAGGAAGTAGTTTTTCAAAAACCATTCTTGCGTCTTCGATATTGTTTCTGTCGATTTTTGCCATTTAGTTTCGTGTCGTTTTAAATGCCCTACAACGTCCCGTATAAAAACTGTGCGAGCTGGCGAGCTTGATTGTCCGCAGGACAATCCGCTGAGCAAGCGAGCACAAAGTTTCGATTCAAGACCAAAATAAGCATTGTTTTTATACATTGTTGCCTACTTTTGCAGCACGTTTGAGTAAGCAGGTTTTTAATTATTTTTTACAATATCGGCTCAGAAAAAAGTCCGCTGGATATTTTCTATATTTTATTAAATATGAGTGAGAAAATCCGCTTTTTTATCCGTTCTGCTTTTTAGTCCGATTTGTTTTTTCCCAAAATCCTTTATAAGGTTTAGAACCGTACTGCTATTCAAATCTGCCTTTTTCAATCAGATTTATTTTTATTTTTTTTCCTTTCACGAATTGTTATAACCATTGCTACAATTAAAAATATACTTGATGTAACTCGCAACCAAAATCCTACATCCATTTCATCAGATGTGAAAATAAAATTTAGACCTATCAAGATAATACTAACGATTATAATTATTAATGGTAAATTTTCTTTTTTCATCCGTTTTGTTTTTCTGCAATTGTAGGCAACGTCCCGTATAAAAACAGTGTGAGCTGGCGAGCTTGATTGTCCGCAGGACAATCAGGCGTTGCAAGCGAGCACGGACTTTCGATTCGAGACTAATTTAAGCATTGTTTTTATACGTTGTTACCCACTTTTGCGACACATTAGAGTAAGCACGTTCACTAAAGCCGCATTTCATTAGCGGGAGAGTAAAAGTCCGCTGATTTAAGCCTTCTTGGCGGATTGAATAATCAAGTCCAATAAATTAGTGCTGCTTATCAGTCCGATCAGCCACATTTCAATTTGTTCTAATAAAACAAAAGCGATTTTTAAAATTTTGAGCTTTCTTTTTGATCTCTTTTTATTTGAGAATATAATCCAGCAATTATTATTACAGCAACCGCTATACTTACAGCTTTACCATTAGTTTCATTATAAATTAAATAACTACCAATTACCCATAAACAGAATGAGACCAATCCAATAATTTTCACTTTTGTAGACATATTTTTCAATTTAAATTTTTAATTCTATTTCGGAGCAATTGTGGGTAACGGCCGTGGCTAAGAAACGTGCGGGTTTTGGAACACGTATCTGTCAACTGAAAACCAATTTTTATTTAATGTACTAAACTTCATTTTCCCCTGTCAGCCCGCATGTTTTCTTAGCCTTTGTTGGGCACTGTTTTTTATTCTTTTTTGTCATAGCTTGCAGGAAACTTCTCCTTGCCGTAAATCCATAAAAACTTGTCAATCTCTTTTAAATTATGCCTTGTCAGGTTGTAATGGTCGGCAAAGTCCTCAATGATTTTCTTGAATTTACTAAAGTCCTTTAGGTCAGATTGTCTAAAGGTTGAAAACTTGTCTTTCCGTTTGTAAGCCATTAAAACCTTGTCAACGAAACTGTCATAAATGGCGTAATTGTCTCTGTTGTGCCAATTGCAATATTTTGTTGCAAAGGAATAGAAGTTAATTTCCTTATTGTTCTTTTTTGTCCTGATGTCGTGTCCTGTGGCAATTTGATGAACAATGTCAGGGTCGCCCGTTTTTAGTCCTTTGTCAATGTCGCATTGTTGAATGTGCTTTGCCATTTTGAAAGTCCCAAGAATGTTCGTACTGTACAGGTCATTGATAACGCTCAATTTCAGGAGGATGTCCTCTAATTTTTTGTTGTCGGGAAATGCGTCAAAGAGATTGATTATGGCTTGGTCAGCAGGATAGTATCTCTCGTCATTGTTGAATTGGTCAATGTACTTGTCAACTAGGTCGTTTGTCGGTGTTTGAAGCTCAATCATTCTTGTTTTTTTCAAATAGTGCCCAACGTTGATCTAACTGCCGTAGTCGCATTTTTGCGGCTATTGCAGTTAGATGGTGTTGTATGCTGTTTATCTTATCTGCCAGGATCAGGTTAACAGAGACTGTTGATTGAAGCGCAAAAATAAAAATACTTCTTTTAAGGTCCGTGCCCCGTTTACATTGTGTTTAGAAGTAGATCTAAACATCCGTGAAATAAGGGGAGGGCTTTTCAAATTGTCCGTATAGCTAAAGTAAAAAATTAAGGGAGTTGCCCCATAGACTATTTCCAAAACTTCAACTACCTTAACCTCAAGTATTAGTAACGTGATAACGTTTGGATAGTTAAAAAACTCTCCACGATCTCATCGCTAAATACTTGGGGACACTACCAAAAAGTATGTCCTTCTCTTTCCTTTAGCTATACCTCCTAAAATCAGCCCAGGATCCTCAAAAGAAGACCATTCGCTGCCAGCAATAGTATACAACGTTTAGTATATGCAAAGTAGGCGATTGCGGGCTTCAAACTTATCAAACCGAGATGAAGTTGAAGCGAGCTACAACCGTTGAATTTACTGCTATTTCGCCTATTTTGTATATACATTGTGTGTGCCCAGCATGGGCATCTTTTCTTTTACCGAAAGGTAAAAGATTAATCTAAAGGGTGCAAGTCCCTTATGGGCAGGGGTGACGCCTTGAACCATTAGTAAGCCGCAAGGTTGCCAACTGCGAAGTTGGGACTGAAGGAAGCGGGACTACAAACCCTGGTGCTGACGAACAGGAACCGGATATGAGGCTACAAGGTTGGATGAGCAAGCACATCATTGTGATGTCCTAAACATTTCTTTCGAAATGAATACCGAAGTAGTAGATCCGGCAGGAATCAGGGGAAAGAAGATGTTCTTACCTGGGGAGATCTCCATAGCCACGGGATGGCTTGATGGAGAAGTCAGCCGAAGTCATAGTAGCCGGTCACCTGATAAGCCGGTGAAGGACTGAACGATAATGGTCTTTAATGAACCTTGGAGTTATTTTATGTTACGGATAGCCTTCCGGTAGAATAATAGCCTTCGATCAAGCGAGACAACAAATTTGTTTTAGTATTAATGATTAAAGAATTAACAAGTAAAAAGAACCTAAACCAAGCCTTCCGTCAGGTGTATCGCAACAAAGGAGCAGCAGGTATAGATAACGTCCAAATAACAGGACTCCAATCTATTCTAAAAGCTCACGGTAAACAATACGCCCGGCAGATAGAACGAGGGGAATATCAGGTGGCTCCAATACTGGGAGTTGAAATACCAAAAAGCAACGGGAAGAAACGTTTACTCGGTATTCCCACGGTTGTCGACAGGGTATTTCAGCAAGCATTACATCAGGTTTTGCAACCAGTATTTGAGCCAGCCTTTCAAAATTATAGTTATGGATTCAGACCAAACCGCAATGCCCATCAAGCCGTTGCACAGAGCCTTGAAAATATCAATTCTGGCTACCAAAACATCGTCGATATTGATTTAAAGAGCTTCTTTGATGAAGTGGCCCACGATGTACTGTTAGACTTGATATTCAAAAAGGTAAAATGCCGGGCTACTTTAAAGTTATTGCGGTCATTTTTAAGAGCTCCGATACAAATTAACGGCAAGTTGCATAAACGCAGGAAAGGAGTCCCGCAAGGTTCTCCCTTAAGTCCTTTGCTCTCCAATATTCTGCTCAATGAGCTGGATAAAGAACTGGAAAAGCGAGGACACCGCTATGTAAGATATGCCGATGATTTTAGTATTTACGTTCGAAGTAAACCCGCTGCGAAACGCGTAGGTAATAGTATCTACAAATTTCTCCGGGACAAACTCCGGCTTCCAATCAATAGGGAGAAAAGTGGCATACGTAAACCTTTAACCTTTAAGGTATTGGGATTTGGTTTTGTACCAACCTACAAGAAAGGAGAAAAGGCCAAATACCAGCTTGTGGCAGAAGCGTCAAAATGGGAAATATTTAAGTCAAAACTTAAATATATTACCAAAAAGACAATTCCTGCAAGCTTTGAAGAACGTATCCACAGCATCAACTTATTGTTAAGGGGCTGGATCAATTACTTTAAACCGGCATCCATTCAGGGAAAGCTTAAGAAGCTGGAAGAATGGCTAAGGAATCGTTTACGGTATTGCATCTGGCATCACTGGAAAAAGCCCGAACGAAAACGGAAAAACCTTATTCGATTGGGTATTAATCCAGATCAAGCCTATGCCTGGAGTCGCACCCGAATGGGCGGCTGGGCTGTAGCCCAGAGTCCTATCTTGCGTACCACTATTACCATAAAACGCTTAAAAATGAAAGGTTATGTTGGTTTAATCGAATACTATAATCGATAAGTTTCATTATCGAACCGCCGTATACGAGACCCGTACGTATGGTGGTGTGAGAGGCGCACTCCGTCAATTAACGGCGGAGCCGTCTACTCGATTGGCAACTGACCCTATTTCGTCCATTCTATAATCCGGTTTTTATAATTTTCATACTTAAATCTATAGTTTAAATAATACAGGCATGTCCAACAAATAACTGTTATTATTGGAATTATGGAAATGATGACTTGAGTATTACCTACATCTCCATCCTGTTTTAGTAATGGGAAAAGAAAAATTATCATAAATAAAATGAGCATGATTGAAATATAGCCTAAAACTTTTTCGAATTTCATTCCAATTATACCTGTCAATAAATTAAAACCTTTAAGTTCTGAATAAATTTGAATTTTACTTTTAGAAAAATCAACGTGAAAAATAAGAGGTTCAGGAGTTTTTATTGTAACGATGTTTTCCTTCTCAGTAAAAACTTCATCGTATTTATTAAGATTTTCAATTAATTGTATTTTTTTCTCCATTTACTGTTTTTTATTTTATCTACAAATTATATTTGGTTTGTTGCCAACGTCCCGTATAAAAACTGTGCGAGCGGGCGAGCGTGATTGTCCGCAGGACAATCCGCTGAGCTAGCGAGCAATGATTTTCGATTCAAGACAAGATTTAGCATTGTTTTTATATATTGTTGCCAGCAGTATTTTTTTCGAGAGGCACTATTGAATCTTTAAAATTAACTCTCAAGTAGATTAAAGCCAGGATCATTATTAAAGCCACAAGGTTTATTAGAAGAAAGTGAGACTCAGAGTCATCCCGAAGGTAGATTATAGATGTCCCCGTAAAATATTCGTAGTCTATCCAAAAGTTATAATCCGAAGTGGCAGGTTTTTGGTATCCAAAACTAACATAAGGTCCGATAAAATAATACCAATAAATTCCAAAGAAACTAAACTGAAATAATTGTAATGCAAAATTAAAAATAGAAAGAGCGATGCCTATTGGTCTATTAAGAATCAAATGCGTTCCTGCATATATACATATACCAATTAGAATTAATAAAGGCAAGGTAACTGTGAGAAAACTAACCATTCCAACTTCTGCTAATCTATTAAAAAAGGCGTAAACTAATATCAATCCGCCTACGATTTGAATAACACCAATAAAAAGTCTTAGAATTTTATCCATTTATTTTTTCCTTTACCTGTTTGGTTATATTGCTGGCAACGTCTCGTATAAAAACTGTGCGAGCTGGCGAGCGGGATTGTCCTGTGGACAATCCGCAAAGCTAGCAAGCACGAAGTTTCGATTTGAGACAGGTTATAGCATTGTTTTTATATTTTGTGTGTGCCCAGCATGGGCATCTTTTCTTTTACCGAAAGGTAAAAGATTAATCTAAAGGGTGCAAGTCCCTTATGGGCAGGGGTGACGCCTTGAACCATTAGTAAGCCGCAAGGTTGCCAACTGCGAAGTTGGGACTGAAGGAAGCGGGACTACAAACCCTGGTGCTGACGAACAGGAACCGGATATGAGGCTACAAGGTTGGATGAGCAAGCACATCATTGTGATGTCCTAAACATTTCTTTCGAAATGAATACCGAAGTAGTAGATCCGGCAGGAATCAGGGGAAAGAAGATGTTCTTACCTGGGGAGATCTCCATAGCCACGGGATGGCTTGATGGAGAAGTCAGCCGAAGTCATAGTAGCCGGTCACCTGATAAGCCGGTGAAGGACTGAACGATAATGGTCTTTAATGAACCTTGGAGTTATTTTATGTTACGGATAGCCTTCCGGTAGAATAATAGCCTTCGATCAAGCGAGACAACAAATTTGTTTTAGTATTAATGATTAAAGAATTAACAAGTAAAAAGAACCTAAACCAAGCCTTCCGTCAGGTGTATCGCAACAAAGGAGCAGCAGGTATAGATAACGTCCAAATAACAGGACTCCAATCTATTCTAAAAGCTCACGGTAAACAATACGCCCGGCAGATAGAACGAGGGGAATATCAGGTGGCTCCAATACTGGGAGTTGAAATACCAAAAAGCAACGGGAAGAAACGTTTACTCGGTATTCCCACGGTTGTCGACAGGGTATTTCAGCAAGCATTACATCAGGTTTTGCAACCAGTATTTGAGCCAGCCTTTCAAAATTATAGTTATGGATTCAGACCAAACCGCAATGCCCATCAAGCCGTTGCACAGAGCCTTGAAAATATCAATTCTGGCTACCAAAACATCGTCGATATTGATTTAAAGAGCTTCTTTGATGAAGTGGCCCACGATGTACTGTTAGACTTGATATTCAAAAAGGTAAAATGCCGGGCTACTTTAAAGTTATTGCGGTCATTTTTAAGAGCTCCGATACAAATTAACGACAAGTTGCATAAACGCAGGAAAGGAGTCCCGCAAGGTTCTCCCTTAAGTCCTTTGCTCTCCAATATTCTGCTCAATGAGCTGGATAAAGAACTGGAAAAGCGAGGACACCGCTATGTAAGATATGCCGATGATTTTAGTATTTACGTTCGAAGTAAACCCGCTGCGAAACGCGTAGGTAATAGTATCTACAAATTTCTCCGGGACAAACTCCGGCTTCCAATCAATAGGGAGAAAAGTGGCATACGTAAACCTTTAACCTTTAAGGTATTGGGATTTGGTTTTGTACCAACCTACAAGAAAGGAGAAAAGGCCAAATACCAGCTTGTGGCAGAAGCGTCAAAATGGGAAATATTTAAGTCAAAACTTAAATATATTACCAAAAAGACAATTCCTGCAAGCTTTGAAGAACGTATCCACAGCATCAACTTATTGTTAAGGGGCTGGATCAATTACTTTAAACCGGCATCCATTCAGGGAAAGCTTAAGAAGCTGGAAGAATGGCTAAGGAATCGTTTACGGTATTGCATCTGGCATCACTGGAAAAAGCCCGAACGAAAACGGAAAAACCTTATTCGATTGGGTATTAATCCAGATCAAGCCTATGCCTGGAGTCGCACCCGAATGGGCGGCTGGGCTGTAGCCCAGAGTCCTATCTTGCGTACCACTATTACCATAAAACGCTTAAAAATGAAAGGTTATGTTGGTTTAATCGAATACTATAATCGATAAGTTTCATTATCGAACCGCCGTATACGAGACCCGTACGTATGGTGGTGTGAGAGGCGCACTCCGTCAATTAACGGCGGAGCCGTCTACTCGATTGGCAGCTGTGCGTTTAAAGATAAAATTCTAAACCAAAACCGAAACCAACTCCATCGAAGGTATACCTATTTGTAGGTCTTCTTGAATTAGAAAATGTTTTAAATAAAGTTTGATGTGTATATAAGCCTTTAAAATATAGAGTGATATGTTCAACCAAAGGAATGTAATAACCTAAATCCGCTCTTAAATAAAATCCTTTTTTATCTAAATTTCCTAGATGAGTTCCAATTCTTCCAGAAAATGATGCAAAACCTTTTTTCGGATTTTTCACTGGAAATGGGGTTAATTCAATAAATACGGGAAAATATTCGATAGTTTCATTTTCTAATAAAATCTTTTCTGAACCAATTCCTGCTCCAAATCCAATGATAGATTTATAATTTAATGACGCTGAAATTTCAAGACCATAAATTCTAGAGTTATTTCCAATTTCATAATCAGGGTTTCTATCAGATGGATAATTTTCAAATGGAACCATAATTGCCGTAAATTGTGGTTTAATTCCAATTTCAATGTTGTCGGTAGATTCATTTTCTTTAGGATCATCTAAATCTTGAGCATAAGCCGAATTATAAAGGAAAAAATAGAGGATTCCGATAAGTAAGTGTGCTCGATAAATTTTAATCATATATTTATTTTCAATCTAAATTTTTTTTGCCGCATTGCTGCCAACGTCTCGTATAAAAACAGTGCGAGCTGGCGAGCTTGATTGTCCGCAGGACAATCAGGCGTTGCAAGCGAGCACGAAACTTCGATTCGAGAATAAATTAAGCATTGTTTTTATATGTTGTTACCAACTTTAGCGACGCGACCGAGTAAGGGCAAAACGAACAGTAATTTTTTGTGTCATTTTTCAAGTCGGTCACCAAACTTTTTTAATTTTCCCTATCACCAGAAGTCCAATTCCAATTCCTATACTTGCTCCAATCCAAAATCCGTTCAAATCCATTAAAAAATGTGCTGCCAAGCCAAAAAGAAGGATAACTAACCCTGTTATTCGAACTTTATTCATTTCTATTAGTTTTTTTATTTGTTACTCCATAGGTCAAGGATGCAGATAATATAAACGCTGGTATTATAAATATTGAAATTACAGTCTGTGGCTCTATCCATTCATACTGTCCGATTATTATTGCAGAGAATAAAATCACGTTTAAAATATAGAATCCTATTTTATTAATTTTCATTCCAATTTGGTTTTATTTTTTTTCAGGAGCTATTGTTGGTAACGTCTCGTATAAAAACTTTGCGAGCGGGCGAGCTTGATTGTCCGCAGGACAATCAGGCGTTGCAAGCGAGCACGGAGTTTCGATTCCAAACAAATTAAGCATTGTTTTTATATGTTGTTAGCAAACGTTTCTTGTTTTATTGCGATTATTCTAATCCTTTTATAGTCTGCAAACCATTTCCCGTCAATTAAACATTTTTCTTTTATATTTTCTTGTACTTCATTTTTAATTTCCTCAATATGATTATTGGTGACTCCGAAGAAAAAACTCCCTGCAAACATTGAAATCCAATCCTTTATTCCAGAATTCTCGTCTGCAAGTTCTGTCGGTCGATCATAATGCTCTGCGAAAAGCACCCTGAAACCAGCCGATTCAAGTTCAGTTGAATATTCACCTATTGATGGGAAATACCATAAATCCAAATTAGATTGTTTTATATAACCTCTGTTTCGCAAAGAATCTCTCAATTGCTGCACTATAGTTTGCACATTTCCTTTTCCTCCAAATTCAACCACAACTTTTCCAGTCGGCTTCAGATTTTCATACATACATTTTACTGCACTCTTATAGTCTTTTACCCAATGAAGTGCTGCGTTTGAAAAAATCGAGTCAAATTTTTTATCGAAACTAAAATTTCCGGCATCTGCAACCTGAAATTTAACATCAGGGAATTTTAATTTGGCATCTGCAATCATCTCATCAGATTTATCAATGCCCACTGCTTCTTTTGCTAGTTCGTTTATTTTAAAAGTCAATTGTCCAGATCCACACCCTAAATCCAAAATCCGTTCATTATTTTTTGGATCGAGCAATTTTATCAGATTTTCTCCGTAATGATAAACGAATGAATGTTTATCATTATACAGTTCGGGTTTCCATTTTGATATTGTATCGTTCATTTTTATTAATGTTTGCTAACGTCTCGTATAAAAACTGTGCGGCGATTGCCAGCGTTGATTTTCCGTAGGAAAAATCAGGCGTAGCAAAAAACGCACATAGTTCCGATTTGAGACTAAATTAAAGCATTGTTTTTATATAATGTTAGTGGCAGTTTCTTTATCTGATTTCTCTGGCTTTTTGCATTGTCTCTTCAGTGTGCTCAGTCAAAATTCCGGGAACAAATTTTTCTCTGGGCGTCCCGTTTATATGATATAGTCTTTCGGTAGGAAACTGAAAACCTATCTTAGTTTCACTCAGTTGAAAATTTGAAATAGCACCGAGGAGTCCTGCCATTTGAGTTCCAATAATTTTCGCTCGTTTCATTCCATCAAAACCAATTGCCATACCTTCTCCCATACTTCCGGTCCAATGTCCTACAAGTATATAAACCTTACCTTTGTAGACATCTTTTCTTGGTGTCACATATTCCATCCAATGTCTCTTAGTTTGGTATTCTTTTTCATCAAACTCGTGAATTTGATAAGGAAGAAGTTTGTTAGTAAATCTTCCCATTACAGCTCGTGCAACGGTTGTATTTCCTCCTCCCGGCGTTTCGGTCAAATCAATGATTAGATTTTGATAATGAAGTAAACTATCAAGTGTTTGGTCAAACGCTGCAATCAGATTATTGTTCCCTAAGGAATTGTTGATTTTGATATACGCAGTGCTGTTATTAAAAATTTTGCTATATAACAATTCATCCCTATTTCTGTATGAAATCGGACAATATGTTTTTTCCATCCCTTTTTCAAATACTGTAACTTCCCTCTCCGTATCGTGTGTGCCCGCAAAGAGCATATCAAGAGCATACTGATACATTTCTTGAGTGGGTTCGTCCGTAAATATTGGAAGGAATTTTGTCAATTGACCTTGAATGGGTTTACCGTTGAAAAGTTTGACTTCCATTCCGATTTTTAGACCCGATAAGTCTGCACCAAAGCCTTTTCGCAAATCCTTTATGTAATATTTATTACCTGATTTTTCAACATAGATATCCGAACCCGAAGGGATTAACCTATTGGATGATTTTAAGTTTGTATTTAGTGAGGAATGACCGTTATGAAGTTCATTTAAAACGCTTTCTAAAAACTGAATAAATTCATAGTCATTTGATACTTTTGCAGCTTTCGGTTCGTAAATTTCCCTGACCTTCTCCCAATCAATGTCTTGCTGATCTAAATATGCGTAATGATTATCGATGTCTGTCCAAATTTCAATAAAGTCTTTTTGATAATTAGTTTGTGAAAAAAGCGTATTTGTTGCAAATAGTAAAACAAGAAAAATGTAGTTGATAAAAAGTTTTATCTTCATAGGTAAATTTGGTTATTAAATTGCCACTAACGTCCCGTATAAAAACTGTGCGAGCGGGCGAGCGTGATTGTCCGCAGGACAATCCGCTATGCAAGCGAACACGGGGTTTCGATTCAAGAACAAATTGAGCATTGTTTTTAGCATCAATGAAAAAGCAGTAATCGAGTATCTTTAATATTCACCATAAAAACTAAAGATATGGAATCCCGAGTTACTGCCTTACCAAAGTTATTCATAGGAATTGACATCCACAAGAGGAGCTGGAAAATACACTGCAGCACCGATCTTTTTGCCGGTAAATCTTTTACTATGCCACCGGAGCCTGAGAAGTTACGGGAATATGTTCAAAAACATTTTCCGGACCACGAAGTCTCCACTGCCTATGAAGCGGGTTGTTGTGGTTATGCTGCTCATCGTAGTTTTGTAAATTTTGGCTGGAGATCCCTGGTGGTAAATCCGGCCGATATTCAACGAAAGGGAAAAGAACGATACACCAAAACCGATAGAATCGATGCCCAGCTCATTAGCAGAGAACTCAAAGACGGTCGTCTTGAGAGTATCATAGTTCCCGATATAGAACGGGAAGAACTCCGTAGCCTTTTCCGACGCCGTAATGAACTGGTTAAAGACTTCAGACGTGTCAAATCTGTAATTAAAATGCAGTTGCTCTATTATGGAGTCAAAGTTCCTCCTGAGTTTGATAATGATCACTGGAGCCACGATTTTCGTCATTGGGTAGATAGCCAAAAGTTTGTTTTTGGTACTGCAAGGGAATGTATGGCCAGTAAGATGCGTAATTTTCGTTTTATTGATAAGGAACTTCGAGATGTATCGAGCCAGTTAAGAGCTTATTGCCGTAAACATTTTAAGCAGGATTTCTATCTACTAAGGAGCATTCCTGGTATTGGAGGAATTGTAGCAGTTGGAATCATCGCTGAACTGGGTGATCTAAGGCGATTTAGCAGCTTAAAACATTTGGCAGGTTATGTTGGTTTGGCTCCCAGCATATATCAAAGTGGAGTTAATTCAAAATCAATGGGGATGAACCCCAGGTGTCACAGACTAATCCGATCATATTTTGTGGAAGCTGCATGGCAGGCAATTAGAACAGATCCTGTAATGCAGGCTTATTATCGCCAGCACCTGGGCAAAGACGTCAAAAAAATAATAGTAAAAGTGGCTCACAAATTACTGAGCCGAACTTTAGCAGTGATTAAAACTAAAACTCCTTATGAAATTGGAGTGATATCATAATCTATAACTCATGACCAAGCTCAAAATATTAAAAGTCTATACCACAAAACAATATAGGTGGCCATTTCAGGATCACATTTTTTAGCTAGTGGATAGACTTAATTAACCAATCATAATGATGCTGGTGGCACTCATTAGAAGTGACCACATATAGGATGCGGAGCAGGTTATTTTGCATTGAATTCTAACTGAAGCAAAGCTTCAATCAGAATTAAACGCGTTAAAATATATATAGGAATGAAATAAGAAAAATTAAAATATTAAATTTGAGAGAGCAGGTTATTGCTTTTCATAGGATATATTGTTGGCAACTGGCTTTATTTCAGTGTTTTTATCGATTCATCAAAAAGTTCTTTATCAGCTGGTGAAACATTTAGATAGCCAATAAACTCTTCACCTACTTTTATTTCTTTCCAAAAAAGTCCATTGTCCTGTTGTCCGTGAACAATTGTATCTTTTTTCTTATTCAAAAGATCAAATCCCAGCCAACCTATAGTTTCATAGTTCTTGAAATTTGGAGTTGCGATAGCGTCATCATTGGTATAATAAATTATTGAAGAGTCCGCATAAACAACTCTAAATCCGTGTCCGTGCCCTCCGAATTCTTGGAGTATTGTCTTTTCGTTTTCCTCAAGATCGGGTACTCGAATCGTGTAGGTTTTTCTAATTCCAGTATCTTCTGGTTTAAAAACTATTTTTTCTTTTTCTAATCCGTTATTTATGCTTCCACAGCCAATAATGGTCAGAAGAAATAAAGCGAATATGAAATGTTGTCTTTTCATTTTTCGGAGCTTGTTGCCAACGTTGATCTAACTGCCGTAGTCGCATTTTTGCGGCTATTGCAGTTAGATGGTGTTGTATGCTGTTTATCTTATCTGCCAGGATCAGGTTAACAGAGACTGTTGATTGAAGCGCAAAAATAAAAATACTTCTTTTAAGGTCCGTGCCCCGTTTACATTGTGTTTAGAAGTAGATCTAAACATCCGTGAAATAAGGGGAGGGCTTTTCAAATTGTCCGTATAGCTAAAGTAAAAAATTAAGGGAGTTGCCCCATAGACTATTTCCAAAACTTCAACTACCTTAACCTCAAGTATTAGTAACGTGATAACGTTTGGATAGTTAAAAAACTCTCCACGATCTCATCGCTAAATACTTGGGGACACTACCAAAAAGTATGTCCTTCTCTTTCCTTTAGCTATACCTCCTAAAATCAGCCCAGGATCCTCAAAAGAAGACCATTCGCTGCCAGCAATAGTATACAACGTCTCGTATAAAAACTGTGCGAGCCGGCGAGCGTGATTGTCCGCAGGACGATCAGGCGTTGCAAGCGAGCGCAGAGTTTCGATTCAAGACAATATTTGAGCATTGTTTTTATATATTGTTGTAACGCGTTTTAATTTTTATTGAGAAAGTGTCTATCTTTTTTATACTCTTCAATTTTTTCACGGTCGGGATTAAATTTCCGATCAATATTGATCAATGTTAGAAGAATGACTGGCGCCCTATAAACAATTTTTTGAAAATCGGATTCCCTAACATTCGTGATCAGTTTTTTGTTCAATTTTAAATTCTCAAAACCGCTTTCCATTATTTTGTTTTGTAGTTCCCCTTGTTTATAGATCTGTTGCTCTTTATTTGAGGAGGAAACTTTATATGGGCATTGGTTGAATATTATATCATTGGCAAGAAAAAGATGAAATGGAAAGTTGTTGTCTAAGTATTCTATATTTTCCTTGTAAAATTCTTCTATCTTTTCAGATTCTGGAGAAATGTTACCAAACAAATTCTGATAATCTTTCCTTTTGTTATCTTTTAAAACTCCCTTTTCCAACATCCTCTCTTCCATCTCAACCATAATTTTATAAAAATCAGTGCTCTCTGGTCTTAAATCTTTAAGTTCTTGTTTTATACAACTTTGCAGGTCTTTTTCTATTTCCTTTTCTTGAGCAGAGCAGGAGGCAATGAATAATATGGCTAAAGAGATTAGGAGTTTTGTTTTTATCATATTTTTCTGTCAGATAATAATCAGCTTTTGTGTTTTTGTAAATGCGTTACAACGTCTCGTATAAAAACAGTGCACCTGGCAAGCTTGATTGTCCGCATGAAAACCAACGTAGCAAATGAGTACGAAACTTCGATTTGAGACTAACTTAAGCATTGTTTTTATATGCTGTTAGCTACTGTTTTCATTATTCAAATATGTCTTCTTTATTCAAATTATGAATTGAATTTCTTCTTGCCCAAAGATAAAAGATGAAATGTATTAATAGAAAAACACCCCAAATAATAACAACCATAATAGGAACATTTAAGTTTTCATATTTTGAGCCAAATCCAAGTCCAATCCACAATAATGATATCCCATTATGAATTAAATATGTTGTAAGATGAAATCTGAATCCGACATCAAATATTGGTAAGTATTCTCCATCCTTTCTTCCAAAATACCAACCAGATATAAACATTGAAATCCCGTAAATTACTGCGGATAGAGTAATTACAATCCCTAATAGGTTTTCTATTCCGTAACTCAAAGAATATCTAAATAATATAGTTAGTATTGTTACAGTTAGTGCAAATTTCATTAAATCAAGTGTGATGGTTTTCATTGCTCATTTAATTTTAAAATGTTTTTAATTTCTTCTGAATAAAAAAGTTTAATGTTTCTATTCACAAACTGAACGAAAAGTTCGTGTCCTAAATTTGTCAAAGAATAATATTTTCTTTCAGGACCTTTATTTCCTTCTTTTAACTCAAAAGTTAAAACATTAATATGTTCATATTTTCTTAATGCTCTATATAAGCTTTGTTCTTCGCAACTTATTGTTCCGTTCGATTTCTTTTCAATGAAACTTTTAATTTCATCGACGTATTTTCGGCTTTCTTGAAGTGCCATAAAAATCCAAAGTGTCAATTGACCTTTCTTATATGTGTTTTCCCAAGAAAACAATAGTTCATTTAAATTGTCCTCACTTTTCATTGTTTTCTGTTTGTATTATACAACTTGAATAATACAAATGTAGTAATATTTTTTATTTTGACAAATAGATATAAAACTCTAAGGATTTATCAACAAATTGTAGCTAACGTCTCGTATAAAAACTGTGCTGCATATAAGCAATGATTTTACCTTAGGAAAAACCAGGCGTAGCAAAAACGCACATAGTTTCGGTTTGAGACTAAATTAAAGCATTGTTTTTATATTTTGTTGTGAGACGTCTTCAAATCCGCAAGCCGAAACTTCCAAATTTGCTAAAAAAAGCGCCACTTGCGGCTGAGTGATTTTATAACACGTAGCTTTTTTTCTTCCCGAGAGAAACTACAATTACCGATAAAACGCCTTTTTTTAAAGTTCTTACGAGCCAATGCAGAAATGGCTTCAAATAGATTTTAAAATAAATAGCTATTGCCGATTTACCCGTCATTTGCTAATTAAACGACCAAAGATTGAAAAACAAAAATCACCGGCTTTCTCTATTTTCAATCTTTTCCCTAAAAATCCTCTCGATGACTCACAACGTCTCGTATAAAAACTGTGCTGCATATAAGCAATGATTTTACCTTAGGAAAAACCAGGCGTAGCAAAAACGCACATAGTTTCGGTTTGAGACTAAATTAAAGCATTGTTTTTATATTTTGTGTGTGCCCAGCATGGGCATCTTTTCTTTTACCGAAAGGTAAAAGATTAATCTAAAGGGTGCAAGTCCCTTATGGGCAGGGGTGACGCCTTGAACCATTAGTAAGCCGCAAGGTTGCCAACTGCGAAGTTGGGACTGAAGGAAGCGGGACTACAAACCCTGGTGCTGACGAACAGGAACCGGATATGAGGCTACAAGGTTGGATGAGCAAGCACATCATTGTGATGTCCTAAACATTTCTTTCGAAATGAATACCGAAGTAGTAGATCCGGCAGGAATCAGGGGAAAGAAGATGTTCTTACCTGGGGAGATCTCCATAGCCACGGGATGGCTTGATGGAGAAGTCAGCCGAAGTCATAGTAGCCGGTCACCTGATAAGCCGGTGAAGGACTGAACGATAATGGTCTTTAATGAACCTTGGAGTTATTTTATGTTACGGATAGCCTTCCGGTAGAATAATAGCCTTCGATCAAGCGAGACAACAAATTTGTTTTAGTATTAATGATTAAAGAATTAACAAGTAAAAAGAACCTAAACCAAGCCTTCCGTCAGGTGTATCGCAACAAAGGAGCAGCAGGTATAGATAACGTCCAAATAACAGGACTCCAATCTATTCTAAAAGCTCACGGTAAACAATACGCCCGGCAGATAGAACGAGGGGAATATCAGGTGGCTCCAATACTGGGAGTTGAAATACCAAAAAGCAACGGGAAGAAACGTTTACTCGGTATTCCCACGGTTGTCGACAGGGTATTTCAGCAAGCATTACATCAGGTTTTGCAACCAGTATTTGAGCCAGCCTTTCAAAATTATAGTTATGGATTCAGACCAAACCGCAATGCCCATCAAGCCGTTGCACAGAGCCTTGAAAATATCAATTCTGGCTACCAAAACATCGTCGATATTGATTTAAAGAGCTTCTTTGATGAAGTGGCCCACGATGTACTGTTAGACTTGATATTCAAAAAGGTAAAATGCCGGGCTACTTTAAAGTTATTGCGGTCATTTTTAAGAGCTCCGATACAAATTAACGACAAGTTGCATAAACGCAGGAAAGGAGTCCCGCAAGGTTCTCCCTTAAGTCCTTTGCTCTCCAATATTCTGCTCAATGAGCTGGATAAAGAACTGGAAAAGCGAGGACACCGCTATGTAAGATATGCCGATGATTTTAGTATTTACGTTCGAAGTAAACCCGCTGCGAAACGCGTAGGTAATAGTATCTACAAATTTCTCCGGGACAAACTCCGGCTTCCAATCAATAGGGAGAAAAGTGGCATACGTAAACCTTTAACCTTTAAGGTATTGGGATTTGGTTTTGTACCAACCTACAAGAAAGGAGAAAAGGCCAAATACCAGCTTGTGGCAGAAGCGTCAAAATGGGAAATATTTAAGTCAAAACTTAAATATATTACCAAAAAGACAATTCCTGCAAGCTTTGAAGAACGTATCCACAGCATCAACTTATTGTTAAGGGGCTGGATCAATTACTTTAAACCGGCATCCATTCAGGGAAAGCTTAAGAAGCTGGAAGAATGGCTAAGGAATCGTTTACGGTATTGCATCTGGCATCACTGGAAAAAGCCCGAACGAAAACGGAAAAACCTTATTCGATTGGGTATTAATCCAGATCAAGCCTATGCCTGGAGTCGCACCCGAATGGGCGGCTGGGCTGTAGCCCAGAGTCCTATCTTGCGTACCACTATTACCATAAAACGCTTAAAAATGAAAGGTTATGTTGGTTTAATCGAATACTATAATCGATAAGTTTCATTATCGAACCGCCGTATACGAGACCCGTACGTATGGTGGTGTGAGAGGCGCACTCCGTCAATTAACGGCGGAGCCGTCTACTCGATTGTGAGACGTCTTCAAATCCGCAAGCCGAAACTTCCAAATTTGCTAAAAAAAGCGCCACTTGCGGCTGAGTGATTTTATAACACGTAGCTTTTTTTCTTCCCGAGAGAAACTACAATTACCGATAAAACGCCTTTTTTTAAAGTTCTTACGAGCCAATGCAGAAATGGCTTCAAATAGATTTTAAAATAAATAGCTATTGCCGATTTACCCGTCATTTGCTAATTAAACGACCAAAGATTGAAAAACAAAAATCACCGGCTTTCTCTATTTTCAATCTTTTCCCTAAAAATCCTCTCGATGACTCACAACGTTGATCTAACTGCCGTAGTCGCATTTTTGCGGCTATTGCAGTTAGATGGTGTTGTATGCTGTTTATCTTATCTGCCAGGATCAGGTTAACAGAGACTGTTGATTGAAGCGCAAAAATAAAAATACTTCTTTTAAGGTCCGTGCCCCGTTTACATTGTGTTTAGAAGTAGATCTAAACATCCGTGAAATAAGGGGAGGGCTTTTCAAATTGTCCGTATAGCTAAAGTAAAAAATTAAGGGAGTTGCCCCATAGACTATTTCCAAAACTTCAACTACCTTAACCTCAAGTATTAGTAACGTGATAACGTTTGGATAGTTAAAAAACTCTCCACGATCTCATCGCTAAATACTTGGGGACACTACCAAAAAGTATGTCCTTCTCTTTCCTTTAGCTATACCTCCTAAAATCAGCCCAGGATCCTCAAAAGAAGACCATTCGCTGCCAGCAATAGTATACAACGTTGATCTAACTGCCGTAGTCGCATTTTTGCGGCTATTGCAGTTAGATGGTGTTGTATGCTGTTTATCTTATCTGCTAGGATCAGGTTAACAGGGACTGTTGATTGAAGCGCAAAAATAAAAAGACTTCTTTTAAGGTCCGTGCCCCGGTTACATTGTGTTTAGAAGTAGATCTAAACATCCGTGAAATAAGGGGAGGGCTTTTCAAATTGTCCGTATAGCTAAAGTAAAAAATTAAGGGAGTTGCCCCATAGACTATTTCCAAAACTTCAACTACCTTAACCTCAAGTATTAGTAACGTGATAACGTTTGGATAGTTAAAAAACTCTCCACGATCTCATCGCTAAATACTTGGGGACACTACCAAAAAGTATGTCCTTCTCTTTCCTTTAGCTATACCTCCTAAAATCAGCCCAGGATCCTCAAAAGAAGACCATTCGCTGCCAGCAATAGTATACAACGTTGATCTAACTGCCGTAGTCGCATTTTTGCGGCTATTGCAGTTAGATGGTGTTGTATGCTGTTTATCTTATCTGCCAGGATCAGGTTAACAGAGACTGTTGATTGAAGCGCAAAAATAAAAATACTTCTTTTAAGGTCCGTGCCCCGTTTACATTGTGTTTAGAAGTAGATCTAAACATCCGTGAAATAAGGGGAGGGCTTTTCAAATTGTCCGTATAGCTAAAGTAAAAAATTAAGGGAGTTGCCCCATAGACTATTTCCAAAACTTCAACTACCTTAACCTCAAGTATTAGTAACGTGATAACGTTTGGATAGTTAAAAAACTCTCCACGATCTCATCGCTAAATACTTGGGGACACTACCAAAAAGTATGTCCTTCTCTTTCCTTTAGCTATACCTCCTAAAATCAGCCCAGGATCCTCAAAAGAAGACCATTCGCTGCCAGCAATAGTATACAACGTTGATCTAACTGCCGTAGTCGCATTTTTGCGGCTATTGCAGTTAGATGGTGTTGTATGCTGTTTATCTTATCTGCCAGGATCAGGTTAACAGAGACTGTTGATTGAAGCGCAAAAATAAAAATACTTCTTTTAAGGTCCGTGCCCCGTTTACATTGTGTTTAGAAGTAGATCTAAACATCCGTGAAATAAGGGGAGGGCTTTTCAAATTGTCCGTATAGCTAAAGTAAAAAATTAAGGGAGTTGCCCCATAGACTATTTCCAAAACTTCAACTACCTTAACCTCAAGTATTAGTAACGTGATAACGTTTGGATAGTTAAAAAACTCTCCACGATCTCATCGCTAAATACTTGGGGACACTACCAAAAAGTATGTCCTTCTCTTTCCTTTAGCTATACCTCCTAAAATCAGCCCAGGATCCTCAAAAGAAGACCATTCGCTGCCAGCAATAGTATACAACGTTGATCTAACTGCCGTAGTCGCATTTTTGCGGCTATTGCAGTTAGATGGTGTTGTATGCTGTTTATCTTATCTGCCAGGATCAGGTTAACAGAGACTGTTGATTGAAGCGCAAAAATAAAAATACTTCTTTTAAGGTCCGTGCCCCGTTTACATTGTGTTTAGAAGTAGATCTAAACATCCGTGAAATAAGGGGAGGGCTTTTCAAATTGTCCGTATAGCTAAAGTAAAAAATTAAGGGAGTTGCCCCATAGACTATTTCCAAAACTTCAACTACCTTAACCTCAAGTATTAGTAACGTGATAACGTTTGGATAGTTAAAAAACTCTCCACGATCTCATCGCTAAATACTTGGGGACACTACCAAAAAGTATGTCCTTCTCTTTCCTTTAGCTATACCTCCTAAAATCAGCCCAGGATCCTCAAAAGAAGACCATTCGCTGCCAGCAATAGTATACAACGTTGATCTAACTGCCGTAGTCGCATTTTTGCGGCTATTGCAGTTAGATGGTGTTGTATGCTGTTTATCTTATCTGCCAGGATCAGGTTAACAGAGACTGTTGATTGAAGCGCAAAAATAAAAATACTTCTTTTAAGGTCCGTGCCCCGTTTACATTGTGTTTAGAAGTAGATCTAAACATCCGTGAAATAAGGGGAGGGCTTTTCAAATTGTCCGTATAGCTAAAGTAAAAAATTAAGGGAGTTGCCCCATAGACTATTTCCAAAACTTCAACTACCTTAACCTCAAGTATTAGTAACGTGATAACGTTTGGATAGTTAAAAAACTCTCCACGATCTCATCGCTAAATACTTGGGGACACTACCAAAAAGTATGTCCTTCTCTTTCCTTTAGCTATACCTCCTAAAATCAGCCCAGGATCCTCAAAAGAAGACCATTCGCTGCCAGCAATAGTATACAACGTACGTATAAATGCAGTATTACATTTATATCTATTATGTCTTTACATGACTAATCTAATGGATTTTTAATCTTAAAAAAAATATTTGTAGCCACGTGCGTGTAAATTTCTGTTGTTTTGGTGCTTCTATGCCCAAGGAGTACCTGGATATATCGTAAATCGGTTCCACTCTCTAAAAGATGGGTTGCAAAGGAATGTCGTAACATATGGGGTGTCACCCGCTTCTTGATCTTCGCTTTTTTCGCAGCATTCTTTACTATACTCGAAACACTTTCGGGACTATAGGCTTTCCTGCCAGGGCCTTCAAACAAAAAATTAGTCGGTCGCCATTCTTTATAGTATTTTCGTAAATCACCAAGTAGTTTTTCGCTTAAGATTGTAAACCTATCTTTATTTCCTTTGCCCGATCTTACCTTAATCACCATTCTCTTACTATCTATATCTTCCAGTTTTAAATTTAAGAGCTCAATTCTTCTTAAACCGGCCGAATAAAGCAAACTTACTATACATCGGTGTTTAATGTTATTAGTATGCTCAATAATAGCCATTATTTCCTCTTTTGCCAGGACCTTCGGCAGTTGTTCTATAGGTCTGGGACGTTCTATGGCATAAAACCTATTGGGCATTTCCAGTACCACTTCATAATAGAATTTAATAGCATTAATGGCCTGGTTAATATAGGAATGTGAAAAGTCCTCTCGTATCAATTTCTGAAGATACAATCTTATATCTTCTTCGTTCAAATCCTTTATCTCCCTGTCACTGTAATGATTTATGAATGTTTCGAAACAAGAAACATAGGTTTTGATCGTGCTATTGGCATACCTCTTTAATTCTAACTTTCTAAGGTAACTTCCAGGGCAATATCGCTTTCCACTTACCTCTTCCCTATTTTGCAGTTGTTGAACGTTCACAGGTTCTTCCTCGCGTCCAAAACTTGCCTTGGAATAAAAATGATTGCAATTGATCCAGGCAACACCACGAAAGGTCTTAAAAACAAGCTCCAGGTTAGCCGGTGTGTTTAAGATATAATTCATGCGAAACTTCTCACTCCACTGTACATCGGGTAAGTTGTCCACCATAACCTGCACTACTTTATCGGTAAAGAATTTTAACCCTATACATTTTTCTTTATCAATGATTAAATTCTTTAGAGTAATATACTTCCTATCCATATGGCCTGCGCATTTATTGGTATATAAATGTAAACAGACTTAAACCCTAAAACGTTTATTATCCGTATATTATACGACTAAAACGGCTTTATAATTATGGAAACTGAAAAACATTGTCTGGCCTGTAATAAAAAACTGGAAGGCCGTCCAGATAAAAAGTTTTGCGATCCCTATTGTAAAAGTGCCTGGCATTATCAAAAAACCAAAGAAGGAGCTGCCGGATTCTATGCAAAAGTAGACCGTCAATTAAAAACCAATCGAAGGATTTTAAAAAGCTTCAACAAAGCAGGGAAAGCCACGGTTAGAGCTGACATTTTAAAACAACACGGCTTCGATCCTAATTACTTTACGCACTATTGGAAAAACAGCAAGAAGGAAGTTTATCTCTTTGTATATGAATTTGGTTTTCTAACCCGGTATGAAAACGGAAAAAAGAAATATGTTCTTGTAACCTGGCAAAACTATATGGAGAAAACTACTTAACCTTTATGCCTATATATCAAAATTCATCCTGGTTATTCTCTTTCTTAAAGCATAAATCTTAATCAAAAAATTACATGGCTTCGCCACCGTCACTCCCTTGGTCTTTCTTTTAAGCAATTACGAATTACTTACAGCTATCAACCTCAAATTGCCTTAAATTTAATTCGAGATAGCTTTAAAAATAATCAATGTATAAAGTAAAATTGGTGGTTAATTAAATGAGTAGGGATTCCAAATTTAAAAAATATCTAATTCTAGGTTTATATTACTATCTATAGTTATTAACAAGATATTAAGAATAAAATAGAGAATTGAATAATTTTTGGAGTTAAATGAGGGGTTTTCATTCCATTCAGCACTTTAGTCTTACGTACCTCCAGGCTAAAGAGCCTCATTCACTGGCACCGGACACAAGCGAAAAATCTTCACCTTCCATTTCGCTTATTCCGCAAAAACGGCGGAATGCTTCATTCTCGGTTCTGGTTTTCCACTTAAGTCCTCAAATTGGATTCCATTATTAATTTAATTCCGCTTCCTGCTCCTTCCCTACTCTTCCATTTACCTATTTGAAGTATTCTCGGCCTTCACTGCCACTACCTTTTTCTGTAATGCAAAATACCAAGATTTAGAAGTTAGTCCGCACTGCATAAAGCCAGTCCCTGCGCTCCCTTTTTATAAGTCCTCCCTAATTCTAAATCTTGAAAATGTATCAGCATCAGAAAAAGGTAACAGTGAAGGCGCTACGGGAAGTAAATCGAATAACGGAAAAATGAAATCATATAAAATCCACAAAAAGGAAACGGAATTAAAAAAATCAAAAAAGGAAAACGCTCAGGATACAATAAGTAAATCAGTTAAAAATCAATTATAAACCTTTAAATCTTTTAGTTATGAAAACGCTTAGAAACACAGTACAGTTAATTGGAAACGTTGGGGAAGATCCTAAATCCCACAGGTTTGAAAATGGTATGTTGGTTTGCCGATTCTCTTTGGCCACCAATGAACAATTTTTTAAAGACGGAGAGAAAATTCAGGAAACACAATGGCACCAGCTTGTAGCCTGGAGTAAGCAGGCAGAACTTGCCAGTAAGTATATCGCTAAGGGAAAGGAAATTGCTATTAATGGCAAATTAACCTATCGCTCGTATAACAATGAAGCTGGAGAAAAACAGTACATCACCGAAATTCTGGTAAATGAGATCCTTTTATTGGGTAACTCCGCAAAGGATAGTTAAATCAAAAAACAAAGAGGGCGTCATCGTCGAAAAGTGCGCCCTCTTTCATTATCTAACTTTAAACAAATCAATAATGGAAACCAAAGTTAATGAAATTGCAATAAGTTACAGCGGAAGTATTAAAACAAAATTGCTTCCCAAAATATCTTCTTCCCGTGATGCCGCCAACCTTCTTTTTGAGCATTGGGATAAACAAAACATTGAACTTTTTGAAAGTTTTAAAATGCTGCTTCTTAATAATTCCAATAAGGTAAAAGGTATTTACACCCTCTCTACAGGAGGCATCACCGGAACTTTAGTAGATATAAGAATCGTATTCGCAGTAGTTCTAAAGTCTGTAACTACTTCTATAATTTTAGCACATAACCATCCCTCGGGAACGCTGCAACCCAGCCAACCCGATAAACTCTTAACGGAAAAGATCAAAAAAGCAGGGGAACTTTTTGATATTAAGGTATTGGATCATTTAATACTAACTCCCGATGGGGATTACTTCAGCTTTGCCGATGAAGGCATTTTATAACAGGAAATAATTAGTTTCTAAAACGGGATATGATTTTCATAATCCCGTTTTTCATTTTACAGAATTCTCAATTATTCTTCCAATTCTCTACAGTTAATTTTAAAGATTTTTCTTTTCCAATCATAAAAAATGGGATTCAGTTTCTCACTAATTAAAGCGCTATTAAATTCAATTTAAAAGTTGAAATTTTTGTCCCTGCGGGACGAAAAGGTAGAGCAAGAGGGTAACGGGCAGAGCCACGTTAAGAATTACCTTTTAAAACACAACAATCTGTTTTACAGTTGTTTAAATAATTTTATTCAAGGCGCAAAATTAAAAAGAAGCTGTTTTATTACTAAAAACCCTTGAAACCCATTGAAAAATGGTAGAAATTTTACTAAAAAATGGATGAAGAATATAAAAAAGAGAAGTTCGAGACTCTTAAGATCAAGACTTCCGTAGCCAAAAAATTTAGAAGGTTCAGCCGGGCTTTATCTAAATCTCAATCAATGACATTATTATCGAGGGTCGAATTTTTTGAAATGAATAGTATTTCTCCCAATGAAATGATGGGTCCAAAAATGGAGACTCTGGAAAACCTTGTCAAAAAAAGAATAAATGCAGTAATCGCAATTTTGAAAGATATAGAGAAGAATAAAGTAAACCCCACTTTAGGCATTTTGGAATCTTTAATGGAAGCTGCAGATCCCAAAAATAACTACGAAAATCGGATAAGGGACTATGAGGAAGACGATATTCATCCTGATTTTTATAAATAAAACCCCTGGTTAAAATTGCAGGTTTTATTTCGGTTATTTCTTTTCCAACACCTTACCTTTTGCTACGAAAGCACCAAGCTTTGAAATTAACCGGACCGCATAAACCGGCAGGCTATTTATAGCTCCTCTATAATTTCAAAGCTTGAAAATGAAAGAGCATCAAAAGATAATCCGAAAGCGCTGAAAGAAGTAATGAAAAGACGGACTCAAAAACTGTCATTTCAATCTACTTTTTGCTCCTTTCCGACGTCAAAAAGGAAAATGCTCCAGATGAAAATAGTAATTGTTAAAAAAGCTATCATTTTATTTAGTGTCATTTGGTTGATTTTGTGATCTTGAAGGCAGCTTTCTAAGTTTTAGATTTTCAAAATATCCCAAACGGTAACAAATTTAATGTTACCAAAAAAACTACTCTTAAGTGTTTTATAATCAATTTATTGCATATTTTTAAAGAGATGAATTACAGTAGTTTTTTAAAGTGCTTAGTTGTCCATTTTTTGTTTGACTTCGAAGACATAAGCATATAAATATTAAAAACGTTTTTGGTTTTTTTACTGGGTTAACCACTTGTTGGTTAAGCTAAGCTTGTATAAAATTTTTGCTTCCTAGAACAATTTTCTGAAAAAAGAAAGCTGCCAGAAGGTAAAAAAATTAAGTAATGGTAATTTTTAAAATAATAACAGATCATAAACTAATGAAATTATGAAAGAAAGCATCCATCCATTTATGGTCAGTATGCATTCCCTGGAAGCTAAAATAGAACAGCTCACCAGGGAATTCAGGATCAGGCAGATTAAAGATCCCTGTCTCATCCTTCTGGATAATGCTGATTTTATCCAGCTATTTAAAATAAGTGCGAAAACAGCTCAAACCTGGCGGGAAGAAGGGCTGATTGAATACGCACAGGTGAAAGGAAAGATCTACTACAGTCTCAAGGATATCCAGGCATTTATAAATCGTCACCGAAAAAATAGGAAGGATGCTAACTCTTAAGTAAGATGACTCCGGAGATTTCAGTTCCCATTCAGCTATTTATTGATGCACAGCAAAAAGGCTATGCTAAAAAGCTGCAATTCTTTCTATCCTTGAAGCTAATCTACAAGTGCGGAAAGGCAAAACTGGATGATGGGGAACTGTTATTTTTAGAATTAACCGAAGAGATCAGCTCTCGAAAAACTACATTAAAGTATATTGACTTTCTGGTAGAGTAAGGTTGGTTGCAATACAATAACAGGACGGGTTATTACATCATAAAATCTTTTGAAAGGATACGAAGCGAGAATAACTGGAAGCTCAGGCTTTCCTATCCGGTAGATTTTTATTCTTACCGAAACATTAAAGCAATTACAGGGGCAATTATTTATGGATATCTACATAAAGACTTCTGGAGAAAAGTAAGGAGAAAGAAAAGCGTACAGATAAAAGGCAGTACCTATCATTTTCTATCCCCTAACTTTAATTATATAGAAGCACCTGCTCCATTATCTGTACTTGGAATCTGTAGGATATTTCAAATTTCACCGTCAACTGCTTCCAGACTTAAAGAAGCTGCTGAAAAGCAAAAATTGCTGCAGGTCAAAAAGAATTACGGGGCTTCAGTACCCAGTAAAAAAGCTATGGAGCTGTGTTTAGACTACAATGATAAGCGGAACAATATTGTCATTTACCAGGGAAATTACCGATTCCAGTTAATTGATACTATTTTACCTCTTTTTCTTTTTAAAAAGCGGAAAAAACTGAAAACATAAAGGAAAGGTTTATAGTATGAAAAAAATAAAAAACTTTTTGGCCAAAGTTTGATCAAGTTAGGCGCGATAGCGCGTTTGTTTCTCTTTGGAACAGAACCGGAGCAAAGCCGGTTTAAAGCTAGGCTATAGCTTCTGCACTACTTGTTTCTTACTTGTCCATTTTTTGGACTAGTTAAAGCGAATAGCTTATACATTGATAGCCATTCAAGCTAAAGCCGGTATAGAATAGCAATTAAGCCTTTCTCCAAAAATTTTTGGATTCTAATCGTTCTTTCAATACAGCCATATCGTCACCCACTTTTCGATCTAGAATTTTTGCATAGTGCTGAGTTGTACGAAGATTTTTGTGTCCTAGCATTTTACTCACACTCTCTATAGGAACTCCATTTGCAAGCGTAACAGTAGTTGCAAACGTGTGCCTGGCCAAATGGAATGTAAGATTTTTGTTGATGCCGCAAAGATCTGCTATTTCCTTAATATAAGCATTCGTTTTTTGATTACTTAGAATTGGAAGTAACCGCTTCTCGCTCACATCGGGATGCGAAGAATATTTTTCCAATATAGCCTCTGCCACAGGAAGAATTGGAACGCTGCATCTGGTCTTAGTTTTTGTTCTCTTAGTTTTAATCCATTTATTACCATCAATACCAATTACCACTTCCTTTTCTGAGAGTTTTTTTACCTCAGCATAACTAAGCCCAGTAAAGCAACTAAACGTAAAAATATCTTTAATTAAATCCAGTCGCTCATTTTTAATTTCTTTGGAGATCAGCGCCTGAAGTTCAACTTCAGTTAGAAACTCCCGATCTACCACTTTTAATTTACCTTTCCAGTTCTGAAAAGGGTCTTTTGCTATCCATTCGTTTGATAATGCTATGCGAATGATTTTTTTAAAGTTTGTTACATATTTAATGGCGGAATTATGCGCACAGTTCCTTTCTGTCTTTAAATAATATTCAAAGCCGGTAATAAATTTGAGGTTTACCTCTTTTACTGGAATATCCGAAACTTTGTACTCCTTTTCTATATATTCCCCTACGTGATTTTTAGCCGTTCTATATCTTTCAGCTGTACCGGCGGCAAAATCTTTACCTACAAGTCTATTAACCCGATCATTGTGTTCCTGGAAAATATCCAGAAGCATCCTTTCCTGGTCTTCTTTTTTCTTGTCTTTTCCTAAAAATGTGTCCACCAAGTCCTGAGCAGTAAACTTCGTTCCCTTTTCTAAAAGTTTTTGATGAGATATATAGAGGTCGTTTTCAACTTTGGATAAATATCTATTAAGAATTTTCGCTTTCTCAGTATTCCCCTTGGCCCTTCCTGCTGAAGAATTCCAATCTTCTTTGGAAATTCTTCTACGAAGACTAGTGGCTGCTCGCTTACCTCTTAGTGTGACTCGAAGGTAGATTGGTGATAAAGAATTTTTTGCGCCACCTCTTAGATAAAAAATATGGAAGAAATTTGTATCCATGACTTTAGATTTTTTAGATTAATACATTTCTAAAGTACGAAATTATATCAATCATAAAACACTAAATATCAAATTGTTAAAATATTTTTGTAGGAATATTCATCATAAAGGTGTCACTAATTTCAGTTATTCAAGTGACACCGAATTTGACACCTCCTAGCTTGATATTCTTTGGGATATTTTGAAATATTGTAAAATAAAAAAGCCCCAAAACCATAGGGTTTGAGGCTTTTTGTGATATTTTGTGAGATAAGTTGCGGAGGAAGAGGGATTCGAACCCCCGGACCTGTTACAGTCAACAGTTTTCAAGACTGCCGCAATCGACCACTCTGCCATTCCTCCAATAAACTGCTATACATTTCTGCTTAGCGGATGCAAATATAACAAGCTTTTACAAATACACACAAGCTTTCAAGAACTTTTTTTAGGCTTTTACTGAATCTGCTAATTCTCAGTATTTAACGTATTTAATATTTCCTTAGTTTTGATTTCCTTAATTAATCTTTATCTTCCTCTCTTTAAGCAATTAAAAACATTACCGAATAAATAGACCTAAATTCTACAAAGCCTTTGCTTCTATTTTAAAATTAAATACCTCTATGAAAAAGCCGTTCTCCTCTCTTTACCTTCTTTATTATCTTATTTTATTTTTTTCATTTTCTACATTAGACGCCCAGGAAAAACCCGAATCATTAAGCACGACAGAACAAAATACAACCAACTTTTACACTTCCAGGTATAAAACTCAAAATGCATTTGATGGCTTGGGTTATTACAAACTTTCAAATCAAACCTTCAATTATGAAACCGATAAATTTAACATAGCTCTAGCTGCGGGTCTCTTAGAACAAAATACCATTTTTAACGATGTGGCTCCTGGCTTTCACGGTAGCTTTAGCGCAAATTTTGAGTACTATTTAAATGACAGGTTTAGCTTTTATTTTTTTGGCCGATATTTAACTCCCTCTTTTAATAATGAAGAACGACTCAATAACCCTCATATGGAGTATATTTTTCCTCAAAGCGAAGTTGGAGCTGGGCTAAGGGGAAATTTTAATAATGTTAATATTGATGTTGGTGCAAGTACTATTTTTGGTAATCAACCCCGACCAAATACTTTATTACGAACTAAAATATCTGTTGGTTTCTAGTATGATTAAAATTTTGAATACCAGGGAAGCATTAATTCAATTTTATCTTCTAAAATTATGAAAAAAGTAGTTTTAATTTCTTTATTAACGCTTTTTAGCAACTTTCTGATTGCGCAAAAAACAGAAACTAGTGAACTTATGGAACAGGATTGGGCCAATCTCAAAAAATACAAAGCAGAAAACGAAAAAATACTTGAATCCCAAAATTATCCTGATTTGGTTTTTATGGGGAATTCAATTACCGAAGGCTGGGTGAATGCACAACCGGAATTCTTCGATAACAATAACTATATAGGGCGCGGAATTGGCGGACAAACCACTCCGCAAATGCTCGTTAGGTTTATGCCAGATGTTATAGCCTTAAAACCAAAAGCAGTAGTAATTCTTGCAGGCACCAATGATATTGCTGGAAACACTGGGTTTTCTGACGTAAAAATGATTACCGATAACATTCAGGCTATGACGCAACTTGCTAAAGCAAACAATATAAAGGTAATCCTCGCCTCCATCCTACCTGTTTACGACTATCCCTGGCGCCCCGGTTTAAAACCGGTTGAAAAAATAGCCAGAATAAATTCCTGGATAGAAAATTATGCACAAGAAAACTCCCATACCTATCTCGATCTTTTCAACCCTTTAAAAGATGAAAAAGAAGGATTGCCAAAGCAATATTCTGAAGATGGTGTGCATCCAAACCTCGCAGGTTATAAGGTGATGGCGCCGCTTACCAAAAAAACTATAGAAAGTATTCTAAAACAGTAAACTACCTGTAAAAATTTAAATCTCAATTAGCATTTAATAAAGAAAGTTTTACAGACTCCTCTGAAATTTAAACCGAAACTGCTATCTTGCTGCGACTTTAATAAAAGCTTCGAAGATATTTTGCGAAGTATCAATTTTATAAAAATTAGATAAACTATGAAAAAAATGCTTTTAGTAGCCATCACTGCAGGAATTGTAAGTTGTGGCACTCAAAAAAATGTTGAAAATGCAAATCCGATGGAGTATGCTGAAACCATAACAGCATCTGAATTAAAGGATAATCTTACCACTTTTGCCAGCGATGAATACGAAGGCCGAAATACCGGTGAACCAGGACAGAAAAAAGCAGCTGAATTTATTGTTGAAAAATATCAGCAAATGGGAATAGAAGCCCCGGAAGGATTTTCAAATTACTACCAGGAAATCCCTACTGAATTTTTTGACGGAAAACTTAAGGCCTCAGAAAATGTATTGGGTTATATAAAAGGAAGCGAAAAGCCTGATGAAGTTTTGGTAATCACTTCTCATTATGATCACGTAGGTGTTGATGATGAAGGCAATATTTATAACGGTGCCGATGATGGCGGATCTGGACCAATGGCTATTTTAGAATTAGCCGAAGCTTTTATGGAAGCTAAGAAAGATGGATATACTCCTAAAAGATCTATTCTTTTTATTCATTTAACCGGCGAAGAAAAAGGTTTATTGGGCTCTAAGTATTATGTTGAGAACCCTATATTTCCATTAGCAAATACCGTTGCTAACCTAAATATGGATATGATTGGGCGTATTGATAAAGATCATGAAGGAAATGACAATTATATTTACTTAATTGGAAGTGATAAATTAAGTACCGATCTTCATGAACTAAGCGAAAATGTAAATTCAGAATTTATGAATATGGATCTGGATTATACATATAACGATGAGAATGATCCTAACCGTTTTTATTACCGAAGTGACCATTACAACTTTGCAAAAAACAATATTCCGGTGATTTTCTATTTTAACGGAGTTCACCCAGATTATCACAAGCCAACTGATACTGCAGAGAAAATTGAATATGAAGCGCTAAAGAAAAGAGCTCAATTAGTTTTCTTAACTGCCTGGGAAATCGCTAACCGCGATGAAAGATTGGTAGTAGATAAAGCTGAAGAATAAAAGCTGAAATCTTTCAACATTAAAAAAGCCCCGGAAAATAGTTTCCGGGGCTTTTTCATTATTTAGTTTATTTCTAATTATTCTTCCATCGCTGGTAACAATACAGTGTCTATGGCGTGAATTACTCCATTTGTTGCCTGTACATCAGCAGCGATAACTGTTGAAGTTCTTTCGTTAGCATCAGTAATAACAACGTTATCTCCAAGGTTTATTGTAAACTCACCTCCTAAGGTTTCAACCGGCATATTATCGGTTAAGTCTCCAGATCTAACATTAGCTCCAGCAAGTACGTGATAATTTAAAGTAGCTTCTAAGGTTTCAGTTGGGATATCTCCAAGAGCTCCTAGCTCAAGTTCCTCAAGCAATGCCACGAACGCATCATTTGTAGGTGCAAAAACGGTAAATGGTGCAGGATCATCTGTCATCATCAAAGTTTCAACAAATGTAAATGATTCCTCCCTGGTAAGAGCCTGTACAAGAATATCAAAAGTAGGATCGGCAGTAGCAAATGTAGTCACATCGGGCAAACCAATTACCGCATCTACAGCGTGTATAACACCGTTATCAACTTCAATATCTGGAGCAGTAACAGTAGCAACACCGTTAATCATCACCCCATCATCAGTATTGATATACATACTTAATGGCTCTTCAGAAACTCCCCAAACTGCCATACTTGGGATATATCCAGTACTAAGATCTCCAGACATAATTGCTCCCATTTGAACGTGGTTTAAAAGAACCTGGGTTAATAAATCTTCAGGTACTTCGTCAAGACCACCAAACCCGTTATCGTTTAAAAATGCAGCGAAAGCAGCATTATTAGGGGCAAAAACAGTATAATTATCTGTTCCGGTAAAAGTAGAAGTTAATCCGGTAACTTCTAAAGCGGCCAATAAAGAAGAGTAATCTTCATTTCCGGCAACAAAATCAGCAATGGTATTTGTTTCAATTTCGATAGCATCATTCTCAGGAAGAATAACAGTATCTAAAGCGTGAATAACACCATTATTTGCCTGAACGTTAGTGGCAACAATTGTTGCAGTTCTTCCGTTCTCATCAGTAATAGTTACGTTATCTCCAAGATTGATAGTAAAACTACCACCCTCAAGCGTTTCAACCATCATTTCATCAGATAAGTCTTCAGCACGTACATTAGCTCCAGCTACAACGTGGTAACTTAAAATACTGGATAAAAGATCGGCAGGAATGTCACCTAATCCGGCTAATTCCAATTCTTCAAGAACACTGGCAAAAGCGGCGTTTGTTGGTGCGAAAACAGTAAATGGTGCAGGATCACCTGTCATCATTAAAGTTTCTACAAAAGAGAATGATTCATCTGCAGTAAGCGCCTGTACTAAAATATCGAAATTAGGATCGGCAGTAGCAAAAGTGGTTACATCTGGCAATCCAATTACAGCATCTACAGCGTGTATAACACCGTTATCTACAGCCACATCAGCAGATGTTACTGAAGATACCCCGTTAATAGTTACGCCATCATCGGTATTGATGTAAAGACTTAAAGGAGAATCTGAAGCCATCCCAGTAGCCATACTTTCAATATATCCGGTAGAAAGAGAGCCAGATGTGATTTCACCTTCCTGAACGTGGTTTAATAAAATTTCCGTTAAAACACCTACAGGAACTTCATCCAGACTACTAAATCCATTAGCTGATAAAAAAGAGTTAAACGCGGCATTATTAGGTGCAAATACGGTATAGTTTGCAGATCCATCAAGGGTAGCATCTAATCCCGTTACCTCTAGTGCGGCGGCTAAAGAAGAATAATCGTCATTGCCTGCTACAAAATCAGCAATTGTATTTGTTGGGGTGATGACATCTCCAGCATCATCGTCGTTGCTACAGGAAAAAAGGCCAAAAGCCAAAAATGCAAGTAGTGCAAGTTTTGTAAATTTAAAATTTTTCATAATTCTAAGTTTTAGTTATGCTGTAAAAGTAACGGAGATGTATGTTATATTTTGTTTATTGTTTGTTAATAATTAACAAACAATAGTTAAATGTTTAAACTTATTGGTTTTGTCCTAAACAGCAAAATAATTGTATTTAAAATTCTTAAACAATAAAAAACACTTCTCAACGCTTTATTTTAAGACGTATTTAAATTTGAATATATTTACAAAAAACAAAATCTATATTATGAAGAAACTTTTTCTATTGCTTTTTAGTTTTGCGCTATTTATATCTTGTAGCAATGATGATGATGCCAACGGAGAAGAAAATATTTTAGGAACTTGGTATATCGCTGAAGCAAACGGAATTCCTAATTTTGAATTAAGCACCTGCAACCGAGAATCATCTATTACGTTTAATAGTGATAAAACGACTAACTCTGAATATTATGTGGGTTCTAGTAACCCTTGTACTCTTGCCGATGAAACCAATAGTGTATGGGAAAGGGACGGTGAAATTTATACATTTTCATTACCTATTGAGGGTTTAGAAAATTTTGATTTAGATAACATTAATGGTAACGTAAGCTTCAACTCTGATAACTCAGAATTTACTTTTACACCATTAATATTTCCAGCGGCTTCAGTAATTTTTGAAAAAAGATAAGTTCACTATAATTTTAATAAAGCGGTTTGAAAATCTACATTTTAAACCGCTTTTTTTATTGCCAGCATTTTGCATCTCCTAAACCTTTCTATTAAATTTTCGTAATTTTGCAGCTTCTTTTCCGACTTTATGCGGGAAAGATCTCAATTCAGTATTTATGAAAAAGAAAGTAGTAGTTGGTTTATCGGGCGGTGTAGATTCCAGTGTTTCAGCATATCTTTTGCAAGAGCAGGGTTATGAGGTAATTGGTCTCTTTATGAAGAACTGGCACGACGATTCGGTAACTATTTCTGATGAATGCCCCTGGCTGGACGATAGCAATGATGCAATGATGGTAGCCGATAAACTGGGGATTCCTTTTCAAACCGTAGACCTTAGCGAACAATATAAAGAACGTATTGTAGATTATATGTTCAACGAATATGAGCGCGGCCGCACGCCAAACCCCGATGTTTTATGTAATCGCGAGATCAAATTCGACGTTTTTATGAAAATCGCGCTTTCTTTAGGTGCCGATTATGTAGCCACAGGTCATTATTGCCGAAAAGGAGAAATTAAGGAAAACGGGGAAACCGTTTATCAATTACTTTCCGGAAAAGATAATAATAAAGATCAGTCTTACTTTTTATGCCAGCTAACGCAAGAACAGCTTTCTAAAACCTTATTTCCTATTGGGGAATTGCAAAAATCTGAAGTAAGAAAAATTGCTTCGGAGCAAAACCTGGTAACTGCAAATAAAAAAGATTCCCAGGGATTATGCTTTATAGGAAAAGTACGTTTGCCTGATTTCCTTCAGCAGAAATTGCAACCTAAAGAGGGCGAAATTGTAGAAATTGAAGCCGAAAAGGATATTTACGCTACCGAAACTCCTGATTTCAGCAACAAAAAAGAAGAACTGGAATTTCTTTCCAGGAAATATGAATATGCTGCTAAAGACGGAAAAGTTGTAGGAAAACATCAGGGTGCACATTACTTTACCAAAGGTCAACGAAAAGGTCTTGCCGTGGGTGGAACTCCAGAACCACTATTTGTAATAGATACCGATGTGGAAGAAAATGTAATCTATACAGGACAGGGAAAAAACCATCCGGGAATATATAGAAAAGCGCTATTTATAAATAAAGATGAAGTGCATTGGGTAAGAAAAGATCTTGCAATTAATGCCGATGAAAGTTTAAAAGTGAAAGCCAGGATTCGTTATCGCCAACCGCTTCAAAATGCCATTTTACATCAAACCGAAAATGGAATGTATGTGGTTTTTGAAGACGCACAGGCCTCAATAACCGAAGGCCAATTTGTGGCCTGGTATAATGGCGAAGAATTATTAGGTTCGGGTGTTATTTCTTAAATTCGGAGAAAATTAAAGCAAATGCCCAACAATAAGATC
This sequence comes from Salegentibacter sp. Hel_I_6, assembly GCF_000745315.1. Classification (NCBI taxonomy): domain Bacteria; kingdom Pseudomonadati; phylum Bacteroidota; class Flavobacteriia; order Flavobacteriales; family Flavobacteriaceae; genus Salegentibacter; species Salegentibacter sp. Hel_I_6. The sequence goes on along the minus strand of NZ_JQNQ01000001.1, from coordinate 3,241,982 downwards.
ACACAACTTTTTAATATTCAATATCCAATTATCCAGGCCGGAATGGTTTGGGCCAGTGGCTGGAAACTCGCCAGCGCCGTGAGTAATGCTGGTGGATTAGGGATTATTGGTGCAGGCTCTATGTATCCTGAAATTCTTAAAGAACACATTGAAAAGTGCAAAAAAGCAACCGATAAACCTTTTGCGGTTAATGTGCCGCTCCTCTACCCTGATGTTGATAAGATCATGGAAATCATTATCCAGGAGAAAGTGGAAATTGTTTTTACTTCTGCTGGAAACCCTAAAACCTGGACAAAGCATTTACAGGATCACGGCATTAAAGTGGTACACGTGGTAAGCGGGGTGAAATTTGCCATTAAATCTGAAGAAGCTGGTGTTGATGCTATTGTTGCTGAAGGTTTTGAAGCCGGCGGGCATAATGGTAGGGACGAAACTACTACCTTCACCTTAATCCCTATGGTGAAAGAAAAAATCAATATCCCATTGATTGCCGCAGGCGGAATTGCCACAGGGCGAGGAATGTTGGCAGCGATGGTTTTAGGCGCCGATGCCGTACAGGTAGGTAGCCGATTTGTTGCCAGCCCCGAAGCTTCTTCTCATAAGAATTTTAAAGAAATGGTGGTGAAAGCGCAGGAAGGTGACACCAAACTTACCCTAAAAGAGTTGGCACCTGTAAGACTGCTGAAGAATAAGTTCTTTGATGATATTCAAAAATTATATACAACTAATCCTTCAAAACAAGAACTTATAGAACTTCTAGGACGTGCCAGGGCTAAAAAAGGAATGTTTGAAGGTGATTTGGAAGAAGGGGAACTCGAAATAGGCCAGATTTCAGGATTAATTCATGAAATTAAACCTGCCGCAGAAATTGTAAAAGAAATGCTGGAGGAATTTGAAACTGCCAAACAGGAAGTTTCTAATTTTTAGCTTGAGTAGGCGCTTAGTTGTTCCAATTCTTCTTGAACAAAGATACGCCACTTCAATTCGGCTTCTTTGTTTAAACTGTGGTTGCTTTCTTTATCAAATTCAGTTTGCATTTTCCGGTGCTGCTTTTCAATTTCAGCATACAAAGCATTTAGTTCTTTTTTAATCTTACTGGCTGCAGGCTCATAATTGCTTAAGGCTTTTCTAAGTTTCCGGGCGTGCAGTTCGGTAATATCAAAATGCAATTGTTCGTGGGCAAGTAAGTAATCTACTTCCTCAATTTCCTTAACCCAGGAACGGTTTGGATAAAAATTACTTCCTACTTCGTAATTAAGTTCTATTCCTTGATTGCTTTGCGTAGCATTCCAGGAAAAGGATAGTCCGGAATTGGTATTTGCTTTATAAGGAAGGTGCTTTTTAGGACTTGCTTTAAAATCATCCCAGCTTAAAACTCTATTTTCTGCCCAGCTTAATTTTTCATTTTCCTGCGCCATTAATGGAATAACAAGAATGAAGATTAGCAGAAAAAACGAAATTCTCATAAATAATTAAAGCTAATTATCTTTTCCATATCGGGATGCAAGCTTTCCAAAACGGGACAGGTTTTTGCCGTATTTTCCAAGACCTTCCTGGATTTTTCAGAATAGGTTTCTGGGAAAGTAATTTTAATCTCTACTTTAGAAATTCGCCTGGGATTAGTCGCCATGGTTTTAGTTACCTCAGCACTGGTTCCATTCAAACTTAGTTTAAGGTCTTCGGCTTTAATACCCATAACTGTAAGCATACAACTGGCTAAAGCAGTGGCTACGGTATCTGTTGGTGAAAAAGCTTCACCCTTTCCGTGATTATCTACAGGCGCATCGGTTATGATTTCTGAACCGCTTTGTAAATGCACAGCTTCGGTTCTCAAGTCTCCGCGGTAAACTACTTTACTGGTCATTAGCAACGTTTAAATTAAGTTCTTCATCCATATTCATAATATAAACGGCATCGTTATAAAAACCGCCATCCCGCTTTGAGGTATAATGGAATTTATTCTCATGATACTCGGTAAAACCAGTATGCTTTTCAAAAGATTCATAAAGATCTTTTGCAGAAGCCAGCCTAAGTAAAATATCTAAAGTAAGATCATAACCTCTAATTACATATTGACTGGGAACCATATCGTAATCTTCCCTGTATTTTTCCAGTAAGTCTCCAGAATAAGCATGATCAAATTCCTTATCTACAGAAGGGTAATGAAAATTAAGTCTTCCCAAATGTTGATTATCTACAATATCATCTTCAAAACCACTATTTCTATCGGTAGTAAATAGTTTTATATTGTGACCCCTTGCCAACCTATTTAAGGCTGAAGTAGCGCTGCTTAACAATCCAATATTGGAAGATTCTAAAATCACCCAATTTTCCTGATTTTCAGAAAGCGTACCTCTAATTTTATCGGCACTTATATATCCTTCAGAAGGAATTATCACTCTAGAATTTGGTAAAATTTGGGTAAGCTCATTTTTAACCTCGTTTTTCGCACCATCTGCAATTATGATTACATTTTTCCCTATCGCATTTCTCCCTAAATAACTTAGCATTGTTTCTTTCAAAATTTCATCAGTAGGACGCGACTGAAACAAATTTTGATAAGAACGCATTTTACGATTTGAAATAGGGCTAATTACCGGAACATTATAAGTTGCTAATTTTGAAGCTGTGGCTTCAATAGTATTTTGTAATAACGGGCCAATTACCGCATCTACATTGGTAAAATCATTAGAATTGATCAAATTGGTCACATCCTGAACATTTCTGCGAGTATCATACGTTCTTAGACGAGTAGAAATCCCAAGTTCTTTTGCCTTTTCAACCGCCATAAGTACACCGCTATAAAAATCTAGAGAAATACGCAGAACGCGATCATCCAGAATTGCATCTTTATAGCTTGAAGTAGAATCGCTATCTATATTATTTAAGCTATAAGGCAATAATACTACGAGTTCCTTAGTATCAAAATTATTTAGTTTATCGGTAAGATCTAAACGTATATCATCATCTTCTTCTACATCACTTTTAAGCTCTTCGGTTTCTCCAGCTTCCAGATTACCTTCTCCCTCGCCCGTATTTGGAACTTTTAAAACCATTCCAGTTTTCAATCCATCTTCTAAAGCAGGGTTTAAAGATATAAGTGAGTCTTGCGGAACATCAAACTTACGAGATAAGCCAAATAAGGTTTCCTTTGGTTTTACTTCATAAAATTCAAATACCTCATCGGTTAAGATTACGGGTTCGTCCAGGACATCAGTACCAACTTTTATCATGATACCGGGCTGTAAAACTTCTACTTTAGGATTTAATTCTTCAAGTTCTTTTACAGTTAGCCCATACTTACGGGCAATTCCATATTTGGTCTCCTTGGGTAAAACAACGTGTTCACGGGTTTCAGAAGCTTGTGATTTATTAGCGGCTGGCATATCCAAATCTTTTGAAGAGGATATTTCGGTATTTGCAGTACCTTTTTTCCGCTGCGGAATTAAAATTTCCTCACCTCGCTGTAATTCTTCAGAATAAAGATGTTTGTTAAACCGCTTAATTTCGTCAATTTCAACATTGTAATCCTTAGAAATTCGGTAAAGAGTTTCTTTGCGCTTCACGGTATGTGTTATAAACTGAACATCATCGCCTTCAGCTGAAGCTTTTTCCTTTTGGCTTAGCGGGATTACTAATTTTGATGATACCTCTAAACTATTGGCTTTAGCATCAGGATTATATTTAAAGATCGCATCTTCAGAAATATTATAAGATTTAGCGATGCTATAAACAGTCTCTCCGGCTTCTACCGTATGGTATTTAAATTCCTGGGCTGAGGCCGTAAGAGTGGACAGCTGAAATAAAAAGCAAAGTATTAAAAGGTATTTCATATTCATTAATTTAATTAAGCTGAAAATCTTATTCCCATTCAATAGTAGCCGGTGGCTTTGAGCTTATATCATACACTACTCTATTAACGCCCTTAACCCGATTTATTATAGTATTCGAGGTTTTTTGCAAAAATTCGTAAGGTAAATTCACCCAATCTGCAGTCATTCCGTCGGTAGATTCTACCGCTCTTAGAGCAACTACTTTTTCGTAGGTGCGCTCGTCTCCCATTACTCCTACCGAGCTTACCGGTAAAAGTATTGCGCCGGCCTGCCAAACTTTATCATACAACATCCAGTCTCTTAAACCCTGGATAAAAATATGATCTACTTCCTGCAAAATACGCACTTTTTCAGCCGTAATATCTCCTAATATTCTAATGGCCAGTCCCGGGCCTGGAAATGGATGCCTTCCTAATAAATCCTTATCAATTCCCATTTCGGCACCTACTCTTCGCACTTCATCTTTAAAGATCATTTTAAGAGGCTCCACGATCTTTAGCTTCATAAAATCTGGTAATCCGCCAACATTATGATGCGACTTTATTGTTGCTGAAGGTCCGCCATTTACCGAAACCGATTCAATAACATCGGGATAAATGGTTCCCTGTGCCAGCCAGGTTACGTCTTTTATTTGGTGCGCTTCGTCATCAAAAACTTCAATAAACGCATTTCCAATAGCTTTTCGTTTTTCTTCTGGATCGCTTACTCCTGCAAGGGCATCCAGAAATCGTGCCGAAGCATCAACTCCCTTCACGTTTAGCCCCATATCTTTATACTGGTCTAAAACACTTTCAAATTCTCCTTTACGAAGCAAACCGTTATTTACAAAGATGCAATACAGGTTCTTCCCGATGGCTTTATGCAATAAAACCGCAGCAACACTAGAATCTACGCCACCACTTAAACCTAAGACTACTTTATCGTCTCCTATTTTTTCTTTTAATTCTGAAACCGTTAGATCAACAAATTTACCCGGAGTCCAGGTTTGGGCTACATCGGCAATTTTCACTAAAAAGTTTTCCAGCAATTGCTTCCCGTCGGTAGAGTGATAAACTTCAGGATGAAATTGTATTCCAAAAGTTTGTTCGCCCTCAATTCGGTAAGCTGCATTCAAAACATCTGTAGTACTGGCAATTCTCACGCTGTTAGCCGGCAATTCTTTTATGGTATCACTATGGCTCATCCAAACCTGTGAGTTTTCCATAATCCCATCAAACAAGGTTTCACCATCTTTTATTACCGAAAGATTTGCTCTTCCATATTCCCTGGTTTCCGAAGCTTCAACTTTTCCGCCATGAAAATGAGCAAAATACTGCGCTCCATAACAAACGGCCAAAATTGGCAGTTTTCCACGAATCTTAGAGAGATCAGGATGCGGAGCATCTTCCCCCCGAACAGAAAACGGACTCCCTGAAAGGATTACCGCTTTAAAGCTTGAAATATCGTCTGGAATTTTGTTGAATGGAACAATTTCGCAGTAAATATTGAGTTCTCTTACACGCCTTGCAATCAGTTGCGTGTACTGCGAGCCGAAGTCTAAAATGAGTACGTTTTTTTGCATAAGCAAAAGTAAGAATTTGAGCCAAAAATAAAATAACCAGCGGGTTTATTTTCTATCTTTATTCTGAATAAAATTTTATCAAAAATGAAATATATAAGTGCCATAATATTTGCCATCGCCATTGTACTTGCTGCGTGGTTCCTGGGAGAATCTTATGTAAGTCGTGCAAATCCAGACGGCGTGATCTCGGTAACCGGCTCAGGAAGTGAAAATTTCACCTCAGATCTAATTGTATGGGAAGGCAGTTTTAGCCGAATGAGCGCAAATCTGGAACAGGCCTACAATGAATTAAACCGGGATAAGGAAACTGTTAGAACTTACCTTATTGATAAAGGAATTAGCGAAGAAAATATCGTGTTTAATTCTGTACAAACTTCAGAGCAGCGTGAAAATCAATACCAAAATGGAAATTATGTAGGTAGCATTTTTCAGGGTTATCAACTTACCCAAAATGTAAAAATTGAATCTAATGATGTAGAATTGGTGGAAGGAGTTGCGCGCGAGATTACTGAATTACTCAATAAAGGCGTGCAGTTTAATTCTACGCCACCAAGATATTATTATACTAAAATAGCCGATCTTAAAATTGAAATGATCTCCAAAGCTACCGAGGATGCTCGGTTAAGAGCAGAACGAATTGCCGAAAATAGCGGGGGAAGCTTAGGCGAATTAAAAAATGCCAATATGGGCGTTTTCCAGATCACCGGACAAAACAGCGGCGAAGATTACAGCTGGAGTGGAACCTACAACACCGCCGATAAAAAGAAAACCGCATCTATTACAATGCGGTTAGATTATGAGATTGAATAACGAAAGTGGTTATTTAGAAAGATCTCTATACGTCAAGCTGAACTTGTTTCAGCTTATAACATGTTTTAGCTACCCATAGCTTAGATCCTGAAATAAATTCAGGATGACAACTAAAAAATATTTTTTAGACAGGTCCCTCTTATATAACTTTAATCCAACGTATCTAAAATCATATCAATATCCTCTTCAGTAGTATCTGGATTAATAAAACAAAAACGAATTACGGTTTCTTTCTTCCAGGTGGTTGGGGTGACCAGCGCTAAACCATCACGATGATTTTTATACGTCCAGTCTTTATATTCTTCAGGACTCCATCCTTTCCTTCGAAATAGAACCACCGATAAACTCGCTGGCCTTACTAACTCCAGGTTATCTCGCTGTTCAATCTTTTTAGCGGCTTTTTTTGCAAGTTCAATTCCGGTTTCAATGGCCTGCCGGTATATATTGGTACCATGCATCGCGAGTGAAAACCAAAGCGGCATCCCTCTAATTCTTCTTGTTAACTGAATTTGATAATCGGCGGGATTAAAACCATCAGCACCTTCATCTTTAAAAATTTCTAAATAAGCGCCCTTTTGTGAGTGAGCATTTTTGGCCAGCTCCAGATCCTTATATATTACAGCACCACAATCGTAAGGAGAAAACAACCATTTATGCGGATCTATGGTAATACTATCGGCGCGTTCAATTCCGTTAAATAAATGCCTCACCGAAGGCGCAGCCAAAGCCCCACCGCCATAAGCACAATCTACGTGAAACCAAACCTGCTCCTTTTCGCAAACATCGGCGATGGTATCTAATTGATCTATTATACCGGCATTCGTGGTTCCGCCGGTAGCCACTACAGCAAAAAGTCGGTTTCTATCTTTTTCCTCCAGTTCGTTAATACCATTTTGTAATTCCCTGCCGGTAAGATTTTCTTCTTCACAATCTATCATAACTACATCGGCATCAATCACTTTCGCCATTGCCTGAATAGAACTATGCGCCCCGTGGGAAGTAAGCAACAAAGCTTTTTTACCCACATTCTGACTATCGCGAGCACGCCATTCTTCACGAGCCGCTACCATAGCCGAAAGATTTGCAGCTGTACCGCCACTGGTAAAAACGCCAAAAGCACCTTCGGGTAAACCGGTAAGCGAAACCAGCCATTTCATCGCCTGGTTTTCACAAAAAATTCCACCGGCACCTTCCATCCAGTAAGCCCCGTGAATACTGGAAGCCGAAGTCACTAAATCGAACATAATGGCTGCCCGGGTTGGTGCCGCGGGTACAAAGGCCAAATGCCTTGGGTGATCTATTGGCACCGTGGCTTTCACCAAAACATCACGAAAAAGCTGAAAAGCATTTTCTCCACCAATCCCTTCCGGAGTTACGGTTTCTCCAACAATTCTAAATAATTCTTCTTCTTTTTTGGGAGCTCCCATTTCGGGAGTAATATTGGAGATACGGTCTATGGTATATTTCATAACGTCTAGAGTCATTTCTACCAAATCCATATCTATGGTGTGCATTTTATTCTTTTCCAAAAGTCAAAATTTTAAATTCCGCCTGCAGCGGGTCTAATTCTTTTAATAATACTGAAATTAATTCGGGGCCGTATTCTGCATAAATTTCCGAAAAATTGGTCTGGCGTTCCTGTAGACCTTTATTCGGAAAAAGCTCATTTTGAAGCGCTGCAATTCTACTTACCTCATCTTCCAATTTTCTTTTCTGTGCTTTTAAAAGACGCTTTTCGAGATTATCAAGGCCTTTTAATTGTTTTACTTCCTGGGCTTTTACCGCGCCAAGAAAAGATTTGTCGGTTTTCTCTGCCAGATCATACATCTGCTGAAATTGCTTTACCAAATGTTCTTTCTGTTTAGAAAAATCAATATCTATATTTGAAATTTGCCGCACTTTTCTATTGATAAGCTCGTGTTGTTTCAAAAATAATTCTTTGTTTGAAATATTTAATTTCTTTCGCTTCTCATCCAGTTTTGCTGATTGGATCAAAGCCGAATTCCGAAGTAATAAAACCGGAAAAACAACATTTTCAGCTTTAAAATATTCTTTCAATTCTAGCCAGTATGCAATTTCCCCCCCGCCACCTATATAACAAAGGTTAGGCAAAATCACTTCCTGATACAAAGGACGAAGCATCACATTTGGACTAAACCTTTCCGGAAATTCCTTTAATTCCTTTAAAATTTCATTTTTACTGAATTTAATATCAGTTTCGTGCACAAAGTATTCACCATCTCGCTCTATAATTCTTTCCCGCAAACCATCACTCAAATAAAACAGATTGATTTCTCTAGGGTTCACCTGTACATTATACCCAAGTTCATTCAACTTCTCGGCAGTCTCCGTGGTAGTTTTATGAGAAATTTGTTCTAAAAGTTCATTTTCAGCATAAGGGATAAAAAGCTTTTTCAATTCTTTTTGCTGCGCATCCAGTATCACCAAACCTTCTTCCTTAAAAAGTTCATTGGCAAGATATAATGTAGCCTCGGAAAGATTAGCGTGCTTCAGATAAGCTTTTTTAAACAATTCCTTTAAATAATCGGCATCTTTCCCGCCACCAATTTCAGCTGAAAAAAGCTTAAAAACATCCTCCAGGCCATCGGTAGATAAATTTCCTACGGCATCATTTTCGGCATTTTTTGGCGCATTTGCCCATTGAAATTTCTTTCCGTTTAAATTAAAGAAATTGATCTCTTCAAAATCGTGATCTTCGGTGGCCATCCAATAAACCGGGACGAAATTATTTTCAGGATATTTTTCTTTTAATTTTCGGGTAAGATTAATTGTAGAAACAATTTTATACAAAAAATAAAGCGGCCCTGTAAATAAATTCAATTGATGCCCGGTTACCACGGTAAAGGTTTTTTCCTCTGCCAGCGCGTCAATATTTCTTTGTGTATCTTCAGAAATTTCCAACCCGGAATATTGCTCCTTTAAAGCTTTTACCAGGATTTCTCTATTTTTTATCGGAAAAGAAGACTTTTCTTCTATTTGCGCTTTAAAATTCTCCAGGTGTGGGAAACGATTATAGAAAGTTTTTAATTCCTCTTTTTCAGCGAGATAATCTAAAATAAGCTCGGTAAAATAGTTGGTTTCTTTGTACGGAATACACTCGGTTGGCATTAGCAATTTTTTGGATGGTAAAGATACCGAAGTTAAGAATTTTATTCGCTAATTTTTAGTTAATTTGGCGCTAGATACTATATTTACTCGATTATTGGTAGTTTATAATCAAACGTCAAGCTGAACTTGTTTCAGCTTCTATTTTAAATCCAAGATCTTAGACCCTGAAATAAATTCAGGGTGACGATAAAATGACTTTTTGAATAACAAGGAACTTATTAAGCTCAAATTCAACATTTAAAATCAATAAATGAAATCAACTTTACTCGCTGTCGTCTTTCTTTTTTTAGGTTTACAAACCAACGCACAATTACAAAGTCCGGAAGAATTCCTGGGTTATGAAATTGGGGAGCAATTCTCCCGTCACGCAGATGTGGTGAATTATTTTGAAAAGGTTGCTCAAAATTCTCCGCTGGTGAAATACCATACCTACGGAAAAACCAATGAACGTCGCCCGCTTACCTATGCGGTGATTTCTTCGGAAGAAAATTTGCGAAATCTGGATGACATAAGAAAAAAGCATCTTGGAAACACCGGAATTACAGAAACTGGAGCCGATGCTGATAAAGCTATCGTTTGGTTAAGCTACAATGTACATGGCAATGAAGCTTCCAGTACCGAAGCGGCGATGAAAACTTTATATGCACTGATCACCGAAAAACAGGATTGGCTGGAAAATACCGTGGTAATTATAGATCCGTGTGTAAATCCTGACGGTCGCGATCGCTATGCAAACTGGTATAATCAGGTAAAAGCCGAACCTTACAGCCCATTGCAAGCAGCCGCCGAACATCACGAGCCCTGGCCGGGTGGAAGACCAAATCATTATTTATTCGATCTTAACCGAGACTGGGCCTGGGCCACACAGGTGGAAACCCAACAACGACTTAAAATTTACAACCAGTGGATGCCACATATTCACGTAGATTTTCACGAACAGGGCATTAATGAGCCTTATTATTTTGCCCCCGCAGCCGAACCTTTTCACGAAATTATCACCCCTTTCCAAAGAGAATTTCAAACCGAAATAGGAAAAAACCACGCCAGATATTTTGATGAGGAAGGCTGGCTGTTTTTTACCAAAGAACGTTTTGATTTGCTGTACCCAAGTTATGGTGACACTTATCCTACTTATATGGGCGCAATTGGAATGACCTACGAACAGGCTGGTCACGGCCGTGCCGGATTGGGAATTAATACCGATGAAGGTTACGAACTTACCTTAAAAGACCGTGTAGCGCACCACCACACTACCGGGCTGTCAACCATTGAAGTTGCTACAAAAAATATTGATGCCTTAAATAATGAGTTTAAAAAGTATTTTGATAATGAAGATCTGGAATATAAATCTTTCGCAGTAAAAGGAAATCCGGATAAAATTGAATCATTAAAAGAATTATTGGATAAACACGAGATTAAGTACCAAAATGCGTCATCTGGAAGGATAAACGGATTTAATTATAATGAAGGAAAAGAAGGTAGATTCAATGCTGATGAAAACACCCTGGTAATCAATACGAACCAGCCAAAAGGGAAAATGGTAAATGTCCTTTTTGAACCAACCACTACCCTAACCGATTCACTAACTTATGATATTACGGCCTGGAGTTTGCCCTATGCATACGGTTTAGAAGCAATAGCGAGCACACGCGAAGTTTCTTCAGAAACAAATTCTACAAATGCTGAAATTACAAATACCGCAAATCCTTCGGGAGCTGGTTACATTTCAAAATGGAATGCGTTACAAGATGCCCAATTTTTAGCCGAATTACTAAAGGAAAATATTAAGGTGCGTTTTAGTGAAATTCCCTTTAAAAGTGAAGGAAAAGATTTTGATCGTGGTAGCTTGATTATCACAAAAAGCGACAACAGAACTAACGAAGATTTTGATGAAATTGTAGTTGAAATTACTAATAAACATCAACGAGAACTGGTAGCGGCAAACACCAGCTTTGCCGGTAGCGGACCCGACTTTGGTTCGCCGGAAGTAAAACTAATTAACCCGCCGAAAGTTGCTGTTTTAAAAGGAGAAGGGACTTCTTCCCTGAATTACGGAGAAATATGGCACTTTTTTGAGCAGGATCTTAATTATCCGGTCACTTCCTTAAACACCGATTATTTTAAAAATATAAACCTTTCTCAATTTGATGTACTGATAATGCCGGAAGGTTATTATTCCAGTGTTTTAGATGAAGATACTTTTAAAAATGTAAAAGACTGGGTTAGCAATGGCGGAAAACTTATTGCCATTGGTCGCTCTGTAGGCACTTTTGCAGGAAAAGATGGTTTCAATCTTAAAGAAAATAAGTCGGAAACCAAAGATACTACCGCTGTTGGTAATTTAATTCCGTATGCACAAAGAGAGCGAGAAAGCGCTAAAGATATGATTACGGGAAGCATTGTAAAAACCAAGATTGACAAAACCCACCCAATGGCTTTTGGTTATGACGATACTTATTTCAGCCTAAAACTAAGCAGTGAAAGCTATAAATTGCTAGATGAAGGTTACAACGTTTCTTACATTCAGCAACCGGAAATCGTAGCAGGTTTTGCAGGAAGTTCAGCTATTAAAAATCTTGAAAATTCTCTGGTTTTCGGAGAAGAAAGAATAGGAAACGGAAGTATTATTTATATGGTAGATAATCCGTTATTCCGGGCGTTTTGGCAAAACGGGAAATTGTTTTTCGCAAATTCAGTTTTCTTTGTGAATAATAACAAATTTAGATTATAGAAATCTATAAATTTATTGCCACGAATTCACGAATAATTTTATTGAATTATCCTGCGAGGTTTCTTTTAACCTCGTAGGTATCAATTTACTCAAATTCATAGGACCAAAGAAGGAAGAAGTAAAAATTTCATGATTTTAAATTCCGGCTTGGATTTGCTCTGAATCAAACCTACAAGGCTTTTCAAACCTTGCAGGATGTTTACTGCGAGGTTTCTTTTAAGCTCGTAGGTATTTTAGAAGGAAAGTTTAAATTTTTTTTTCTACATTAATTTGTGAAGTTTACTCTTACAGTTTAACGTGAACCACAAACGCTAAACAGGTAGTAATTTCCAACAAAAGATTGCTGCGCCACGTCAAAAGAGATCTCGCAATGACAAAACCTAATATTCGTGTATTAGTGGCTTCTTATATTTAGGACTCCAATGATTTAATTCTGAATTAATCGAAATAAACACTAATTTTGGGTAGCTAAAACTTCATCTTAATGAAATTCAGAATTATACTTTTACTGCTTTGCAGCTTTGCACTTTCTTCAACTATTCAATCCCAGGAATCAACCGATTTCAATGTAGATTTTGAAACTTTTACTCTGGAAAACGGCTTAAATGTCATTTTTCATATCGATAAATCAGATCCCGTAGTCGCTGTAGCTTTAACTGCTCACGTGGGTTCCGCCCGGGAGAAAGAAGGCCGAACTGGTTTCGCACATCTTTTTGAGCATTTACTTTTCTTGGAATCTGAAAACCTTGGGAAAGGCGGGCTTGATAAGTTGAGTGCGAGAATAGGAGGCTCCGGGGCCAATGGTTCTACCAGTCGCGATCGCACCAATTATTTTCAAACTGTTCCTAAAGATGCTTTGGAAAAAATGATTTGGGCTGAAGCCGATAAACTTGGTTATTTTATCAATACAGTTACCGAACCCGTGCTTGCCAAAGAAAAACAGGTAGTAAAAAATGAAAAAAGACAGGGTGTGGATAATCGTCCCTATGGCCATACCATGTATGTTCTGGATAAAAACCTATATCCTGAAGATCATCCTTACAACTGGCAGGTAATTGGTTCTTTAGAAGACCTTCAAAATGCCACGCTGCAAGACGTAAAGGACTTTTATAACCGCTGGTATGTTCCAAACAATGTAACGCTTACCATCGCCGGAGATTTTGACAGAGAGCAGGCCAAAGAATGGGTTCATAAATATTTTGATGAAATTCCACGAGGTCCGGAGGTAGCCCGCCAGGAAAAACAAATGGTGGAGCTAGATGAAACAAAAAAACTGTATTACGAAGATAATTTCGCCAGGCTTCCAGAATTAACCCTCGCCTGGCCAAGCGTTTATTCTTATCACGAAGATTCTTATGCGTTAGAAGTTTTAGCAAATTATTTAAGTGCCGGAAAAAACGCCCCGCTGTATCAACACCTGGTTGCAGAAAAAGAACTTACAGATCGTGTACAAATATTTAATTATACTTCAGAATTAGCGGGACAACTAATGCTCCAGGTTACCGCTTATAACGAAGTTGATTTAGATTCTGTGGAAAATGCGATTTTTGAAACCTTTAAAAAGTTTGAAGCCGAAGGTATTCCGCAGAGCGACTTAGAGCGTATTAAAGCGCAGCAGGAAACCAATTTTTACAATAGTCTGTCCAGCGTTCTGGGTAAAGGTTTTCAACTGGCACAATATCAAATTTTCGCTAACGATCCGAATTATATCAATAAAGACGTCGAAAAAATACTGGCTGTTACTGCAGAAGATGTGATGCGGGTTTACCAGGAATATATTAAAGATCAACATTTTGTAGCGACCAGTTTTGTGCCGCAAGGTCAAACCGAACTTGCCTTAGAAAACTCTGAAGAAGCTGAAGTTGCAGAAGAAAAAATAGTTGAAAATGCCGAAGAAGAAGTTAATGCTTCTGCAGACGCTTCTTACGAAAAAACTCCTTCCAGTTTTGATCGTAGTATAGAACCTTCATACGGAAGTACCCCAGAGCTGGTAGTTCCCGAGATTTGGGAAAGTATACTTCCATCTGGACTTAAAGTTTATGGAATCACCAATAATGAAGTTCCGTTGGTAAAATTCAGCCTGGAAATGCAGGGTGGCTTATTGCTTGAAAACCCAGATAAAGTTGGGGTTTCTAATCTTCTAGCTAATTTAATGACAAAAGGCACTAAGAACAAAACTCCGGAAGAACTGGAAGAAGCAATCCAGTTATTGGGAGCAGATATTCGCGTAAATGCCGTGGACGAAAAAATGGTTTTAAGCGGAAGTACTCTGGCTAAAAATTATACCGAAACCATAGATTTGGTTCAGGAAATATTGTTAGAACCGCGCTGGGATTCTACCGAATTTAAACTTATAAAACAACAGGCGCTTAGCCGAATTCAAAGACAGGAAGCCGACCCTAACAGTATTGCTAATAACGAATTTAGAAAGCTTATTTATGGCGAAGACCATATTTTAGGACAAAATAATTTAGGAACTGAAGCTTCGGTAAAAGCCATTACCTTACAGAATGTAAAAGATTATTATTCCGAAAATCTTTCTCCAAAGGGCAGTGTTTTTCACGTAGCCGGTGCTATTGAAAAAGAGGAAGCCGTAAAAGGAATTCGTGGTCTCTCGGTTGCCTGGCCACCTAAATCGGTTAAAATACCAGAGGCTGCTCAACCTCAGCTACCGGAAAAATCGCAAATTTACTTTTATGATGTTCCCGGCGCAAAACAGTCGGTTATAAGATTTGGGGCTCCTGCCCTGGCCGCTACCGATGATGATTTTTATGCAGCCGAAGTTATGAATTACCGTTTGGGCGGTGGCGGATTTGCCTCTCAGCTCACCCAGGAATTAAGAGAAGGCAAAGGCTACACCTACGGAATTCGTTCCGGGTTTGATGCAGGTAAAAATAAAGGCCCATTTTTAATTTCCAGCGGCGTGAGAACTAATATTACTTACGATGCCGTGAAACTAATTAAAGAAATTGTTGAAGATTATCCTGAAAATTTTGATGGGGAAGATATGGAAGTCACCCGTGGTTTTATGATAAAAAGTAACGCAAGGAAGTTTGAAACTTTAAATTCAAAATTGGATATGCTGAGTGAAATTAGCACTTTTGGTCGTGAATATGATTACATAAAACAACGAGAAAAAATGGTAAAAGAACTTACCGTAATGGATATAAGGGAACTTGCCGAAAAATATATTAATCCTGAAAAAATGTATTTTTTAATTGTTGGTGATGCAGAGACGCAAATGAAAAAACTGGAAGAGCTTGAGCTAGGTAAGCCTGTGCTATTAAATAACACTGAAGAATAATGCTAATTGCTTCTTTGCTTTTGGTTTTAGGATTGATCGTCCTAATATTTGGTGCGAATTATATGGTAGAAGGTGCTTCTGCCCTGGCCAAAAAATTTAATATTTCTAATCTTGCTATCGGTTTAACTATCGTAGCTTTTGGAACTTCGGCACCGGAGTTGGTGGTAAACAGTTTTGCCGCCGCCGATGGGTACTCCGATATCGTTTTTGGAAATGTGATTGGCAGTAATAACTTTAACCTGTTTATCATCCTTGGAATCACCGGGCTAATTACACCGCTGGCGGTGCAATCCAGCACGGCCTGGAAAGAAATTCCTATATCACTTATTGCGGTGGTGGTTCTGTTTATGATGGTTAACGACCAAATTATTTCCCCGGAAAAAGGTAGTGTCTTAAGTAATTTTGATGGTATCCTTTTATTGATTTGCTTCCTGGCATTTCTTTTTTATGTGTACAAACAACTAAAAAACGATGAAACCGTTGAAGATGATAGTATAAAAATCCTTAGTCCGCTAAAAACGGGAATATTTATCATTGGTGGCCTTGCCGGACTCGTTTTAGGAGGACAATTGGTAGTGAATAATGCCATTGATATTGCTGAAAATATGGGGATTAGTCAGAAAATTATTGGTTTGACGGTAGTTGCGGCTGGAACTTCCTTACCAGAATTAGCAACTTCTATAGTAGCCGCTGCCAAAAAGAATGCTGATATTGCCGTTGGAAATATTATTGGTTCTAATATTTTTAATATTTTCCTCATCCTCTCTACCGCCTCGCTTATTAAGCCTATTGATTTTAACCTGAATTTTAACCAGGATCTTTACATTCTCGCCGGCGGTACTCTTTTTCTACTTTTAGCGATGTTTACGGGAAAACGAAAAAGGCTTGATCGTTGGGAAGCTTTAATTCTACTTGTGTTTTATCTGGGTTATACCACCTATCTCGTAATGCAGGAATTATAATTTTTTATCGAAACTATTTCTAATAGTTGTAAAAGTTGCTACAGAAATCATTTCTCATGGCTATTCGCTAAGTCTGCCAGGTATTTAAAATTAAGTAGATAGAGAATATGTGTTAATTTTATGAATTGTTTCTCATATTTTTGAAGCCTATTCTCCTAATTTTGTGGGATGAAAAAGATTTTATTACTTCCGGTTTTTGCTTTATTAATGAGCTGCACCAATGAAGCCGAAAATGGAAGGACGCTTTTAAAAATAGATAGCCTTGAGGCAAATCTCGATCGATTAAATATTCAAAAGGATTCTATGGAAAAAGAATTACATCTTTTGAAAAGTAGAAGGCCGGTAGCTTTTACACAAGCTTTTGATACCCTTAATAATCCTGAATCTCTTATAGTTGAATCTCTAAAAAGAAACACACAAATAATTCCCGAAAAGTCTGTACTTGGCGGCGAGATGCGTTTTGTAGAATCTGAAATTTTAAACGAAAGATTTATCTGGGCAACTTATGAAGACGGCCACATTGGCGGGGAAGCAATTTTTGAATATAGCTTAAAGAAAACAGATAGTGTAGGTTTTAAATTGGTATCAAAAATAAGGAAATAGACTTATGCACTAAAAACCGGTTTTTCAAACTTCTCCCGAAGTAAGCCAAGATCTTCTTTAGAAAATCCTTTTAACTCAACCATATCACCCGTTGCCTTTGGTGCCTTTATAATCAAATGGTAGTTGCTTATGTGAATATTCACCTCGGGGCCAAAATAATAGGTTTTTGGTTTTTGATGTAATCTCGCAATAATCAATTTTTCTTCGTCCCAGGCTATATATTCCGCATTTTTACCTCCTTGCTTGAAAGCAACCAGGGCGTGTAATAAGCCTGCTATTAAATATAAGACAGAAATAAAAACCGCTCCTTTTCCCTCGGATAGAAAATAATAATAAGCTCCGAAAATTATCCAGAAGGCTGCAAAAATGTAGTACAGGTATTTCTTAAAGAAGCTGGTCTTTTTTATTATTTTTTGCATCTCAGGCGGTAGCTAAATTTTGCTCGGGAGTTAATTCGGTTTTTAGTTTTTTAATATCGGCTTCGGAATAGCCTTTTAGCTCAACCATAGTTCCCCCTGCAGGCCCTAATTTTATCGTAAGGTTGGTTGCCGATACATTAAACCCATCAATATTTCTCCAATAATAAGATCTGGTACTCTGTTGCCATTCGCTGATCTCAATTTTTTCATTATCCCAACGGATAAATTCTAAGGGTAGATCTTTTTTGAAATGGGCAAATACCGCATAAACGATTCCGATAATAGTATAGGTATAGGCGAGGATATCATTCGCTTTTGCAAGCAGCAAACCAACTCCAAAAAACAGCCAAATTCCACCTACAAAGTAAAAATAGTTTCTTCGGAAAAAACTGACTTTTTTAGAAATTTGCGGCATAGGTTTTAAATTATTGGAAGAAAGATAATAAATTTTTTAAAGTTTATATGGAGTTTTTAGCCAGCAAGATGCATCCTTTTCTTCCATTCCTTCGATAGTTTCGTCACTTCGAGTGGTTTTGAAAACCGGGAGGTTTTCGAAAGTGTATCGAGAAGTTCTCGATATGGTTTCTTCTGCTACCGTCTCAAAAACCTACTCGAACTGACGTAGCGCCTTGACAAAAATAAAATATGAAGCTGACATGGTTCGTCACTTCGAGTGATCCCGATGATAATCGGGATTGTATCGAGAAGTGTAGTCGTACTTCGGTAGATGTTCTCGATACGGTTTCTTTGGCTAGCGCCTCAAAAACCTACTCGAACTGACGAGAGAATTTAGTAACTTAATATCTCTTTAAAACGGCAAAATGAAAATCAGCTTTGTATATATCCTGGAATGTGCAGATAACACCTATTACACCGGAGTTACCTCTAACCTTGAAAAAAGAATGATTGAACATCAAAGCGGAGCTCATCCAAGAAGTTACACCGCTAAAAGAAGACCTTTAAAACTGGTATTTTTCGCTGAATTTACAGATATCAACTTTGCCATAATACGGGAGAAACAAATTAAAAAATGGTCTCGAGCCAAAAAGAAAGCCTTAATAGAAGGACGTTTTGATGCTTTACCAAATCTTGCAAAGAAAAACTTTAAAAAGTAGACATTAAAAACTCGCTGTCTATTTAATATCGCTACTGTCACTTCGAGTGATCTCGATGTTAATCGAGATTGTTTCGAGAAGTGGTTTTCTTACTTACAATCTGTTCTCGATATGATTTTTTTGGCTGTCGTCTCAAATATCTACTCGAACTGAGGGAAATTTCAATATCTTAAACCTATGAAACAAGGTTTTCGATATTTTATAAAATTTCTTTTGATCCTGCTCGCACCGCCGGTAATTTACACGGTTTTGGCATTAATTGGCTCTTTAATTCCTTTGAATTCCAAATCTGGATCTAAAAACGCGGAAATTGATATTTATCTTTATAAACAGGATATGCACACTGATATTTTGCTGCCGGTACATTCTAAAATCATCAATTGGGATAGCATATTTAAACCTAAGCACGCCCTATCAAATCCGCAGAATTCTGAATTTATAGGGTTTGGTTGGGGTGATCTTAATTTTTACCGAAATACCCCGCAGTGGGAAGATCTAAAACTCAATGTTGCTTTTAAAGCACTTTTCTTAAAATCTCAAAGCGCCCTACATACCCGGTTTTATCAAAAAGCACCAGTTTCAGAAAACCTGGTTAAAATTGCAGTTTCAGAAAATCAATATAAGAAGCTAACTGAATATATTTTAGAAACTGTAAACGCTGAAAATCAGGGAAAAATTCAACCTGTTTCAGGGTTACGTTATTATCAGGAGGATGCGTTCTATTTAGCTGAAACTTCTTTCCACCTTTTTAAAACCTGTAATACCTGGACGAATTCTGCATTAAAAGCCTCCGGACTTAAAGCCTGTCTATGGACACCTTTTCCGCAGGGCATATTTTTTCAGTATAGAAATTGAAAGTTACCGGTCTAAGAATTTTATACAGTTTTAACCTTCAACTCTTTTCTTACCGGTTTTGGGGCTTCGTGAACTGGTTCAGCATACAAATCGAAATCGGCAGCATCGGTCACTTTTACTTCGTAAAATTCCCCGGTCTTTAAATAAATGGAACTTGCATCAATTAGCACTTCGTTATCTACATCCGGTGAATCAAACTCGGTTCTACCTACAAAGTAGTTTCCTTCTTTTCTATCGATCACCACTTTAAAGATCTGACCAATTTTCTGTTGGTTTAGCTCCCAGGAAATCTGGCTCTGTATTTCCATAATCTGGTTAGCACGGTCTTGCTTCACATCCTGTGGCACATCGTCTTCCAAATTATAAGCGTGTGTATTTTCTTCGTGAGAATAAGTAAAGCAGCCTAAACGCTCAAAACGCATCTCCTCTACCCAATCTTTCATTTCCTCAAACTGCTCCTGGGTTTCTCCCGGGTAACCTACAATAAGCGTGGTTCTAATGGCCATTTCAGGAACATATTTTCTGAAATCTTTTAGCAGTTTTGTAGTTTTTTCGCTCGTAGTTCCGCGGCGCATAGATTTCAATAATTCAGTATTGATATGCTGCAACGGGATATCTATATAATTACAAATCTTAGGCTCACGTTTCATCACATCCAGCACATCCATTGGGAAACCGGTTGGAAATGCATAATGCAACCTAATCCACTCAATGCCTTCAACCTTAGCAAGGTTTTCAAGTAATTCGGCTAAATTTCTTTTCTTATAAAGATCAAGCCCGTAATAGGTTAGATCTTGTGCGATAAGAATTAATTCTTTTACGCCATTTGCCGCAAGATTCTTCGCTTCTGTAACCAGATCTTCAATTGGTGTCGATTTATGTCCACCGCGCATTAGTGGAATAGCGCAAAAAGAACAGGGCCTGTCACAACCTTCGGCAATTTTAAGATAAGCGTAATTCTTTGGCGTGGTTGTTAAACGTTCGCCCAGTAATTCATGTTTATAATCGGCTTCCAGGGCTTTTAGTAAGCCGGGAAGTTCTGTAGTTCCAAAATACTGGTCTACATCAGGGATTTCTTTTTGAAGATCTGGCTTGTAACGCTCGCTTAAACACCCGGTTACAAAAACTTTATCTACTTCTCCCTGTTGTTTCTGTTCTACAAACTCCAGGATGGTATTCACCGATTCTTCTTTGGCGTTGTCTATAAATCCGCAGGTATTAATCACCACAATATTGCCGTCCTGCTCGTGCACCACGTCTTTATTGTTGCCCTTAAGCTGCCCCATCAACACCTCACTATCATACACATTCTTGCTGCAACCAAGGGTTACTACATTAATACGGTTCTTCTTTATCGACTTTGTCCTCATAATATTCTATTTTCAAAGCTGCTTCTAAAATCTTTTTTTCGTCAAGCTGAACTTGGTTCAGACTTTATCCCGAATTTGCTTCGGGATTTTAAGTTGATTTCATTATGAACAACCTAGATCCTGAAACAAGTTCAGGATGACGTTTTAAAAACTTTTTTACAGTCTCCCAAAAGCGGGTGCAAAGATACAATCTATAATTTGAACTACAGCAGGTTAATATTGAAAGGAATAGCATAGAATATATTTCTCTATGTTCTTTTTTGCATTGCCCAAAAAAGAACCAAAAAACGCTAGGCTTACTTTTCTCTCCTTGAAAACACTACGCTGATTGCCTATCTTGCGCATTGCAACCGCTGCGCTAGGCAATGCTCCTCTGCCCACCGCTGACAATCAGCTCGGTTTTGCTACGGAAATAAAAGTAGGCCGTTATGGGTAAAATCACATTCAATAATTTCAAAATATACCATAAAAACTATTTTGTAACTTTCCATTCTTTGAACAACTCAACAATCGAATCGTTAATGAAAAATTATATCTTCCTCCCTTCCCTCCTATTTTTTATGTTGAATTTACTAAACGCACAGCAGCGTGTAGAAGAAATTCCGCTGAAAATTGGGGTGATGCAAAGAGGAGCTTTAAACGCGATAACCGATGTTGAAGGTGTAAAAGTTGGGTATACTACATTGATAAAAGGCGATTCGGTGCGTACCGGTGTTACGGCTATTCTTCCGCACGGCGGAAATATTTTTCAGCAGAAAGTACCCGCAGCGGTTTTTGTGGGAAATGGCTTCGGAAAACTGGCCGGCAGCACACAAATTAATGAACTGGGAAACCTGGAAACTCCTGTGATCCTTACCAACACCTTAAACGTTCCCACCGCGATGGATGCGGTGATAAAATATACACTAAACCTGCCCGGCAATGAACACGTACGTTCGGTAAATGCCGTGGTTGGCGAAACTAACGATGGTTATTTAAATGATATCCGCGGGCAACACGTGACCAATGCAGATGTAATTTCAGCAATTCAAAATGCAAAAACCGGTGCAGTGGCTGAAGGAAACGTTGGCGCCGGGACGGGCACCGTTGCTTTTAGTTATAAAGGTGGGATTGGCACAGCTTCACGAAAACTGCCCGAAAGCCTGGGCGGATATACTTTAGGCGTTTTGGTGCAGAGTAATTTTGGCGGGGTTTTGCAAATTGCCGGCGTTCCGGTGGGACAAAAGCTGGGAAACTACAGTTTTAGCAATAATTTACAGAATAATGTAGACGGTTCCTGTATGATAGTGGTCGCTACCGATGCACCACTGAACAACCGAAACCTGGAACGCCTGGCTAAACGAGCATTCCTGGGGCTCGCAAAAACCGGTGGAATCGCTTCCAACGGCAGCGGCGATTATGTGATCGCTTTTTCTACCGCCAAAGGAATGAGAATTCCTTATAAAATAAATACCGAAACCTTAACACAGGAAGTAGTTCCCAACGATTTGATGTCTCCGCTGTTTATGGCCGCCATTGAAGCTACCGAAGAAGCTATTCTAAATTCTTTATTTATGGCTGAAACTACTACGGGTTTTAAAGGCCGAACCATAAAAGTTTTACCTCAAGAGGAAGTTTTACAATTCTTAAAAGTAGCTGGGATTTTGAAAGATTAGCACTAAGGCTATTTTAATTATTACCAACTCTTCCGCAAAACTCACTATTGTATTAATAAAAAAGTTAAAAACCTGTTGGTAAATAGCCCAAAAATTACGGTTTCCCACAGTTTTAAGCCTTGACAATAATTTATATTTGAAAAGCTCAGAATATCTCGGTAAGCTTTTAGTTAAATCTTTATTTTCAACTTGATAAAAGAAGTTGGGAGCAATTATATTTTTAAGATTTCGTATTAAATGGGAATAGGAAGAAGACAATTTTTACAACTTTCTAGTTTAGCATTAGCTCATGTAGTTGTTGATCCATTTCAAGCTGTCGTTACAAATGAAAATTTGTATTTAAACAGACAATTGGGTATACTTTTTTACAAACCAAAAGATTGGGGTTTCATTAAAGTTAAGGATTTCAAGAATCTCCAAAACAAACAAATTTTAGGCAACGGTTTTGAAGAAATAAAAGACGAAGTATATGATGAAATAGGTGAACCTATTCTAATAGTCACAAAATATTTTGAAGATAAACCTGAATTTAAAAATACATTTTCACCAACTATTACTCTAAATATCACCCCTAAAGAAGAATTTGAGGAATTTGAAAATTTTGAAGAGGTGATGGAAATGTCTGCATATGGAACATCTATGATTTTAAAAGATTTTGAAATAAATAGAAGATATGATCCATATACAATTTCAGGGTGCAAAATATATGAATATGACTCAACTTATACCTTTGAACATATTGATTTGAACAAACCTACAAAAGTTGAATTAAAAGTTCTTAAAGCAGAACATAATGGTTTCTATTATGATTTTAATCTACATCAATCTCAAGAACAAAATCAGACAGCAATAAAAGAATTCAATGATTTCAAAAACTCAATTAAACTAATATAACAGCTCACAACAAAGACGGTTAATCGCCAATAGGCGGCACCGTTAGAAAGAAAATAATTAACTTGACCAACAAACCAATACTAAGCCGACAAATCCGCGTTCCTTACTCCGCCAACTGGCGATAACGGAAACCGTTGTGTGTAATGTTTAAACACAAAAAATGAATGAATAAAACTAGGAAAAAACTATATATATTAAGTTTATATCAAATAATCGGCGGACTAATAGGAGTTGGATATACAATTAAATTATTACTGTCAATAGGATCAATAAATGGTCCACTATTATTAATTCTTATAATTGCCTTTGTCCTATTCTTTTTTAGTATTTATAGCGGTTACCTCTTATTCAAAAAAAGATTTATTCAAGGAATCAATCTATCAATAATAAATAACGCTTTTCAAGTAATTGGATTTGGAGTTTTAGGTTACGGTTTCAAATATGTATCAGGATTAATAGCTGGGTTAAAAATTGATTTGACAAATGACATAATATTCACAATTGACTTTGATATTACTAATTGGAAAATGTCTTATAATTCGAATCCTGATCTTACATATATTAGTATAAATATTATAGCAATCGTAGTTATTGGATTCTTATTCAATGCGAAAGAACGAATTGAAAAACAAAAAGAAATTAGTACTATCGATTTAGAATCTGAATAGAACACTACACACAACAACGGCGCAAATATCGGGTATTGCCGAAAAAGTGTAATTTTAGAAACCAAGTAATAATAGGTTAAGCCGCCCAATCAGTGTCCCCACCATCAACTTATTCATAAGTCTAACCGCTAGATAGCGTTATTTAAAATTTTGAAGCTAAATTTTTAGATTAATCTAATTATCTATTTGATACGATAAACTATTCTTTTAATTTCGCCCCTAATTCATTAATCTTAATTCAAATCATTCATGCGATTAAAAATCATCTTTATCCTAATTTTCATTGGGTTTCAAACTTTATATGCGCAAACGGCATACGGCATCAAAGGCGGGTTCAATTTATCTAAATATCATTCAGACTTTACTGATATTTATAGTTATAAGTCTGGATTTTATCTGGGAGGAACCGGGAAATTTGAACTTAGTAACACCTTCAATTTAAAACCAGAGATATTTTTTAGCTATCAGGGTTCAGATTTGAAGACGAATATTGAGTTAAATTATGCAAATGATCCCCAAGTTGAAAGAGTGGAAATCTCTAAAATACGCATCAATGAATACGCAATCAATGTTCCTGTTTTACTAGACTTTTCACTTTCTGAAAGTTTTTATCTGGAAGCTGGTCCACAAGCCGGTTTTATCTTTAAAAACAGTACGAAGGTAGTCAAAGGGAGTGGAGACTATGGAAGCTTTGAAGGGGAAGAAAACAATGATTTACGTATCTCCCTGGCATTCGACTTTGGAATAAATTATAAGATCACAAAAGATATTTACCTGGGAGCGAGATATTCCAGAGATATAAAAAGGCAAGACTCAAGCCTTACGAATTCAATTATTTCAACAGGGCTGGAATTTTATCTATAGCTGCTGCCTTGAAATTTTATTGTTTAGATAATGCAAAACCATTCAAGTTTAATTGTTCCATTTTAGAGTGGGCAGTATTGTGACGTCCTCTACGGTTAGTTATA
The DNA here is from genome assembly GCF_000745315.1 of Salegentibacter sp. Hel_I_6. NCBI lineage: Bacteria > Pseudomonadati > Bacteroidota > Flavobacteriia > Flavobacteriales > Flavobacteriaceae > Salegentibacter > Salegentibacter sp. Hel_I_6. The sequence continues at coordinate 3,217,105 of NZ_JQNQ01000001.1, read as the reverse complement.
GAATTAATGGGGATTATCGAAAAAGTGCAATGTCAGAGACCAGGAAAGAAAATCCTTAAGCCGCCAAGGCCCCATACCTAGCCGGCAACTTAAGATCGTTGTAAAATATTTCTTCCACTATTGCAGGACTAAGCACTAAAGAAATCCAATTAAGAACAAATACGGAAATTATACCTGCGTAAACGGCTATGTTTATACTACATTAGCCGGATATGAAAAAGCAATTTATATTAGACAGCTTAAAATTCAGGAAATATGGGTGAACCAACAAATATCTGTTTGGCTTGTGGTTTATGTTGTGATGGTACTTTAATTGGTTTTGTACAGCTCGATAATGAAGAGCTGGCACCAGTAAAACATCTGATGGATATTGAACAAACGGGTGAAAATGGAATGTTTTTTCTACCCTGTAATGAACTTGGCTGCAATGGTTGTAATATTTATTCTCAAAGACCAAAAGCCTGTAGAAATTTTGAGTGTGGAGTTTTGAAATCTGTAGAAAAAAAGGAGTTGAGTTTTGATAAGGCCACTGAAGTGATTGAGGTAGTTAAACAAAAAAAGCTAGCTATTGAAAAACATGTTGCAAACTTACAAATTGAACTTCAATCCAAATCATTTCACTTTAAAACGCTTGAATTGAAAAAGTTGCTTCGGAAAGATAAGTCTGAATTATCCTCTTCACATCAGGAATTAAAATTGGAGCTCGAGGAACTTGAGAAGGTTTTATCAAAGAGTTTTGGTGTTTCGTTTTTATAAACAACTTCGGAGCAAGTTCAAGAAGCATTATTATTGAAGAATATAATTTGATTTCGAGGCATCCCAAAAATTAGGGACGAAGCATTTATCTCGATTTTTGAGAACAAAACTGATTTAAGAATTATGAGAAAAATAAGCTTAAACGATGGCCATAAAATACCGGTAGTAGGATTGGGAACCTACAAATCTACAGATCAGGAGGGAATTGAATCGGTGGCAGCGGCCATTTCTAAAGGCTATTCCCTAATAGATACGGCGGCAAAATATGGAAATGAAGAAGCTGTTGGAAAAGGAATAAAAGCCAGCAAAGCTTTAAGGGAAGACATTTTTGTAACTACTAAATTATGGCGGGAGAATTTAGGCTATGAGTCTACTAAAAAAGAATTCGAAAAATCCCTAAAAAGACTTGATGTAGACTACATTGATCTATATTTAATACACTGGCCCGCTAATGCTAAAAATTACGACAACTGGCAAAAAACCAATGCTGATACCTGGCGGGCTATGGAAGAATTATAGGCTGAAGGCAAAATAAAATCTATAGGCGTAAGTAATTTTTTTCAGGAACATTTAGAGGCTTTATTTCAAACAGCCAATGTTATTCCGGCAATTAATCAAATAGAATTTCATCCAGGTTATTGGCAGGAGGAATTAACAGCATACTGTAAAAAACAAAATATAGTCGTGGAGTCCTGGTCTCCTTTGGCAAGAGGAAAGGTGTTTAAAAATAAAGTCCTGGAAGCAATCGCCAAAAAACATAATAAATCTGTTTCCCAGGTTTGTTTGCGATGGATTATGCAACACGATGTAATTGTAATCCCAAAATCTACATCGCCCGCAAGAATTCAAGAAAATATAGAGCTATTCGATTTTGAACTAACACCAGCAGAAATGGAAAAAATAAACAAGCTTCCTTAAATGGGTTTTAGTGGAGAATTGCCCAACATCTGGCCAGACAAAGTTTAAGAAAAAGGATTGCTTAAATCTAACGTATAAACTATAAGCGATGAAATCAAAAACACTAATTTTTAGCACATTGATAATGTTAATGATGTCTTTTACCAGTCAAACCGAAGATAAGGCAGACGCACAAGCCGGGGACTTTAATATTGAAGAAGACCTGTTATTAGTACAATTTGATTGTAAAACAGATGTAGACGATCTTCATACTATTGCCGGTTTTGCCACCCTATTATCCGATGCTGATTTTTCAGAAATAAAGTATCATGCAGTAGCTGGTGCATATGGAATTCAGGAAGGTTTATATGTTCCGCCCAATGATTTGTTTCAGCTTGCCTTTGGAAGTAATTGGACAGATGCCCACAACAATACCAAAGCTGCAGTGGAAAAAGTTAAAGAGATTGCTAAAACTACGCTTAAAGCTGAAGGAAATATATGGATTGCAGATGCAGGCCAATCAGATTTTTCGGCAGAGCTGATAAAAGCTATTCAAAAAGAATTTCCTGAAATAACTACAAAACAGCGTATTCATTTAGTACAGCATAGCAATTGGAATGAAGAATCTACTTCGCCTGAAAGCCTTAAATTCGTTAAGAAGCATACTAATTATCACAAAATACCCGATGGTAATGAAGTTGGGAACGGAACGCCGGGATTTCGAGACCCTGATTATATCCAATGGAAAGCTAAAATTAATAATCCAGAACTAATTGAAATATGGCAATTGGCCACAGATCTGGCCAATAAATACAACGGGAAAGACGGCCGTTACAATAACGAGGCAATTTCAGCCGGCGGATTGGATTTCTCTGACCTGGCCGAAGTATGCTGGATCTTAGGGCTTGAAGATATTAGAGACACCCCACATTTTTTTAATCTTTATTCCAACTAAAAAGTTATTGAAATTGGTGGTTATATTTTACACCGCCGCACCAATTTGGAAGCTAACGGAAGAACCCAAGAAAACTACAACTGCATCTAAATAGAACTCTACCTTAAAATTTACTCCTAAGATTAAAGCCAAATAACAATATTCTTACTTAAAAAGTTAAAAACCTGTTGGTAAATAGCAGGGTTTTTACGGTTTTCCACAGCTTTAAAGCTTTAGATTGATTTATATTTGGGAAAACTAAAGATATCCTTGTAGTTGCTTTATTAAAAAATTGGTCTGTATAAGTAGTTATATGCAAGCAAATTTCACCGAATTATGAAATTAAATAGAGAAAAATGTATTGCATTTGGTAAAGATCCAGATTATATAATTGAAAAGCTGGAAACGATTGAAGAAAAGTTATCAACTAGAATTTTAGGAAGATTTAATAAAGAGAATAATAGAAGCAATTTTATCTCACTACTGTCTGAACTCAAATTTATAAATGAATTTTACGATTTAAATTTTTCTCTTGAGTATGAAAAGAAGCATAATATTTCATCTGGAGTAAAAACACCTGACTTAACTCTAGATTTTAAAGGGAATAAATTAATTGGAGAAATTTATAGGTTAGGGAGTAGCTATCAAGATAATGAGTCTATCCGATTCATAGATAAACTAGAAATTATATTATCAGAAATTAAAAGCAACTATATATTATTTCTGAAATTCAAAAATGAAAATATAGACTTTAAAGAAATAGATGAAATTGATTTAAAGCAAAAAATCCAAATCTGGATAAATGCAAAACCTAAACTAAATTCTATTTTAGATTATAACTCTGACCTAGAATTTCGTGTAATAATTAAAGGCAAAAGTCAATATACTCAACTGATAAGTGACGTAATCATTTTGAACATAAAATCAGAGAAACTACAACAAGTTGAGAATTTCTCTAATAATGAAATAACTAAAAAAATATTAAAATACAGAGAAATAGTACAAAGAAAACAAATTCCATATTTCCTCTGTATTGAAACAGATTTCAATTCCGGATTTCACTTCAGCGATTATTATGAGAGGTTTCATCATAGAGAAGCTGAATTTAAAAGATTCGAAAAATATAAAGAAATCTTACTAAAACAAGGACAAGGAAAATATTGGTCCATTTTAGGTGATTTTTATCAATATACATTTTTAAGTGGAATAATTATTTTGCTAAATGATGAATTTAGATTATTACTTTCTCCTCTAAAAACTCAAATTATTTATAGCAAAAAATATGAAGAAACCTTGAAAGTGTTAACTCAAAAATTTGCCAGCATATAATCGAGTGGATGGCTCCGTCATCAAATGACGGAGTGCACCCCTCACACCACCGTACGTGCGGGTCTCGCATACGGCGGTTCAACAATGAAACTCATCTATTGTAGTATTCGATTAGACTAACATAACCTTTCATTTTTAAGCGTTTTACGGTGATGGTGGTACGCAGAATGGGACTTTGAGCCACTGCCCAGCCGCCCATTCGGGTACGACTCCAGGCATAAGCCTGGTCTGGATTAATTCCCAACCGAATAAGGTTTTTCCGTTTTCGTTCGGGCTTTTTCCAGTGATGCCAAATGCAATATCGTAAACGATTCCTTAACCATTCTTCCAGCTTTTTAAGCTTTCCTAGAATGGATGCCGGTTTGAAGTAGTTTATCCAGCCCCTTAGCAATAAATTGATTCTGTGGATACGTTCTTCAAAGCTTGCAGGAGTGGTCTTTTTGGTAATATATTTAAGTTTAGCCTTAAATGTATCCCATTTTGACGCTTCTGCCACAAGTTGATACTTTGCCTTTTCTCCTTTCTTGTAGGTTGGCACAAAACCAAATCCCAGTACCTGAAAGGTTAAAGGCTTACGTATTCCGCTTTTCTTCCTATTGATTGGAAGCTGGAGTTTATCCCGCAGAAATTTGTAGATACTATTACCTACGCGTTTCGCAGCGGGTTTACTTCGAACGTAAATACTAAAATCATCGGCATATCTCACGTAGCGATGTCCACGCCTTTCCAGTTCTTTATCCAGCTCATTGAGCAGAATATTGGAGAGCAAAGGACTTAAGGGAGAACCTTGTGGGACTCCTTTCCTGCGTTTATGCAACTTGCCGTTAATTTGTATCGGAGCTCTCAAAAATGACCGCAATAACTTTAAAGTAGCCCGGCATTTTACCTTTTTGAATATCAAGTCTAACAGGACATCGTGGGCCACTTCATCAAAGAAGCTCTTTAAATCAATATCGACGATGTTTTGGTAGCCAGAATTGATATTTTCAAGGCTCTGTGCAACGGCCTGATGGGCATTGCGGTTTGGTCTGAACCCATAACTGTACTTTTGGAAGTCTGGCTCAAATACTGGTTGCAAAACCTGATGTAATGCTTGCTGAAATACCCTGTCGACAACCGTGGGAATACCGAGTAAACGTTTCTTCCCGTTGCTTTTTGGTATTTCAACCCCCAGTACTGAAGACACCTGATATTCCCCTCGTTCTATCTGCCGGGCGTATTGTTTACCGTGAGCTTTTAGAATAGATTGGAGTCCTGTTATTTGAACGTTATCTATACCTGCTGCCCCTTTGTTTCGGTACACCTGACGGAAGGCTTGGTTTAGGTTCTTTTTACTTGTTAATTCTTTAATCATTAATACTAAAACAAATTTGTTGTCTCGCTTGATCGAAGGCTATTATTTTACCGGAAGGCTATCCCGTAACATAAAATAACTCCAAGGTTCATTAAAGACCATTATCGTTCAGTCCTTCACCGGCTTATCAGGTGGCCGGCTACTATGACTTCGGCTGACTTCTCCATCAAGCCATTCCGTGGCTATGGAGATCTCCCCAGGTAAGAACATCTTCTTTCCCCTGATTCCTGCCGGATCTACTATTTCGGTATTCATTTCGAAAGAAATGTTTAGGACATCACAATGATGTGCTTGCTCATCCAACCTTGTAGCCTCATATCCGGTTCCTGTTCGTCAGTACCAGGGTTTGTAGTCCCGCTTCCTTCAGTCCCAACTTCGCAGTTGGCAACCTTGCGGCTTACTAATGGTTCAAGGCGTCACCCCCGCCCATAAGGGACTTGCACCCTTTAGATTAATCTTTTACCTTTCGGTGAAAGAAAAGATGCCCATGCTGGGCACACACAACGCATATTCGCAATTGTAGCCATTGAACTAAAAGAAGGTTTATAGAAATTAATAAACAAAATACTAAATCGGACAAATCCGTATCTTCATTACCACAACTGACGAATATACAAAACCGTTGCAAAAGATTGTTCAGAAAAAAAACAAGAACATATTTGAAGTTTTAAATGATGAAAATTACTTTTTCACATCTAATGCGCTGATTTTTTCAAGATTTTGGAATACAAATAAACTACCCAACTCTAACTTTATTGAACATAATTAATAAATGAAAAGTGTGGAAACCAAAAAATTTAAAATTAGTTAGATGTAAATTAAAATCAACCATTCATGAAAAAAATATTCCTTAACATATTTACACCCATTCTTTTCACTTTTTTCTTTACTAATATTTGTCTTGCTCAGTACTCCTCCCAACAAGTTGATTCTATCATGGAGCATGCTATGAATAAATTCAATGTTGCTGGGTGCGCTATTTCAATTGTGAAAGATGGAGAAGTGGTATATAGCAAAGGTTTTGGAGTTAAATCTGCAAATACAAATAAACCCGTAGATAAGCTTACAAATTTTGCGATTGCTTCTAACAGCAAGGCATTTACAACTGCCGCTTTAGCTATTTTAGTTGAGGATGAAAAATTAGAATGGGATGATAAGGTTAAAGATTATATTCCAGAGTTTAAAATGTACAATCCCTATGTAACAGAAAACTTTAATATTCAAGATCTATTAACTCACCGCAGTGGTTTAGGTTTAGGGGTTGGAGACCTTATGTTTTTCCCAGACGGTTCAGATTTTACAATAGATGATTTGTTGTCCAGTTTTCAGTATTTTAAACCTGTATCTGCTTTTAGAACAAAATTTGATTACGATAACTTATTATATATAGTTGCCGGTGAAGTTATTGAACGAGTTTCGGGAATGCCCTGGGAAGACTTTATTACAAATCGAATTTTCCAACCTCTAAATATGAATAATTCATATGCCTCCATAAACAGAATTAAAGATAAAAGTAACTTGGCAAAACCACATGATTCAAATTCTGGAACCCTAAAAGTTCTACCCAATTTTCAAAAACAGATAAACGGTGCTGCAGGAGGTATTTATTCAAATGTTGATGATCTTTCTCATTGGATGATAATGCATTTAAATAACGGAAAGTATGGTGATAGTTTAAATAAACAACTATTCTCTCAAGAAGCCCAATGGGAAATGTGGAAGATACATACAGTAACCGATGTTGATAGAGATCCTCGTTATAACTCCCATTTTGCTGGATATGGCTTAGGGTGGGATCTTTCAGATATGAATGGAAATATGAGCGTTTCACATACTGGTGGACTACCTGGAATGTTATCAAAAACTATATTGATTCCAGATATTAACTTGGGAGTTGTTATTTTGACGAATACAAGTGATGATGGTACTGGAATATTTGGAGCAGTTTCAAATACAATTGTTGATAGTTATTTGGGATTGGATGACTTTGGTTGGATTGATAAATATGCAGAGTATTTCAAAAAAAATAAAGAGGAAGGAGACATTGTATCTGAAAAAGTATGGGAAGTTATTGAAAGCGTTGATAATTCACATATAAAAGTTGAAAATTATATAGGTGTTTATAAAGACCCTTGGTTTGGTAGAGTTGAAGTATTTATGAATGGGGATAAATTATGGATGAAGTCCTATAAATCACCAAAACTAAATGGAGAAATGTATTTTTATAATGCGAATACCTTTGCGGTTAAATGGGAATATCAAGATATGAATGCTGATGCTTTTGCAATGTTTTCTTTAGATGAAGAAGGGAAAGCGCAGAGAATAAAAATGAAAGGAATATCTCCTAACATTGACTTTAGTTTTGATTTCCATGATTTAGATTTAATAAGGGTAAATAGTAATTAAACTATACGTAAAAATTCAACATATTCTTAGGTAATCGCAACATTGTGCAAGATCGTTTAACAGCAAATAGCGGGCATTCTGGTGAAAAGTGTTATTGTAGAGATCAAGTAAAAATCAACAAAAACGAAAAGTTCGCATCCCTACTCCGCGCCACTTTCGTTAACCAAGACCTTTGGCAGTAATTATTTCGAAACAGTATAGTACTTGAAAGCCGCAATTGAAATGTTTGAGAGATATTGAACAGACAAAAATAATTAAGAAGGAGAAAAAAGAAAAAATGAAAATTTTTATAACGATTATTGGAATAATTGGATTCATCGCAGGAATATTTCTAACGCTAAACGGAAATAAAATTATGGGAATATCCGGAGCTTTAGCTAGTGCTGGAATTTTTGTAAAAGGAATTAATGATATTAGAAAAGACAAAAAATAACTACTACCAACAATGGCTCATCGCAAAAAACGGGTTCTATCGAAAAAATGCTATTTTAGAAACAATGAAAGAAAATTTTTAAGCTAACAAAGCTTCATTCATAACTTTTAAACCCTGTACTCAAAAACTTCATCTTATGCCTTCTTTAAACCAAAAATACTCCTTAATTGTTTTTACATTTATTTTAGCAAGTTTAGGCTGTTCTAAGGATACAGATGAGTTCAATAAAGATCAACTTAAAGGAAACTGGAAATTAGAGGGTATTTATAATATAGACTGTGATGGAAATGAAATTTCTTCGAATCAATATGATCTGGTTTGGAAGATTATGGAAGACAGTATCGAATACACCCGCACGCAATATCTTGGTGAAGGTTTTGGGGATGGCGTTATGAAATCAAGAATTGGATATACATTCTACACTGATGGTACTTTTATACATTCCCAAAATAATTTTCAAATAGAAACCTTATCGGAAGATGATTGTATGCGGCCCACCAACCGCATCTTCTAATTTAGCATAATTTTATTTACCTGGCTACCTTCTGGTAAGCTTGATCTAAACTTGCTGTAATTTCTTGTAGTTCTGTGGGTAGAGATTTCGGATGTCTTTATGGTTTATGGACATGATATTCTCCAGGGTATATTTAAGCCACTCATATGGATTCACCTCATGTTTTTTGCAAATGGCAAAGAAGGAATAGATTCCTGCGGCTCTTTCTGCTGCTGAATGAGAACCCGCAAACAGATAATTTTTTCTACCCAGGGCCAATGGCCTGATGGCATTTTCCACTAAATTATTATCGATCTCCAGAATACCATCATAAAGATAGGCGCTGAGCTGATCCCAACGATGCATAGAATACTTGAAGGCCTTTCCGATAGGACTCCTGGGAAGGATCAGTTGATGTTTCATCTGATCGAACATCCATTTTCCAAATTCATTGATAACAGGCAGTGCTTTTTCCAGGCGCAGGGATTTACGCTGCTCCGGGCTTAAGTTTTGCTCTCGTGCCTGGGCTTCCACCACGTAGAGTTTCTGGATAAAGCCCAGGGCTTTTTCAGCACGCTCCCTGTCATTATCCTTTGCCTTATCAAATTCTCTTCTGGCGTGGGCCCAGCAGTTCAGGTGGGTAACCCCTTCACGCTTGCCGATTTTATCATAAGCGGCATAGCCATCACTTTGAAGGTAGCCTTTAAACCCGGCCAATACATGATCGGCAGCCTCACGGCTACGCCCGGGCTGATAATCAAAGAGTACGGTACCATCTATAGGACAATGGTGTACCCAATAATAGCCTTGATGTGTTTTTCCTTTTTTAGCAGGATCCATCACCTTTATGGGGCTTTCATCACTTTGCAAATACCCTTTGGAGCAAATATCCTCCAGCAGGTGCTGATAAAGGATATCGATGATTTTAAGGCTTTGCCTGGTCCAGCCTTCCAGGGTGGAAGATGCTATAGGGATCTCTGCTCTTTTGAAGCGTTGAAGCTGCCGGTAAAGCGGAAGGTGATCCTGGTACTTATCGACTAAGATCGAAGCCAGGAGTCCGGCTCCCGGGATTCCTTTTTCAATCACCCGCTCGGGAAGTTCCCCGATGATCACTCCTTCTTTATTTTTTGGAGCATACTTATAGCGGATGTAGCGTTTGATATAGTATGTAGCAGGCTCATATTCCAGTTCATCGGTCACTTCCTTTCCAATACAAACCATATCGGTAAGATCTCCCTCAGGATAGATCTCGATCTCTTTTACCTCAAGATGCTCCGGAAGGGCCATTCTTCCTTTGTGGTTGGAAGTTTTTTTGCGAGCTTGGTCACTGAGCTTTTCTTTTAATTCGGATTCTTGTGCTGCTGCCTTTTGGGGTTCCATTTCAAAGGGAAGGCTCATCTGGTTTTTATCCCCTTCGAAGCGTTCTCTTTTTTGGCCAAAGGCCAGGCGTTTGTAATACTCCACCTGGAATTTCAGGTCAGCAATCTTATGCTGTGCTTTTTCAACTTCTTGTTCCCTTTTAGAAACACTTTTTTCAGCTTTTTCCCTCTTTTTCGTCTCCTTTTTCAGGAGGGCCAAAAGCTGATCTTTGGTAAGGTTTTCTAAGGGTTCTTGCATGGGTTAAAGATACAAAAACCGACCTATTAAACCTACCGTGACCCCCTGTTTTTACTGATAAAATACCATTATTTTCTAGTGAGAATAGCGCAGTTTCTGAACACTTTTTTTAACCGTAATACCCGCTATCATCAGTACCAATTGCGGCCAGGTAAAACTGGTCTGATCTTCTTTAATTACAGGCGGAGTGAAGCTTCCCCGCTCCAGGCGTTTGTAGTATAAAACAAAGCCGCCCCGCTCCCAGTGGAGCAGCTTGAGATGGGTGCGATTCCGGTTAAGAAAAACGAACACATCACCGCTGGTAGGCTCCCGGCCCAGCTCATTTTTTACCAGTCCGCTCAGACCATTAAAACTTTTTCGCATATCGCATGGCTTACGATAAAAGTGATAATTATGGGAGGAACCTAAGGAGAACATTAATACAGCTTAACTAACCGGGCAATTAATCCCAGGTCCGCAGCATTCATTTGAAGTTTGACCCCGTTGGGATAAATAAGTTCCAGCTCACCCGATGACGAATTTAATCCCCTGGTTACTTCTACAAACCCTCCGGGCTGCTCTTCATCTTTCTTCTTGCGGATCCAGTAGAAAAAGGTGGATGGACTGATTCCTTTTTCTTGGCTAAAGGCTTTTGCAGAAAGGCCGCTATTACGATATTCATTAACTAAAGTGTACATTTCTTCCTGTTTGCTCATAATAAATATTATTTTAGAGCAGCAAAGCTATCGGTAGAACGTCAGCTAATCAAGATGCAGTTGGTGGGGTGGATACAGATGATTTAATTTTTACTGTAAAAAGACCAGATTATATTACTGAAACCAGATTCTACGCTTTTGAGTAAAATTATAAAATCTATCCTCTAGTCCTTTCAATAAAAACCTTTTGTAATTTCCTGGTAATGCTGTCTTTTCTGGCGGTATAAACCTTTTTATCTTTATGGGTAATGGAGCTTATAGGAATTATTTGCGTAGTGGTGCCCGTGACAAAAATTTCATCTACTTCTACCAGTTCATCAATATGCACTGCCTTTTCAACCACTTTTATATTCAAGTCGGCACAAATATTAATTACTTCTGTACGAGTAATTCCTGAAAGGATCTTGTGACCTTCTGGATGCGTATGCAGTACACCGTATTTTACAAAGAAAAGGCTGGAGTGTGAACCTTCAGTAAAATATCCTTTGCGTACCAGTAGGTTTTCAGCGAAACCCGCCGCAATAGCTTCTTCATTGGCCATCACATTCGCCAGTAGTGCTGTCGATTTAATATCGCAACGATGCCAGCGTTTATCTTCAGTAGCCATAACTTCCCAGGTCTTTTTTTCAAAACCTTCCAGGGTCACGGGAAAAGCATATAATAAAATACTGGTTTCAATCTTTTCGGGAACAAAATGACTTCTAGCAGCAGTACCCCTACTCACCTGAATATAAACCGCAGCATCTGTTTCATGTAGATTAAGCCGGTCTAGAGCTTCATACATCACATTTTCTAACGAAAATGCATCAAAAGCTACCTGTATTTGATCCAGGGAATATTGAAGGCGTTTCAGGTGCTCCTTCTGCTTAAAAGCTTTGCCTTTATAAAACGGAGTTACTTCATAAACACCATCGCCAAACATAAATGCGCGATCAAAAACCGAAACAAAAGCTTCGTCGTGTTTTAGCCACTTTCCGTTTAAATAAACTTCCGAAGGATACTTTTTTTCAGGTTTCATAATAATAGATTTGTTCTCCGTAAAAGTCATAATTTAAAATGGTTGTCATCCTAAACTTGTTTCAGGATCTAAGCTGAGTGTATCGTACTACAATGTTAGATGCTGAAATAAATTCAGCATGACGATTTATTAATGATTTTTATCTTATGAGTAAAAACTGACATCATTAACTAAAATATTCGTGTAGTTGCTGCATCCACTGTATTTCATAATAACGCACGATGCTAATTATAATTACCCCGGCGGCTACATAGACCCAGGAATAAGAATCGTGTTTTAACATAAATCCACCAATAATTGCGAAGATTACAAAAGGAATCGCAAGTATAAGATTGGGTAATGGCCAGGCATCCTGAAATAAAACTGCAATGATTTTCATCGCTCCATAAAAAATGCTATAAAACAATATAATTTTACAAATGAGCGCTTTTAAATTTCGATTCTGCATTTATTCGTAGTTTTCCGGAGATTTTCTTCGCTTACTAGCTTGTTCAAAGGCTAAGGCCCATTGATAAAGTTTATCTTCCTCGCCCGTTTTTGCGAAAAAAGTAAGTCCTTTTGGCGCACCTGCTTCATCATATCCCATTGGTACGGTAATCGCCGGATAATGCGCTGCAGCTGCAAAACCTGCGTGATAATTATTTATGGAAAGAATTCCATCAAGATCAAATTCTCCCATAGGTGAGTCAAAATACCGCTTTCCTTTTTCGCTTAAATCCTGTTTTATACTATCCAAATCTGTAGTATCAGTAGTTTCCTGAACAATCCCCTCAAATAAACTCTGGCCATAAGGCATTCTTACCGTAGAATCCTGAATATTATATTTTACAATATCATCTACTGAAGAAAACCCGGTTTCACCTCCATAATTCTCTAAATATTTCGGCAGGTCATTTTTCATATCAAGACTTAATAAGCGTAAAAAGTTATTTAATTCAATCTCTTCAGCTTCAAATTCTATTACCTCTGCCCCGGCATTTTTAAGATCGCTTATTGCACGATTATAAATTGAATCTTCCATTAATTGCTTGAAAGCACCGAAACGCTTCCCTTCAAGCTTTACACTTTCCAGGTTATAATTAATATTTTTAATTTCAACAGAAGCAGCATCTTCGGTATCTAAGCCAGCCATAGCTGAATATAAGATCACATTATCTATAACCGATTTTGTGATTGGCCCGGGCGTGTCTAAATGACTGGAAATAGGAACGATCCCACCCCGACTTAAATTTCCTACAGTTGGTTTTAGTCCCACCACAGAATTCTGGCTGGAAGGTGAAAGAATAGAGCCTGAAGTTTCTGAACCTACTGCTACCGGTGCTAAATTAGCAGCCACGGCAACCGCACTACCCGAACTTGAACCGCCCGTATCAAAAGTCTTTCTACCATAAGGATTTAAGGTTTGTCCGCCAACCGCTGAATACCCACTTGGGCATTTCCCACAGAAGAAATAGGCCCATTCGCTTAAATTCGCTTTTCCTAAAATAAGGGCCCCATTTTCTTTCAATTTTTGAACGATAAACGCATCTTCGGTTTGGTTGTTTTCCAAAGCCAATGCCCCTGCGGTAGTCGCCATATTCCGGGTATTGATATTATCTTTAAGCAAAACAGGAATTCCCGAGATTGGATGATTAACTTCTGCATTTTTCAATTGATCATCTTTTTGGCGCGCTTCTCCAATCAAATTAGGATTTAAAGAAATCACTGAATTTAAGGAGAATTCATTTTCACGGTCAAACTTCTTTATTCGGTATAAATAGAACAGCGATAGTTCTTCGTAAGAAAGTTTTCCATCCTTTATAGCCGATTGAATATCAGGAATATTTTTATCGAAAATAAGCGGCTTTAATTCCTCGTATTTTTCCTTAGAAAATTTGGCAAGATCATTTTTAAAAGGCGCCCAAACAGAATCCAATTCAATATTCTTTGAATCTAAAACTTTAAATTCATTTTCTTTTTCGGTCTCAAGCGAATCTGTATTTGTTTGGTTTTCAGTTTTATCTTCAGAATTTTTATCGTTTCCGCAGGAGATTAAAGCGGGAAGCAAAAGAAGGAGTAAGAGTTTTTTCATTTATAATAAATTTAATATTGGAAATAAATTAGCCGAGAATATTTAACACCTAATTCATTGCCAATTATTTGCTTCCGCTACCATGCCGGTTATTGCTTAAAGAAAGAATCTACAAATTCATATTTATTGAAAACCTGTAGATCTTCTACGCCTTCACCTACGCCAATATATTTTACTGGAATTTGAAATTGATCGCTAATGCCAATAACCACTCCACCTTTTGCAGTACCGTCTAATTTTGTTACCGCCAGCGAAGTCACCTCTGTTGCTGCTGTAAATTGTTTAGCCTGCTCAAAAGCATTTTGCCCGGTAGATCCATCTAAAACCAGCAAAACTTCGTGGGGGGCGCCAGGAATTACCTTTTGCATCACGCGTTTTACTTTCGTTAGCTCGTTCATCAAATTCACTTTATTATGCAATCTACCCGCGGTATCAATTAGTACAACATCGGCGTTTTGTTTTACAGCACTTTGAACGGTATCGAAAGCTACCGAAGCTGGATCACTACCCATACTTTGTTTTATTATTGGCACTTCAGTTCTATCGGCCCAGATCTGTAGTTGATCTATAGCTGCAGCTCGAAAAGTATCTGCAGCTCCCAGAACCACTTTTTTACCAGCGCTTTTAAACTGATGTGCGAGTTTCCCTATAGTGGTAGTTTTACCCACACCATTTACACCCACCACCATAATTACATAAGGTTTTACATCTGGAATCTGGATATTTGCAGCTTCTCCAGATTCAGTTTCAGAGAGGAGACCGGCAATTTCTTCGCGAAGAATTTTGTTAAGCTCTTCAGTTCCCAAATATTTATCCCGGGCAACGCGTTCTTCAATTCGATTTATAACTTTTATGGTAGTAGCTACACCAAGGTCACTGCTTATCAATACATCTTCAAGATCATCTAAAACTTCTTCATCTACTTTAGATTTACCGGCAACAGCCTTACTCATTTTAGACATAAAACTGGATTTAGTCTTTTCCAGACCTTTATCCAGATTTTCCTTTTTGTCTTTAGAAAATATCTTTTTAAATAAACTCATTTTTTGGAAGGTTTAAAATCAACAAATTCCGGAAATGTTTTTCCGAAATTTTCAGTTGTAAATATACATAAAAACAAAAAGCCGTCCAGAGGTTATCCAGACGGCTTTGTAAATGTTTTCAAGAAGTTCTTAGAACTAATTTTTCTTTAAAAAATCGTTCACGTCTTCAGGAGCCATAATTTGTTCAACAAAAGTATAGGCGCCAGATTTTGGAGATTTAACCATTTTAATTGCTTTGGTCAATCTTTTAGACCCTGTTTGTATCGATGCTACTGATTTCTTAGCCATAACTTAATTATTTTATCTCTTTATGAACCGTCATTTTCTTAAGGATTGGATTAAATTTCTTTATTTCCAATCTATCCGGTGTATTCTTTTTGTTCTTGGTAGTGATGTATCGTGAAGTTCCCGGTTTTCCGGTAGCTTTATGCTCTGTACACTCTAGTATAACCTGTACCCTATTGCCTTTCTTTGCCATTGTAATGTGTTTTTATGCTTGAGGATTATTTTTTCAAAAATCCTTTTTCTCTTGCCTCTTTAATTACAGCAGAGATGCCTTTTTTATTAATATCTTTAAGTGCAGATGTAGATACCTTTAAAGTGACCCATTTATCTTCCTCAGGAATAAAAAAACGTTTCTTTACCAAATTGGCATTAAATCTACGTTTGGTTTTGTTCATAGCGTGAGAAACATTGTTCCCAACCATTGCTTTTTTACCAGTAAGTTCACAAACTCTTGACATTGCTCTATTCTTTTCTCGTTATTTCAAAACAGGCTGCAAATTAACGATTTTTTCACCTAACAAACAATATTAATTTAAAAAAATATTCAGGCTTTTTGAAATTTTCCCGACTTATCTGCTTTTAGACTAAAAACCCACTATTCACCTTCTCTTGGCAAGCTTATAATTTATTTTTTTGACAAAGTTTGGAATATTTCATCCTGTTCAAATATTTAAACTTCTGAATTTCAAATGTTCCAAGAAGCAAATTTAAAGTTTTTAAGCTGAAGACCTAAGCTTTTTGAGCAAGTTTCACCTGTTCTAGCAGTACTTCTCTAATTAACTCCATACTCTTATTAACAGCTTTACCTATTACTTTATCACGGTGATTTCCAAAGATAAATTTCCTGGCATAAACTTCTGTGGGAGTGGCTATCCCTATATAAACTGTACCAATTTCTGCATCGCTATCCCCTTTTGCCGGGCCGGCATTTCCCGTAGTAGAAATTGCATAATCTGTCTCAAACAAATCCCTAACGTTTTTAGCCATGGAAACCGCAACTTCTTTACTCACCACCGAGTGTTCTTCGATTAGCTTTTTATCAATCTTTAATATTTCTTCCTTACTAATGGTTGCGTAACTCACCACACTGCCTTTATAATAATTGGAAGCGCCGGGAGGGGTTGCAAATAAACTGGCAAGCCTACCGCCGGTGCAACTTTCAGCTGTGGCGATACTGGCTTTGTTTTTTAATAATAACCTGGAAATTTGTATTTCCATTGGTTCATCGTCTTCATAACCAACTATAATATCACCAATAATACTATGAAGTTCACTAATAAGGCTTTCCACACTATTCTTTAAGTGCTCTTCGTTATCACCCTTTGCCGTTAAGCGCAACCTTACTCTTCCCAAATTGGGCAAATATGCAAGCTTAATATATGGTGGTAACGCATCTTCCCAGTCCTCAATCTTATCGGCAATGGCGCTTTCTCCAAGCCCGTAGGTTAATACGGTTTTATGAAGAATAACCGGCCTTTTAAAACTTTGCTGAAGTCTTGGTATTACTTCGTCTTGAATTAAAGCTTTCATTTCAAAAGGAACTCCCGGCAGGGAAACATACACCTTAGCCTCACTCTTAAACCACATACCCGGAGCTGTACCGAATTTATTTTTTAGAGCCGAAGCTTTAGACGGTAGGAGTGCCTGCTTTCTATTTAATTCGGAAATTGGGGTGTCTATATATTTATCAAAAAGGAATTCTATATGTTTAAGAACTTCCTCATTATTTACCAGCCGGTCCTCAAAAAATTCGCACAAACAATCTTTTGTTATATCGTCTTTAGTAGGCCCCAAACCGCCGGTGATAATAATAATATCGGCACGGCTTTTTGCTTCATATAAAGCTTCAAGAATATGAGCTTTCTCGTCCTCTACGGTAGAAATTTGTTTAACCGAAATACCAATCTTGTTCAGCTCTTTAGCGATAAACGCCGAATTGGTATCTATAATTTGGCCAATAAGGATTTCATCTCCTATGGTTATGATCTCTGCTTTCATTCCAGTTCAAAATCCCTTTTTAGAGCTATACTTGCAACATTTACTTTCTTGGTGATCTTAGAGGCTGCCTGTGGCACATCGTCTTTCTTTTTCCCGGCTTTTGCCCAGGCTTCTATAACTTTTACTTCGTCCATAAGTTCCAATCCAAATAATTGTAAATTTGGCTTCATTTTATGGGCATATTGATAAGCAAGATCAGGGTTATCGTTATTAATAGCCTCGTTCATAGATTCTACATCTGGTGGAATTTCTTCTAAAAAGGTTTGTACCACTATTTTCATGAAATCTTCGTCGCCCCCGGCCATTTCCTTAACTTCACTTAAATTGTAGTTGCTCATATCGCTATTTTATTTGAATTGAAAAGATTTGTTTGTTTTCTATAAACCCTGTTAATCTATCTTTCGGATTAACTTTACCTACGCCGGCCGGAGTTCCGGTAAAAATGATATCTCCTATTTTTAAAGTGAAAAATTGTGAAACATAAGCAATCAGTTCATCAATTTTCCAAAGCATTAGCTCTGTATTGCCTTTTTGAACGGTTTCTCCATTCTTTTCTAAACTAAAGTTAAGCATATTTATATCAGTTACCGAATCTTTAGGCAACCATTTTTCGCCTATTACCGCGGCGCCATCAAATGCTTTGGCTTTTTCCCAGGGCAAACCTTTTTCCTTTAATTTTTGCTGAAGATCTCTCGCAGTAAAATCGATTCCAAGGCCAATTTCATCATAATACTTATGGGCAAATTTCTCCTGAATATGTTTGCCTACCTTTTTGATCTTGACTAAAACCTCAACTTCATAATGAACTTCTGCTGAAAAATCTGGAATAAAGAAAGGCTGTTTTTTTAGTAATATAGAAGTATCGGGCTTTAAAAAAACCACCGGGTCTTCAGGTTTTTCATTTTGTAACTCAGAAATATGATCGGTGTAATTTCTACCTATACAAATTATCTTCATGCTTCAGCAATTAATCGGTTAGCGTGATTTTAAAGGCCGGTACGAGATTCGCTCCCTTAAAAGCCTGATGGGAATTATCTAAATTATTCATTTCTTTCCAACCATTAGTATCCTTAAAAAAGGAATTGAAATTTTGCCCCTTGTCTTCAAGGACGCCTTTAAAAACGGGTATGTACTTAACTACTTTAAAATTGCCATTTCTCTCTAAAATAATAATTACATAAGGCTTTGCTTCATTTTCCTTTTTAGGACAGTTTATTATTTAGCTTTCTAAGCTTAATGGCGGTAAGAACTTTTTTGGTGTACAGCGGGAAATCGGCATTTTGGATCCAGCCAAAATAACCAGGCTCTTCTTCTAAAACCTTTTCTACATTTTTACCTCTATATTTTCCAAAAGCAAAGACTTCGTTCCCTTTTTTATCGTAAGCAATAAAGCCTGCGAAATCGGCAAATTTATTCCGTGCTGAATAATCGGCCAGGTACTTCATATCGTTCTCGAGATCCTGATATCGGTCTAGCTGAGATTTTAAAACCTCGTAGGTAGCTGTAGTATCTGCTTCGGCACTATGGGCATCTATAAGGTCTTTTCCGCAGTAAAACTGGTAAGCTGCGGCTAAAGTTCTTTGTTCTTTTTTATGAAAAATAGTTTGAACATCTACGGCTACCATATTTTTCATTTCAAAATCAATACCGGCACGCAAAAGTTCTTCTACCAACAAAGGAATATCAAATCTATTGGAATTATAACCTCCCAAATCACAGCCCTTTATCATATCATGTACCTGCCCTGAAAGTTCTTTAAAAGTAGGTTCATTAGCAACTTTCTCGTCTGAAATTCCATGGATCGCGACTACTTCTTTAGGAATAGGCATTTCAGGATTTACCAGCCAGGTTTTGCTTTCCTTATTTCCGTTAGGAAAAACTTTAAGGATGGCTATTTCAACAATACGGTCTTTGGCCACATTTGTTCCTGTAGTTTCCAGGTCAAAAAAACAAATGGGTTTGGTTAAGTTTAATTCCATACAGGAGCTTGATTTAGGGTGTAAAGATACTATAATTTATGGGCTTTGCTTTTTTAGCGCTTTTGAAATTCACAGGCTATTCGGGGAATTTAAAATTGGTTTTTTATCTTTGAATATATTAAAAAATCTCCGGTATGTTTAAATATCTGGTTTATGTAAGCAGGCAAAGTCATGTGATCTCCGATAAAGACCTAAAAGAATTACTAAGCACATCACGCCGTAATAACCGCGAGATTACAATAACGGGAATTCTAATCTACTTCCAAGGTAGTTTTATTCAATATATTGAAGGAAAAGAAGAAAATGTAGATTTCCTTTACAGCAAGATAGCTAAAGACCAACGTCACCAGAGCGTTACAGAATTAGATTCTGGCTTTAACGCAGAGAGAGCCTTTTCTGACTGGTCTATGGCCTTTAAAAAATTACAAAATGATGAGGCTGCTTCAATTCTAGGCCATCAGGATTTGGAGCAAATAAAGTTATTTAACGAAGAAGAAAAACTGGAAAACCACCCCGCACTAAACCTCTTAGATAATTACGTAAAAAATCTTTGAAAATAATATTGTATTAAATAACGCTTCCTTAAAAGTATGTAAGACCGTCATCCTGAATTCATTTCAGGATCTAACACCTTAGAAATTAGATCACATATTAGAAGCTGAAATAAATTCAGCTTGACGAAAACAAGAGCTTTCAGCCAAGCCTAATTTATTTCTCAAATTATATCTCACGATCTTTGTCAAACCCTTCAAGATATTGCGCTACACGTTGTACAAATTGCCCTCCAAGCGCGCCGTTTACAACCCTGTGGTCATAACTATGCGATAAGAACATCTTGTAACGAATTCCTATAAAATCACCTTCTGGAGTTTCAATCACCGCCGGCACCTTTCTAATCGCTCCAAGGGCAAGAATTGCAACTTGCGGCTGGTTTATTATAGGCGTACCCATAATACTTCCAAAAGTTCCCACATTGGTCACGGTGTAAGTACCACCCTGAATATCGTCTGGCTTTAATTTATTTTGCCGGGCACGGTTTGCAAGATTATTCACCTTTTTAGCCAGGCCAACAAGGTTAAGCTGATCGGCATTTCTAATAACCGGCACTATAAGATTTCCATCGGGAAGCGCTGCCGCCATCCCAAGGTTTATATTTTTCTTCTTGATAATTTTATCGCCATCTACCGAAATATTAATCAAAGGAAAATCACGAATCGCTTTGGCCACGGCTTCCATAAAAATTGGAGTAAACGTTAGTTTTTCTCCTTCTTTCTTTTGAAAATCGTTTTTGTGCTTGTTTCTCCAATTCCAGATATTGGTAACATCTACCTCAATAAACGATTGCACGTGAGCTGAAGTTTGGGCACTTTGCACCATATGATGCGAGATCATTTTACCCATTCGGCTCATCTCGATAATCTCGTCTTCACCAGAAGGAATTACCGTTTCTGCACTCGCTTTGGCTTCTGCCATTTTACCGGTATCTGCTGAAGCTTTAGTTGCTTTTTTAGAAGCTTGTGGAGCTGAAGTTCCTTTCTCACGGTTTTCAACATAGGCCAAAATATCATCCTTAGTTACCCGACCATCTTTACCGGTACCCTCAACTTCTTCTAACTCGTCAAGATCTATTCCTTCTTCTTTTGCGATATTCTTTACCAGTGGAGAGTAAAACCTGGAAGCGTCAGAAAAATCTTTGTTACCTGCAGTTTCTTTCGCGGTTTCTACACTTTCTGCTACCTCTTTGGCATATTCACCTTCCTCTTCGCTATCATCCAAATCAAGATCTAATTCCTCATCATCATTTCCAGCAGGAATATCGCCTTCAGTTTCAATTATAGCTATTGTTTGACCCACCTGGACTACATCATCGGCTTCAAAAAGTTTTTCTATCAATTTCCCTTCTACTTCACTTGGGACTTCGCTATCTACTTTATCAGTAGCGATTTCCAGGACCGGCTCATCGGCCTCAATGGTGTCTCCAACTTCTTTTAACCAGTTGGTAATGGTTGCTTCGGCGACACTTTCGCCCATTTTTGGTAGCTTAAGTTCAAACTTTGCCATATCTATAATTGAAAGCTTATTTTAAGGTTTATGTTTGCGAATTTAATGAAAACTCAAGTTTAAAAGTATTAAAAAATCAAAAAATTAAATTCTCATTATATATTTTCTCTCTTAGAAATGAAATCCGCTTTCGGGTAAAATTACAATTTCATTAGCTGAAACTAAATTTTTCAGAAGAAATATTATTGATTTAACGGAAGTTTGTTGGGGTCATATCCTTACCATTACCATACACAGATTGCACGGTAATCCTGCGAGGTTTTTGAAACCTCGTAGGTATGAACGATTATAGACTTAAAAGGTTGCCTAAACCTTGCAGGAAGTGAAAGAATAACATCCTTTAACTTTTAGTCGAACTTTCAAATGGAACCCTATTCGTAATACTTCTTCCCAAGGTAACCTCATCGGCATATTCCAGTTCGTCTCCAACTGAAATTCCACGAGCGATGGTTGAAGTCTTAATCCCTGTGCCTTCCAGCTGTCGGTAAATATAAAAATTGGTGGTATCTCCCTCTAAAGTACTGCTCAAAGCGAAGATAATCTCCTCAATTTGACCGGCCTTAACTTTTTCAATCAGCGGTTTTATGCTAAGCTGGGAAGGCCCAATTCCATCCATAGGACTTATTTTACCGCCAAGAACGTGATAATGCCCGCGGTATTGATCGGTATTTTCAATAGCCATTACATCACGAATATCTTCTACCACGCAAACAATTTCAGAAATTCGGGAGGGATTTGCACAAATAGCGCACAAGTCTGTATCGCTGATGTTGTAACAATTTTTACAAAGTTTTATTTCAGTTCTAAGTTTAGTAAGAGCATCTGCCAGTTGTTTGGTTTGCGACTCGGGTTGCTTAAGCATATGCAAAACCAGCCTCAACGCGGTGCGTTTACCTATACCCGGAAGTTGAGACATTTCATCTACAGCCTGTTCCAATAGTTTTGAAGAAAAATCCATAATGCGAATTTAGGATTTTTACTCGATAATTGAGATTTAAATCCTATGGCTTGACCCAATTAAAAAATAGTTTTCTATTTCATTCATCTTCCCCACGAGGTCTTGATCGTTCATTTTAAGGAAGCAGGCAAAAGTTTAAGCTTAATTTGTAAATTCGCCACTTCAGAAAATCATCGCTATGCAACCTTACCAGATTTTAATTCTAATCGCCGCTTATTTCGGACTATTATTTTTGGTTTCATTTTTTTCAAGTAAGGCCGGTAGTAACGCCGAATTTTTTAGGGCTAACCGGGAATCGCCCTGGTATATCGTTGCTTTTGGAATGATTGGCGCTTCCCTTAGCGGGGTGACGTTTATTTCACTACCGGGAACAGTAGCCACAGATAGTTTTAGTTACTTCCAGGTGGTTTTAGGTTATACGGTGGGTTATGCAGTAATTGGGCTTATATTATTGCCACTCTATTACAGGCTAAACCTTACCTCAATTTATGCTTACCTGGAGTCACGATTTGGGAAGTATTCTTATAAAACCGGAGCTTCATTTTTCCTGTTATCAAGGATAGTTGGTTCCAGTTTCAGGCTTTTTCTAGTTGCAAATGTCTTACAACTTATTCTTTTTGATGAACTCGGCGTTCCTTATTATGTTACCGTTTCAGCCACAATATTTTTAATCTGGTTATACACTTTTAGAAGCGGAATTAAAACCGTAGTCTGGACAGATACACTGCAGACATTCTTTATGTTATTATCGCTTGGTGTGACTCTAATTGTAGTTTCAGATGAATTGGGTATTTCGGCAGCGGGGATGATAAATTATCTTTCAGAAAGCGGGTCTACAAAAATTTTCTTCTTTGATGATTGGAAGAGTAGTGATCACTTTATAAAACAATTTTTAAGCGGTGCCTTTATTGCAATAGTTATGACAGGGCTGGATCAGGATATGATGCAGAAAAACCTTACCTGCCGAAACCTAAAAGAAGCACAAAAAAATATGTTTTCTTTTACTATCGTACTTACAGTTGTAAATATGATGTTCCTTATCCTCGGGGTTTTACTTACTCAATATGCCGACCTAAGCGAAATTGACGCTATTAAAGATCAACTTTTTCCTGCGATTGCAACCGGTGGAGAATTGGGAATTGGGGTAGGTATCTTATTTATCCTGGGCCTCATCGCTGCAGCTTATTCCAGTGCCGATGGAACTTTAACCGCGCTAACTACATCTTTCAGTATCGATATTTTAAATATTGAAAAAAGATATGAAGAGGCCAAGCAAATGAGGATAAGAAAGCAAATTCATATTATAATTTCTATCCTCTTTATCGCGGTTATGCTAATTTTTAAATATGCCATAGCAGATAAAAGTGTAATAAATAAACTGTTTGAATTCGCCGGATACACTTATGGGCCGCTTTTAGGATTGTATACTTTAGGCTTATTTACCAACATAAAAATTAAAGATAAACTGGTGCCGATTGTTGCTGTACTGGCTCCAGTCCTCTCCTATATAATTAGTGTTAACAGTTTGGTTTGGTTCGGTTTTGAATTTGGATTTTTTATTCTAATCCTAAACGGATTTATAACCACTTTGGGTTTAATATTGATTCGTACCAAGCATCACTAAAGTGCAGGCAATTTCTACCTCAATATTATTATTTCGTAGTATTTGATAAAATTCGGGATTTTCGGTTCCGGGGTTAAAAATAACACGAACAGGATTTAAGGAAACAATATAATCATAATATTCTTTCTGGCGCGGAGGCCCCAGGTAGAGGGTTACTGTATCAATATCTGAAAAAGGGACCTTTTCGCTTCCAATTGTTACTCCATCTACTTCTCCCTTTCGTAAACCAAGCGCCACGGTAGGTTGCTTGTAACTTACTAATCTTTTTATAGCAATATTTGAATAGCGTGAAGGCTTTAAAGAGGCGCCAAGAACTAAAGTTTTCTTCTCCATATCACAAATTTAAGCTTTCAAAACAAGTGTAACAAAAATACTTCTGCTTAGTCTTTAGTTTAGTTATGCTACGGGAATATAGATGTGATGGTTAGTAGACCCGTAATTTGTAGCTGCCCGTATTTCTAGAGTACGGGCTTTTTTTTGAAATTCTTTACTAAAAACTGTAACAATTCAAATTTATACTCGTCTTTATAATAGAGGAAAGATCTAAATTTTTAAAAAACACATTTACCTATTATGTAATACAAAGTATAAGGTATAGCAATTAAAGGGGTCATTCATCAATCAAAAACCGGTAAATTCTATTCATCAAAACTAAGAATTTGCCAAAAGAAACATTCTAGTATTATGCAATACAAGGATTTATTTATAACATACTAATCATCAAAATCAATCAAAAAATGAAACAGTTATTTCTAATTTTAGCAATTTGCATCAGCAGTTTTACTACCAGCGCCAATGAAGCCGTGGGCAAAATTTCGGGTTCAGTTATGGATGGCGATCTCGAAGAACCTATCCCCTACGCCACTATTAGTATTACAGATGGCGAAGGAAAACTTATATCTGGAAATACCTCTGCTGCCGACGGAACTTTTAGTATAGAAAAAATTCCCAATGGCACTTATACCTTTAAGGTTCAGTTTATGGGTTATAAAACTTTCTCTAGACAAATTGAAATCACCAAAAGCAAGAGCGATTTTAATTTAGGAAATATAGAGTTAGAACCAGATGTAGCGATGTTGGATGGAGTAACCGTCGTTGCAGAACGCACCACGATAGAACAGCGAATAGATAGAAAAGTAATTAACGTTGGTAAAGATCTTACCACTACTGGTGCCAGTGCTTCAGAAATAATGAACAACGTACCTTCTGTAAATGTAGATCAGGATGGTAATATTGCACTTCGCGGAAATTCTAATGTACGCATTCTTATAGACGGAAAACCAACCAATATAGACCCCGCGCAATTACTGAAACAAATTCCTTCCACTTCTATAAAAACTATTGAATTAATTACAAATCCTTCAGCAAAATATAATCCTGAAGGAATGAGTGGGATTATAAATATTATTCTGCATAAAAATGCCAACGATGGATTCAACGGAAATATAAATACCGGGGTAACCATTGGTGAAAATGCTCGTTACAATGGTTCTCTGGATATGAATTACCGAAAAGGAAAATTTAATTTTTATGGAAATTTTGGTACTCAATTTGGCGATCGCAATAATCTTGGACGAATTAATTTTACTGAAGATAATTATCGGCAGGCTTTTGATATAACTAATAAAAGAGAATCCTACCTCTATAAAGTAGGTGTAGATTTTTATTTAGATGATAAAAACACCTTTTCTTTTTACACGAATCAGAATCATTACGACGGGGGACCACTGGGAGCTTTAAGAATAATTTACCCCGAAAATCCAGAATTAAATCTGGCGCAAAACCTGGATGCGAATTTTAATAATACTAATAGTACATTCAATTTTGCCTACGACCGAAAATTTGAAAAGGAAGGACATAAAATTCTACTTGAATTAGATTATAATAGCTTTGACGAGGATGAGAATTCTATCTTCGGTTTTGAGGGAAATACTAACGGGTTTGAAGATTACCGCGATCATGTTAAGGATACCCGTGAAAATATAATTGCCAATATAGATTATGAAAATCCGCTTTCAGAGAATAGTAAACTGGAAATTGGTGCAGAAGCTAGACTTTTAGACACCGATAATGTGTATACAACCAGCAGTGATTTCCTTAATGATGCTACTTACCAATACCAAAGAGATATTTATTCATTTTACACCACCTATGGACAGAATTTTGAAAAATGGTCTTATCAGCTTGGTGCAAGATTAGAGAATTTTAGCGTAGATGCAATCTTCAATGGGGAAAATGTTTTTAATGACGAATACTTTAATATTTATCCAAGCGGATTTTTAAATTACACTCCAGATGAAACCAATTCCTACCAACTAAGTTATAGCCGAAGGGTGGATCGCCCTGGTTTTGGACAGGTTAATCCTATTCGCGAAATAAGCACACCAAGATTAACGGTCTCCGGAAATCCTGAATTAGACCCGCAATTCACCAACTCTCTGGAATTCAATTACACCAGAAAATTCAGTAAAAAGGGAAGTCTAACTGCAGGAGTTTTCTTCAGAAATATTAACGATGAAATTAGTCAGGTTTTTATAGAAGATCCTAATGAGCAAGGTTCGCTTTTACTCCAATTTGACAATTTTGAGGATAATAATGCTTACGGGCTGGAACTTGGCACTAACTATAAATTCACCGATTGGTGGAGTACCAATACCAATTTTGAATTATACAGTCAGCAGCTTAAAGGAGTAGTTGGGACCGAGTATTTAGAAACCGATAATACAGCCTGGACCTTTAGAACCAATCATAGTTTTAAAGCGACGGATAAATTGACTTTCCAATTATTCGGTTTTTACAGAAGTAAAGCACAAAACCTGCAAATGGATATGGATCCAATGTACTTTATGAATATAGGTGGCCGCTATACCTTCCTGGACGATAAGGCAACCTTAAGCCTAAATTTTAATGATGTTTTTGATACGCAGGAGTTCAGTTTCACCAATGGCAGGCCTTTACCGCAAGATGGAAGGTTTAAAGGCGAAACCCAAAATGTTTATTTAGGATTTTCATACCGGTTTGGAGGTGGTAAAAATAAAGTCTTAAAAAGGAAACAAAGAGAAAGTAACGAAGCCGAAGGTGGCGGAATGTTCTAAAGAATTTAAATAGTTTGTTTTAGTTTGATTAGCCAAAAAACCCGGTAAGCAATTACCGGGTTTTTATTTTTTGGAAACACTGTATTTAGTTCTGTTTCTAAAAGATTGTATTATCTAAAACTTAGATCCCGAAATGAATTCTGGATGACGCTCAAAAACTAAGCTTCTACCGCATACATTTTATCGCGTTGTTCTTTGATCTTTTTATCACTCATATATTCATCAAAAGTAGCATAACGATCTATGGCACCTCCCGGCGTTAATTCAATTACACGATTTGCTACTGTTTGGGCGAATTCATGATCATGCGTGGTAAACATCACCGTCCCTTTAAAATTCTTTAGCGAATTATTAAAAGCGGTAATAGATTCCAGGTCAAGGTGGTTTGTAGGCTCATCTAACATCACAACGTTAGCTCGCATCATCATCATTCGGCTTAACATACAACGCACTTTTTCACCTCCGGAAAGAACTTTAGAAGTTTTTAAAGCTTCCTCGCCACTAAATAACATTTTACCAAGGAAGCCGCGAATATAAACCTCTTCTCTTTCCTCGTCGGTTTTAGCCCATTGTCTAAGCCAGTCTACCAAAGTAAGATCATTGTCAAAAAACTCTGAATTATCTAACGGAAGATAAGATTGATTGGTAGTAACTCCCCAGGAATATTTTCCAGCTACGGGCTGTTGATTTCCGTTTATAATTTCATAAAAAGCGGTGGTAGCTCTAGAGTCACGAGAATAAACCACAACTTTATCGCCTTTTGCAAGGTTGATATTTACATTTTTAAATAATGTTTCCCCTTCAATTGAAGCTTCCAGCTTTTCTATATTCAGGATTTGGTCGCCGGCCTCACGTTCGCGTTCAAAAATAATTGCGGGATATCTTCTGCTTGAAGGTTTTATATCTTCAATATTAAGTTTATCAATCATCTTTTTACGAGAAGTAGCCTGTTTAGATTTGGCTACGTTCGCACTAAAACGCTGTATAAACTCCTGTAATTCTTTCTTCTTCTCCTCAGATTTTTTATTCTGCTGTGCACGTTGTCTCGCTGCAAGTTGGGAAGACTCATACCAGAAGGTATAATTCCCACTAAAATGATTTATTTTTCCGAAGTCAATATCAGAAATATGAGTACAAACGGCATCAAGAAAGTGACGGTCGTGAGAAACCACGATTACCGTGTTATCATAGTTTGCCAGAAAATGTTCCAACCAGGAGATAGTTTCGTAATCTAAATCGTTGGTAGGCTCATCCATAATTAGCACATCTGGGTTTCCAAAAAGCGCCTGGGCTAAAAGTACTCTTACTTTTTGAGTACCATCAAGATCTTTCATTAAAGTAGCGTGATATTGCTCTTTAATTCCAAGATTGGATAGTAAAGAAGCGGCATCACTTTCGGCATTCCAGCCATTCATTTCTTCAAATTCCACCTGCAATACCCCTACTCTTTCTCCATCGGCATCGCTAAAATCTTCTTTCATATAGATCTCGTCCATTTCCTTTTTGATTTTAGCTAAGGGTTGGTTTCCTAAAATTACAGTTTCCAACACAGGCGTATCATCATATAGGTTATGGTTTTGCTCCAGTACAGACATTCGCTTGCCAGGCTCAAGATGTACGCGCCCAGAAGTAGGCTCTGACTTTCCTGAGAGGATGTTTAAAAAAGTAGATTTTCCGGCCCCATTGGCTCCAATAATTCCATAGCAATTGCCCTGGGTAAACGTAGTGTTCACTTCATCAAACAAAACACGCTTGCCAAATTGAACCGAAAGATTTGATACTGAAAGCATAAAATTAGAATTTGTAAATTTTTGCAAAAATAGCCAAACTTCAAGACTTATCTAAAGATTAACGTTTTTATTATTCTTTTAACTCTCGATTAACATTCGGGGTATTTAGCTCAGCCTATATTTGCGCCTACTGCTGTTTTTAGCAATTTCCCAAAGGCTTAGTTCTTAAAGATCTACATGAAATATTATTTACTTTTTTTTCTTATCGGAGTTATACTTTTTACCGGTTGCAACAACTCTAAAAAAGACCAGAAAGAAACTTTTGTAGGGGGTCAAATTATGAACCCTTACAATCCCTATTTTATACTTTCTAAAGACAATAAAACCATTGACACCCTCTTTTTAGATCAAAATAACCAATTCGGGAAAAAATTTAAAAATCTGGAACCAGGAATTTATAGTTTTAAACATCCACCCGAAAATCAAATTATGTATTTAGAACCTGGAGACAGTATTCTAGTTTGGTTAAATACTATGCAATTTGACGAATCACTTAATTTTAGTGGTAGCGGGGATGCAAAAAGCACTTTTCTATTAGATATGTTTCTCAATAATGAAAGCAACAATAACTTAATGCTTTCCTATTACAAAATAAACCCTGTAGAATTTGCAGGAATTACTGATTCTATAAAAAATACAAGGAAAAATAAACTTGAAGCTTTAAACGAAAAGAAGAATTTCTCAGAATCATTTTTAGAACTTGCAAACAACAGTATAGATTATGATTACTATCACCTACGTGAACGCTATACTTTTTTAGTTAAAAAATATTACAATGAGCTTGCCCAGCAAATCCCAGATGATTTTCATGCTTACCGAAATAAATTAAATTTCAACGATACCAGGCTGAAGGAATATTACGGTTATCTCAATTTTATTGAAGACCACCTAAGAACACGTTCTATTGAGCGATGCCTGGAAAAATTTGATACAAATTCCGACTGTTTTGAACTACACTCTGTAGACAATATTAGCTACCGAATTAATCTTGCCGACTCTCTAATAAATAAAGAAGAAATTAAAAATATTTTTATTAATCGATTGGCGATTCAGGGAATGGTGTTTTCCAACAATACTGAAAAGATTGATAGTATATTAAGTATTCTTGAAAAGGTTAAGTACAACGGAGAAAATTTACCCGATTTAAAGCAAATGGCAGAAATTCAAAAAAGTTTGCTTCCGGGAAATGATATAGGAAATTTACCCTTAGTAACACTGCAAGACAAAGTGGTACGTTTAAAGGATATATCAGATAAACCAATTATCACTTATCATTGGTCTATGGAGGCTCCGGAACATTTTAAATGGCAACATAATATTATTTTTAACCTGCGGCAGAAATATCCGGAATTAGAATTTGTAGGCATAAATATCGATAAAAATTCAAACCAAAGTTGGAAAAATACAGTTCAGGCTTTTAATATGGATGAAAAAAGTGAGTTCAAATTAAGTTCCACGAGCATCAATATGAATTTACTTAAAAATTACCTTAATAAATTAATCTTCCTTGATACTAATGGTAATATTGTAAACGGAGAAGCACAACTCAATACTCCCAATTTTGAAAGGCAAATTTTGGAGTTTTTGAACGAATAAAAAGGCTATTTAAAGAGTTCTGATTACGCCACGTCAAGCTAAATTTATTTCAGCTTCTAGTATGTTAGATCTCCGAACAAATTTCGGAGCAAGCTCTGAAACAAGTTCAGGATTGAGTTAAACTTAACACCTCTCTAAATAGCCTTTCTGGAAAATCTTAATCAAAAAATCTTACTGATTCCCTTTCTTATAATCAGATAAAAATTTCTCCAAACCAATATCTGTAAGTGGGTGTTTTAATAAACCTTCAATAGAAGAAAGGGGCCCGGTCATTACATCTGCACCTAATTTTGCGCATTCTAATACGTGCATGGTATGACGAACAGAAGCAGCAAGAATTTCAGTTTCAAATCCGTAATTATCATAGATCAATCTAATATCGGCAATAAGGTTTAAACCATCAGTAGAAATATCATCTAAACGTCCAATAAAAGGAGAAACATAAGTAGCTCCCGCTTTAGCAGCCAATAAAGCCTGCCCTGCAGAAAACACTAAAGTACAGTTGGTTTTAATTCCGTTATCACTAAAGTATTTTATTGCTTTTATACCTTCCTTAATCATAGGAACTTTCACAATAATTTGCTCGTGTAATTCGGCCAGCTCTTCCCCTTCTCTAACTATTCCGTCAAAATCGGTTGCAATTACCTCAGCACTAACGTCTCCATCTACAATCTCACAAATTTCTCTATAATGCTTGTAAATATTATCTTTTCCTGTAATTCCTTCTTTCGCCATTAAAGAAGGATTTGTAGTTACTCCATCTAAAACGCCAAGTTGTTGCGCCTCTCTTATTTGATCAAGATTAGCAGTATCAATAAAAAATTTCATAATCTATAGTTGTTTGTTAAAATGTTGTCTTCGCAAATTTATAATTTATAATGCTTAAGCAGCATTTTTTCATAAACTTTATCGGGCAAAATTCGCTTTAAACCAACTGAAAATTTCTGAAGCGCCTCCCCCACTTTGTAATGCCCGCGAGGATCTTTTTCCTGAATAATTTTATGCACCGCTTTTGCCATCAATAAAGGATCTTTCCCTGCATCTACATCTTCATTCATTAATTTTAAAGTATTCCCATAAGATTCCTTATAAGGAGAATCTTCCAGCACCGGCGCGTGATACCGTCCTGCTGCAATATTGGTCGCAAAATCACCCGGAGCAACGTTGGTCATTTTTATATTGAAATCTTTTAATTCCATTCTAAAAGCTTCGGTAGTAAGTTCCAAAGCTCCTTTTGAAGCTGAATAAATTCCGCGGTAAGGCAGGCCCATATAACCGGCGATAGAAGTAATATTTATGATCAAGCCACTATTTTGCTTTCTCATTTCAGGCAAAACCGCTTTGATCACTTTTATAGGTCCAAAATAGTTAGTCTCAAAAGCTTTGACGATTTCTTCATCTGGAGTCTCCTCTATGGGACCGGTAATTCCAACCCCTGCGTTATTGATAAGCACATCAATCTTGCCCTCTTCAGCAATAATTTGTTGAATGGCAGTAGTGATAGTTTCTTTTTTGGTTACATCTAAAGCAACCATTGCAAAAGGAGGATGGGAAATTTTTGCCGGATTCCGGCTGGTACCGTAAACCTTAAAATTATGTTTAGAAAGATATTCGCCTATAGATTTTCCAATTCCGGAAGAAGCTCCGGTAATAAGCACTACTTTTTGAGGAGAAGTATTTGTTTTCATAGGTTGCAAATATGCGATAAAAAATAGAACCTTTTAGAAACAAAAAATGGCAAGCTCCCCACATCACACCGCTACGACCGCCTACCCTTGCTGCGTTCCCGCCCTGGGGGATTCAGCAGGAGCTGGTTGTGTGGGACTTGCCGCTGCAAATATACAATCTTTCCTACTTTGCGCAAGTATTTTTTAAACCGAATTAAGTATTTTAGCGAGGTATTTAATGTAAAAGAATAATGAATAAATTTAAGTTGCTGTGCCTGTTATTATTAGGCTTTTTAATTTTTTCCTGCGGAAGTAATTCTGATAAAAAAACTTCTTATTTTAAGCTGAAAACTGCCGAAAATAAGACCGAATTTAAGCTGGGAGAAACGATTGAAGGTTCTATAGAAAACCTAAAAGACCGCCAAATAGATTCTATTCAACTTTATTTCCAACAGCAATATCTTCAAACTTTAAAAGCGGCAACTTCTTTTTCGGTTCCACTTGAGAATACAAAGTTAGGACGACAAAAGCTGGAAGCCATTGTTTTTTCTGAAGGAGAAACCGATACTATTAGCGATAACCTTAAAATTTTAAACAACCAGTCACCTAAAGCTTATACTTACAAAGTAATTAAGGAATACCCGCACGATAATGAAGCTTATACACAAGGTCTGGAATTTTACCAGGACACCCTATATGAAAGTACCGGGCAATATGGCAATTCTTCCTTGAGAAAACTCAACCTGGAAACCGGAGAAGTTTTAAATAAAATAAACCTGGAAGACAATTATTTTGGCGAAGGCCTTACGATTCTTGAAAATAAGCTTTACCTGCTAACATGGAGAGAAAAAGAAGGCTTGATTTATAATCTTGACGACTTTGAACAAACCGGCACTTTTGGTTATAACCAAAGTAAAGAAGGTTGGGGTTTATGTAATGATGGGGAAAAGCTTTATAAAAGTGATGGCACTGAAAAGATCTGGATTTTAGATGCTAAAACCTTAGCGGAAAAAGATTTTATCCAGGTGGCTACCAATACAAAAATTTATTCCAAGTTTAATGAATTGGAATGGGTTGACGGAAAGATCTATGCCAATACCTACCAATTTCCAAGTGTCACTATAATTAATCCTGAAAATGGCGCTATAGAAGGTGTGATCGATTTTAGGGGATTGCAGGAACGCTTAGGTAATCTTGATGATTTGGATTCTCAAAACCACGTGCTTAACGGAATTGCCTATAACCAAAATACCAACAAAATTTACGTGACCGGGAAAAACTGGGACAAAGTTTTTGAAGTAGAAATAATAGAAAAATAATGGCTGAAACCCCGGAAATATTTGAACAAAGCTTTTTAGTTGAAGAAAGGCACTTAGATGAACAGAACCACGTAAACAACGTGCAGTATGTACAATGGGTGCAGGATGTTGCTAAAGCGCATTGGGAATCGCGAGCCACCAAAGAGCAAAATGAGAAATTTTTCTGGATCGTGGTTACTCACGAAATTAGTTATAAGCAACAGGCTTTTTTGGGCGATAAGATTTTACTGCAAACCTATGTTGGTGAAACTTCTCATGTAAAATCTGTGCGGCACGTGATTATAAAAAATGCTGAAACCGAAAAAGTTTTGGTAGAAGCCAAAACCACCTGGGCACTTATGGACCAGGAAAAGAAAAGACCAACGAAGATCTCTGAAGAATTAAAGAAAGTTTTTCAGCAATAATTTACACATTTCAGAAAAGTGCAAAAAAAAGCTTATTTGAAAGTTTGTTATTTTCCGTCATCCTGAACTTGTTTCAGGATCTAGCACGAAAAAACTTTTTCAAATAAGCTTTTTTAAAATTCAGCTATAAAAGAAATTACACTTTAAAAAGTGGTTTTCCTTTCATCATTGCTTTTACTTCATTTTTAACCGCTTCCAGTTCACTTTCATTATCTATGTTAGTGATTACACGCTCAATAAAGTCTACAATTTTAGGCATATCAGCTTCAATAAGTCCGCGAGTTGTAACGGCAGCAGTACCAATTCTAATTCCTGAAGTCACAAATGGCGATTTATCGTCAAAAGGCACCATATTTTTATTTACGGTGATTTCAGCTTTACTTAAGGCTTCTTCAGCTTCTTTTCCGCTTACATCTTTATTTCTAAGATCTATAAGCATACAATGATTATCGGTTCCACCGGAAATTATATCATAACCTTTATCCATAAATGCTTCGGCAAGTTTCGCTGCATTCTTTTTCACCTGCACGGTGTAATGCAAAAACTCATCGGTTAAAGCTTCTCCAAAAGCAACCGCTTTTGCAGCGATAATATGCTCTAAAGGCCCGCCCTGGTTTCCAGGGAAAATTCCGCTGTTAAGCAAAGTAGACATTTTTTTAAGATTCCCGTTTTTCAATTTTTGTCCAAACGGATTTTCGAAATCTTTTCCCATCATTATAATTCCGCCACGAGGCCCACGAAGGGTTTTATGCGTAGTTGAAGTTACGATATGGCAATGAGGCATTGGATCGCTAATTAAGCCTTTGGCGATTAGACCGGCTGGATGGGCGATATCGGCAAGTAAAATTGCCCCTACACTATCGGCGATCTCCCTAAATCTTTTATAATCTATTTCTCTTGAATATGCCGAAGCTCCGGCGATAATCATTTTAGGTTTTTCCTGTTTGGCTATTTCAGCAACCTGGTCGTAATCTATAAGTCCGGTTTCTTTATCTACCCCATAAAAAACAGGATTGTAAAGTTTTCCGGAGAAATTTACAGGAGAACCGTGTGTTAAATGCCCACCGTGAGAAAGATCAAATCCTAAGAATTTATCTCCCGGGTTTAGACAGGCATGAAATACCGCTGTATTTGCCTGCGATCCCGAATGCGGTTGCACGTTAGCATATTCAGCATTAAATAATTCTTTTAAACGGTCTATAGCAAGTTGTTCTACTTTATCTACCACCTCACAACCGCCGTAATAGCGCTTGCCGGGATAACCTTCAGCATATTTATTGGTAAGGACAGAGCCTGCAGCTTCTAAAACCTGTTCACTCACAAAGTTTTCACTGGCAATTAACTCAAGCCCATTAAGTTGGCGTTCTTTTTCTTCCGCAATTAAATTAAATATTTCGGTGTCTCGTTGCATCTCAAAAGTTTACGTTAAATATTCCTCAAAAGTAAGAAATACATTCGGTTAATAACAGGAAAATAATATATTTGGAAACATTAGATTTCTTAATAAAAACAAAAAATTATATGCCTATTACAGCTAACGACCCAAATAGAAAAACCTGGTTGGAAACCTCGGAAAATACCGATTTCCCTATTCAGAATATTCCTTTTGGGGTATTCCTAACCCGGGACGATGTAATTACCATAGGCTCCCGTATTGGAGACTTTGCGATAGACCTTGGTGCGCTGCACCAATTGGGTTATTTTGAAGGAATTCCGTTAACCGATGATATATTTTTACAGGACACCCTTAACGATTTTATTTCTGACGGAAAAAAGACCTGGCGACTGGTTAGAAACAGAATCGCTGACATTTTTGATGTTAAAAACGAAAAACTAAGGGATAATGAAGAGCATAGACAACGTGTGTTGTTCACTTTAGATGAGATTGAAATGCAAATGCCGGTTCAGGTTGGTGATTACACCGATTTCTATTCCAGCAAAGAGCACGCGACGAATGTTGGAACGATGTTCCGCGATCCTGAAAATGCACTTTTACCAAATTGGTTACATATTCCGGTTGGTTACCACGGAAGAAGTTCTTCTATAATCCCAAGTGGAATCCCGGTTCATCGCCCGCAGGGACAAACCAAACCAAAAGATTCTGACACTCCTGTTTTTGGACCTTCAAAAAGAGTAGATTTTGAAGTTGAAATGGCTTTTATAACAACAGATGCCAATGTTTTGGGAGAACCAATTCCTATTGAAGAGGCCGAAGATTATATTTTCGGAATGGTGTTGTTTAATGACTGGAGTGCGAGAGATATTCAGGTATGGGAATACGTGCCTTTAGGGCCATTCCTGGCTAAGAATTTTGCTTCTTCAATTTCACCATGGATAGTTACTTTAGATGCTTTAGAGCCTTTTAGAACCGAAGGACCAAAACCAGAAAAAGAATTATTTCCATATCTACAAAGTACAGGTAAGAAAAGTTTTGATATTAATCTTGAAGTTTCACTTAAACCTGAAAATTCAGAAGAAACACCTTTGGCAAAAACCAATTTCAAATATATGTATTGGAATATGAGCCAACAATTGGCCCACCATACTATAAATGGTTGCCCTGTGAATTCTGGAGATATGATGGCTTCTGGAACTATTTCAGGAAAAACCCCAGATAGTTATGGTTCTATGTTAGAATTATCCTGGAAAGGTGAAAAGCCAGTAAAACTTAAAGACGGAAGCGAACGTAAATTCATTGAAGATCACGATACGGTAATTATGCGTGGATATTGTGAAAGCAAAGGTCGTAGAATTGGCTTTGGCGAAGTAAGCAGCCAGTTACTACCGGTTTTTGAACCTAAGAAAAAATAAATTTTCTTACATATTATTTATTAAAAAAGGCTGTTTGAAAAGTTATTTTAAACGACATCCTGAATTTATCTCAGCTTGCCGGCGATAAAACTTTTCAAACAGCTTTTTATATTTATTGAAGCCTCTAGGAAGTAAGCTTCAAAACTTATTTTACTCTTTTTTAGTTTTTTCTTTCTGTGCCTTATCCATAAACTCTCTTTCTTCACGGGCCGAAGCTTTATCTTCAGATGATTTTTTATTAGCATCTTTCTCGCGAGATTTATCTTTTTTATTGGCTTTTTTCTGTGATAGATCACGAAACTCCTCCTGCTCCCTATTTGAATCCTCTTCCTTTAAAGCTTCCCAGTTTTCTTCCAGCTTTTTAATATCTTCTTTTTTAGCCATTATTATTTATTTTATTGATTTTTCTACTTAAAAGATACAAAGCCGTTTTCATCAAACTTAAGCTGAAAACAATTTTAACAGGAATTTATCGACTTAACTTAATTCCTCCAATTTTGCAGCGTCAATATCCTGGTGAGAAGCGTGATGCACCACCTCTTCATTTTGTAGAATAATAAACTGAGGGCTCTCGTGTCTTACCCCTAAATTTTCGGCTACAGCATTAGACACATCGCGATGCTTTTTTAAATCCAAAAAGTAAAGTTTTGTATTTTCATCTTCCTCAAACTGACTCTCGAAATTCCTTAATACCATTTTACTAATTCCACAGCTGGTAGAATGCTTAAAAATTCCAACGGTCTTATTCTTAGATTCCTCTAATGCAATAGTAATTTGATCCTTATCGGTTAGATCTGTCCAAGGAAACGTCGACTTATCTTTAGTCTCTTCACCATCCCCTTTAAATATTTTATCCAGTAATCCCATAAATTATATTCTTTCGTATAAAATTAATTCTTAATAAATTTATTCTACACTTCAATTCAAAATTATTTTAAAAAACTTTAACCTAAGTGTCAATTTGACGTTAATTTCAGAACAAAACCGGTCAATTTGTCTTAATTTTTTAATGGTATATCAATTGCTTTATTCTTTTAAAAACAACCACTATGAACTTTAACAACTTTACCATAAAATCACAGGAGGCGATCCAGCAGGCGCAGCAACTCGCCCAGGAACTAGGTCATCAGCAAATTGAAAATGAACATATTTTTAAAGCAATAAGCATTGTTGATGAAAACGTTGCTCCTTTTTTACTGAAAAAACTAAATATTAACGTCAATCTATTTAACGATATCCTGGATAAAACCTTACAGAGTTTTCCAAAAGTTAGCGGCGGTGATATTGTTCTTTCCCGTGAGGCGGGGAAAGCAGTCAACGAAGCTTCCACTATCGCTAAAAAAATGAATGATGAATATGTTTCTATTGAGCATCTTATTCTGGCCATTTTTAAATCTTCGAGTAAAGTCGCTCAAATCTTAAAAGACCAGGGTGCAACAGAGAAATCTTTAAAAGCTGCCATAGAAGAATTGCGTAAAGGTGACCGGGTAACTTCCCAAAGTGCCGAAGAAACCTATAATGCTTTAGATAAATACGCCATTAATTTAAACCGAATGGCCGAAGAAGGAAAATTAGATCCTGTTATTGGTCGCGACGAAGAAATTCGTAGAATTTTACAAATCCTTTCCCGAAGAACTAAAAACAACCCAATGTTAGTTGGCGAACCGGGAACAGGAAAAACTGCCATTGCGGAAGGTTTGGCGCATAGAATTATTGCCGGAGATATCCCAGATAACCTTAAGGATAAAGTGATCTATAATCTTGATATGGGAGCACTTATTGCCGGGGCCAAATATAAAGGAGAATTCGAAGAGCGTCTAAAAGCGGTTATTAAAGAAGTAACTTCCAGCGATGGAAATATCGTTTTATTTATAGATGAAATTCATACCCTTGTTGGTGCCGGTGGCGGGCAGGGCGCTATGGATGCTGCAAATATTTTAAAACCAGCACTGGCTCGTGGAGAATTGCGTGCTATTGGTGCTACAACTTTAGATGAATATCAAAAATATTTTGAAAAAGATAAAGCCTTGGAAAGAAGGTTTCAAAAAGTAACCGTAGATGAGCCTGATACCGAAAGTGCTATTTCCATCTTACGCGGAATTAAAGAGAAATACGAAACGCACCACAAGGTTAGGATAAAAGATGAAGCGATTATCGCCGCTGTTGAATTATCGCAGCGTTATATCACCAACCGGTTTTTACCTGATAAGGCGATTGACTTAATGGATGAAGCAGCTTCTAAGTTGCGTATGGAGATCAATTCAAAGCCTGAAGAATTGGATGTTCTAGACAGGCGTATCATGCAGCTGGAAATTGAAATTGAAGCGATAAAGCGTGAAAAAGACGAATCTAAATTAAAAGTACTTGGAGCTGAACTCGCAAATATTAAAGAAGAACGCAATGAATTAAATGCTCGCTGGCAGAACGAAAAAGGCGTGGTAGATAATATTCAGAATTTAAAATCTGATATTGAAAACTTTAAACTGGAAGCAGAACGTGCCGAACGCGAGGGAGATTATGGGAAAGTAGCCGAGATTCGCTATGGAAAGATCAAAGAAGCTCAGGAAAAATTAGAGGAACTACAAAAAACAGTAACTCAAAATCAAAATGAAAAATCCCTGATCCAGGAAGAAGTTACCAATGAAGATATCGCAGAAGTGGTGGCTAAATGGACTGGAATTCCGGTAACTAAGATGTTACAAAGCGACCGTGAAAAATTATTGAAATTAGAAGACGAATTACATAAACGTGTAGTGGGTCAGGAAGAAGCTATTATTGCCGTTAGTGATGCGGTAAGAAGAAGCCGTGCAGGTTTGCAGGACCAGAAAAGACCGATTGGCTCTTTCTTGTTCCTGGGAACTACCGGAGTTGGAAAAACTGAGTTGGCAAAAGCCCTGGCAGAATACTTATTCGATGACGAGGCAGCTATGACGCGAATTGATATGAGCGAATATCAGGAAAGGCATTCGGTGAGTCGTTTGGTAGGAGCGCCTCCGGGATATGTTGGTTACGACGAAGGTGGGCAGCTTACCGAAGCTGTTCGTAGAAAACCTTATTCTGTAGTGCTTTTAGATGAGATTGAAAAAGCACATCCAGATACTTTCAACATTCTTTTGCAGGTATTAGATGAAGGAAGGTTAACCGATAATAAAGGTCGACTGGCAGATTTTAAAAATACTATTATCATCATGACATCCAATATGGGAAGCCATATTATCCAGGAGAAATACGAAAATATGAAAGATCCTGATACCGCGATGGAAGCAGCTAAAATCGAAGTTTTGGCTTTGTTAAAACAAAATGTGCGACCAGAATTTATAAACAGAATAGACGATATCATTATGTTTAGTCCTTTAACGCAAAAAGATATCAGAAAGATTGTTTCTCTGCAGCTTAAAGGTGTAAAGAAAATGCTGGAAAAACAACATATTGTTTTGGATGCCACCGAAGAAGCCATTAACTTCCTTGCTAGCCGAGGTTTTGATCCACAGTTTGGAGCAAGACCGGTAAAAAGAGTAGTTCAGCGGGAAGTTTTAAATAAACTATCTAAAGAAATTCTTGCCGGAAATATCAAAACCGAACATATAATTCTTTTAGATGAATTTAATGATCAGCTGGTATTTAGGAATGAAACTAATCCTGTAGAAACAGAGTAATCTTGAAATTTCAAACAAAAAAAAGGCTGGGGAAATATCCTCAGCCTTTTCTAATTTGATAAGGTGAAAATTACATCTTATCAATTTCCTTTTTCAATTCTTCTTTAGTTTTACCGGTCTTTTCCTGTAAACGACCTAGCATTTCATCAAACTTTCCTTCAGAATAAGTGGTATCATCATCAGTTACATCGCCATATTTTTGTTTAAATTGGCCTCTAACTTGTTTCCACTTTCCTTCTAATTGATCATTATTCATAATATTGGTTTTAGGTGTTAATTATAATACCAAATTAATACTTACATTCCCTTTAAACTCTCAAGGAACTCCCATATTTCTCTTAAGGATTTGTTATTTTTGAAATCTAAAATTCTTTAATGAAAAAGCTCCTATTATTAGTACTCTCGGCAAGTTTCTTTAGCTGCGCCACAACAAAAAACATTGATTATTCCAATATTAAACTGCGCTATTTAGACGATGTGGTTATTCCGCAAAACTTGGAAATTAAAGGAACTAAGGTTGGAGGACTTTCAGGTATAGATTATCACGACGGCAATTACTACCTGGTTTGCGACCAGCCTTCTAATCCAAGAATTTATCAAGCCGAAATTCCATTAATAAACCGTTCTATTGATACAGTTTTAATTACTGAAGTTATTAAACTTGATAAAAATGAAGATTTTTACAAGCAACATACCCCCGATCTTGAGGGAATTCGTTTCGATTCAGAAACCAATGAACTTGTAATTTCTTCTGAAGGTTCTATTCAAAATGGGAAAGATCCCTCGGTTTTTCATATTTCTACAAAAGGTGAATTTATTTCATCTTATAAAATTCCAGATTATTTTAAAGCCTCTGGCGAACAAAAACCAAGAAATAATGGGGTTTTTGAAGGAATAGCTGAAAGCTTTGACAAATCGGCCTATTGGGTTGCCATGGAACTTCCATTGGAAAAGGATGGTCCAAAACCTAAAATTTACGACACAGATTCTCCTATTCGAATTACAAAATTCAATAAAGAAACTCAAGAAGCCGAAAGACAATTCACTTACAAACTTGACGGAATTTCAAAATTGCCAATCAATTGGTTTGCAGTAAACGGGGTTACTGAAATTTTAGAATACGCCGAGGATAAATTCCTGGTTTTAGAACGCGCATTTTCGGCTGGTTATGGTTCTAACGGAAATACAGTGAAGATCTTCGAGGTAGATGCTTCAAAAGCTACCAATACTTTAGAAATGGAAAACCTCAAAAAATCTGATTACCAGGCTGCAGAAAAAACTCTGGTTTTCGATTTTAAAACCATTAAAAATTTTCTTACCGAGGAAACTATAGATAATATTGAGGGAATGACTTTTGGCCCACAATTACCTAACGGAAAAAAATCATTAATCCTGGTTTCAGACGATAATTTTAGTAGTTTTAGTGATCAAATAACCCAGTTTATCCTTTTAGAATTAGAAATAAAGTAAATTATGAAGCGCTACCATTTAATATTCAGTCTTATTTTTTTAACCGCGTGTAATTTTGGGGATAGGGAACCTGAAGAAATTATTGAAAACGCCAAACAACCTTCAGAAGAAATTACAACTTACTATTTTATACGCCATACTGAAAAAGATACTACAGATTCTACAAATAAAGATCCTAACCTTACTGAAGCTGGTTTGAAACGTGCCGAAAACTGGGCAAAAACATTTAAGGATATCGATTTTGATCTTATCTATAGTTCAGATTATAAGCGCACCTTGAATACAGCCAAACCTATTGCAGAGGCAAAAAATAAGGAGATAAGAATTTTTAACACCGAAAAATTAAACGATAAAGATTTTCAGGAAGAAACAAAGAATAAAACAGTTCTAGTAGTAGGTCACAGCAATCTCAACCCAGAATGGGTTAATTATATTTTAGGCAAGGAAAAATATGAAGATCTTGATGAAAGCGTTTATGGAAGTTTATTTATTGTAACCATACATCCTGACGATAGCCGAACTTCGGAGGTATTGTATTTTAATTAAAAAAAGGCAATTTGAAAACTCCTTATCCTAAAAAAATTGGGATTTATAGAGAGCTTTCAAACTACCTTTCACATCTAACTTAATCTACAATAATTATCCTTTTAGGATATTAATAGCCTTTGTGTTCACAAATTCTTTTAATCCGAAACCACCGTGTTCACGGCCGTAACCTGAATTTTTCACTCCCCCGAATGGCATATTTGGTTGTGCCAAACCGAAGGAATTTATAAATACCATTCCGGTATCAAAATGCTTACTGGCAAGCTCGATGGCTTTTTCTTCATTTTCAGAGAAAATTCCGCCTCCAAGTCCGAAACGGCTATCATTAGCAATTCTCATCGCATCCTCATCATCCTTAGCTTTTATAAGAGAAGCCACGGGACCAAAAAGTTCATCGTCGTAAGCCGGCTGTCCGGGTTTTACATTCGCCAAAAC
The DNA here is from genome assembly GCF_000745315.1 of Salegentibacter sp. Hel_I_6. NCBI lineage: Bacteria > Pseudomonadati > Bacteroidota > Flavobacteriia > Flavobacteriales > Flavobacteriaceae > Salegentibacter > Salegentibacter sp. Hel_I_6. The sequence goes on along the minus strand of NZ_JQNQ01000001.1, from coordinate 3,174,365 downwards.
AGTGGCAGGATAATAATAACCATCTCCTTCAGGGATATTACCGCCACAAAGTACAGCAGCGCCTTTTTCCACACTATCTTCAACCTGCTCATGTAATTCGTCACGAAGATCTTTTCTTGCCATTGGCCCAAGATCGCTTTCCTCGCTTGTGGGATCCCCGGCTTTAATATTCTTCATCTTTTCTACAAAAGCTTCTTTAAATTCATCGTAAACCTTTTCTGTTACCACAAATCTTTTGGCAGCTACACAGGTTTCACCATTGTTATAGATTCTACCTTGCACACACCAATCTACTGCTTTTTTCACATTGGCATCTTCCAATACTAAATAAGCATCATTAGATCCTAGTTCAAGTACAGTTTTCTTTAGATTGGCGCTAGCTTTTTTACCAACAATTTTTCCAGCATCTGGACTTCCGGTTAAGGTTACACCACGAACCAGTTTGTGTTCAATAATGGAGTCAGACTGATCATGATCTATTACAATAACTTTAAAAAGATCTTTAGGCAGTCCCGCCTCCTTAAATATTTTTTCAAGCATAAGGCCAGATCCAGTAACACTTTCAGCATGTTTTAGTAGCACGCCATTTCCAGCCATAAGATTGGCAATAGTATATCTAACTACCTGGTACGCCGGAAAATTCCATGGTTGTATTCCGTAGATTACACCAATAGGTGAATAAGTAATTATCCCGCGGCCACCATCGGGCAACTCACGTTCTTCATCTTTTAAATTTTCGGGACCATTCGCTGCAGTCCATTCACAAATACCTGCACATAGATCTACCTCCTGTTCACTTTGCTTAAGCAATTTTCCCATTTCAGAAGTCATTAGCTTTACCAATGCATCCTTATTTTCGGTTAATTTCGCTCCAATAGCTTTAATTACTTCGGCTCTATGTTTTGGTGACTTTTCGCGCCATTGCAAAAATGCATTATGGCAATCTTCTACCGCATCTTTAGCTTCCTGATCTGTAAAATAATTGTAAGTTTCCAGCTCTTTTCCTGTAGCCGGATTAATGGTTTTAAGTGTCTTATCTTTCATAACTAATTTTTTGAAATTTAAAGTTATGAACTGAAACAAAGAATTAGAACTAAGGCGTTGTTAAAGCTTTTAGAACTTCTCGTTAATTAGGAAGAATTAACAGATTAAAGTAAGAATATTCTTCCCTTTGGGTGCCACCCAAGTCATTTATTGGTTGTGAAGATTTACTTTTATATTCTTATTCTCGATTTTTGAAAGCAATTCCAGTTGCCTGGCTTCATAAAGATCATCTAATTCTCTAAGCGGGGTATCCAGGTCATCGGTTTTATAGTTTTCATAATCCACAAATCGAATTCCCTCAATAGTTCTTGGGTTATAAGCTTTTCTAAATCGAAGTCCACCTTCGTTCACCTTAAAACTGTAAGCTAGATAATCCAGGCTGTAATCCTGGGTGTCTATCCAATACATATAAACATCTTCGTAATCGGTACCGCCACCTTCTACATCGAAGCTTACTTTAATCTCATAATATTCTTTGTCATTTATAGTGTCTTTTCCTATTAGTTCTTTATTAACTGCATCGTCATTTAAACCAAAAGGCAATTGCACGAAATAATGAACAGAATTCACTGAATTGCTATAAACATTTTTCATAGAATCAGAAAGCTGCACTACCGTATCTTTATAATAACGAGTAAAACCAGTATTGTTAACTACATCCCGATATTGCGTTCCGGTAGAATCGGCTAAGATTCTTTCCAGTTCAAATTTCCCACCTTCGCGATTACTTCTATAAGTCCCTTTTCTAAAATCGAAAGTAATCTCGGCATTCTTATAACGATCTCCCCCGGCTTTTTCAATGGCTTTATCAATAATTTGCTGCGCATTTTCTGTTTCTGATGTACAGGCGAAAATAAACGGAATGATAAGAATTCCTAGAAGGTATTTTTTCATCTTTAAAATTATAGAATTTGAATTTTCAAAACTGCCTGCAAAGGTAGTTAAAATGCTAAAACCATAAGTAACATAGGTCACCTATAGAACCGCTACAACTGTTTTTAAAAAATTCAATTTTGTTTCACTATTTTGCAGGCTCTAACTAAATATACCTATGAAAAAAAGTTTTCTACTATTGGCCTTTTTAAGTTTTGGATTATTTACCGCTTGTGATACTGATAATGACTCTGCGGAAACTCAACAATTAAACGCCGATTTATTTGGAACCTGGTTTATTGATGCAATGATTATTGAAGGTGAAGAAATACCCTATAACGACCACGAAGATTGCGGTAAAGATTATGTTGAATTCAACGAAGACGGCTCTTATAGACAAATAGATGTTTGGGGCTGTGAAGAAGATGTGGATGCAGAAGGAACGTATACAGCAAACGAAAATACCATTTCACTCACTTTAAATGATAGAGAGATGGTTGTTATGGATATTGTTACCCTAAATTCTGAAACACTTTTAGTAGAAGGTTTAGAAGATGTGGATGATGATGGTGAGGAAGAAGTAGTACAACAGCGATTTACCCGTGAGTAATTGATTATCGGAAAATACTTTAGTATAAATTGTTACGAATTTTGTAAATACATAGGCAGTTCCTTTAATGCTTCCTATTTTTGTTGATTATGAAGAAGACCAGCAATACCATAAATATAAAAAACCGCAAGGCTAGATTTGAATATGAAATTCTCGACAAATACGTCGCAGGGATAAAGTTGGCTGGAACCGAAATAAAAGCTATTAGACAGGGTAAAGCTTCTATAGCCGAGAGCTTTTGTGAATTTCAGAACAATGAATTATTCGTGATCAATATGCACGTGGAAGAATATTCTCATGCCACGCATTTTAATCATAATCCCAAAAGCGAACGTAAACTTCTTTTACAACGTCGTGAATTAAGAAAACTCGAAAAAGAAGTGAAAAATTCGGGACTTACCATTATTCCACTACGCGTTTTTATTAACGACCGCGGGCTGGCGAAAATGCAAATTGCCCTGGCAAAAGGTAAAAAACTCTACGATAAGCGAGAAACCATTAAAGACCGCGAAAGCAAACGAAAATTAGACAGGATAAAGAAAGAATACAAATAATTTCTGAATGCAGCCTGCAAAACAGATTCTACCGCTTATAGTATTTTCTCAGTTTTGCTGCACTTCACTTTGGTTTGCCGGGAACGGTGTAATGGCAAATCTTTTAATAGATTTCAACCTTAACGATGAAGCCCTTGGGCATTTAACTTCTGCCGTTCAATTCGGTTTTATTTCAGGAACGCTGCTTTTTGCTTTTTTAAGCCTTGCCGACAGGTTTTCACCATCAAAACTCTTCTTCCTTTCTGCTATTTTTGGAGCGCTTTTTAACCTTGGGATTATTCTTAAAAACAACAGCTTAAACACTTTACTCCTATTGCGTTTTTTAACCGGTTTCTCTCTGGCAGGAATCTATCCGGTGGGCATGAAAATCGCCGCAGATTATTATGATAAAGGCCTGGGGAAATCCCTTGGATTTTTAGTAGGCGCCCTGGTTCTAGGAACTGCTTTTCCGCATTTTTTAAAGACTTTTACCGGTAATGAAGGCCTAGCCTGGAGATCGGTGATTTTTGCCACCTCTTCCCTGGCTGCTATTGGCGGACTTTTAATTTTTCTTTTTGTTCCCAACGGGCCGTTTAGGAAAGCAAAAGGCAAATTTGAAGTTTCAGCGATTTTTAAGGTGTTCAGGAATAAAAATCTAAGCCGTGCCGCTTTTGGATACTTTGGGCATATGTGGGAACTCTATACCTTTTGGGCCTTTGTGCCTATTATTCTGGCAACATATAAAGTTTCCTTTCCTCACCAGGATTTTGATATTTCATTTTGGTCTTTTATAATTATAGGAATTGGCGGACTTTCCTGTGTTTTTGGAGGCTATATTTCTGAAATCGTAGGCGTAAAAAGAACCGCTGCCTCCGCTTTGTTTTTATCAGGTTTGTGTTGTTTGATTTTCCCTTTTATCACACTTCAACCTTCAGCAATCTTTCTTATCTCATTTCTATGCTTTTGGGGTATTTTCGTAATCGCTGATTCGCCTTTATTTTCAACCCTGGTGGCGAAACATGCTCCCCCGGCAATAAAAGGAACCGCGCTAACCCTTGTAAATTCTATAGGTTTTGCAATTACCATAGTAAGCATTCAGCTAATTACTTACCTAAATCAGCAATTTCCTGTTTATAGCTTAAGTCTACTCGCTATTGGTCCTGCTTTTGGTTTATGGGGATTATTTCAGAAAGCAAAAAATTAATTCACGCTAAAGTCAACAATTACAGGGAACACCAAATATTTTACTTATTTTGGCGACTTCAAAACATTCATCATCATGCATCAAAGACTTATCATCATTTTTCTTCTTTTTTTATCTTTTAATTTAAGCGCTCAAATTACCGGAACGGTCACCGATACCGAAAATAAAAAACTCCCTTATGTAAATATTTATTCTGAAGACGGCAGGTTTGGAACCACCACTAATGAGAATGGGATTTATGAACTTAAAATTGAACAGCCCGGGGAATACAATCTAATTTTTCAATTTTTGGGTTATAAAACTCAGATGAAAACTATTGAAGTAGAAAATTTCCCCTTTAACCTAGATGTTCAGCTAAAAGCGGAAAGCACCAATCTCGAAGCAGTTAATATAACCGCCGGTGAAAATCCCGCCAACGCCATAATTAGGAAAGCGATTGAATTCCGAAAAGAAAATGCTGCAAAACTCGAAGCATATACCGCAGATTATTATTCCCGCGGATTATGGAGAATTCAAAACGCCCCGGAAAAAATCCTGGGTCAGGAAATTGGCGATCTTGGTGGTGGCCTGGATTCTACCCGAAGCGGGATCGTTTACTTAAGCGAAACTATTTCTGAAATTTCTTATAAAAGGCCAGACGATTTTAAAGAAAAGATCATTGCCTCTAAAGTAAGCGGTGATGATAATGGTTTCAGTTTAAATTCGGCACAGGAATCCTACTTTTCATTTTATGAGAATACCATTGCAATTAATAGTGAAATGGTATCCCCTATCGCCGAATATGCGTTCAATTATTATAATTATGAACTTGAGGGAACATTTTATGACGAAAATGGCAACCTCATCAATAAAATTGAAGTTAGTCCCAAACGCCCACAAGACCGTGTTTTTTCTGGATATATTTATATCGTGGAAGAGCTTTGGCAAATCTTTGGAGTAGAACTACAAACCACCGGCCAGGCCATACAGGTACCACCTATAGAAACTTTAGATTTTAAACAAAATTACCGGTATTCTGAAGAAAATGGATTTTATATTCAACTTTCACAAACTGTAGATTTTAAGTTTGCAATGTTCGGTATTTCTGGAGATGGTAGATTTACCGCGGTTTACAGCAATTACGATTTCAATCCAGATTTTACAAAAAACAGTTTTGGGCGCGAAATAATGTCATTTGCTGAAGCAGCGAACAAAAAAGATTCTACCTACTGGGAGCAATTACGGCCGGTGCCTTTAACCGATGAAGAAATTAATGACTATGTAAAAAAAGATAGCATACAGGAAATTCGGAATTCAAAACCCTATAAAGATTCAGTTGATGCAGTTCGAAATAAATTCAATTTAACCGCTCCTATCTTCGGATATTCATGGCGAAATTCACACAAAGACAGATATTTTAATATTAGTTCTCCCTTGATGGGCACGCATTTCAACACGGTGCAGGGTTGGAATACTTCCACTACTATTTCATATAGACAAAATGATGCTGAAGATGAAAATTCAGGGAAATTCTGGCGTTTATATTCTTCACTTAATTATGGTTTTAGCGATGATAGGTTTAGAGCTATCGCAGGATTTCAGAAGCAATTTAATAATTCTAACAGGCCGGTTCTAAGTATTAAAGGAGGTATTGAAGCTGCACAAATTAACGATAGAACACCAATCTCTGAGCGATTAAACGATATAACTACCATATTCTTTGAACGCAATTACCTGAAGCTTTACGAACGTAAATTCGCCGAAATATCCTATCAACAGGAGCTTTTAAACGGATTATACTTTTTTGGTGATTTTAGTTATGAAGACAGGAATGCTTTATTAAATACTACAGACCAGGTTATAATCGATAATGAAAATGTGGAATACACCTCGAACAATCCGTTGCAACCTGAAAATTTTGGATCTGTACCCTTTAGCGAACACGATATTTTTAAATTAAAGCTTAATACCAGAATACGATTTGGTCAAAAATATATGAGCTACCCCAGCGGGAAATTTAACATCAATAATGAGAAATACCCAACCCTATATCTTGGCTACGAAAAAGGATTTGGATCAAGTATAACCGATTACAATTACGATCAATTTAAAGCTTCGGTGACCCAAAACTTAAAACTGGGTAATAAAGGTGAGTTTGGTTATAATTTAATGGGTGGAACCTTCCTCAATGCCGAGAATATGGCTTTTGTAGATTACCGGCATTTTATTGGAAATCAAACCCGGGTAAACAACGGATTTAGTAATTTATCAAGATTCAATCTTCTTCCTTATTATAGTTTAAGTACCAACAAAACTTACGCTGAAGCCCACGCTGAGCACGACTTTAAAGGCTGGGTTTTAGGAAAGATCCCTTTTCTTAACAAACTTAATTACAACCTGGTAGTAGGCGCTCACGCTCTTTACACCCAGGATGATAAACCTTATTCTGAATATTCGGTAGGGATTGATAATCTTGGATTTGGAAAGTACCGCTTACTGCGCCTGGACTATGTGGTTTCTAATATGGATGGACAGCGTGAAGGCGCGTTTATCTTCGGACTAAAGTTTTTGGGAGTGTTGGATTAAAAGCCTCCTAACCACCGCAAGGAATCATCAACCTGGATAAGATCCCCAGGGGTTTTGTAAAAACCATATAAATAAAAACCTCATAGATTTTAAAAATCTATGAGGTTTTTATGTTGAATGTAATTTCGATGTATTTCAGTTACAAATTGATTTTTCCCTGAAATGACGCGAAATATTTAAGCTCTTATTCTTCTTCTCCCGACGTATCTTTATCGGCTGGTTTTGCTTCTTCGGTAGAAAAATCGGTGATTCCGCTTTTTACTAAAAGGTTATACCACTGGAAGATCTTTTTCATATCGCTGGTGTAAACCCTATCTACATCATAATCAGGTAGAATTTCAGCGAAATAATTCTCTAATTCAGCTTTATTAGATTTATGATTAATTGCTTCACTACCATCTTCCTTTTCTTTAATCTTTTCAAAGATTTCCGCCAGCGGAACTTCTTCGGTATAGGTATAAATAGCTATTTCGCTTAACAGGCTCACGTTATGGCGAATATTCACAGCCATTTTTTTCCCATCGGGAATTGATTTAACAATAAAGCCGCCTCGACTTTGCGCGGTTAGTTCGTATAATCCTGGTTTTCCGGAAATCGCTAATATTTTATCTAATCCCATAATAGTGTTTTAATCCCTCAGTGAGGGTTTAATTTACCGAGGCTTACCTCGAAATTATATATGTTTATTTTATTTAATTCTCCTGAACTTTTTACCGAGAGTTTCAATTTTCGGCTGGCAAATATCAGCTGCCAGAACTAATTATCAAAGTGATTAGCGCCCTTTTTTCATTTCAGGAAAACGCATTTTATATTCGATCTTCACCTTTCCTTTTGAAATCCCACCAAGTTTTCCTTTTAGCAAACGCTTTTTAAGGCTGGATAGTTTATCAGTAAATAAAATTCCTTCAATATGGTCATATTCGTGCTGAATTACCCTGGCGGCTAAACCGGTAAAAGTCTCGCGATGTGCTTTAAAATTTTCATCCTGGTATTCAATAAGAATCTGTGGTTTTCTAAATACATCTTCCCTAACATCAGGTATACTTAAACAGCCTTCATTAAAAGCCCATTCGTCGCCTTCCTCTTCAATAATCTTGGGATTGATAAAAACCTTTTTTAACTTCTTAAGTTCTTCACGTTCCTGAAGTTCTAACTCCTCGTCTTCAGCAAAAGGGCTTGAATCTACAAGAAACAACCGAATTGGGCGACCAATTTGTGGCGCGGCTAAACCAACTCCAAATGCATTATACATGGTTTCCCACATGTTTTCTATCAATTCATCCAGTTTTGGATAATCTTGCGGAATTTCTTTACATTTTTTTCGTAAAACCGGATCCCCGTAGGCTACAATTGGTAAAATCATTCTTCTTAGAATTTATATTTTATAATGAATAATTTATAATATTATTTTCCGGAATTTTGGTTTCTTACCGCGGTGATTCTAGACGCGATAAAGATCGATGTCAACTCTTTGGCTTCAATTATCAATTCTTTTGAATCTTTCTCATTTAGCAGATCTTCATCCTTCGCGAATTCTATCCAGAAAATACATTCATCAGCTTCTTCAATTACTATTCCCAATTTTGAAATAAAAGCTTTTTTTGATTGCCCTAAACATGCGGCCCTGTAATTCGCTGCAACAGAAGTACTACATCTAATTAACTGACCCTCAATATGGCCTCCTAATTTATTTTTTGGAAGATTTATTGCTAGTTTCACACATTTATGCGCAAAAACATTGGAACGTTTAATTAAGTCAGTTTTCATGATTTCAAACAACTGAAATTATACATTATTCAATATATATTATACATTTTATGGCTACTCGTATAAATAAGATTGCAGAATAATAGTCGCGCTAATTTCATCTATAAGTGCTTTATCTCTGCGTTTCTTTTTTTTAAGTCCGCTGTCTATCATAGACTGAAAAGCCATTTTTGAAGTGAACCTTTCATCAATTCTTTTAAGCGGCATTTCAGGAAACTTTTTAATAAAAATTTTTAAAAACTGCAGGATATAGACTTCAACGGGTGAAGCCGCATCGTCTTTTTGTTTAGGTTCTCCTACCAGCACCAATTCAACATTTTCCTCTTTAAAATATTTTTCAAGAAAATCCAGAAGCTCTGGTGTTTTAACGGTAGTTAATCCTGAAGCAATCATTTTGAGCTCATCGCTAACGGCAATACCGGTGCGTTTTGTCCCAAAATCAAGTGCCATAATTCGTGCCATCTTCAAAATTTGCGCAAAGGTAAGGTTTATATTGCTTTACCACCAAAAATTAGCCTTAAGCTATTATATTTGCTAAAAATCAAAAAAAATGGATCATTTAGAAGCTAAGATCAATGAAGCCTGGGAAAACCGGGAATTACTAAAAGATACAGAAACCATAAAAGCTATACGTGAAGTTATCTCACTTTTGGATTCGGGAAAATTAAGAACTGCCGAACCTACCGAGAATGGATGGCAGGTAAACGAATGGGTGAAAAAAGGCGTAGTGCTTTATTTCCCTATCCAACAAATGGAAACTTTAGAAGCGGGAATTTTTGAATATCACGATAAAATTCCGTTGAAAAAAGGTTATAAAGAAAAAGGAATTCGTGTAGTTCCCAATGCAGTCGCAAGGCACGGGGCTTATATTTCCAGCGGCGTAATTATGATGCCAAGCTATGTGAATATTGGCGCCTATGTAGATGAAGGCACTATGGTAGATACCTGGGCCACAGTAGGAAGCTGTGCACAAATTGGCAAAAACGTTCACCTTAGTGGCGGAGTAGGAATTGGCGGGGTATTAGAACCTTTGCAAGCTTCTCCAGTAATTATAGAAGATAACGCATTTCTGGGATCAAGAAGTATCGTGGTGGAAGGCGTTAAAGTTGAAAAAGAAGCTGTTTTGGGCGCTAATGTAGTGCTTACCGCTTCAACTAAAATTATAGATGTTACCGGCGACGAACCAAAAGAAATGAAAGGAATTGTACCAGCAAGATCGGTAGTGATCCCTGGAAGTTACACCAAGAAATTCCCTGCCGGAGAATACAATGTACCCTGTGCATTAATTATTGGAAAACGTAAAGAGTCTACCAACAAAAAGACTTCTTTAAATGATGCATTACGCGAATACAATGTAGCCGTGTAAGCCCCCTAACCCCCGAAGGGGGAATTAAAACTTTTTATTCTAAAAAGATCAGGAAGTATTAAAGAAAGTGATAAAAATTAAATCCTCTACTTTGGAGAGGGCGATAGGGGTCTATGAAAATACTTATAATTCAGCAAAAAATGGTTGGGGATGTGCTTCTCGCTTCCATAATTGCGAATAATTTGAGAACTACTTTTCCCAATGCTTATATTGCTTTTCTCTGTTATGATTCTGCTTCAGCTGTTTTGGAAAACAATCCCAGCATTGATAAGATTATAAAAGTTAAACAGGAAGAAGTTCGGAAACCCATTAATCTATTAAAAATGCTGCTTTTCATCAAAAAGCAGCATTTTAGTTTGGTGGTAGACCATTATTCAAAATTAGAAAGCCAGTTATTTTCTTTGTTTAGTAATGCAAAAATTAGAATTGGTTACGATAAAACTACAATTCCATTTGCCTATACAACAAAAATAAAACTTCTTGAAAGAAGAGTTTCTCCCTATGGAAAAGCTGTGGATGATAGAATTAGTTTTATTAAAACAATAGTCAAAGAAGCTTCAATAGACCCATATCCTAAAATTTATCTTTCAAAAGAAGAAATTGACACCGCAAAAAAGACCCTAAGCAGTTTGAATACTGAAAGAAAAACAATAATGTTAGCGGTTCCTGGAAGTTCGATGGAAAAGTCGCTTCCATTAAATTATATGGCTCACATATTAAATTATCTATCAGAGAATTATGAAATGAATTTCCTTTTAAATTATTCTCCTTCTCAGGAGAAGTACATTTCACAATTAAGAAAGGAATTAAATGCCTCTAAAAATATTAATTTTGATATTGTTGCTAAAAATCTTAGAGATTTTATAAAAATCATGAGTCAATGTGATGCCATAATCGGTAATGAAGGAGGCGCAATTCATATAGCAAAAGCTCTAAAAAAACCTAGTTTCTCTATATTTTCACCATTTGTACCGAAGGAATTTTGGGGCACCTTTGAGAACGAAAAACAAAATAGATCAATTCATGTAAAGGATCTATATCCAGAAATTTATAAAGACAAAAGCAGAAGGGAAATTTTTTCTGAAAGAAAATCATTATATCAAAAATTGGAACCTAAATATATTATCCCTGAAATAGATAATTTTATACAGGAAAATGTCCTCTAAAGTTTGATGCCGTAAGAAGTTTTTATTTTATTTTCCGACTTTGTTTTATTCCTTATTTCTCTATTTTTTTTTAGAGAATCTTCATTTTTGTAGGTTCGGGTATGATCCAGATGTAGACAAATTGCAGTATATCTAATTTGAATTGCTTTAACTCCCAGATTAATTAACCGCTCCCCCATTTCCCGATCCTGTCCGCCGTATTGCATTCTTTCATCAAAGCCATTCACCTTTAAAATATCATCTTTCCAGCCTGAGGAATTATGGCCGTTCCAGGTAGGGATTGTAGGGGTAATCCTATTCAAGAATCTAGCTTTCCAACCTTTTGAAGTAATCTTATTATTTTTAAAAGAACTTGGTAAACCTTGTTTTTTAAGCCACTTGATATCAAAACATTTTTGATTTATAATTTCTTCCTTCTCTATTAAACTCGATAGTTTTGCATTAAGTTTATTATACCCCCCGCTTAAAAAATGATTTCTTCTTCGGTTTTTTATATGTTGCTCAACAAAATCTGATCTGGCGATGCAATCGCCATCGCTAAAAATTATATATTCACTATTTGTAGATACAATCGCCTTATTCAAAATTTTGGATTTCTGAAATCCGTGGTCTTCCTGCCATACATGAGTTAAAGGCATTTTAAATTCTTTCTTAAACTCGTTCACCAAATTCTCAGTACTCTGCCCTGAACCATCATCGGCTATAACAATTTCAAAATTTTTATAAGTTTGTACTGAATAACTCCAAAGCACCTTCCTGAGTCTTGACTCTGAATTATAAGTACTTAGAATCACCGATGTATTAATGGAATTCATTAGTTGCATTTGACTCAAAAATACTTAATTTTAACTATTAATTTTACAATAAAGATATAATGTGGTTAGTTGAATTCGCGAAAATTAAAATTTTCAAATGAGCTAGAGGATTTTAACTTAAGAAGATATAATTTACATATAGAGACAAGCCTCGCAGCATTAAATCTCAATTACCGAGGTAAAAGTATTTTATGTAAAATTAATATCAAAAACCATTCTCAAATTTTCCCGATATCTATGAAGGTTTCATAAAAGGGTTTATATTAAATTTTGCAAATTGCAAGCTTCAACTTCTAGTTGAAGGTAAAGATTTTAAATAAAGCTACTTCAAATTATGAATATAGGTTACGAAGCAAAAAGAGTTTTTCACAATACAACCGGCCTGGGGAATTATAGCCGGGATTTAGTTAGTATTTTAAGCTCTTTTTATCCAAAAAATAAATATTACCTATACAATCCCAAACCAGGAAAAAAACAGCTTTATAAACCAACCTCACCGGTAGAAGAAAAATTGCCTATAACACCAAAGGATAGATTTCTTAATAATCTTTGGAGAAGACGAAATATAGTTAAAGACCTTAAAAAAGATAATATTGAAATCTTTCATGGACTTTCAGGTGAAATTCCTTTGGGCCTTAATAAAACTAATATCAAAAGTGTAGTGACCATACACGATTTAATTTTTTTACGCTATCCTGAATTTTATTCCTTTTTTGATAAGAAAATCTATAAAAGAAAATTTACCCATGCAGCTAAAACAGCTGATGCGGTTATAGCAGTGAGTCAACAAACCAAAGACGATATCGTAGACTTCCTTAAAATAGCGCCTGAAAAAATTGAAGTTATTTATCAGGGCTGTCAGAAAGAATACAAAACCTTATATCCTGCCGAAGCGATTGATAAAGTAATTGAGAAATATAAGCTTCCGCAAGATTATCTATTAAATGTAGGAACCATAGAAAGCAGAAAGAACATTTTTGCCGCTGTAAAAGCCATAAAAGATATAGATACTCATCTTATTATAGTTGGTTCTCTAACTTCTTATGCTGAAAAAATAAAAGAATATATTGAGAAAGAAGGAATGGAAAAGAAAGTAACTTTTCTAAACGGACTTTCAACTTACGAACTCGCGGCCCTTTACCAGGGAGCTAAAATTTTTATATATCCTTCACTTTTTGAAGGTTTCGGAATTCCAATAATAGAAGCACTTTATTCCAAAACACCGGTAATAACTACTAATTACGGCTGTTTTCCAGAGGCCGGAGGACCAGATAGCGTGTATGTTGACCCAAATAATATTTCAGAAATTTCAGATAACATAAGCAGCTTGCTTAAAGATGAAGATCAACGGAAAAAAATTGCAGAAAAATCCTTCGCCTACGTTCAGAAGTTTTCAGACGAAAATATTGCTTCAAATATGATTGCTCTTTATGGAAAGTTGGTAAAATGAAGATAATTCATATAAACCTGGCAAAGACCTGGAGAGGCGGTGAAAGGCAGGTAGCCTTATTATTTAAAGGCTTACAGAATCAGGGGATTGACCAACTTTTAATTTGTTCAAAAAACAGTGCATTAGCAAATTATGCGCAAGAACAGGACTGGAATTTTCTTGCAATTCCACGATCTCCTTTTTTTCTGCTAGCACAGGCCAGGACCATAACCAGATTAAGCAAAAAAGGTTATAATATTATTCACTGCCACGAATCTAAGGCACATACCTTAGGAATTCTAGCTAAAACTATATGGAATAGCAACCAAAAACTTATTGTACACCGGCGTGTAATTTTTCCTATTAAAAAGAAAATTACTACCGCCGTAAAATATTCTGAAAAACATCTTGAAAAAATAATTTGTATCTCCCGGGCTGTAGAAGAAAGTGTAAAAAAGAGCATAGCATTCAATAAAATAGTGGTTGTGCCAAGTTTGATAGAAATAAATAGTAAAACACTTACTACATCAGTCTTAAGAGAACCTTTTAGAATTAAATCAGAGTTTATCGTGGGCTATATTGCCGCGCTTACTAAAGAAAAAGATCACTATACCTTTCTGGACACGGCTAAAGAGATTTTGGAAACAAAAGAACTTAATGTTCATTTTGTAATCATTGGCGAGGGGGAGTTAAAAAATGAACTAAAGGCCTATAGCGAGAAATTAGGCATCACCAAAAACCTTAGCTTTACAGGTTTTATAAAAGATATACAGGCTGCAATTAACGAGGTAGACTTATTACTCTTCACCTCAACCTCAGAGGGGCTTGGCACCACAATTCTAGACTTTTTTGTAGCTAAAAAACCTGTAGTAGCCACCAGAAGTGGTGGAGCTGAAGAACTCATTATCAACGGAGAAACAGGATATTTATGTGATTGCGGCAATAGTAAGGACTTGAAAGAAAAAGTGCTTTTGATATTAAAAAATCCCGAAAAGAAACAAGAAATAGTAAATAAAGCCTATAAATTTGTCCAAAATTTCAATATTGAAAAGGGTAGCTTAAAAACTCTGGAAGTATATAAAAGTGTAGAATGACCGGGCAAACAATTCTAGTTACAGGAGTAGATATCGATCCTCAGTATAACAGGACGCTTATTCTCCTTAACGGACTTAAAAAATTAGGGTTTGATGTTGAAGTATTCAATTTTTCTGAATTTACCCCTGCAAACGCTGATGAAATTAAAAGATTAAGCGAGAAAGCTTATTTTACTTATGTTCCAAGTTTTGGCCATAAAGCGGTAAGTTTTGTAAAAAAGAACTCTGCCTGCGATGTAGTTTTTGATCCGCTTATTTCCAAATACATGACTAATGTAAAAGACTATAATCTATATGGTAAGATTAGTTATGAAGCTTTGCGTTCTAAATATAGAGATCAAAGATCCATCAGCAAAGCCGATTTTATAATTTTCGATACCCGAAGTCACAGGGATTATTTTTTAGAAAAATATAGGCTAAAAAAAAACAAAACCGGAATTCTTTATGTTGGAGCAAATACTTTAGATTTTTCTAACTCTGCATCCCATTCTGTAAAAAGTGATACTTTTCGGGTTGGATTTCTGGGGCATTTCATCCCATTACAGGGAGTTTTGAAGATTCTTGAAGCGGCTAAACTTTTAAAGCAAAAAACTAATATTGAATTCACCCTCATTGGTGAAGGTTTTGAGTTTAAAAAAGCGGTAGATTTCGCAAACGACCATAAATTAACAAATGTGAAATTTGAAGGAAAGCTACCTTATACAGCATTAGACGCTCATATTAACTCCTTTGATCTATGTTTGGGTATATTTGGTGATACTTTTAAATCTAAAGTAGTCATTCCAAACAAGATCTTTAATTATGCTAGCTGTTCAAAACCTGTGCTTACTTTAGACTCTGATGCCATAAGGGAAATTTTCACACACCGGGAAGACATTTATCTTTGTTCTGGAGATGCAGAATCAATTTCAGAAGCAATTCTAAAGCTTAAAGAAGATCTGGATTTAAGAGAAAAAATAGGAGAAAATATTGGAAAGCTTGTAAGCGATAATTTTAATGAAGTAAAAACTGCTTCAACACTGGTAAATTTATATCAAAATTTTAAAGAAGAAAATTCTGTTTAACTGAATCCAGCTATTTTTTTCAATTTATTCTTAAAACGTCTTTTCCTGCTTCGCTGTTCAAAAAAGCGATTATTGTAATACAGCATTTTTTCAAGCACTTCTTCTTCGGATTTATCAATTTTCAGGGCATATTCATTAGCCATAACCTTAAAAATCTCCACATCCTGACTTAAACGAGAAAAATTATTCATTCTGTCTTCAAAGCTAAGAGTCCTGAAGTTCATTCTATTAAGATCTACCAGATAAAATTCAGCCTTTCCTTTAGGTGTTTTAATAAGGGTATTACCCGGAGAATGATCTAAAAATTCTATTTTATTTTCGTGAAGATAATATGTGAATCTGGTAAAATCCCTCAAAATAGCTTCGTGACCTTCTTTAGCTAAATCAAGATCCCTAAAGGTAAGTTCATATTCTAAATGCTCGCTAATATAAAAGCTCTTATCCAAAGCTCCATTTTTTATTGTTTCGGCATAAGCTACGGGCCTTGGAGTACCCACTCCTGTTTCTAAAAGTTTATGAGCATATTCAAAAGAGCGCTGAGCTTTAGATTTTCGTAGGGTCACATACATATAGCGATTAACAAAATTAGGAGGTTTAAAAGCTTTTATATTCAAATCCCTATCCTCGCATTCAACCACTTTAATTTCGTTCCTGCTACCTTCAAAAAGAAGCTGGCCATTTTCTTTAAAATTAGACAAAAGGTTCTCTATATTCTCTTTAGAAATTTTATAATGAGGAGAAATATAGATTTTCATAATTATAATTTTATTGTTCTAAAAAAGCGCTTCAATTTAAATTTTAACAGCTTGAATTTATAATTCTTTTTGTGATGGCCTAAAAAGTAAAACCATCCATTACCTCTTCTTATGTCACCATCAAGAAAGGTATATTTTTTAAAATTATTTTTCCAGAGCACATAATTGAAACTCAATTGATCTCTATTTGTGTAATTTTCCACATAGTACCACCAGTCCTCCATCAACTTCTGCAATTTAATATCCTGATGTTTTCTTATTAATACTCCTGAGCTAATTAAACCAAAATTTTCAGGGTATTTTTCTTGCCGAAGAAAATCTATAAGGCGTTTCATAGCTTGCGGATCGTCTTTAAAATAACCTTTTTCTTTTTCTAACTGAAGTAAAGCTTCATATTCCTGGTAGATACAATCCCTGGCATCGTCTGCTTTATTATGATCAAAAAAGGCCAGAACCTTATCTTCCTTCAGCTTATTCTCAATAAGTTTTTCAGGATTTTGAAGTATTAAAAAGTTACCATCTATATACACGCTAATTTCATATTGTTTCAAAAAACGATGGGACAAAATTTTATAATGGCGGGCGTTAAGCACTGGATTTTCAAATTGAGCAGGAACCTCAACTACTTTCCAGGAGGTAGATTTTATAGGCTGGTCTGTAAAACAAATATAATCCACGCCCGTAAATTTAGGCTGCGGGATAAGTCCTTCATAATTACCAAAGATCGCTGTGTAAATTACTATTTTTGCACTCATAAATATGAAACCCTAACCTAAAATTTAGGCTACTATACTTTTGCAAATATAGCTATAGCTATAGGAATAAAGAGAACAGAGCGAATGAAAATCCTTCACATATCGGCAGTAAAAAGTTGGGGAGGCGGTGAAAACCAAATCGAATTGCTTTGTGAAGAATTCAAAAGTGATTTTCCTGAAGTAGAAAATATCATTTTGTGTGTTAAAGGTGGTTTGTTTCATAAAAGGCTGAAGAATACTAACCTCAATTTCAAAACTGCTCCGCTTAGCTTTAATTTCGACCTTCGTTATAGCTTAAAAATTAGAGAGATTTGCAAAAATCATAAAATAGATCTTATTCATATTCACGATCCCAAAGCCCTTTCGCTAGTAGTTTTGGCAGATAAGTTTTTGAATTTACCGAAAATGGTTTTTAGCAAAAAAACCTCGTTCCCTATTAAAAACAGGAAGCAAACACTTTATAAATACAATTATCCCAAAATAAAACGCATTTTATGTGTTTCTAAAAAAACACGGGAAATTGCAGGTAAATCGATCACAGATCACAACCGCCTAAAAACGATTTACCACGGAATTAGTATTGAAAAGCAAAAAAATACTACTGCAGAAATTAATCTTCGTGAGCAACTCGGCATCGATAAAGAAATGATCCTTGTAGGAAATATTGGCAATCATATTCCCGCTAAAGATTTAAATACCTTTATAAATACTGCTGAAAAAATTATTCAAAAAAAACAAAAGCTGAAATTTCATTTTGTACAAATAGGCCACTTTTCATCTGAAACCTCGCAATTAATTGATAAGATTCAATCAAACAATTTAGAAACTTATATTAGCTTTTTAGGATTTATAGAAAATGCATCCTTATTAATTCCGCAGTTAGATTTTTTGCTGCTAAGTTCAAAATCTGAAGGGGTTCCCAATGTAATTTATGAAGCTTTCTATCATAAAACTCCGGTAATCGCTACAAATGTGGGGGGAATTCCCGAAATTGTGACCCATATGGAAAACGGGCTGCTAGCCGATGCTTTTAATGCTGAAAAATTAGCTGAACATCTGCTTTTTTTAAATAAAAATCGGGAACTAATTTCTCGTTTTGCCGAAAACGGGTATCAAAAAGTTTTAGAAAATTTTACCACAAAACGAATGGCCCAACAAACACTTCAAGAATACAAAAATGTCCTTTATGGAAGATATTAAAACCGAAATGCAAAACGCCCTTGCAACCCTAAAACGTGGCGGACTTATACTCTACCCTACCGATACGGTTTGGGGAATTGGCTGTGATGCCACAAATGCTGGAGCCGTAGAAAAAGTGTATGCGCTTAAAAAACGTAAGGAAAGTCAGGCGCTTATTTGCCTGGTTTCAGACTATAAAATGCTGAATCAATTTGTAGAAGATGTTCCTGAAGTAGCTTACGATATTCTCAAATTTGCGAAAAAACCTACTACAATTATTTACGACGATCCTATTCGCGTAGCCGAAAACCTGATCGCCGCCGATAATTCTTTGGCAATTAGAGTTTCCAAAGATAAATTCAGCAATGATTTGGCAAAAAGATTTCGAAAACCTATCGTTTCTACCTCGGCCAACATTAGCGGTGAAAAAACACCCGGATCTTTCGACGAAATTAGCCCCGAAATTTTAGAGGGTGTGGACTATGTAGTAAATTTGCAAAAAAATAAAAAATCGGCTAAACCCTCCGCCATCATTAAATTAAGTAACGATGGGAAGGTAAAAGTGATTAGGAAATAGATTATTCTGCCACGAATACACGAATTATGGCCGATATTATATATAAAGACGAAAGTTATGCCATTGTTGGAGCATTATTCAATGTATATAATTATTTAGGCAGTGGATTTTCTGAAATAGTTTATAAAGATGCATTAGAACTGGAGTTTAGTTCGCTGAATATTCCTTTTGAAAGAGAAAAAGAATACTCAGTTTCTTATAAAGGAACTATTCTTAGTCACAAGTTTTATGCTGATTTCATTCTTTTTGATAAAATAATTTTAGAAATAAAATCTGTTGATAATATTCACGATAAGCATATAGCGCAGTGTATTAATTATTTAAAGGTTTCAGAAAACAGGTTAGCATTAGCAAACTTCCACAAGGATTTACTAGACCATAAAAGAATTGTGCTATAAAAATTTGTGTATTCGTGGCTAGAAAAGATAAAAACTTCTAACATCATTAGAGCATATAATGATACCTGGAAGTTTCAAAAGAAATTACAATAGTGAAGAATTATAAAGGCGCTTTATCGCACAATATATTCAGGGTCATTACCCAGGCCTCGGAGGAAATAAAACTTGAAAGCTATGTTATTGGAGGCTTTGTTCGCGATCATATCTTACAGCGAGGAGAACCCAAAGATATTGACATTGTTGCGGTAGGAAGCGGCATTGAACTTGCGAAAAAAGTTGCAGAAATACTTCCGCACAAACCCAAAGTCCAGGTTTTCAAAAACTATGGTACGGCAATGCTGCGTGCTTTTGATATGGAAATCGAGTTTGTGGGCGCACGTAAAGAAAGTTATCAAAAAGATAGTCGCAAACCTATTGTGGAAGACGGCAGTTTGGAAGACGACCAAAATCGGCGCGATTTCACCATAAATGCACTGGCGCTTGGTTTGAATGAAGATAACTTCGGAAATCTTTTAGATCCTTTTGACGGAATTGAGGATCTAAATTCTAAAATCATCAAAACCCCACTGGATCCCAATATTACTTATTCTGATGATCCATTGCGAATGCTTCGTGCTATTCGCTTTGCGACACAGCTAAATTTTAAGATTGAAAAAGAGTCTTTAGATGCGATTACAAGAAATAAGAAACGCATCAAGATTATTTCTAAAGAAAGAATTACCGACGAGCTGCATAAAATAATGCTGGCCAAAAAACCTTCAAAAGGCTTTTCGCTACTACATAAAACCGGATTACTTCCTATCATCTTACCGGAGCTTACTGCTCTGGAAGGTATTGACGAAATTGAAGGCCAAAAGCACAAAGATAATTTTTGGCATACTTTAGAAGTGGTAGATAATATCGCGGAAAATACTGGTGATCTTTGGCTGCGCTGGGCTGCTTTATTGCATGATATTGGTAAGGCTCCTACTAAAAAGTTTCACAAGAAAATTGGGTGGACTTTTCACGGGCACGAGTTTGTTGGCGCAAAAATGGTTTTTAAACTATTTAAACGGCTTCGTCTCCCATTAAATGACAAGATGAAATATGTGCAGAAATTGGTTTTAATGAGTTCGCGGCCAATTGCTATTGTGGACAACGACGTAACCGATTCTGCCGTACGCCGACTTATTTTTGACGCTGGGGAAGATATTGAAGATTTAATGACGCTTTGCGAAGCTGATATCACCACGAAAAATCCGAATCGATTTAAGAAATACCATAATAATTTTAAAGTGGTCCGCACCAAAATGAAAGAGGTGGAAGAACGTGACCACGTTCGTAATTTCCAACCTCCGGTTACCGGTGAAGAAATTATGGAAACTTTTAATATAAGACCTTCCCGTGAAATCGGTATTATTAAAGACACCATTAAAGAAGCAATTCTTGAAGGGGAAATTCCAAACGAACATGAAGCTGCGAGGAATTTAATGCTTAAGAAAGGAAGAGAATTGGGATTATCAGTGAATAGTGAGTAGTGAGTAGTGAGTAGTGAGTAGTGAGTAGTGAGTAGTGAGTAGTGAGTAGTGAAGTTTATGTTTTTAACTTTCAACTTAAAAATATGTATAGAAAATCGGTTAAAATTTCCCTGATCCTGGTTTACCTGGTTATTGTTGCCGGTGCCGTGGTAAGAATGACGGGCTCCGGAATGGGTTGCCCGGATTGGCCAAAATGTTTCGGTTATTACATTCCTCCAACAGAAGTTTCTGAACTGGAGTTTCAGGCTAACCGCGAGTATGAAAAAGGCCAGGTAATTATCGTTGATGAAACCCTAAAAGTTGCCGAAACCGATTTTACTTCTGCAGAAAACTATTCCGAAGCAGACTGGAGAAATTATGAGAAACACGATTACGCCATTTTTAATCCACTGCATACGTGGGTTGAATATATAAACAGGCTTGCCGGAGCTTTAGCTGGCTTTGCTGTGCTCATAATGGCCGTGCTTTCCTTTAAAAAATGGAAAAAAAGAAAACGAATTACTTTGCTCTCGTGGCTATCGGTTTTTCTTATGGGATTCCAGGCCTGGCTTGGCGCAACCGTAGTTTATTCGGTCTTATCGCCGGTTAGAATTACCATCCATATGGTAATGGCGCTGGTAATTGTGGCCCTGCTACTTTATTTACTTTTCCTTGCCGAAGAAAAAGTAAAGGATAAAATTCATAATAACAGCTTTAAAAATTTAATGATCCTGGCAGTTGCCTTAACACTCATTCAAGTTGTTTTAGGAACGCAAGTACGACAATTAGTAGATGAACAGGTAAAAATGCTAGGTTATGATGCGAAAGAACTTTGGCTCGCCAATCCTGATTTAAATTTTTATATACATCGTAGCTTTTCTATCCTGGTCCTACTTGTAAACCTTGTACTCTGGTGGAAAAACCGAAAACTTCAGCTTAAATTCGGGAAGATAAACTGGGTCATGCTGCTAATTTTTCTGGAGATTGCCACAGGAATAGCAATGTATAATTTTGAATTTCCGTTTACCTCCCAACCTCTTCATTTAGTTATAGCCGCCGTATTGTTCGGATTTCAATTTTATTTATTATTGGAAAGCTTTGCCGCGGGCAGAAAGTTCAAAACTTTGTAACTTTGCCCTTTAAAATTTGATACTATGGTTTACCGATTTAGAGTAATTCTTGATGCTGAGGAAGATGTATTTAGAGATATAGAAATACTGCAGGAAAACACGCTGGAAGATCTGCATAACACCATTTTACAGTCCTTCGGCTTTGATGGTACTGAGATGGCTTCTTTCTATTTAAGTGACGAAAAATGGGAACAGGGTGAAGAGTTTTCTCAGTTTGATATGGGTGGTGAAGTGCGCCTAATGAACGAGACCAGTCTCGAATCTATTTTAGATGAAGAGAATAGAAATATAATCTATATTTACGACTTCCTGAAGATGTGGACTTTCTTAATTGAGTTAGCTCAGGTGGGTGAAATTGAAGCAGGAAGGGACTACCCAAACCTTATGTTTGTTCACGGTCAACTTCCAGATAATGCTCCAGACAAGGATTTTGTAGGTGAGGACGATGAAGACGCAGGTGGCGGAGATATGTTTGACCAGGGATTCAACACCAACGATTACGACGATCTTTCTTTTGATGAAAATTGGAATTAATTGCGAAGCAATTATCCCGAATTTGTTTCGGGAAACTGGTTTATCGTCATCCTGAATTTATTTCAGGATCTAAGTCGTTCATATCAATAAGGATCGTCATTACGAACGGAGTGAAGTAATCTTCAACTTAAATTACCACAATCTGACAGATTGCTTCGTGCCTCGCAATGACAATTAAAAAACTAAAAAATAGATTTCCGCCGCAGTTTATCCCGATTTTTTATCGAGACGGAAATGACAAAATATAACATATATGATCAACCTTTTTAATGCGCAAATTGAGTCCCTTTCTATTCATAGGGTTGGGAACAAAAGTAGAAATGAGAACATTTTTCTTTCTGCGGCACCATACCAGTTAAATGACGAGATCACACCTTTGATCAAGGAATATTTTCTAAAACCATTTAGGGAAAAGGAAGAAAATTACTTCAATTTTTCTCACGAAACCGATCTTGAATTCAACGAATTATACAATCTGGCAAACGCGGTTTTTGATGATCCTGCAAACATTCATGAGGCTTCAAAAAAGATCACCACTTTGTTGTTTGAACAATCTGCGCATCCGCATATTAAAAGCGGAGAGGTATATGTGGTTTATTTCGAAAACCTTCAAATAGATAACGAAAAGGTTTCAGGAATCGGAATTTTTAAATCTGAATTAAAACACGATTTCCTTCAGTTTGAAGAAAACGGCAGCATTCTAGAAATGATCGTTCAGCAGGGAATCAACCTCAATAAATTAGATAAAGGCGCGCTTATTTTTAATAAAAATCGGGAAGAAGGTTATAAAATCCTTTCGGTAGATTCTAATAAGTACGATACTAAATACTGGTTGGAGAACTTTTTGGGTGTAGATGTGATGCGTGATGAGAATTACAACACCAAAAGTTACCTTAACTTCTGTAAAAACTTCGCTAAAGACGTGGTTTTACCTGCGGAAGACAAAAAAGAAGAGGTAATGTTCATGAATCGAAGTATGGATTACTTCGCAAAAAACGACGATTTTGAAGAAAGTAATTTTCTGAATTCAGTAATTGATAATCCAGAACTATTACCCGAATTTCAGCATTATAAAACCGAAAAAGCACCTAAGTATAAAATAGAAGATCTTACTAATTTCCCCATTGCCAACAAAGCGGTAACCGATGCGCGAAAAAAGATCAAGAGCGTAATTAATCTTGATACGCATATTCAGATTAAAATGGATTTTGTAAACGCAGAATCAGCCGATAAGTTTGTAGAAAAAGGCTGGGACGAAGAGAAACAAATGTACTATTACCTTGTTTACTTTAATAAAGAGGAAAAGAGTTAATAATATCTTCAAAAGATAATAGCCAAGAATACACAAATAATATTAGTGAATTCGTGGCTTTTTTTCAACTGTTTTTACATTAAAAAAGTTGTATTAAAAGTATAGTTTCGTCAAGCTGAACTTGTTTCAGTTTCTAACCTGTTCTGATTATCGACATTTTAGATCCTGAAATAAATTCAGGATGACGATTTTAAGAAAAGTTTTCACATAACCTATTTTTCTTTTATGAACTTTCCAGCAAACGTTTCATATTAACATCTTCATAATTACGACGTACAAAATCTAACGCAGTCCTTAAAATTTGGCCCATAGTGCTGGCGCGCTTAAATTTCATGTCATTAGTATACCGATAAAGATCCTTTCTTAAGATTTTCACATTCTCCTGTGTGGAGACATGATCATTGATCATACATCGCAATAATTCTTTATAGCGGGGCCTGGTATTAATAATTCTTTTGGCAAGCAGCGAACGCTCTTCTTTTCTATATTGTTCTATAGAAGATTCCTGTAATTTCTCCTGAACCAGTTGTACCATTTTTAAATTCTCCTTAAAAAACTGGGGCCTGTAAACTTTTAGATTTCCTTCAAAGCATTGTTGATCAAAATCAATAGCTCTAATTTGATACTCTACATGA
The DNA here is from genome assembly GCF_000745315.1 of Salegentibacter sp. Hel_I_6. Lineage (NCBI taxonomy): Bacteria > Pseudomonadati > Bacteroidota > Flavobacteriia > Flavobacteriales > Flavobacteriaceae > Salegentibacter > Salegentibacter sp. Hel_I_6. The sequence continues at coordinate 3,150,064 of NZ_JQNQ01000001.1, read as the reverse complement.
TCAAAATCGTGGGTGGGAATCACCACATAGTTATAAGATCGCATATCGCCAAGCAGTCTTACTGTACAACGCTCATTAAATTTCACAAACTGCTTTGCTATTTGGGTTTGCGCCCTATTATCACAAAGTGGTAAATGATCTTCAATAAAGACATCTCCGGGAATACCGGCAATATGTTCTTCAATTAAAGTGTCTTTATAAACCAGGAAGTTAATTCGGTGTGGGGAAAGCAAATGTTCAAATTCGAGTCCGTAGATTCGGGAAGCATCGGCTTTTTTTACATAGAAATAAGTAAAACTATCATTCAGAATATTTCGCACTTTTATGCGGAAAGGTTTTGAATTTCCGAACGTACAATAGTCTATAGCATCTACGGTAAGAAATTCCAGTGAATCATCACTTCCATCAGAATGCATGATGGTATACACCTGTTTTAAGCTGTTATCTATTTCTTCACGTTCAAAATCTGGATAATAGCAGCGTACCCAAAATGTATCTTCTTCGTGCTGATCGTAGACCACCACTGAACCGGAAAAACGCAATAAATCATCGTAAAAAACAGGAATTTTGGTGTTTCGGTTATGTTTGGCCAGATATCGATTTAACCTTTCATTTACAGCAAATGAAGGTTTCTTCTTAGACATCAGCTTTTCTTCCATATTAGGTATGCTTTTTACCAAAAATAAGCTTTCTAGAGCGAAATCTGTAACAATTACCTAACTTCGTCGTCTTACTTTAAACTTTTCTTCAATTTTGGAAACAATTCTAAGTCTTAAAGACCTTACAAAAAAATATGGCGCAATAACCGCGGTAGATAATTTATCTTTCACCATAAAAAAAGGCAATGTATATGGGATTTTAGGTCCTAATGGTAGCGGAAAATCTACCACCCTGGGAATGGTTTTGAACGTAGTTAATAAAACCGCTGGTGAATTTGCCTGGTTTGGCGGGAAAACTGAAACGCACGAAGCTTTAAAAAAAGTAGGGGCCATAATTGAGCATCCTAATTTTTACCCTTATATGACCGCAGCACAAAACCTGGCTTTGGTTTGTAAGATTAAAGATGTTCCCAAAAATAAAATTGAAGAAAAACTTGAAATCGTTAATTTACTGGATAGAAAAGACAGTAAGTTTAGAACTTTTTCTCTTGGGATGAAGCAACGACTTGCCATAGCTTCTGCCCTACTTAACGATCCGGAAATTCTTATTTTAGATGAGCCAACTAACGGACTTGATCCTCAGGGGATTCATCAAATAAGAGAGATTATAAGGAAAATCGCCGCCGGTGGAACTACCATTTTACTCGCTTCGCATTTACTGGATGAAGTTGAGAAAGTTTGTTCGCATGTGGTTATTATAAGAAATGGAAAAAAACTTTACAGCGGCCCGGTAGATGCTATTAATGCCAGCCACGGTTTCTTTGAACTCCAGGCAAAGAACATGCAATTATTGCAGGAATTACTTATCGCACATCCAGGAATAGAAAATGTTTCTGAAAAGGAAAATATTGTGACAGCAATTCTCAAAGAACCTATGGATGCTGAAACTATCAATGAATATTTGTTTGAAAAAGGACTTTCACTTTCTTACCTGGTAAAACGTAAAGAAAGCCTGGAAGAACAGTTCCTTACATTAACCAATCAAACTCCTACCGCATAATGCTACGACTTTTAGAAATAGAATATCATAAATTACGCTATAGCCACTCGGCAAAAATACTGGTTTTCACTTATTTTATTTTAATAACTTTTATTGCTTTAATTGCTTCTATAGAGTTCAATTTAGGCGCAATTAACTTTAGGGTAGCAGACCAGGGAATTTTTAATTTTCCTTATATCTGGCATTTTAATTCTTATATCGCGGCGTTATTAAAACTATTCCTCGCTATTGTAATCGTCTCGATGATGTCTAACGAATACAGTAACCGTACTCTAAAGCAAAATTTGATTGATGGTTTGAGTAAAAAGGAATTTATCGCTTCAAAATTTTTGACGGTAACAGTATTTTCGCTCTTTTCAACCCTTTTTCTATTTATAGTTTCTATGATCCTGGGGCTTTCTTTTTCAGACTTTACTGAAGTTTCTATCATCTTTTCAGATATGGAATATATGATTGCCTACTTCGTGAAACTTACAGGATTCTTCGCCTTTTGTATGTTTCTTGGAATTCTTATAAAACGTTCAGCCTTTGCACTTGGTTTTTTGTTTATCTGGTGGATTTTAGAAAGTATTATTTACGGGGTTTTAAAATGGAAGATTTTCAGGGATTCTGAAATCGCCGATCAAATTGCCAGATTTTTTCCACTGGAATCTATGAGCAATCTTATTAAAGAACCTTTTTCACGTCTCTCTGCAGTGCAAACCGCAGCCACCCAAATAGGTTCTGAAATTGATAAAGATTATGGCATACATTGGGATCAATTATTAATTGTTATAGTGTGGACTGCCATTTTCGTTTTTCTTTCTTACAGCCTGCTTAAAAAACGTGATCTATAATTTAGAAAACTGACATTTTAGCAAATTGATTTTTCATGCTAAAGCTTCCGGTCTAAAAACGTTAAGGAAAAGTTTATCAGTTTGAATAGGCAGGATTATTGATTAGTTTCGTGTGAATAAGCCAGTAAAATACCTTGCGGCAAGCCCAGAAGGCAATAAATGGAAAAATTTTTGAATTTCGAGCCAGGCCTCGAAGCATTTAAATCTCGATTATCGAGCAGCACGAATGAAGTTTAAGATAGAATCAGACTACAAACCCACAGGAGACCAGCCGAAGGCGATAGATCAGTTGGTTAGTGGAATTAACAATAACGACCAATATCAAACCCTGCTTGGAGTAACAGGATCTGGTAAAACTTTTTCCGTAGCCAATGTTATTCAGGAAGTCCAAAAACCTACCCTGGTTTTGGCTCATAATAAAACACTCGCTGCCCAGCTTTATTCAGAATTCAAGCAATTCTTTCCCAATAATGCTGTGGAATATTTTGTAAGTTATTACGATTATTATCAGCCGGAAGCTTTTATTCCTACTTCGGGAACTTATATTGAAAAGGATCTTTCGATTAACGAAGAAATTGAAAAATTACGACTCAGCACTACTTCCTCACTCTTAAGCGGAAGAAGAGATGTAATAGTAGTTGCCTCCGTTTCCTGTTTGTATGGTATTGGTAACCCGGTGGAATTCCGTAAAAATGTAGTTTCTATTGAACGCGATATGCAAATTTCGCGAACAAAATTTCTACATCAACTGGTGCAAAGTTTGTATTCCCGAACTGAAGCAGAGTTCACTCACGGAAATTTCAGAATAAAAGGAGATACGGTAGATGTATTCCCGAGTTATGCCGATAATGCTTTTAGGGTACATTTTTTTGGCGATGAAATTGAAGAAATTGAAGCTTTTAATCCCGGGACAAATGACATTATTGAAAAATATGAGAAGCTGAATATTTATCCTGCCAATATGTTCGTAACCTCACCCGATGTAATGCAAAATGCAATTCATCATATCCAGGACGATCTCGAAAAACAGGTAGATTACTTTAGAGATATCGGGAAACATCTGGAAGCAAAACGACTGGATGAAAGAACCAATTTCGACCTGGAAATGATTCGCGAACTTGGTTATTGTTCAGGAATTGAGAATTATTCTCGTTACCTGGATGGAAGACAACCCGGCACCCGACCTTTCTGTCTTTTAGATTATTTTCCCGATGATTTTTTAATGGTTGTGGACGAAAGCCACGTGACTATTCCACAAGTTCATGCGATGTATGGGGGAGATAGATCCAGAAAGGAAACTTTGGTAGAATATGGATTTAGACTTCCAGCTGCGATGGATAACCGCCCATTAAAATTTGAAGAATTTGAAGCGCTACAAAACCAGGTGATTTATGTAAGTGCCACTCCTGCAGATTACGAATTACAAAAATCTGAAGGAGTTTATGTAGAGCAGGTGATTAGGCCTACCGGACTTCTGGATCCGGTTATTGAGGTGCGACCAAGTTTAAATCAAATAGATGATCTTATTGAAGAAATTCATACACGAATCGAAAAAGATCAAAGAACGCTAGTCACTACGCTTACTAAAAGAATGGCTGAAGAACTGGCGAAGTACCTTACGAGAATTGATATTAGATGTCGCTATATCCATTCGGATGTAGACACCCTGGAACGAGTAGAAATTATGCAGGATTTACGCCGTGGATTGTTTGATGTTTTAATTGGAGTAAACTTGTTGAGAGAAGGTTTAGATCTTCCCGAGGTTTCTTTAGTCGCAGTAATAGATGCCGATAAGGAAGGTTTTCTAAGAAGTAATCGGTCACTTACTCAAACTATTGGTCGGGCAGCCCGTCACGTAGAAGGAAAGGCAATTTTGTATGCTGATAAGATTACCGATAGTATGCAAAAAACTATTGATCAAACCGAATACCGAAGAAATAAGCAGATAGATTATAATAAGGAAAATAACCTTCGTCCTACCCCACTGGTGAAGAAACTTGAGAACAGCACTTTGATCAAGGAAAAACTAGATGTGTATGATGCCGAAAAACCACTAACTACCAAAGCTGCGGAAGCTGAAGTGGCTTATATGAGCAAACCCGATTTGGAAAAGCGAATCCGCGAGAAAAGAAAGGCCATGGAAAAGGCTGCAAAAGATCTCGACTTTATGGCTGCAGCAAAACATCGCGATGAAATAAAAATGCTTCAAAATAAAGTAAAAGAAGCACAAGCCTAGGGATTTCCCTTAAATATTGTAAAATTTCGGAATAAGTTATTTCAAAAAGTATATTTAAAAATCCAAAGCACGCCTAACTAAAAAACACCTCCTTCATTAACCGGTATTTTTAGTAAGATGAAAAGATTTATATTTTCTTATTTTTTGTTTTTTGCAATTCCAGTATTTTCTCAAGTTGGTATTGGCACCACAGAGCCCGGTGCGCAATTAGATGTAATCGCCACCGATACCGATAATCCTTCTAAAATAGACGGAATTTTAATACCAAGGATTAAAAAATTTCCTTCCCAAAACCCAGGAGTAGAACAACATGGAATGCTTGTTTTTCTCAGTCAAACCTTTAATAATTCGCCTACCGGCTTTTACTATTGGCATCAGCAGGAAAGTGAATGGAAGTCTATAGTTTCCGATGCTAAAGCAGTTAATTTTTATAAGCCGAATACTACTCAGAGCCCGGGGAATATCGATGATAATTTATTCAGAAAAGGAAATATCGGAATTGGTACTGAAGAAATTCAGAGTAAATTACAAATTGCAATAACTTCTGATGATGCTCAGGATATCAAAAAAGGTCTGGAAATAGATAATAATAATTCCGCAGAAACAAGAAATACCTATGGCATTGAAATAAGGAATCGCAGCAAAACAAATGCGATCAAATATGGATTAAAATTAAATGTTTCCAGTGAGGGTGAAGGCGAACGCTACGGGATTCATAATGTTACCAATAAAACCACTGGTAGCAAAGATATATTTGGAATTTATAATAAGGTGGGTAGAACTGAAGGAGCTAATAGTAATAATTATGGTATTCTAACTGAAATTGGAACTCCCACCGGTAGAGGGAATATCTATGCAATTTATGCTAAAGCTGAAGGAAACTCCAGCTCCAGAGTTTTTGCCGGATATTTTGCCGGCCCTGTAGGAATAGGAAAAACCCCGGCAGTAGAATATACTTTACCTGATTCCCGGGGAGAAGAGAACCAAATTTTAGTTTCAGATAATTCAGGAAAAGTTGATTGGAAACACAATCACACCAGAAATTATGTTAGTACAGGCAGTTCTGGCAATTATACCATTGGTCCTGAAGTTTATTATTTAAGAATAACTAATAGCCCTTCCTCGATTACAATCCCTCCCGCTGCTTCTTTTAGAGGCAGGGAATTAATTTTAATTGGCTGGCAGGGAAGCGGCAGCACTTCCCTAAATTTTCAAAATGGTGATACCTTATTTGACCTTCAAAATAATACGACCATCACTAATATCGCCGCCAAAGAAATTCTCACTATAATTAGTATAGGAACGCGTTGGTTATTAATAGATAGATCCAATTAAATAAAAAGAAAGCAGTAAAAATTATTTACTGCTTTCTTTTTATTTAATCCTCAGTTTTCTCACCATCCCACTCCATAAAACCTCCTTCAAGGTTATAGGTGTTGGCAAATCCCATCTGGTCTAAAATAGTACAGGCCTGTGCACTGCGCTTTCCGGAGCGGCAATAGATATAATAATTTTTATCCTTATCCAGCTTTTCTACTTCATTTACAAATTCCTGACCTTTATAAATATCAAGGTTTTTAGCTTTAGGAATATACCCTTCCTCTACTTCTTCTTCGGTTCTTACGTCTAAAATCACTGCATTTTCATCTTTTTCCAGCTGTGATTGCCATTCATCCTGATTAAGTTCTTTCATAAATTTTATTTTTAAATAATCCCCTTAATGAAGGTGATCTGTGATTCCTAATATATTTTTCAGTGTAAAGATATTGAAAGTTTTAAAAAACAGAGCTTCCAATTGCCTTCGATTCCTACTGGAAAAATTTAACATTTCATTTTGATCTAAATTGTAAATCCGGCTTATATTTGTATATACAAATGTTGTTTAGACAAATGAAAATCGAAGATCAATTAAAAACAAATAATTTACCGCCGGCCAGAAAGCTAAGTCTTAGCATTTTGGTTACTGCAAATCTTATTGATGAACAGGTGGCAGCTGCTTTAAAACCATTCGATATTTCAATTCAACAGTTTAATGTGCTTAGAATTTTAAGAGGACAAAAAGGGAAACCGGCAAATCTTAGTACTATCCAGGAACGTATGGTGAGCAAGATGAGCAACACCACCAGGCTGGTAGATAAACTTATAACCAAGGGATTAACTGAAAGAATTATTTGTGAGGCCAACCGGCGTAAAGTTGAAATAAGTATTACTGATAAAGGTCTGGATCTACTAGAAGAAATCGATCCACAAGTAGATGCAGTAGAAAAAGAGCTAATTCAGGACATCAGCGAAGAAGAAATTGAAATTGTTACTAATTGTTTAAATAAAATAAGAAACTAGGTATGGAGAATTATATAGAGAATTTAAACTGGCGCTATGCGACCAAAAAATTTGATACTACAAAATCTCTAAGTAAAGAGGACGTAGAGAAATTGCAAAAAAGTATCCAACTTTCCGCTTCATCTTATGGGCTTCAACCTTATGAGGTATTTGTAATTTCAGATAAAGAAACCAAAGAAAAACTTAAAGCTGCTGCCTGGGATCAGTCGCAACTTACCGATGCTTCCCACGTATTTGTTTTTGTTGGACTTAAGAAATTAAATGAAGCTTATATAGATGCTTATCTAGAGAATATCAGTAAAATTCGAGAAATTCAGGTTCAGGATCTGAGTGGTTTAAAAGATATGCTGACTTCTAATATTTTAGGAAAGTCTGAAGATCAACAAAAGATCTGGGCACAAAAGCAAACCTATATCGCATTAGGAAATCTACTTTCAGCTGCAGCTCATTTAAAGGTGGATACCTGCCCTATGGAAGGTTTTGATGCTGAAAAGTTTGATGAGATATTGGGGATTTCAGGAACAAATTTAACTACCGCTGTTATTGCCACGGCTGGGTATAGAAGTGACGAAGATCAATTACAGCACGCCAAAAAAGTAAGAAAACAAGAAGAGGAATTATTCCATTTAATATAAATCAAAACTAAATTAATTAAAACCAAAAATTGTTATGAAAAAGAATCTATTTAGAGGTGCCCTTGCATCTACAGTTATTGTATCTCTTTTATCTTTTACCAACGTAAACGCACAGGAAAAGAAAATTGATGTAAAAGAAAGTTCAGTACAATGGGAAGGTGAAAAAGTAACCGGATCTCATTATGGAACGATCGATTTTAAAGAAGGACATTTTATCGTTGAAGATAATGAACCAAAAGGAGGAGAGTTCGTAATAGATATGACTTCTATCACAGTTACCGACTTAGAAGGAGAGGACAAAGGTAAGCTTGAAGGACATTTAAAGTCAGATGATTTCTTTGGAGTTCAAAAATATCCTAATTCTAAACTGGTAATAACCAGCGTAGCCAAGAAAAGTGATAATACTTTCGGTGTAGTTGGAGATCTTACTATAAAAGAAGACACTCATTCAGTAACTTTTGATTTAGATTGGAGTAAAAATTCAGCTTCTACAGAACTTACTATAGACCGCTCTAAGTACAATGTACGTTATGGTTCTGGAAGTTTCTTTGATAACCTTGGAGACAAAACTATCTACGATAATTTTGAACTGGACGTAGAATTAAAATTCTAAACTGTACCGGGAAGAAAATTGCTATTGAAAAAGAAAAATTGAATTATTATGGAAAAACAAATAAATACCCAGGCCAGTAATATCGCCTGGAAAGGAAAGAAAGTTTTAGGATCACACTCAGGAACCATCGATCTAAAAGATGGGAAATTCAAGTTTGAAAACGATGAAATAGTAGGTGGCGAATTTGTAATGGATATGACCACAATTACTGTAACAGATCTTAAAGGAGACGATAAAGCAGGATTGGAAGGTCACTTAAATTCAGATGATTTCTTTGGAGTAGATAACCATCCAACTTCCAAACTGGTAATTACCAGCGTAGCCAAAAAAGATGATGGCACTTATGGTGTGGTTGGAGATCTAACAATTAAAGAAAACACTCATCCGGTAACTTTCGATTTAGATTACAACAATAATACTGCTACTACCAAATTAACAATAGATCGTTCTAAATATAACGTGAAATACAATTCCGGTAGCTTTTTCAGCGGACTTGGAGATCAAACGATTTACGATAATTTCGATTTAAATATTGAGTTGAAATTCTAATAATTAGATTGCACAATTCCAGCCGGAAAAGTTAAATTTACTTTTCCGGCTTTTCTTTTTATAAAATCGACTTGTTTATTTAAAAGAGCTTTCTATCTTTGAAGCAATGAAAGCCAATAATTGGCATTTATTATATTTTATGAAAACAATTACAGCAAATACCTGGTGGTGGAAAAATTTACGTCAAACGTCGTGAAGTAACATCGCTATAGTATAATCTCATACAAAAGGCTTGTCTCACGACAAGCCTTTTTTTATGAAGTTTTCTGTCATTTCCGCGAAGGCGGAAATCTCAAAAAACACAGAATTGAGAAATACGATATTAAAAAAGACTCCCATTTTTAAGAGAGTGACTGAAATAAATTATGAATACAGACTACCAATATTACGTTTACATCATTACAAATCGTAAATATGGAACACTATATATTGGGATTACAAGAAACCTGAAACAAAGATTATATCAACATAGAAATCGAAACCTAAAAAGTTTTAGCAGTAGATACCGACTTAATAAACTAGTATATTATGAAAAATTCGAATATCCGTCGTTGGCGATTAAAAGGGAAAAACAACTTAAAAAATGGAATCGACTCTGGAAAATAAATCTGATAAACGATTTCAACCCCGATTGGGAAGATTTGACTGTAAGATTTAAATAACTCAAACAGAAACATACTAAATAGACTCCCGCTTTCGCGGGAAAGACAAAAGAATAATTCATGTACCAACTAAAAACCACCCATAAAAAACTCCTAGCAGATACCATTACACCGGTGAGTGTTTATTTAAAAGTTCGGGACAAATATCCTAACAGTCTCTTGCTGGAAAGTAGTGACTATCACGCCAACGACAATAGTTTCTCGTATATATGCTGTAATCCTATCGCTTCTATTAAGATTCAAAACGAAGTGATTACCGAAGTTTTTCCTGACGGAAGTAAAAAAACAACAGAGATCACTCCTGGAGTTAACGTGCCCCAGCAAATCCAGGAATTTTCAAAACAATTCCAAACTGAAGATTCTGATTTTAAATTTATCAATAACGGACTCTTTGGCTATATCGCTTATGACGGAGTTCGGTATTTTGAAGATTTAGAGATTAAAAAACGAAATGGTGATCTTAAACTTCCGGATATTTATTACGCGGTTTATCAAAATATTATCGCCATAAATCATTTTAATAATGAAGCTTATATTTTTGATCATAGCTATGATACCGATTCAAAGATCGCTGAAATCGAGCAACTGATAAAAGTCAAAAATTTCGCGACCTATAATTTTGAACGTCAGCAGGAACCAATTTCTAACCTCACCGACGAAGAATTCAGGGAAAATGTAAGCCTAGGGAAAAAGCACTGCTATCGTGGTGACGTTTTTCAAATTGTGCTTTCGCGCAGATTTTCTCAGAAATTCAAGGGAGATGAATTCAATGTTTACCGCGCTTTACGCAGCGTAAATCCTTCGCCCTACCTTTTCTATTTTGACTACGGAAACTTTAAAATATTTGGAAGTTCGCCTGAAGCCCAACTGGTGGTTCAGGACGGGCAGGCAGAAATCCATCCAATAGCCGGAACTTTTAAACGTACCGGAAATGATGAGGAAGACGCTGAACTAGCCAAAAAACTTGCCGCCGATGAAAAGGAAAATGCCGAACATGTAATGTTGGTTGATCTGGCTCGTAACGACTTAAGCCGACACGGTAATAATGTAAAAGTGGAAAAATATAGAGAAATCCAGTTTTTCTCCCACGTGATCCATTTAGTAAGCAAAGTTACCGGCACCAAAGATCCAAAAACACCTACAATGCAGGTGGTAGCAGATACTTTTCCGGCGGGAACTTTAAGCGGCGCGCCTAAGCATAGTGCGATGAAGCTGATAGAAAAATACGAAAATGTAAATCGTGATGCCTACGGCGGGGCAATAGGGTTTATGGATTTCCACGGAAATTTTAACCACGCCATTATCATTAGATCTTTTGTAAGTAAAGATCATCAATTACATTATCAAGCCGGCGCAGGTGTTGTTTCAGAATCTGTAGAAGAAAACGAATTACAGGAAGTTTACAATAAACTAGGGGCGCTAACCAAGGCATTGGATATCGCTGAAGATATATAAGGAATAAAAACAATACGTCATCCTGAATTTATTTCAGAGCTTGCTCCGAAATTTATTCGGAGATCTAAAATATTAGAATCTGAAACGATCCCGAAGCTTCGGGACAGATTGACGCAACTTTTAGTATTAAAAACAGAATTTTACACCAGGTAGAATGAAAAAAATATTAGTTATAGATAATTACGATTCTTTTGTGTACAACCTTGTACATTATTTAGAAGAATTAGATTGTGAGGTCACGGTTATAAGAAACGACCAGTTAGAGCTGGAAGACGTGGAGAAATATGATAAGATTCTGCTTTCTCCAGGCCCCGGAATTCCCAGTGAAGCCGGATTATTAAAACCTATCATAGAAAAATATGCTTCTTCAAAAAGCATCCTGGGCGTGTGTCTCGGGCAACAAGCCATAGGTGAAGTTTTCGGCGGGACCTTGGGCAATCTGGAATCGGTTTATCACGGCATCGCCACCACGATGGATCTTTGTGTAGACGATGAACCACTTTTTAAAGATCTCCCAAAAACAATGAAGGTAGGCCGCTACCATTCCTGGGTAGTTTTAAAAGAACTTCCCGATTCTCTGGAAGCTACTTCCTACGATGAAAAAGGGCAAATCATGTCTCTTCGTCACCGCCAGTTTGATGTGCGTGGAGTGCAGTTTCACCCAGAATCGGTATTGACTCCAGATGGGAAAAAAATGATTCAGAATTGGGTAGAATCATAGTCATTTCCGCGTAGGCGGAAATCTTTGAGAAGTAAGAAAAATTCCAATTAAACAGATTCCCGTCTTCACGGGAATGACAAAATTAGATATGAAAGAACTACTAAACAGGCTTATTAATCACGAAACCATCTCCAAAGATGAAGCGAAGCAGGCGCTTTTCAGTATTTCCAATGGAGAATATAACGAAAGCCAGATCGCCGCATTTCTCACGGTTTATATGATGCGAAGCATTACTATAGAAGAGCTGGAGGGATTTCGGGATGCGCTTTTAGAACTTTGTGTAGCCATAGATTTAAGTGCTTATAACCCTATAGATCTCTGCGGAACCGGTGGAGATGGCAAGAATACATTTAATATTTCTACCACTTCCTCTTTTGTAACGGCAGGAGCGGGAGTAAATGTGGCGAAACACGGAAACTACGGAGTTTCTTCGGTAAGTGGTAGTTCTAATGTTATGGAAAGCCTGGGAATTAAATTTAGTAATGATGCCGGATTTCTTGAAAAATGTATCGCTGAAGCAGGAATTTGCGTGCTGCACGCTCCCCTATTCCACCCGGCAATGAAAAACGTCGCGCCAATTCGGAAGTCGCTTGCGGTAAAGACTTTTTTCAATATGCTTGGGCCAATGGTAAATCCTGCTTTTCCGCAAAATCAGCTTGTAGGAGTTTTTAACCTGGAACTGGCCAGAATGTATGGTTACTTATATCAAAACACCGATAAGAATTTTACCATTTTGCATGCTTTGGATGGTTATGATGAAATTTCCCTTACCGGAAATACGAAAACCATTTCTAATAATTCTGAAGGCATGCTAAGTCCGGAAGATTTTGGAGTGGAAACCCTAAAACAGAAAGAAATTGCCGGTGGCGGTTCTATAGAAAGTTCTGCAGAAATTTTCGTGAATATATTAAAAGGAAAAGGCACTAAAGCACAAAACAACGTGGTTTGCGCCAACGCAGGAATGGCGATTGCCACGGCGAAACAAATTAGTGTCAAAGAAGGTTTTGAAACTGCCCGGGAATCTATAAATTCAGGGAAAGCTTTAAAGGCACTGGAGAAGTTACAGGAATTGAGTAAGTGAAAAAGATTGCCACGTCAGGTTAACACCTTCCTCGCAATGACAAATTTAAAAAAGACCGTCATTGCGAAGGAGGGACGACTGAAGCAATCTTTTGAATAGAATTGCTAATATAAAAACAGATTGCCACAGGCTTCGCCTTCGCAATGACGAGAATTAAAAATCGTGACCGAGAACAGACAACAAAAAATGAACATTTTAGACAAAATAATAGCCGATAAACATAAAGAACTGGTTTTAAAAAAGCTGGTAGTTCCCGTTTCACAATTGGAAAAATCGGCGCTTTTTGAACGGCAAACGGTTTCCCTGGCAGAAAAATTGAGAACCAGTAAAACCGGAATTATTGCTGAACATAAAAGGCGTTCCCCCTCAAAATCGGTTATTAATCAGGATTTAAATGTTGAAGACGTTGCCAAAGGTTATGAAGATGCAGGAATTTCAGGAATGTCTGTACTTACCGATGGCAAATATTTCGGCGGATCTTTAGACGACTTACTTTATGCCCGTGCGACGGTTAAAATGCCTTTATTGCGAAAGGAATTTATTATTGATGAATATCAACTTTTGGAAGCAAGAGCTCACGGGGCAGATGTGATCTTACTTATCGCTGCGGTGCTGGAACGGGAAGAAATTAAAAGACTTTCAGAATTTGCTAAAAGTATAGGTTTAGAAGTATTACTGGAAGTTCATAATGAAGATGAATTGCAAAAATCTATTATGCCCAGTTTAGATATGTTGGGTGTAAATAATAGGAATTTAAAGACTTTTGAAGTCTCGACAGACATTAGCAAAAAGCTTTCAGAAAAGATCCCCAAGGATTTTGTAAAAGTTTCTGAAAGCGGAATTAGTTCGGTTGACGCTATTAAAGATTTACAGCAATTTGGGTACAAAGGCTTTTTAATTGGTGAGAATTTTATGAAAACTGATAATCCGGGCAAAGCTGCGGCTGAGTTTGTAAAAACACTGAATAAGTTATAAATAAAAAATGTCATTGCGATTCTGATCGAATCAGGAGAAGTAATCTATTGTTGGAAATATGAAAAACTTAAAACTCAAAATCTGTGGGATGAAGCATCCCGAAAATATCAGCGAAGTTGCGAAACTTCAGCCTGATTATATGGGATTTATTTTTTATGAAAAAACTCCCAGGTATTTCGAGGCTAAAATGCCGGAAATTTCTTCAGCAATTAAAAAAACAGGTGTTTTTGTTGATGAAGATATCAATATTATCCTTGAGAGAATTAAAGAGCACGATCTAAATGCTATACAGTTACACGGAGCAGAAAGTGCGGCTTTTTGCGCTGAATTAAAAACCCTATTGATCGAAACCGAGGTAGAAATTATAAAAGTGTTTTCTATTAAAGAAGATTTCGATTTTGGAAATTTAAAAGAATATGAAGCTGTGGTGGATTTTTTCCTTTTTGATACTAAAGGGAAAAATAAAGGCGGAAACGGAATTACTTTTAATTGGGAAGTTTTAAAAGATTATCCTTCAAAAAAGCCTTTTTTTCTAAGTGGAGGAATTGGACCAGAAGAAGTTGATGCTATTTACGAATTACAAGCATTTTTTAAGGAAAAGGGAAAAGAAAATTTGCTGTACGCCATAGATGTAAATAGTAAATTTGAAGAGGAAGCCGGTTTTAAAAATATTGAAAAACTAAAAGAATTTAAAAAGCGGTTTTAAAAATAACTACGTCATTGCGATCCCGATAGGGAGAAGCAATCATTTGTTTGAATATCGCAAAAGATTGTTACGGTCGCTGCCCTCGCAATAACAATGTAGAAATTAGTGCATTCGTGGCGAAAACTACTATACCCGAAGTCCTGCAAGGTTTCCAAAACCTTGTAGGTATGATTAAAAAACATTTGGGCGGAAGACTATTAATAAAAAATTAGTGCATTCGAAGCACTCAAATAAAACAAATAAAAATGAGCTATCAGGCTAACGAAAAAGGATATTACGGTGATTTTGGCGGGGCTTTTATTCCCGAAATGCTCTATCCAAATGTTGAGGAATTGCGTTCGCAGTACCTAGATATTATGAAAGAGGAATCTTTTCAGAAAGAATTTAAAGATCTGTTGCGGGATTATGTAGGGCGTCCAACACCGCTTTATTATGCTAAACGTTTTAGCGAAAAGTACAATACAAAAATATACCTTAAACGGGAAGATCTTTGCCATACCGGTGCTCACAAAGTCAATAACACCGTAGGACAGATTCTAATGGCTAAACGCCTTGGTAAAAACCGAATAATCGCTGAAACCGGCGCAGGTCAGCATGGTGTAGCTACGGCTACCGTTTGCGCGCTTATGGGCATTGAATGTATTGTTTATATGGGGGAAATTGATATTGAACGACAAGCCCCAAATGTGGCCCGAATGAAAATGCTTGGAGCCAAAGTAGTTCCGGCAAAATCGGGAAGCCGCACCTTAAAAGATGCTACTAATGAAGCTATTCGCGATTGGATCAACAATCCACTGGATACTCATTATATCATTGGTTCTGTGGTTGGTCCTCACCCCTACCCCGATATGGTTGCAAGGTTTCAGGCAGTAATTTCTGAGGAAATTAAAGTTCAGCTGAAAGAAAAAGAAAATCGAGAAAATCCCGATTTTGTAGTCGCCTGCGTAGGTGGAGGAAGTAATGCAGCCGGAATTTACTATCATTATTTAGACAATCCGGAAGTTGGGATTATTGCGGTGGAAGCTGCCGGAAAAGGTATACAAAGTGGTGAAAGTGCCGCGACCTCGGCTTTGGGAAAAGAAGGTATTATTCATGGCAGTAAAACGCTATTGATGCAGACCGATGACGGACAAATTACTGAGCCGTATTCAATTTCTGCCGGACTTGACTATCCCGGTGTGGGCCCAATGCACGCCAATTTATTTAGAAGTGGCCGCGGGGAGTTTATTTCCATAACCGATAAAGCGGCTATGGATGCAGGCCAGGAACTTGCAAAGCTGGAGGGTATTATTCCCGCTATTGAAACTTCTCACGCCCTGGCGATTTTTGAAGATCGAAAATTTAAAAAAGATGATGTTGTAGTAATCAATCTTTCGGGTCGTGGCGATAAAGATTTGAGTACGTATATTGATTATTTTGATTTGTAGAAAGCCCCCTAACCCCCAAAGGGGGAATTATTATAAAAGTTTAAAATAAAATATGAGTTATCGTCAACCTGAACTTGTTTCAGGTTCTAAGATGAGTTTGATATATCAGCTTAGATTCTGAAATGAATTCAGAATGACGTATACAGTAATATAGATTGCTACGAGTGCTAAAAATTTAAGAATAAAAAATATTAGTGTATTCGTGGCGAAAAAATTGAAAACAAATAGATTCTGAAATATCTCGAAGTTTCGGAACTGAATGATGTAAAAATAAAGATTGCCGCGGTGCTGCCCTCGCAATGACGAAGAACATATTAGTGTATTCGTGGCAAGAAAATAAGACAACAACTTAGATTCTGAAATGAATTCAGAATGACGTATACAGTAATATAGATTGCTACGAGTGCTAAAAATTTAGGAATAAAAAATATTAGTGTATTCGTGGCGAAAAAATTGAAAACAAATAGATTCTGAAATATCTCGAAGTTTCGGAACTGAATGATGTAAAAATAAGGATTGCCGCGGTGCTGCCCTCGCAATGACGAAGAACATATTAGTGTATTCGTGGCAAGAAAATAAGACAACAACTTAGATTCTGAAATGAATTCAGGATAATGATTTATAAGATTATTGAAAATGAACAGAATAAATAAAAAACTTCAGGAAGAGCAAAAGATGCTTTCTATCTATTTTACCGCCGGTTATCCTGAACCCGAAGATACAGTTTCCATTATTCAGGATTTAGAAAAAAACGGGGTAGATTTTATTGAAATCGGTTTGCCTTTTAGTGATCCCCTGGCTGATGGTCCAACAATTCAGGAGAGTTCCACAAAAGCGCTTAAAAGCGGAATGACCACCAATAGACTCTTTGAACAGCTTAAAGGAATTAGAGATTCTGTGGAAATTCCACTGATTATTATGGGATATTTTAATCCTATTCTTCAGTATGGTGTAGAGAAATTCTGTAAAAAATGTGCTGAAACCGGAATTGACGGACTTATAATTCCAGATCTACCCGTTGATGTTTATAATGAAGAATACAAGTCGATTTTTGAGGAAAACGGACTTCAGAATATTTTCCTGATCACGCCGCAAACTTCTGAAGAGCGTATTCGCTTTATAGATTCAGTTTCCAACGGATTCATCTATATGGTAAGTATCGCGAGTGTTACGGGTTCTACTTCCGGATTTAGTGAGGAAACCAGGGATTATTTTAAAAGAATTTCAGCAATGAAACTTCAAAATCCGCAAATTGTAGGCTTTGGAATTAGCGACGAAGAGACCTTCAACCAGGCTACAGAATACGCAAAAGGCGCCATTATTGGTTCGGCGTTTATTAAGCACCTCAATGCTAACGGAAAAAATAATATAGGCGATTTTGTGAAAAGCATCAGGCCGGTTTAACCAAATTCTAACATGCTCTTGGCAGGTTTTAAGTTTTTGAATTCTTATCTTAGTAATTGAACTTAAAAAACGACAATTATGGGCGGTCCTATTAAAGATAATAAAAGAACGAGAGATAAAGATCAAACTAATCCTACCAATCCAACAGGAAAAACTGATAAAGATACCAATCAGGTAGATTACGATGAAAAGACCATAAAAGATCAACAGAATAAAAAATAATTTATGGGACGTGGAGATAGAAAAACAAAACGTGGAAAAATTGCAATTGGCACGAATGGTAGGCTAAGACCTAAACGTAAAAAATTTAAGGTGAAACCAACCACCATGGCCGAACAGGAAAAGAAAGAATTACAGTAGTTGTAAGTTGACTACGTCTGAAAACCCTGAATTTGAAAGTTTATACTTTTAGATTCAGGGTTTTTGTTTTTATTGACCTTTTTTTATATTATGTTTATTTATTCGTCACCCCGAATTTATTTCGGGGTCTAAGTTGAAATCAAGTTTATAATTTCAATCATGTTAGATGCTGAAACGAGTTCAGCATGACGTGTGGCTCGCTCGCGATGATAGTAATGAGACTGTCGCCACCAATACACGAATATTTTAGTTCGTCATTGCGAGGAGGCGTTAGTCGACGTGGCAATCTGTTCTTTTTGGAATCGGTTGTCGGTTGTGAGTTGTCGGTTTGTTGTTTGTTGTTTGGGGCTTATTGTTTCGGATTGCAGGTTTAAAAATTCTGCCTCTCTATTCTCTTCTCTTACCTCTTCACTATTCACTTTTAACTACAAAGCATTTCTCGATACTTACGTCGGAAACTCGAAGTGACGGAGGAAACATTAGCAAAGATCGCCACGCTCGTAATTCACTTGTGATGATGAACACCTAAATTTAAAACCACTCTCTATACTGCATTACTCTAAAATCTATCGTATTAAAATCTTTATCCTTTTGCTTTAATTGTTTATAAAGTTCCATACTGCCAATAGCACGATTGGCCGAACCCGATGGAGCGGTTAAAGAAACCGTTTTTATAAGTCGGCCGTTTAGCACAAACTGGTGAATCCTGGGCACCTCGTTAGAAATAACTTTTAACCTAATATCACTTTTAACTTCCTTGAGATGTCTTCTGAAAAAATATTCAGGGCCATTTTTGGAATTTCCACCGGTAAAAAGCAGGGTCTCTATTTTTGGGTGTTTTTCTAAAATCCCCACCATATCCCGAAGTTCCACCTTCTGCATCCCAAGATCGGAAGCATCAACCTTTTCCCTCCTACTGCTTTCTACCATATCGCAGATACCAATTCCTCTTTTCTCAAGAAAATCTTTGCGTTGCTCTATAGCTGCTTTCGTAGTTTCGAATTTAAGATCGAGATCAAAAATATTATCCAAAACGATCCATAAAAGTCCGTCACGACTGCCGTAACAGAAATTGACATCTCCTTCCTTAAATTCCCCTTTTGTAAATCTGGGAGGCGGTAATGTGCCTACAATTAGTTTTGTAGCATTTTCGGGAATAAAAGGTTTAAAAGGATGTGTATGGTGAAACATGTCGCTTCGCGGTTTTTTGTTTGGGGGTTTGTTGTTTGGTGTTTATTGTTGCTTTAAATTTTAAAATAAAAAACTGTCTTACCTTTTCTTTTTTGCATTGCCCAAAAAAGAAACAAAAAAGTCTAGGCTTACGAAACTTTAACTAGATTTATTGCTCAACCACTAAATTTTAGGAACTCGCCAGCGTAATAGGTTAAACTTCAAAATCCGTTTGGCTCAAACAGCCTAAAATTTTACGTGGTTTTCGCTTCAAATCTGACGTTAAACTTTCGATAGGCCGAAAATTTGGTTACATTTTATTTAAGTTTAATAACCAAATCATCGGCAAAAACCATGGTGCCTTCTTTATGAATTATTTCATCTATTTCGCCTTCTTTATTCGCCGTGATGGTGGTTTCCATTTTCATGGCTTCAATTACAAATAATGGTTCATTCTTTTTCACTTTTTGTCCTTTTTCGACTAAAATTGAAGAAATAGAACCCTGAATTGGTGCTCCTACTTCTTTATCGTTCGATTTATCGATCTTTTTGTGAACCACTTTTTCAACCTTAACCGACTTATCCTGAATTTTCACCGTTCTGGTCTGGCCGTTTACTTTAAAAAATGCGTCTACGAGTCCATCTTCATCTGCAGTTCCTACCGATAAGAATTCGATAAGCAAAGTTTTTCCTTTATCCATTTCTACGGTAATCTCTTCTCCGGGTTGCATTCCGTAGAAAAAATTAGGAGTCGGAATATTCATTACTTCTCCAAATTTTCGGTAATGATTAAAATATTCGGTAAATACCTTTGGATATAATTTATACGAAAGGAAATCGGTCATTTCCAGTTTTCGGCCCATTCCTTCTTTAAAAATATCACAGAATTCCTTAAACTCCTTTTCAAAATCTATAGGTTCTAAATGCGCATTTGGTCTATCGGTATAAGGTTTTTGATCTTTTAAGATGATCTTTTGCACCTCAGCTGGAAAACCACCGTGAGGTTGCCCTAAATCGCCTTTAAAGAAATTCACCACCGACTGCGGAAAAGAAAGGTTTTCGCCCTTCTCCATCACATCTTCAATACTCAAATTATTACTCACCAGGTACTGCGCCATATCGCCAACTACCTTACTACTCGGAGTAACTTTAATAATATCGCCAAAGAGCTTATTCACTTTAGAATACATCGCGGTAATCTCGTGAAACCTGGAAGCCAGGCCTAAAGATTCGGCTTGTGGTTTCAGGTTGGAATATTGCCCACCGGGAATTTCGTGTTTGTAAACATCGGCAGTACCGGCTTTAAGTCCGCTTTCAAATGGGAAATAATACTTTCTTACCGCCTCCCAATAATGCGAATATTCATTGAGCTTCTCCATATTGAAATCGGCTTTACGTTCACCAGATTTCGTCATTTCCACCATAGAATTGAAATTAGGTTGCGAGGTAAGTCCGGAAAGTCCACCCAGCGCTACATCTACCACATCTACTCCGGCCTCTATGGCTTTTAAATAAGTAGCCGCCTGTATAGACGAAGTATCGTGGGTATGTAAATGCACCGGAATATTGATCTCAGCTTTTAATGCGGAAACCAGTTCGCCGGCAGCGTAAGGTTTTAATAGTCCGGCCATATCTTTTATCGCTAAAATATGTGCCCCGGCATTTTCAATATCTTTTGCCAACTGAAGATAATAGTCCAAGTTATACTTACTGTTTTTGTCAAGTATATCGCCGGTATAGCAAATTGAAGCTTCCGCAAGGCCAGAAGTATTTTTACGTACATATTCAATACAGGGCGCGATAGATTTCATCCAATTCAGGGAATCAAAGATCCTAAAAATATCTACCCCGTTTTCCCAGGCTTCGGCTACAAATTTTTCGATTAAATTATCCGGATAAGCGGTATAACCTACACCATTAGAACCTCTCATTAGCATTTGCAGCAAGATATTCGGCATCGCTTTTCTAAGCAATTGCAAGCGCTCCCACGGATTTTCTTTTAAAAATCTAAGGCACACATCAAAAGTGGCACCTCCCCAAACTTCCATACTAAAGGTTTCGGGATGATTTTTAGCAAAACCTTCAGCGACTTTCAGCATATCTGTACTTCGCATCCTGGTGGCCAGCAAGCTTTGGTGCGCATCTCTAAAAGTGGTATCGGTAAAATGAATTTTCTTTTCATTCTTTAACCATTCGGCAAACTTTTCTGGACCCAGTTCAGTAAGCAAATCTTTGGTTCCTTTTGGATATGATGCATTTCGATCAAAAGCAGGAACATCGGCTTTTATAAGTTTTGGTTTTTCTATTATTTCCTTTACATCGGGATTCCCATTTACAACCACATCTCCCAAAAATTCAACCATCCTGGTGGCACGGTTTCGGGTTTCTTTCAGTTTAAATAGATCGGGATTATTGGCGATAAAATTCACCGTTACGCTCCCCTCCCTAAATTTTTCATGCTGAAGAATATTATCTAAAAACGGAATATTAGTTTTTACGCCCCTAATTCTAAATTCAGCTAAAGCCCGACGCATTTTACGGCAGGCACCGTCTAAAGTTCTTCCACTAGCGGAAACTTTTACCAACATAGAATCAAAGAAAGGCGAGATGGTCACGCCCTGATACAAACTCCCTGCGTCAAGCCTAATTCCAAATCCTGAAGCACTTCTATACGTCGTAATGGTTCCATAATCTGGTTGAAAATCGTTGGCGGGATCTTCGGTGGTAATTCTACATTGCAGGGCAAATCCGTTAGTGCTTAGCGAAGCCTGATCTTTAATTTTTATCTGCTCGTCGCTTAGTTTATAACCGCCGGCAATAAACAACTGCGCTTTAACCAGGTCTATTCCGGTAACGACTTCGGTAACGGTATGCTCCACCTGAATTCGTGGATTCACCTCAATAAAGTAAATACTACCATCGTGATCTACCAGAAATTCGACTGTACCAATATTATTATAATTCACCGCTTTACAAATATTCACGGCATACTCATAAAGTTTCTCCTTAGTGGTTTGGTCAAGGTTATAGGAAGGTGCGAATTCGATTACCTTCTGGTAACGACGTTGTACCGAGCAATCTCGCTCAAAGAGATGCACCATATTCCCGTGGTTATCTCCCACGATCTGGATCTCAATATGCTTCGGATTTTCAATAAATTTTTCAATAAAAACGGTATCATCGCCAAAGGCATTCAGCGCTTCGCGTTTAGATTCTGAAAAAGCTTTTCTTAATTCAGCTTCTTCTCTAAGCACTCGCATTCCACGGCCTCCACCACCACTGGCGGCTTTTAGCATTATGGGATAGCCTATTCGGTTGGCTTCTTCAATGGCAATATCCAGACTTTCCAGATCTTTTTCGTTGCTTTGAATAACCGGAACATTATTTTTTACCGCTACTGTTTTCGCAGTGACTTTATCGCCCAGGCTTTTTAATACTGAAACCTCAGGCCCAATAAAAATAATATCATTGTCTTTGCAGGCTTGTGCAAAATCGGCGTTTTCAGAAAGAAATCCGTAACCGGGATGAATAGCATCGGCACCTACTTCTTTGGCGGTATTGATTATCGCATCTATATCCAGGTAAGGTTTTAAGGGCTCTTTATCGGGGCCTATTTGGTAAGATTCATCGGCCTTATAGCGGTGCAGGGAGTAGCGATCTTCAAAGGTAAAAATACCTACAGTTCTTATTCCTATTTCAGTGCAGGCCCTAAAAATTCGAATCGCGATTTCCCCACGATTGGCCACCAATACTTTTTGAATCTTCATTTTTTTAATTGAGTTAGTTAGCAATAGTTAGTTGTTGCTGTAAACTATTAAAACATTCAGAAGAAACGGTGGTTTGTTATGCTAAAATTTATATAAAAGTTGTTTCGGTTGTCGGTTCTCGGTTGGCAGTTGTCGGTTCTGTTGTTTGTTGTTTGGGGTTTATTGTTTCGCGTTGTGCGTCATTGCGAGGACTGCGGTAACGGGACGTGGCAATCTGCTCTGGAATAGTTGTGGGTTCTCAGTTGTGAGTTGTCAGTTTTGTGTTGTTTGTTGTTTGGGGTTTATTGTTTAGCGTTACTCGTCATTGCGAGGAGACGCAGTCGACGTGGCAATCTGTTCTGTATGGTTAGTTGATAGTTAGATTCGTGAATTGACAGCGTCATTGCGAAGAAGGAACGATTGAATCCATCTTTTTTTAATTATGAAGGCTTTACTCCAGCTCTCTTCACCCTAACTCTTCACTATTCACTAATAACTTTTAACTATTCAGTAAAAAATACCCATTAAACTGAAACGCCACGAATTCACGAATATTTTATTTCGTCATTCCGAGGAGGCCATAGCCGACGTGGCAATCTGTTCTGTGTGGTCAGTTTGGAGTTTAGAGTTTGGAGATGGTAGTTAGATTTGTGAATTGACAGCGTCATTGCGAAGGAGGAACGACTGAAGCAATCTTTTTTAATTATGAAGGCTTTACTCCAGCTCTCTTCACCCTAACTCTTCACTTTTCACTATTCACTTTTTACTTTTAACTAAAAAGCACTTCTCGATACTTCCGACTAACGTCGGCAACTCAAAGTGACGAGAAATTACAACCACAGATCGCCGCACTCATTCTTCGCTCGCGATGAGGCTGGAAAATATACACTGAAAACTGAGAACCCACAACCGAGAACTGAAAAGAACTATCGAATAAAAACCGGCTCGTTTTCCTTTTCGGTGTGTTCTTCGCTGAAACGGTAATCCATATAATCAAAACCTTTAAGTTCTTCCAGGGTTTTTACGTCTTTGTCTATAATATAACGCACCATAGAGCCACGGGCCTTTTTCGCGAAGAAACTGATGATCTTTAATTTTCCGTTTTTAAAATCTTTAAAAACCGGCGAGATCACCTCAGCTTTTAGTCTTTTGGTATCTATAGCTTTAAAATATTCATTGCTGGCCAGATTGATAAACAGTTCGCCATCTTCCATTTCCTCATTCAGGAGTTCGGTAACTTTTGGTTGCCAAACTTCATATAGGTTATCCTTGCGTTCTATACCTACCGAAGTTCCCATCTCTAAACGATAAGGCTGCATGAGATCCAGCGGTTTTAGCACGCCATAAAGTCCGGAAAGGATGCGCAAACTATCCTGTAGGCGGTCCAGTTTTTCGGTGGGAATGGTATAAGCATCCAGGCCTGTATAAACATCGCCTGCAAAAGCATACATAGCAGGGCGAGAATTCTTTTTGTTGTGTTCTTCTTCAAAATCCTGGTAGCGGGTATAATTAAGATCGGCGAGCTTATCGCTGATGCTCATCAATTCAGAAATCTCATTTTTGGTCATTCTTGCCATCTTACGATTAAGTTTGGCGGTAGTTTCCAAAAAAGCCGGCTGTGTGCCGCGAGTAGTAGGTAATTTAGATTCGTAATCCAGGCTTTTGGCCGGAGAAACAACAATTTTCATACTTGGCTGATTTTTGTTTCAAATATAAGTGAAAGCATAGAAACCGGGAAAGCCGGCTTTTATTAGTTTTTTATGGAAGTATAGTTATGAATTATTGCTATTGAATAAATTTTCAAGCCGCAAACGCCCTTGTAATTTCTACTATGGAAAATTACTCCAGCTCGATTTTATCAATTTCGAGTCGAAAATCTTCTGCTTTTTTATTCCCGATTAAAAACCGAATTTCCTGAATGGTTTCTGCAGAAAAGTTGGGAAGATCCAGTTTGTTTCCGCGAAAAACCGGTTCCATTTCCTTTAGCGGAACCTCAACCGTTTGCCAGTCGCCGGTAGTTTTGAATGTATAAATATAGGAAGCTCTATCCTGTAAATTGGCTTTCATCCTGAATTGATAAGACTTCCCGTCCCCTTTTAATAAAATAAGCGCTTTTTTGTAGCCTTTGATATTTTTAGATGGAAAATGATACTGCACCGAAGCGAAACCGCCATTGTTTTCCAGAGAAACCGAACCTTTAAATATAGCATTTCCCTCGTCGCTGCGTTCCAGTTTACTGCTGGAATTACCACCCATCACCACATCGTTCTCCACTTCCCAGGCAGACCAGTCCGTAGTAGCGCTAAAATCATAAAGAAGTAATTTACTCATCGTCAGGATTATTAAAAACAAGAAGCATTGTTGCTGAAGCATTTTTTGTTTTCAAGTTATGGTTTTTTATTGATAATCAACTACTTATGGAAATAAGAATTCCATGAGAAAATAAATAGTGGATAAAATTTGATCGCTTTACGGAAAACCTTTTTTGGTTTCTGAATTAAATGTTAAATTGGCTAAATACTTAGCAACAATTCAACCTCCCAGTAAATGCTGAACTTCTACTATAAAGATTCTATCAAATCTTTTACCGAAAAAACTACAAATGAAATAATAGGGCAAATAACTAATTTTAATCAATTTGACTCCAGTCGAAATCAAAATAAGTCCTGGAAGTATCAAATTGAATCTCTTCAACAAATTTTGAAGCCGTATAATGGAACAATATTTTTTGAGTTCTCTATTCCACGAATGGGTAAACGAGTAGACGTAATTCTAATAGTGGAAAATATTGTTTTTGTAATTGAGTATAAGGTTGGAGAAAATAAATACCTAAGCTATAATCTTGAGCAAGTTTGGGACTACGCTTTAGACTTGAAAAATTTTCATCAGCCAAGTCATAATATTGTGATGGCTCCCATTTTAGTAGCAACTGAAGCCAAAGAGTCCTTCATAGAAATAGCGACTACTTCCCACAATGACAATTTGATTTTACCAATTCGTACGAACTCTGAAGATTTGAGTAATGTAATTCAATCTATAATTACCTTCTTCCAAGATGAAGAAAGCCAAATCGAAGGTAAAGTTTTTTCAGAAGGCCGATATTCGCCTACTCCCACTATAGTTGAAGCCGCAGTTTCATTATATAATGATCATACTGTAGATGAAATTACACGCAGTGATGCGGAAGCCAAGAATTTAACTGCCACTACATCCTCAATATCTGAGATAATAAAGATTGCGAAATCACAAAGCAAAAAAATAATTTGTTTTGTTACTGGAGTTCCAGGAGCTGGAAAAACTTTAGTTGGTCTTAAAGTTGCTACAACCCATCTTGAAGACAAAAATAAAACAGCAAGTGTTTATCTATCTGGAAATGCTCCATTAGTAGCTATCCTTCAAGAAGCACTGGCAAGAGATAAAGTACAAAATGAAAAAGATAAAGGAAATAAAATTACAAAGGCCAAAGCAAGAGCAGGAGTTAAAACCTTTATTCAAATTATACATCATTACAGAGATGCCTATTTAACTGATCCCAATCCCCCTTATGATCACGTAGCAATTTTTGATGAGGCACAAAGAGCCTGGAATAAAGAACAAACTATCAAGTTTATGAAACAAAAAAAAGGGCAAGATGATTTTAATCATTCGGAACCCGAATTTCTGATTTCTTGCCTAGACAGGCATAAAGATTGGGCAGTAATTGTTTGTTTAGTAGGAGGTGGTCAAGAAATTAATACAGGGGAAGCAGGAATTTCAGAATGGTTAGAGGCTATCAAAAATAAGTTCAATCATTGGGAAGTTTATATTTCGCCAAATCTTACCGATTCAGAGTATGCAGCGAAAAAATCAATAGAAGATTTAAATAAAAAAACAAAAGTCTCATTTGATGAAAACTTACACCTATCAGTATCAATGCGTTCATTTAGGGCTGAAAACCTCTCTAACTTTGTAAAGAATATTCTCGACTTAAAAGTTGAGGAAGCTCAAAAAACTCTTAAGCAGATCAATAATAGTTATCCAATTGTACTGACTAGAGATTTAAAAAAAGCTAAAAAATGGTTGAAAGAAAAAGCCAGAGGAAGTGAGCGCTTCGGTATTGTTGTTTCTTCACAGGCACAAAGGTTAAAGCCATTTGCGATAGATGTTAAATCTCCTATGAATCCAGTACATTGGTTTTTAAATGGCAAAGATGATGTTCGATCATCTTATTTTCTTGAAGACGTAGCTACTGAATTTCACGTACAAGGATTAGAGCTAGATTGGGCTTGTGTTACTTGGGACGGAGATCTACGGTATTCTGAAGAAGGATGGAAAACATTCTCTTTTAAAGGTAAAAAATGGCAAAATATTCGCAAAAAAGAAAGACAAAACTATCTTATAAACGCTTATAGAGTTTTACTGACAAGGGCAAGACAAGGAATGGTTATAGTCATACCTGAAGGAGATCCAAACGACCAAACTAGAAATCCTGATTTTTATGACCCTACATATAACTATTTAAAAAACATCGGATTGGAGTTATTGTAAAATATGCACCCTCAGACTTTACATTAATTTATTTTTGATCAAAAGTTTTTTCAATAATCTCAATTTTATTTTCTAATAAAAGCTGATAAAAATTTTTAAAAGCTTCATCTTTTAATTCTGTTTCTATTTGCTTTATTTTTTCTTTGATCTCAAGCTTGCTTTTTTCTCCAATTTCTTTTATAAATTTTAATCTATTTAATTCGTCGGTAAATTCATTGTAAAGAAGCTTATCCAAATCATTGATATAGGCGATTCTGGAATCAGACTGATAATGATTTAAAAACGAAACTAAAAAATCCTCTAAATTTTCATCAGGGTTTGGAAGTTCCAGTAAGTCGGCATTTCTAAGGAAATCACCAGGATGCTTTCTGTATCTAAAATATGCTTTTTTCATAGCTTGTTTTGCGTTAGGGATTGCAGTGGAAATCCTTTTTGCGAGGAACGAGCAAAAAGATTGCAGCGTAAAGCCCGACCCGTTAGGGGAACGCCCAAATTATCTTTCTAATTTACAAAAACCTTCACCAATGTTCAAGCCATCAAAAGCTCCTATTTTCTTAATTTTGAAATAGGAATTTCGGGGAAAATACAATTCTGATTTCGAAAATGATTCGGAATAAATTTTAAAACCTCGATTATCGAGTAACAAAAATGAGCATTGCTAAAAAGTTTGAATTAGACGAGCGGCAGCAGGATCGGGTAATTGCTATGGCCTGGGAAGACCGTACGCCATTTGAAGCTATTGAATTTCAGTTTGGGCTGGCCGAAAAAGACGTGATAAAATTTATGCAGGAGCAAATGCACCCGCGTAACTGGAGAAAATGGCGCGCCCGGGTGCAGGGTAGGAAAACCAAACATGCCAAACTACGGGTTAACGAGATTTCGAGGTTTAAATCTTCGGCACAACGCCAAATTACCGGGAATCGGATTTCAAAAAAGAAATATTAAGGATTTGAAACACTCTGGAAATCAATTAATTTCTCCTCAAGCCTAATTTTAACACAACTTTTCCTTATCTTATACTTCCAAAAAACTCAAAAAATGGAAGGTCCCCGTAAACATCCCAAACTTGTAAAAGCCTTTAGCGGCAGTTTTCTTTGGAGAAATACCGGAGGAATAATTATAGATTATAACGGGCGTTTGCTTAATTCGGCGAATTACCAATACAAGACTTCCGGGGGGAAATTCATAAAAATAAGGTTTAAGAAGAAACTTACTTCTGCTAAAAAACTTCCGGAATTTTTCTGTTCCTGGAAGATGATGGCGAATGTGAATTGTTCGATGAATTAAGATTCTTTTATATCCTCAGCATTGAGATTGTTCATTTTTTTGCTTGTCCAAAAAACCGAACCAAAAAAAGGACACTTTTTTGTAGATGTTTCCGATTCGCTCCTGCGAATCAAAACCGTATTTTCCTGGCTAAATTTTCTCCAGGGCTTCAAAAATTTTTAACGCCGGAAAAATACTACACTTACCAAAAAGAAAGCTACAACCAATCATTTAAAGAGAAACGTCACCGGTAATTACTAGAGAATTATGAGAGTAGATGTGTATTAGTAGAAAATTTAAGCGGTATATCGAAAATTGATCGTAAAATTTGAAGCGAGATGTCGTTTAAATTTTCTGTTACCTGTCCCGCAGGTCAGGCAGGCTTGTTTCAGAGCCTACCCCGATTTTTTATCGGGGATCTAAGTTGTTGCATTTAAAGATCTCACTCGTTAAATTCCTGTTATTTCAAACTTCTTTAACGCCTAAAACTTCCAATTCCTCCCAACTTGCGAATAAACCAATAAATAAAAACATTATGAATTTGAACGATAAGGTAGCCGTGATAACGGGTGCCAGTAGCGGAATTGGAAAATCTATTGCCGAAGAGCTTTCTAAAAGCGGCTGCAAAGTTGCCCTTGCCAGTAGAAACGTAGATAAATTAAAGGATATTGGTAAAGGTCTTAGTCAAAGTTTGGAAGTGGAATTAGATGTTACCAGCGATAAAAGTGT
Source organism: Salegentibacter sp. Hel_I_6 (assembly GCF_000745315.1). Classification (NCBI taxonomy): domain Bacteria; kingdom Pseudomonadati; phylum Bacteroidota; class Flavobacteriia; order Flavobacteriales; family Flavobacteriaceae; genus Salegentibacter; species Salegentibacter sp. Hel_I_6. Next base: position 3,120,967 of record NZ_JQNQ01000001.1, on the reverse strand, counting down.
TCATGAGGCTTTCGATAAAATTTACGATCATTTTGGCCGCATAGATATTTTAGTGAATTCGGCCGGAGTTATGCCGCTTACCTATCTTAAAAATGAAAAACTGGAAGATTGGTTGCAAACCATTGAAGTAAATGTAAAAGGAACTTTGCGCTGCATTCACGCTGCACTTCCATCTATGAAGAAACAGAACAGCGGACATATCATCAACATCGCCTCGGTAGACGGAAAAGAGATCTTTGAAGGCGGCGCTGTGTATGGTGCATCTAAAGCCGCGGTAATCGAACTTTCCCGCGCAATGCGTATGGAACTTTCTCCCGACTTTAATATTCGGGTGACTTCTATAGAACCGGGAACTGTAGAAACCAGTCTGCGAGAAGATATCAACGACGAGGAATTACTGGAAGATAAGGATTATGGAAATGGCGAACCAAAATTAGCTCCTAAAAATATTGCAGATGCGGTGCTTTACGCTACCACTCAACCCGATAGTGTAAATGTGAATGAGTTGCTTATAAAACCTACAGGGAAGAGTTAAAAGCCCAACTTGCGACTTATTCAAAACCACCAAAAGCTCCTCCCCTTATTTTCAAGGGGAGGTGGCCGCAGGCCGGAGGGGTTGCTGCTGAAATATTTTCAATCTCATAATTGAAAATTCTTACTTAGAACTTTACTAAAACAATCTATCAAGAAAATTCTTCGTGTTTTAAAAGAGCGAAAACCAAAATTATTTTATTTTCAGGATCTATCCGGAAAATGATTACATATCCTTTGAAAATCATTTCCCGGATATTTTCATTTTCAAAATAAATTGATGGACGAAAAGAGTATGGGTAATCTGAAATTTCACGAATTTCAGACAATAAGTCGGTTTTAAATTTTCTAGCCGCTGCGGGTTTATCCTTAGCAATATATCTTACCTGACGTCCTGAATTTTGAAGATAATTTAATCTTCATATTCATTTATAACCTTTTCCAGATAGCTGTCATATTCTTCGATATCCATTAAATCAGAATCCCCATTCTCAATTGCTTCCAGCTCCTTTTCTAGTTCTGCTTTTTGCTTTTCAAAATCTGAATCAGGGATAATTTCGAGTTCATTTTTATCAAACTTTTCCAAAAACTCCATTAAGTCTTTATAGGCTTCTCTAGTGCTAACTTTTAGGTGTATGTTTTCCATTTCAACAAGCTTTCTTATAAAGTTAACGAAAAAACCTTACAAAACCTCTTTCTGGTTTTTGGCGTAGTTGCGCCATTTTTCGATACAAGCCTGGATATCTTCAGGAATTTCGGTATTGAAGCTCATCGCTTCGCCGGTTTTTGGGTGAATAAAACCAAGTGTCTTAGCGTGTAGTGCCTGGCGGGGTAAAATCTTAAAACAGTTATCTACAAATTGCTTGTATTTACTAAAAGTAGTTCCCTTTAGTATCTTTTCGCCACCGTAGCGTTCATCGTTAAATAGCGTATGGCCAATGTGCTTCATATGTACCCTAATTTGGTGGGTTCTTCCGGTTTCCAGTTTACAGGAAACCAGCGTTACATAACCAAAACGTTCTAAAACCTTATAATGGGTAACCGCTGGTTTTCCTTTTTCGGCATCGTCACCTTCGTAAACCGTGTTTTGGAGTCGGTTTTTAGGGTGGCGACCAATATTACCTTCTACCCTGCCCTCGCCTTCTTCTACATTTCCCCAAACTAAAGCCACGTATTCGCGTTCGCTGGTTTTATCAAAAAACTGTTTGGAAAGATGCGTCATCGCTTCTTCAGTTTTGGCGATAACTAATAGTCCGCTGGTGTCTTTGTCTATTCGGTGAACTAATCCCGGGCGGTCGCTGGAGTTGTTCGGAAGATTTTCAAAATGATAGATCAGCGCATTAATAAGTGTGCCGCTGTAATTCCCGTGACCGGGATGTACTACCATTCCGGCGGGTTTATTTACCACCAGCAAGGTATCATCTTCATAAACAATATCTAACGGAATATTCTCTGGAGTAAGTAAAAACTCGTACGGTGGATGCTCAAACATCACCTGCACCACATCGCCGGCCTTTACTTTATAATTTTGTTTTACCTGTTCTTCGTTAACGTAGATGTTTCCCGTTTTCGCGGCTTTCTGAATTTTATTTCGGGTTGCGTTTTCGATAAAATTCATTAAGAATTTATCTACCCGAAGAGGTTTTTGCCCGGGACCGGCCTCAAATTTATGATGTTCGTATAAAGTATCGTCCTGTTCCTCTATTTCGTGTTGCTCGTCGTCCTTCATTAAAATTCGATTTCTTCCGCTTCATTATTGATACTATCCTGCTCTTCTTCACCTTCCATTCTATACCTGCCAGAACCATCACCCAATACAAGATCTATTTTAGAAGTTTTCATCAATTCATCTCCAGGCTCCAGTTTTTGGCCTTTATGCCTCAACTCCAATACCGCATCTTCAGCAATGTCTGGTTTATAACTCACATCGCCAATTTCAAAACCTAAAGCTCTCAAGGTAGGTTCTGCCTGGCGGCGAGTGCTTCTCATTAAATTTGGAATCATTACTTTTCTATATCCCGAAGGATTTAAAGTGAGATAAATCTTTCTATTTTCTTTTACAAACTGTCCCGGCTCCGGCGCCTGTTCTATTACCGAATAACGTGGAAAATCGGGATTATAATTTGCAGAATCAAGGATCTCATATCTTAAATCCAGTTCTGCCAATTGATCATCTACTACATCTAAAGACTGTTTAGAGAGATCTGGAACGGCGATACGCTGATCCTGGTTGGTGGAATAATCCAACCATTGCAGCGATAAAAAAGCAAGCACTATTACCAAAATTGCAGCAATCACTATTTGAATTAAAAATGTTTTGCTGAAAATAAATTTAAAGAATCCCATACATTTGTTTCTAGGCAGCAAAGATATAAAACCCCTGCTTTTGGTGGCAGATTGTTTGTAGATTTGTTCTCACAGTTATCGGTACTGGATTTTGAGTGCTCAGCGAGCTTTCTAACCAGGCCAATAGCTGAAAAAACTGTTAACCGAAAACTGACAACTGATAACGGAGAAATGAAGAAAAAAATTGCCATCGCCATGGGCGGCTTTTCCAGTGAATATCATATTTCTATCAATAGCGGAAATATGGTTTATAAACATCTTAACCGCGATCTTTATGAACCTTACCGGGTGCATATTTTGCGTAAAGAATGGGTGGTGGTAGCCGATGATGATACCCCTTACCCGATCAATAAAAATGATTTTACGGTAAAAATAGACGGAAAAATAATTTCTTTCGATTGCGTTTTTAATACTATTCACGGTACCCCGGGAGAAAACGGACTTTTACAGGCTTACCTGGAATTAATAGGGATTCCTCAAACTACCTGTGGATACTATCAGGCGGCATTAACTTTTAATAAACGAGATCTGATAAGTGTTTTAAAGCCCTACGGAATAAAAACCGCCTTAAATTATTTTTTGAATAAAGAAGATAAGGTAAATGCTGATGAGATTATTGCTAGAGTTGGCCTGCCCTGTTTTGTAAAGGCCAATCGTGCCGGCAGTAGTTTTGGAATTACCAAAGTGAAAACTGAAGAACAACTAATCCCAGCTACAAAAACCGCTTTTAAAGAAGATGACGAAGTAATTATTGAATCTTTCCTGGACGGGACTGAGGTTTCGGTTGGCGTGATTACCTATAAAGGAAAAATTAAAGCTTTACCGGTTACCGAGATTATTTCAGAAAATGAATTCTTTGATTACGAAGCTAAATATTTAGGAAAATCGCAGGAAATAACCCCGGCGAATATTTCAGAAGAAAAGACAAAACAGGTTCAGGAAATCGCAAAACTGATTTACAGAAAATTAAAAATGCGCGGCTTTACCCGTTCTGAATTTATTTTCCATAATGGCGAACCGCATTTTATTGAAATGAACACCACCCCGGGCTTAAGCCAGGCGAGTATTTTACCTCAACAAGCTAAAGCCGCCGGAATTAGTTTAACCGATCTTTATGGGAGCGCGATTGAAACAGCATTAAAACTTCAATAGTTTATTTTCAAATTTATATAAGCCTTTTCGTTCCACGAGCAACGCCGCCTATTCCAATATTAAAATAATGGATGTTCCCTTGATAACCGGGATAATTCCCCATTTGCGGCATAGTATAACCATAACGACAACGCAAAAACCAATATGTTTTATCATTTGGCAAAATAGCGCTGGTGTTCCATCCCAACTTAAAATCTAAATTTGCCCCAAGGGTATAAGCAGTAACAAAACCCACCTGACTGTCTTCAAGTTCGGGGCGGTTATTAATATCACTTTGAGTTGGGCTAAATGCGACCCCACCAATACCTGCAAAAGGGCTTAATTTCAATTTACTATTATCTACCACACTGTAACCTATAGATGCTTCAGGCAAATATTGGGTAAGACGCATCTCTTTTTCCCAGGCCACACCTTCTACTTCCATTTCTTCAAGGGTTTTGGTAAAACCTATATAGTTTCTTAAGTAGAGGCTAAACTTTTTATATTCCACATCAAAGCCATGGCCTAAGGCAAAACCATTATTAAATTGAGAAGAAAGCGCCCCATTTTGAACGGCGTACCCCATAAAGAAATCAAAAGCAAATCCCCAATTGGAAGCAACAAATCTAAACCGAATATTATTTTTAACTAAGTCGGTATATTTTCCTGTAGGATGGTTCTCCAGGAACAAATCGGCCATCTTATTTATTTCATCCTGGCTAATAGTGTTTAAAGGTTGGCCCGAAATCATATAATTTAAATGAAGTAATAGAAAATCCTTTTGTTCTTCATTTAAATCAGAATTCAATATTTTCTCTTCCAGTTTTTCCAGTTCGTTCCACGACTTTTCTACCAGTTTATAATAAAGGCGGTCTTCCAGCGGAAAAATTTTATTCTCATAACTGTTGCTTCCTTTGGTATAGTAATAGTTTACAGAATCTAATACATCATAAAATTCCCCGGTCCAGTAAGAAATTAACCATTGCTCGCCAGGCAGTAGCGCGATATAATTTTCAGAATCAACTTCTTTGAGCAAATAATTTCTAACTTCTTCTACCTTTTGCAAATCGCCTTCTAAAAAACTATCGGCTAAAAGCAGTCTTCCTTTTGATATTATTTGAGTTTGAGAATTGGTATAACTCAAGATTTCATTTTCAATATTATCTTTATTTTGCGCTGAAATTAAAGAGATACCTGAAAGAAATAACAAAACAAACAGTGTTTTTTTCATATATAATGTTAATGCGCAAAAATATAATTTCCACGAAATTTTTGATATTTATCTAGCTAAATTTTTAAGCGGTTTTTAAAATTTTTCTTTGCACAGCTAAAAGCTTATATTTACTTGGGAGTTTGATAATTTAATTCCATAAATAATAGCCAGAAAGCTGAGATTAAGAGGAAAAAGTGAATAAACTTTCACCTTTCCGGATGTAAAGAGAATGAATTTATAGTTTTCCGTCTGAATTTATGGTGAAGAAACGAAGTGCGATGAAGATTAACTATAATGGTTTCCCGTCTTCATGGGAAAGACTAAGAAATTTATAATGAGAAAAGCAGTATTTCCTGGATCTTTTGATCCTATTACATTAGGCCACACCGATATTATTGAAAGAGCGCTGCCGCTATTTGATGAGATCATCCTGGCTATTGGGACCAATTCTGATAAAAAATATATGTTTTCGCTGGAAGACCGACTTCATTTTTTAAAGGAAACATTTAAAGATGAGCCTAAAATAAGTGTAACTACTTACAAAGGACTTACCGTAGATTTTTGCAAGGAACAAAATGCCGGGTTCCTATTACGCGGTCTGAGAAATGCACAGGACCTGGAGTTTGAAAAGGCTATTGGGCAAACCAATTATAAGATGAGCGGCATAGACACTTTGTTCTTTATTACCTCTTCAGGAAAAAGTCATATTTCTTCTACGGTAGTTCGCGATGTAATTCGCAACAATGGAGATTATAAGTTTATGGTGCCAGATGTGGTGAAGAAATAAAAATCAACCAGGCTATTTTGCGCTCGCCTTGCAAGAAGGCAGTAAAAGTTCAAACCTGTTTTTACAAACTTTGGTTACCTAAATAGAACTAACTTTTCACAAAAGATCATCGCAATTCGGTGTTTTCCGCTCGATTGATTTTATAATTTACTTTAGTGATTAGCCTTTTTGTTTTTGCTAAAAAGCAGGTTTTCCCCGCTTAGTTTTTATATTTGTTTAATTGCTGTTTTCAGCTTTAAATCGACAAGAAAACTAACCACAATGAAACAATTATTCATCAATATAAAGGAACTTCTACAGGTAAGGGAAAAACCAGTGAAAAGACTTTCCGGGGCTGAAATGAAGGAACTTCCTTCAATTAAAAACGCCTGGTTGCTTATTGAAGGTGATAAAATTTTAGATTACGGCAAAATGGATTCCCTGCCAGAGATAAATGCCGCTAAAACTATTGATGTTGAAGGGACAATTATTCTTCCTTCCTGGTGCGATTCTCATACTCATATTGTTTATGCCGGGAACCGGGAACTGGAATTCGCAGATCGTATTAACGGACTCTCCTACGAAGAAATCGCCAATCGAGGTGGTGGAATTTTAAACTCAGCTAAAACCTTACAGGAAACTCCTGAAGATGAAATTTATGAGCAATCGGCAAAACGCCTGGAGGAAGTGATGAAATTGGGAACCGGCGCGGTAGAAATTAAATCGGGTTACGGTTTAACTGAAGAAGGTGAGTTGAAAATGCTTCGGGTTATAAAAAAACTTCAACAACATTATGATATTCCCATTAAAGCTACTTTTCTAGGAGCACACGCTATTCCGAAGGAATATAAAGAGAATCCTGAAGCTTATATGGATTTAGTTATTGAAAAAATCTTGCCAAAAGTTGCTGAAGAAAACCTTGCAGAATATATAGATATTTTCTGCGAAAAGGGATACTTCAGCGTTGCTGATACACACAAATTGCTTTCTGCAGCGAAAAAATTCGGATTAAAACCGAAAATTCACGTCAATCAATTTAACGCTATTGGTGGAATTCAAGCCGGCATTGAACACGATGCACTTAGCGTTGATCACCTGGAAGTAATGCGCCAGGAAGATATTGAAAGTTTAAAGGGCACCGCTACCATGCCGGTGGCTCTTCCCTCCTGCTCTTTGTTTTTAAGTATTCCTTACACACCGGCTCGTGAAATGCTTGATGCCGGTTTGGCCTTAGCTTTAGCTACAGATTTTAATCCCGGTAGCACCCCCAGCGGAAATATGAATTTGGTAGTTTCCCTGGCTTGTATTAAAATGAAAATGACTCCCGAGGAGGCTATAAATGCAGCTACAATAAACGGAGCTTACGCCATGGAACTCAGCGAAACCCACGGTAGTATTACTAAAGGAAAACAGGCAAATTTTATAATCACAAAAGAAATTCCCTCGTATACCTTTTTACCATATGCTTTCGGCACCAATTCTATTGAATCGGTTTATATTAACGGAAAACCCGTGGAGTAATGGAAGCTTTAAAAATTTATAATTATAAATCGGTTGAAAAGCTTATTTCAATTCGAGATGGAGAAACCCGCTTTGGAGAAAAAATTGGTTTTGTAGAAAGTTTAGAGTCCTTGAAGAAATCTAAAGCTAAATATGTTCTTTTTGGAATCCCTGAAGATATTGGCATTAGGGCCAACCACGGTAAACCTGGGGCTTCAAAAGCCTGGGAAGTTTGTTTAAATTCACTTTTAAATATTCAGAATAATGAATTTACCACTCCAGAGAATCTCGTATTACTTGGTGAAATAAGCTGTAAGGCAGAAATGGAAAAAGCAGCCAATATAGATGAGAATGATCCTAATTATTATCCAAAACTTGGCGACCTGGTAGAAAAGATTGATGATAAAGTGAGTTTTTTGGTAGAGCAAATAGTTTCGGCAGGAAAAATTCCAATAATAATTGGCGGGGGGCACAACAATGCTTTTGGCAATATAATAGGAACTTCAAAAGCTATTAAAAAGCCGGTAAATATTCTAAATATTGATGCACATACCGATCTTAGAAAACTGGAACACCGCCATAGCGGGAATGGTTTTAGCTTTACGCAGCGTGACGGGTTCCTGGGAAAATATGCGATTTTTGGTTTACATAAGAATTATACTCCTCAATATATTTTTGATGAATTAAAATCGGTTTCTAATATTAAATTTCATCTTTTTGAAGACCTTATTTTACAAACACACCAGGGAAAAATGGCCGCCTTTAATTCACAATTGGAATTTGTAAATAAACAGGCTTTTGGTCTAGAACTGGACTGTGATGCGATAAGTAATTTCCCAAGCAGTGCGCAATCACCTTCGGGTTTTGCTTTGAATATGGTAAGGAACTTTTTACAACTTACTGCTGAAGAAAAAAATTGTAAATACCTACATATTTGCGAAGCCGCACCTACCTCCACCAGCCCGGGACAGGTTGGAAAAGCACTGGCCTATTTCATTACCGATTTTATGGAAAAAAGTAATAATTAATTCTTTAAGCTCAATTTAAAAAATGGAAATAACCGCTTACCAGTCAAACTACGCCGAAGATTTTAAAAACCTCAATTTAGCCTGGTTAGAAAAATATTTTTGGGTAGAACCTCATGATGAAGAAGTACTTGGAAACCCTGGAAAATATATAATTGAACCTGGTGGGAATATTTTCTTTGTAAGAGATGAAGAAAAGATCATTGGGTGTGTGGCACTAATGAAAATAGAAGATGGAGTTTTTGAACTTACCAAAATGGCCATTACTCCGGAATACCAGGGAAAGAAAGTAGGGCAAAAATTAATGGAACACACATTAGATTTCACTAAAAAACAAGGCTGGGATCATTTGATAATCTTTTCAAACCGAAAGCTTGAAAACGCGATTTATATTTATAAAAAGTATGGCTTTAAAGAAATTCCAATAGGAGAAAATAATCCCTACACCCGGGGAGATATCAAAATGCGCCTTGATCTTTACTAAAATTTTAAAAAAAACCAATATATTCTAAATTAGGTTAATTAAATTTATGGCAAAACAAGCAAAAATGAAATTTTTATACACTTTAATGGCAGTGGTAATTCTTTTTACCGGCTGTAAAAATGAAGGAAAAGAAGCTGAAAACAATAGCTCTATGGAGAAGAATCCCTATGGAGAGGAGAAAAACGTGTTGGAAGCTGATTCTGCCGCTATAGATATTCATCCTATATCTCACGCAACGGCGGTTATAGACTGGGGAGATCATAGTTTTTATATAGATCCCGTTGGCGGCGCTGAAGCATTTGAAGGCCAGGAAAAACCAGATTTCATTCTTATAACCGATATTCATGGAGACCATATGAGCGTGGAAACCCTGGAGGGAATGGATCTTGACGGAGTTCATATTATTGCTCCGCAGGCCGTAGTTGATGAAATGCCGGAAGAATTGAAAGATATTTTCAGAGCCTTAGAAAATGGCGCTACTACCCGTGTGCTTGATTTTTATATTGAGGCGATCCCTATGTATAATTTACCTGAAGATGAAGATTCCAGGCATCCAAAAGGACGAGGCAATGGCTATATTGTAGAGAGAAATGGGCAGCGACTTTATATCGCCGGGGATACTGAAGACATTCCCGAAATGAGGGAACTTGAAAACATTGAGATCGCTTTAATCCCAATGAACATGCCTTATACCATGACGGTTGAAGATGCTGCCGATGGCGTTTTGGCTTTTGCACCAGATAAGGTAATTCCTTTCCATTTTAGGGGTCAGGATGGATTTGCTGATGTAGAGAAATTCAAGAAATTGGTAAACGAAGGCAATAAAGATATTGAAGTAGAATTATTAGAATGGTATCCCAATAGCGAAGAATAAAATTTTCTATGTTATAAAATAAAAAACCCGGTGATGAGCCGGGTTTTTGCGTTTTTATATGTAATGTCCGGTTAAGGAAAACAGAAAGAAGAATAATTTAAACTAACTGAAAGCTTTCAAAATGCCTTTCATTACTTAATATTTCATCGGGGCATAAAAAAAGTGCCTAAAGTTTATAGGTAAACTGTATAAAAAGTTTCTCTTCGGTCAAGCTGAACTTGTTTCAGCTTATATAATTCTTAACGTCTTAGATTCTGAAATAAATTCAGAATGACGATTATTAATTCTGAATAATTAAGCATAAAAACCTTCAGCGTATTAAATAATTTTCCAATCTAATTTAAATGCTTATCACCAACTAAGAATATAAGGACATAAAAAAACTGTCTAAAATTTATCAAGCTAGATCCTGAAACGAGTTCAGGATGACGTAGTAAGATAAACTTTAGACAGCCTAATCAAAACAGGAAATAAAATTCCTGTCCCGAAGCTTCGGGATTATTTAAGTACTTCCTGTACTTTATCTGCAGCTTCCTGGAATTGAACAGCAGAGTGGATCTTAAATCCGCTATCGTCAATTAATTTCTTGGCGATATCTGCATTGGTTCCCTGTAAACGTACAATAATTGGCACGTTAATAGTGTCTCCAAGGTTTTTGTAGGCATCTACAATTCCCTGCGCCACACGGTCACAACGAACAATTCCTCCAAAAATGTTTACCAGGATCGCTTCTACTTTATCATCTTTTAAGATCAAACGGAAAGCTTCTTCAACTCGCTTGGCATCAGCTGTACCACCAACGTCAAGGAAGTTTGCAGGTTCTCCACCAGCTTGTTTAATAAGGTCCATTGTTGCCATGGCAAGTCCGGCACCGTTAACCATACACCCAACGTTTCCGTCCAGGTTTACAAAGTTAAGCCCAACTTCCCCAGCTTCAACTTCAGTTTGATTTTCTTCACGAGTATCGCGCATTTCAGCATAGTCTTTATGACGGAAAAGTGCGTTATCATCAAGGGTTACTTTAGCATCTACAGCAAGAATTTTATCATCACTTGTCTTCAAAACCGGGTTGATCTCGAAAAGTGAAGAATCAGATTTTTCAAAAGCTGTGTAAAGTGACATTACAAACTTGGTCATTTCTTTAAAAGCTGTACCACTAAGTTTTAAATTGAATGCAATTCTTCTGGCCTGGAAAGGCATAAGTCCAGTTGCAGGATCTATCTCTTCAGTAAAAATTAAATGCGGAGTTTCTTCAGCAACAGTTTCAATATCCACACCACCTTCAGTAGAATACATAATCATATTACGACCGGTTGCACGGTTTAGCAATACAGACATGTAATATTCTTCTGGCTCGTTATCGCCAGGATAGTAAACATCCTCGGCAACTAAAACCTGGTGTACTTTTTTACCTTCAGCGGTAGTTTGTGGAGTTACAAGATTCATCCCAATGATGTTTCCTGCTACTTCTTCCACCTCTTTAAGGTTTTTGGCTAGTTTTACACCACCACCTTTTCCACGTCCACCGGCGTGTACCTGGGCTTTTATTACGTGCCATCCGGTACCGGTTTGCTCGGTTAGTTCTTTAGCGGCATCTACGGCCTCTTTTGCATTATGTGCAACTAAACCACGCTGAATGCGTACGCCAAAACTGCTTAAAATTTCTTTTCCTTGATATTCGTGTATGTTCATAATCAGCTATTTCTTCAGTATTAATCCCTCAATGAGGGTTTAGTTCCCCCGAGGCTTGCCTCGTATTTTAAAATCATTTTCCAATTCAAACCTCGTTTGCTTCCATAGAGGTTCTTAATTTATGGTTAGCAAAAGTAACAAATGTATAGCTATTGTACCAATCTTTTTTAGGATATCCCCAGCCCTGCGATAATCTAATTCCGCAGGAAAATTTAGCATTTCCTTAAGGATTACAGATTTTTAAAATCCGCGCCAATGTTGCGATTTCCTTACTATAAGCTTATCGTAGTTTTTAGCCGATATTCTATGTTATTAGAATTATCCCATTTAATTTTGCTCTTTGCTCAAAAATGAACCTAAGAATGAATAAAGCACTTGTTGCACTGGCTATTGGAGGTTTCGGAATTGGAATGACCGAATTCGTTATCATGGGAATTCTTCCAGATGTGGCTGCGGCTTTAGAAATTACTATTCCGCAAGCCGGGCATTTCATTTCGGCCTATGCTTTAGGGGTTGTCGTTGGTGCGCCGCTGCTTACCGCTTTTGGCGGAAAATGGCCTGCACATAAAACACTGCTCCTACTTATGGTTTGGTTTACTGTTTTTAATTCGCTTTCGGCTTTTGCCAATTCTTACGAACTTTTATTGGTATCGCGGTTTCTTTCTGGATTACCTCACGGAGCTTTCTTCGGCATTGGTGCCGTGGTGGCCGGCCAATTAGCAAAACCGGGGAAATCTGCACAAGCTATCGCAATAATGTTCACGGGACTTACCCTGGCGAATGTTTTTGGGGTGCCACTGGGCACCTATTTAGGCCATAATTATAGCTGGAATGTTTCTTTTATGCTCGTGGGTGTAATAGGTTTACTGGCCATTGCCAGCGTAAAATTCTGGATGCCTGAATTACCAAAATCCTCTTCTGAAGGAATAAGAAAAGATTTAAATGTATTAAAGCGTGGAGAACTTTGGATGGTGGTTTTACTTACCACCATTGGAACCGGTGGCTTTTTTGCCTGGTACAGTTATATCGCGCCATTAATTACCGATGTAGCCGGCCACCCCGAAGGTTTTGTAAGTTATGTTATGGTTCTTGCCGGTGTGGGAATGGTTATAGGAAACCTCATTGGGGCCAAGCTCGCGGAAAAGTTCTCTCCTATTTATGCAGTAATTATGAGTATGGTTTTAATGGTTTTTGCCTTGATTACCAATGCCTATGTTGCTGAAAATCAAATCGCAATTTTAGTAATGACTTTCTTAATCGCTACCATTGCCTTTTGCCTCTCTACCCCAATTCAAATGGTAATGATCAATTCAGCGAAAGGATCAGAAAGTTTGGGTTCTTCTATGAACCAGAGCGCTTTTAATATGGGAAATGCCTCTGGCGCTTATTTTGCCGGATTGCCTATCGCTCTGGGATTTGGATTTACCTCGGCTTCTTTAGTAGGTGCGGTTATGGCCGGGTTGGGCGTTTTTATAGCCCTTGCGATTATTATTATTAGAAGACGAAAAGAAAGTGCTGTCGCTACTGCGAGTTAAACTATATTTTTTATAAATATTCACAATTTCAGGGAATTCGTTATTTTTGATACTTGCACTTGTGGGAGTTGAAATTTCTCCTGTTTTTTGCCACTTAAATTTTTCACCTGTTATGACCAATCAAGATCTGCTTGCTGTTGCCAAAGAGTTTGGAAGCCCCGTATATGTTTATGATGCCGAAAAAATTGCTTTTCAGTTTAATCGACTTAAAAATGCATTTTCTGAAGTTAAAGATTTGCGTATTCATTACGCGGTAAAGGCGCTTTCTAACATTTCTATCCTGAAATATTTAAATTCATTGGGTAGCGGTATGGATACCGTTTCGATACAGGAAGTGAAATTAGCTTTAAAAGCGGGTGTGACTCCTAAAGATATTATTTACACTCCAAACGGAGTGTCATTAGAGGAAATCGAACAGGTTGTAAAATTAGGAGTTCAGATTAATATCGACAACCTATCTATCCTGGAACAATTTGGCGCGAAACATCCCGATGTGCCGGTTTGTATTCGTATAAATCCGCATATTTTGGCCGGCGGAAACTCAAAAATTTCTGTAGGTCACGTAGATTCTAAATTTGGGATTTCCATTCACCAAATGCCGCTTTTGCTGCGTATTGTTGAAAATACCGGGATGACCATAAATGGGATCCATATGCACACCGGGAGTGATATCCTGGATATTGAGGTTTTTCTTCGTGCGTCGGAGATTTTATTTGATGCCGCTAAAAACTTTAAAAACCTGGAATTCCTTGATTTTGGCAGCGGGTTTAAAGTACCTTATCGCGAAAATGATATTGAAACTGATATAGAAGAACTCGGCGAAAAACTAACCGAACGTTTTAAGAATTTCTGTAAAGAATATGGTCGTGAACTTACTCTTGTTTTTGAACCCGGAAAATTCTTAGTGAGTGAGGCCGGGAAATTTCTTGCAAAAGTAAATGTGATTAAACAAACCACTTCTACCGTTTTCGCAGGGGTAGACACCGGTTTTAACCATTTAATTCGCCCTATGTTTTACGGGTCGCACCACGATATAAAAAACGTTTCAAATCCTGAGGGTAAATTCAGATTTTACTCGGTAGTAGGATATATTTGCGAAACCGATACTTTTGCCAACAACCGCCGAATCGCTGAAATTACCGAAGGAGATATCCTCGCTTTTAGCAACGCAGGCGCTTACTCTTTTTCTATGGCCAGTAATTTTAATTCTCGCTACCGCCCGGCAGAAGTTTTATGGTATAAAGGTAAAGGTCATTTAATTAGGGAACGCGAAACTTTTGAAGATTTAGTAAGACATCAAAAGGTTATAGATTTTACACCAAAAACTGCAAAAGCTTCTAAATAATTTATGGAAACAGTTTTTAAAAACAAATGGTTTTACAGGCTGCTCATTATTTATATTTTCCTAATACTTATTTGGAATACCTATATGGTTATTTCCGGTAATTACCTCGGCTTAATTGCGGTAGTTATAGAACTAGCGCTTCTATATTTGCTATTTAACAAACACCGACTTGCGAAAATGGCCATCCATTTTTGGGCAATTATCATGATGGTTGGCTCCGGGCTTTCAATTTTAGGGAAGCTCATAAAAGTCGCAACGGGAGATGATTTAAATTTTATGGTAGATAGCCTTGTGCAAAATTTACTTTTATTCACTTTCGGCTTATTGATCTATTATTTTAATAAGAAAACGGTTTTTGTAAGAGAAAGAGGATTAAATTAATTCTCGAAAATTCAACTGAAATGCCTCTCTATTTCCTCGCTATAATTCCTTCGGAAGAAATTTGTAAACGGGTAAAATCGCTTAAACTGGAAATTGCCGAAAAATATGGAGCGAAACAAGCGCTGAAATTACCGGCGCATATAACACTTCAAATTCCCTTTAAAATTCCAGAAACCGAAGAAGAAAAACTCATTGAGTTACTTGAGAATTTCGCTGAAAATCAAAATAGTTTTCCGCTTAATTTAAAAGATTTTGGAAGGTTTGGCCAAAAAGTGATTTTTATTAATATTGAAGATCACGAACCAATTAAGAAACTCCACGCCAACTTACAAAAAGTGCTTTCAGAAAATTTCAGTTTTAAAAAGCAAGAAGCATTTCCTAAAATTCATCCGCATATCACCCTGGCCAGTCGGGATCTGCATTATAATGAATTTCCCAACGCCTGGGCAGATTTTAAAGAACGTGAGTTTCAGGCTTCCTTTACCGCGAAATCATTTACACTGCTAAAACATGATGGAAAGCAGTGGCATCGCCATTGTAAATTTAAATTAGAATAACCCTTAGCATCCAAAGCAGTACTTTTTAAGGTTTTCTGTAACATTTTAATATTTTTATCTACTTATCAAGAAAATAAAGCATGGAAAACCAGAAAACTAAAAGAATTTCAAAAACCAGTATTTTCTTAATAGGTGTTGCGCTTATCGTTGTTTATTTCATCCTTTCCGATTGGGAACATTTTAAACAAGGCCTTTTAGGAATTTAATCTATTTATGAAACGCAAGTTTACTTTTCTACAAATAGTCGCGATAATAGCTCTAATAATAATCGCCATATATATAATTGATTTCACCTTAGAAGCCGCTTTAGATGGCTGGAACAATCCTATGTAAAAAGACTAAAATTTAAGTTTATCAACAGCTTTGATTTAAAATTTTAAAGAAATAAAAAAATGCAACAAGAAGAATTTCACGGCTATCTACTCGCCTCAAGAGGAAAAAGATTATTGGCATCACTTACAGAAGGAATCATCTATATGTTTGTAATGATCGGGATATTCCTCCTTTTCGGAAAATCTTTCGGCTATTACTGGAATCGGGATCTACAACTTATTGATATCCCGGTTTCAGCAATTACAGGTTTAGTTGTAGGAGCTATTTTTTATCCTCTTTTTTCAGGAAACCTGGGCCATCGCATTTTCGACTTAAAAGTCATCTCATCAGAAACCGGTATGGAAGTAAACAAAGCTCCTGAAGGTGCAATTAGAGAGCTGCTTAAGTATGTTTTAGGTTATTTACTTATTCCCGTTATATGGCTGCTTTGGGACGATAAAAAACAAAACCTTTATGATAAACTCTCCAAAACTTTAGTAGTAGAAAATAACTAGACCTGGTTTCAATTAAACCGATTTTCCGCAATTCTCTTATAAAGCATCCTAAACCGTGATTATCTATTATCAAAAGAAAAGGCTTAATTACAAACTATATACCGGGATAGGATTTTTAATTATTGGCATTGCAATAGCGCTCCTAAATAATTTCTCGCTTATTTATTATACCTGGATTTTACTTGGCTTGCTACAATTAGCCACCTGGTATTATGAAAAGAAACATCAATACTTATACATTACGGAAGACAGCCTAACCAAAAACTCTCTTTTTCGAAAAAGTATAAAACTTAATGAACTTACCGCAATTTGGAAGCTTAGAACCAGTTTTACACTTCAAACAAAAAAGAATAAAATTAAAATTGATAAAGATTTAATAGAAGATGAGTCTTTAAATAAGCTTACCGATTTCTTAAACCAGATTGAATTGAACCCCTAACAACCATAGACATTCCCGAATATTAAGAATGGAAAAAGACGACAAAAAAATGGGTTGGATAAGAGTACTCCTCCTTATTATCCCTTATCTCATTATAATTGCTGTATTTCAACTCATAGCCTACGGCATTGCTGAAATATCTTTTGAAGAAGATCTTCCCAAAACCAGCCTACAATCATTTATTATAACTATAGCCACAATGCTGGGAACAATTTTAGTTCTCTACCTCTTTATGGTGTTCATTGAAAAAAGAAAATTTAAGGAGCTGGGGTTAAAGCTTAAAGATCGCGGGATCGATTTCCTTGCAGGAATCACTATAGGGCTCGTTGTAATGACTACGGCATTCTTTCTGCTTATCGCTTTAGGTGAAATTAATTTTCAAAATTTCAACCTGGATCCATTGGAAATTCTCTTATCAATTGGAGTTTTTATGGCCGTAAGTATTGCCGAAGAACTATTGTTTAGAGGTTATATTCAAAGAAACTTAATGTATAGCTTTAATAATTATATCGCTTTAATCGCTTCTTCATTAATTTTCGCGGCAGCTCATGGTTTCAACCCCAATCTTAGTTGGATAGCTCTTGCCGGCCTATTTGGGGCGGGAATTTTATTGGGCCTTTCTTATATCTATACTAAAAACCTTTGGTTCCCTATTTCGCTGCACTTTAGCTGGAATTTATTTCAAGCCTATTTTGGGTTTAATGTAAGTGGTCAGGAATTTTATTCAATTATTGAATTTAATATTGTGGAAGAGAATATTCTAAACGGAGGAAAGTTCGGGTTTGAAGCTTCTATTTTTTCTCTAATCCTACAGATAATTCTAATCTTTCTTATTTTTAAATACTACCAGAAAAAAGTAAATCTTAGCTAAAAAATCACTGTATTTCCACCAAAAATAAGACTTTGAAAATATGCTAATTTTTTAACTGAAATACGTTTAAAAAGTCTGACGTTAAGATTAAATTTGGATAAAGCATATAAAATTCCTTATATTTACTGCTAGTTTTGTTAAAACATCGTGGTTTAAAACTAATTTTATCAAAGATTGATGCGTCCAAAATCAACCTAATTTTAACTAGGAAAGCATTATTAAAATCTCTGTTTCACCAAAAATTTGAATATGAAAGATCGAGTAAATATTTTAAAATTAGTAGGAATTATTTTTACCTCATTTATGCTGGTTATTTTATTAGACCTTGCTTTTAAAGCTATTGTTATAGGGTGAATAAATTATTTCAAATTGTAAATAAAGCAAGATTAGTTGGTCTTTTTCTTATTATCTCCGGACTTCTCTGGAGCTCTAATTTTGAAGCTTATAATTTCCTTGCCGGGATGATTACCGGGGCAGGAGTTCCTTTTTTCCTCACTGGAAAATTCCGTTTTTGGACCTGGAAATATCCAGAGCATAAACACTAAGTTTTAAATTTTCAGGAAGTTAGCCAATTCTTAAAGTTGCGCTTCTTTAAAAATAGATTTTAATCGCTATCTTGAAGAGATTCCATGCTATTTAAACAGGTTTATGCGAGTAATTTTAATCATTTTCAGTTCTTTATTTATCCTCAGTTCGCTTCAGGCGCAGGAATCCTTCTCATTAGCTGGGAAAACAAGTGACATCAAAGATGGCAGCTGGTTATATTTTCAAGACCTTGTTAACGGTGGAACCATAGATTCCGCAGAAGTAAAAAACAATAGCTTTAAATTTAATACTAAACTTCCCCAGGCAAGAGTATGGGTAATGCTGCATACAAAAGACCGGTCTAAATTTACCGAAGTATGGCTACAGGATACGCCTATGTATTTTGATGCCAGTAAAACCGAATTTCAGGATGCTAAGATCACAGGTTCTGTTTCCCACCAATTAGTTGAAAAAGAAGAAGCTATTTACCTGGAAAGAAATAAACTTAGCGATAAAGAACTTGAAACCAGACAAAAACAATTTATACAAAATAACACTAACGCCCTCATAAGCGCACGGATGCTTTATGAAGTTTCCGGAAAATGGGGAAAAGATTCTACCGCCCATTATTTTGAAATGTTTCCCGAAGAAATTAAGAAAAGTGCTTTTGGTGAACGAATTATTTCATTTTTAGAAAATGAAAATATTCCACAAATAGGCGAAAAATACAATGATTTTCAAGCTACCAATCCTGCCGGTAAACAACCATGGTTTTCAGAATTAACCGGGAAAGTAACTTTGCTACAGTTTTGGTCTTCCACTTGTAACCCCAGTAAATTACAGAATAAAGAGCTAAAAAAGCTCTATAAAAAGTTTAAGGCCGATGGTTTTGAGATCGTAGCTATTTCCCGGGATGAAACCAAAGAAGACTGGATTAACACAATAGAAAAAGATAATTTAAATTGGTATCATCTTAGTAGTTTAGAAGAAGGTGAGAATCCCGTTTTTAAAAATTATGGGATAAGTAGGACGCCTTCTAATTACCTTTTAGATAATCAGGGTAAGGTTGTTGCTCGAGACCTTAGGGGAGAGAAATTGGAAGAGGAGGTAAAAAATTTATTGAAATAAACTCACTCAAATTAGGCATTTAAAGCCTAAAACATTTAAATCTAGATTATCCAGTAATATTAATTTTTGTTTAATTTCACTCGCTTAAAATATTAACCTGGAGATTTCATCAAAAATCATGACTAGCAAAGTTTTCATCATTATCTCGTTAATTACATTTTCAGCATTTTCACAAACTACTAAAGACCAATTATTAGAAAAAGACATTGATATTCTTATAGAGGAAATGGAATTTATGTATGGTTACGACCAAACAATGAGAGAATACACGGTTTTTAAAACTTTCGATAAATCGGAAACCGACCGAATTGAGAATCTTAATGATAGCCTGAGAATGAAGGAAATTTCTCGTAGAAATTTTAAGTCTGATAGCCTTGCCAAACAAATCTGGAAGAATTATATCAATCCAAAAGATGCAGAACATACCGAAAGAATGATTGAAATAACAAAGAAGTATGGCTTTCCAGATTTAGAAAGAATCAAGAAGTTCTACAACAGGGAATTCACTGATAAAGAGTTTAATCCGTATATAATTTTAGTGCACGCACCAAAAGAGTACCAGGAAGAGCTAAAGTCTTTGATGAAAAATGAACTGGAAAAAGGAAGAATCAATAAATGTACTTATGGGCATTTGTTATGGCATTTTACCGGCAGAAAAAGTTTTCAACCTATGTTGGATAATGGGTATGAGATGGTTGAAGAAAACGGAAAAACAAGCCTGAAATCTACTTGTAACTAGAAATATTAAAAACGCATCAGTGACAATTTACTACAAAAAGAAGAATTTAAAATTTCAGCTGTTTTATGGAATATTATCGGCATTATTGGGAATTTTTGGTATTGTCTTAGACGCCAAACCCTTAATTGCATATCCCTGGCTTATCCTTGGAATTTTACAAATTGGCACCTGGTTTTACCAGAGCAAACACCAATACATAAGAATTGAAAACAACATTCTCACTAAAAATTCCCTCTTTTCTAAAAGTATTGATCTAAATAAACTTACTGCTATCAGGAAATTTAAGAACAGTATTGTGCTGGAATCAAAAGATCAAAGCATCAAAATATATAAGGATGTAATAGCTACCGATTCCCTGTATCGTCTCACCGATTTTCTAAATGAAATTGAGTTGGCAACTCAAAAAGTATAAGTTTTTTCAGTACCACAATTATTGATAAATCTGTATTTTTAGATCATCATTAATCGAAAAGTATTCTTTCATTCGGGGCATTTTATTATCGATTAAAAATAACAGAAAATGAAAAAGCTGCTTTGGCTAATTTTTATCCTGCTGGTAGGATTTATTGCGTTGGTCTATTTTTCGCTTGCCTCTACCGATAAAGAATTTGAAACCGCAAGCATAGAAGATTTTGAAGACCTGGAAAGTATAGATTTCCAGGAATACGATTCGGTTTTGGTAGCCGCCAGCAGTTTATATAAAACCAATCCGTTAAAAAATATTATGCAGGGAGAAAATTACCGCGAGGCCTGGGCAACGCCGGTGAAAATTCCGGTGCTTTTTCTTGATACGCTTTATGGAGGAATGGAGATTATAAAAGAAGGTGGTGGTACACAAACCCATTCCCTTCGGCTTAAAGATAAAGATGGCTATTTGTATTCCCTGCGCAGTGTGAATAAAGATCCTTCTACCCACGTCCCCGAATTTGCCCGAAAGCTTGGGCTTCAAAATATTGTAATAGATGCTATTTCTGCTTCACATCCTTACGGGGCGATTCTAACCGCTTCTCTTTCTGAAAAAGCAGGGGTTTTGCATACCCACCCAAAAGTAGTATTTGTGCCAGAACAGGAATTTTTAGGTGATAAATACAACGATAAATATGCTAATCGCTTATTCCTATTGGAATATGAAACCGAAGGCAAAAAGAACTGGACAAAATATGATTATGTAGATGAAATTATTGACACTAAGCATCTCCAGGAATTAAAGGATAAACATCCCGAAAAAGTTTCCATAGATAAAAACGCATTGGTTAGAGCCAGGTTATTCGATATGCTTATTGGCGATTGGGACAGGCACGCAAAACAATGGGGTTGGGTAATCCAGGAAAATGACGATACTTTTAAGGCTATTCCTGTAGCCGGAGATCGTGACAATGCTTTTTTTAAACTGGGCGGCGTGATTCCCGGGATAATCTCCAACGAAAACATTGAGCCTGAAGTAAGACCTTTTGAAAAAGAGATCGATTATTTGCCTGGACTTGTTTATCCTAACGATGTTTATTTTCTTACCGAGACTCCGATAGAAATTTTTACTACAGAAGCAAAAAAACTGCAGGAATTAATGAGCGATGAGGCCATTGCTGATGCTTTTAAAATTTGGCCTAAAGAAATTTATGAGCTTGATGGAAAAGAGATTGCTGAAAAGATAAAGTCTCGCAGAGAAAACCTAGTAGAATATGCAAAAGAATTTCACCGAATTATTACTGAAAAAAAATTGCTCAATGAACCACTTAAAGGCTCAGAAGACATTGAAATTAGTCCCGAATTGATTAGATGTTTTGAGTGTAAAAGTTGAGCGGTTGTCGGTTATGGGGTGTCGGTTGTGGGTTCTCTGTTGTGAGTTCTCCGTTGTGAGTTTATTGTTTGTTGTTTGTTGTTGCGGTTTAGGGGTTGTTTACTGTCATTACGAGGAAGCGAGCGCCAACGTGGTAATCTGTTGTGAGTAGTTCTTCGTTTGTTGTTTGTAGTTTAGGGTTTAAGCTCGAGGTACTGGTTCTTGAATCTTCATTCTTTTCTCTTTATTCCCTTTAAAACAAAAAATACGCACACTCGTATCTAGCTCCCGTCAGTTCGAGTAGCGATATTTGAGTGGCAACGAAAATAGCGACGTATCGAGAACCTCTTGAAGTTGGAACTGAAAAGCACTTCTCGATACATCCCGACTCTCGTCGGGCCACTCGAATTGACGGAGTTTATTCACTATTAACTTTTCACTCTTAACTACTCACTTTTAACTTTGGACAACGAAAGATTGCCGCACTCATTTCATTCGTTCGCAATGACGAACAGTAGCAGCGTCATTACGAGGAGGCTATAGCCGACGTGGTAATCTGTTTTGAGTAGTTCTTTGTTTGTAGTTTGTAGTTTGTAGTTTAATCTTAGCGGTACTGCTTCTTGATTCCTTGCTCTTTTCTCTTTATTCCCTTCAAAACAAAAAATCCGCATGCTCGTATCTAGCTCCCGTCAGTTCGAGTAGCGATATTTTAGTGGAAACGAAAATAGCGGTGTATCGAGAACCTCTTGAAGTTGGAAGTGAAAAGCACTTCTCGATACATCCCGACTCTCATCGGGCCACTCGAAGTGACGGAGTTTATTCACTATTAACTTTTCATTCTTCACTCTTCAATTTTAACTTGGCACAACGAAGGATTGCCGCATTCATTTCATTCGTTCGCAATGACGAACAGTAGCAGCACATTACGAGGAGGCGAGTGCCGACGTGGTAATCTGTTGTGAGAAGTTCTTCGGTTGCGGTTTGCGGGTCTAAATCCTAGTTCTTGAATCTATTCTCTTTACTCTATTCCCCTTTAAATTCCAACGGATAACTCACAACAGACAACTGATAACGCACAACCTAATTCACAATTATATTGGTTTTATCAACTCCCGTATTACCGGTTACGGGATCAAAAGCATAGATAGTTATTGTATGATAACCTTTTTCCAAATTGGTATTGGCAGCAAAAGTACTGGGCTTTTCGGTGGGAGTTAAAGTGATTTCCCTGGGTTCTTTTTCTTCGGAATGAATAATTGCTTTTACTTCATATTGATTAGCATCCCAAATACCATCTTCGGTTACCGGGCAGCCACACATCATTACAATATTGGCTTTTAAGCTTATTTCTTCTGAAGATTTTATGCGTTCGTGGGTTTGCGGAGAAAGAATATCTACTACAAATCCGGGGACTTCCAGCACCACGCCATCGCCGCTTATATCTTTCCCAGGAATCACCCAAAGTTGCGTAGTTGAAACTACTTTCGCCTGCTTTTTATTAATTGGAGCGTGAACCTCAACGTTTACAAAGGTAGGTTGGTCAATATCTAATTTAGCTTCAAAACCGGCTGTTTTATCATCGGTAAGTTGATCGTAGCGCTTTTGGGGTGTTTGCAGGATAAGTTTGGTATCTCCCGTGCTTCCGGAGGTTAAACCCTCATCGAGAATCTCCCCTGTTTCAGCATTTCTAATAATTATTTTAGCGCCCCCAATAGAACTACCTATAAATTTTGCGTCTTTGGCCAAAGCCCTAACCATTACACTGGTTTCCTGGGCACTAAGACTTCCGAAGGAAAATAAAAAAACACTCAACAAACAGAAAAAGCGGAATCTAAACTTCATAAACTGGATTTCTTACTAAAATACAAAATGAATAAAGATTTAGAGCATAATATCGGTTTCCTTCAAATTCTCGAATTCAAAATTTAAAGGATCATTTTTATAGCGTTGTGCATAATTATTTAGTGTATCTATTTCAGAAGGATTTAACTCATTAAGCTTAGTATCTTCAGCAAGCTTAAACCAGGGTTGAATTTCTTTATAATCATATTCTCCAATAACCATAAAAGGCGTCCCGTTTTGCACGATCACGTCACTTTCTAATTGCCACATATTCGCCCAATCGTAGATATACTTTGCATCATCACGGTACATTCTTACACAACCGTGACTGGCGGGATAGCCCGGCAGGCTATATTCGTGAGTACCAATGCCTTCAAAATTCATAAAATTAAAATAGTAAGGCATGATCCAGCTTTCATCTATGGTGCTTATTTTACGCTTGGCTTTATAATTTCCGTAATAAAGTCCGGCGGGTGTACCCGTACTTTGTTTTCCAGTACTCACGGGACCCCAACGCAATAAATTTCCATTTTCATAAAGTGCAAAAGCCTGGACACGCTGTGAAATCACAACGGTTTTGCTTATGGAATCAAGCGGACTTAATACTTTTGGAAATGGCGCGTAGAGATTTAAGTCGCTTACCAGCGAATCTGGAATTATAAGTTTATTTCCGGGTTTAATTCGGTTTTCGTCAATGCGGTTTAAGGTATAGACTAATTTACGTTCTTCTTCAGAGAAGCTGTTTTTTAGGCTATCAAGGTGTTCCCGGCTGGAAATGGAATCAAGCCTGTAGGTAGTTGTAAAAACCGGCGGTTCCATAGAAATCGTGTCTAATTGAACTCGAGGCACCGCCTCCTCTTTTTCCTGTATATTTTTATTGCAGGCCGAAATAATAAATAAAAACAGCCCTAAAAAGATCAGGCTCAATCTAAAGTATTGTTGTTTCAAAATGTGTAGGTTTAGGTTGTATCCCCGGAAAGATTTCCTTCCCGTAGACCCTACGAAATTAGACTGCTATGTGTTTTTTCGCTGCCAAAGAAGCGTTAATAATTTGTTGTGGGATTGGTAAAAAAAATCAGTTCTCGGTTGTGAGTTGTGGGTTGGCGGTATTCGGTTTGGGGTTTGAGGTTTGGGGTTGTGGTTTGTGGTTTGTGGTTTATTGTTTATTGTTTATTGTTTGTGGTTTAAACTTGCGATCCTGGTTCTCAGTTGTCAGTTTTCGGTTGTCAGTTTTCGGTTCTCAGTTATAGGTTATGTGTTGCGAAAACAAGTGCAATTAAGAGGAGGAAAGTGTCAACGTGGTAATCTGTTTTCAGTTTGTAGTTTTGAGTTGTGAGTTTATTTTTGAGTTTTGAGTTTTGAATTTTGAGTTTTGAGTTTTGAGTTTTGAGTTTTGAGTTAAAATTTAAAGTAAATAATCCTGACTCTTGGTTCTTGATTCTTTATTCTTTTCTCTTTTCTCTTTTCTCTTTTCTCTCAACTTAGATGCTGAAACAAGTTCAGCATGACGTAAACTCCAGCTTGTTGTCCTAATGAAATATCATTTATCGCTTAATAATCGCGCGTTTTATAATTGTTCCTTCATTGGTGAAGATCTGCAGGGTGTAAACCGATTCCGCAACGCCCTGGATGGTCATTCTGTAAAAGCGAGCGTTGGCGTTATAATCCTGCTGCATAATATAACGGCCACGGGAATCGAAAACCCGAACGCTTTCTATAAACATTCCCTGCGGGGTGGCGATGGTGAAAACTCCATCGTTTGGATTAGGGTAGAGAAATAGAAATTCTATATCATCCCCTTCCGGAATATCGCAAGATTCACCCCTAACCCTCACTTCGATATTCGCCTGACTTACATTTCCATTAGCGTCTTCTAACTGAACACTTACTGTATTTGAACCTACATCTTTACAGGTAAAAACCGACTTGCTGAACTCATAAATAAGCGTTTCACTACAGTTATCTTCAGCTAAAACATCATTTTCCTCCAGGTAGGCAAAACCGGAACCGTCTAAAGTGAGTTCTACAATATTGGTAATAACCACCGGGGGAATTCCGTCCCGAACTTCAACATTAATCATACAGCTGCCACTTTCTTCCCCGGAATAATCCAATTGAATTTGAGTAACCCCCAAATCGCTACAGTTAAAATCGAGTTGATTTGCTTCTAAATCAACGCCGCTGGCGTCCCCGGTGTAAAGATCCTGCAGACTTAAATTTGCTTCGCCATTCTCGTTAAGATTAACCACCACATTTTCTCTACACTGAAAATCTCCAGATTCTTCTTCTATTACTTCAATAATCGTTTCGCAGGAATCCTCATTCCCGGCTTCATCTCGAACCGTTAAAGTTACCGGCACTTGCCCAATATCGGCAGATGTAAAATTCGTCTGACTTAAAGCCATAGAAGCGATGCCGCAATTATCGGTAGAGTTATTATCTAAGTCTTCCGGACTTATATTGGCGGTGCCGTTTTCGTCTAAATTTACCACAAAGCCTGAAACGCAGTTTGCTACCGGCGCTTCTTCATCTACAAGATTTACCATAAAATAGCAGTCGTCTGTTTCACCGTCAAGACTGGCAGTAAGCTTTATTTGTGTGTTTTCGGTAATAACTGTGCCTTCAGGTGGAGTTTGTGTAATTGTAGCCCCGGGTAAACTCACCGTTGCAGTATCACGGTAATCGGGCAAGGTAAAACTGCAATTTTCCTCGGGAGTTACATTTTGGTCTATCTGGCAAAAAATATTTAGCACATCAGAATCTGTGAGTATAAGTTGAAAACTGCAGCTATCTCCAAGTCCACGTTCATCGAACGCGGTAAGCCTTACCGAAGTAGTTTCATAAATAATTTCTCCTGCCGCAGGTTCCTGCCTGAAACTCACTTCGCCACAATTATCTGAAAAATTGGCCATATTTTCATAATTGGGAACTACAAAGCCCTGTTCAGGATTAAAATTCTCGATTTGATCTTCTGGACAGGAAATTTGTGGCGGTATAAGATCTACAATACTTACTGAAAACGAACAATCTCCCACCAATTCATCGGTTGCCTCATTCCAAATTTCGACCACCACATAAAGCGTTTCGTCAAAACGTTCTTCGGTTTGCTCAAAACGAGGTGTAAAGTTTTGAGTTTCTACCAGGTAAGCATAATCGGGAATATCAATCTCGCAATTCTCGTCTAATCTTAGATCTGGAATTTCTCCATCCTGGCTACAGGAAAAGCTGGGTTGGGTTGGTGTTCCTTCCCGTTCTACCCGGACAGTAAAACTGCAGGAAACTGAATTATCTGCTTCATCAGTAGCCGTGAAAGTTACGGTGGTATTTCCTTCGGTAAAAAATTCTCCCGAAGTAGGCCCACTTGTTTGTAATAAAGTAACCTCTCCACAACCCCCGCTAATTTCAGGATCATCAAATTCAAAAATTGTAGAATCCTGGGAAGCTGGAATTTCTATTTCGTGGGTTCCTTCATAAGGGCAACTTAAGCTTAGATCATTTGCAGGGTTTATCACTTCCAGTTGAAAACCGCAGGAAATACTTTCCCCGTTTAAACTTGCCGTAAGTTCAATAGTTTGATTTTGGCTAACCGAAGTTCCTGGTTCGGGATCCTGGGTAACAATAGCACCATCAGTGAAATTTGCCTCCTCAATATAATTAGGAAGTTCTATTTCGCAATTTCCTTCCAGATCCAGGATTTGAGGTTGGGGGCAATCTAATTCGGGGGCGGCGGGATTGTTCTCTTCTAAAATAACAATCACTTCGCAAGTTTCCACATTATCATAAACATCGGTTGCCGTTAAATTTATGGTATAAGTTCCTGGAGTATTTATAATACTTCCTGCTTCTACATCCTGTACCAATTCTAATTCTTCTAAACTGTTACAATTATCCGAAACATTGTTTTCAAAGAAATTAGGCACTTCATAGCCACCATCCGGAAGATTCGTAGTAATTGGTTCGGCAGGACAAGTAATTAATGGCGCTCCCACATCTTCCACCGTAACCATGACTTCGCAGGAATATTGTTCTCCGGTTATACTATTTGTAGCCTTAATAGTTCTGGAATTTGTTCCTATATTCTCACAAGTGAATTGTTGATTGGTTAGTTCAAAATCTAAATTTGAGGTATCACTGGTTATAAATTCTGAAGTTGGAATTTCAGTAACAAAAGAATTTTGAGCTTCTTCTCCTAGTCTTACTGTGATTTCTTCAATACATTGGAAACTGTAAGGTGCAGGTTCTTCTCGAGTTACTATAATTCTAAATTCACATCTAGCGGTTAAATCTGCATCATCTGTAACTTCAAATTCTATAAAGTATTCTCCTTCTTCAAATTCGCTTCCCGAAGCTAACCCATCACTTAGAACAGGTGCGAGATTTTCACTGCAATTATCAGAAACTTCAGGTAAATTATAATTGATAACTACGGAATCTTCACCGGCTGGAATTTCTCTAGTGATATTCTCGGGACAAGAAATTGTTGGTGGTGTTTGGTCTACCAATTCAAAACGAAGTTCGCAGGTTTCTATAAGTTCTTCGCCATCTAAAACTTCTACTTCAACAGTTAAAATATTATCAGATATATTTTCATCTACAACCAAAAGATCCTCGTTTTCAAAATTTTCAGTTTCGATAAATTGCCCTATTTCTGGTAAAATATAATTGCAATTCTCACCTAATTCCAGCTCATCTAAAATTGAACTTCCAGGGCAATTTACGATTGGATCCAATTCTTCCTCAGTTTCGTAATCAATAGAAAAACTACATTCAGGTTGAGGATCACAAGGAAAAAAATCATTGTCAGAATTTAAAGTTACCACGACTTCACCTTCTTCCTCGGGTGTTACTTCTGCAGTAAAATTGTCATTTCGTTTAAACTTCTCTAAATCAAAATTGAAGTTAGCCTGGATATCTAGAATAGATTCGGCTTGACCACCTAACTCAAGATCATTAACAAAAATATTATTACAATTATCCAATGCTAAATCGACAGGTAAGTTTAAATTATGCGAAAAAGTCGTAATAGGATTAAGTTCAGGAAACGGAGAATAAACATCTACCTGATAATCTCCATTTTGTATTTCTTCATAATTGTTAATTAGAACTAATGGATCTACGTAAATATCTGAAAATGTTAAATCACCATTATAATTTATAATATAAACATAACCAAAATCATCTGTTATAATGCTTCCAGGCGAATCTTCAGAACCACTCAAAATTATATCTACATTTTGATCTTGATCATTAAACACAATCACTCTACCCGAGTTACCTGAATCGGAAACATAAACATTATCCCAACGGTCAACCGCAATTCTATAAGGATCATCTAATATGTCAAAACCATATTGTCTAATATAATCCTCTGATGAAGAATTAAGGTCATATAATTTAACTAAATCTAAATTCTCACCTTCATACTCGCCGGAATATTGATCAGCTACATATAAAATATTATCCTCATTAACTGCCAAACCACTTGGACCATAAAAGTCACCACTTCCATTCCCAAAACCACCACCAATATCATAATCTAATATACCGTTTTGATCAAAAATCCTAACCCTTAGATTATCTGGATCCGCAACTACTATTCTATCATTATTATCAATCACCATATCTAATGGTACGGCGAATTCATCACCCGAAATAATATTTTCATCAGCGTCATTTTCAAAATACTGAAAAACTCCATCTGCAAATGTCAAATAGAAAATGTCCCCATCGGAGTCCACGTCGATTGATATTACAGATCTACTTATTTTTTCACTTAAATAAGCCATCCTTTGTTCTTCATTAAAAGGATTTGTGTAACCTGATTCAATAAAATCGGTTAAACCAGCAATAACTGGGAACTCATTAATATCAGAACTATTTGAATTTTGAAATTCAGGAATTCCTCTCTCAAAACTTCCAATTTCTCCATTGGTTACTATAAAATCATTTTCTACTAAATCACGATTTATTGGCCCTTCAAAATTAAGATCTAAAAGAATTGGAGTTTCATCTGTAGGATCGGGGGCTGTGCTGGTTATTGTGCAGTCTCCCTGCCCAAACCCAAAAGTAATATTCAGTAAAAAAAAGAGGAGAAAAAGCGCTGTAGAAAATCCAAACGGCTGTTGCCGAAAAGTAAAGCCGGGGATTGTAGGGTAGTGTTGCTTCATAGCCGGAAATTAACGCCTCCGGCAGTAAAGATAAAACTTGTAGCGTGAACGCATTAAAAATTACGTTAATTATACGGGTTTCCGTATTTAAAAACGCAGCAAAATAAGCGGCCAGGCTTTGGCCGGGAAAGATTTAATAAATATTCCGGGTAAGAAAACAATGAGCGTGACCTTTTTGGTTAAAGCCTCTTTTACACGTCAGGCATTCGTCTAATTATCGTCATGCTGAATTTATTTCAGCATCTAAGTTGATATAAGTTCTAACAAGTTAGATCCTGAAACAAGTTCAGGATGACGTTAGGATGACGAGCCTTTGAAACAGCCCCGCAACTTCGGGGCAGCTTAGCGGTACATGGCCTAAAATAAACAGTTAAGCCACGCTCATTATTCCCGGAAACTGAAAATTACCTCGCTTTATGCTTCGGCATTTTCATTGTTCTTAATCACCAATCTAAATCCTTCGCCGTGAATGTTTAAAATCTCTACATTCTCGTCTTTCTTAAGGTATTTACGCAGTTTGGCGATATATACATCCATACTCCTGGAGGTAAAATAGTTATCGTCTCTCCAAATTTTGGTAAGTGCCAGTTCTCTTGGCATCAAATCGTTTTCGTGGAGTGCAAGCAAACGTAATAATTCGTTTTCTTTTGGCGATAATTTTTGGGCTTCTTCATCTTTATAAGTTAAGAATCTCAACTTAGAGTTTAAGTGAAAACCACCTATTTCGAATTCAAATTGCTTAGAGTCTGCAACGCTATCTGTAGCTTTACGCTGCATAATAGCTTTAATCTTCATAAGCAATACTTCGCTATCAAAAGGTTTGTTCAGGTAATCATCTGCTCCTACCTTGTAGCCTTTAAGCACGTCTTCTTTCATCGCTTTTGCGGTAAGGAAGATAATAGGGATTTCCTCGTTCTTTTCCCTAATTTCCTTAGCCAGCGTAAAGCCGTCTTTGTAAGGCATCATAACATCCAGGATACAAAGATCGAAATCGTCTTTTTTAAACTTTTCAAATCCTTCCATTCCATTTTTGGCGTGCGTTACTTCGTAATCGTTCATCGCCAAATAATCTTTTAAGACAGTTCCAAAGTTTGGATCGTCTTCTACTAACAAAATTTTCTTGTCTTCAGTTTCCATATATTTAAGATATTAGAGGTAATTTAATTATAAATGTGCTTCCTTTTCCTTTATCGCTTTCTACCGAGATCTGCCCGTGATGGTCTTCTACAATTCGCTTGGCATAAGCCAAACCTAATCCGTGACCTTTCACATTATGGATATCGCCGGTATGTTCGCGATAAAACTTTTCAAATATTTTCTTTTGAACCAATTTCGTCATTCCCGCGCCCTGGTCGCGAATTTTCAAAATGATGTAATTCTTTACATTTTCAGTATAAATATCAATCTTAGGCTCTTCTGTAGAGTATTTTACCGCGTTATCCAGGATGTTTACAATCACATTGGTAAAGTGATCCTGGTTAGCCAAAATTGAAGAACGCAAAGCGCCAAAATGAGTTTGCACATAGCCGCCACGATCTTCTACTATAAGTTCTATATGCGTGATAGCATCTTCTACGAGTTCGTGTAACTGAATTCTCTCTTTTTTAAGGTCCAGTTCGTTTCGTTCCAGCTTAGAAATACGCAAAACATTTTCTACCTGGGCGTGCATTCTTTTATTTTCATCCCGAATCATCTTAAGATAACGCTTTTTCTTTTCTTCGTCCCCGCTTATCTTAGGATTTTTAATCGCATCTAAAGCCAGGTTTATAGTGGCAATAGGTGTTTTAAATTCGTGGGTCATATTATTGATAAAATCGGTTTTTATCTGCGAAATTTGACGCTGTTTTATTAATTGGGACAATGCACTGGAATAGGCGATCACAATAATAAGCGTAAAAATTATAGATAAAGCCGCCATCAAACTTACCGAGGATAAGACCACTTTTTTCTTTTCGGTAAAATTAACCAGCAACTGGTAATTGCTATTTCCCATATCATCAGCAAACAGCGGTACGCCATAGGTTGCGGGATGGCTTAGCGAAAAATCATCACTGTGTAGATTTGTAGAAATACTGTTACTGTAAACCCCGTATTCAAATTCAGATTTTATATCGCGATTACTAAGCTCCTGCGCTAAAAGTTTTTTAATCGTTGCTTCGCTTACTCTTTGGTGCAACGGCAGTCTACTGGTATGCTCTGAAATATATTCTTTAAGCAAATTCTTTTCGTATTCGTCCATACGAATAATTCGCTCAATTTGCTGCTGTGCACTAAAACCGCTCCCGTCCATATTATTACGGTTATTCACAATATTGGTCACCTTTTTATTGATGAGTTTTGTGAACGGAATACTATCTCGCGCCGATTCTATAAATCCTGAAGAAACTTTATAATCCTCTTCCAAAATCGCATCAGAATGGAAGAGCGTTTGGTTTCTTAATTTATTTTCATTTACGTAAGAGTACTCAGTGATCGTTGATGATTCTAATCTACTATTAGTAGTATCTGAATCCTTAAATTTAATCCAGTAATCTTCAATTTCCTGGTTTTGAATTTGGTTAGAAACCCTTAACAGCACCTGTTTAACATCGTATGTAAATTGCTCTTCTTTATCGTCTACGGTACTCTTAATCCAGTAACCCTGCACGAATATAATACCGATAAGGGAAAGGCTCATTAAGACAACGAGAAGTAAAAAAAGCTTTTTATTCATGCTGCCAAAAGTAAGATTTTAACATTTAGGGCTTCAAGCGTTTAACCAAATGTTAACAAAACTTCTGCTAATTTTTACCTCGTTTTAAGAGATTCTCATGTAATTCGTTAACCCGTGCGCTGGTAAGGGTTAGTTGGTGGTTTTCAATTTCAAAATCTGCCAGCTTTCTCTTTTCTTCGTCACTCCATTGTTTGGCCATTCGGGCTTCAATTTCATCAATGGTACTTTCATCTCGCTTTTGAAGTCTTTTTAGTTTTTCTTCTTTATTTGCGGTAACCAAAATATTGAAATCACATTTTTTATAGCCCCCGGCTTCAAATAAAATAGCGGCTTCATAAAGCACGTAAGCAGCATTTTGTTTGTTTTTCCAAACCTCAAAGTCTTTAGCGACGGCAGGATGAATGATCTTGTTGAGGGCTTCCAGTTTGTTAGAATCATTAAATACTACGGAAGCGATATGTTTGCGATTTGGATTCTCTGCGGAATAAGCCTTTTCACCAATTAAGGCCGTCACTTTTTCCCTGATCTCTTCTGAAGTTTCCAGCAAACGTTTTCCGGCATCATCAGCGATATAAACCGGAACCCCTTTTTCTTTAAAAAAGCCTGCTACGGTGGTCTTCCCACTGCCAATTCCGCCGGTAAGTCCTACTACCATCATCGTTTTATTACAAATTGAATTTTACGTTCATTAAGCCGTAGATTCCTAACAAAAGAAGGTGAGTCTACGATCCTGGCGATTATAAAATCATCTCCCTCATGAATATCATTAAAATCACAAACCACCTTAAAATTATCGGCTTCTACCATTTCATATTGCCTTAAATTCACTTGAAAATAAACCAAAACTTTCTTCGGAAAAATTGTGATATTAGTATTTTCAGGAAGATTACGAATAGCTACCGGAACGCTAACACTGCCTTCGGTAAATTTTTCAACTTTCTGGCTATAAGCAACTTCATTGGTATAAAAACTTAACATTCCCAGGTTAGAAGTATCAATTTTCACTTTCCCCGAAACATTGGAGTTTATGTTATTTATTTGTAATTCCCGGGTGCGCAAAGTTTGCAAAGTATCAATAATATCCCCGGGGCCACTTACCTGTACAGAATCTGGGCGTAGGGTAACCGCTTCACCTGCCGAGTAACCTACCGCGTAATTTAGCCTAATCCTTGGCGCTACTTTTACCAGCTTCTTTTTCTTAGGCTGAAATTTTATAGCAAGCGTCTCCTGGATAAACCGTGCCTTTTCGAAATTAATATTCACCTGTTCTTCCAGGTACTCCCGGTTCGCTTCAAAGTTGTAAACCAATTCCCCACTTTCTTCTATAGCTCTACCCAGGTCTAATTTAATTTCGGGTCTAAA
Source organism: Salegentibacter sp. Hel_I_6 (assembly GCF_000745315.1). Taxonomy (NCBI): domain Bacteria; kingdom Pseudomonadati; phylum Bacteroidota; class Flavobacteriia; order Flavobacteriales; family Flavobacteriaceae; genus Salegentibacter; species Salegentibacter sp. Hel_I_6. The sequence continues at coordinate 3,087,197 of NZ_JQNQ01000001.1, read as the reverse complement.
TATTTTATAGTACCAAATCGCAAAACCTTTATCCTGAATTCGCAATTGTAAATGTTCCGGCTTTTCTTTACTAATGCTTTTATCCATAGGGATATTTACATAAGACACCGGGATATCTATCACCTGCGTGTATTCTTTAGAAATCTGAACAAAAAACCAGATTAGAGAAGAGAATAGTAAAAAGAAACCAAAACTCTTAAGGCTGGATTTTTTAATAGAAATACGCTTAAATCTTATGTTTTTAAACATTTTTAAAGAATAAATTCGGGAATTCGTGTTCAGGATCCTGATTTAAAATTTGAATATGCCACAGAGATTTCATAAAACCATAACCATAGCCAAAAAATTGTACCAAAGCGGCATAAACCGATAAAAAACCAATACCCAGGCTTTTATTTTTTATAGCAGCATCAATAGCAATGAGCATAAAATATAGCACATATAAACCAAACAACCACCAAATTCCCAATTTTAAAAGTAAAACCGAAAATAAAAGTCCCAGGCTAAAAACTGCAGGAAACCAGTAAGTGATCTTGCCAGAACCGGGATGCCACATATTAAGAATAGGGCGAACCATCCCGAATTTTTGCACCTGCGTATAGAATTTAGACCAATCTATTCGGCGTTTATGAAAAACCACCGCTTCAGGAATCAAACATAATTTAAATCCCAGGTTTTTAAGTCGAAGCGAAAGATCGGGATCTTCCCCGGGATGAATTTGACCAAAACCACCGGAAGCTTCAAAAGCTTTTTGGGAAATTCCCATATTAAAACTCCTGGGCTGAAAATCGTTAACCGAAGATTTTTTACCTCGAATTCCTCCCGTAGTTAAAAAAGAGGTCATGGTGTAATCTATGGCCTTTTGCGTTCTACTGAAAGAAGGATGGGAAGCATCTGGTCCGCCGAAACAATCGCAGTAATTCTTTTGGAGAAAACGATCTACTTCCCGTAAATAATTTTCCGGTAATAAAACATCTGAATCAAGGATAAGGTAGTAATTGCCCTTTGCTTTTTGCATCCCGAAATTCCGGGAATCGCCGGGGCCGGTATTCTTTTTGAAATAATAGCTGATATTAAGTTTCTCCTGAAATTTTTCAACGATTTCCTGTGAAGAAATACTGGAACCATCTTCCACGATCACGATCTCAAAATCCCGTGAAAACTGAAGCTGAAGCATACTTTCCAGCAACTCCCTCACCTCCTCTGGGCGGTTATAAACGGGAATTACAAAAGAATAATTTAAATTCATTTAGTGAGTATGATTCAAGGATTTAATGTTTTTCAATAATCACTTTTCAAAATCTTTGGCTAATTTCCCAGGATCCTGGCGGGTATCAAAGAATGTTAGAATTCTAATTTCTGTATCATTAAATTCATAATAGATAGAGACCTGTTTAGTAATCACACACCTTCTTAAACCACTTATTTTCCCAGATTCCGGAAAACTTTCCGGTTCTTGTTTTATAATTTGGAGATAGTCTTCTAAACGCTTAATAAAATTTGTCTTCACTTTTAAGGACCATTCCTCCAGCAAGTATTCAAGAAGAGCTTGTAATTTCTTTTCCGCAATTGGAGAAATTATAACCCTTCTATCCATTATTTATGTTTACTTATAAAAGCCTCGTAATCGGTATAATTTCCCTCTTCAATTTGCCTTCTTGCGGTTTGGATCTCTTTTTTTTGTTCGGAATTTAATTCATCCCAAAAATCAGTCGAGGTTTCCTTTCTAAAGATTTTCTTGATAGATTGAATAATCTCTGGATCATTGGTGCTTAACAATAACTTTGCTAACTCTATTTTCTCAGTTTGAATATCCATATCTAAAAAGTTTATAATAAAAATACGAAACCCTGTTTAATTAGATTCATATTTAGATGTTTAAAAAGAGCTTCGGGACAGTATGACGTGAAACCAAAACGTCACCCTAAACTGGTTTCAGAGCCTGCTCCGATTTTTATTTATCGGAGGTCTAAGTCAAGACAACTTCATTTGACGTTAGACGCTGAAATAAATTCAGCGTGACGGTAAAATGGTTTTCGTCATTCTGAAATAACTTTTCTACCAACCTCACCCCGTAATGGTTTCATTGCTTGCCCCGATTTTCAATGGAGTTATAAGCCGAGAATTCCATTTGGTGTTAGACGCTGAAACGAGTTCAGTGACGTTGTTGTTTTCGTCATTCTGAACTTGTTTCAGAATCTAGGTTGAGTGAAATTCAGTTCATTTTTGATGCTGAAATAAATTCAACATGATGTAGCATTAAATCAATCTACTTCTCCTCCTGCCCTTTTACAAAAGACTCCATCACTTCCTGGCTTACCCCCATATTAGCGAAACCACCATCGTGGAAGAGGTTTTGAAGCGTTACTTTTCTGGTAAGGTCAGAAAACAGACTTACCGTATAATCGGCGCACTCTAATGCGGTGGCATTACCAAGCGGAGACATTTTATCGGCATAAGCGATAAATCCGTCAAATCCTTTAACTCCCTGTCCTGCAGTAGTTGGGGTTGGCGATTGTGAAATGGTATTCACTCTCACTTTATGATCTTTCCCAAAGAAATAACCAAAACTACGCGCAATAGATTCTAAAAAGGCTTTGTTATCGGCCATATCATTATAATCAGGGAATACACGTTGTGCGGCCATGTAGCTAAGCGCCACAATACTTCCCCACTCGTTCATCGCTTCTTTTTTATAAAGCACCTGCATGGTTTTATGAAAAGAAACCGCAGAAATATCCCAGCCTTTTTGAGTGAAATCGTAGTTCTGCTCTGTGTAATGATTTCCTTTTCTTACGTTTACAGACATCCCGATAGCGTGAAGTACAAAATCTATTTTTCCGCCAAGGATCTCCATAGATTTTTCAACCAGGTTTTCCAGGTCTTCAATTTTAGTGGCATCAGCAGGAATAACTTCAGATCCGGTTTTTTCAGCCAGTTCTTTAATAGTTCCCATTCTTAATGCAATTGGAGCATTAGTAAGCACAAATTCCCCGCCTTCTTCTTTAATACGTTCAGCAGTTTTCCAGGCGATAGAATTCTCATCTAAAGCGCCAAAAATAATTCCTTTTTTTCCTTTTAACAGGTTATATGACATAGTGATATATTTTTCTTGGTTGTTAGTCCATCACCTCGGTTTACGAGGTTTTCTGGGAAAATTATTTAAAACTCTATTATCGGGTAAATATAATAAAATTAGTTTCGGAACATTGGCTTAATCTAAAAGTGCCCGTGCGTGGGCCCGCGCCGATTCTCCAATATTTTTGCCACCCAGCATCATCGCCAGCTCTTCTACCCGCTCGCCATCTTTTAATTCCTCAATCTTTGTGGTAGTAGCATTAGCTGAATCTTCTTTAAATATTTTGAAATGACTGTTTCCTTTCCCCGCAATTTGCGGAAGATGGGTAATAGCAATTACCTGCATTGCATTGCCCATGCGCTGTAAAATTCCTGCCATTTTTTGCGCAATATCTCCGGAAACCCCGGTATCAATTTCATCAAAGATAATGGTAGGTAATTTACTTTGTGCGGCCAAAATACTTTTTACCGCCAGCATAATCCTGGAAAGTTCACCCCCTGAAGCGGCTTTCTTTATTTCTTTAAAATCGCCGCCTTTATTCGCCGCCAGCATCCAGAATAATTCATCCTGACCGTTAATAAGGAAATTTGGAACTTTCTTTAAATCTATTTTTAACCGGGCGTTTGGCATTCCAAGGTCGCCTAGCAGAGCTTCCGCTTCTTTAATAAAAGCCGGAATTATAGATTTTCGTTTGTCGTGGAGTTTAGTTGCTACCGTAGCAAGTTTTGTTTCCTGCTTCACAATAGCCGATTCTAATTCTGAAAGTGCATTTTCCGCATTTTCACTTACCGAAACTTTTTCCTGAAGCTCGTCTTTTATTTGTAGTAATTCAGCAATATTTTCTGCGGAATGCTTTTTCTGCAAATTATAGATTACCTGAAGCTTTTGATTAGTAGCTTCCAATTCCTCAGGATTGGCTTCTACCCTATCCAATGCGTCAGTTACTTCTGAAGAAAGATCATCTAGTTCTATAATCACGCTTTCTATACGCTGATGCAAATTTTCATAATTTGCAGATAAATTTGCAATTCTGGCCAGCGAAGTGCGTGCCTGTTTTAAACTGTCTAAACTACCAATTTCCTCCTGCTCTAATAAATTTAAAGCTGAACTTAAATTTTCGGTAAGTTCTTCTACATTGCTTAATTCTTCATACCGGGTTTCCAGCTCTTCCTGCATCCCGTTTTCTAAACGAGCTTCTTCAAGTTCATTCAGCAAAAACAGGTTATAATCGTATTCTTTGGTGGCTTGCGCCTGCTCCTCTTTTAATTCAACAAGCCGCTTTTGTAATTTTTTATAGGCTTTTAGTTCGGTTTTATATTCTAAAAGTAAGGTTTCACTGTTAGCTATGGTATCGATCACCCTAAACTGGTAATCGTTATTTCCCAAACTCAAAGTTTCATGCTGACTATGAATATCGATTAAATATTCCCCCAGTTTATTTAGCGAAGTAAGTTTTACGGGCGTATCGTTTACAAAAGCCCGGGATTTTCCTGAGGCCAGGATCTCCCTTCTAATTATGGTGTTTTCTTCATAATCCAGATCTTCGGTTAAAAAGAAATCTTTTAGCCTGTAATTAGAAATATTGAAAGAACCTTCTATCACGCATTTCTTATCGGCATCGCGAATACTTCCGTAATCGGCACGGTTCCCTAAAAGAAGCCCGAGTGCACCAAGCATAATCGATTTCCCGGCACCGGTTTCCCCTGTAATTATAGTAAAGCCTTCCTGAAGTTTAATATTTATATCTTCAATTAAGGCGTAGTTTTTTATAGATAAAGTTGTGAGCAAAGTGAACTAAATTTGCGTTAAATATACGGGAGAAATAATTCCTAATCAACAATAAACTTTTGGTAAACCCGGAAGTTATATCAAAAGGGAAAAATTCGATTATACAGACGTTTGCTAAAGAAATAATACTTTTCAAATGTATATCCGGTTTCCCTCATAGAAGTGAATTTATGAAAAAATCGTCATGCTGAATTTGTTTCAGCATTTAACACGAATAGTACCTACCATTCAATTTAGACCTCCGATAAAAATTCGGAGCAGGCTCTGAAACCAATTCAGGGTGACGTCTAAATTTTAAAGTATGACTGTTTATGGATTTTCAACTTTTAAACCGCGATTATCGAGTAAAAATTCTTTACTGAATATTTCTCCAGTTTCGGGCATATCGTGGTGCCAGTCCGCTTAAAGTTTGTACTAAACCAGGGCGATTAATATCCGGACCATCGCTAAAAATTTGCGTTACCTCATCGGCTTTAGCATCAAAAAAACTTCGAAGTAATAAAGAATTGGCTCTCCTGGAATTCATAGTAGTTAAGCTTTCTATCGCATCAGCAATAGCAATTTTTCCCGCTTCAGGATCTTTATGCATCACATCTAAACCCTGGCGGTGATACTGGTATAACGCAGTACGGTATTCTACAAACATATTAGAGAGCAAGTCGGTATTTAACCGAAACTTGGAGGTTTGGCCGTCGGCACCGCTCCAGCCCGGCCTACCACTTTGTTGGGCGGTATTTACCACTCGGTTGGCTTCCTGGTAATATGCAGTACCACCTTCAGGAGCAAAAGTATCGGCATCCATTCCTAAAATCGTGTACACATAAAAAGAGACCACAGAAACCAAATTGCTGGAAAACGAGGTTTGGCTATAATTAAGTGGCTGATATTCCCGATAATTAAAACTGAACTGATTATCGTTAAAATTAAACACCGGGGAAACCATATTAGCACCGTAAACAGGTCTTGAAGATTGCACCTGGATGGTCCCGCTAAAAGATTCTCCTTCAAACTCGTTAATGGTAATAAACATGCTGCAATTAATACGCTCCTGAGGTTCAAATTCTTTATTGGTCCAGGAAGTTTGATTTACAAATTCCCGAAGTGAATTTTCAAGAGTTCTAAAAACCGAAAGATTACTCTGCCCGGTTTGCTCGGTATTAATCACTATTTCACAGTTGAGTTCCTGAGCGGTTGCAAAAGGCATCCCGGCAACTAAAATGAAAAGAAATAGTAATTTACGCATCTAACAAATGTACGATTTCGTTTAAAATATCTACAGCAACTTCGGTTTTGGATTTTAACTCAAAGGCTTTTTCTGAATCTTTATAAACCAGGGTAATTTTATTGGTATCTTTTTTAAAACCTGCCCCGGCATCATTTAAAGAATTAAGCACGATAAAGTCAAGGTTTTTCTTTAGCAGTTTTCCCCGGGCGTGCTCCAATTCGTTATTGGTTTCTAAAGCAAATCCAATAAGTTTTTGATGAGTTTTCTTTTTACCCAGGGATAAGAGAATATCCTGAGTTTTGGTAAGTTCCAGGCTCAAATTTTCTTCGGCCTTTTTTATTTTTTGAGCCGCTACGATCTTTGGTTTATAATCTGAAACGGCTGCGGCAGCTATAGCTACATCTACATTTTCAAAATGGTCGTGTGCGACAAGGTACATTTCCCGGGCACTTACCACTCTAATTAAATTGATTTTTGGATCTTCAATTTTCAGATGTGTGGGGCCGGAAATTAGGATAACCTCAGCTCCAAGTGAAGCGGCTTTTTTAGCCAGTTCAAAACCCATTTTTCCACTGGAATGATTTCCAATAAAGCGCACAGGATCTATAGCCTCGTAAGTTGGGCCTGCGGTAATAAGCACTTTTTTTCCCTGCAATGGTAAATTTTCGGAGAAATGTGCTTCCAGAAATTCGATAATCTCTTCGGGTTCTGCCATTCTTCCCTCGCCTTTTAATCCGCTTGCAAGTTCGCCGGTACCTGCGGGAATCATGATATTCCCGTAAGATTTTAAACTTTCAAAACTATTTTTTGTGGAAGGATGTTTAAACATATCCAAATCCATTGCGGGAGCAAAGAAAACAGGACATTTGGCCGAAAGATAGGTAGCGAGTAAAAGATTATCGCTATTGCCCGAAGCCATTTTAGACATGGTATTGGCAGTGGCTGGGGCTAAAACCATAAAATCGGCCCAAAGGCCGAGTTCTACGTGATTGTTCCATTGCTCATCTTCATCATCTTCTGTAAAGGAAGAAAACACCTCATTTTTGGATAGGGTGGAAAGTGTAAGCGGAGTAACAAATTCTTTTGCAGCCGGCGTCATCACAACTTTTACCTGTGCACCGGCTTTAATAAGTAAACGTACTAAAAATGCAGATTTGTAAGCGGCAATACCACCGCTTATGCCCAGAAGCACTTTTTTGCCTTTTAGTACAGACATCTTAATTAAGCTTCTGCTTCAGAATCTTTTGTATTTCGGTAATAGATCTTACCGTCTAACCATTCCTGGATAGCAAGTGCGTGCGGCTTTGGAAGTTTTTCGTAAAACTTAGAAACCTCTATTTGCTCTTTATTTTCGAAAATCTCGTCAAGACTATCGTTATAAGTAGCAAATTCGTCAAGCTTCTCCAACAATTCCTTCTTTATTTCAGAATTGATTTGGTTTGCTCTTTTCGCAACCACTGAAATAGCCTCGTATATGTTACTTGTCGGCTCGTCTACCTTATTCTTATCAAAGGTAATTGTGTTAATTGGTGCGTCTGTCTTTTTAATATCCATCTTTATTCTACTATTAAAAATTTTGTAAGCGTGATTTTATATCTTCTACTGAAGCTTCCATTGGCTCAATATACTCGCCTTCTGGATAATATTTTTTATAACTCTCGTAATACTCAAGCGCTTCTTCAAGACGCTCCTGCATTACATTCATAAAACTATTAACCGCCAGTTGGTATGCTGAATCAAATCTATAATAATGTGCTCCTTCTCTAAATGGTGATCCCGGGTTATTTGAAAGGAAATTTGTAAACGATCTAATAGCTGCACGGAAGTTTCCTGCCCTGGCCTCGCCTGTTAAATGATATTGTTTTGCAATTTCGTATTCTTTTTGCTCCAGTTTAATTCGTAATTCAGAAGCCATTTCATTAGCTATATCTACATATTCACCCTCAGGATAAGTATTTAAATAAGACTGTAATTCTGTGACAGCTTTATGAGTATCGGTTTGATCTATATTATATTTTGGAGACAGTTCGTAGAAACTTCTTGCCTTTTTATATGCAGCTTCTTCTACCCTTTCACTATTTGGATAAGATTGCTGAAAGCGTTCAAATTCGTAAGAAGAGAGGTAATAATTTTCCAATTCGTAGTACGTATCGGCAAACAAAAAGCTAAGCTTTTCCCCCTGAGGTTTACCACGATACTCGGGAACAATTTGTTCAAATAACCGAAGTGCTTTACGATATTTCCGATTATCGTTTTCTTCCTGAGCCTCATTATACAGCTGCTCTGCGTAAGTGTATTTCTTCCCGGTATCCTCGCTTTTAAGTAAGCTTTGATACTCTCCGCAGGATACAGTTAACATTAAAACTGCCGCTAATAAAATTACTTTTTTCATCATTGGTAAAAACATCTTGCAAAAGTACATTTTTCTTCAGTATAAAAAAAACTTTGTGTTATAGGCTTAGAGAACAAAATTCTCTTCTTTTTATTATGCAGAAAATGGAAAGATTAAGGTATTTACTGAAAAAAGAAAAGGTCTAAGAATTCTTCTATCGTCAAGCTGAACTGGTTTCAGCTTCTAACATAAATCGAATATCAACTTATTAGATCCCCGAGTAAAAATCGGGGCAAGCTCTGAAATAAATTCAGGATTACGACATTTAAAACTTTTAGACCTTATAATAAGTAACTAATAACTTTAGACAAAATTTTTCAGAAAATCTTCAATTTGCTGCTGAAGTGCAGGCGTAGCTTTTACCAAAGGTAGTCTAAGGTAATTTTGAATGCTTCCTTTTTGAGCCAGCAAAGCTTTAATTCCGGCAGGATTTCCTTCGGCAAAAATAAGATCTATTGAGCGCTGCATTTTATAATGAAGATTGTAGGCTTCAGTATTATTGCCCTTTAAACCTAAAGAAACCATTTTAGAAAATTCCGCAGGTAAACCTTGTGCTATTACCGAGATAACACCTTTTCCGCCAGCTAAAACCATAGGTAAAGTAAGCATATCGTCTCCAGAAATTACCAGGAAATCTTTTGGCACCAGGCTAATTAATTTCATTGCCTGCACCATATCACCGGCAGCTTCTTTAACGCCAATAATTTTATCAGAATTTGTGGCGATTCGGTTTATAGTTTCAGGAAGCATATTAGAAGCTGTTCTCCCTGGTACATTATATAGAATTATAGGTAAAGGAGAAGCTGCGGCAACCGCCATAAAATGCTGGTAAATACCTTCCTGGGTTGGTTTATTGTAAAATGGGGAAACAGAAAGTATAGCTTCAAAGCCTGAAAAATCACCGGTTTCCAATTCCTCACAAAGGGATTGGGTATTATTTCCTCCAAGTCCCAAAACCAAAGGCAAACGTTTATTATTCTGCTTGATCACAGTATTTATAACCAGTTGTTTTTCGGCTTTATTAAGGCTGGCGCTCTCGGCAGTTGTACCAAGTACTACCAGGTAATCTATTCCATTTTCTATCTGGTTCTCTACCAGATTTTCCAGTGCCTGTACATCTACAGATAAATCTTCTTTAAAAGGAGTGATTAGGGCCACACCGGTACCAATAAATGACTTCATTCTCTCTTTAATTTTTTATGATAATCGAAAATATATGTGCGTTTTCTCAAAATAACTGAAAAATGCAAAATTTTCGGGCGACAAATGTATTGATTTTGTCAATTTCAGAAACTACAATCTACTTCCGTATTTAAAATAAAACCACATATTTAACAGCTTTGATTTTTCTGTTAAAAAATAAACAGGTGGTGAGCCCCCCAATAGGATTATATCAAATTCATTAAGCGTAGTTTTCGCTCGGGTGTTAGAAAGAAAAGCAGGCTAAAGCTAAGTCCGGTGAACCAAAGCAAATTGCCGGTTATTAGAATAGCCGAATCTTTAATATAGAAATTGGCTGTATCTCGAAAAACGTCGGCAAAAATAAATGCCAGTACCAAAGTGATAAAATAAACCGATTTTTTTGAATAAGAGTTTAGGTAATAAATTAGGGAAATAATTCCCAGGATAAGTAAATTGAGATAATAAATAATATAACCGGCAAATTCTATAGTACTGCTGGTATACGTTTTTATTTCTATTACATGAGTAAGCAGCAAATAGAAAATTACAAGGATAAGAAGAACAAAATACAACAACATTCTTTTACTGGCGGTTTCTCTTTCTGTATTACGAATCGCTTCTCTACTCAAAAAAATATAAGCAACAATAAATAAGAAAAGTGAAGCTAAACTAAGATTCTCGCTTTTTTCGAAAATTTCATTCATTTGAGCAATAAAGAAAAGTGAAATGAAAATTACAGCATTAAAATCAGGCTTCTTTACCTGCTTTAAATAAATACCAAGAATCCCGGGAATAAATAACAGCTGACTAACCTGCATCAGCAAATCAAGTTCTGCTAATGTGGCGTATAAATTTACACCAAGTAGTGGAACAAGCAGGATTAATACATATTGGAATAGATTCATTTTCATCTAATTGCGGCCCGAAAATAAAAAAATACTTTGGCTATAATTAGCTTTTTTACTAAAGCATTAGCGTTTTTAAGTAAAGGTTCTATTTTTTCGATAAGATGCTTATTTTTTACGCTGAATTACCGTTAAATTTTCAAAAATAAAATTTTAGCCTACCCGGATAATCTATTTACCTTTACGGCTTTAATGATAATTAAATGAAAACACTCAGATTAGGTATTTATCTTTTGCTCACCTTAATCATTTTGAGTTGCAAAGGAAATTCGGTTGAAACTGCCGAAATTAAAGGGCAGCGAATTACAATTGATGAAAATATTGAAGCCGATCCCGAAATCGAAGAATTTATAGCTCCTTTTAAAGCACATATAAATAAGACTTTAGACAGCACTTTAGCCTATAATCCCCGCGATATGGTAAAAAGCGACGGCGACCTTAACACTGCAATTGGAAACTTAATGGCCGATGTGGTGATGGAGCAAGCCAATCCCGTTTTTAAAAGCAGAACCGGAAATGAAATAGATATGGTTTTGCTAAATCACGGTGGAATTAGAGCTGGCCTCAACAAAGGAAATATTTCAACCAGAAGTGCTTATGCCTTAATGCCTTTTGAAAATGAGATCGTAGTAGCAGAACTTTCCGGAGAAAAAATTAAGGAAATACTTACTTACCTGGAACGTGCAAAAACCGCTCATCCCGTTAGTGGAATCCAAATTGAAATGGATCAGGATTATAAGGTTACCAGCGCAAAAATAAACGGCGAAGATATTGATGAAGATAAAACCTATTTTGTAGCTACTTCAGATTATTTGCAGCAAGGCGGCGATAATATGAACTTTTTTAAAGATCCAATCAAGTTATTTAAAGTAGACTATAAACTGCGCAATGCCATTATAGATTATTTTGAAAAGGTAGATACTTTAAGGGCTGAGAAAGACGATAGATTTATAAGAAAGTAAACAATTTCGAAGCAAGCTCACGACGCATTATTATTGGAAAATATAATTTGATTTCGAGGCAAGCCTCGGAGTATTTAATCTCGATTATCGAGTAAGAAGATGAAAAGAAGAAATTTTATACAACAAACCTCAGCAGCAACCGCTTTTATAGGAATTGGTGGCTTAAGTTCACTTTCTTTTAAACCTGATTATAAAAAGCACATTACCATTTTACACACCAACGATGTGCATAGTCATATAGAACCTTTTGGCCCTGATGATTCCAGGAATCCTAATATGGGAGGTGTTGCCAGGCGAGCGACTTTAATTCAGCAGATTAAAAATGAAAATCCCAATACATTATTATTAGACGCCGGGGATATTTTTCAGGGGACGCCTTACTTTAATTTCTATGGAGGCGAACTGGAGTTTAAGCTGATGAGTAAAATGAAATACGATGCGGCTACCATAGGAAACCACGATTTTGATAATGGGATAGATGGCTTATATGCGCAACTTCCACACGCCGAATTCGATTTTATTTCTTCCAATTACGATTTCAGTAATACGGTGATGGACGGGCATACCCACGATCATAAAATTTTCACCAAAGACGGAGTAAAAATTGGCATTTTTGGTTTGGGAATTGAGTTAAAAGGTCTGGTAAACGACAGTCTTTATAAGGAAACAAAATACCTGGATCCTATAGAAATTGCGCAGGATCAAAGCCGAATTCTAAAAGAGGAAAAGAATTGCGACCTGGTTATTTGCCTTTCGCATTTAGGCTATAAATACAGCAGCGATAAGATTTCTGATATTAAACTAGCGCAAACCACCGAAAATATAGATCTCATTATTGGCGGTCACACTCATACTTTTTTGGATAAACCAACTGTGGAAACCAACAAAGTCGGTAAAAAAGTTTTAGTGAACCAGGTGGGTTGCTACGGACTTTACCTGGGAAGAATTGATTTTTATTTAGATGATAAAAATAATATTGAAACAAACGGAGTCAAGATTGAGGTTTAGCGATTTTTCAAAAGTCAAAAAAGATCTTACTTAATTTTTGAATGTAAGAATTGAAGTGATAATGGGTTGCATCTAATTTGAAATCGGGTTTATTTTAATTTGTCCGCCAACAGCTTTTAAAACTTTCATTATTGTTGAAAATTGTGGTTTTGCCCCATCAGATAAAGCTTTGTATATACTAGGACGACTTAACCCGGTTTCATCAGCAATTTTTGTCATTCCGATAGCCTTTGAAATATGCCTTAATGCAATAATTAAATCTGAAGTATCCCCTTCTTCTAAAACAGAGTTAAGATATTCGGCAATCATTTCGTTGCTATCCAAATAATCTGAAATATCAAATTTTGATGTTTCCATTCTTAATTTTTTAATTTGCTCCAAATTTTTTTGCCTTTTCGATGTCTTTTTGTTGGGTTGATTTATCACCGCCAATCAGCAGAATAATAATTTTCCCATCTCTTTCCTTGAAATATATTCTATAAGCTTTCGCATAATTAATTCTCAGCTCACTTATTCCATCTCCAACAGGTTTACAGTCTCCAAAGTGTTCGTCGTTTTCCAGTTTCTGGATTCGGAACAAAATCTTAGATTTTGCCCTCAAATCTTTTAATTTGCTTAACCACTTGTCAAATTCTACTATTTTCTCTACAAAATACATTCTTCTAAGTGTATTCACTTAGATACAAAAGTATATAATTTTTTGAATTCAGATTTCTAATAATGAAGTTTTTAAAGGGTATGCAGACTCAAGATAACATCTCCAGGAATTCGTCTTCGCTCACAATTTTAGTTCCTAGTTTTTCTGCCTTTGCCAATTTACTTGGGCCCATATTTTCGCCTGCAACCAGGTAATCGGTTTTTCCTGAAATGGAACCCGAAACTTTCCCTCCGTTGTCTTCAATCATTTTCTTGAGTTCATTCCTGGAAACTTTCTCAAAAACCCCGGAAATCACAAAAGTATTGCCCTCAAGTAAATCGCTCTGGTTTTCCAGTTCTTCTGCAGCAATTTCTAATTGAAGTCCGTAGTCCTTTAAACGCTGAACGATTTCCCTGTTTTCTTCAGAAGCAAAGAAATCGGTTGCACTTTCGGCGATGCGTTCTCCAATTTCATCAACCTCTGTAAGATCTTCGGTTGAAGCCGAAGCCAAAGCATCTATATTTTTATAATGTTTTGCGAGTTTTTTAGCTACGGTTTCACCCACATATCTTATCCCAAGCGCGAATAAAACTCGTTCAAAAGGAATTTCTTTAGATTTTTCAATTCCATTAATAAGGTTTTCTGCCGATTTCTCTGCCATTCGTTCCAATGGAAGAATATCTTCCTTTTTAAGTGTATAGAGGTCGGCATAATTGGTAATTAAATTAGCATTCACCAACAAAGCAACGGTTTCGCCACCAAGACCTTCAATATCCATCGCTTTTCGGGAAATAAAATGCTGAATTCTCCCTATAATTTGCGGTGGGCAACCATTATAATTAGGGCAGTAATGCTGCGCTTCTCCTTCTTTTCTAATTAATTCACTATCGCATACAGGGCAGGTTTCGGCATATTTTGTTTCCGGGGTTTCAGGATCTCTTTGAGTGAAATCAACACCTACGATTTTCGGAATAATTTCGCCACCTTTTTCGACAAAAACAATATCTCCCTCGCGAACATCAAGTTTTTCAATCTGGTCGGCATTATGCAAAGACGCACGCTTCACCGTTGTTCCGGCTAATTGTACCGGTTCAAGATTTGCTACGGGCGTAATTGCTCCTGTTCTCCCAACCTGGTAGGTGATCTTATTTAATTTGGTGCTTTCCTGTTCGGCTTTAAATTTATAAGCCATTGCCCAGCGTGGAGATTTGGCGGTATAGCCTAATTCATCCTGCTGATCGAAACTATTTACTTTCACCACAACCCCATCGGTTTCATAAGGCAAATCGTGGCGGTGCTGGTCCCAATAATTTACATAATCGAGCACTTCAGCAATACTATCTTTTAACTCGGCTTCCGGTGGAACTTTAAAACCCCAATCTCTGGCTTTTTCAAGGCCTTCAAACTGAGATTTCACCGGTAAACTATCGGCTACCAAACTATACAACAGGCAATCTAAAGGTCTTTTGGCAACCTCAGCACTATCCTGGAGTTTTAAACTTCCAGAAGCGGTATTTCTCGGATTAGCATAAGGTTCTTCCCCGGCTTCTACCCTTTCGGCATTCATTTTTGTAAAACCTTCATAAGGCAAAACAATTTCACCTCGAATATCAAATTTCTGCGGAAATTCGCCCTTCAGCTTTAAAGGAACAGATCTTATAGTTTTTATATTATTGGTAACATCATCTCCCTGAAAACCATCCCCACGGGTAACCGCGCGTTTTAATTTACCATCTTCATAAGTCAGGCTAATAGAAGCTCCATCGTATTTTAACTCGCAAACATACTGTACTTTACCACCAATAGATTTCTCGATTCGCTTTTCCCAGTCCTCCAACTCTTCTTTAGAGTATGAATTGGAAAGGGAGTACATTCTATAATCGTGAACTACGGTCTCAAAATTCTTAGTTATTGCACCACCTACACGGCGCGTGGGAGAATTAGGATCATCAAATTCAGGATTATTCTCTTCCAGCTCCTGCAATTCTTTCAGCTTCATATCAAAATCGTAATCGCTGATCTCGGGCTTATCCTCGATATAATATAAATAATTATGGTGGTGTAATTCTTCGCGTAATTGCTTGATCTTTTCTTCGGTACTCATAAAAGGCTGGTAAGTTATTGCTGGGCTTTTAGTTGATCGTTTTCAAAAACAAGGGAATGCTTTTTTCCCTGGTGCGTAAATTCCATTTTAAATTCAGATTTATAGGCTTTATCATCTGTAGGAAACCAATCTTTAAGTTTTTGGTTTATGGTAATAAGCAAACCTTCGTCATCACCTATCGCACAGAAACGTTCAAAATCACCATCATATTTTTCTAACTGAAAATTTGAATTTAGAAAGTCGAATTTCTCCTGAATGTTCTCTGTTACAAGGCCTACCTCACTAATTCCCAAAACACTTTTTTCTGAAAACAATGCCGACTCCGGTTTACTGAAACTCTCGCGGGAGATGAATTCTATGATATTTTTATCCTTGTCATAGAAATAAAGCGATTTTGCACTCCACGCCATAAAATCTACAATTTCCTGCCCATTACCTTCTAAAACCGGTAGTCGTTCTTTAATCCAATCCAGGGCTTCGTTATGTTGATTATCGGGAATATGAAAGGCGATATGGTAAGCTGTTGCATTTTCTTTTTGCTGAAATTTTATGGTAGAATACCCGGTCTCAACTTCAAAATGTTCTTCGGAATAATCGGTGATATTTAAATTTAAATGGTCCCGGTAAAACCGAAGTTGTTCCTTGATATTATCGGAATAAATTTCAAGTTTATGGATTTTCATAACGTCTTTTTTAGGTCTGGTCTTTATTCATCCATTTGGGAACCGGCATAGGTTTAAAATTATACATTTTTTCCAGCATTTCCTCAATATTTTCAGCAATAAGTAAAAGATCAAAATTCTCTTTTCGCAGCAGACCTTTTCTCACCATGTTTTTAAGCATCGCGATTAGATCGTCGTAAAATCCATTGATATTTAGCAATCCAATTGGATTTTGATGCAGCCCTAATTGGCCCCAGGTTACGATTTCAAAAAGCTCTTCAAAAGTTCCAAATCCCCCGGGCAGGGCGATAAATCCATCGCTTAATTCGTGCATCTTGAGCTTGCGCTCGTGCATATCTTTGGTAGTGATCAACTCTGTCAATTCGGTATGGACCACTTCCTTGGTTTTTAAAAAACCTGGAATCACCCCAATAACTTCTCCTCCGTTTTGAAGAGTACCGGCAGCAACCTGCCCCATTAAACCAAGTTTACTTCCGCCAAAAACCAGTTTAATTTTTTTTTGGGCTAAAACCTTTCCTAATCGATAAGATTCGGTGAATATTTTTTCATCATTACCTTCGCTGCTTGCGCAAAAAACGGCAATGCTTTTAAGTTGGTTTTTATTGTTATTTTTCAAAACATAATAGATTTTTATTTGCAAACCAGACTTCTCGACTGCGCTCGAAGTGACAAAAGATTTAAGTATTCTTATACCTAAAAATATTCGTGTATTCGTGGCGAATGTCTTTTGACAAGCCTGATTCTATATTTTACAATTTTCCTGCTAAAATAACTACGAGGTTAAAAGAAACTCGCAGGATTAGTTTATCTCACCTCTTAACATCCTAAAATTTCCAAAAAGATCTTTTCGCAATTCGGTATTAAAACCATATTTCTGCATCATCTTTTCGGTTTCTTCTGCCAGGTATTGGTTGATCTCAAAATAGATTTTTCCGTCTGGATTTAAAGCGGTTTTGGCCAATTTCGTGATTTTCTCATAGAAAATTAAAGGATTTTCGTCTTTTACATATAATGCAGTAGGTGGATCGTATTCTAAAACATTTCGGTGCATTTCCTTTTTTTCCAGTTCCCTAACGTAGGGCGGATTAGAGACAATAATGTCCCAGTTCCCATTTAGAGCTTTAGTTTTTAAAATATCTTCCTGAATAAAATTAATCTTGGCCTGGTTAATTTCTGCATTGATTTTTGCGATTTCCAGGGCTTTTTCAGAAATATCTATAGCCGAAATTTGAGCTTCCGGAAGATTTTTCGCCAGGGCAATAGCGATGCAACCACTCCCCGTTCCAATGTCTAGGATTCGCCCAGATTCCAATTCGGAAAAGTCTTCTAAAATCCATTCAATCAATTCCTCGGTTTCTGGTCTTGGCACTAATACGTTTCGATCAACTTTAAAAATCAATCCGAAAAACTCTGTTTCCCCAATAATATGCTGAATGGGTTCGTGGTTTGTTAAACGCGCTAAGGCTGACTCTAGTTTCTCAAACTGACTTTTATCAATTTCAAGCTCAGGATTTAAAGCAAGATTTAACCTATTGATCTTGAAAAAAGCTTCTGTTAGCATAAAGAAAAAAGAATTCACTTCTTCCACAGGATATTCATTTTCCAGCGATTTAGTAAAAATTTCTTTTTGGGCTTTTAGTTTCATTTTTTCGGTTGTCGGTTGTCGGTTATCAGTTGTGAGTTGTCAGTTTGAGGAAAATCCAAATTCCTGAATCTTATCTCTTGTTTCTCAAATCTTTTTTCTCTTCTCTCTACTCTTTTCTCTTGATTAAAAACAAAAAATCGCCGCGTTCTTCCCCCTCTCGCAAAAACGTAAAAGAAGACTCCTCACTCTTAACCCTTCACTATTCACCCTTCACTATTCACTCCTACTTCTCAAACATACCTAATCATCCACATCGTACAATTGTAATGACCGGTGTCTCCAAGGGGTTTTTCTAAAGATTTGAAGCCGCTACGTGCGTAAAGTTTCCGTGCGCTTTCCATATAAGGCAGGGTTTCAATATAACATTGTTTAAAATTCTGGGATTTGGCGAATTTAAGACAGGTATCCATCATTTGCGCGCCAAGACCTTTGCCACGAGCTTCCGGCAGAAAATACATTTTTTGCAGTTCGCATATTTTTTCTTCGAGTCCAATTAATGGTGCAATACCGGCGCCACCAATTATCTTTCCTTTCTCTTCCACCACAAAATAATTCATTCGTGGGTTCTGGTAAGTCGCATACATATCGTCCAGCGCTTTGTCTTCATAGGCGGTGCCGACTTTAGGAACGCCCATTTCTACCAAAACCGTTCTTACTACTTCGGCAACTTGTTGATTGTCTTCGGGTTGAATTTCCCGTATTTTTAACGTGCTCATTCTTGGTAAATAATCCTATTTTAGAGGCGTGAATATACACGAAAAATATATAAAACGCTGTATTGAACTGGCCAAAAACGGACTGGGAGCTACTTATCCCAATCCGCTGGTAGGCAGCGTAATTGTTGATAAAGACAAAATTATTGGCGAAGGCTGGCACCAAAAAGCTGGAGCTCCACACGCCGAGGTAAACGCGGTAAATTCGGTTAAGGACGCATCGCTTTTAAAGAAATCTACCATCTATGTGAGTCTGGAACCCTGCAGTCATTTTGGAAAAACGCCGCCTTGCAGCGATCTAATTATCGCTAAGGGCATTAAAAAAGTGATTATTGGCACAGTAGATCCTTTTGCTAAAGTTGCCGGTCGTGGCATTAAAAAATTGATGGAAGCCGGGTGTGAAGTTCAGGTGGGAATTCTGGAAAAAGAATGCCAGGATCTCAACAAACGTTTTTTTACTTTTCATCAAAAGAAACGGTCTTATATTATTTTGAAATGGGCCCAAACCGCCGATGGTTTTATCGCTCCAAAAGTCCAGGAAAAACGCGAGCCGGTTTGGATCACGAATCATTATTCTAAACAACTGGTGCATAAATGGAGAAGTGAAGAACAGGCCATTTTAGTGGGCACCAATACAGCCATTGCTGATAATCCCAGACTAAACATAAGGCTTTGGAATGGCAAAAACCCTGTGCGGGTAGTGATAGACAAAGAATTAAAAATTCCGCAGAAATCTGCATTGTTTGATGGCAGTATAAAAACCATTGTTTTAACCGAAAATGAAAAAAAACCAGGAGATAATTTAGTATTTGAAAAGCTAGATTTTCAACAGGAACTAGCGCAACAAATTTGCGAGGTACTTTACCGTCATAATTTACAATCGGTTATAATTGAAGGAGGTGCAAAAACGCTTCAGACTTTTATTGACGCAAATCTTTGGGATGAAGCGAGGGTCTTTACCGGAATTTCTGAATTTCATGAGGGAATAAACGCACCGCGATTTTCAGGAATTAAACTTTCAGAAATTAATTTGGAGCGGGATAATTTAAAGATTTACAAGAATGATTAAAACCATAATTTTCGATTTTGGAGACGTATTCATCAACCTGGACAAACCGGCCACGATGCGCGAAATGAATAAATATGAAATCGAAGAACTTTCAGAAAGTTTATTGAATATCAACCAGCAATATGAAAAAGGGCTTATTTCATCGGCAGAATTTGTAAAATCTTATCAGAGCGAACATTCTCAGCTTGAACCAGAACATTTCAAAAATTCCTGGAACGCGATTTTAATAGATTTCCCTGAATATCGTTACCAGTTTTTAAAGAAAATTTCCGAAGAAAAAAATTATCAATTAATTCTTTTAAGCAACACCAACGAAATTCATATTGATTGGGTAAAAGAAAACGTATCGTTTTTTGAAGATTTTAAAGCTTGTTTTGATGCTTTTTATCTTTCACACGAGATCAATTTTAGAAAACCCGATGCTGAAATATATGAGCTCGTACTAAAACAACACGGCCTAAAACCGCAAGAATGTCTTTTTATAGACGACACCAAAGAAAATACGGAAGCAGCTGAAAATTTAGGTTTTCATACCTGGAATATTGAACCTACCCGTGAAGATGTCATTGATTTATTTACCACCAAAAAGGAATTATTTTGATTTACCTGCTACTTAGCATACTTTCTTCTACAGTTATTTTCATCGTATTTAGGCTCTATAAAAAATACGGGGTAAATACGCTGCAAGCCATTATCGTTAACTATTTTATCGCCTGTATCGTAGGCTTTTTTGGCTATATAGAAAGTGTTGATGATATTGTGAGAATCCCTTCAGAAAAATGGTTTTTAGGAACGCTGATCTTAGGAGCACTCTTTATTACGGTTTTTAATTTGGCAGCAATTACCACCCAACGCAGTGGACTTTCGGTGGTTTCAGTAGCTACCAAAATGTCGGTTGCGATTCCTGTTTTCTTCGGAATTTTTATTTATAATGAAAGTCTGGGTTTTTTAAAAGTCACCGGAATTATTCTAGCACTCGCGGCGGTTTATTTAAGTTCCATTAAAACGAAAAAAGGAATTAGCATAAAGAAAGAAAATCTAATATTTCCTTTACTGGTTTTCGTGGGCAGTGGGATTATCGACACCACGATAAACTACCTTGAAAATTTCTATGTTTCTGAAACCGATGTTGGCCTTTTCTCTTCCAGTATTTTTGGAATCGCCGGTATTATTGGAACAGCTATTTTAATTGGCCAGGCAGTTTTAGGCAAATTAAAGATCACCTGGAAAAACATAGCCGGAGGAATCGCACTGGGAATTCCCAATTATTTTTCGATCTATTTTTTAGTAATGGCACTGCGATCTCCGGGATTTGAAAATTCGGTGATCTTTACCTTAAACCACGTGGGAATTGTTTTAGCATCAACCATATTGGGAATCGTACTTTTTAAAGAGGTTCTCTTAAAGAAAAACTGGATTGGAATTGCACTAGCTGTGATAAGTATTATTTTGGTGGCGAGTAGCCAGTAGTTTTATCGCAAAAGCTACACAGTTTTCTAAAACCTGTCTATAAATAAATTTTAATGAATATACCTACGAGGTTACAAAAACCTCGCAGGAAGGCTCCTCCTGCAAGGTCTATTTTTTCACCTTATAGGTATAGGAATAATGTGTAATTTATTTTTTCATTTAATGAGCGGTTCTTCATATTATAAATTCAATATCAGCAATAATGAAAGACACCTATAAAACCATAACCAAAGCTTCTCCTGAAGTCTTATTCAAAGACCGAAATTCAAAATTTTTCGGCTATGCATTTCCGGTTAAGACAGAAGAAGAAGCAAATATTCATTTACAAGAATTAAAAACGAAGCACCATAAAGCAAGACATTGGTGCTATGCCTGGCAATTTGGAAAATCTGAAACCGATATTCAATATCGCGCCAACGACGATGGCGAACCTTCCAACTCCGCCGGAATGCCAATCTATGGTCAAATTCAATCTTTTGAAGTCACCAATATTCTAATTGTGGTTGTGAGATATTTTGGCGGTGTAAAACTTGGTGTGGGCGGACTTATAAATGCCTACAAGACCGCAGCACAAATGGCTCTTGAAGAGGCCAATATCGTTAAGAGAACCATAGACGAGCTTTTCGAGATCAGTTTCGACTATCCTGAAATGAATATTGTGATGCGATTAATAAAGGAAAACAATCTTAATATTATTGAACAAAAATTGGAACTGGATTGTAAGATCTATATTTCGGTAAGGAAAAAAGATGCCGAAACTATTTTTGAAAAATTTGACTCAACGTATAAGGTGGGGATTAAAAAATTAGAGGAATAAATGATATGTAAAATACTTGAAGAAATTCAATGACACATATCGTCAAGCTGAACTCGTTTCAGACTTTATCCCAACTCAACTTCGGGATTCTTCTAACCTGAAATAATTCTAAACAGCTCAGATCCTGAAACAAGTTCAGGATGACGGAATGATTTAAAAATATAAACCTCACCTCTACGTCAACTTATCTAAAATATACTGTGGGCAACGTATTGGTTTTTTGGTTTTAGCGTCCATAAAAACGAGGGTTGTAAATGCTTTTGTAAGTAATTCTTCGTTTTGATTATAAATTAAATATTCAAAAGTAATTTTTACCGATGGAAGCTCTTTTAATTTTACTTCAATCTTAAGGTCGTCTTCAAAAACTGCTGGCTTTAAAAACTTTGTATTGAGTTCATAAACCGGTAACATAACCCCGTTTTCCTCCATAGATTTATAGGATATCCCAAGTGCCAAAAGCCAGTCAAGACGGGCTATTTCGAAGTATTGTGCGTAATTCCCGTGGTGTACAACACCCATTTGATCGGTTTCCGCATAACGGACTTTAACAAAAGATTCGTGACTTTTCATATTTAATTTAACAGCTTAAGTGGATGAGGTTTTGTACTTTCATAATCGGATTTAAGTATGCATAAATTTTTCTTAAAATTCAACCCCAAACAGGTTTTTTTATTACATAATTTGTTCACATATTTGTTCCACTCAAGTTGAAAGACCCCTATATCTTTTAACTGCTTATAAACCACTACTAATCTAAAATAATACAACGCAAAGCATGTCAAAAACTGCGCAATCAGTTTGGAATAGCTGTCTGGCTTTTATCAAAGATAACATCACTCCACAGGCTTACAAAACGTGGTTTGAACCAATACAAGCAGTAAAACTTACGGATTGTGCACTGAGCATTCAGGTGCCTTCAAAGTTTTTTTACGAGTGGCTGGAAGAACATTACGTTAAACTTTTAAAAGTTTCATTAACCAAAGAATTAGGGGAAAAAGCCAAATTGGTCTATGTGATCAAAATGGAAAATACCTATGGTAATAAAATGCCATTTACCGAGAAAATTCCGAGTACCCAGCGTAGCAACATGGCTTCCCAGGAAGTAGATGTTCCCATAAAAAACAGAAACCCTGAATTAAAGAATCCTTTTATAATTCCTGGAATTAGAAATGTAAAGATCGAATCTCAGCTTAACCCTAGTTACAATTTTGAGAATTTCCTGGAAGGAGATTCCAACCGATTAGCAAGATCGGCAGGATTAGCTGTGGCCAATAAACCGGGAGGAACTTCTTTTAATCCACTGCTTATTTTTGGTGGGGTAGGTTTAGGAAAAACACACCTTGCTCATGCTATTGGCGTTGAAATAAAGGATAAATATCCAGAGAAAACTGTTTTATATATTTCTGCGGAAAAATTTACCCAGCAGTACATAGAATCAGTTAAGAAAAATAATAGAAACGATTTTATTCATTTCTATCAAATCATTGATGTTTTAATTGTTGATGATATCCAATTACTTTCCGGAAAAGCAGGAACTCAGGATGTTTTCTTCCATATTTTTAATCATTTACACCAAAACGGAAAACAGGTAATTCTAACCAGTGATAAGGCACCGGTAGATATGCAGGATATTGAACAACGCCTGCTTTCAAGATTTAAATGGGGACTTTCTGCAGAATTGCAACATCCAGATTTTGAAACCCGAATTTCTATTATTAAAAACAAACTTTATCGCGACGGTGTAGAAATGCCAGAAGAGATTGTGGAGTTTCTGGCTAATAATATTAAAACGAATATTCGTGAACTGGAAGGCGCTATTATTTCGCTGATCGCCCACTCTTCTTTCAACAAAAAAGACATCACTTTAGAACTTGCTAAAAAGATTGTAGACAACTACGTGAAAAATACCAAACGCGAAGTTTCTATAGATTATATTCAGAAGGTGGTAAGTGATTATTTCCAAATGGATGTACAAACTTTGCAGTCTAAAACACGTAAAAGACATATTGTACAAGCCAGGCAATTAGCTATGTTCTTCGCAAAGAAATTTACAAAAGCTTCTTTAGCGAGCATTGGTTCTCAAATAGGAAAACGCGACCACGCGACGGTTTTACATGCCTGCAAAACGGTTGATAATTTAGCTACCACCGATAAGCAATTCAAAAAATTTGTTGAAGACCTCAACAAGAAACTCACTATATAAACGCACATGTTATGAAGACTAAGGTATTGATGGTGTGCCTAGGCAACATTTGCAGATCACCGCTTGCCGAAGGTATTTTGAAATCTAAAATAGACGAATCTAAGGTTTTTGTGGATTCGGCTGGAACTGGAGATTACCATATAGATGATTCTCCCGATCCAAGATCTATTGCAGTGGCGAAAAAAAATAACCTGGATATTACTTACCAACGCGGAAGACAATTCCAGAAGGAAGATTTTGATAAATTCGATCGTATTTATGTGATGGATAATCAGAATTTTAAAGATGTGATCGCTCTTGCTAGAAATGACGACGATCGAGCTAAAGTACAATTGATTCTCGATGAAATTTTCCCTGCCGAAAACGTAGATGTTCCAGATCCATATTTTGGCGGCGATCAAGGGTTTGAAAATGTATACCAAATGCTGGATGAAGCCTGTGAGAAGATCGCCCAGCAGTTAAAAGAAGAAAATAAGGCCTAAGTTAAATGTCAGATTTCAAATATTCCGGAAAACTTTATTTAATCCCCACTACTATGGGAGCTGCAAACCCAATGCAGGTTTTACCTATACAGGTAAAAGAAATTATGGAAACTTTGGATATTTATATCGCTGAAAATGAAAAAACAGCACGACGACATATAAAAAAACTGTTACCGGAGAAACAGCAATCTCTACTTCAATTTTTTCATCTTAATAAATTCACTGAAACTTCAGAAATTCCTTCATTTTTAAACGATTGTAAAGAAGGAAAGAATATAGGCTTATTGAGTGAAGCCGGTTGCCCCGGCGTTGCAGATCCCGGTGCTGAAATTGTAAAAATCGCCCACAATGAAGGTATTCAAGTAATCCCATTAGTGGGACCTTCTTCAATTTTATTAGCAATGATGGGTAGTGGAATGAACGGCCAGCGTTTTACCTTTAATGGCTACTTGCCCATAGATAAAAAAGAGAGAAAAAAGGAAATTAAAGATTTAGAAAGGCTTTCTTTAGAAAAACAGGAAGCCCAAATTTTTATTGAAACCCCCTACCGAAATAATAAGCTATTAGAAGACTTTCTTCAGCTTTTACATCCATCCACCAGGCTTTCTGTGGCTTGTGATTTAACTTTACCTACAGAATACATTGTAACTAAACCGGTTTCTGACTGGAGTAAAACAAAAACAGACCTCCATAAGAGGCCTGCTATATTTATATTTCAGAAAGAAATCTAAGCTCTATAAGCTTTTATATTCACCCTTGGATTTTTCTCCGGCTGCACAAAAGAGGTATCATAGCCTCCAAATTTCTTCATATAATTTCTTATAGAAGTTCCAAAGGCATCGCTAAAAGACTGCGCTCCCCAGCTTCGTAAGTATTTCTTTACACTCCCAGGTCCTGCAAGGTGAGCAGCGGCAAGAATTCCTGATTCTGTAACTTCCACACCATTAATAACCTGGCCTTCAAAACGAGCAATATCACGAATTAATATCCATTTGTTTCTGGAAGCATTAGTATAAAATGCAGCTTCCTGTAGTTCGGGTGAGTTCATGAATTCGGCACCATTATAAATCCCTAATAGTTCCAGGGTGCCAATTCCAAATTGGTATTTACCCATATAGCCAAACTCATTAATTGTTTGATAATTTCCACGGGATTCTTTAAAACCCAGCGCTTCTTTAAAACCAACATAGGACTTTCCCAGTTCAGGTAACGCCCTTTCAAGGCTTTGATCTTTTGCTAATTCGCTTTCCTCCAAAAGAGCCACGGTATAGTTTAGATCAAGATTGGAAGTTGAATAACCTTCAATTTCCAGATTTGCAGCTTTTTTCGTTGAAAAACTAAAAAACATACAGCCTGCGAATACAGGCAAGATTGAAAATTTTGCAATTTTCCTTCTCATTACATTTTGTTTCTGAAAGGTTAATGGTTTGGGCTAAAAAAATTAAGCTTACGCCCCCTTCAATTTTGCCGTGCAAATGTACAACAAATTTTAAAAATCTGAAGAACAAGCTGTTAAGCAAATTATAAAGTTTGATTTTAGCTTAACAAGCCTATAAGAAACCGATACTAAAGGCGTTAGCGGTTTCTTAATAAATTGGAGATGAAAATTTTTTTATCTTTTTACGCCCTGCTTGTTAATCCAACGCACATATTCCTGCTTATTTCGATTATGCTGCGCTAAAGTTTCCGCGAATTTATGATAACCGAAATTTTGAACATCTGCTACGAAATAGAAGTATTTATGATCTTCGTAATTTAAAACCGCATTTATTGCAGATATGTCTGGCATAAAAATAGGGCCAGGAGGCAATTCTTTGTATTTATAAGTATTATAAGGAGAATCTAATTCAAGATCTTTATACAGTACTCTTTTTATAATGGTGTCCCATTTTTGAGTTTCGTGTTTTACCGCATAAATAACTGTAGGATCTGCATCCAGTTTCCAGCCATTTTTATAGCGGTTCATATAAACACCGGCAACCTTGGGACGCTCATCTACTTTTGCTGTTTCCTTATGCACAATAGACGCTATGGTTGAAACTTCTTTAGGATTAAGCCCTATTTTTTCAGCCTTTTGAATCTTTTCTTCGGTCCAAAAACGTTCATACTCCCGCTTCATTTTACTTCTAAATTCTTCAGCAGACGTATTCCAGTAAAATTCATATTGATTAGGAATATACATCGCCAAAGCTTCAGCTTCAGTAAAATCGTTTTCCGCTAAAAAATCTTCATCTTTAAATGCTTCTATTAAGGCAGTACTATCAGCTTCAATTTGCACGGCGATTCTTCCGGCTAGATTTTCTAAACGCTCTTGATTATTAAAAGTTAACTTAACCGGAACATTCCCGCGGCGTAAAGCATTCACTAATTCATTATTATTCATCCCTGACTTTAAGCTATATCTACCCGCCTTAATATTTGAAGCATATCCTTTCTTTCTGGCAACCAAATCAAAAGATTCCATATCATCAATATAAGGCTGAAGGCTATCAATAACAGTTTGGTAATTTGCTCCTGTAGGTACATAAACCAATTTCTCCTTTTCTGAGAAGCTTGTGTTTGCTGAGAAAATGCTGGTGTAGATATAATAACTAAAAATGGAAAGACCTATAAGGCCAAGAATGGCAATAGCCAAAAATATTTTTTTAAAGTACATTATTTACTGATCAATTGATATAGAATTTCGTCTTTGAACTGGCCCCCTGAGTATGTCCAATCCTTTTTTACGCCCACTTTTTGAAAACCCTGATTTTCAAAAAGCTTTAGGCTGGTTTCATTGCCGGAGGTAATATTCGCATAAACCTGGTGCATGGCAAGATGCTTAAAACAATAATCACTAACAAGTTTAAGAGCTTCTGCACCAAATCCCTTTCCACGTTCAGAAGCTTCGGCTATTAGAATACCAATGGCAGCTCTTCTATCTTTAGGTTCAAAATCAAAGATATCTATGAGACCTACTTCCCTATTCTTAAGGTCACATATCACCAAACGCAACTGTTTAATATCGTAAATATCACGATGTGCATTTTCAAGATATTGCTTAATCATAAACCGGGAATAGGGTGTTTGAGTAGCGCTAATTTCCCAAAAATCTTCGGTATTTTCCACGGTGTGAACAAAATCCAGATCCTCAGGTTCCAGGGCTCTCAGGTAAACCTTATCGCCTTTTAAACTAAACATACTATTTCGCCTTTAAAAACCTGTTCTGCCGGTCCCGTTAACCAAACATCAGTATAGGTTTCATTTTCCTTTTTAAATGAAACTGACAATTCTCCACCAGGAACAATGAGTTTAATAGTATTAGCTGTGGCTTTTCCAGAGGCGTGTGCCGCTAAAGCAACTGCTGTCACCCCTGTACCACAGGAAAGTGTTTCGTCTTCCACTCCTCTTTCGTAAGTTCTCACCAGGAAAGTATTATCTTCCTGCATATCAACAAAATTTACGTTGGTGCCTCCA
The DNA here is from genome assembly GCF_000745315.1 of Salegentibacter sp. Hel_I_6. Taxonomy (NCBI): domain Bacteria; kingdom Pseudomonadati; phylum Bacteroidota; class Flavobacteriia; order Flavobacteriales; family Flavobacteriaceae; genus Salegentibacter; species Salegentibacter sp. Hel_I_6. The sequence continues at coordinate 3,059,377 of NZ_JQNQ01000001.1, read as the reverse complement.
TTTGCAACATAATCATTTGAATATCTAATTACCGCCCCTTCTTTTTTCACATCCAAATCGGCAACATTCTTAGTGAAAATAACGTGATGTGGCGATCCAGTATCCAAAAAGGCACTATTCCCTAATTGCTTTATTTCAGAAAGATCCTGCATTTGTAAACTTACTTCGTGCTCACTTATACTTGCCTTATGAGGTCCATCTATCGCGGTAAAACTTGCATTATTTTCTATAATTCCCAGAAATTTAGCAAAAGCTACAAGACAGCGCCCGCCATTACCGCACATGCTACTTTCATTACCATCAGCATTAAAATAAACCATTTTAAAATCGTCTCCTTCAATTTCAGGATTTTCTAAAAGTATTAATCCATCACCACCAATCCCAAATTTACGGTCACATAATCTTTTGATCAATCTGGTATTATTTTTGGATATTAATTTTTCGCGGTTATCAATCATCACAAAATCGTTACCGGTACCCTGATATTTATAAAATGGAATTTTCATTACGTAAATTTTAAGGACTACAAATATACCATAAATAACACGATTTTTTGCCGTGTTAAATGGCAGTTAAAATTAAATAACCCATATACTAATATTATATTTTTAAAGTTGAATTTTATAAAAATCCTATTTAAAAAATGAAAGATTTATCAAAATTACTGTTCGTTTCTATACTGGGAGGCGCACTCACCTTAGGAAGCTATAAAATGTTTTTTGAAGCTGAAACGTTAGAGGAATTACCACCGGTCTCCAATAGCGCCGCAAAGGTAATTCCGGCAAATTACTCAGGTAATATTTATGGCACAAATGCCGATTTTACAGAAGCAGCTGAAAATACGGTAAACGGAGTTGTGCACGTGAAAAATGTAGCCGTTTTTAGAGGTCCCAGAACCATGAGAGATTTTATTTACGGAAATAACAGCGGCGGAAAAGCCCTTCAGGGTGCAGGCTCTGGAGTTATTATTTCTCCCGATGGCTATATAGTAACCAACAACCATGTGATTAGAGAAGCTAATGAGGTAGAAGTTACCTTAAACAATAACAAAACTTACACTGCAGAAATTATAGGCACCGATGAAACTGCAGATATTGCTTTATTAAAAATTGAAGCTGAAAATTTAGATTATATTCCCTTTGGAGATTCTAATAATGTAAAACTAGGGGAATGGGTTTTAGCAGTTGGAAATCCTTTTAATTTAAAATCTACCGTAACCGCAGGAATTATTAGTGCTACTGCCAGAGATTTAAATATGTATGATGCAACGCCACAGTCTTTTATTCAAACAGATGCCGCAATAAATCCCGGAAACAGCGGTGGTGCGCTGGTAAATATAAACGGAGAGTTAGTAGGAATTAATACTGCTATTACTTCACAAACCGGAAGTTACGTAGGTTACGCTTTTGCCGTTCCTTCTAATAATACCAGAAAGATCGTGGAAGATATTATGGAATATGGTAATGTTCAAAAAGGAATTTTAGGTATTAAAGGCACCGGGATTAACGCTCGTATTATCGAGGAATTTGGACTAAAAACATCCCAGGGAGTGTTAGTTGCTGAGGTTACCAACGGAAGCGGAGCTGAAAAAGCTGGTTTAAAAGAAGGAGATATTATTAGAAAATTAGATAATGTAGCTATTAATAAATTTTCTGACCTAACCGGTTATATAAATTCAAAGCGACCTAATGATGAAATTGAAGTTACTTTTCTTAGAGACGGTAGGGAAAAACAAGTTAATGTAACGCTTTCTAAGTTTGAAACCTACGCTATAGAATCAATAAAAATTGAAGTTTCAAATGCCAGCAAAGAAGAATTACAAGCCTTGGATGCTGAAAATGGGGTGAAAATTTATCGAACCCTATCCCCTGAATTACCATCTGAAGAACTAGTAGGAATTGTAATTACCGCAATAGATAATAAGAAAGTCTACAATGTACAGGATGTAGAACGCATTATTAGAAAAAAGAATCCTTCAGAATCTATCATCATTAGTATTATAGATAAAAATGGCGAAAAACAACGCATGGTATGGCGTTAAGAGACCGTGTGACCTAGCGATGAAAACTCCCTAATTATCAGGGAGTTTTTTTATGCAAAATTTTCTTTACGAAAACGTTTGAAATATATACTTTTGCGCCATTATTTAAAAACACACAACCACACATGAGCTTTAACAAAGTTTACGAAAAGGAACTTGCTTTTCAGGCAAATCGGCGCAAAGCGACCGTAGAATTTATCAATATTATCAGTGATCTCTGGTACGATAAATCAATTGAATTGGTCTTATTCAGAAACCAATTGCTTAATCGAAATGTGAGCGATATTTTAAATCTTCACGAATATGCAGGGGAATTTGTAGAAAAACCTATTTCAATATTTGATTCGGTAGAAATTGCGAAAGCAATTCAGGATATGGATTTGCCACCTGCAAAACTTGACATTGGGAAATTAACCTACGAATATCATTTAGAAGATCAAGGTCATTTAAACGCCATGGCTTTTGTTTCTGATAAATTAAAAGATGCAAAAAAATATGATAAAGTGGTCCCTAAAGACGTTGTGCTCTACGGTTTTGGGCGTATTGGTCGTTTAGTGGCTAGAGAATTAATGGCCAGAACCGGCAAGGGCAGTCAGTTGCGGTTGCGAGCTATTGTCACTCGTGGTGCGGTAGATAGAACGGTATTGGAAAAACGTGCGTCTTTATTAAAAAATGATTCAGTTCACGGTGATTTTTCAGGAACTGTTGCTATAGACGAAGCGAATAGTGCACTTATTATAAATGGCACTACTGTAAAGATAATTTCTGCAGACAAACCAGAAGATATTGATTATACAAAATTCGGAATTAATAAAGCCTTAATTATCGATAACACTGGTGCTTTTAGAGACAAAGAAGCACTAAGCAGGCATTTGAAAGCAAAAGGTGCTGCAAAGGTTTTACTTTCAGCTCCTGGGAAAGGCATTCCAAATATTGTTCACGGTGTAAACCATAAAGAACATAACCCCGATAAGATTTCTATATTTTCGGCAGCTTCTTGTACCACAAATGCTATAACCCCGGTTTTAAAAGCAGTTCAGGATACACTTGGCGTGGTGCACGGGCATTTAGAAACTATTCACGCCTACACCAACGACCAGAATCTAGTAGATAACATGCACAGCAAATACCGAAGAGGTCGTGCTGCTGCCCTAAATATGGTAATTACTGAAACCGGTGCTGGTAAAGCAGTTGCTAAAGCTTTACCTGTATTTGAAGGAAAACTTACTTCTAATGCAATTAGGGTTCCCGTGCCAAACGGTTCACTAGCTATTTTAAATCTTGAAATTGAAGGTGAAACTACGGTTGAGGGCGTAAATAATATTTTAAAGAAATACGCACTACAAGGTGAACTGGTAGAGCAAATTAAATATTCCCTGGATAATGAATTGGTTTCATCTGACATTGTAGGGTCTAACGCCCCGTCAATTTATGATAGTAAAGCAACCATAGTCTCGGCAGATGGGAAAAATGTAATCCTTTATATTTGGTATGATAACGAATATGGTTACAGTCATCAATTAATAAGACTGGCAAAATATATCGCTAAGGTGAGAAGATTTACTTATTATTAGAAGGTAAGCTTTGAGTAAGCAAATAATCGCACAAAAGCTATTTTTTAATTTCCTGTGATTCCTAAAAATGTAGGTACGAGAGAATTAAATATTGATTAGCTATAAAATTACAGAAAAACCCACCTAATTTTGGTGGGTTTTTCATTTAGAATACTTTACATTTGCGCGCTCAAATTTTTAATTTAAAGGAATTTAGGAAATTAAATTCAAAATAATGAAAGCGCTTACAATAACTGAAAAAAGTGGGCGTTCAAGCATATAAATCTCAACCAGAAAAACCCCAAATGATGCGTAATATTATTTTTTCAAGCTTACTTTTAATATTTTCGGTCAATGTTTTAATCGCACAAGATTCATTGGCAACCTCTAATTTTATTGAGGATGAATTTGATAATCTTATTGAATCTTCTAACAATTACCAGGGTTATAAAGTAGTGGATTATGATGCCTTAATCGAATTAAGAGATAATACCAAACGTCACGTTCAGGATTTAAAAAACGAGCTTCAGGAGGAACAGGGCATTATTTCAAGCCAAAATGAAGAAATCAAAAATCTTGAAAATCAATTAGCCGATACCCAGGAAGATCTTCAACGTGTAAATGAAGAAAAAGACGCTATAAATTTTCTTGGAATGCCTTTTAGCAAAGGAAGCTATATGGCCCTAATGTGGGGAATTGTTGGAGTGCTAATTCTTGCGCTTCTATTCTTTATATATCAGTTTAAAAATTCTAATGCCACTACTAAAGAAGCCAGACATAGATTAAACGAAACCGAAAAAGAGTTTGACGCTTACCGCGCTAAAGCCCTGGAAAAGGAACAGCGTTTAGGTAGAATGCTTCAGGATGAAAAGAACAAAGCCAAAGACTAATCCGCCTTCAGCTTAAATTTTTATTAGCATCTTTGCATTTTATTAGAAAATATGCGCATAGATATAATTACCGTAGTTCCAGATCTACTTAAAAGTCCTTTTGAGGCTTCTATTTTAAAAAGAGCTATAGAAAGCGGTCATGTAGAAATTCATCTTCATAATTTAAGAGATTATGTAACTGATAATTACAAACAGATTGATGATTATCAGTTTGGCGGTGGTGCCGGGATGGTTATGATGGTAGAGCCTATTGATAAGTGCATTTCAGATCTTAAAAGTCAACGGGATTATGACGAAGTAATCTATATGAGCCCAGATGGCGATCGTTTTAATCAAAAAACTGCCAATACACTTTCTTTAAAAGAAAATATCATAATTCTTTGCGGGCATTATAAAGGAGTAGATCAGCGGGTTCGTGACCATTTTATTACCAAGGAGATTTCTATAGGTGATTATGTACTTTCTGGCGGAGAGCTTGGTGCGGCGGTAGTTTGTGATGCAATCATAAGATTAATTCCAGGAGTTTTAGGAAATGAAACTTCAGCTTTAACCGATTCTTTTCAGGATAACCTACTCGCTCCCCCGGTTTATACAAGACCTGCCGAATATAAAGGTTGGAAAGTGCCCGAAATATTAACCTCAGGTAATTTTCCAAAAATTGAAGCATGGAGAGAAGAAAAAGCCTGGGAACGAACCAAACGCTTAAGGCCTGATCTTTTGGATGAAACAGAAAAATAATTACAATTTCTAAGTTGCATTATAAATTAAAATTAATACTTTTGCACTCGTTCTAAAATAACCTCTGGCGAGGTCCGTGAATGTTGTTTTAGGTTTTACATTAAATAAAATATTATGGAATCGTTAATTAAGTACGTACAAGACGAATTCGTTGAAAGAAAAGATTTACCTGAATTTTCTGCAGGTGATACCATTACTGTGTATTACGAAATTAAAGAGGGTCAAAAAACCCGTACCCAGTTTTTTAAAGGGGTAGTAATTCAGAAAAGAGGTAGCGGTGCTTCACAGACTTTCACCATTAGAAAAATGAGTGGTACTGTAGGTGTTGAAAGAATTTTTCCTTTAAACCTTCCTGCAATTCAAAAAATTGAATTGAACAAACGAGGAAAAGTAAGAAGAGCTCGTATCTATTACTTTAGAGAACTTACTGGGAAAAAAGCCCGTATTAAGGAAGCTAAAAGATAAGATACATCTTATTAAAATTATAGAAAGCCCCAATTTATGGGGCTTTTTTTATATGCTTATTTTAACCCTAACCGGCTGTAAAATACTGCCTAACAAAAAGTTAAATTTATTGCTAAAACTTCTTTTTGGTTGTATATTTAGAATGGAATTTAAGTTAAATAGAATAACAAAAGGATTTCTAGGAAACTAATTCAAGGTAAAGCTTAAAAATCTTTACATATGGTTTTTATCTTCTATATAACGCTTATTTTTTGCCAGGTCAAGAATAGTTTGAAGGATAAAAACCCACTAGATTCAAAAATATAACTTTATTGAGTTTTATTTTTTGAATCATTGAAATAATACACACCGGGATTTTTCCCTTAAAGAATTTCGAAAATTCAGTGAGCACGTATTATTTCAGTTGAAGCCATTTCATTTTAGTTACTAAGATGAAATGGCTTTTTTTATGCCTTTTTAGTAATAATTAACAGCCTTTAATGCTGCTTCAACTATGATAAAAGCTTGAAAAATATTATATTGCGCATAGCTCGAACGCCCGATGAAAATTGGGCGTTCATTGAGTTTAGACTATTCATAATTAATCAGCTATAAAATTTACAAAATGACACAGATTGGAAAGATCATTTATACCAAAACAGATGAAGCCCCGGCTTTAGCTACTTATTCTTTTTATCCTATAGTCGCATCTTATACAAAAGCGGCGAATGTAGGCATGGAAACTAAAGATATTTCCCTTGCCGGAAGAATTCTATCGCAGTTTCCACAATACCTTTCAGAAGATCAAAAAGTAAGCGATGATTTAGCAGAACTTGGAGAATTAGCCAAGAAGCCTGAAGCTAACATCATCAAGTTGCCAAATATTAGTGCATCTATCCCGCAGTTAAAAGCGGCTATCAAAGAACTTCAAGAAAAAGGCTACAAACTACCTGATTATCCAGACGAGCCTGGTAATGATGATGAGAAGAAAATTCAGGCTACATACGATAAAGTAAAAGGTAGTGCGGTAAACCCTGTACTTCGAGAAGGAAATTCAGACAGAAGAGCACCAAAAGCGGTAAAGAATTTTGCTAAAAAACATCCGCATTCTATGGGTAAGTGGAGCTCAGACTCCAAGTCTCACGTAGCGACTATGGACGGTGGAGATTTTAAAGCCAATGAAAAATCGTTAACCATTAACGAAGAAACCGATGTAAAAATTGAATTCACCTCTAAAAGTGGTGATAAAAAAGTGCTTAAAGATAACCTGCACCTACTTAAAGGGGAAGTTATTGATGCCAGCCTAATGAGTAAAAACGCACTTTTGAAGTTTCTAAGAGAACAGGTAAAAGATGCAAAAGCAAAAGGTGTGCTATTTTCACTGCATATGAAAGCTACAATGATGAAGGTATCTGACCCTATTATTTTTGGCCACGCCGTGAAAGTATTTTTTGAAGACGTTTTCAATGAATATGGAGAAGATATCAAAAATGCCGGTGGAGATCCAAATAGCGGACTGGGAGATATTTTAAATGCTATTGAAAAACTTCCTGCTGATAAAAAATCGGAGATAGAGTCTAAGATTAAAGCCGATCTTAAACAAGGGCCTGATATAGCAATGGTGAATTCTGATAAAGGAATTACCAACCTTCACGTACCAAGTGATGTGATTATTGATGCTTCTATGCCAGCAATGATTAGAACTTCCGGGCAAATGTGGAATAAGAATGACGAAACTCAGGATGTCAAAGCGGTAATTCCCGATAGTAGTTATGCCCCACTTTACCAGGAAACTATTGAGTTCTGCCAAAAACACGGCGCTTTCGATCCTACTACTATGGGAACTGTTCCAAACGTAGGCCTAATGGCTCAAAAAGCTGAAGAATACGGTTCTCATGATAAAACGTTTGAAATTCCAGCTGCCGGAACTGTTCGTGTAATTGATAAAAGTGGAAAAACTTTAACCGAACACGAAGTTGAAGAAGGTGATATTTGGAGAATGTGCCAGGTAAAAGATGCTCCTGTTCAGGACTGGATTAAACTGGCAGTAAATAGGGCAAAAGCAACCGGGTGGCCAGCAATTTTCTGGTTAGACAAAAACCGCGCTCACGATGCCGAACTAATCAAAAAAGTAAATCAATATTTGCCAAATCACGATACTACAGGAGTAGACATTAAAATAATGTCGGTTGCTGAAGCTACTAAATATACTTTAGAACGTGTAAAAGCAGGAGAAAATACAATTTCTGTAACCGGAAATGTATTAAGAGATTACTTAACCGATCTTTTCCCAATTTTAGAAGTAGGAACCAGTGCAAAAATGCTTTCTATTGTACCACTTATGAATGGTGGCGGATTGTTTGAAACCGGTGCCGGAGGTTCTGCTCCCAAGCACGTGCAACAATTCCTTGAAGAAGGTCACTTGCGTTGGGACTCTCTGGGAGAATTTCTTGCGCTTGCAGCTTCTCTGGAACATTTAGGCGAAAAATACGAGAATAAGAAAGCCCTTGTACTTTCTGAAGCTTTAGATGAAGCAACTAATAAATTTTTAGAAAATAGTAAATCTCCATCTAGAAAGGTAAATGAACTGGATAATCGTGGCAGCCATTTTTATTTGGCTTTATATTGGGCTCAGGCACTAGCCGCTCAGGATAAAGATGCAGATTTAAAGAAACATTTTGCTGATGTAGCTTCTAAATTAGAACAAAATGAAGAGCAAATCAATAAAGAACTAATTGATGCGCAAGGATCTTCTGTAGATATTGGAGGTTATTATATGCCTAATGAAGAGGCTACTTCTAAAGCAATGAGACCCAGCAAGCTTTTGAATGATATTTTAGGATAAATTCGTTCTAATTATATTTAAGAGGTTGTCTGAAAAGTCTAGCTTCGTCAAGCTGAACTTGTTTCAGCTTCTAACTTGTTTTGATTATTAACATTTTAGATCCTGAAATAAATTCAGGATGACGATTTTCAAAACTTTTCAGACATCCTCTTTTTTACTTTAACAAGTCTTAATATTTATATTAAGCTTTAAATTAATTAGCTTCTACACTATATTTACATAAAAAATTGAAATCTACTTTTTCTTTCCTGTTTCTACTGTTATTTCTATTTTCCAGCATAGATTTAATAGCTCAGAAAACATATACTCTAAACGGAACTATTACAAATTCATCCAGTAATGAAACTTTAATAGGCGTAAATATTATTATTCCCGAAGAAAATAAAGGCGTGGTAACCAACGAATATGGTTTTTATTCTATTAAACTTCCAGAAGGGACTTATACTATAGAAATCACCTATCTTGGTTTTCAAAGCATAAAAGAGACAATTTCTATTACTGAAGACACAACATTTAATACAGAACTTACTGAAAGTTCAGAAAATCTAGATGAAGTAGTTATTAGCTCCAGAAATTCTGGCTTGAATATCAAAAGTCCGGAAATGAGCGTAAATAAACTTTCTATCAATACCATTCAAAAATTACCCGTGGTATTTGGAGAGGTAGATATTATAAAATCACTATTGCTATTACCGGGTGTTTCTAATGCTGGAGAAGGAGCTTCAGGCTTTAATGTTCGAGGTGGCGCCGTAGATCAAAACCTGGTTTTATTAGATGAAGCCACAATTTTTAATTCTTCCCACCTTTTTGGATTCTTTTCGGTTTTTAATCCTGATGCAGTAAAAGATCTGAAATTGTATAAAGGAGGAATTCCCGCAAAATATGGCGGGAGGGTTTCATCGGTTTTAGATATATATCAGCGAGATGGCAATAGCAAAGAATTTAAAGCTCAGGGTGGTATTGGAGTAATTTCCAGTCGGCTATTGGCTGAAGGGCCTATCGTAAAAGATAAAGGTTCTTTTCTAATAGGTGGGAGAAGTTCCTATGCGCATTTATTCCTGAAATTAGCCGACAACCCGAATTCAGCATATTTCTATGATCTCAACACGAAACTAAGTTATACCCTGGATGATGATAACAAGCTATTATTTTCAGGTTATTTTGGTCGGGATGTTTTTGATATCAACCAGAATTTCCTAAACACCTACGGAAATTCAGTATTTAATCTTAGATGGAATCATGTAGTATCAGATGATATTTTTACAAATCTTTCTTTAATTTACAGTGATTATTACTACGGCTTAACCCTTAATTTTGTTGGATTTGACTGGGATAGCGGGATTAAAAATCTTAACATTAAATACGACTTCAACCATTATCTAAACGATTCATTTCAGCTGAAATACGGAATTCATAATACTTATTACGAGTTTAACCCTGGAGAAATATCCCCTTCAGATGAAGATTCAGGAATAAATTTCTTTAAACTTACCAATAAATATGCATTGGAAAATGCAACTTACTTTTCAGTAGAGCACAACATCTCTAATAAATTTTCCGCAGAATATGGATTGAGATTTAGTAATTTCTTCAGACTGGGCCAGGAAAGCTTGAATGAGTATGCAAATAACCAACCCATAACATATAATGCTGCCCTCGATATTTATGAAGAGGCAGCGCCTATTAATACACAATCATATTCCAGATCAGAAGTTATAAAAACGTACTCTAATCTGGAACCGCGATTGGCACTGGCATATAGTTTCAATGATGACCAGTCCATAAAGGCAAGTTATAATAGAATGGCGCAATACCTTCATTTAATTTCTAATACCAGCTCCCCCACCCCGCTTGATGTTTGGGCACCAAGTGGACCATTTATAAGACCTCAAATTCTTGATCAATATGCCATAGGATATTTCCGTAATTTTAAGGAAGGAAAATATTCTTTTGAAACAGAAGCTTTTTACAAGGATATTCAAAATAGAATTGATTACGTAAACGGAGCCAATTTAATTGCAAACAATAATATTGAAACTATAATACTAAATGGAAAATCGCGTGCTTATGGTTTGGAGTTTTTGGCAAAGAAAAATGAAGGTCGTTTAACGGGATGGTTAGCTTATACCCTATCTCGTTCAGAACAACAAACACCCGGGAGAACTCCTGAAGAAAGTGGAATAAATAACGGAAAATGGTATGCTACAAACTTCGACAAGACTCATGATATAAGCCTAACTGCAAATTATGAGTATAATAAAAAATGGGATTTTAGTGCTAATTTTTCCTTTCAAACAGGTTTGCCGGTGACCTACCCAAGCGGTCAGTATAACTTTAACGGGATTAATGTCCCTGTATATGGGGATAGAAATAGTAATAGGTTACCTGCCTATCATAGATTAGACATTTCAGCAACCTATATTCCAAAACCAGATAAAAAGGAAGGTCTTCAATCCTCCTGGAATTTTGGTATTTATAATATTTATAATAGAATGAATGCAAATTCAATAAGTTTCAGGCAGAATGATGATACTGGACGTAACGAAGCAGCAAAATTAAGCCTCTTCGGAATAATACCATCAGTTACCTATAATTTTAAATTTTAAGATGAAAAATTTAAACCTAATATTACTATTAATACTGGCAGTCACATTAAATTCTTGTGAGGAAGTTATAGATTTGGATCTCCAGGAGAATGATCCTCGTTTGGTGATAAATGCTTCTATACTTTGGTATACAGATACTCCTGGAGACAATCAACAAATACAACTATCCCAAACTATAGGTTTTTACGAAGAAGAAAATTCACCTGTTACCGATGCCACAGTTAGTATTACATCAAATAGCGGCGAGGAATTCATTTTTCAACATGATGATCAGGGTTTTTATACAAATTCTGATTTCAATCCCCAATTTCAAGAGAATTATACTTTAGAAATAAACTATCAGGAAGAAATTTATACTGCAAGCAATAGTTTTGTTCCCGTAGCGGGTATTGATTTTATTGAACAAAATAACGAAGGGGGATTCAGTAGAGAAGATCTTGAAGTTGAAGCTTTTTTCACAGATCCTGCAGGTGAAGATAATTTCTATCTTTTTAGCTTTCGAAATTTTTCCAGCGCAAAAATATCACTGGAAATTTATGAGGATGAATTTACAGATGGTAACCAGGTCTCAGCTACCTACTCTAACGATGAATTAACCGAAGGTGATGAGATTTTTATAACCATGGAAGGTATTACAAAAGCATTCTATGAATATTTATTCATCTTACGTTCCCAGGGCGGAGACAATGGAGGAGGCCCTTTCCAGTCACAACCAGCTACGGTAAAAGGAAATATTATAAATGAAACAAATCCTGATAATTATCCTTTCGGATATTTTAGACTTTCAGAAGTAGATTCAACCTCTTATATTGTTCAGTAGAGAAGAAAAAATGAAACATACCAATAAGAGAATATTAAGTAAAGGAATTAAATATCTGGCTTTTGCCTTACCATTAACTTTAATTGGTCCGTCAGTATTATTTACGGCTTTTAATAATCAAGATCACCCTTATTACATTCCTGTATTAATTATCGGCATCCTCGCATTAATTGCTGCCATATTTCTCATATTTAGAGGAATTATGACGGTGGTAAAAGCTATATTTGATTAATCAGCTAAACATTAGGTATACTATCAGGCGGTCAATTAGTAATCTTCCACTTATTACGATTTAGCAATACTTGTTCTTTTTTAGGCAAGCTGAATTATTTCAAATTCTAATATTCGGTTCCAAAGAATAAATTTAGATCAGATTCTAAGATTATCGAGGATCCTATAAAAACAAGATGAAAGTATAAAGAATGTAGCCTGATCTTTAAGCCTAATCATTCAATGGCTACTCCGTAAAACACAAGGATGAAGGGTTAAAAAAAATAAATTTTCGACTCTGATTAAAAAGAACCGGACTATCCTTTAAGTAGCAGTAGCATCCAAGATTAAAGATCCTAAGTTACTTCAGTTTATTCAAAAAAAAAAAAGACCCTTACAAGTTAATGTAAGGGTCTTTAAAAAAAAGGCGGTGACATACTCTCCCACAAATAGCAGTACCATCTGCGCTAACGGGCTTAACTTCTCTGTTCGGAATGGGAAGAGGTGAGCCCCGTTGCCATAACCACCTTAAGTCTTTGAGTTTGGCATAACACGTCTTTAAACGTCCTATCCAACTCCTAATAAGTTGACATATTTAAGAAACAAAGAATATAGAAGAACTTCAAGATAAAGCATTCAAGTCCCCACACCTTTGCAGGCGTGGGAATCGCATCAAGCTTTACGGATTATTAGTACCACTCGGCTATGACATTGCTGCCTTTACACCTGTGGCCTATCAACGTGGTCGTCTCCCACGGTCCTTTAAAGAAATCTCATCTTGTGGTGGGTTTCGCGCTTATATGCTTTCAGCGCTTATCCCTTCCCAACGTAGCTACCCAGCAATGCTCCTGGCGGAACAACTGGTGCACCAGAGGTTGGTCCAATCCGGTCCTCTCGTACTAGGATCAGGTCCACTCAAATTTCTAACGCCCACTACAGATAGAGACCGAACTGTCTCACGACGTTCTGAACCCAGCTCGCGTGCCACTTTAATGGGCGAACAGCCCAACCCTTGGGACCTTCTCCAGCCCCAGGATGTGACGAGCCGACATCGAGGTGCCAAACCCCCCCGTCGATGTGAGCTCTTGGGGGAGATCAGCCTGTTATCCCCGGCGTACCTTTTATCCTTTGAGCGATGACCCTTCCATGCGGTGTCACCGGATCACTATGCTCTACTTTCGTACCTGATCGACCTGTATGTCTCTCAGTCAAGCTCCCTTTTGCCATTGCACTCTACGCACGGTTACCAAGCGTGCTGAGGGAACCTTTAGAAGCCTCCGTTACTCTTTTGGAGGCGACCACCCCAGTCAAACTACCCACCAAGCACTGTCCCTCAATAATGAGGTTAGGCTTCGAACAAGTAAAGGGTGGTATTTCAACAATGACTCCACACCGCCTGGCGACGGCGCTTCAAAGTCTCCCACCTATCCTACACATCACTTGTCCAAAGTCAATACTAAGCTATAGTAAAGGTGCACGGGGTCTTTTCGTCCCGTAGCGGGTAATCGGCATCTTCACCGATACTACAATTTCACCGAGCTCATGGCTGAGACAGTGTCCAGATCGTTGCACCATTCGTGCAGGTCGGAACTTACCCGACAAGGAATTTCGCTACCTTAGGACCGTTATAGTTACGGCCGCCGTTTACTGGGGCTTCAATTCAATGCTTCGCTAATGCTAACATCTCCTCTTAACCTTCCAGCACCGGGCAGGTGTCAGGCCCTATACATCATCTTTCGATTTAGCAGAGCCCTGTGTTTTTGATAAACAGTCGCCTGGACCTCTTCACTGCGGCCCCGCCGAAGCGGGGCGACCCTTCTCCCGAAGTTACGGGCCCATTTTGCCTAGTTCCTTAGCCATGAATCTCTCGAGCACCTTAGAATTCTCATCCCAACTACCTGTGTCGGTTTACGGTACGGGTTGCATCCACTCGCTTTTCTTGGAAGTCGATTCGCTGGATTATCACGCCGGCCGAAGCTTTTGTGTACTATCGGGGTGTTACCACTCCCTTCAACGTGCTATTCCGTCAGCACGCACCAACTGTTCGCCTCCGTCCGCTTTAACGTGGGGCAAGTACAGAAATATTAATCTGTTGTCCATCGACTACCCCTTTCGGGTTCGCCTTAGGTCCCGACTAACCCCCAGCTGATTAGCATAGCTGGGGAAACCTTAGTCTTTCGGTGTGCAGGTTTCTCGCCTGCATTATCGTTACTTATGCCTACATTTTCTTTTGTAACCAATCCAGCATACCTCGCAGTACACCTTCATCTCTGTTACAATGCTCCCCTACCACTCCATATTTAAATATGAAATCCATAGCTTCGGTAATATGTTTATGCCCGATTATTATCCATGCCGGACCGCTCGACTAGTGAGCTGTTACGCACTCTTTAAATGAATGGCTGCTTCCAAGCCAACATCCTAGCTGTCTGGGCAGTCCAACCGCGTTTCTTCAACTTAACATATATTTGGGGACCTTAGCTGATGGTCTGGGTTCTTTCCCTCTCGGACACGGACCTTAGCACCCATGCCCTCACTGATATAAAACATTTTATAGCATTCGGAGTTTGTCAGGAATTGGTAGGCGGTGAAGCCCCCGCATCCAATCAGTAGCTCTACCTCTATAAAACTATTATACCGCTGCACCTAAATGCATTTCGGGGAGTACGAGCTATTTCCGAGTTTGATTGGCCTTTCACCCCTACCCTCAGGTCATCCCAAGACTTTTCAACGTCAACGGGTTCGGTCCTCCACTATGTGTTACCACAGCTTCAACCTGCCCAAGGGTAGATCACACGGTTTCGCGTCTACCATTACCAACTTAAAACGCCCTATTAAGACTCGCTTTCGCTACGGCTCCACAGCTGAACTGCTTAACCTTGCTGGAAACGGTAACTCGTAGGCTCATTATGCAAAAGGCACGCCGTCACCCCTAAGGGCTCCGACCGCTTGTAAGCGTATGGTTTCAGGATCTATTTCACTCCCTTGTTCAGGGTTCTTTTCACCTTTCCCTCACGGTACTGGTTCACTATCGGTCTCTCAGGAGTATTTAGCCTTGGCGGATGGTCCCGCCGGATTCATACAGGGTTTCTCGTGCCCCGCACTACTCAGGATACCACTATCGTTACATTCTTTACCTATACCGGGCTGTCACCGTCTATGGCCAGGCTTTCCAACCTGTTCTAATTCTGTTTGTAACAAATATTGTGGTCCTACAACCCCATAAGGTCCGTAAACCTTATGGTTTGGGCTAATGCGCGTTCGCTCGCCGCTACTAGCGCAATCACTATTGTTTTCTCTTCCTCCGGGTACTTAGATGTTTCAGTTCTCCGGGTTTGCCTCCTTGCGGATGATATACCTTCAGTATACCGGGTTGCCCCATTCGGATATCTGCGGATCAACTTGTATGTGCCAATCCCCGCAGCTTTTCGCAGCTTATCACGTCCTTCTTCGCCTCTGAGAGCCTAGGCATTCCCCATACGCCCTTATCTAGCTTGTATGCTTCTTGCTTATGCTCGAATTTCTCGTGACCTTAATCACAATGTATTCTATTAATTTAATTTACCTCGTTATAAAATTTAACTTCTATAACTGTAGTTTTCTCGTATTCTTTGTTTCTCAATATGTCAATGAACTTTTTTCCTCTCTAACAATCTAATTTCAATGATAACCAAACGAATATGCTTTACGCATTTCCTGATTGTTTAAATTACCTATCTCCCTTAGATCTTAAGGAATCGTGGAGAATATCGGAGTCGAACCGATGACCTCCTGCGTGCAAGGCAGGCGCTCTAGCCAGCTGAGCTAATCCCCCGTTTTTCAGTTGTCAGGTATCAGTTAACAGTTATCAGTTAATTGATGACCTATATGTCAACCTGGGATTCCCAACTTCTAAAATTTCCTTTCAATTTGTAATGAACGTTGTTGTCTCAAATTCAAATTACTTTGAACTATGAACCTTTAACTTTAAACTGCGCTTTAGCGCGTCGTAGTCTCAGGCAGACTCGAACTGCCGACCTCTACATTATCAGTGTAGCGCTCTAACCAGCTGAGCTATGAGACTGTCCTTTATTCTTTAAATATTAAATCGACAGCTTAGAATCAAAACCAAAAAAGGTCTTTAAGAACTTCCCTTTTGATTATTGCGCATTGCCTTAAAAGGCGTTGCTCTAGAAAGGAGGTGTTCCAGCCGCACCTTCCGGTACGGCTACCTTGTTACGACTTAGCCCCAGTTACCAGTTTTACCCTAGGCGGCTCCTTGCGGTGACCGACTTCAGGTACCCCCGGCTTCCATGGCTTGACGGGCGGTGTGTACAAGGCCCGGGAACGTATTCACCGCATCATGGCTGATATGCGATTACTAGCGATTCCAGCTTCACGCAGTCGAGTTGCAGACTGCGATCCGAACTGTGATAGGGTTTGTAGATTCGCTCCTTCTCGCGAAGTGGCTGCTCTCTGTCCCTACCATTGTAGCACGTGTGTGGCCCAGGACGTAAGGGCCGTGATGATTTGACGTCATCCCCACCTTCCTCACGGTTTGCACCGGCAGTCTGGCTAGAGTTCCCGACATTACTCGCTGGCAACTAACCACAGGGGTTGCGCTCGTTATAGGACTTAACCTGACACCTCACGGCACGAGCTGACGACAACCATGCAGCACCTTGTAATCTGTCCGAAGAAAAGGGTGTTTCCACCCCTGTCAGACTACATTTAAGCCCTGGTAAGGTTCCTCGCGTATCATCGAATTAAACCACATGCTCCACCGCTTGTGCGGGCCCCCGTCAATTCCTTTGAGTTTCATTCTTGCGAACGTACTCCCCAGGTGGGTTACTTATCACTTTCGCTTAACCACTCAGATCTCAATCGATCCGAACAGCTAGTAACCATCGTTTACGGCGTAGACTACCAGGGTATCTAATCCTGTTCGCTACCTACGCTTTCGTCCATCAGCGTCAGTATATTATTAGTGATCTGCCTTCGCAATCGGTATTCTGAGTAATATCTATGCATTTCACCGCTACACTACTCATTCTAACCACTTCATAATAACTCAAGACAATCAGTATCAATGGCAGTTCTCCCGTTGAGCGGAAGACTTTCACCACTGACTTAACTGCCCGCCTACGGACCCTTTAAACCCAATGATTCCGGATAACGCTTGGATCCTCCGTATTACCGCGGCTGCTGGCACGGAGTTAGCCGATCCTTATTCGCAGAGTACCGTCAAACCCCCACACGTGGGGGTGGTTCTTCCTCTGTAAAAGCAGTTTACAACCCATAGGGCAGTCTTCCTGCACGCGGCATGGCTGGATCAGGCTCTCGCCCATTGTCCAATATTCCTCACTGCTGCCTCCCGTAGGAGTCTGGTCCGTGTCTCAGTACCAGTGTGGGGGATCTCCCTCTCAGGACCCCTACCTATCGCTGCCTTGGTAAGCCGTTACCTTACCAACTAACTAATAGGACGCATACCCATCTAATAGCCATAAATGTTTAATGATGGTCTCAGGTGAGACCTCCATACTATGGGGCATTAATCCAAGTTTCCCTGGGCTATTCCCCGCTAAAAGGTAGGTTGTATACGCGTTACGCACCCGTGCGCCGGTCGTCAGCGAAAGAGCAAGCTCTTCCCTGTTACCCCTCGACTTGCATGTGTTAGGCCTGCCGCTAGCGTTCATCCTGAGCCAGGATCAAACTCTTCATCGTTGTTTCTTAAATATAATTACAACAATCAAATCGTCTGTACTCAAAGATGACTTCTCTAGTCTTAATTCTAAATTATTTGTATCATTTTTCCGAAGAAAAATGTACGCGCTGTCAATTCAATAAATCAATGAACTTCCCCGATATTACTCGGGATATTCTTGTCGAAAACAAAGGACTCGAACCTTAACTCTATATTAACCCACCCGGGATTTCTTTTCAGTATTTTTGGGAACTCGTTTGCGCCGTAAGCGGCTGCAAATATACACTACTTTTTCTTTATCTGCCAAATCTTTTTTAGAAAAATTTTTGACTTTTTTTTAAAGCTTTCCATTCTCAAAAGAACTTTAAAAACAACTGCCGTTTTAATCAAAAACCTTCGCTGTTTTTGCGGCTGCAAATATACACCCTCTTTTGATTCTGGCAAGTAAAAAAATAAGTTTTTTTACTTTTATTTTTTTAAAGCTTTTTTCAACCTTAAAAAACACCGTATCCCAATATGTAATGAACTTCTCCGCTTCATCCCCAACCCTTGTTGTGTCTCAAAGCGGGTGCAAATATACTGCTGTTTTATTCCCCAGCAAGCTTCAAATAACAATTTTTTAAAGAAAACTTAAAATAAAACCCTAAGCTTCTCAATAAAAGGAAGTTGTAAGATAAAAAATTTTAAAGAAATATTGGGAAGACAAAAGTTAATGTTTCAGCATAAAGAAAAACTACTCCTTTTTAATATTTAAGCAATAAATATTCTCCTTTATATATAAGTATATTGCGCAGGCAAAATCAACCTATTATCTTTGCGCTCATTAAAACTACATATACATGATTAAGGTAAGCTTGCCTGATGGCAGTATAAAAGAATTTGAAAAAGGTACCACTCCAATGGATGTTGCTAACAGCATTAGCTCTGGACTCGCCCGAAACGTAATTTCAGCAAAATTCAATAAAAATATTGTAGAAGTTTCTACGCCATTAACAACAGATGGCAGTTTAACCTTATATACCTGGAAAGACGATGAAGGTAAAAAAGCCTTTTGGCATTCTACCTCTCACGTAATGGCCCAGGCGATAGAAGAAATGTACCCCGGTTCTAAATTAACTATTGGGCCGGCCATTGAAAATGGATTCTATTATGATGTAGATTTTGGCGAACATAAAATTTCGGAAAACGATTTTAAGAAGATCGAAGACCGAATGCTTGAGATTGCTCGCGAAAAACATGATTTCAAACTTCGTGAAGTTTCTAAAGCTGATGCCCTTTCCTATTATAAGGAACAAAATAATCAATTTAAGGTTGAATTAATAGAGAACCTGGAAGATGGTGAGATCACTTTCTGCGATCACGACAACTTTACAGATCTTTGCCGAGGAGGCCATATTCCAAATACCGGCTTTATTAAAGCGGTGAAGTTAATGAGTGTTGCCGGTGCTTACTGGCGCGGCGATGAAAACAATCCACAGTTAACTCGTGTTTATGGAGTTTCATTTCCGAAGCAAAAGGAATTAAAAGAATATTTAGAACTGCTGGAAGAAGCCAAGAAAAGAGATCACCGTAAGCTAGGGAAAGAACTTGAATTATTTACTTTTTCTCAAAAGGTTGGACAGGGACTTCCATTATGGTTACCAAAAGGAGCGGCTTTAAGAGAACGACTGGAAGATTTCTTAAAAAAGGCACAGAAAAAAGCAGGTTACGAGATGGTGGTAAGTCCGCATATTGGTCAAAAAGAACTTTATGTAACCTCAGGACACTATGCTAAATACGGCGAAGACAGTTTCCAGCCAATTCATACTCCAAATGAAGGTGAGGAATTTTTATTGAAACCTATGAACTGCCCGCATCACTGTGAGATTTATAACGCAAGCTCCTGGAGTTACCGTGATCTTCCAAAACGTTTTGCTGAATTTGGTACCGTTTATCGTTATGAACAAAGCGGGGAATTGCACGGATTAACCAGGGTAAGAGGTTTTACGCAGGATGATGCACATATTTTTTGTACTCCAGATCAATTAGATGAGGAATTCAAAAAAGTAATAGACCTTACCTTATATGTATTCGATTCTTTGGGTTTTGAAAACTTTACCGCACAGGTTTCTTTAAGAGATCCGGAGAATAAAGAAAAGTATATAGGATCTGATGATGTTTGGGAGAAAGCCGAAACTGCCATAATTAATGCAGCAAAAGAGAAAGGACTAAATTATGTTGTTGAAACCGGGGAAGCCGCGTTTTACGGGCCTAAGTTAGACTTTATGGTGAAAGATGCACTTGGCAGAAGCTGGCAACTTGGCACCATTCAGGTAGACTACAACCTGCCAGAAAGATTTGAACTTAGCTATAAGGGAAGTGACAATGAGACACACCGCCCGGTAATGATTCACCGTGCGCCATTTGGTAGTATGGAACGTTTTATCGCCATATTACTGGAACATACAGCAGGTAACTTTCCATTATGGTTAATGCCCGAGCAGGCTATGGTGCTCTCAATCAGTGAGAAATATGAAAAATACGCTCAAAAAGTTTTAACTTTGCTGGAAAATAACGAAATTCGCGCTTTGGCAGATAACCGAAATGAAACCATTGGGAAGAAAATAAGGGAAGCCGAAATGAACAAATTCCCATATATGTTGATTATAGGGGAACAGGAAGAACAAGATGGTACGGTTTCTGTACGAAAGAGAGGGGAAGGCGATATAGGCATTATGCCAGTAGAAGACTTTGCCGCAATTATAAATAATGAAATCAAAAAAACGTTGAAGACGTTTGAAGTTTAACCAAAAATAGATCAGCCATAGCAATACGTAGAAAAAAATCGAAGAGACCGCTTAGAGCAGTTAAAGAGGATCAACACCGGATTAACCAAAAAATCAGGGCAGAAGAAGTTCGTCTTGTAGGTGATAATGTAGAAATGGGCGTTTACCCAACTAAACAAGCATTATCTATAGCCGAAGAATTAGGCCTGGATTTGGTAGAAATATCTCCAGATGCTAAACCTCCGGTTGTAAAAGCGATGGATTACAAAAAGTTCCTTTACGAACAAAAGAAACGTGAAAAGGCTATGAAAGCCAAAGCGAGTAAAGTTGTCGTAAAAGAAATACGTTTTGGACCCAATACTGATGATCACGATTACGAATTTAAAAAGCGTAATGCAGAGAAATTTTTAAAAGATGGAGCGAAATTAAAGGCCTTCGTATTTTTCAAGGGTCGATCTATCGTATTTAAAGATAAAGGAGAAATCTTGTTATTAAGATTAGCTCAAGATCTTGAAGAGCTTGGAAAAGTAGAGCAGATGCCAAAATTGGAAGGAAAACGTATGACTATGTTTTTATCTCCAAGAAAAGCGAAATAGTATAATAAGAGAGTTATAATATAAAAAAGAGGATAACATGCCGAAAATGAAAACAAAATCTAGTGCTAAAAAGCGTTTTAAGCTTACCGGTACTGGGAAAATAAAAAGAAAGCACGCGTTTAAAAGCCACATCTTAACAAAGAAGTCTAAAAAACGTAAGCTAGCCTTGACGCATAGTACATTAGTACATGATGCTGATAAGGACAATGTTAAACTTATGTTGCGTTTAAAGTAACATTAAGCTCTTAACGGTTTAATAAATTTAAAAACCCTGGAGTTGGGCAACACTCTAAACTACATTTATAATTAGTTTAAAGTTTAAGTTAAAAGAGTCGATTATCGACCGCCTGCTACAAAACACATTAAAATATGCCAAGATCAGTAAATTCAGTTGCTAAGAGAGCCAGAAGAAAAAAGGTTCTTAAGCAAGCAAAAGGTTATTTCGGACGTCGTAAAAACGTTTGGACAGTAGCCAAAAACGCGGTAGACAAAGCTATGCTTTATGCATACAGAGACCGCAAAGTAAAGAAACGTAATTTCCGTTCACTATGGATAATGCGTATTAACGCTGCAGCCCGTGAACACGGTATGTCTTATTCTCAATTTATGGGAGCTGCAAAAGCTGGAGGAATAGGTTTAAACCGTAAGGTACTTGCCGATTTGGCAATGAACCATCCAGATGCTTTTAAAGCAATTGTAGATAAAGTAAAGTAATTACAAATTAGTTATACTCTCTTATTTAAAAAATCCGGTTCTTAATTGAACCGGATTTTTTTATGCTTTTATTTTCTTCTAAAATAGAATTATCGCATTCTTTTTAAACACTATTTTTGAAAAATCACCTTTAAGTTTTTTGCCACAAATGCACAAATATCTTTATAGAATTTATTAGTGAATTATCCTCCTATCAGCCTTATCGCAAACAAACTAATAAATTTAAACTCCGTATAGATTTAAAACCAATTTTCGAGAACCGCCATTATTTCTATGTTCTGCCAGGTAAATTCCCTGCCAGGTTCCTAAATTTAATCTTCCGTTAGTTACCGGAATGTGGAGCGAACTGCCAAGTAGTGAAGCCTTAATATGCGCAGGCATGTCATCAGATCCTTCCAAAGTATGTTTGTAATATGGCATATTTTCTGGAACCATTTCATTAAAATGACTTTCAAAATCTTCCCGAACCGTAGGATCGGCGTTTTCATTAATGGTTATTCCTGCTGAAGTATGTTTTATAAACACATTTAATATTCCTGAATTTATTTCTTTTAGCTCCTCCAATTGACTTTCAATCTCATCTGTCACCAAATGAAATCCTCGAGACCTCGCTTTTAATTTTATTTCCTTCTGAAAAAATTTCATAGTTACTTCTTATTATTTTCTTTTAGATAAATTCCTGTTGCAGTTAAAATTCCGACTGAAATTAATAATATTCCATATACCGAAGAAGGCAATGTAATTAAATTAGTCAGATCTAAAATGAGAAATACCACCAAAATCAAGTTGATGACACTTAGAATTTTCAGCAAAAGACTTAGTTTCATTTTAAGTTTTTTGAGGCTTTTTCTTTGCCGCCGGGAAAAGTACATTATTTAAAATTAGTCGATAGCCCGGTGAAGTTGGATGCAAATCAAGTTCGGTCTTTGGATCCCCTACTCTATGCTGATAATCTTCAGGATCGTGGCCTCCATAAAAAGTAAAAAATCCTTTTCCTTTTATTCCGTGAATGTAACGAGCTTCACCATTTAATTTACTTTCTCCCATCACCAAAACGTTTGCTTTTATATTATCGGGATTATAAGCAGTAGTTTGGCCCATAAATCCTTTGACCAATCTCGTATGATTCTGAGTTAACATAGTTGGCACTACATCCCATTTAGCTGAAAAATCCATTAAGGTAAAATAATCAGATTCCTTCGGAATGTTTCTTTTTGAAGTCATATCTATTGAAGAAAACTCATAGACCATCGGACTTCGTTCCAGGGCGAAATCTGTAAACGCGAAAGTATTATTAAAATCAATTTTAGATTGATAACCGGGTTCGCTGGGATCGCCATCAAACATAGTTTCGGCAATATCAACCCCCTTTGCAGCGAGGGCAATATCAAAACTATCGGTAGCACTGCACATGGCAAACATAAAGCCGCCGCCAACTACATAATCTCTAATTTTTAAAGCAACATCCCGCTTTTCTTCAGAAACCTTATTATATCCTAACTTCTTGGCTAAAGCCTCAGCTTCTTCTTTTTCCTGAATATACCAGGGCGTAGTTCTAAATGTTCTATAGAATTTGCCGTACTGGCCGGTAAAATCTTCGTGATGCAGGTGCAACCAATCATATAAAACAAGTGCATCATTCAGCACCGCTTCATCATAAATGGTTTCATAAGGAATTTCAGCGTAAGTCAAAGCCATTGTAACCGCATCGTCCCAGGGTTTATTTCCCTGTGGCGAATACACCGCAATTTTTGGAGCTTTCTCTAACACCACAGTCTCCATATTCTGTGAAGGACTACTGATTTCTTCCAGAATTTCCTGCATTTTATCATTGCTGATTATTTCAAAAGAAACTCCGCGTATTTTGCATTCCTTTCGAAGTTCCTCTGTATCAGAAATTAAAAATGAGCCTCCACGATAGTTTAGCAACCACCTAACTTCTAATTCTTCTTCTAAAGCAAAATAGGTTATTCCGTAGGCTTTTAAATGATTCTTTTGAGAATCTTCATCCATAGGAATTAGCAATTGTGATGCTGAAACCTGGAGCGCATTTAAAAACAGGAAAACAAAAAAGGCCAGAAAAACGGTAAAACCACCGTTCTTCTGGCCTTTTTTAGAATTTTTATTTAAAGTGTTTTTCTTTATTTTATTAGTACTACTAAAATGGCACTTCGTCATCGTCATCATTATTAAACCCGCCGTTCATAGAACTACCAAAGGCTTCATTCGCACTTGGATTTGGCAGGTTTGGCGAATTAAATTCATTTTCATCATTTTCGCCGGTATTCATTTTTGAATGATATTCAAAAGGCGAATCGAACTCTTCTAAGTTATCAAATTTACCAAGATGACCAATGAATTTAAGACGTATATTTTCCAGTCCACCGTTTCTGTGCTTGGCTACGATAAATTCACCCTGCCCATCGGTTGGTGTTCTTTCCTCATCATCCCATTCTTCAATTTTATAGTATTCTGGACGATAAATAAAGGATACAATATCGGCATCCTGCTCAATCGCTCCAGATTCCCTAAGGTCAGAAAGCAATGGTCGCTTGCTTCCTCCCCTGGTTTCTACCGCACGCGATAACTGGGAAAGTGCAATCACCGGGATATTTAGTTCTTTTGCCAGGGCTTTTAGGT
Organism: Salegentibacter sp. Hel_I_6; assembly: GCF_000745315.1. Classification (NCBI taxonomy): domain Bacteria; kingdom Pseudomonadati; phylum Bacteroidota; class Flavobacteriia; order Flavobacteriales; family Flavobacteriaceae; genus Salegentibacter; species Salegentibacter sp. Hel_I_6. The sequence continues at coordinate 3,034,832 of NZ_JQNQ01000001.1, read as the reverse complement.
TTCGGGAAATTGTAGAAATTTCCTGTTCCCTATTTCCACCTCCTTTTTGACTTCCACCGGCGGTCATTAACTGCAAATAATCAATTACAATAAGCTTAATCCCGTGTTGAGAAGCTAACCTTCTGGCTTTTGCTCTAAGATCAAAAATTGAAAGTGAAGGCGTATCATCTATAAATAAAGGTGCGTTTTCTAAATCTTTCACCTTTACGTTAAGTTGCTCCCATTCGTGTTTTTCAAGATTACCGGTTCTTAATTTTTCTGAGGAAAGACCGGTTTCCGAAGAAATTAATCGGGTGATTAGCTGTACTGCAGACATCTCTAAAGAGAAAAATGCTACCGGCATATTTTGCCCGACAGAAATATTTCTGGCCATAGACAAAGTTAAAGCCGTTTTACCCATACCTGGACGCGCTGCAACAATAATAAGGTCACTGGGCTGCCAACCAGAAGTTAACTGGTCTAACTTATCGAAACCTGAAGGAACACCACTTAAACCTTCTTTATTTGAGATTTCTTCAATTCTATTCTTCGCCTGGATCACCAAACTTTGAGCAGTCTCGGTAGATTTTTGAATATTACCCTGGGTTACTTCATATAATTTAGCTTCAGCGCTATCTAAAAGATCAAAAACATCGGTAGATTCATCATAAGCTTCTTCAATTATTTCGTTTGAAATCTTAATAAGGCTACGCTGAATATATTTTTGAAGAATAATACGCGCATGGAACTCAATATGCGCAGAAGATGATACTTTTTGGGTTAACTGAATCAGGTAATAATCACCCCCGGTTTTTTCAAAATTCCCATCTTTCTTTAATTGGTTAGAAACGGTTAATAAGTCAATCGCCTCTGTGTTTTCGAAGAGTTTATGTATAGCTTCAAAAATTAATTTATGGGAATTTTTATAGAAAGCATCCGGGCTTAGAATATCAATAATCTCATCTACCCCTTTTTTATCAATCATCATTGCCCCTAATACAACTTCCTCTAAATCAACAGCTTGCGGTGGAAGTTTGCCTTTTTCAAGACTAATTACATTACTTTTTTTAGCTGAAAATTGCTGCGGGGCGGTCATTTTATCCATAGTACGAAAGTATAAAATTTGTTAAGAGCATCTTAATTTTAAATGATGAACTTAATTAACCAGTCATCAACAATTCACCTGTTGAAAACTTAATAATAGTGTTGATAAGTGCAAAAAAAACCGAAACCAGGGTTTCGGAAATTTAAGAATATATGATATGTAAGGTTTTAGCCTTTAAAAACGCCCATATCTAAATACTTATCCATTCTTTTATTCACTAAATCTGTTGGTGATAAGTTTTTAAATTCAGAATATGCTCCTAAAATTGCATTTTTTACCGTATCAAAAGTCTCTTCCCTATTGCTATGGGCACCTCCAATTGGTTCTTTTACAATCTCATCAATCAGCTTTTGTTTTTTCATATCCTTTGCGGTAAGCTTCAAAGCATCTGCTGCCTGCTCTTTATATTCCCAACTTCTCCAGAGTATAGAAGAACAGGATTCTGGAGAAATTACCGAGTACCAGGTATTTTCAAGCATCATCACCTTATCTCCAACACCTATTCCTAAAGCGCCACCACTGGCACCTTCACCAATTATCACTACAATAATTGGCACTTTTAATCTTGTCATCTCCAGAATATTTCTGGCAATAGCTTCTCCCTGCCCACGTTCTTCGGCTTCAAGTCCTGGGTAAGCTCCCGGCGTATCAACCAATGTAACCACAGGAAGTCCAAACTTCTCTGCAGATTTCATTAGGCGTAAAGCTTTACGATATCCTTCGGGATTTGCCATCCCAAAATTTCTGTATTGTCTAGTTTTCGTATTATAGCCTTTTTGCTGGCCAATAAACATAAAACTTTGATCTTCAATTTTACCAAGACCACCAATCATCGCTTTATCGTCTTTTACATTTCTATCCCCGTGAAGTTCTAAAAATGTATCTCCACAAATTGCGTTTATATAATCTAGAGTATAGGGACGGTTTGGATGCCTGGAAAGCTGAACCCGTTGCCAGGCAGTTAGATTCTTATATATATCCTTTCGGGTCTCCTTTAATTTCTTTTCAATTTGTCTACAGGTAGCCGTAACATCAACATCGCTTTCTTCACCTATGTTACAGGCTTTTGCGTACTGCTCTTCCAACTCTTTAATGGGTAATTCAAATTCTAAATATTCCATAAGTTGTTATGCTTAGTTTTTTATTAGCTTACAAATATAACAAACTTTAAAAGGAAGAATTATGCAGAAAGACCATTAATTTTCGACAAATTTCCAAGCTTACCTTTTAGCCCTGTAAAGTAGAAAAATAGCGAGAATACCAAAGCTGATATTTGGAAACCATACTGCAATTAATGGCGAAAAAGTAGATTGCTCTGCCATGGTCCCAAAAACTTTATCAAAAAATATAAAGACAAAAGCCAGTGTAATTCCTACGGCCAGGTTTACCCCCATACCTCCACGGCGTTTCATTGAAGAAACAGCTACGGCAATTATAGTTAGAATAAAGGCTGAAACCGGAATACTCCATCTTTTATAGGCTACAACCAAATACCTATTAATATTTCCAGATCCCCTTTGACGCTCTTTAGCAATAAATTCATTCAATTCGGTATAATTTAAAGTCTCTGCGATATAGGTTTCTGGCGTTAATTCATCAAATTCAAAAGGGAGAATGGTGTCTAATTTATTTTGATGAATTATAGAATCTTCATCTACTCCAACTATCCTCCTATTTACATTTGTAAGTGAATAAGTAGTATCTTCTGGATTAAACTTTAGGCTGGAGGCACTAATTTTATATTCCAGTTTATTTCCTTCAAAATGTTCTAAAGTGAAATTTCTCGCTGATTTCCCCAGTGGCTGAAAATGGCTGGCATAAATAAATTCGTTGTCGTTTATTTGGCGATAAACATCCCTGGTTTCCTGGGTTTGTTCGTTCTTCTTAAGATATTCATATTTAAATTCATTAAAACCTTTACTGGCTTTTGGTGCCAGAAACATTCCTAAAACCAGAGCTAAAATACAAACGATGGTAGCGCCAATAAGATATGGCCGTAGAAATCGCCAGAAGGAAACTCCACTACTTAAAAAGGCAATTATTTCGGTATTATTGGCAAGTTTGGAAGTAAACCAAATCACCGATAAAAACAGAAATAACGGAAACAATAAATTTGCAAAATAAATAGTGAAATCTACATAATAGAGTGCTACTTCTATAAAAGGCACTTCATTATCGAGTATTTTCCCAATTTTTTCGGCAAGATTTACCGTGATCCCAATTGGTATAAAAAGTAAAAGCATTAGGAAAAAAGTTCCCAAATAGCGCTTTAATATGTACCAATCTAATATTTTCAAATTCTATAGTCTTTTATCCATTTGCTTTACCATCATATTTTTCCAGCTGGTAAAATCTCCGGCTAAGATATGTTTTCTGGCTTCTCGCACCAACCACATATAGAATCCGAGATTATGAATGGTAGCAATTTGCTTGCCGAGAAGCTCGTTTACACTAAATAAATGTCTAACATAAGCTTTGCTGTATTCGGTGTCTACAAAAGTGATACCCATTTCATCTATAGGCGAAAAATCGTCTTCCCATTTTTTATTTTTAATATTAATGGTACCATGCGCAGTAAAAAGCATCCCGTTACGAGCATTCCTGGTTGGCATCACACAATCAAACATATCTACTCCCAGTGCAATATTTTCCAAAATATTAATTGGAGTACCCACGCCCATTAAATATCTAGGTTTATCTTCCGGAAGTATCTCAGTCACAACTTCTGTCATCGCGTACATTTCTTCAGCAGGTTCTCCAACTGAAAGTCCGCCAATCGCATTACCCTCTGCTCCAACTGAAGCGATATATTCTGCCGATTGTTTTCTTAAATCCTTATAAGTACTCCCCTGAACGATTGGAAAAAGCGTCTGGTTAAATCCATATAGAGGATCAACTTTATCCAAATGACTTACACACCTGTCTAACCACCTATGTGTCATATGCATAGAGCGTTTTGCGTATTTATAATCGCAGGGATATGGTGTACATTCGTCAAATGCCATAATGATATCGGCACCAATAGTACGCTGAATTTCCATCACATTCTCAGGAGTGAAAGTATGGTAAGACCCATCTATATGCGATTTGAATTTTACGCCTTCCTCTTTAATTTTTCTACGTGCAGAAAGGGAATATACCTGGTAACCTCCGCTATCGGTAAGTATATTTCTATCCCAATTCATAAACTTATGTAAACCACCGGCTTTCTTAAGAATTTCGGTCTGGGGGCGTAAATATAGGTGGTAGGTATTCCCCAATATAATATCAGGATTAATGTCTTCTTTAAGCTCCCGTTGGTGTACACCTTTAACAGAAGCTACTGTACCAACTGGCATAAAAATAGGGGTTTCAATCTTACCGTGATCGGTTGTAATGGTCCCTGCACGGGCTTTACTACCGGCATCGGTACTCAACAAATCAAATTTCATAGTTCTTTTTAAGTGATTGCAAAGATACTCAAGTAAACTACCTTTAGGCAAACACATAAGGCAATTAATGATATTTTTTTGATTTCCAAGAAATTCTCGGGCAATTAAGTTTCTATCCTGGGATGAAAATCAAATAAAAAAGAATAAAAATAGACAATTGTTAGTTACTTCATTAGTTTTCTTAATAACTGGTAGGCAAGCACTTTGACAAAGCCTTATAAAAACCTATTTTTGTGGCTATTATTTTAACAACACAATTTTACTTTAATGTCAAAAATCAAAGAATTAGAAGATTTTGCTACCCAGGTTCGCCGGGATATTTTAAGGCAGGTTCATAAAGTGAATTCGGGACACCCCGGAGGTTCGCTTGGTTGTACTGAATTTTTTACCGCTTTGTACCAGGGCGGAATTATGGAACACAAACCCGAGTTTAATATGGACGGGAAAGACGAGGACCTTTTCTTTCTTTCCAACGGTCATATTTCTCCGGTATTTTATAGCGTTTTAGCCCGTAGCGGTTATTTTCCTGTAGATGAATTAAATACTTTCCGTCTTATAGATTCCAGGTTACAGGGACACCCTACAACGCACGAAGGCCTACCGGGCATTCGCGTAGCCTCAGGTTCACTGGGCCAGGGAATGTCGGTTGCTCTTGGAGCTGCTCAGGCTAAAAAGCTGAATAAAGATAATCATTTGGTATTCTCCCTTCACGGTGATGGCGAATTGCAGGAAGGCCAAAACTGGGAAGCCATTATGTATGCCGCCGGAAATAAGGTAGATAATCTTATTTCAACAGTAGACGTTAACGGTCAACAAATTGACGGAAGTACAGAAACCGTTTTACCAATGGGGAATCTAAAAGCTAAATTTGAAGCTTTTGGTTGGGATGTGATGGAGATTGAAGATGGTAATAATATGCAACAAGTCATTGACGGTTTAAATGAAGCTAAAACCCGAACCGGAAAAGGAAAACCGGTTTGTGTACTAATGACTACCATGATGGGTAATGGTGTTGATTTTATGATGCACACCCACGCCTGGCACGGAAAAGCGCCTGATGATGAGCAATTAGAAACCGCGCTTTCTCAAAATCCTGAAACTTTAGGAGATTATTAAAGCCCCACCTAGCCTCTCCGAAGGGGAGAAATTATTTTAAGGGGAATGGATATAAAATAATATAGATTTCCAAAGAATTGGAAATGACAAAGAATTATAAGAATGAAAACATATACAGATACAGGAAAAAAAGATACCCGTTCCGGTTTTGGTGCAGGACTTACCGAACTTGGCAGAACCAATCCTAATGTGGTAGCACTTTGTGCCGACCTTGTAGGATCGCTTAAAATGCAGGATTTTATTGATGAAAATCCAGAGCGTTTCTTCCAGGTAGGAATTGCCGAAGCCAACATGATGGGAATGGCCGCAGGTCTTACCATAGGCGGGAAAATTCCTTTTGCCGGGACCTTCGCCAATTTTGCAACAGGAAGGGTTTATGACCAGATTCGTCAATCTATCGCTTATTCAGGAAAAAATGTAAAGATTTGTGCTTCTCACTCGGGAGTAACTTTGGGTGAAGATGGGGCAACCCACCAGATCCTTGAAGACATTGGTCTTATGAAAATGTTACCGGGAATGACGGTAATCAATACCTGCGATTTTAACCAGACCAAAGCTGCAACTTTAGCGATCGCCGAGCACGATGGCCCGGTTTACCTAAGATTTGGAAGACCAAAAGTAGCTAATTTCACCGCAGAAGGTCAAAAGTTTGAAATAGGGAAAGCTGTTCAACTTTATGAAGGAGAAGATGTGACTATAATTGCTACCGGCCACCTGGTTTGGGAAGCGATACAGGCAGCACAAAAGCTTGCAGAAAAAGGAATTAGTGCTGATGTGATTAACATTCACACGATTAAGCCTTTGGATGAAGCTGCCATTATCAAATCGGTTAAAAAAACCGGTTGCGTGGTAACTGCGGAAGAGCATAACTTTCTCGGCGGACTTGGAGAAAGCGTTGCCCGTACCTTAGCTGAAAATAATCCTGCACCACAAGAATTTGTGGCTACTCAGGATACTTTTGGAGAAAGTGGTACGCCAGATCAACTGTTTGCGAAATATGGACTTAACGCAGATGCGATAATTAAAGCCACAGAAAAAGTTTTAAAAAGAAAATAAAAATTCTTTTTACGTATTTTAAGGGGCTATTTTAAAAGTTTTTAAAATCGTCATCCTGAATTAATTTCAGGATATAATATGTTTATTTTTAAAACATGTTAGAAGCTGAAACAAGTTCAGCTTGACGAGACAAGACTTTTTAAATAGCCTCTTTTCATTATAAATAGAATAAGAAGCACTATTTGTGCGTTATCAAAACCTAACAATAAAACAATCTACTATGAAAAAATTAATGTTTATTGCTCTTTTTGTTTGCTCCTCCTTTGGGCTTATGGCACAGGAAGCAGATTTTGGAATCAAGGGTGGTTTCAACTACGGTGCAACCGGTAATTATGAAAGCTTTGGAGACGGAGCAAGCGACCTTGGACAAATCATTGAGGGGAAAGAGAAATCTGGGTACCACATAGGTTTTTTCAGTCGATTTGAGATCGTGGGAATTTTTCTTCAACCAGAATTAATGTTCACCCGTTTAAACACAGAATATGAAAATTTCAATTATAAAATTGATAAAATAGACGCTCCAATTCTAGTTGGTATTAATGTCTTTGGACCGCTAAACATTAAGGCAGGGCCTTCTTTTCAATATATTATGAACAACGAACTTGAAGACACCACACTTAAAATTGGGGATGTAGAAAAAGATATTACTGTAGGCTACCAGGTTGGTGCCGGTATAAATCTTGGCCGTTTAGGGTTTGATGTAAGGTATGAAGGCGCTTTTACAGAAAATACTGCTTTTGGAGCAACTGAAACTGCTCAAGAAAATTTTTCTATTGATTCAAGACCTTCACAATGGATCTTGAGTTTATCTTATGCTTTTTAGATTAGTAAAGGAGATATAAAAAAACCCGTCTATTTTTTTTAAAAAAATTAAACGGGTTTTATCAGTACATTATAGAAAACTTATTCTCCTGCGTACCAAGAAATATCATTATGGATCCAAGTATATGGTCCTGCAGTATCGTTTAAAACTTCCGTCATAATAGTTCCTGAAATCCTAAAGTTAGAATCTATCTGATAAGGATTAACGTGCTGATAATTCGCAAGAAAAAAGTTATAAGTTCCTTCTGCATAAAAAATTGTATTTACAACACTCGAATTGTATCTATTCCAGTGAATATTATCTATATCCAAATTCAGTGTAATTTTTCGACGATATAAAGCATTTTTCCACGTACATCTCCAAAAAGAACAAGATTCATAATTCATTCTAAGTCTTAAATACATTTTACTCGATACATTCCCATCAGAAAATGTAATTGTTTCATTGTAAAGCTCCGTTATAAGCCTCCTACTTTCATAATTCTCAACAAAAGTTCTCCATCTATTTGCATTTTCAATTTTATTTTTTGCAGAAGATTCCAAATCCTGCAAATTATATTTTTGGTTATGGCTTAAATTATTTACCGTACCAAATAATTTCATTTTACTAGAATCTAGATCAAGCTTAAAAGTGCTATTCTCCTTAATCTCATCTTTAGGTAATACAAAAAGTGAATTCCCATTTAACCAAATTCTCTTATCATCAATAATTACTTCGCCTTCCTCATTGAAAATAGCCATAATAGGATTAGAATAGGTCACACCTATACTATCAGAGACTCTATAAATACTATCTGATTTATTTAGCAAAGAACCGTGTCCTTTTTCATCTATCCATTTTTTAAAATCATTTTCAGAACCTAACATTGTAAGTTTTGAATATTCTTTTAAAAAGGAATCAGTGCTTGGAAATGATAAAATTGTCCCGTCAGATTTTTTAATAACAGAAACTTGCTCTAAACTACTTTCATCTTTATTTATTTCGTCTTTACTACAAGCTAGTAGCGTAACAATAAATAATAAGGTAATAAATTTTCTCATAGGTGTTATATTTAAAATTATAACACAAAACTCTCTAATTAACTATTCATTAACAAATAAAAAATGTTAAACTATACTTTTATCGATTATTCATACATTTGATCGGAATTAAAAATGATTTTTCCTTATTTAATATGTTCTTAAAAGTATCTGGATCTCATTAATCTAATATGCCAATTCTATTAGAATCGGGATTAAATCTTAGCGATAATATAAAAAAGGTTGAGTAGAAAGACTTTCTACTCAACCTTTTTTATTATTAAAATTCTTAAACTTTTACTTATTCAAAAGTATCTGGATCTAAATAATCTGGAGTACCATTCCCATTAGTATCCGGGAATTCTATACTTCCATCTTCATTAATTATTATCTCTTCCCTGGTAGGTTTCCCATCCCCATCATCATCAATATCAGCGAAGTTTGGAGTACCATCGCCATCAGTATCATCATCAAAAATATTTCTATTTCCATTTATATCTTCCATCCAGCTAGGGATACCATCACCATCATGATCGGCTTCATTCACTCTGTATAAATTGATAGTAAAAATTAACGGACTATAAGGTGGTATAGAGGGTTGAGAACTGGAAAAATAGCCAAGACCTGAAGGAAATATAAGTGCTCCTATACCAAAATCATCGCTAAAATCTACACTATTATCGGGATTAACAGTAAAACCATTTGCAGCTTTGAATTCTATAATTCCTTCCCTAAAACCAATTCTCAGATTGGGATTTCCCAAATCAAACCAAACCGGTGTATTAGCATTATCAAAAGCAGAGAGGTCTAATAATTCGCCACGATAACTCACAAGGGTAGAATCGGTAAATCTTGGCTGCTGCCCTTCTCCTTCTCTCACCTTAAGAACATACATATTATATTCTACATCATTATTTACCACCTTTTTCATAATAAGATTTTCTTCTTCAGAAAGTGGTCTCTTATCAGCATTATCTCCAGCTATAGTATCGAACCGAACCATATAATCGAAATCCTCATCTGGATTTTCGAACTCCTCATAATTGTAAAAATGAGTATCCAGAAAATTATTTATGGAATCTGCATCAGTTAATGCCTGCTCCTCGGGATCTCTTACTTCAATTTCCCGAGGATTATTATTATCATCATCCCCACAAGAAATTAAAGTTAAAGCGAATATAAAGCTTAGAATAAAAAATTTGTTTAATTGCATTGTCTATTTATTTTGGCGCGCAAGATACAATATTCTTGTATTTTTGTTTAAGATTAACGCAGTTTTAAAGGAGAGATTTTATGAGAGTTGATAAGTTTTTATGGTGCGTAAGATATTTTAAAACACGGAGCATTGCGACCAATGCTTGTAAACAGGGAAAAGTAAAAATGGATGGCGTAAGTGTAAAACCATCTAAAGAAGTTTTTCCAGCCGATAAACTTAAAATACGTAAAAACCAGATAGATTACCAAATTGAAGTTTTAGACCTCCCTCCAAGCAGGGTGGGTGCAAAACTGGTAAACCTTTATCTTATAGACGTCACGCCAAAAGAAGCTTTTGAAAAGCTGGAGCTTTTAAAATATTCTAAAGATTATTATCGCAAAAAAGGAACCGGAAGACCTACCAAAAAAGACCGCCGCGATATAGATGAATGGTTTGAAGATACAGACACAAATCCTGATGCAAATGATAAAGAAGCATAGTTTTTCTTCAGAGTTTTGGTCACAGCGCTACGAACAAAACCAAACGGGATGGGATATTGGCGAGATTTCCAGACCTTTAAAAGCTTATATAGACCAGCTAGAAAACAAAGAACTTAAAATTTTAATCCCGGGTGCCGGAAACGCTTACGAGGCCGAATATTTAATGAAACAGGGCTACAAAAATGTTTACGTTGCCGATATCAGCAAAAAGCCGCTGGAAAATTTAAAATCTCGCGTACCCGATTTTCCGGAAGCGCAATTATTACATATTAATTTTTTTGAAATTAAAGACCGGTTTGATCTTATTTTGGAACAAACCTTCTTTTGTGCTCTCCCTATTGATTCCAGAAAGGAGTATGCAAAAAAATCTGCTGAACTTTTAACCCAAAATGGAATATTATGCGGATTGCTTTTTAACTTCCCGCTTACTGAACAAGGGCCGCCATTTGGTGGTAGCAAAGAAGAATATTTAGCGTATTTTGCCCCGTATTTTAAAATTGACATTCTTGAACCTTGCTATAATTCTATAAAACCAAGACAGGGAAATGAACTGTTTTTTAAATTCAGAAAACTATAAATACCTTCAAATTAAGGAAAAGCTATATAAATTGTAGAAAAATGAAAGAACGGGTACTAATTTTAAATCACGAGGAAATTCAACATAAAATTAAACGTATTGCTTACCAGGTTTACGAAAGCAATATTGATGAACATGAGATTATCCTGGCCGGTATTGCAAATAAAGGCTTTCAATTAGCCACACATTTAAAAGCAGCTGTAGAGAAAATTTCACCGCTAAAAGTGCAGTTATGCGAAGTTCAGGTAAATAAGAAAAATCCTCTTGAAAAGATTACTACTTCTCTGGAAGCTAAAATTTATCAGGATAAATCGGTTATTTTGGTAGATGATGTACTAAATTCCGGAACTACCTTAATTTATGGTGTAAGACATTTTTTAGAAGTTCCACTAAAGCAATTTAAGACTGCGGTTTTAGTAGATAGAAATCATAAAAAATACCCTGTAAAAGTAGATTTTAAAGGAATCTCACTCTCAACCTCATTAAGCGAAACGGTAAAGGTTTCTCTGGAAAAAAATAAATTTAAAGCGGAATTGCTATAGCTTTTCTATTATTTGCTTCACAATTAATTCAGGATTCTTTTCATCCACATTCACGGTAATGTCTGACTGCATATAGTAGTAAGCTCGTTCAAAAACGTGTTTTCTAATAAATTCTTCTAAAGCTTCCCGTGTTTCCAAATGACTAATTACGGGGCGATGGATTTTTTCAACAAAAAGTCTATCGGTTAAAGTTTGAACGGAAGCTTTTAAATAAACTGTTGTGGTATCTTTTTGCTCACAAATTCGATCGAAATTATTCCCATAGCATGGAGTACCGCCACCCAAAGAAATAATCATGTTAGAATTATCTTCTAAAATATCGTCTAAAATTTGAGATTCGAGTTTTCTAAAATATAATTCACCCCTGTCTTCAAAAATATCATTAATGCTCTTCCCCTGGATCACTTCAATCTGGTCATCGAGATCTACATATTTGTAATTCAGTTTTTTAGCAAGCTTCTCTCCTATCACCGACTTACCCGATCCCATATAGCCCGTTAGAAATATTTTCATAGTTAAAGTACTTATTATTAGAAGGATTCAAATCTAATATAAATTTATCGCAAATTAAGCTTGATAAATAAATTAATGAATGTATATTTGCACCCGCATTCGCAAAAAGACGGATGCTTTTTATTGATCTGGTAGCTCAGTTGGTAGAGCATCTCCCTTTTAAGGAGAGGGTCCTGGGTTCGAGCCCCAGCCAGATCACTTTTTAAGTTCAGAATTCTCTCTTGTAGAATTTATTTTTTGAAATTTTTGAAATAATCAAAACCGATCTGGTAGCTCAGTTGGTAGAGCATCTCCCTTTTAAGGAGAGGGTCCTGGGTTCGAGCCCCAGCCAGATCACATTTTTAAGTTCAGATTTTGTTGGGCGAGAAGTTTATTCCGATTTAAGTGATAGCGAAATATCGGAAAGCCCCAGCCAGATCACATTTTTAAGTTCAGAATTCTTTCTTTTAGAATTCATTTTTTTATTACAGCCCTTGGAAATTCTCTATTTCCAGACTTGTTTTAAGCCCGGGTGCTGGAACTGGTAGACAGGCATGGTTGAGGGCCATGTGTCCATTAGGGCGTGCGGGTTCGACTCCCGCTCCGGGCACTAAATTACTACCCCACTATTTTCTTTATTAAACCAAAAAACTTATAAGGCGGATATTTAAATGGTATATCTAATTTTGCTGAAGAATTCACCACTCCTCTTTCGTGGGTAAAAGCTAAAAAACTTTCTTTGCCGTGATATTTTCCCATACCGCTATTTCCTACCCCGCCAAAGGGTAATTTATGATTTGCTACGTGTAAAAGAGTATCATTTATACAAGCACCACCAGAACTTGTTTGTTTCAATATTCCTTCAGCATTCTTTCCAAAATAATATAGCGCGAGCGGTTTTTTATTTTTGTTGATATAAGACAAAGCTTCCTCCATTTCTCCAAATTCCATTACCGGTAAAATTGGCCCGAAGATCTCTTCCTGCATAATTTCATCTTCAGACTGTACATTGTTTAAAATGGTGGGTTCTATATATTTTTCTTCCAAATTTACTTTTCCTCCATAATAAATATCTCCGTCTAAATATTTCATTAATCGCCTCACTGCGTTCTCACTTACAATTCTCCCATAATAATTACAATTTGCAATATCTTCTCCCAGCATTTCTTCAAAAGCCTTAGCGATTTCAACTAGTAAATCTTTTTTTACATCCTGGTGCACCAATAGATAATCTGGCGCGATACAGGTTTGACCGGCATTTATAATTTTTCCCCAGGCAATACGTTTTCCGGCAATTTTTAAATTGGCGTCTTTATTAACAATACACGGGCTTTTGCCCCCTAATTCCAATACAACTCGACTTAAATGCTCCGCAGCGGCTTTCATTACAATTTTACCTACAGTTGAGCTCCCCGTGAAGAACATAATATCAAACGGAAATTTAAACAACTCCTGGTTCGCTTCTTTCCCTCCCTGCACTACCGAAATATAATCGGATGGAAAACACTCTGAAATCATTTCTTCTATCACGCTGGCTACATTTGGCGTATCTGGTGAAGGTTTTAGAACGGCACAGCAACCTGCAGATATTGCACCTATTAAAGGGTTGATGGTGAGCTGAAACGGATAATTCCAGGGAGCGATTATTAAACCTATCCCAAGCGGCTCGTAAAGAATTTTTGATCTGGAAGGCTTAATCTGCAATGGGGTTCCCACCTTTTTGGGTTTCATCCAGGATTTAAGATTTTTTATATGATAATTAATCTCTTCAATCAATAAACTCGTTTCGGTAAGAAAAGCTTCTTCTTTAGACTTATGAAGGTCTTGCCACAGCGCTTCGTTCACTTTCTCTTCATATTTATAGATTGCCTCCTTTAGCCTCTTTAACTGTTTAATCCTAAATTCAGGATCTTTTGTTTCCTGAGAATTAAAAAAGGCCTTTTGTGCCTTAAAATTTTGCGATATGCTTTCTGCTGAAGTCTCTTTCATCTTTTAACTTTTATTCAATAAAGGAATTATTTTACTATTTTAAAGCCGGGCTTCAAGTTAGTTTCCAGGGCTTATTATTTTCGACCTTTAAAATCATCCATAGTTTTATAGACGCCAATTACACCCCCAACGAACCAGTCGTAAAACCAAATAGGAAAAAGCCCTTGCGAAAATCTTACAAAACGCATACTCCAAGGCATACTTAAATATACCTTATTCCTTTCAATTGCCCTAATCACCTTTAATGCTACTTTATGTTGATCAAGAATTGGAATATTAGATTTTACACCTGCAAACATTCCTGTATTTATATAATAAGGAGTTACTGTGGTTACTGCAACGCCTGTTTTTAGCTGTTTCATCTCCAGGCGTAAACTATCAGACCAGCCGGTTGCTGCCCACTTACTCCCTGCATAAACCGCCATTTTAGGATTTGAGACCAGGCCGGCAGAAGATGTAATATTGCATATATGCCCCAGCTTTCTATTCATCATTCCGGCAAGAAAATTTAAGGCAAGCTGCATTGGCGCAATAGCATTTACCTTCATTGTTTTATCTATTTTTTCTGAAGTATTTTCGTGAAAATATCCCCCGTAGACTATTCCGGCATTATTTATCAAAATATCTACCGGCCCAATTTCATCTTCCACCTGTTTTGCCATTTCTTTCACCCACAGCGTATTGGTTATATCTACGGTATAGCCATAAACATCTCCAAGTTCTTCAAATTCATTAAGTGTTTGTTGAAGATGGATTTTATTTAAATCCCAAATCACTAACCTGCCACCGCGCTTTAAAATTTCACGGCCCATTAATTTGCCAATACCGGAAGCTCCACCGGTTATAAGCACAAGCTTAGAGGATATTTTCGTCATAAAAATTCACTGTTTAACTTTTTAACTAAACGATTAAACATTTTAACAATTCCATAAACTGTTTAATGTTCAATTTTAACTAGATTTGAGGATCTTAATAATATTATGGAACTAATAAAACAAAACTTCAGCATTAAGGACCTTGAGAATTTAAGCGGTATCAAGGCTCATACTATAAGGATTTGGGAAAAAAGATACAGTATCCTAAATCCCGATCGCACTTCAACAAATATAAGAACATATGATAGTTCTAATTTACAGAAGATTTTAAACGTCGCCTTCCTAAACGAACACGGTTATAAGATCTCCAGGATTTCTAAGTTGAGTGACGAAGAAATTTCTAAAATGGTGCGAGGTATCTCTGCAAGTTCAAGTAAGGAAAATCGCGCTCAGAATTCATTTAAACTTTCTATGATGAATTTTGATGAAGATTTATTCAACAAAACTTATGAAACCCTTCAAAAAGATAAAAGTTTTCGCGAAATCTTTCACCAGGTATTTTTACCATTACTGGAACAAATAGGTATGCTTTGGCAAACCGATACCATAAAACCAATTCACGAGCACTATATAGTAGATCTAATTAAACAAAAGCTTTATTTTAATCTTGCGGAAATAAAACGGGAGGTTAAACCTAGTTCTGATAAATTATATGTGCTTTTCCTACCTGAAAACGAAATTCATGATATTGGAATTATTTATTTATATTACGAACTATTATATCACGGGAACAAAGCAATTTACCTGGGGCCAAGCTTACCGCTAACAGATCTTGGCTATCTATTAGAACGTCACGATAATATAAGTTTTGTTAGTTATTTTACTACCGCACCTGGTGATGTTGAAGATTTTATTACTCAATTTAACGAACAGGTTTGCGAAAAGAAATCTTACGAATTATTATTATTCGGCCATAAAATAAGGGAAATACAACATAAGGAAGTTCCTTCTTTTGTAAAAACCCATATTAATATGAACCAATTTATAGACACCCTTTAAATTATTATGAAAAAAAAAGTTGCTATAATTGGTTCAGGCTTTGCCTCCCTTGCCGCAGCATGTTACCTGGCAAGAGATGGTTATGAAGTAGAAATATTTGAGAAAAATGCTAACGTAGGCGGTAGAGCGCGGCAGTTAAAAAAAGACGGGTTTTGTTTTGATATAGGTCCAACCTGGTATTGGATGCCAGATGTTTTTGAGCGTTTTTTCGCCGATTTTGGCAAAAAGCCTTCAGATTATTATGAATTAGAAAAGTTAAGCCCCGCATATAAAGTTTTCTTCGGAAAAGATGATAACATCACTATAGAAGACAGTCTCGAGAAGATTTGCACTGCTTTTGAAGCTGAAGAACCCGGAAGTTCCAAAAAGCTTAAACAATTTATAGAAGAAGCTAAAACTAATTATGACATCGCTATAAAAGATCTGGTTTATCGCCCAGGTGTATCTCCATTAGAATTGGTGACTCCAACCACTGCAGGAAAAATAGGTCAGTTTTTTAGTACGATCTCTAAAGAAGTTAGAAAAGAATTCACCAATCCAAAATTGATTCAGATTCTTGAATTTCCAGTGTTATTTCTGGGAGCTAAAGCCAGCAATACTCCGGCTTTTTATAGTTTTATGAATTATGCCGATTTTGGTCTGGGGACCTGGCATCCAAAAGGTGGGATGTATAAGGTAATTGAAGGCATGGAGAGCCTGGCTAAATCTTTAGGTATTAAGATAAATACTAATGCACCGGTCTCTGAGATCTTTGTAGAAAATAATACTGCAACCGGGATGCAGGTGAACGATAAGAAAATTGAAGCAGATTATATTCTTAGCGGTGCCGATTATCATCATACCGAAACTTTGTTGCCGGAATATAAAAGACAGTATAAAGAATCGTACTGGGCCAAGAAAACCTTTGCTCCCTCTGCCCTGTTATTCTTTGTAGGATTTGATAAGAAACTCGAAAATGTAACGCATCACACTTTGTTTTTTGATACAGATTTCGAGAAACACGCCAGAGCGATTTACGATGATGCAGAATGGCCTGAAAATCCACTTTTTTACGCTAGTTTCCCTTCAGTAACAGATGAAGTGGCTGCGCCTAAAGATAAAGAAGCTGGTATATTTTTAATTCCCCTTGCACCAGATGTTGAAGATACTCCAGAAAAAAGAGAGAAGTATTTTCAAAAAATTATTAACCGTTTTGAAAGTTTAACCAACCAAAACGTAACCGATCATATTCTTTTTAAAGAATCCTTTTGTGTAAATGATTTTAAAGAAGATTATAATTCCTACAAGGGTAATGCCTATGGCCTGGCAAATACCCTCTTGCAAACTGCATTTTTAAGACCTAAATTGAAGAGTAAAAAAGTGCATAAATTATTTTTTACCGGGCAACTAAGTGTTCCCGGTCCCGGGGTGCCCCCTTCCTTAATCTCAGGAAAGTTAGCCGCCGGTTTAATTCAAAAAGAAGATTAAATTATGAAAGCCATTTTTGACAACGTATCACGGGCTTGTAGTAAAACTGTTACGCATCAATACAGCACATCCTTTTCTACTGCAACCAGGATGCTTGCCCCAACCATTCGGCAGGATATTTATAATATTTATGGTTTTGTACGCTTTGCCGATGAAATCGTTGATACTTTTCACGATTATGATAAAGAAAAACTCTTCAACGATTTTGAAGTAGATCTCTATAAAGCAATTGAAAATAAAATTAGTTTAAATCCAATTTTAAATGCTTTTCAGGAGACCGTTCATAAGTATGAAATAGACAGGTCACTTTATCACTCCTTTATGAAAAGTATGCGTTTAGATTTGCATAAATCTGATTATCTTAGCGTAGCAGAATATAAAGAATATATTTACGGCAGTGCAGATGTTGTAGGCCTTATGTGCTTAAAGGTCTTTGTTAATGGGGACAACAAAAAATATGAGGAACTAAAGCAATCGGCGATGAGTTTAGGCTCTGCTTTTCAAAAAGTAAATTTTTTAAGAGACCTGAAAGCCGATTTTGAAGATCTTAGCCGTAGTTATTTTCCGGGCACAAATCTTGCACAATTAGATGAAGAAAGTAAACAAAGAATTATAGAAGAAATTGAAGAAGATTTTAAACACGGCTTAAACGGCATTGCACATTTACCAGTAGAAGCTAAATTTGGTGTTTATACGGCTTATATTTATTATAGAAAATTATTACATAAATTAAAGAAAGTACCATCCCTGGAAATTAGGAATAGTAGAGTTAGAGTTCCAGATTATCAAAAGGCGGGTCTTTTAGCCAAATCTTATATTTCTTATAGATTAAAACTTATTTAATATGGATATTTTATTTTGGATCTTGATATTCCTGGCCACTTTTGCAGGTATGGAAGGAATGGCCTGGTTCACCCATAAATACATTATGCATGGTGTACTATGGAAATTGCATAAAGATCATCATCATAAAGATCACAGCCACTGGTGGGAACGCAATGATCTTTTCTTCATATTTTACGCACTAGTAAGTATAACTTTTATTATGTTATGGCGTTTTGAAGATCTTTGGGTAGGTTTGCCTATTGGTCTTGGAATATTAGCTTATGGCATTACTTATTTTGCGGTTCATGATATTTTTATACACCAGCGTTTTAAGATTTTTAGAAATGCAAAAAATAGGTATGCTAAAGGAATAAGAAGAGCACATAAGATGCATCACAAACATCTTGGGAAAGATGATGGAGAATGTTTTGGAATGTTATTCGTACCTTCCAAATACTTTAAAAAATAATCAGCTAATGCTGTTTCTAAGCTTATGATTGTCCCAAAATATTTTTATGTAATCATTGGAGGAGGACTCGCAGGCTTACAACTCGCCCGGCAACTTAGCCGGGATGTTTTTTTTAAAGGAAAAAAAATAGCCGTTATAGATTCAGACTTCTCATTGCCTGTTAAAACCTGGTGTTTTTGGGAAAAAGGTTCTGGAAAATGGGACGAGCTGATGACCAAAAGCTGGAAAAAGGGCAAATTTATTTCCTCTGAAGATAATATAGATTTATCCTTATCCCCTTACAATTACAAGATGATAAATTCAGCAAAATATCATCAGGATTTACAGAAGGAAATAGAACAATCTGGGGATATTGTCTTTATTACAGATGAAATTAAAGAAATAGATCCTGTAACGATGAAAGCTAAGGGCGATAAAGACACCTATAGTGCCACTCATTTTTTTGATAGTCGAGTAGATCCCTCTTACCTGGAAAGTAAAAAACACAATACTATTTTTCAACATTTTAAAGGCTGGGAAGTAGAAACTAAAGAGCCTGTCTTTAATCCTGATTCTTTTACGATGATGGACTACCGCATTAAATATCCAGAAGCTACTGCATTTACCTATATCCTCCCCTTTACCGAAACAAAAGCCTTAGTTGAATATACGTTTTTTACTCCCTTTTTAACTGAAGATAAAGTTTATGATGAGATGCTTCAGAAATATTTTCAAAATATCCTGAAAACAAAAGACTTTGAGATAAAAAGTACTGAAGCCGGTGTAATTCCCATGACAGACTTTCCATTTGATAAATCCAATAGTAGAAAAATTACAAAAATTGGTACTGGTGGCGGTTGGGTAAAACCTTCTACAGGATACTCCTTTAAAAATACCGAAAAACGGATTGCGAAAATTATTGAAAATATAAAAAGCGGAAAACTTCCGGGTGAGAATTTAATCAATAAAAAATTCAGAAAATACGATGCTATTTTTTTAGATGTTCTCGCGCAAAACAACCATAAAGGAGAGGCTATTTTCTCTAAATTCTACACCAAAAACACCCCGCAGGATATTTTTAAGTATCTAGATGAAGAAACTTCAGTTTCAGAGGATATAAAAATTATGTTGTCTCTCAATAATTTCGATTTTGTAAAGTCCTTTTTTAGAAAATGCTTATAGACCTAATCAGTTAATAATTGATCTAAGGTATTTCTAAAATTTTGACTGTTCCAGTCGGCTGCACCTTTTTTATCCACTACAATAGTTCCTTTTTTATCAATCACATAAGTTGATGGTAAGGTATAACCATCTAAAGGTTTAGGATCTTCAGATAACATTCTATAACTATTAAAATTATAGCCTTTACGTTTTAGGAAGTTATTGGTGGTTTCATGGTCCTCTCCGGATATAAAATAAAATTCAACCTCATCTTTATAATCGGTATAAAGCTCCTGGAAACTTGGCATTTCGGCAATACAGGGCGGGCACCAGGTTGCCCAATAATTTACGATAATTACTTTTCCTTTAGATTCAGCAAAATCTACTTTTTTACCAGATTCTGTTTCCAAAGTCCAATTATAAGTTTCCAGTTCTTTTCTATCTTCTTCATCGGTTACCGAAGGACTAAAGGCGAAAATCTTATTCACCACAATCTGAATAGGTTTTCTGGTTTGTGGTATAATCATCACTAGAATAAGAACAATAAAAATAATATTGGCCCACTGGTTACTAAAAAGCTTTTTCATCTAGTTTAATTTTGATCAAAAAGTTAGAAATTTTCAAATTCTATAAATAAACAATTTGAAAATTCTAACGTCCAGCATTATGCCGGCTTCATTACTGAATTTGAATATTTAGACGTAGAAAACAAAGGTACTTAACATCTAAATTGTAAGCATAAAAAATAGGCTGATTAATATTGATTTTTCACCACGTCACCCTGAACTTGTTTCAGGGTATAATTCCTAAGAATTCTAGATTCTGAAACGAGTTCAGAATGACGAAACGATCAAATATTAATCAGCCCTCTTTATAAAATATAATCCTTAACTAATTAAGCCGCATTTTGCTTCTTAATCAAGTTAAGTGCTGAACCGTGCTTATACCACTCAATTTGAGGTTTGTTATAAGTATGGTTTGTTTTAATAGTGTCTTTGCTACCATCGGCATGTACGATTTCTACCGTAATTTGCTTGTCTGGAGCAAAATCTTCAAGATCTATAAAGTTAAAGGTATCGTCTTCCTGGATAAGGTCATAATCGGCCTCATTAGCAAAAGTCAATCCTAACATACCTTGTTTTTTAAGGTTTGTTTCGTGAATACGGGCAAAAGATTTAACCAATACCACTTTCACTCCAAGGTGACGAGGCTCCATAGCCGCGTGCTCTCGAGAAGAACCTTCACCATAATTATGATCTCCCACAACAACCGTTGGAACACCTTCCTTTTTGTATTCTCTTTGTACCGCTGGAACACCATCATACTCTCCGGTAAGTTGGTTCTTTACAAAGTTTGTCTTTTTATTAAATGCATTGATTGCTCCAATTAGACAGTTGTTAGAAATATTATCTAAGTGTCCTCTGTAACGCAACCAGGGTCCTGCCATAGAAATATGGTCAGTTGTACATTTTCCGAAGGCTTTAATTAGCAATTTCGCGCCGGTTAGGTTTTTACCATCCCATGGCTCAAACGGAGTTAACAATTGAAGTCTTTCGCTATCTTCAGCTACTTTTACTTCAACAGAGCTTCCATCTTCATTTGGTGGTACATAACCATCTTCTTCCACATCAAAGCCATCTGAAGGTAATTCAATTCCTGTTGGCTCATCCAACATTACTTCTTCACCATCTTCATTCATCAACTTATCGCGAGTTGGATCAAAATCTAAACGTCCTGAGATTGCAATTGCGGCCACCATTTCTGGAGAACCTACAAAGGCATGGGTATTTGGGTTTCCATCAGCACGTTTTGAGAAGTTACGGTTAAAAGAATGCACAATGGTGTTTTTCTCTTCGCCCTTTCTGTCACTTCTATCCCACTGGCCAATACAAGGACCACAGGCATTAGTGAAAATTGTAGCATCAAGATCTTCAAAAATCTTTAGCAAGCCGTCGCGCTCTGCAGTAAACCTGATTTGTTCAGATCCAGGATTAATACCAAAATCTGATTTTGCCTTTACCTTTTTTTCAACCGCCTGTTTTGCGATTGAGGCAGCCCTGGTTAAATCTTCGTAAGAAGAGTTGGTACAAGAACCTATTAATCCCCAATCTACATTAATTGGCCAGTCGTTTTCTTTCGCTTTTGCAGCCATTTCTGAAATCGGTGTCGCCAAATCTGGAGTAAAAGGTCCATTAAGGTGAGGTTTTAATTCTGAAAGATTAATCTCAATTACCTCGTCAAAATATTGTTCGGGATTTGCGTAAACCTCATCATCTCCGGTAAGGTGTTCCTTAATTTTATTGGCGGCATCTGCAACATCGGCACGATCTGTAGCTTTTAAGTAACGTGACATCGACTCATCGTAACCAAAAGTTGAAGTGGTTGCACCAACTTCAGCTCCCATATTACAAATAGTTCCTTTTCCGGTAGCTGACATAGAGCGAGCTCCTTCGCCAAAATATTCTATAATTGATCCGGTTCCACCTTTTACGGTAAGAATACCGGCTACTTTTAAAATAACATCTTTAGAGGAAGTCCATCCAGAAAGTTTTCCGGTTAATTTAACCCCAATAAGTTTTGGGAATTTAAGTTCCCATGGCATTCCTGCCATTACATCTACTGCATCAGCACCACCAACACCTATGGCAACCATTCCAAGACCACCGGCATTTACCGTGTGAGAATCAGTACCAATCATCATTCCTCCAGGGAATGCGTAATTCTCTAATACTACCTGGTGAATAATTCCTGCTCCTGGTTTCCAGAAACCTATTCCGTATTTATTAGAAACAGATTCCAAAAAATCAAAAACTTCACTACTGGATTTATTAGCAGCTTGCAAATCTATTGCGGCTCCCATTTTGGCCTGGATAAGGTGATCACAATGCACTGTAGTTGGCACAGCAACCTGTTTTTTCCCAGCCTGCATAAATTGAAGCAAAGCCATTTGGGCAGTTGCATCCTGGCAGGCAATCCTATCTGGTGCAAATTCTACATAGTCTTTTCCTCTTTGGTAAGCCTCTTTGGCCGCTCCATCCCATAAATGCGAATAAAGGATTTTTTCTGAAAGGGTTAAAGGTTTTCCAACCACCTCACGTGCAGTATTAACACGTTCGGCCATTTGGCTGTACACCTTTTTGATCATATCAATATCGTATGCCATATTATTGTGTATTTAGTTCTAAAAAAGTCTAGCAAATTTAAGGATTTCGAGTGGATTTTGAAAATAAGAAGTGATTATCAAAATTTAGTGAAAATAATTTTGCAATTCTCAATTTATGGTAGTCTAAAATTAACTAAACATAAAAATAAGGTGAAATATTATGAATTTCGTAAATTAAAAAAGCAGAATTGATAAAAAATCAAGGTATAGATGGAAAGAAATCTGAATTTAAACCCATTCTTGATAAGGAGCAGCAATCAAGGCAATTTTGAATTGGTGAATTTATTATTTCGCAAGTGCAAAAGATTCTTTCTTCTGAATAAATACACCACTGGTGCGAAAAATGGAACAAAAAACATAGAGAGAATCCAGAAGGCTTTGTTTTTCAATTTCTGCTTAACCATATCTACCAGAATCATTAACCAGAAAACAAATAGAATCGCAACTGCGGTCCAGTTTAAAAAAGTGCTTATTTCTTCACTTAAGCCAAAAACATTTGTAATAAAATCGCTTCCCCATAAAATATAGAAAATCACACTAACTAAAACCCTATATTTAATAAAGGTACGTATCATTAAAATAGGTCACGAATTATTTTTTCTTCGGAAATTCCTTCGGCTTCAGCTTTGTAATTTTTAATAATTCTATGCCGTAAAATGCCAATGGCAACGGCTTGCACGTCTTCAATATCTGGTGAGAATTTTCCGTTTACGGCGGCGTGAGATTTGGCTGCAAGGATTAGGTTTTGCGAAGCTCTTGGGCCTGCTCCCCAATCTAAATAGTTCTTCACAAATTCTGGCGCTTCAGCAGAATCTGGCCTGGTTTTACCAACCAATCTAACCGCGTATTCAACCACATTATCGGCAACAGGAATTCTTCTAATTAACTGCTGAATTTCCACTATTTCTTCTGCAGAAAACAGCGCATTTATTTGTTGTGACTTATCTGAAGTTGTGTTTTTTACCACGTCTACTTCTTCCTGAAAACTTGGATATTCCAACAAAATAGAAAACATAAATCTATCTAACTGGGCTTCAGGCAAAGGATAGGTTCCTTCCTGCTCGATTGGGTTTTGAGTAGCCAAAACAAAATAAGGATTTGCCAATTTATAGTTATGACCGGCTACAGTTACAGATCGCTCCTGCATAGCTTCTAAAAGAGCTGCCTGGGTTTTAGGTGGCGTTCGGTTAATTTCATCGGCAAGAACTATATTTGAAAATACGGGTCCTTTAATAAATTTGAATGTTCTATTCTCATCCAGAATTTCGGCACCAAGAATATCACTGGGCATAAGATCTGGCGTAAATTGTATTCTTTTAAAATCGAGACCCAGGGCTTGCGAAATGGTATTTACCATTAGCGTTTTCGCCAAACCGGGAACTCCAACAAGCAATGAATGCCCTCCTGAAAAAACAGAAAGCAGGATTTGGTCTACAACCACATCCTGCCCTACAATTACTTTGGCAATTTCCTTTTTTAAATCCTGATGTTTAACTACCAGTTTTTCTACAAGAGCAACGTCTGACATTGATAAAGAACTATTTTTTTAACCAGTTACTACTATACTCACAGTCCTTAAATCTTCCGTTCACTTTAATATAAGTATCGCCAATTTTATCTTTTTGCCATTCTTCAATCACTTCTAATTGCTTATCGCGTAAGGCTAGTTCTTTTATCTTCGTAAAATCTGTTGCATAATTTGCCTCATGCTCAGTAATTCTTTTATTCACCATAATAAGTTTATAGAAAGGGCGCCCAGTTCTATCCTGTTCGCGAATTCTCAACGAAAGTTCACCTTCCTGTAAATCACCAACATCATCGTAAAGCTTAGGATCTATTTTAGAAAGTTCAAAACGAGTATCACCGGTTCTTGGATTTATAAGTTTACCTCCATCAGATTTTGTCTCTTCTTCATCAGAAAATTCACGAGCAGCTTCTGCAAAATCTAAAACGCCTTCATCGACTCTCTTTCGAATGCTGTCAATTTTTGCTTTGGCCTCTTCTACAGATGCATTGGTAACATCTGGAATAAGCAATATATGTCTTAAATCTACATTTTGTCCTCTAATACGCTCTACCTGTATAATATGGTATCCAAATTCAGTTTCAAAAGGTTCACTAACTTCGCCTTCCTGCAGCGCAAAGGCCACATCTTTAAATTCCTTTACAAAATTGTCTTTCCTTGATAGCGAAATTCTACCACCATCTTTTGCACTTCCTGGATCCTGAGAATATAGCACAGCTTTTGTAGCAAAACTGGCATCATTATCTAAAACATCGGCTCTAAAATCGTTTAGACGATCAATCACTTTCTGCTTTTCACTTTCAGGAATTTCAGGCTCTACTATAATTTGAGAAAGTTCTACTTCTTCTCCAAAAACCGGAAGTTCATCTTCAGAAATACTTTCGTAATAAGCCCGTACTTCTTCAGGAGTTATTTCTACCATTTCAACAATTTGCTGTTGCATACGGCTGGCCAATTGGCGCTCTTTATTTAAGTTGAATAATTCACTTCTAAATTCAGCTTCATTTTCTTTATTATAAAATTCAAGAACTTTCTCTATAGAACCTACCTGGCGAACCATTTCAGAAATTTGCTGATCTATATAATTATTAACCTCAGCATCCATCACAATAATACTATCCTGAATAGCGTGGTGAGCATATAGTTTGTTTTCCATAAGAGAACCTGCAAGTTGGCAATCGGTAACATCGGCAGTAGACATTCCCTGGCTTTGCATATCCTTATACATCATATCAACATCGCTGTCAAGGATTATATAATCCCCAATAACAGCCGCAATCCCATCTACTTTTCTGCGTTCTGAAGTATTTTCTTCAACCACTGTATTTTGCGCGATTTCGTCTTCTGGTTGTATGGAAGTACTGTCGGTAACAATCACATCTTGTGAATAACCGGTAATCCCAAATAAAACGGCCAAAACAAAGCCGATTGTTTTAATTATAGATTTCAAAATGTTCATTTTTAATTGCATCTTTAGTAATATCTTTTTCCAGTTCTTTTATTAAATTAAGCTTTCGCTTATTAAGCAAAATCTTTTCTATTGTAGGCTCTGCATACTCATAAGGAGCATCCTGCCCTCGCTCTAAAACGTCATTTATATAAATCAAATATACACCTAATGAATCTTCTACCTGAAGAAAATTAGATTTGTTTAAAAGTTTATCCCTATGATTAGATGATAATGTAGGAATTTTGTCGTAAACCGTTTTTATTTTCACCCAAACCGAATCGTTTAAAGAATAATTCTTAAACTGAAGCGAAAGCTTATCCAGCTTCTGCCTATCCTCATCATTAAAGCGAATTAAATAGGATTTTATTTCATCTCTATTGGTATTATTCTCTTCAAGATTCACATATCTTAGCTTCAATAGATCTTCTGTTAGTTTAAAATTCCCCTTGTTTTCTTCAAAATAAGCGGTTTTTTCTTCCAAACTTAAAGAGCTATCCAACTTTCTACTAACTACGGCGTCTTTATAAGCACTGGTAAATAGTTCATTCTTATAATTCTCAATAAGATCCCTGAATTCTCTTTGTTGACTTTCAGGAAGATTTAGTTGCGCTCTGTCTATAAGCAGTTTCTGCGTGGCCCAACGGGTTATATAATTAGAAACAATTACCGCGCTATCTTCTTTAGAAGTATTCTCGTTTATAAGTGCATTAATATCTTCTTCGTACAAATAAGAATCATTCACCCTTACCAGAACTTTACGATTGTCTTCGCTTTCAAAATAGGAACAACCTGCCAATATAAAACCGGACAGAAAAAAAACGACTAAAACAGGTAATTTCTTCAAACTCATCATTATTGAGACTAGCAATTTACATACCATTTTCAAATAACTAACAACCTGTAATTTGCGAGTGAGCAAAAATAAGAATTCCTTTAGGTTCTACAAGCTTATACTTAATCGATTACAGGATATAAAAAATAATATTTTTAAAATTATTTCCTATCATTAAAATAGTTTTAAGAGAATTAATATGAAAAATTAAAAGCTGCGATTATATTTGCCAAAAACAATATTATTATGATACGAAGCAGTTTATTAATTGTCTTTTTATGCTTTAGCGTTGTTCTAAACGCACAAACCAAAGTAGGAACCATAGATACTGACTTTATCATTTCACAAATGCCGGAAATGGAAGAAGTAAATTCTGGATTAAAAACCTACGACCAGGAACTTCAACAGGATTTTCAGGCAAATGTAAAACAATAT
Organism: Salegentibacter sp. Hel_I_6; assembly: GCF_000745315.1. Classification (NCBI taxonomy): domain Bacteria; kingdom Pseudomonadati; phylum Bacteroidota; class Flavobacteriia; order Flavobacteriales; family Flavobacteriaceae; genus Salegentibacter; species Salegentibacter sp. Hel_I_6. Next base: position 3,007,828 of record NZ_JQNQ01000001.1, on the reverse strand, counting down.
GATACTCTGGTAAAAAGCTATCAGTCTAATGCTGAAACTCTTGCAGAAGAAGCCCGGCAGGAAAGTGAATCTGAAATAATTGAATTGGAGAACCAAATCAAACAATTTAGACAAAGGGCCCAGGTAATGATGCAAATGCGAAGAAACGAACTCACCGATCCGCTTTATAAAAAGATTGATGCCGCAATGCGTTCTGTAATTCAGGAAGAAGGTTTTACTCAAATTCTTCATGCAGGTGGAAATAGCCTCGCCTTTTCAGCAGAAGAATACGATATTACAGATAAAGTATTGAAAAAATTGGGAATTGAACCTACCGCCCAGACTGAAGCCGAGCAAGAATAAGCTAATATTTTAAGCCCTGAAAATCTTTCGTCAAGCTAAACTTGTTTCAGCTTCTCAAGCACTAGGGAGTTAGATCCTGAAACAAGTTAAGGATGAGGTATTAAAAAAAGCCCTCTCAGATTATAAAATTTGAGAGGGCTTTTTATATTTATAAGGCAATAGATCTATCTACTATAATTAGGAGATTCGTTAGTAATAGCTACATCGTGAGGATGGCTCTCGTGAATTCCCGAAGCAGTAATTTTCACGAATTTTGCAGTCTCTTTTAAAGTTTCTACATCTTTAGCGCCACAGTATCCCATTCCAGCTTTTAAGCCACCAACAAACTGATGAATACTTTCTTCTAATTCACCTTTATATGGAACTCGACCAACAATTCCTTCTGGAACCAACTTTTTGATATCATCTTCCACATCCTGGAAATAGCGATCTTTAGAACCTTTTTGCATCGCCTCTACCGATCCCATACCACGATAAGATTTAAATTTTCTTCCTTCGTAAATAATGGTTTCCCCAGGCGACTCTTTAGTCCCGGCAAGTAAAGAACCAAGCATCACACAATCGGCTCCTGCAGCTAGTGCTTTTGGGATATCTCCTGTATAACGAATTCCACCATCGGCAATCACCGGCACACCACTTCCCTTCAAAGCTGCAGCTACTTCAAGTACCGCTGAAAATTGAGGAAAACCAACACCTGCTACTACTCTTGTAGTACAAATAGAACCAGGACCAATCCCTACTTTTACCGCATCTGCACCAGCTTCAGCAAGGTATTTTGCAGCTTCGGCAGTGGCAATATTTCCTACAACCACTTCCAAATCGGGGAATTTAGATTTCACGTCTTTTAATACCGATACCACACCCCTGGTATGCCCATGTGCGGTATCAATTATTATAGCATCTACTCCTGCATTTACTAAGGCTTTAGCCCGTTCTACAGCATCAGCAGTTACGCCAATAGCAGCTGCTACACGAAGTCTTCCGAAGCTATCTTTATTGGCATTTGGCTTTTGGGTAAGTTTGGTTATATCTCTAAAAGTGATAAGTCCAACCAATTTTTTATTTTCGTTTATTACAGGTAACTTTTCAATTTTATATTCCTGTAAAATATCTTCTGCCTCATCCAGTGAAGTACCTTCAGCAACGGTAACCAGGTTCTCAGAAGTCATCACTTCTGAAATAGGTCTTTTGTTGTTTTTCTCAAATCGCAGATCCCTGTTCGTGACAATTCCTAACAATTTCCCTTCTTCATCTACAATAGGAATTCCTCCAATGCTATGCTCTCGCATACTTGCTTTAGCATCACTTACAGTAGCGGTAATTGGCAAAGTAACGGGGTCTATAATCATCCCACTTTCTGCTCTTTTCACTTTTCTTACTTTAAGCGCTTGCTGCTCGGCAGTCATATTTTTGTGCAAAACACCAATTCCACCTTCACGAGCCATAGCAATTGCCATTCTTGATTCAGTAACCGTATCCATTGCTGCAGAAACAATTGGAACGTTTATAGAAATATTTTTGGTGAATTTTGTGCGAATGCTTACTTCTCTAGGTAATACTTCAGAATAAGCGGGAACAAGCAGTACATCGTCGTAAGTAAGGCCTTCTCCTAAGATTTTGGATTCGTGTGCGATCATAGCAATTAAAGATTTAATTGCGTGCAAATATACGTTTTTTATAGGAAAAACAGGCTTAAAAGCTTTTAGTTATCAGAAAATTACTTGGGAAGACTTATCCGGCGAATTCCAGGACATCGGTAGAATTGAATCCAATTTTTATTAGATCTGCCACATTAGTATCTTTTGTGACTACTGAAATTTTTTGACCGTTATCAAGTTTCAGCAGTAATTGTGTAGCGTTACCTAAAAAGGTTTTTTTCAAAACCCGGGCGTGAGTTATATACTCACATTCCTCGTTAATACTAAGGTTTTCGTTACGAATTGCGTGATTACAATTAGGATTTAATGGGCAATTAAAAGCTGTTTGCAGCTCTTTATTCAGCTGAATGGTATTTCCAAAAAGTGAAGCCACGTAAACCGAATTAGGTTTGATGTACAAATTTGAAGCCTGGTCTTTTTGAATTACTTTCCCATGCTGAAGGATAAGGATTTCATCGGCCACAGAAAGTGCGTCCTGCGTATCATGGGTTACAAAGATTGCCGTAACACCGGTTTTCTTTATAATCTCAAAAACCTGACTACGCAATTGCATTCTAAGCATAGCATCCAGGTTACTAAAAGGCTCGTCTAAGATCAACAAAGATGGATTTGGTGCCAATGCCCTGGCCAGGGCCACGCGTTGCTGCTGCCCACCAGAAAGTTGATGCGGATAGCGTTTTTCAAGTCCGCTAAGTCCTACCAGCTCCAGCATTTCCAATGCACGTTCTTTTTTATTTTTAAGTTTTGAAATTCCGTAGCTCACATTTTTAAGAAGATCGAAATGGGGAAACAAGGCGTATTCCTGGAATACCAGCCCTATTTTACGCTTTTCGGGCGGAACAAGCTTTTTTACTGAAGAAAGCTCTTTATTATTGAGAATAATACTCCCGTGATCGGGTCGTTCCAAACCGGCAATGAGCCTAACCAGCGTTGTTTTTCCACTTCCGCTTTCGCCCACTATAGCACATACATCTCCTTCTTTTAGCTTAAATGAGACTTCTTTAAGAGCAAAAGTTTTGCCTTTATCGAAGCTTTTAGAAATGGAATTTATGCTTAGCATCTTATTCTTTTATCAATAACCTGTTCAAAAATATCACGGGAATGGTAGCCGTGAAGATAATAAATAATGAAGGAATTGCGGCCTCCATAACCATTTCGTCACTCGCATACTCAAAAGCTTTCACAGCAAGCGTATTAATATGAAATGGCTTTAATATTAAGGTTAATGGTAATTCCTTTAAAACATCTATAAACACAAGGATTACTGCGCTTAAAATTCCTGTTTTAATAAGCGGAAATTCTATTTTAAAGAAGGTTTTAAAATTTCCCACACCCAGCATTTTAGAAGAATCTGGAATGCTATTACTTACTTTTAAAGCTGTAGATTCTATAGGGTTGTAAGCTACCGCTAAAAACCTAACGCAATATGCATAAACCAATGCCACCAGCGTTCCGTTAAATAAAAAACCGGTTTTTACACCAAAGACCGAATCCATTGTGTTAATAAACCACTTATCAAAAGCCAGGGTAGGAATCATAATTCCAATCGCCACAACCGCGCCGGGAATGGCGTAACCTAAAATCCCTAACCTGGATATACTTTTAATACCATTTATACTGCTCCACTTCGCAAAATATATAAGTAAAGTTGCAAAAAGCACGGTTACCATCGAAGTAACTAAAGCAATCCCAAAACTTTGTAACGAAAGAAGAATAAAATCGAAATCGAATACTTTTTCTGCCGTTAAAAAAGCCCAGTACATCAATTGCCCTACCGGGATAAAAAACCCTAACATTACAGGAATTAAAACCAGGATAAACTTTAGCCATTGCATGGGTTTTGTTCCCAATTTTCTATGGGTACGGCCGGAGGCTTTATTTCCCGTAACCTGTATGTGTTTCCTTTGCCATTTTTCGAATAAAATAAGTGCAAAAACAATAAAAATAAGCAATGCAGAAAGGTAAACTGCGGTTTCCGGCTCTTCTAAGGAGAACCAGGCCCTGAAAATTCCGGTGGTAAAAGTATTGACTCCAAAATACTGAGCAGCACCATAATCGTTTAAAACTTCCATTAAAACCAGGATAAGTCCGGCGATAATTGCCGGCCTGGCCAAAGGCAGCATCAACCTAAAAAAAGATTTGAACTCCCCAACACCAAGCATTGTGGAAGCTTCCAGTAAATTCCCGGCTTGATTTAAAAAGAATGCACGAGAACTCACATACACATAAGGAAAAAGGGAAATACTAAGTACAAAGGCCAATCCGAATTTATTCATGATATCTATACGAATAAATTCGAGGTTTAATCCTCTTAAGATAAGCTCGAGGCTACCGCCGTAATCAAAAACCCCTGCGTAGGCGTATGCAACAATATAAGAGGGAATAGCGAGCGGTAAAATTAACAACCATTCCAGCTGCTTTCTAAGCGGAAATTCAAATCGGGCTACCAGCCAGGCACTACCCACGCCCAGGATAAGTACCAGTACACTACAGGCAAAAATCAAAAAGAACGAATTCCCAATATAATCTACCAGGAGGTTATTCACCAGATGCTGCCAGGTTTCCCCCGGACCTTCCAGTAATTTTAAGGCAATAGCAATGACCGGTAAGGCAATAAAAAGAACGATGGCCAATGTAAATATTGACCATCGATTTGTATCTCTTTTAAGTCGCCTTAACCTTGATTTTATCGAAAATATATCACTACTTCCAGCCTGCTTCATCAAATAGCATTACTGCTTTTTTATTATTTTCTCCCAGTGTAGATAAATTAAGGGTGTCTTCTTTAAATTCTCCCCACTCCTGGAGTAAAGTTGCAGGAGCTACATCTTCGTTCACCGGATATTCATAATTAGAATGCGCGAATATTTTTTGGGCTTCCTCAGAAATTAGAAATTCAATAAACTTAACCGCGTTTTCTTTATTGGGAGCGTGTTTTGCAACTCCGGCACCACTAACATTTATATGGGTACCACGACCCTCCTGGTTTGGAAAGAAAAGTTCAATACTTTCTCCTGCCTTCACTTCTTCAGGATCTTCAGAGTTTAGAAGTTTACCTATATAATATGTATTCACCACGGCAAGATCACCTTCTCCGGCAACCACGGCTTTTACCTGGTCACGATCATTTCCTTTTGGAGCGCGAGCCATATTTTCAACTACGGCCTCAGCCCATTTTTTAGCTTCTTCTTCACCATTATGAACAATTATAGATGCCATTAAAGATTGATTGTAGATGTTTCCTGAAGAACGAATCAATAATTTATCGTTCCATTTATCTGAAGCCAGATCTTCATAAGTAGATAATTCATTTTCATCTACCCGGTCTTTCGCATAAGCAATAACCCTGGCTCTTTTAGTAAGTCCGAACCAGTAATTATCGGCATCTTTAAGGTGTGAAGGAATGGTTTCTTCCAAAATATCTGATGAAACTGCCTGTAAAAGATCACTGCTTTTTGCTCTTTCCAACCTACCTGCATCTACAGTAATTAAAACATCTGCCGGAGATTGCTCACCTTCCATGCGCATCTTTTGAATAAGCTCATCTGCACTGGCATTTATCACATTTACCTTTATTCCGGTTTCCTCTTCAAATTGCTTAAACAAATCCTGATCAGATTCATAGTGTCTATGGGTATAGACATTTAATTCCTGCTTTTCATTCTCAGCATTTTCATTTTTATCCTCAGCATTTTTACAAGAGAACATTAGAGTTAAAGCTAAAAGCCCAATAAGCGTTTTTTTCATTTTTTGAGGTTTTAAATTTCGGTTCAAATATAATTATTTAGAATAGGTTTAAATAAAATATTTGAAAAATATGAGGGAATTTAAATCGAACAAAAGTTAAATATTCCGCGTAAATAACTGTTTCAGTGTAAATTTTAAATTTCTATTTAAATTAAGTCTAAATAAGTTTGCGCAATTCTAGAGGGGAATATATTTTTGCCGAACTATTTAAAACTAATCTAAATTAAAATGAAAAAGCTACTACTTTTTTCTCTATGCCTATGCTTCACCGGACTCCTAAATGCCCAGGACAAGGAGAATAATAAAAAGAATGATAGTATTGAAAACCTTCGAGAGGTAGTAATCTCGGCAAATGTGTTTTTTGGAAGTAAATTTGAAGCAAGAAACCGAACTGGTTCTGCCTATTATGTTTCTCAAAAAGACTTACAAAAGCATAACTACACCGATATTAACAGGGTATTCCGCGAAATACCGGGTGTAAATATTTATGAGGAAGACGGTTTTGGTCTTCGACCAAACATTAGTTTACGTGGAACTTCGCCAGAAAGAAGTTCTAAAATTACCATTATGGAAGATGGAGTATTAATTGCTCCTGCCCCCTATAGCGCCCCGGCAGCTTACTATTTCCCATCTGTAGGAAGAATGCAGGCTGTAGAAGTACTCAAGGGAAGTAGCCAGGTTCAATATGGCCCCAATACTACGGGAGGCGCTATAAATTTTATCTCTTCCCAAATTCCTGAAGACTTTTCTGGCTCTTTAATTGCTAATTATGGTAGTTATAATACCTCAAACTTACATGCCAGGGTAGGTAATTCTTATGAAAATATTGGCTACATGATTGAATACCAGAATTACCGTTCTGACGGGTTTAAAAACCTTGATGGTGGTGGAGATACAGGGTTTAACAAAGACGACCTGGTAGCCAAGTTCAGATTAAATACCAGTGCAGATGCCAGCATTCAGCAATCTTTAGATTTAAAGTTTCAATATTCTGATGAAGTATCTGATGAAACGTATTTAGGTTTAACTGCAGATGATTATGCTGCCGACCCCTACAGAAGATATGCAGGCTCGCAAAGAGACCAGATGAATGCAGATCACCTTCAGTATATGGCTACCCACACATTAAACTTCAACGATTATTTTAGAATCACCACTACAGGATACCGTAATGAATTCAGTAGAAACTGGTATAAGTTAAATGATGTAACCGCAAATGATGTAAATGTTGGGATCTCTGATTTATTGGACAACCCGGTAGGATTTGCAAGTGCTTTTAATTTGGTTACCGGGGGAAATTCTGAACCAGGTGACGTCCTTGTTGTTAAAAACAATAACCGGGAATATCTTTCCCAGGGAGTGCAAACAAAACTAGACTACCATTGGGCAACAGGAAAAGTTTCGCACGATCTTGAAGTTGGATTACGTTATCACGTAGATGAAGAAGATCGTTTCCAATGGGTAGACGATTACCAAATGATTAATGGACAAATGCAACTAAGTAATGCCGGAATTCCCGGTACCGATGCCAACCGTATAAGTGATGCTAAGGCTTTTGCTACCCACGCATTATATAAATTAAAATATAAGAAGTGGACTTTCACCCCCGGACTTAGATATGAAAATATCACCCTGGGGAGAACAAATTACGGAACTGAAGATCTGGACAGAACGGGTAGCGATCTTAGCACGAGAGAAAATAAAATAGATGTATTTATACCCGGAGTTGGTTTTAACTATAAAACAAATCCCAGTCTAAGCTTTTTTGGAGGCGTTCATAAAGGCTTCTCACCTCCAGGGAACTCAACCGGAGAAGATGCAGAAGAAAGTATTAATGTGGAGTTAGGTTCCAGATTTAATTTTGCAGGTTTCCAGGGTGAAATTGTAGGTTTCTATAATGACTATAGCAATTTGTTAGGAAGTGACCTGGCCGCAACCGGAGGAACCGGAACTTTAGAGCAGTTTAACGCAGGTGAAGTTTTAGTTCGTGGAGTTGAGTTATTACTTAATTACGATCTTCTAAAATCTAATAGTGATTTTAGATTGCCGTTAAGTTTCGCTTACACCTATACCAACACAGAGTTTCAAAACAGTTTTGATAGCGCTGTAGATATTTGGGGTGTGGTAAATGAAGGTGATGAAATGCCTTACATTCCAAATCATCAATTCAACGCAGGGATTAGCCTGGAACACAACAAATTTGAAACCCATTTAAGCGGTCGCTATATGGGAGAATTTAGAACTATGGTTGGTAGTGGTGCTATTGCTGCCAATCAAAAAATTGAAAGTAATTTTGTTGTAGATCTTTCAGCTAAATATCATTTAAATGAATATTTAAGTCTAACTGCAAACGCAATTAACCTTCTGGATAATGATTATGCAGTAGCAAGGGTTCCTGCAGGTCTTAGACCTGGACACCCAATGGGAATCTATGGCGGAATAAGCGCAAGATTTTAAAAGATAAGGTTCTAAAAAAGATAAAGCCGGAAATGATAAATTTCCGGCTTTTTTATTTTTTGCTGAAATCAGATTGTTAATGATAAGCACCGAAAATCTTTGAGGCTTCGTTGTAGGAAGATTCAAAACTGGTCATTTTAATATTGGAATCTGCTTTTTTTGAATTGAAATAAGAAAGCATTTTTTCTGAAGGCATATTTCCGGTTAATTCGTCTTTAGCCATTGGGCAGCCTCCAAACCCCTGGATTGCCCCATCAAACCTTTTACAGCCGGCCTTGTAAGCTGCGTCAATTTTTTCGTGCCACTTAGAAGGTGTGGTATGAAGATGTGCCCCAAATTCAATTTCGGGATATTCCGGAATTAAATTTGCAAAAAGATAATCTATAATATCTGGAGTTGAACTCCCTATGGTGTCAGATAAAGAAAGAATTTTCACTCCCATTCCCGAAAGTTTTTCAGTCCATTCCCCTACAATTTCCACATTCCAGGGATCACCGTAAGGATTCCCGAAGCCCATTGAAAGATAAGCTACTACTTCTTTATTAGATCTATCAGCTATTTCAAGAATTTCTTTTAAAATCTCCACAGATTCGGCTATAGTTTTATGGGTATTCCGCATCTGGAAATTTTCAGAAATAGAAAACGGATAACCCAAATAATCAATTTCTGGGTGTACCGAAGCATCTTGCGCACCCCGCGTATTTGCAACAATGGCAAGTAGTTTACTTTTGGTGGTAGAGAGATCTAATTTGGATAAAACTTCAGCAGAATCCGCCATTTGAGGAATCGCCTTTGGGGAAACGAAACTTCCAAAATCTATGGTGTCAAATCCACAGCGCAGTAAAGACTGAATATACTGCACTTTTTTTTCGGTAGGAATAAAAGTTTTAATTCCCTGCATGGCATCTCGCGGACACTCGATAAGCTTAATTTTATCCATACCTCCAAAGATAGTATTTTAAGGAATATTTAAAAACAGCTTTAAAAATTTCGTTTTATTAAAGCTAAATCACTTTATCTTCCCTAATATTAAGTTTCTTATAAAACTTCTCCTCCTAATTTAAACTATAATAAATACAGCAATTCCTAAAAAAACTATAATCTGCAACCATTTTAGAACCAATCCCGATTGCCTGTGTTTTTTAAGATAGGTAGATATCTTTCCAGCGAGTAAAGCTACGCTTCCAAAAATAAGGATCGTTAAAATCATAAAAATAGCTCCCAGAATATAGAATTGCATTAGTGTATTCTCTTCAGGTTCCCAGAGGAAACCGGGAAGAAATGCAAGAAAGAATATGGTGACTTTTGGATTTAGCACATTCATTATAAAACCTTGTTTAAAAAGGGAAAACAAAGATTTATCTTTTATTCCTTCAGAAGAATAAGCGATTTCAGGATCGCTTTTAGAAACCTGCCACGCAAGATACAGTAGGTAAAAAGCACCAAATAGTTTAATGACAAAAAAGAGTGTGTCAGAATTTTTTATGATTGCTGAAACACCAAAAGCAACCAGGCTGGTATGAATAATAATTCCCGTAGCCAGGCCCAAAGCAGTAACAAAACCGTGTTTTTTGCCATTGGCCATTCCCTGAACCATTACATAAATAATATCGGGACCCGGTGAGATCGTAAGAATTACAGAAGCCGTTAAAAAGGGAATGAGTTGCTCTAACAATTTGATTTATTAAATATTCCTATTATTTATTTCTATTCTCACTTTCAAGCAATTTTTTATTTATAGCTTTTATTAATTCTGGGCCTTCATAAATAAATCCTGTATAAAGTTGTACTAAACTGGCACCGGCATCGAGTTTCTCTAAAGCATCTTCTGCAGAATGGATTCCGCCCACACCAATAATTGGAAAAGCCTTATTACTTTTTTCTGAAAGAAAACGAATTACCCCTGTAGATCTATTCTTTAAGGGTTTCCCACTTAGGCCGCCCATTTCTTTCTTGTTTTCTGACTCCAAACCTTCTCTAGAAATCGTAGTATTAGTGGCAATTACCCCTGCAATCTTTGTTTCCTTTACAATATCAATAATGTCTAAAAGTTGCGCATCAGTAAGATCTGGTGCTATTTTTAGTAAAATTGGTTTTGGTTTTGGTTTTTTAGTGTTTAAGCTTTGCAGGGTGTTAAGTAAATTCGTGAGTGGTTCTTTATCCTGCAATTCTCGTAAGTTTGGCGTATTTGGTGAGCTCACATTTACCACAAAATAATTTACGTAGTCATAAAGCGCTTCAAAACAAATCTTATAATCATCTACCGCGTTTTCATTTGGTGTGATTTTATTTTTGCCAATATTTCCACCTATCAGTACGTTTTTATTCTTTTTTAAACGCTCAACAGCAGCTTCCACTCCATCATTATTAAAACCCATTCGGTTAATGATCGCGTTATCTTCTTTTAATCTGAAAAGGCGTTTTTTCTCATTTCCCGGTTGTGGTTTTGGAGTAACTGTTCCAATTTCAATAAAACCGAACCCAAGAGCCGATAATTCCTGAAAAAGCTTAGCATCCTTATCAAATCCAGCAGCAAGACCTACCGGATTTTTAAATTTTAAACCGAAAACTTCCCGTTCTAATCGCGCATCTTCTACCTGGAATTTCTTTTTTGCGATATTACGAAAAGTACTGGTTTTCCCGAATTTTTTAAGAGTTCTAAAAGTGAAGTGATGTACCCATTCCGGATCAAATCGAAATAACAAAGGCCTAATAGAAGATTTGTACATAAACGTTGGTTTGTGCAAAAATAGAAGAAATCATAAAAAACCAGCTCTTATTCTTAAAAGGTTTTGAAGCTGAAATGCGAATGGTTAATTTTGAATTAAACTACTATCCATGATTAACAAGCAGCGCATAATAGACCGTTTTATTAATTATATCACTATAGATACCCAAAGTGATCCAGAAAGCCAGACCACACCCAGCACCGAAAAACAATGGAACCTGGCCCGTAAATTAGCAGAAGAACTTAAGGAAATGGGAATGGCCGAGGTTAGTATAGACGAACACGCCTATGTTATGGCTACACTACCAGCAAATGTGTCTCACAAAGTACCCGTAATTGGATTTATTTCTCATTTTGATACTTCTCCCGATTTTAATGCAAGTAACATAAAACCACAAATTATTGACAATTACGACGGCAATGATATAATTCTGAATAAAGAAAAAAATATCATCCTCTCTTCGGAATATTTTGATGATTTAAAACAGTATAAAGGACAAACCATTATCACAACCGATGGCACCAGCCTTTTAAGTGCCGATGATAAAGCGGGGATCACCGAAATCATGACTGCAATGCAATATTTATTGGATAATCCCGAAATTCCTCACGGCAAGATTCGTGTAGGCTTTACTCCAGATGAAGAAATAGGCCGTGGAGCGCATAAATTTGATGTGGAGAAGTTTGGTGCCGAATGGGCTTATACCATGGATGGTAGCCAAATTGGAGAGTTGGAATTCGAGAATTTTAACGCTGCTAAAGCTATAGTTAAAGTTCAGGGAAGAGGGGTGCATCCAGGCTACGCAAAAGATAAAATGGTAAACAGCCAGTATATAGCTGTAGATTTTATTAATTCCCTACCAAGACTAGAAACTCCGGAACATACCGAGGACCGACAGGGATTTTTTCATCTTAGTGATATGAAAGGTGATGTTGAGCAGACGATACTGGAATATATTATTAGGGATCATGATTTGAGGCATTTCAAAGCACGAAAAGAAATGATGCAGGATCTGGCATCAGAAATTTGTTCGCAGTATGAAAATGATTGCATTTCAGTAGAAATTACCGATCAATATTTTAATATGAGAGAAAAGATCGAGCCAGTAATGCATATTATAGACATTGCAGAAAACGCAATGAAAGCAGTAGACGTTGAGCCTCTTTTAAAACCTATTCGCGGTGGAACTGATGGAGCTCAACTGAGTTATATGGGATTACCCTGCCCTAATATTTTTGCCGGTGGCCACAACTTTCACGGGAAATATGAATATGTGCCGGTTGAAAGTATGCAAAAAGCCACAGAAGTTATCGTGAAAATTGCAGAGCTAACTTCAGAAAAATATAAATAATCGGTTGATTTTATAAATTCTGAAATGGCTGTAAAATCGGTAGATCAATATATTGAGACTCATTCCACCTGGGAAAACGAGCTGCTTTTATTAAGGGAGATATTACAAAATACTGAGCTGGAAGAATGTATAAAGTGGGGTGCTCCAGTTTACGCTTTAAATGGTAAAAATGTAGTAGGTATCGCAGCCTTTAAAAATCATTGTGCACTATGGTTTTTTAATGGTGCCTTATTAAAAGAAAATACTGCGCTTCTTCATAACGCCCAGGAAGGAAAAACCAAAGCTTTGCGACAAATAAGGTTCGATAAAGATGAAGAAATAAATCCTGATATTCTTGAGAAATATGTTGCTGAAGCTATCCAAAATCAGAAAGAAGGAAAAGAATTAAAACCTGTTACTTCAAAAAAGTTAGTATTTCCTCAGGAATTGAAAAATGCTTTTAAAAAAGATAAAGATTTGGAAAATTATTTTCAGCGATTAACTAAGGGAAAGCAGAGAGAATACGTCAATTTTATTGCTGATGCAAAAAGGGATACTACGAAAAAATCACGCCTGGAGAAAATAACTCCAATGATTAAAAACGGTGTTGGACTTCACGATAAGTATAAAAATTGTTAACATTCTGAACTTGTTTCGAGTTCTAACAACTTATATTCTGAAACAAGTTCAGAATGACGTAAAAAAAGACTTTCAGAACCTTTTAAAAACAAAAATCCCCAAGGCTTTTGCCTCAAGGATTTTAAATACTATTAAGTAAGCAGAAAGATTATTTCTTTTCTTTAATGGCTTTTGCCTTAGTTTCTTTTTCTGGCTTTGCCGGTTCGTTGAGTTTTTTACTCATTTCCATCGAGATGGAAGAACGATCAAAAGTTATTTTTCCTGCTCCGGTTTCTATAATAACCGAGTTATTTTTCTCGCTAAAGTCAACGATTTTGCCGTGCATTCCACTTTTGGTTACCACGCGGTCACCACGTTTTAATTCTGAAGCAAAATTACGTTCTTGTTTAGCCTTTTTCATTTGCGGGCGTATCATAAAAAAATACACTACCACAAACATTAATATTATTGGGGCAAACTGGGTTAATTGATCCATTTACTAGCTAGCGTTTTGTTCGGTTTCTACAAAGGCTTTAATTCTAAGACGCTCTGTACCGGCTTCTGTATTAGCGGTTACCGTAACTGTTTTTGTTACCTGACCGTTCCCAGAACCGTTAAATTTTACCAACATTTCGCCACTTTCTCCCGGTTGAATTGGCTCTTTAGTATAAGATGGTACTGTACATCCACAAGTACTTTTTGCGCCTGTAATTACTAATGGTGCCTGGCCAGTGTTGGTGAAGGTAAAGTTATGCTCTACATTTTCACCTTTGGGGATATTACCAAAATCGTGTTCTGATTCTTCAAATTCCATTTTTGGATAAACAGTAGCCTGGGCATCACGTTCTGCCGCACTTTCTACATTCTCGGCTTTAACTTTTTCAGAGGCATTATCATTGTTGTCTTTACAAGAAGTAAATAGCAGTGCCCCTACTGCAGCTAACATTAAGATTCCATTTTTCATGATTGTGAACTTTATAATTTAAAGTTTAAAAATAAGAAATTTTATTCATTACATAAGGCCTCGCCCTATTTTATTTAACTTATCATCTTCCTTGTATTCTTTAGAAAGTTTATCAAGTACTCCATTGATAAAAATGCTACTTTTTGGAGTGCTGTATTCCTTGGCAAGTTCCAGGTATTCATTGATTGTAACTTTAACCGGAATAGATGGGAATTTTAAAAATTCGCAGATAGCCATTTTAATAAGAATCATATCTATTTCAGCAATCCTGTCTTTATCCCAATTAGGAGTTTTGCCCAGCATTTCTTTAGCTAGATCTTCATCATTCAAATATGTTTTTCTGAATAATTCCTTGGCAAAATCCTTATCATCATCACTTTTATATAGTTTCCCTAGCTTTAGATTTTCAGCAGAATTAGGCTTTAATTTTTGAAGAAACTTCATTACTGCGGTATTTACCAGCGGAAGATCGTCTACCCAGGTGAGTTTTGCGTCTTCCAGGTAATCGTAAAGCTTTTCGTTGGGGGCAATTACTTCTTTAAAAATTGCAATTATAAACTCTTTATCCTCTTTGAATGTAGAATCGCGAGTTTCCATATAATTATTATAGATATCGCTTTTCTTTAGTTCCTCCCAGATAATTTGCACATAATCATCATCTCTTTTCCAATGAGTTATTTTTCTTGATTCCAGGGCATCCTGAAGGCTTTCATTGTTTTCGAGGATTTCGAAAATAGCGTTGGAAATAAATTTTTTGTTGGGATCTTTTTCCTCGCTGGTAGCAAGGTGCTTTTGTTGAGATTTTTCTAAAAAGTTTTCGGCCTGGCCCTTTAGTTCGGCAATCAAGCTTAATTGTACCAGAAAAAGATCGTACATCTCTTCCATACTTTTAAGCAGGAATCTTTCCTCGGTTCCCAGGTTGTCGTTTTGGCTTTGGTTAAAGGCGTAAAGTGATTGCATTACTTTAACCCGAATATGTCTTCTTGTCAACATAATTGTAAAAGAACTTTTTAGAATTAGAAAAGGCGAAAGAATATTCTTTCGCCTTGCAAAAATACCAAACTTTTGAAATTGACTACTTCAAATTCTGTTTTTTTCTATCATCAATTCTTTGCTGTGCGATTTTAAGCGCAGCGAAGTGTGAGGTCATATCATCCTTATCAGCTTTCGCAAGAATTTCTAATGTAGTATTGTAAATATTTTCAGTTTTACGCATAATTTCTTTCCTGTCGTAATTTTCTAATTCAGCGTAAACATTAATAATTCCACCTGCATTTATTAGGAAATCTGGAGCGTAAACGATACCTCTTTCTCTAAGAATTTTTCCGTGAGTAAGTTCATCAGCTAATTGATTGTTTGCTGCACCGGCAATAACTTTAGCATTAATGCGGTTCACGGTTTCATCATTAATGGTAGCTCCAAGTGCGCAGGGTGCGTAAATATCTACTTCGGCTCCATATACATCGGCACTATCATAAATAATAGCTCCATATTTATTCTTTACTTCTTCAAGACGTTCTTCGTTAATATCACTTATAAAAACTTTAGCCCCGTCCTGAGTTAAATGTTCCACGAGTGTTTCACCCACGTGGCCAATTCCCTGAACCAATACTGATTTGCCCTCAAGGTCATCACTTCCAAATTTATGCTTTGCAGCAGCTTTTAAGCCCATAAAAACACCGTAAGCAGTAATTGGAGAGGGATTACCAGCTCCACCTTTGTCTTCAGAAATGCCGGTTACGTATTTTGTGACCTCGCGTACCGTATCCATATCGGCGGTCTCCATCCCTACATCTTCTGCAGTAATATATTTTCCGCTAAGAGAATCTACAAAACGTCCAAAACTCTTCATAAGTTCAGGCGTTTTTTGCGTTTTAGCATCCCCAATAATAACGGCTTTTCCGCCACCAAGATTTAATTCTGTAATTGCACTTTTAAAGGTCATTCCTCGTGAAAGTCTTAAAACATCGTTTAATGCTTCCCATTCACTACTGTAATTCCACATTCTGGTACCACCAAGAGCAGGTCCTAAAACCGTGTTATGAATACCAATAATTGCCTTTAAACCTGTATCTTTGTCGTTGCAAAAAACTACTTGTTCGTGATTATCAAAAGAGAGCTGACCGAATACTGGCGCTGACTTTTTTAGTTCATTTGCATTTAGAACATCAACTTGCATAACTTGTTACATTTTATAATTTAGTGCTTTCATTTTTCTGAAAATCACTGTGCAAAATTAAAGAATATTTCAGTAAAGAGGTTTTTAAAACGTGTTAAAATAACATATCCTCAAAATTTATCCTTTTTTACCTTTAGATGAAGAACCTCAAGCATCTCAATAAATATTTTCTAAAATACAAATGGAAACTAATAATTGGCCTGGTCATAACCATAGTTGCCCGTATTTTCGCTCTTTATTATATCCCACTAATAGGTGATTCTACCGATGCTATAGAGCAATATATAAATGGTGAAATAAGTACTCTGGAAGTACTTAGAACCGAACTCGCTATAAATATTGCGCTTATTATTGGAGCCACGCTCGTAGCCGCTTTTCTTACTTTTTTAATGCGCCAAACCTTTATTGTGGTTTCCAGGTATATAGAATTTGACCTGAAAAATGAGATCTACCAACATTACCAGGATCTATCTCTTAATTTCTACAAAAAGAACCGTACAGGCGATTTAATGAATAGAATTAGTGAAGATGTGAGCAAAGTGAGAATGTATCTTGGTCCAGCCATTATGTACACGGTTACTACATTTACCTCTACAGTGGTGGTACTCATTTTTATGATACAGGCAGCACCCGAGCTTACTTTATATACGGTAGCACCGCTTCCGGTTTTGGCATTTTCTATTTATAAAATTAGCGTTGCCATTCACAAAAGAAGTACCGTGGTGCAACAATACCTTTCTAAACTAAACACTTTTACCCAGGAGAGTTTTAGCGGAATTGCCGTTATCAAGTCCTACGGGATGGAAACAAAAATCAATCATAGTTTTGTAGATCTTGCAAATGGCAGCCGCGATAAAAATATAGATCTGGTTAAGGTACAGGCCTTTTTCTTTCCGCTCATGGTATTGTTGATAGGTATTAGTAATGTGTTAGTAATTTATGTTGGCGGTAACCAGTATATAAATGGTGAAATTGAAAATATTGGGGTTATTGTTGAATTTCTCCTATATGTAAATATGCTTACCTGGCCCATCGCTTCTATAGGCTGGGTAACTTCATTAGTACAGCAGGCTGATGCCTCCCAGGAACGTATTAACGAATTTCTAGATGAAAATCCTGAGATCACGAATAAAAAAGAAACACCAGACGAAATACACGGAGGCATTGCTTTTAAAAATGTGAGTTTTACTTATGATGACACCAATATTACAGCCCTTAAAAATGTTTCCTTTGAAGTTGGAAGTGGAGAAACCCTAGCAATTATCGGAAAAACCGGCGCAGGAAAATCTACAATTCTCGAGCTTATTGGCCGCTTGTATGATGTAGAAATAGGGGAGATTAGCATAGATGGAAAAAACATTGAAAACCTAAACCTGGAGAGTCTAAGAAACAGCATAGGCTACGTTCCGCAGGATGCATTTTTATTTAGTGATTCTATAAAAAACAACATTAAATTCGGGAAAACCAACGCCAGTGATGATGAAATTTATGAAGCTGCAAAAAATGCTTCCGTTCATAAGAATATTGCAGGTTTCAGCAAAGGTTATGATACTGTGCTTGGAGAACGTGGTATCACCCTTTCAGGCGGGCAAAAACAAAGAGTCTCTATTGCACGGGCAATAATTCATAATCCTAAGATACTTTTGTTTGATGATTGTCTTTCAGCTGTAGATACCGAAACTGAAGAAGAAATTCTTAGTAATCTATTTAAAATTTCTAAAGAGAAAACTACCATCATTGTAAGTCATAGAATCTCTTCGGCAAAAAATGCCGATAAAATAATAATCCTTGAAGATGGTGCTATTGTTCAACAAGGCACTCATTCCCAATTACTCAACCAACAGGGTTATTATAAAGAATTATACGCAAAACAACTAAATGAAAAAGAAATGTGAAAATTTTTTGCTAGATGTTAAAAATTTTTAGATTTTTGAACAGTACTAAAACAAACTATTAAAGAATCTATTTTATGAGCGACAAGGGAATGATGGAGAAAGAAGAAATATTCTCTAAAGTGCTAAGGGCTGGAAGAAGAACTTATTTCTTTGATGTTAGAGCCACTCGTGCAGACGATTATTACCTCACAATTACCGAAAGTAAAAAGTTTACCAACGATGATGGTTCTTTTTTCTACAAGAAACACAAGATTTACTTGTATAAAGAAGATTTTGCAGGTTTCAACGAAATTCTTCAGGAAATGACAGATTTCATCCTGAATGAAAAAGGAGAAGAAGTAATTAGCGAACGTCATCAAAAAGACTTCAAAAAAGAATACGAAACTGCTGAAAATGGGGTTGCCGAAGGAGTTTCTCCCGAGAAATTTACAGATGTAAGTTTTGACGACATCTAAAACTTTACTCGATAATCGAGATTTAAATGCTCTGACGCTTGTCTCGAATCAGAATACTTTTTCTTATAAAATGCCTCGTGGGCTTGCCCCGAGTTAATTTACTTTGAAGATTATAAAAAACCGTCCTGAAATTTTCCGGACGGTTTTTTTTATATTTACCTACCAAATCCATTTCTAATGAAAAAACTGCTACCCCTACTAATTTTTTGTCTTTGTTTTAATTCCTTTGCTCAACAGGAGGAGCTCAGTCTGGAATATTATTTACCGCAAGATGTAAGTTACAATGACGATATTCCAAAACCGCAAGAAATAATTGGATACATCCCGGGAGAATGGCACGTTACCCATGATTTACTTTTAAATTATATGCGCGAACTCGCCAGGGTCTCCCCTAGAATTAGTATAGAAAATCGTGGAAGCACTTATGAAGGTCGCCCTCTTATTCTACTCACTATTACTGCCGAAGAAAATCACGACAATTTAGAGGAAATTCGTAAAAATCATCTTGCGTTAACACAGGAAAACGCTTCTTCGTTTAATACCGAAGAAATGCCTATTGTAGTAAACCAGGGCTTTTCTATTCACGGAAATGAAGCTAGTGGTTCTAACGCCGCGCTTCTTGCCGCATATTATCTTGCTGCCGCCCAAGGCGAAGAAATTGAAGAATTACTGCAGAATACTATTATACTTTTTGATCCCGCATTTAATCCTGATGGTTTACAACGATTTGCTTATTGGGCAAACACTAATAAAAGTAAAAATATAAATCCAGATCCCCAAGATCGCGAATACAGTGAAGTTTGGCCAGGAGGAAGAACCAATCATTATTGGTTTGATATGAACCGCGATTGGCTACCGGTACAACTACCAGAATCACAAGCCAGACTGGAAACTTTTCACAAATGGATGCCGAATATCCTGACCGATCATCACGAAATGGGTTCCAATTCCAGCTTTTTCTTTCAGCCAGGTATACCATCAAGAACCCACCCGCTTACCCCAGCTATTAACCAGGAACTTACCAGGGAAATAGGTACGTACCATGCTGCAGCTTTTGATGAATTAGGTTCATTTTATTACACCGAAGAAGACTACGACGATTTTTACTACGGAAAAGGATCTACCTTCCCAGATATTAATGGAAGTATTGGAATTCTCTTTGAACAGGGAAGTTCTCGAGGGCACGCCCAGGAAACCGATAATGGGATACTTACCTTCCCGTTTACGATTAGAAATCAATTTACCGCGGCGCTTTCTACTTTAGAAGCTGCAAAAAATATGCGAGAGAAAATTCTTAATTATCAACGTGATTTTTATAAGAATGCGCGAAATGCCGCTGAAAATGGTGCTTACGTATTCGGAAGTGAAAAAGATGCTTCATCAGCTTACGAGCTGGCTAAAATTTTGGAAAAACATAAGATCGAAATTCATAAACTAGAAGAAGATCTTAAAAAAGACGGTAAAAACTTTAAAAGGAATTCAGCCTATTTAGTTCCTAAAAATCAGCGCCAACATAGATTGGTAAAAGCGATGTTTGAGCGAAGAACCGAATTTGAAGATAGCTTATTCTACGATATTTCTGCCTGGACACTGCCTTTAGCATTCAACTTAGATTTTTCTGAAGACATAAGAATGCGAAATGCCGGTGAAAAAATAGAAAGCCTGGAAAAACCGGAAGTTGAGCCTTTAGAGAAAAGCAGCTACGCCTATATCATGGAGTGGCATGACTTTTATGCTCCAAAAGCTTTAAATATGCTTATGGAAAAGGGCTTGAGAACAAAGGTGGGAATGCAGCCATTTTCGCTAGAAAGTAAAGAATACGATTATGGAACAATTTTGATCCCTGTTCAAAATCAGGAATTAGATGCTGATGAAATGTATCAATTTCTACAAAAAGTGTCCCAAGAATCTAATGTACAAATAGAAGCTATTGGTACGGGATTAACCAAGGGAATTAATTTAGGAAGTAATCAATTTAGAGCGCTGGAACCCGCAAAAGTCGCACTTATTGTAGGAGAAGGTATAACGCCATACGATGCCGGGGAAATATGGCATTTATTCGATCAGCGCTACGACATGAAAATCACGAAACTGGATACCAGAAGATTTTCAAGAGCAGATCTAAGCAGATATACCGATATAATTCTGCCTAATTCCTGGGGTAGTGCTTTAGGAAATGGAGATATAGAAAAACTAAAAGAATGGGTTAAAGATGGCGGAACATTAATTGGCTATCGCAATGCCGCTCGATTTTTTGAAAGAGAAGATTTTATGGACTTATCTATTAAAAAAGACAGCCTTGTTGCTGAAAATATAAGTTTTGAGCAACAACGGGATTTTAGAGGTGCTCAGGGAATTGGTGGCGCTATCTTTGAAGCAAATATAGACCTTTCTCATCCTGTTAATTTTGGTTATACAAGTGAGAAACTTCCTTTATTCAGAAACACTACAATTTTTGTAGAAGCAGATAAACAGAGTTATAATAACCCAATTCAGTATACAGAAAATCCACTATTAAGCGGTTATATTAGTGAACCTAGATTAGATTCTATTGCCGGTACGGTTCCTTTTAAACATACAGGAATGGGACGCGGAAATGTGATTTTGTTCACCGATAATACCAATTTTAGAGCTTTCTGGTTTGGAACCAATAAATTATTGATGAATGCCATCTTCTTTGGGGATGAAATGTAAATTTCTGGATAGATGCACGCAACCTTTTGTGGTTGCGTGCATCTATTTAATATAACTAAAAAACAAAAGATGAAAATTTTACTATTCCTTGCTTTATGCGCAACAATATCAAGCTGCTCTACAGCACCTAACAGCCCTGCAGATTTGGATACAAAAGAAATTACCGGGAAATGGCAGTTAATAGAAACACTCGCTGATCCCGGTGACGGAAGCGGAACCTGGCAAACTGTCGAAAATGGAAGAACCCTTGAATTTAGCCCTAATGGCTTAGTGAAAACTTCAGGTAGCTTTTGCAACGAAGAGGAAATAAATGAAACCTCTTACGATAACGCTGAAAAAATGATAAGTACAGATTGTGGCGAAAAAATTATTGAATTAAGATATGAATTAAAAGAAGGAGACCTATTCATTTATCCTCACAATCCACGTTGTGTTGAAGCTTGTGGAAGTAAATACAGGAAAATAGAAGATTAACCATTACCCTACTTGCAATCCGTTTTCTACTCTAAAATCGGGGTTTAGTAGCACGATATCATTCTCACTCCCTACTGCCCCTAAAACTAAACATTCGCTCATAAAATTAGCGATTTGCTTCTTTGGAAAATTAACCACCGCGACGATTTGCCGATTTAGCAAATCTTCCTTTTTATATCGTTTAGTGATTTGTGCCGAAGTTTTTCTTTCTCCAATGTCTTCCCCAAAATCAATAATCATTTTATAGGCTGGATTTCTTGCTTCAGGAAAATCTGAAACTTCAGTAATAGTTCCTATTCGCATTTCTACTTTTTCAAAGTCTTTCCAGGAAATTTCCATTAAGTGATTTTTAGGTCCAATTTAGAAAAAAAGCGGTTATTCCGAAGTGAATTCGTAAATTACCTTGTGGCGAGCCAGTAAGGAATAAATATGGAAAAATATTTTGATTTCGAGGGAAGCACGGGAGTATTTTAATTCTAGATTATCGAGTGAATTTATAAGAAAAGAGACTATGGCCAGAACTGCCTCAAATATGATTGCTTTGGGTACCCAGGCTCCAGATTTTAATCTGGTAGATGTAATTACCAACAACAGGTATTCTCTTGAAAATATTAAGGGAAAAAAGGGCACTTTAATTATGTTTATAAGCAACCACTGCCCTTTTGTAAAACATGTGAACGAGGAAATAGTAAGACTGGCCGGGGATTACCGTGTTCTGGGTTTTGGCTTTGCGGCAATTATGAGTAATGATGTAGAAAATTATCCTGCAGATCATCCAGATAATATGAATGAGGTAGCCAGGAAACACCAATATTCATTCCCTTACCTCTACGATGAATCCCAGGAAGTGGCACGAGCTTATAAAGCTTCCTGTACGCCAGATTTCTATCTTTTTGATGATGAATTGAAACTAATTTACCGTGGACAGTTGGACGATTCCCGCCCGGGAAATGGAATTCCGGTAAACGGTAGACATTTGCGGGATGCTATGGATGCCGTACTTTCCAATAAAAAAGTTCCTGAACTTCAAAAACCAAGTTTAGGCTGCAATATTAAATGGAAATATGCACCGGAATCTTAAGCATAGAATTTTACTCATTTTGAAACCAAAAAGTAGCAATCAGTTAATCTTATCACAAAGCAAATAAATCCTATTGGTTTAGTAGGTTTTACTGAGAATTATTCTTTAATTTTATAATTCGAATTTTTAAAATATAGTATTATGAGCGAATTAAAATTAGGAGATAAAGCACCAAATTTTGATGCTGAAACTTCAGAAGGAAAAATTAATTTTTATGATTATTTAGGAGATAGCTGGGGAATTTTATTTTCGCATCCTGCCGATTATACGCCGGTTTGTACCACCGAACTTGGTACCGTGGCTAAGTATAAAGATAAATTTGAAGCTCGCAACACTAAAGTGATGGCTTTAAGTGTAGATGGAGTAGAATCGCATAAAGGCTGGATTGACGATATAAACGAAACTCAAAATACCACGGTTAATTTTCCAATTATCGCAGATGAAGATAAGAAAGTTTCCAACCTCTACGGAATGATACACCCCAAAGCTGATAATACACTTACTGTACGTTCAGTTTATGTAATTGGGCCAGATAAAAGCATTAAATTAATGATTACCTACCCGGCGAGTACAGGTAGAAATTTTGATGAATTATTAAGGGTTATAGACTCGTTACAACTTACCGCTTACCAAAAAGTAGCCACACCGGCTAATTGGAAACAAGGTGATGATGTGGTGATTAGTCCATCGGTTTCTAATGAAGATGCAAAGAAGATGTTCCCAAAAGGTTTTAAAGAGGTAAAACCATATCTTAGAATGACGCCACAGCCGGATTCTAAGTAAAAATTATGAAAGAACTTGGAAATGTTCTTCAACTCGTAATCCTGAACTTGTTTCAGGATCTAAGATGTTGATAATCTATTCAGGTTAGAAGCTGAAACAAGTTCGGCTTGACGAAAACAAGACTTTAGACTTGTTCTTTTAAAAAAATACCTCACAGGTTTTTGAAACTTGTGAGGTATTTTTTTATTATTTAAGTTCCCCCTTCGGGGGTTAGGGGGCTTTTATTTTACCGCTACCAATTCTACATCAAAAACCAGCGCTGCATTTGGAGGAATTACTCCACCCGCACCTTGTTCTCCATAAGCCAAATGCGAAGGAATTACGAAACGAGCCTGGTCTCCAACATTCAACAATAAAATACCTTCATCCCAGCCACTTATTACGTGACCTACTCCCACCGGAAATTCCAGCGGTTGATTTCTTTTATAAGATGAATCAAAAACGCTACCATCGGTTAACATCCCTTTGTAGTGTACAGATACGGTTTGTCCCTTTTCAGGTTTCGCACCTTCTCCTTTTTTCTCGATTTTATATCGAAGTCCGCTTTCTGTGGTTTTAAATCCTTCTGATAGTTTTCCAAGCAATTCGTCTTCCCTTTTTTTAGCAGCTTCTTCTCTTTTAGCTTTGGCGCCATCAAATTGTCTAAAAGACTCTACCGCATTAAAACTTTCAGCTTTTTCACCAGCTCTAAGAATCTCCAGTTTTTCTATCTTATCTCCTTGCTTAATACTATCAACTACATCCTGACCTTCAATTACACTACCAAAAACAGTATGTTTACCGTCTAACCAGGGAGTTTCGGTATGCGTAATAAAAAACTGACTCCCATTAGTTCCGGGACCGGCATTGGCCATAGAAAGTTTTCCAGGAGCATCATGTTTTAATTCTGGGTGAATTTCGTCCTCAAATTTGTATCCAGGGCCACCAACTCCTGTTCCCTGGGGATCTCCCCCCTGAACCATAAAGTTAGGAATCACCCGATGAAATTTAAGATCGTTATAATAAGGTTTTCCTTGTGGGAAAGCATCGTTCTCTAATTTCCCTTCAGCAAGACCTACAAAGTTTCCTACTGTGCCGGGTACTTTTTCAAATTCCAGTTCCACTAAGATCTGACCTTTAGTGGTATAAAATTTAGCATATAATCCGTCGTTCATTTTCTTATATTTTTTGAGGTGCAAAGATATTCTTTTTCAACAAAATAGGTTTAATATACCTTTTCACCATTTACATAGGTTTCTAAAACTTTTATTCCAGGAATTTCTGAAGCATCAATTTTCATAATATCCTGATCCAGGATGATGAAATCGGCAAACTTACCTGCTTCAATACTTCCTTTTTCCTCTTCTTCAAAATTAGCAAAAGCCGCCCAAATGGTCATTCCCTTTAAGGTTTCCTCTCTAGAAAGCGCCTGCTCCATCATAAAACCATTTTCAGGATAATTATCAGTATCCTGTCTAGCTACAGCAGAATAAAAAGTTAGAAAAGGGCTCACCTCTTCCACTGGAAAATCGGTTCCCAGGGCAACTATTCCCGCCTGGTCCAGTAATTTCTTAAATGCATAGGCGCCTTGCATACGCTCTTCGCCCAAACGATCTTCTGCCCAATACATATCACTGGTAGCGTGAGTAGGCTGAACCGAAGGAATAATATTCTTACTGAAATATTTAAAATCTTCCTCATCTATTATCTGTGCATGTTCTACTCGCCATCTACGATCTTCATCATCCTTTAAAAGTTCATTATAAGTCTCTAAAACCACATAATTAGCAGAATCCCCAATGGCGTGTGTGTTCAACTGAAATTTAGAAGCCGCCACGCGTTCTGCAGTTTTTTTGAAATCTTCAACAGGAGAAAGCAGTGCTCCAAAATGCCCGGCACGGTCGCTGTATTCTTCTTTTAAGGCCGCACCTCTTGAACCTAGTGCGCCATCGCCATAAAACTTCACCGACCTCACATTCAACCTATCGGTTTTAATTGGGTCTTTGTCCAAATAAAAGTCAAGATTTTTCTCAGTATTGCTAATCATTGCATAAAGCTTCACTTTAAGACTGCCGTCTTTATGAAGGCTATCCATAAGTTCTATGGTTTCTTTATCTATTCCCGCATCAACCACAGTGGTTAATCCGTATTCAAAAGAAATTTTTTGAGCGTCGAGTAACGCGTTCACCTGCTCTTCTAGAGACGCTTCAGGTTGAGCATCAGCAATAAGACCCATTGGATTATCTATAAGGATTCCGGTAAGTTTACCGTCCTTTTGTTCAATATCACCGCCATCAAAGGGAGTTTCTGTGGTAATTCCTGCTTTATCTAGAGCTGCCTGATTGACCAAAAGGGCGTGCCCGTCTATTCGAGTTATAGCAATTGGGGTATCGGGAAACAATTGATCTAAGGTATCTTTAGTAGGAAATTCTTTATTTTCCCAATCGTTCTGATCCCAGCCTCTACCGGTTATAAATTCTACATCGCGTTCTTCCTGAAAATCTACAATGCGCTGCACTACTTCATCAAAGCTTTTAGTTCCCGTGAGATCTACTCGCTGCTGTTGAAGACCCAACCGGTAAAAATGGGCGTGACCATCTATAAAACCGGGAAAAACGCTTTTCCCGCCGGCATTCAGTTTTTCGGCTACTTTATATTTTTCCTGAAGTGTTTCAGCAGTACCTATTTCCAGAAACTTTCCATCCTTTATTACAAATGCTTCAGCGGTACTAAAATTTTCGTCTACCGTGTAAATTTCAGCATTATAAACCAAGAGATCGGCTCCCTCTTTTTCTTCAGAATTACAGGAAATAAGGCCGCTGATAAAAAGGCAGGCGAGTAAAATTCTTTTCATAGTGATAAATTTTTGTATAAAAATAAAAAATGCGCCAGTTAAAGGCGCATTTTTAGGGGTTTTATTTAGTTAATGCTTAAAAAATAGCATCGAAAATTTGATCGCGTATACTTTTATTTGCCGCGGCAGCAAGGCCTACAGATACGAACAAGCCAATCATTGCGTAAGCAAAATCTTTAAAGATCATCTTACCGGCTTTCTTTCTATGTTTTTTACCTTTTTTATTTCTAGCCAAACTAATCGCTATTTCTCTACCTCCAATAATACCGAGGAAAACCCAGGTGGTACTCATAGGCACGGTACTTATAAATAGTTTATAGATAAGTAAGATCACATAAGTTAAATCTACCAAAGTTGCAGCTCGGATATCTGAAATTCTCGACTTTTCGCTTACCACTTCCTGAATTTTATCTCCTCTTAGGTAAAATAACAATCCGAGTCCTCCAAAAATAGTAAGCGCAAATATTATGAATTGAAATGCATCCAGGCTTCTTGGCAGGAATACGGCTATATTAGCACCATCCTGCATTACCCATACGCCCCAAAGTGTACCACTTACAAGCCATTGAACTGCCGTCCAACTGTTATTGAATTTCCTACTTTTAAAGTATTTCCTTATAAAATTATAGGAGAAATACCATACCAGGAATGAAAGAATGAAAGCCATGATATATCCAGACCAACTCTTCCAAACCACCGAGGTAATCCCGGAGGTATCAGCACTAAACACACTTAAAATAAGGAATGTTGTGGACACAGGCATTTTAAGCCTGGTTAAAATTAGCAGTACTAATGGTGCTATAATCTGAAAGAAACTGAAGGTTTCTGGGTGTGGATAAGGTGATGTCCCATCGGGTTTAAGGAGTCGTTGAAAGGTTACATCCCCATCAAAATAGAACCAGCTAAAACTCACTACTCCCAGAAAAATAGCTCCTACATAAAGCCATAAAATCCACCAGCGCTTTGCTTTATTACTTTCAATAAATGTCCCAAGCGATTGTATACTATCATTAGCAACTGTAGCATAGGCTGCAAAAAAGAAACCCAGCCACATTGCTGCGGTTTTATTACCGGTAAAGATCCCGGCCATAATAATACCAACAATTACAATTGCAAGAAAAGCCTTTTCCTGAACCATAAAGTCCAGAATATTCAAATACGGCCTGGACCGGTCACTACGTTGAAACTTTTTTCCTTTTTTTGCCATTTAAGTAGCTATTTTCATAGTTTGGTTCATCAAGAATTTGACGTACTAAAACGCCAGATAAAATTGGGTACAATATTACTTAGTTCTAATGTTAATTTTGAATTTTCAATGTTGTCTTATTGTTAAGGAATTTTAGGACAAAAAACAGGTCAAACAACTGTTTAATAGTCTTTTACAATATTTTTAAAAGCAAAATATAATTAGAATAATGCAAAAAAGCACCAAAAAATGGTGCTTTTTATTAGTTTAAGAAGCTTGATTTATTAAAAATCGAATTTATATGTTGCTCCCGCAAGAAGTTGTAATCCCTGTACCCTAAAATTGGTCCATCGTTGATAATCGTTATTAAGTAAATTACTTCCTTTTGCAAATATTGAAAGCCTTTCATTAAATCGGTAGCCTAAATGAGCATTTACATCAAAATAACTATCAATTGTAATTGTTCCCAAAGTGGGTTGCGTAGCATTAACTATTCTCTCCTGGTCAAAACGTTCTCCAACATAAAATAAGTTAGCACCGGTGTACCATTTTTCATTAATTTGATAATCAGCATTTAATGATGCTTTTAAATCTGGAAGGTTCCAGGCCTCTACCTCATCGGTTGTGCTGTAATTAAAATATTCAGCATTTACTCCAAGACGAAAATTTCTGTTTACATCTACGTTTACTTCTCCTGCAACTGAAAGTGTTTTTACATCATCATAAACTACTTCAAAGGAATTTCCGTAGGCATAATTTTCACTAGTCAAACTATTAGCCTGTGGATTTCGCTTAAACATCGCTTTATTGAATTGCGACTCGTAACCTGTTTTGAAGTTATAGGAAATACTATTGCTTAATTTACCCTTAGCACCAACATAGGCATTGTATTCATTATCTGTGGGTCTAATCTCTATACTTGGAGACACAAAGGGATTCTCCTGAATAAACCTATAGTAAGTATTTTGTTGCAAACCTCCTTCAAGACCGGCATAAGGTGTGAAATAATCACCGCCAAGCCTGTAGCTTGCTGTTACTTTTGGATAGATATAAAAGTTACCATCACTGTTTTCCACATCCTGGCTATAGAAAAATGCCGCACCAAGATTAATGGTTAGGTCGTCTCTTAAAATTAATAAACTTGGATTAATCCCGAAGTTCATAAACGCATACTCATAGTTTCCAAATCCTAGAAATTCTTCTCCCATTTGTCCCTGAACGATATCAGTATAAATATTGGTGGTAATAAGCTCATCGGCAATATTTACCTCAAAAGTTCCGCGGGCGTCAAAATGATTTTCTGAAGTTGAATAAGAATCGCCCGTATGTCTAAATTTCGCTCTTGCATTATCAAAAAACGAATCATACAGCTCTATTTCTCCTCCGGCATAAGCTGAAAAGTAGTTCTGGGAAGGATCTATAGCAGCTATTTGCTGGTCGCTAAAATTAGCTTGCTCTGGCAAACCATACCAATTAAAAAGCTGGTGTTGCGCACCAACTTCGGTTTTCCATCCAAGGTTGCGGGTTTTTGAATTGTAACTTAAATTGAGCTCGGTATCATAAAATTTATCGTCTAAGGCAATACCATCAATTCCTCCTTGTGAAGAATTATGATCTAAATAGATCCCGAAATTATCACTTCGGTTCACTTCCAGATTGCTATAAAACTCGGCGAGAAGGTTGCCATAATTTCCAAAGCCAAGACTCGCATAATTATCATAAACCTTTATCGGCCTTTCTCTTTCTACAGTAGTCGCACGCCCTTTTGAAGGTGTAAAAGTAGAAGCTACGGGTACAGAAAATATACGATACTGTACCGGCTTTTTTTCGGTTCTAACAGAATCTGATTCTACCGGGGTTTGCTTTATTTTATTAGCATCTTCAACAGTTGGCGTGTAGGGTTTTATCACGGTTACCGTTTCACTGCCTATAGGATCCTGAGCAAAAAGAACCCCACTTATTAAAAATGAACTTAAAAACAGGCATCTTTTTATTGAAAACATTTGCATATAGAAATTCTTAAATGTTAAATTGAAAGTTGAATTAGTTGTTTGCTTCTACTGAAGAATTGGTTTTTGCTTCCTCGGTCTTTATTCTGGAAAGTTCTTGTTTAGCTTCCTGTACAATTTCTGGATAATTGGAGAAATTTTTGATTACATTTTCCAGAATGTATGTTGCCTGGTAGGCATCACCTAACTCGTAAAAGTTATCTGCCATAAGCACCAAACCTTTTGCGCCCCAGCGCTTGTAGCCTGAAAAATCTTTTGCTAAAATTTGCACCGCAGCATTAGAAGCTTCAAAATTCCTGTCAGAATTTTTAAAGTAAGCATCATAATATAAAGCCTCCGCAGCTAATTCTCCTTTTGCCGATTTTTGCACTTCAGCATAAGCGCTTTTTGCTTTACTCATATTTCCGGAAGCAAACGCTGCTCTCGCTACAATAACTCGAGCATCATTCCTTGCTTCAGAATCTGACTCTGAATTAGCCAATACCTTATCGGCGTAATTAGCAGCTTTTTCCGGCTGGTTTAACTCCAGGTAGGATTTCATAAGATTAGATTGTGCAAAAATCACATTTTGTTCAGCACTGGCTTCTTTTTCTAATCTCTCCAAATAACTTACTGCTTCACGGTAATTTTCATTTTCTAAAAGGATCTCCGATAATCTTGAAAGAGCATCTTCGGTAAACTCGTTTTTAGGTTTATTGGCTACAGAACGGTAATTATCAGCCGCTTTCTGTTTATCTCCATTTCTAAAATACATTTGTCCTAAATAGAAATTCGCATTTATAGAATGAATTCCATTAGGGAAACGCTGTAAATAATTTTCAAAACCGCTAATTGCACGGTCATAATCATTATTGAAATACTGATTTTCAGCAGATTCGTAGGTAGTGTTATCCAAATCGGCATCGGTAACTTCTACAAAATCTATATTTTGAACCCAGCTTGCATACTCATCGGTACGCCCAAGGTCTACATATACCATTCTTGCGGTAGAAACCGCCTGCATAGCTTCGGGGGTATTAGGATAGTCGTTTACAATTTTCTTCAATCTCTCTAACGCCCGATTTCCATTATCGGCGTTGTAATGAATTAAGCCCTGGCGTAACATTGCTTTTGGCACAAATGCACTTTGAGGCACTTCTCTAATCAATCGGTCGTAAGCTGATAAAGCTTCATTTGTATTATTTGCTGAAACAAATGTGTTTCCTAATTCATACATAGCATCGTCTCTATAAGAGGAGCGTGAATATTGATTTATAAAACTTTTGAGTTCAGAAATTTTGGTATCTCTTCTATCAATAAAGCCGTAGCTCATCGCTTTTTGGAATGCGGCATAATCGTTATTTCCGCTTTGCAAAAGTGCTTTCTCATAAGCTTCTATTGCCGGCCAGTATTGACTGCTAACAAAGTAAGTATCTCCCAAACGCAGTAAGGCATCATTTCTTCGGGCAATTTCATTAGAACTATTATCTGAATATCTTTTAAAATATTCTATGGCTCTTGAATATTCATTCTTTTTAAAATAGGCATAACCAAGATTATAATCCAGGTTTTCAAATTCGTCTGTTCCCCTGGCTGCATTCATCCCTGCAAACTCGCGGTAACCTATTATTGCATCGTCAATTCGGTTAATACTATATTCACTTTCGGCTTTCCAAAAAGTGGCTTTAGCGGTTATTTTTTGATCGCGAGGTTCAGAAAGTGCCTTTTCAAAATTATTGATCGCTTCCCCATAATTACTCTCTTCATAAAGCTGAAGCCCGTAATAATAAGCTACTTTTTGATAAGCCTGCTTATCGCTGAAATTTCTATTATTTTCCAACAAACGCATTGCTTCCTCAAAATTACCAGAAGTAAGGAAAGAGTCTATGAGCAAACTTTCCATTGCTTCACGGTTTTCAGATTCAGGATATTTTTCGATATAATTTATTAAAACCTGGGAAGGGCTCTCGTAGCTGTTTCCAATCTCGTAACTCAGTTTAGCATAATTCATATACGCATCTTCCTGAATTTCTGGATTGAAATCCATTTCACTGGCATTCTTAAATGCGTTTAAGGCTTGTTGTTTTTGATCAGATTCTAAATAAGATTGCGCTAAATGATAATAAGCGTTTTGCGCAACTTCATTTTTCCCATCTATAATTTTATTAAATTCAGAGATCGCATTTTCATATTCTCCCTGTTTGTAATAGGTATAACCCAACTGGTAATAATCGGTGTTATTCCATCGGCCGCGTTCCCCCTCATACTCTTTTAAATATGGCAAAGCTTCTTCATACTGCTCTAAGTTAAAATAGCTTTCCCCAATTATCTTATTAAGCTGAGATTGCTCTAAGCGGTTAGAATTTTGTAATTGGGCTTTGGCCAGTTTAATAGCCTCTTCAAAATTACCAAGCTTAAAATTCATATCGGCTTGAAAATAGGAAAGGTCTTCACTGTAACGATCATTAGTGCTTACTTCTTCAAAATACTCATTGGCCTCTTCATAATCATCACCTTCATAGGCCATGTAACCTATATAATATTTAGCCTGCGAACCAAACTCCTGGGAATTACGAACCCTTTCTAAATAGGTACGCGCCTGGTCGTATTGCTTCGATCTAAAATAAGCATAGCCATTATTAAAATAATAGCGGTCCCTATCTGCACGGCTCATACTTTTTTCATCAACTTTATCATACCATTTGCGGGCAAGGGAATATTTTCCGGTTTGGAAATAATAATCGGCTACATCAAGATAAGCCGAATTTGTTTTAGTGCTGGTAGGATAACGGCTTACAAAGCGCTCCATTAGCCTATCGGCACCGGGCTGGTTTAATCTTACCGCAGCGTTGGCGATATAATAAGCACAGTCTCCTTCAATTTTTTCATCTTCGGTTTGCTCTTTCACTTCATCAAACAAATTCTGGGCAGCCAGAAATTGCTGATTATTATAAAGTTCAAGAGCTTTATTAAATTGAGCGAGATCGTGCGTATAGTTAGCCGATCGCTGTGAAATTCCGTTAAAAGAAAAGAAGATTAAAACAACAAACAGGATAATTTTGTTAGGTGTCATTTATAGATTTTTAAGTTGATGATTCAAAGATAATTTAAACCTTGCTTTATTAACGCCGATATAAAGTGATAATTATGTTAATGTAAAAAAAAGTAAACGCGGGCTTTTTGAAAAATGTATATTTACCGATACTTTTACACTGAAGAAAAGCCTTAATCTCTATGTCTAATACCGTCCTGGAATTGAAGAACGCTGCTATATATCAGCGTGAAAGCCTAATTTTATCTGAAGTAGATGTACACGTAAAAAAAGGTGATTTTGTTTACCTAATTGGTAAAACCGGAACCGGAAAAAGTAGTTTTATGAAAACGCTTTACGGCGATTTACCGCTTACCGAAGGAGAAGGTACTATTGTAGATTATAATTTAAGGACACTTAAAGAAAAAGACATTCCTTTTCTAAGAAGAAAACTTGGCGTGGTTTTTCAGGATTTCAAACTTTTAACCGATAGAAATATTAAGGACAACCTCCTTTTTGTGTTGAAAGCTACCGGCTGGAAAGACCAAAAAGCCATGGAGCATAAGATTGACGAAGTTTTGGATAAGGTGGGAATGAAATCTAAGGGATTTAAATATCCTTATCAGCTTTCTGGCGGGGAACAGCAACGTGTGGCTATTGCACGCGCACTTTTAAATGATCCAGAACTTATTCTTGCCGATGAACCTACCGGAAATCTTGACCCACAAACCTCAGTAGAAGTGATGGAAGTACTTCAGGAAATTAGCAAAAACGGAAACACCATTCTTATGGCTACGCATGATTATGCATTATTGCTGAAATATCCTTCTAAAACTCTAAAATGTGACGGGCAACGCGTTTTTGAAGTTGTTCAGAAATCAGTTTAAGGCTGAACTTCATCAGCTTTTACCCGGTGTGGTTTTTTATTGATAAAAAGATAGTAGCAATTTACGGCTACAATGATTCCATTAGTAATACTTACCGGCCAGGAATCTATCAAAATTCCGTAGATGACAAAGAAAATACAGCCCAGGCTATTTACTACTCTAAGCTTTATAATATTCTTCATAAAGAAAGAAATCGCTACAAAGAAGGAGGCGAGATACCCAATCCATTCGGTAAGATTAATTCCCAGGAATTCCATATAAAAAAGAAGAGTTTGTTTGAAAATTCTCTTTTTAACGTCAACCTGAACTTGTTTCAGGTTCTAAGTTATTAGATGCTGAAACAAGTTCAGCATGACGCCTTTTGAAAATTAGCAAACAAACTCTTTAAAGTTTGAACAATTAAACTATTTTATTTCTCTTACGTTCGTTTTCGGTAAGGTAAATTTTACGCAATCTTAAGTGACTTGGAGTAACTTCAACATATTCATCTTTCTGAATATATTCTAGAGCTTCTTCCAAAGAAAACTTAAGTGCAGGAACAATCTTCGCTTTATCATCGGCTCCAGAAGAACGTACGTTAGAAAGCTTTTTAGTTTTGGTAATATTTACCGCCATATCATCCTGACGTGAATTCTCACCAATTACCTGACCTTCATAAATTTCCTCTCCCGGATCTACGAAAAACTTCCCTCTATCCTGTAATTTATCAATAGAATAAGGAATTGCTTTTCCGCGTTCCATAGAAATCAAAGAACCGTTTTGACGCTGTGGAATTCCACCTTTAAGCGGCTGGTATTCTTTAAAACGGTGCGCCATAATAGCTTCACCTGCAGTAGCCGTAAGTAACTGATTACGCAAACCTATAATTCCTCTAGAAGGAATTAAGAATTGAATGATCATTCGCTCGCCACGGGTTTCCATACTTAACATTTCTCCCTTTCGCATCGTCACCATTTCTACAGCTTTTCCTGAAACTTCTTCAGGTAAATCTATAGTTAGTTCTTCTACCGGCTCACATTTTTCACCATCAATTTCTTTAATGATTACCTGTGGTTGTCCAATTTGAAGTTCATAACCTTCTCTTCTCATTGTTTCAATAAGAACAGAAAGGTGCATTACTCCGCGCCCATAAACCAAAAATTTATCGGCACTATCGGTTTCCTTAACTCTAAGAGCAAGGTTTTTCTCTAATTCTCTGGTAAGTCTTTCTTTAATATGCCTTGAGGTCACAAACTTTCCATCTTTTCCGAAGAAAGGAGAATCGTTAATAGTGAAAAGCATACTCATTGTAGGCTCGTCTATAGCGATAGTTTTAAGACCTTCAGGATTTTCAACATCGGCAACAGTATCACCAATCTCAAAACCTTCAAGACCTACAATAGCACAAATATCCCCTGGTTGAACTTCCTCTACTTTTTTACGGCCTAGACCTTCAAAAATAAAAAGTTCCTTAATTCTTGTCTTTTTAATACTACCGTCACGTTTCACTAAAGAAACCTGCATATTTTCTTTTAAATGTCCACGCTGTACTCTTCCAATAGCAATTCTCCCTGTAAAAGATGAAAAGTCTAAAGAAGTAATAAGCATTTGTGGCGAACCTTCCTGTACTTTAGGAGATGGAATATGTTCCAAAACCATATCAAGAAGTGGCTCAATATTTTCTGTTTTTTCGTTTGGATCGTCGCTCATCCAGTTGTTTAGAGCAGAACCGTAAACCGCTGGGAAATCAAGTTGCCATTCTTCGGCACCTAATTCAAACATAAGATCAAAAACCTTTTCGTGCACTTCATCTGGAGTACAGTTTGGTTTATCTACCTTATTTACTACAACGCAAGGTTTTAAACCAAGGTCAATAGCTTTTTGCAATACAAAACGGGTTTGTGGCATTGGACCTTCAAAGGCATCTACCAACAAAAGAACCCCATCGGCCATATTCAATACTCGCTCTACCTCTCCACCAAAGTCGGCGTGGCCAGGAGTATCAATAATATTGATTTTGGTGTCTTTATAAACTACCGATACGTTTTTTGAAGTAATTGTAATACCACGTTCACGTTCCTGGTCATTATTATCCAGGATAAGATCTCCTGTATTTTGATTATCCCTGAACAAACGGCAGTGATACATAATCTTGTCTACCAGGGTAGTCTTACCGTGGTCTACGTGCGCGATAATCGCGATGTTTTTAATAGCTGTCATATAAGCGCCTCATTTTTAAGGCTGCAAATGTACGGCTATTTTTAAAGAAACAAGTATCTAAAGCTACTTATTAAAAATAAAATATAAATGAGGAAAACATCTGTAAATCAAATGATTGATTTAATTAAAAATAATCCTTTAAATCAAGTAGCAGGTTTTAGCTTTTTATAGACAAAAAAACCGAAATAAATGGCGGCAATTGTTCCAAAACCTATTCCTAACAATGGTTCCTCTGGCCTTTGGTAAATAAAGAAAATGGTAGCAGCGAACATAATAATCCCATTTAATAGCAAACGCTTTGGCGTATAATAATTGCTAAACTGTTCTTTTAATCCTTGCATAGCTTTAATTTGTGCAAAGCTATGAATTTAAAAACAACCTAACGCTCATCTGCAGAGGGACCATAAGTTGCAGGAACAGGAATATCCAACAACCTAAAGTAAACACCTAATTGTGCTCTGTGATGGGGCAATTGATTTAGCACCATCATTCTAAGCACACTAAACTTGGGCATATCCATAACCGCTTTTCCATCAATAATCATCTTCCAGTTCTTTTCATATTCTGCATCAGTTTTTTTTAAAGCAGCTTCAGCCTCAGAGGTATTATTTTGTAAAACTTCTAAAATTTCACCTACCGTTTCAAAATCTGGAGATTTATATCCCGCCATATCCATCTCATCCATTTCCATGGTAGCAGTAATCCAACTGGGGATTTCTGCAAGATGATTTGCCAGTTGTTTAATACTCATTGATTTTTTATGCGGTCGCCAATCCATTTTATCAGCAGGAATTCGCTTTAGGAATTCTTCAGTAAGCACTACTTCGTGCTGTAATTCTGAAATAAGTAATTTTTGAATCTCCATTTCCTTAAAAATTAGGAAGTTAAATTACAACAAAAAGCATTTCAGAATTTATTACAGGAAATTAAATTGCCTTGGGAAATCCCCCAATTTATGCAATTGCCAAACCCGCTTAATTCTGTTATTTTAGGTGGGTTAATTCATTTTTATAAAATACAAGCTACTTATTCTTATAACCGTTAATACCGGCATTTAATATTTCTTCAGCTTTATTTTTATTTTC
The DNA here is from genome assembly GCF_000745315.1 of Salegentibacter sp. Hel_I_6. Taxonomy (NCBI): domain Bacteria; kingdom Pseudomonadati; phylum Bacteroidota; class Flavobacteriia; order Flavobacteriales; family Flavobacteriaceae; genus Salegentibacter; species Salegentibacter sp. Hel_I_6. The sequence goes on along the minus strand of NZ_JQNQ01000001.1, from coordinate 2,971,213 downwards.
AAACCCTATAATTTCAATCTTATTTCCACCTTTATAGCTATTAAACCAGGTCTCGATAATTGAGGTTACTCCTTTAAATTCGAAATTGAGTTCATCAAGGTCGTTAAGCTCAAAGAAAGGAGATCCTTCGACCACGGCAATCAATTTATCGTCCTGTTCATTTCTATCAAGTAATTTTAAAACCCCTATAAGTTTTACCGCAACCAGGGAGCCCCTTTCCAGTGGTTCACCCAGGATCAACACATCTAAAGGATCTCCATCTCCCCCATCCTCGACTTTTAATAGGGTTTGAGGCACCATCCCGTAATTGCCAGGATAACCCAGGTAATCGACTCTTCGTAGTTCACCTCCTCTTTTTTCAAGAGCCAGGTGACCAGACTTTTTTTCAACCTCCCATTTTTCTATAGAACCGGTTGGAATTTCAACAATAACATGCATTAATGAATCCTGGTTCAGTGGGGGATACCCGTCTATAAAATGTCGCTCTCCGGTGATCCTGTACTCGGCTTCCTTCTCTGAAGTTGTTTCATTTTCCGGATCTTTTTCTGCGGTTTCGCTGTTATTCTCTCTGCAGGAAGACAGGGTAAAAAGGGTGATTATTAAAAAATAAACTGCATTTTTCATGTGACTCATAGTTCTAAAAAATAATAGGCTACCAAAAAGGTAGCCTATGTTATTATGTGAAAAAAATTATTCTTCTGAATATCCTTCCAAATTTGAAATTTGGTCTAAATAGGGCTCAATTGGAGACCAGTCTTCTATACTTAAACCTCTTAAATCGAGATCAGCACCTCCTGCTTCATCTGCACCATCAGTAGTATCTAAAAGCGCACCCTGAGCCATCAATTCTCCCAGCACCGTAATATCTGTAACTCCGGTAGATCTCATGTTGATTCTATACATATTAGTAAAATTGGCAATGGTTGCCATTCCTTCATTTCCAAAGGGAACTTCTCTCAATATAATTTCTTTAATACCCGTATTGCCCGCTAACGGACTAATATCAGTAATTCCGGTTACTGTATTGGCATTAAAATAAGTTAAGGAAGTATATCCTGCTAACGGACTTAAATCTGTCACACCCGTATTGTTAAACCTTAAATATTCCAGGTTTTGCAAGCCTGAAATTGGAGTTAAATCGGTAACCGCAGTTCCTCCAAAACGTAAGTAAGTAAGATTTTCAGCAAATTCTAATCCCGTAAGATCTGAAATTTCACGAATATCCCCACTTTCACTTAATCATCTCCACCATCAAGGTTTAGTTCGCTTAAGCTCAACATATATAAGGTAGTAAGTTCAATATCCTGATCCACGCCCAATGTTATACGTATTTGGCTTGCCAATCTCTCATCGGGAACGGCTACCGCTTCGTTTTCAGGAAGTCCATCTATTGTTGTTATATTATCTAAATAAGGAATTACAGGAGTATAATTTGCAATCGATAATCCACGAAGGTCTAAATCTGCTCCACCGGCATCGGCAGCCCCTGGGGTGCTATCAAGCAAAGCTCCTTCTGCCATTAGTTCTCCTAAAACGCTTAAATCTGTCACCCCAGTATCTCGCATATTAATTCTATAAAGCGAAGTAAAGTTTCTAATGGTTTCCATCCCTTCATTACCAAATGGAACCTCTCTTAAAATGATTTCCTGCAGCCCTGTAATTCCTGCCAACGGACTAATATCTGTTAATCCCGTTACTGTATTTGCATTAAAATAAGTAAGCGAGGTATAATTTGATAACGCACTAACGTCGGTAATTGCCGTATTATTAAAACGCAAATATTCAATATTTTCAAGGTCTGAAATTGGGTCCAGATCGGTTACGGCTGTTTCACCAAAACGAAGATAGGTAAGGTTAATAGCATATTCCAATCCCGTTAAATCCGATAATTCAGCAAAAGCCAATCCGCTAACATCCAGTTCCTTTAAATCCAGCATATCTTCGGCATTGATATCGTCATTCTCATCCAGACCCAGTTCTGATTTTATTGCAGCACTTAACAAAGGATCTGGTATTGCTACCTCTTCCTCCTGGGCTACATCATCATCTACAGGGTCAATAATTTGATCATCGTCGCTGGAACAGGACGCCAATATTACTAATGCAAAAAGCATTAAAAAATTTTTGATTGTTGTTTTCATTATAAAAAAATTAGTTGGTTTTATAAGTGTATTTATAAAGTGTAGGCGCAATGGAATTATTGAGCTCTTCACTTAGCGTATAATAATTGTGCTGGTGATCAAAACATACGGCTTCGCCCTGAGGTTCTCCCACATAAGGAGCTTTTACAGGTGTGCGTTGTAATAATTCAGCCATGGTTTCGCCTTCCTGCCTGGTCCAGTAAAATATTTCCTGGCGGTTTTTAATTAGCACCTTGCTACCATCAAGAGAAACCGTTCCGGCCGATGCATTTCTAAAAGAAAATTCACCCACCTTATACATCAGGTTTTCTTCGGAGGCATCATAAGGAAACGGCACTACGTAAATTGTAGAATTCACATCTCTTTTAGTTACCAGAAATATATCCTGGGTTTCAGGGTCTAAAAATAAGCTTTCGGCATCATGGCTGCCATCAGGATAATTAATTCTTATCCTGGAGAAATCTTCAGGATCCCAACTTACCGCTCCGCCAGCGCTGTGTGACTCCTGATATACCGGTTCTTTAAATCTATAAATTGAATAATTCGGCCTTCTCTCAGAATTATCTCCTATATCGCCGATATATAGATAGGCTTCCCCATTTTGAGGATCTATGGCAATTTCCATATCTTCCCAATCTATACTGTTGGAACCGTTAATAGTATACCTTGCCACCAGGTTACCATTTTCTGCATCCAGTAAAAAGATAATGTTCGGATGACCAGAATCATTATGTGCCCAGATCATACCCGGGTTATTTACCGAATAGGCCAAACCAGAAGTTTCGGATAGATTTACCTCACCTATAGCTTCAGGATTTGCTATGAAATCTTCGCTAAAAGGCATGCTAAAGGTTGGATAAGAAGTAGTAAAAGACTGGTGATTTTCCCAACTGGAAAGCTCTTTATCTTCTTCTTCTGAAGAAGCGTTTTCCTTTTCACAAGCAAGAAAAACAAAAAGAATTATAGGTAAAAGGTATATTTTTTTCATAAAAAAATTGGGGCATATAGCCCCAATTTGAATTTTTAATTAGTTAATTAGTTAGCTCCATAGGCTCCAAAGAATTCCTCTGGAGAAGGAGGAGTAAAGGTCATGCTACCATCTAAAGTAGTATAGGCTTCGTGAACAAAATCAAAATCGGTATATCCACCAGTTAATGCCGGAGAATCTGCCTGTAATCTGAAATCTGCACCCGATGGAATTGGGTCTATATTCATTCTAAGTGGATCTGTGCTTATGTTATCGCTTCCAGAGAATGTAAAATCGGAAGGATCATAGTTAACAAACATAGGATCGTTTTCTCCCGGTCCACCAGCAATATCGGTATCAGGAATTGGTGTTCTTGGATCGTTACCTATAAGACCAACAGATGAGGTATTTGCGGTAGGATAAAACTCATCTACAATAGTTTGAACCGCTCCATAATTCCAGTTGTATCCATAATTAATACGGCTTACATCGGGCTCATCTTCACCAGAAACAAGGCGTAATCCAAATCTATTATTTACCAAAAGATTATTGTAAACATCGCCAAAGGCATTAGACTCATAGTTCAAGCCAGCACCCCTACCTGATTCTGCTCTTCTATACCCTGAATTAATAATTGTGTTGTTATAGAAATTTGTTTGCGCTTTTCCTCGTTCTCCCGGGCCCGTATCTGCTGTTTTCAAACCATTAGTCGCCAGGTTGTAAAATAGGTTAAAGGCAAAATCTCCTGAAGAACCGGCCTTAATATTCACGGCATCTCCACCGGTACCTCCAGTAACTTCAAAAGTATTGTAAGTTATTAAAGTCTGGCCACCATTAATCCTAATGGCATCATCTGGAGTAAAGGCAATTCTTGAGTGGTTTAGAACAAAAATACCATCCTGGCGCATCCCATCTTCTCTAACAAAATAAAGGGCATAACTGGCATCACCGGCATCTAATTCACCTTCGTTACCTGTAGCGGGTTGTGCCATTGCGTTTTCCTGTCTTGTAGTACCACCTGCGTGTAAAATATCTGCATACTCGATTACCAGGTCTCCTGTAGAAACGGTTCCTATAACCCCTCCCCATAATTGACCAATCCCCTGGTTTTTTGAGGAATTCATCAAATCTTCTGAGGCGGTTAAAGTAACTCGTGAGTTTTCCTGACCCATGATATAAAGGGAACCGAAAACCTCAACAAACCAAGCTTCTCCATTTTCTCCTTCCTGAAATTCTAAGGTTACTCCAGCAGGGATCGTTACAGATTCTCCTTCCGGCACCATTAAATCTCCGGTAACCTCATAGGTTGCATTGGGTTCAAAGACTATTGTAGTCATATCACCGGAAATTCCGTCGTCTTCTGAAACATCATCGTCGTCATCGTCATCTGGATCTACAGCCACATCATCGTCTGGATCGATTACTGCAGCATCATCATCACTTGAGCAGGATACCACCGAAAATACGATCGAGAATATCCAAATTAGCATTGTTAACTTTTTCATTTTGAATTGATTTTAATTTAATTATTATTGATTACTAAAATTTATACCGTGCTCCAACTCTAAAGGAAACTCCGTAAAGGTCTCTTCTGATAAATCCCATATTTGTTGGGTCTGTTTGGTATGGGTAAGGGTCTTCTGGTCGTGCCAGGGGTTTATTAACTACTAATTGATAAGGCGTATTTAACAGGTTATTCCCTTTAAAAAAGAGCACAAAATTTTTGTTTAATCCTTTTTCTAAAGAAAAATCCATCTGGGTCATTGGTCGCATATAGTGGTCGGCATCAAAAAATGGAGATACAAAAGCAATTCTCTCACCGGTATAATTCACTACCAACTGAATATCCCATCTTTTTTCAAGGTCTTTGTATAATAAACTTACGTTCCCAATATGATCTGACTGCCCTTGCAAAGGCCTGGTCTGGTTTACCAGGCTTCTTGACCTGTCCTCGTTTATCACAATCTTATTGGTACTAATTTGCGAGTTGGTATAAGTGTAATTTAACCTAAGTCCGAATTTATTGATGTATTTGGTGAAATCGAATTCCACCCCAAAATTGGTTGCATCATCATAATTCTGCGGAAGAATTCTATTGGTAACCGGGCGTTCCCCCTCCCCGCTTACCAAAGGAAAACCGTATTCTATGGGGTCTGTAATTCTTTTATAGAACACTCCCAGTAAAATTTGATCTATAGAATTTGGGAAAAATTCATAGCGTAAATCTGCACTATGTCCATAAGATGGTCTTAGATCGGCATTTCCCCTTTCGCTATAAAATGAATCTCCACCCCCTGCACTTCTTACTGTGGGCACGATTTCATAAAACCCGGGTCTACTTATTCCCTTAAAATAGGTAGCCTTTAGATTTGCTTTTTCGGTTAGCCTTTGCTTTAAACTTAAAGAAGGAAAGAAATCAAGATAGTCTTGTCGTTGACTTATCTCTACATCGTTGGAAGATGCTGAAAGCTCATTAATCTCATAACCCTGGTAGGTTTGCTCAGTTCTAAGCCCAGCCTGGATTTCTGTTCCACCCAATACCCATTTGGTATTAAAATAGGTAGCATATACATCTTCCGTGGCATCGTAAACAAGATTGCTGTCATCACCACTTCCTCTTGGATTGGCCATCGCATTAAAATTGACATCGCCAAAATCATTCCAGTCTTCCCCTCTAAATTGGCCGAATATTTGCGCATAATTATAATAGTTGTAATAATTATCCCGTACTTTCTTCCGCAAAACACCACCGAATTGAAACTCAGTGTCTTTATTTATAATATTAGGCTGAAAACTAACATTGAAGTATAGTGAGATATCATCATCTCTATTACGCTCCCAGGCTCTTGAATTATTTGCTCCCTGGAAATACACAATTTCATTGAGCAACCTCCCTTGTTCCACGTTGTAATTTCCAGCACGCGCAAACACCCCATCATCCGGCCTGTCATTATTGGCTAAAGAATAGATAGCATTCCAATCCAGGTCAAAATAATCTGCCAGTCTATGCTCCCCGCCCAGGTCTATTGTTGTAATGTCCTGATAGATATTACTAAACCTGGTTATAGGATAAACTGCATAATTATTGGTCGCTACAAAACTTTCTCTTCTTTCCTGGTCTCTTACCCTAAATTCATTTAAATAATATTTTCCGAAATAGAGATCAAGTTTATTATCGTCATTAAACTGGTAATCGAGTTTTGAGTGAAAAGCGATACGCTGAAATTGCGCACTGGTCTCCCTCTCAATTAATTCCTGCATAATTAGCGGATTGCCAAGTCCTTCTCGAAAATCTACCGATGGATCGTAGAAATAATTACTGGTAGGGCGATAGGAATTTTGAAAACTCCCGCCAAGCATTACACCAAGTTTATTATCAAAATACCTGTTTCCATAAGAAATATTTGCAAAAACGTCTGGCATGGGAGTACGGCGTTCCTGGATCATATTTTCCGTTGGAAAATCCTCTGGTGTAGCCCGGTAATCTTCGCCAAATCTTTCGCTGGGAGATAATTTATTTAAACCAGACCTATCGTAGGTATCAAAACCTCTTTCAAAGTTCAAATGATTAACACCAAGTTGAATATCTGCATCCAGGTATTCTTTTACCGGCGCATCTTTCATCACCATATTAACCGTTCCCCCAATGGCATCGGCCTCCATATTGGCGGTTAAGGACTTGTATACTTCAAGGCGTTCCAAAAATACTGCGGGAAAAATATCCAGCGGCACAAACCTGTTCTCATTATCGGGTGAGGGGATTTTTATACCATTTATTAGCGTGTTGTTGTAACGCTTGTCCATTCCCCTTATAATGGCATATTGAGGATCTCCGCTCGAGTTACGCTCAATGGACAAACCTGATACCCGCTGAATTACATTGGCTACAGTAATATCTGGAGAAAGTTCGATTTGCTTTGCAGAAATGATATTAAGCACATTGGCAGATTGTCTTTCCAGGGCTCGTGCCTGCGCATCTGTTCCCCTGTTATCGCTTACAATAAGCACCTCACCTAATGATTCGTCATCAACTTCAAGAGCAATATCATAAGTTAGGTCTTCCTGGGTTTTAGTCAGGCTTTCCTGTTTAGTCAAATAACCTACATAACTAACACTTACCTGATATTCTCCGGCCGGCATATGCCTTAAAACATAAGAACCATCTAAACCAGAAACCGTTTGATACAAGTTTCCAGTAGCGACATTTTTATAGGTGATATTGGCGCCAGTCATTAACTCCCCACTGGCTGCATCGGTTATTACACCCCAAACATTTGAAGCAAACAAAGAGCCTGAAATAATAAAAAACAATAAAAAATTCAGAAAGTTTTTAAAAGACATTTGATATTATATTTTTCTTCGCCAATATAGCTCTGGAGGCCAGGAAGGGTATAAACAGAAAATTATTGAATCTTTAAATCCATATTAAAATGGAATTAAAATCAAGTATTTATTCTTAAAAATTTAATATTGCTATAAATCTCATTACACTTACTTAACATTAAAAAATTACCCGGTTCAAAGGCTGTAGTAGAATTCTATAGGCTTGCGCGCCTACTTGTAAACCAGCAGATTGTTACTAGTAATATAATCTGCTATCTTTGTGGCATAAAACCATAAGGATGAAACTTGATAAAATTCCGCAGTTAAAGCATACTAATTCTGATAACTTCTTTTTACTCGCCGGCCCCTGTGCTATTGAAGGCGAAGAAATGGCACTTAGAATCGCCGAAAAAGTAGTAGAAATTACCAGCAAACTGGAGATTCCGTATGTTTTTAAAGGCTCTTTCAAAAAAGCCAATCGTAGCCGAATTGACAGTTTTACCGGAATTGGAGATGAAAAAGCGCTAAAAATACTTCGGAAAGTTTCTGAAACTTTTCAAATCCCAACCATTACAGATATTCACGAAATAAGTGATGCAAAACTAGCTGCAGAATATGTAGATATTTTACAGATTCCGGCTTTTCTGGTACGCCAAACCGATTTAGTGGTAGCCGCAGCTGAAACCGGCAAGGTAGTAAACCTTAAAAAAGGACAATTTATGAGTCCGGAAAGTATGAGACACGCAGTAACCAAAGTAACCGACTGTAATAATGAGCAGGTAATGGTTACAGACCGTGGAACTATGTTTGGTTACCAGGATATGATTGTAGACTTTCGAGGAATTCCCACTATGCGCGAATTTGCTCCCACCGTCTTAGATGTTACACATTCCCTACAGCAGCCTAACCAAAGTAGCGGAGTGACCGGTGGTAGACCAGAGATGATAGAAACAATTGCCCGTGCAGGAGTTGTAAATAAAGTAGATGGTTTATTCATTGAAACCCATTTTGATCCTGCAAATGCGAAAAGCGACGGTGCCAATATGCTGGATATTAAACATCTTGAAAAACTTTTAAGCAACCTCGTTGCCATAAGGAAAACTGTAAATAAATTATAAAAATTTCCCAAAGTTTAAAGTGAAAAATTAGTTTGCTATTATTTAAAAGTATTTTGCAACACTAACCATTCAATTTAAACCATGCCAAGAAATTACTTTTCCTTATTTTTAATATTAGCTTTTTCCTTTTCTCTTTTTAATCCGCAACATTCTTATGCCCAGGATGAGCCCGAAGTTAATATAGGAGGCGCCGTTAGATTTAATTACAATTTATCTTCCTGGAAACCTGGCCAACAGGCACGTGGTGGCGATTTTGGATATGATGTGTTTATGATTAACGCCGACGCAAAATTCAAAGGCGTTTACCTGGAAGCGGAATACCGATTATATTCTGATGCTTTTGGTGGCGGATTTTTAAAATATGGATTCGTTGGTTATAATATAGATGAAAAAAGAAGAGTTGAAATAGGACTTGCTGAAGTTCCTTTCGGAATAGAGCGATATAACTCCCATAACTGGTTTTTAAATCTTCCATACTATGTAGGTTTGGAAGATGATTATGATATGGGCTTAGATTATATTTATAATGATGACCGGTTTGAATATCACCTTGCTTTTTTTAAAAATGCTGAAGAATTTGCTTTTGGAAGTAATACTGAGTCCTCGCCCCACCGCTATTCTTATGATGTGGTTGGCAGAAACAAAGAAGTAAATCAGTTTAACGGAAAGCTTATTTGGAAACCTCTATCAGATAACACCCATAAAATTGGCTTCTCTGGAGAATATGGTGGTTTGTACAATATAGATACCGAAGAGACAGGAGATCATTATGCACTGGCTCTACACTATGAATACCAGAGTAATGATTGGTCTGTAAAATCACAGGCAACAAAATCTAAATTAAACCCTAAAAATGCACCTGGAGAGTCTCGAGATGTAGTTTCTATGGGAGCTTATGGCGTTCCCTACGAGGTTGCTGCAGATTTTGAATTATACACTTTAGGAGTAGCCAAAAAACTTCCACTTGAGACCAAAGTAATTAAATACCTGGAAATATATAATGACTTTGGTTATATGAACAAAAGAAAGGATGAATTCGCCAATACTTTTATGAATGTATTTGGCGTACTTATAAATACCGGCCCGATTTTCACTTATATAGATTACGCGGCAGGATATAATCATTCCTGGCTCGGGGGAGATTTCACCAACGAGTTTGCTGCCGGTATGCCTGATGCCAAATGGGAAGCCAGGTTTAATATCAATATTGGTTATTACTTTTAATAATTTTCAAAATTCTTATACATCTAAACTAAATAATGCGTATTTCAAATAGATGTTAATTCCCTATTTCAGGGATATTCTACATTTTTACAGGGTGTAAACAAAACCTATAGCTCTCTTAATTCCCGCTCTATTTAATTAAATAAACGTTAAGCTATAATACGTTTTACTATATTTCATTTTAAAATAAGTTAATTTGAAAACTAACTATCCAAAATAATCTTAATGACTCACCAACAAATTTCGCGGGTTTTCTCGTCCTATAGCTTATTCCTGGCTATTTGTTGTATTTTTATAGTTACTCCTTTAACCGCTCAGGAAGAACCCGAAGTTAACATAGGTGGTGCATTACGATATAATTACAACCTTTCTTCCTGGAAAGATGGACAAAAAAATCGCGGTGGTGATTTTGGTTATGATATCTTTAGAGTAAACTTCAATGCTAAATTTAAAGGAGTATACCTAAATGCGGAATACAGACTTTACTCTGATGCCTTTGGAGGTGGAGTTTTGAAGCAGGGCTGGATGGGATATAAATTTAACGACATAGAAGAAATTCAAATTGGTTTAACCCAGGTTCCATTTGGTATTCAGCAATATAATTCCCATAACTGGTTTTTTAACCTCACCTATTATGTAGGTTTGGAAGATGATCACGATATGGGTGTAAAATATATTCATGCCGGTGAAAAATTTGAATATCACCTGGCCTTTTTTAAAGGAGCTGAAGAATTAAGCTTTGGAAGCAATACCGAATCTTCTGCCAGCCGATATTCATATGATGTGATTGGCAGAAACAAAGAAGTGAATCAATTTAACGGAAAATTCGTTTACAAATTTGGCGATAAAGCTGCTAATCGTTTAGGGGTTTCAGGGCAGTATGGTGGACTTTACAATCTGGATACAGAAGAAACCGGAAACCACTATGCGCTGGCCGCTCATTACGAAATTACCCAGAACCGCTGGAATTTAAAAGCTCAGGCATTAACCGCTACACATAATCCCATAAATGCTGAAGGAGAAAGTAGAGATGTGATTACTTTTGGAGCCTACGGATTTCCTTATGAAGTAGCTGCCGATTTTAATATGTATTCCCTGGCAATTTCAAGAAATATTCCTGTAAATCTTGGCCCAGTTTCAAATTTGGAATTCTATAATGATTTTGGTTACATGCAAAAAAATAAAAGCGATTTTACCGATTCTTATATGAACGTTACGGGAGTATTGGTTACCGCAGGACAAATTTACACCTATATAGATTATGCAGCCGGCTACAATCAATCCTGGTTAGGAGGGAATTTTGTAGACGATTTTGCAGTGGGTAACCCAGATGCAAAATGGGAAGCAAGATTCAACATTAATATTGGCTATTATTTTTAATTTAATTACTGAAAACAAATTATATGGCAAAGAAAGTTACTAGAAGCGATGAGAAAAAATCGATTTTTGGATTGGAAGTAAACGGACCCGTTTTCTTCATTTCCTCTTTTATTATCATCATAAGTATCGTTTTAACCCTCATATTTGAGAAACAGGCAGAATCAGCATTTTCTGATATTCAAAATGCCGTGGCAGATAATGCCGACTGGTTTTTCATTATGTGCGTTAATATTTTCCTGGTCTTCCTGATCTATTTGGCCTTAGGTCAATTCGGAAAAATGCGAATTGGAGGCCCAAATGCAAAACCAGAATTCAAAACACTTTCCTGGTTTGCCATGCTCTTTAGCGCCGGGATGGGGATTGGTTTATTATTCTTTAGTGTTGGAGAACCGGTAATGCATTTTACCACTCCACCTACCGCTGATGCTGAAACTGCGGCTGCGGCTCAAGAGGCTATGAATTTCACCTTCCTGCATTGGGGCTTCCATGCCTGGGGAGTTTATGCTTTAGTTGGTCTTGCTCTTTCTTACTTTACGTACACCAGAGGTTTACCGCTAACTATACGATCTATTTTTTACCCCTTTTTGGGAGATAAGATTTATGGATGGATTGGGGATGCCATAGATATTTTCGCAGTTTTAGCCACTTTATTTGGACTGGCAACTTCACTTGGTTTTGGAGTGCAACAGATAGCTTCTGGTTTAGATCATGTTTTTAATGTCCCCAGCGGAATAACCACCCAGGTATTATTAATAGCGGGAATTACCCTGGTAGCTACAATATCTGTAGTTCTTGGAGTAGATAAGGGAGTTAAGTTCCTTAGTGAATGGAATATGAGAGTCGCTCTGGTTTTGCTTGGGCTGGCTATAATTTTAGGCCCTACAATATTTATTTTTAGATCTTTTGTAGAAAACACAGGAAGCTACTTGTTTAACTTTCTTGAAATCTCAACCTGGAGTGAAACCTTTACTAATAGTTCGTGGCAAAACGACTGGACGGTATTCTATTGGGGATGGTGGATTGGCTGGTCTCCATTCGTAGGAATGTTCATTGCGCGTATTTCAAAAGGAAGAACTATTAGAGAATTTATCTTAGGCGTATTATTAGTGCCATCATTAGTAACTTTCTTCTGGCTTTCAGCTTTTGGTAGTGTTTCAATTCAACAAGCTCTTGGTGGTGATATGAGTATTATAGATGCAGTAAATGATGATATTGCTACCGCCCTATTCGTTTTCTTTGAAGATTACCCACTTTCTATGGTCATAAATGTGGTAGCTGTGATTTTAATTGCAGGTTTCTTTATCACTTCATCAGATTCAGGATCACTGGTAATTGATAGTTTAACATCAGGAGGAAAAATTGATGCTCCAAAAGGACAACGTGTATTTTGGGCTGTTACCGAAGGTACAGTAGCATCGGTTCTACTTATAGGTGGGGGCTTGCAAGCTTTGCAAACAGCCACTATTGTAACGGGATTGCCCTTTGCTGTTATTCTCCTCATTATGTGTTATTCTCTTTACAAAGGTTTAAAAGAAGATCTTGTAGAACTGCAGGATAAAAGAGAACAAAAAGAGATGGAGAATTATGAGGAAATTGTAAATGACATCGTTAAAAAGAGAAATTTAGGTAAAAATAAAGAACAACAATAAAAACCGGGCATTATGGAAAAATTCAATAATATATTAGTTGCCTTAGACCTTTCAGATATTGACAACTCGCTCATTAATTACGCCTCTTATTTGGCGGAAAAATTGAACGTGAAGAAGGTATATTTTGTACACAATATTAAGAAATATGAGATCTCTGCACTTTTCGAAGAGCAATTAAAAGATATTAATCTTGATGAGATTATTGGCGACGAGCTTAATGAAAAAGTAGAAAGCCTTTTCACCAGCAATACCGAGTGGGAAGTTTTAATTTCTGAAGATCCTTATACTGAATCCTTAATAAGTTATATCGCCAATAAATATTATATAGACCTGGTTATTCTTGGAAACAAGAACAAGAAAAAAGGTACCGGGGTTGTAAGTAACAAATTGCTTAGAATCTTAAAATGTGACATTTTAGCTATACCACGTGATTTCAAACCCGAAATTAAATCGATATGGGCAGGTACCGACTTTTCTCGTGAATCCCGAAAAATCTTTAATATAGCTCAAATGCTTCAGGAAGCCACTTCGGCACCGGTTACAGCTGCTCACGTTTATTCGGTACCCGTTCAATTTTCTCCTTATGTACCGAAAGAAACCATGGCGCCAAAGATTGAAAAACACGCAAGGGAGAAAGCTGATAAATTTTTAAATAAATTAGATTATAAGGGCGAAGTAACCCCGCTTATTATACCAGGAAGAGACTCCAGTGTAGCGAGCAATTTACTTGAATTTGCAAAAAAAGATAGCGTTGACATATTGATCGTAGCCGATAAAGGAGCTAATAATATTTCAAGTCTTTTAGTGGGGAGTGTTACTGAAGAACTCTTTGGAGAAAAGCCTGAAATACCGCTATGGATCTCTAAATAAATCTTTAGAATTTATATGAAATAGACTATCTGAAAAATTAACGTCATCCTGAACTTGTTTCAGGATCTAGCTTCTAGAAAACTTCAACCACGTGAAGATATTTTTTCAGATAGTCTATTCTTAATTTTAATCCATCTTAAGTTTCACCAAAACCGCTAGATGATCTGAAGGATATTTTAAATCTTTAGAATCGGTTAAAACCCCATATTTTATAACTTGAATAGCATCTGATGTGAATATATAATCAATTCTTCTGGTTACTGGTTCTTCAAAATTATAACCATTAAAAGTGCCTTCGGGACCAAAACTTAATTTCGCTACAGTTTTAGCATCATTCATTTTTTCCATTAGGAATTGAATTCCGCTAGTATCAGGTTCCAAATTAAGATCGCCCATAAGCAATACCGGCAAATTTTCATTATTTAAAGCTGAAATCTTTTCCCAAATAAGCTTTGCACTATTTTCCCTGGCTTTTTCTCCAACATGGTCAAAATGCGTATTAAAAACCCAGAATTCTTTTCCTGAAGCTCTGTCTCTAAATTTCGCATAAGTACAAACCCTCTCCATTGCAGCATCCCATCCTACCGAAATTTCATCAGGAGTTTCCGATAGCCAGAAAGTTTTTTCATCCAGGACTTTAAACTCCTTGTTATTATAAAAAATCGCACTGAATTCACCCGCTTTCTTTCCGTCATCTCGCCCTACTCCAACATATTTATAATTTTTCATTTCAGCCTTTAAATGTTCTAACTGGCTCACCAAAGCTTCCTGCACCCCAAAAATATCGGGTTCATAGAATTTTATTTGATTGGTAATATGATCTTTTCGTTTAGACCATGAATTATCACCATCGGTTTCGTTAGCGAATTTGATATTGTATGACATTACTTCCAATTCCTGAGCATAAAAAGTACTTTCTGCAAAAAAGAAAAGCAATAGCAGTAAAAAAGTGGGATTTCTCATCATTCTAATTTTTGATAAAGTTCGGAATTTTTTATTCGATTTTTTTATAATTTCAATTACATAATTCGCTAAATTAATATCAAAAATTATGGTAATCAAAAGCAATAGTTTTTTAATCATTTTTCTTATCGTGGGAGCCTTGCTTTTAATTCGGCTCATCGCCAAGCAATTCAGTAATGAAGTAGTTTGGACTTTATCAGATTTTATAGTCGCCGGAATTTTACTTTTTATAACCGGTCTTGGTATTAGATTAGTCCTGAGAACTATTCGTAGCAGAAAAAAAGATTTATTTTTTGCGGAATTATTCTTGCAGTATTTTTTGTAGTCTGGGCAGAACTAGCTGTAGGTATTTTTGGAACTCCTTTTGCCGGAAGCTTGAAAAGCTACCAGAAAGAATATCCTGAAAAATAAAAGATGCAATACTTTGTAACTAAAAATTCGATAGTACGTGAAATTTGGGGGAAAAGTGACACTATACTTTCTATTTTCGCTGGTGCCTCGGCAGAGTTTGCGCTTAATAAAGCTGTAGACTGGCTTTATTATACCGGCCGTTTACCCAAAGATCCTTTAGGAAGGCTATTTTCAACGGTTTCTTATGCCCGGGAAATAGTTTTTGCTGAAAAACAAGCTGCCGTAAAGGCAATAGATCGCATCAATTCTATTCACGGTTCGGTAGAAGCTGAACGCGGAAAAAGCATTCCTGACTGGGCTTATCGTGACGTTCTTTTTATGCTTATTGATTATTCTATCAGGTCTTTTGAAATTCTGGAACGCAAACTAGAGCTTTCTGAAAAAGAAGAAATTTTTGATGTTTTCTGGCGCGTGGGAAAACGAATGAATTTAAAAGGTTTACCAAATAATTTTAAGGAATTTGAAATAATGCGGAAAAATCATCTCGAGCGAAACCTCGAGTATGCCTCATATACTAAAGATCTTTACCGCCAATACCGTAAACATTTAGGAATTGCACGTTATTCACTTTTATTAGAAACACAAACGCTAATATGCCCGGCTAAGGTTCAAAAATTATTGCACTTGCGAAGATTTTCATTTTTGAGCGTGTTTATTCCTATTTATAAATTTAGCCGAGATATAAAGTTAGACGGAATTCTAAAATCAATAATACTTCCCGCTGAATATAAGACAGAAATTAAATCACTGGATCAATTAAACACCTCCACTCCGTCTACATAATTCTGCAAATAGCTAAATCCAGGGGTTAATTTCCCGTTTTGAGTCATACGAGCCCGTTGTAAAATGCCGTCTTTATCACCATTAAAAAAAGCAGGAATTACATGTTTCATAAACATTTCACCAAAACCTTCGCTGGCATCTTTTGGTAACTCACAAGGCAAATTATCTACAGCCATTACTAAAATGCTCTCTTTCTCTCTAAAATCTACCTCAGCTTCTGTTTCTGGTTTATAACCATAAAAAGGTTCAGCAATGGTTGAAGGTCGAATTGTACTGGCTATCGGTCCATTGATATCGCAGGAAATATCGGCTATATACTTTATGCGGAAAACTGGAGATTTAGCGTCTTTAGCGGTAAAGAATACAGGCGCCCCATCACCATAAAAATGCCCCGAAATAAAGAAGTCGCTGTTTTCTGCAAAACGCATAAAATTAGAATCGTACTTTTCTGGTTCTTTGAAAAATTCTTTCTGGCTGCCTTTTGAACCATCTTTCCTTTTATTATAAGCCAGCACGTCTATGTTGCAATAAACGGCTTCATCCCCTCTAAAATCAAGATATTCTGTGACATTCAATTTTTTAATTCCCAAATGATCTAAAATCTCTTTTGCTCCTCGTGCAACTTTTCCGTTACCGGTAAGCACAATTTTGATTGATGGAATTTTAATTTTATTCAGTTCTGCCAACATGGCATTAAGATCTGGCAGGGATTCTACTTTAGGCAAATTAAATAAATTTTCTTTTAATCCCATTCCGCGGAATCCGTTGTAAGCACCCACTAGCCCGGCATAGCGTCCAAAGCCAATGAGCCTGGCTCCATTTTCTTTTACAATGACTTCATGATCGTATAGCTCGATATTATTTTTAAGGACTTCCCTTAGCAAATCGCGATTATAAGGTTGCTTTTTTATGGTATGAGAAAAAAAGAAATATTTTTTATTCGGAATTAAAGCCGGCAAAGGAACTTCTTTAACCCCGAGTAAAACCTCACAGTCTGCAATATCTTCGACTACCTCAAAACCAGCTTCACGGTATTCTGTATCGGTAAAAACTCTAATTTCAGAACTTTGAATTTTAAAACTTGCTTCAGGAAATTTTTCTATAATTTCTGTTAGTTTACCTGGAGAGAAAACCACCCTTCTATCTGGTGGTGTTTTTTGCTCCTTAATCAATGCAAATTTTATCATTTCTGGTATGGGTTTTGTTGCCTTATATATGTCCTTCAAAGATATGAATTTAAAATTGTATCTTTGCAGGCCTTAAGCATAGTTCGCTTAAGTTTTGTTCTTTATTTATGGGGTCGACTTGGTTTTGACAGCGAGTCTAATTGAGTTGTAAGCACGTCGAGCGCTGGGATATAGCTCGTAAATCTCATATTTCACACTTTTTTAAACGGCGAAGATAACTACGCCTTGGCTGCATAATCCGAATCACAGTAGGATTGCTTAGTCCCTACAAGGTAGGGAGCCAAGATGTCCCGCGAAAGCCTTGATTTACGGCATTCGCATTAGGGGCACCGATAAAGTAAATATAGGAACTGTAGGACCTTGATGCAGTTCTAAAATCTAATTGAGGATACGGAAGAAGTTAGGTCGTTTTCAGCCAGATTTTTTCCCGACAATCTAAGTGAAAACTAAACGTGTAGAAAGCATCTGAATTGCTTGTTTGGACGAGGGTTCGAACCCCTCCGACTCCACTTTTAACATTTCAAAATGTTTCAAAAACCCCGAAATCCTAGGATTTACGGGGTTTTTTGTTTTTAGGAATATCAAAATATCCCAAATTATACCATATAAATCGAGACCTATTCGGTGACCTATTTTAAAATTAAAAAATAGGTCTCGATTAGCACTTAAACCCCTATTTTACAAATCTTTACGCAAAGTTAAAGTTTTTCTATCGAGACCCTTTTTTAGGTACATTTATTACGAATCGAGACCTAAAAAATTCATTATTATGAGAACTGACTTTCACTTACATTTTCACCTCCTAAATTCAAAAATCAATAAAAGAGGCTTAGCCCCTATATATCTTAGGATTACCGTAAATGGTAAGAGAAAAGAATATAGCATCACCCGAAGGATAGAACCTGAAAAATGGAATTCAAAGCTAGAGAAAGTGATGGGGAATAATCACATTTCTCAAGAGATCAATACCCATATCAACAATATTCGTCACAGGTTAAATAAGATTCATCAGGTACTATCTGATAACGATGAACAAATCACTTCCTCCAGAATGATTAAAGAACTAAAAGGTGAAACGAAACATAAATCTAAAATGACCTTAGAGGTGTTTAAGGAGCATAATGAACAAATGGATCGTCTTTCAGGAAAAAGTATCTCTAAGAGCACCGCTAAGCGTTATTGGACCTGTTATAACCACCTTGAGCAGTTTCTAAAGGAGGTTTATAAAACCGAGGATTTCCGAATGAAAGATATAGACCACCAGTTTATTACAAGATTTGAATATTTTTTAAAAACTACAAGAAAGTGTAATCACAACTCGGCCTTGAAATACGTCAACAATTTTAAAAAAATAGTTCGTATAGCACTAGCCAATCAATGGATGGACAGGGATCCTTTTTATAATTATAAGGTTCAATATGAAAGCGTAGATCGGGAATTCCTAAATGAAGATGAAGTGAAAGCCCTGATAGAGAAGGAACTTCATTTTGACCGTTTAAAAATTGCTAGGGATATGTTCGTTTTCAGTTGTCATACCGGTTTAGCTTATGGTGATTTAGAGAAACTCTCTGAAAAGGATATTATTAAAGGTATTGATGGTGGAAGATGGATAAGAACAAAAAGAAAGAAAACTAAATCTATAACCAGCGTCCCCTTACTTCCAATAGCTGAAGAGATTATTGAACGCTATAAAGATTATCCAAGAGTAAAAGAGGCGGACTTAGTTCTTCCCGTCCCCAAAAATCAAAACTATAATGCTTTTTTAAAAGAGATTGCTGTGCTTTGTGGAATAAAAAAGACACTTACCACGCACCTTGCCCGCCATACATTCGCGACTACTGTAACACTTTCCAATGGAGTGCCTATAGAGTCTGTAAGTAAAATGCTAGGCCATAAGGATCTGAGAACGACCCAACATTACGCAAAAATTGTGGATAGAAAAATTAGTGAGGATATGAAAGCGTTAAGGAAGAAGCTAGAAGAAAAAGCCGCTAAAGACTCAAAAAAAACCAATTCTAAGAAGAAAAAATAGTAGGTCGTTTTTTATAATTCCAAGTGAAAAACTTTCACTATTTAATTGAGTCTACTCTTCGTTAAAAAGATCGTATACCTCCCTATTAAGGTCTGGAATATATTTACCCAGGGCCCTCAAGGCTCTTTCCTGAATTTTACCGAAACTTTCTAATTCTAAATCTCCCCCGGCAATATCCCAATCTTCAAAGTAAAGAACCTGAGAGAGATAAGTATCATCTTCACCATAATACATAATAGAAACACGAGTCCCACTAAAAGCTAATTGTAGAGAATAAAAAACGTTCTTAAAATAATCCGGAGTATGAACTTCAGGTAAATCCAGGGAAATCATATTTGTTTCCGGGTCATAAGAAAGCCACGTTGGTAAATAAACTTTTCCCAGTTCTAACATTAGAATTCAATTTACAGGGTAATTACTTAAAAATAATATTTTTTACTTTTAAAAAGTTCGCTTTTAAGAGAAGCTTACAATAAATCATTTTACCTAAAATAGTATCACATCTAGAGTATAATCACCTCTTCTTTGCTGGCAATAAGACACTTTCTTATCTTTATTAATTCAGCATTTCCCCATTTTCATCAAATATCTTGAAACTTTTATAGGATTTAGAAAAGAAATTCTCTTCAGTTTCTGTGAGTAATTCTTCAAAATCATATCCTGGGATTTTAAAATCTTTCGGTATACTTAGCATAATTACATTACTATTTTCTAGTAGAATGTATCGAACATATTTTCTATTGGGATAAGAGATATAGAAGGATATTGCATTATTGTAATTTAATTTCTGAAGTTTTTTAGGCATTTCTTTTAGAACTCTATTCCTAAAATTCGAAAATGACCTATCTCCAGTAAATTTAAGATATAACTGATTCTCTGAATTTGTACTAAAGAGTTTATTTATAAAATCATGTTCTTTAATTCTATTGGTTAAAGATTCTTTTCTAAGTAGAAAGTTTTCTAGAGGAGTAATACTGTCCTCAATTGGCATTGTAAGATCATATATTATTTTGCTATTTTTCTCTTTATCTCGAATTTCCGCCATCCAACAATCTCCGCCATAACTATAAGAATATATATTACCGATAGAGGTATCTAAAATTTCAAATTTTTCAAGTTCATTTATTTCTTCACGTAGAAGATCTTTAAGTTCTTTATTTGGGTTCTTAAATCTTGATTGTAGAACTGGCGGCATATACTCTTCTAGTTTTGTAATTCTTTGTTCTATTTCATTCTTTTTAATAGTATCTTTTATGAAATATTGATAATGTTTTAAAGTATTATAAAAATGTAATTTATTGAAAGCATCAACATGCTCATCCTGAATTAATTCTGAAATAGTTTGTTCAAAAAACGCCTGATTTTTTTCATCCAATGCGGAAAAAGCTTTACCTATTTTTGATCCATCCGAAAAGTAATGTTGCTGGTTCTCATTATCGATTCTCAAATTTGACCCTAATAATAATTTTGGAATATTAAGATTTAGCTTACTCAATTCTTCTATATATGTTTTTCTCGCGTTAGAAGCAATATTACTATTAGCTACTCTTGAAACCTGATCGTTCATCACATTCAAAAATGATTTTATAAAGACACCCCAATTTGGTATTTGGGCTGCCAAACTAGCCATCCTTTTTTGTTGAATAATAGGACCATTATCAAAACTACACGAACCAACGTGCTGGTTGAAACGCATTAATTTCAATGCTTTTTCTTTAGAAATTAACTCCGCAGTGAAAAATTCCAATTCACCGTTAGATTTTTCTTCGTTTTCGGCATATTCTAAAGATAGATTAAGTAATTCCTTAAATTTTGAATCTTCATTAAACAAACTATCAGCAAAAAATGATCTTTTTTTCTCCCAATCATTTAAGCTTTTTTGGAAAGAAATAAATTCCTGATCTTTAGAGCGCTTTGGTTTATTTGTTTTTACTGCATAATAATTAACTAAGGAATCGATAATATTTTCCTGCCGATTATATAGTGAGTTGTGGTTACTATCAGTATTGAAAAATAAATTTTGATTGGGTAAAACAAGAAAGTCTGTATATGAAACCCAGTCAGCATATTTTTCGGGTAAGATGACCTTTGAAAAATGCTCCTTAATCTTAAAACCTCTAATATTTGTTGAATTTAATTTCTTATTTGTGTAGGAAGTATAATAAAACTTAATATTTTCCCTAGACAATGAATCTGTATAATCAATTGTAATGCGATGCTCACTGTTATTTTTTATTTGAAAAGATTTAATTTGTAGTTTTTGTTCGCCATTGGAATATTCTACCCTGTTTTTTAAAACCAGCAGATCTCGATCAATTTGAAGATTTGGGAAATTTTTCAACAAAGAGTCTAGTTCTACTTTATTGGTCAAAGCAAGAATAAATTCTTCAGGTTTATTCGTTTTTACTTCAAAATAATCTCCGGTTCCTTGAGGCAGTGATTCTATATTGGATCTGGGACTGTTCTGATACTCGGTTTCCAATGAATCTATAATAATATCCAATACTGGAATGTCTTCTTCAGCTATAATTTCATTTTGAGAAAAACTCTCTTGACTTGAAATTAATAATAGAAGTAGTAAAAATAAATTCCTCATTCGTATGTTTTGTGTATTTATGGCATTGGTCAGGGTTAACAACAATTGGTATTCAGGTTTTGAATTAATTTACCTTTTCAATTACCAATTGTTTATTAACCGATGCTACCCTTTGTTTTTTACTTCGACAGCTTATAATTATTCACAAGTACTGAAGCAGAAATATGTAAAATCCGTTCTAATTCTCGAATCATATCTACCGTCAATCTTTTCTTTTTATTGAGAATCTCTGAAACCCTGCTTTTTCCTCCAATTATTCCAACTAAATCTTTTTGTTTGAGATTCATTTCTTCCATTCTTATTTTAATTGCCTCTATTGGATCTGGAGCTTCTATTGGATAATGTTGATTTTCGTAATTCTCGACTAAAAGTGATAGGATTTCCGCTTCGTCTCCTTCTTTTGAATTGGAGTCAGCATCAAAAATTACTTCCAATCTTTCTAAAGCTTGTTCGTAATCTTTTTCTGTTTTTATAGGTTTTATTTTCATAGTCTTTTGTTTTAAATCGTGTCCGCATTTACTTTATCATACTCGGCGTGAGTTCCCACAAATCGTATAAACGCCCATTGTCTGTCATAGTTGAATTTTACAATCAATCGATAGGAATTTCCTTTTATGTTGAAAACCACTCTGCTATCTTTTAGAATGCTTGCGTTTATGTACGTTTTCTTAATATCGTTTGGCGACTTCCAATTTGAAGATTTTGCCGTTTCATACCAGGTTTTCAAATATTGCTCGGCATCGGAATGCTTATCCCAAAATTCACGTAAAGTTCTTTTTGCAATTATTCTTTTCATCGATTAATTTCTACGACAAATATAAATAAAAGTTCTCTATTTTAGAACATTTGTTGTCGGTCTTTCTTTTGTGAAAATAAAGGGTAAGTCGTTATATCACATTTAATTTTCTTTTAATAAGAAATATTATGGTAGACTTTAAAGAGGAATTTGATATTCTATAGATATTTTTAAACTCCTGATAGGATATTATGTAGTTTTTGCAAAACCATAAAACACTCTTTTCCCAGCACTGATTAAAAAGCACCTCTCTATCAAATCCCGTTTTAATTGCAGAAAAAAAAATAGATGTTGGATTTTAAGGAGGGGAATCCTTAGCGCATAATTTAATACCCGTTCAGCCCATTTCCACTACATTTCGCAAAAGCTTCATTCCGGGAAAAGCGCTTCTCTACAAAGGTCCTGGACACCATCGAAGAAATTGCGACTTCCATTACGTTAACCCGATGAAAAATCGGATCGCTTCATTCCACTCGAAATTTTTCGATGAAGTCCGCCAGATTGGATTTCATATTTAATTTAATTCCGCTTCCTGCTCCTTCCCTACTCTTCCATTTCCCTATTTGAAGTATTCCCGGCCTTCACTGCCACTACCTTTTTCTGTAATGCAAAATACCAAGATTTAGAAGTTAGTCCATACTGCATAAAGCCGGTCGCCGTGCTCCCTTTTTATAAGTTCTCCCTAATTCTAAATCTTGAAAATGGATCAGCATCAGAAAAAGGTAACATTGAAGGCTCTACGGGAAGTAAATCGAATAACGGAAAAATGAAATCATGCAAAAATCCACAAAAAGGAAGCGGAATTAAAAAATCAAAAAAGGAAAACGCTCAGGATACAATAAGTAAATCAATTAAAATCAGATATATAGCTTTAAATTCTGCCCGACTATTTCAGTTTTCCCGATGATGGGGTTTTATAAAAAAAATAATAAGATTTTAAAAACTGATTATGATGTTTATGATCTGTTTTTCATTTTACGAAATTCTCAATCAATTGATCATTTCTCTATAGTAAACTTCAAAGATTTTCTTTTCAAATCATAAAAAATAGGATTCAGTTTTTAAACATTTAAAAGGCTATTAAATTCATTTTAATAGTCAACTTTTTTGTCCCTGCGGGACGAAAAGGTAGAGCAAGAGGGTAACGGGCAGAGCCCGTTAAAAACTACCTTTTACATTTTAAATAATTGACTATCAATTATTTAAATAATATGATTAATGCTATAAAAATATTGATTTACTGGTTTTGGGCTTGAACACCCAATAAAATGGTTAAAAAAACCAGTAAATCTTAAAAAGTACTGAATTATGAAAGCAGTTAAAAACATTACTATTGAAAAGAAAACGGCTGAACGCTTTCAGCAATTTTCCAGAATACATTACAAAACACACTCTGAAGCTTTGGCCGGAATGCTGGATTTTTTCTTCTACAATGAGATTTCTCCGAAAGAAAATTTTGGACCTACCGGCAGGCGAATTGAAAATATTATCAAGAAAAGAATAAATGCAGTGATCGCAATAACAAGGGATATGGAGAAGAATAAAGTTAACCCAACTTTAGCTATTTTGCAGTCACTATTGGAGGCTGCTGATCCAAAAAACAATTACTCCAATCGACTAAGAGATTATGAGCAAGATGACACTCATCCCGACTTTTATAAATAATTCACTATGTATATTACAACCACCCCAAAGAAATTAAGAAGAGTATTCTCAAAGTACCGCAGAGTATCTTGATTACCTGGAAAAAGAAAATGTTATTCCGGGTATAGAAGAAAATAATGAGGAGCTTTTCTTTAATTAGAAAGAAGATATTTTTTTTTGGAAGATGTTGTAAAAGAAGTAGATACCAATATCACTAAATTGTAAACGAAGAAACCGAAGTTTTACTCCTATGTGAGGTATTTAGATCTCAAATGAGATAAAATTTTATGAAAATGAAAATTCGGTTTTTTAATAACCATAAAGTCAGGTGAAATTATAGAAGTTAAAACGTAAGATTGGTAATTTGCAGTGGTTAAAATGAGGTTTTTGTTATCCAATCCTTATTGAAATTAAAATTTCGGCTATTTTCTTTTATCGGCAGTTTTTTCATCAAAAGTGACCAAATTAAAAAGCTGGCGCATTCTACTTTTTACCCTGGATCCATAGCGCTCTTCAAGTTCATCGGAATCTAAATTTGTTGTAGCGTGAGTTCTTATTTTATGATTAAGAAACAATTCATAGCGGGAAAGCAGAATTTCTCCCATCACATTGCAATCCTGACCATAGAACCTTCCTGACGGTTCAACACCAAGATCATCAAAGCATAAATAACTGCTATTCCCGTAATCTTCAATTGTTTTAAACCCCAAATGGTGAAAAGCAAAAGCAATATTTCTGCAAGGAATAACCTGATATTCTTTTTGGTGGGGCACCAGATAACGCAAAAGCTTAAGAAAGCTAGTTTTTCCACAACCCACAGGCCCGGTTAGTAAAATTCCTTTTGCAGGGTCAAGATCGAATTTCTGGCATTTTTCCTTATCCGCAATGATGTAATTGCAGAGTTTGAAAAGTAATTTTTCATCTTTTTTGTATAGCTGAAACTCTTTTCCAAAAAGCATCTTTCCTTTCACCTGGAGATATTCAAGCATTAATGGAAAATCATAAAATACTTCTTTTCCTCTAAATTTTCCAATCTTGTAAACTACTCCGCCTTCTATTATTTCACAAGGGTTTTCCATAGTTTTTTTCTTTTTTAATTTTTAAATAATCAGGATTTTTCATTTTTAAATCTTGCTGAATCTCCTTGGCCTTTTTCATCCATCGGTGTGCTAAAGCCTGCCAGTTTACTACAGGGATATCACGATTAATTTTCCAACCTACAGCTTCGTAGTGGTGATAAAACTTAGAAGCTTCATTATCCGGCCAGCCTTTTTCTTTAAAATATTTTAAAACTTCAAATTCACTTTTTGGCCAATAAGTTTTATTCTGTTTAATATGTTTAATATTGTTTGTTTCATATACCGGTGCTATTTCGTTACTCTTACCGGACTCGTCTGCAACCTGTTCTAAAAAAGTCTCAAACTTATCCGAGTCATTTACACTACAAGTTGAATGCTCATCTTCTGCTTGTTTATCACTAGTCCAAAAAATGGACATCTTAACCTGGCTCCCCTTTAACGGATTTTTAGAAGGCAGGTACAAAATGTAATTCCAATCACTTAATTCTCGAATGCATCTATGGTAGGTTGAAAGCGAACCAACCTTCGAAGCTTCCATAATTTCCTGCCTTTGGATATAGAATTGCTTACAAAACCTGAATACATTCCAGTAATGGAATAAAGCATAGTAAATACTCACGTGTGAGGGATTTAACCGCTTATCTTCATTAAATCGATAAAAAACCTCGGTAAGGTGCTTGATGTAATTCATATTAATCACTATTATCTATCTTATACTTCTCCATTAATCGTTGTACATCTTCCCAATCATAAAAGACGGTACCTCCTATTTTTGTGTAAGGAAGATTACCATTTATCCGTATATTCTGTAAAGTTCCCCAACTTATATCCAGTAGTTTTCTCACCTCAGAAGATTTCAAATACTTTTTATGGATTCCGGTTGAATGCTCTCTAAGCAATTTCTTAAGCTCCTCAAATAACTCAAGCTTAAAATTCATTAGATCATCTGTAGTAATTATTTCTTTTGGCATTTTTAAAAAGTTTTAGTTTAAAATCCCACAGATGGTTATACTTTTTACACGGCGGGATTTTGTTGATTTGACTTCTAGACAAATTTGAGCAGCTTTAGGAAATTAATTTCACTATGTCCACCGGACTACGAGAAAATTTAACACCTTCTCTAAATAGATATAAACGAGGATAAAATTGAGGAGTTTGCGCAATTTTGAGGAGAAAAAATTTTCAAAAAGGAATAGAAATGGCTTTTTCGGAGTTACGTTCACCTACCGGAAATTATAGCTCATTTTCATGATTCAATTTTTGTTCGAAATTCCAGGTAATTCCGTCCAGGCATTTGGTGATACTAGCTTTCTTAGCCTTAATTTCTGAAAGCTTCTTATTGCAATTACCCAGCTTGATTAAAGACTATTCAAACAGGGAAACGATATTTAAAATACCATATTTTATAGGTCATTAGGATAAAAATAAATAAAAAGACGTCATATTTTGACGTTATCTAGGTATATTATTGCAGTACAAAATAAATGCGATGAGAAAATTAGAAATAACACTTTCGGAAGAACAATACCAGCATATTCAAGAAGAGATCAAATATGGTGGCAGAACATTGCTCAAGGAAGAAACCATGGGCGGATTTGACATCAGGCTTCACGTTGGAGTACCGAATATCTATACTTATCTCGAGTTGAATTATATTAATAAGATCGACCTGGGAGAAGTGGAATGGAGTTTCCGTGAAAATTAATCATCTTAAACCTCTAAATAAAAACCGATGTCAGACTACAGGGAAAAAATAGTTCTTACCTATAGACATTTACTCGAAATGCACGAGGAACTGCAAACCAGGATTATCAATGTTGGAATGACCGGAGAATACTCTGAAGTAAATACAGTTTTCAAGCCCGGCGATACCTATCAATTTGATCTTGAACAATTTCGTGGAACGGAAGATTTAAACCTGAATAAATTATTGAACTTCTTCGATGAACTGGAGAACCTAATGAACTCCCTGGCAAATATTAACGGAATTACCGAAGAGGAACTTGAGGATGAGGATTTATAACCCTGAATTGAGCCAAAGAATTTATCGATAAATTATTTTAAATTAGGAGGCAAAACCTTGCTAAGATTCTCACAATTAACCAATTTGCCACAATGAAAGCAACCGACTTTTTTAATAGAAATAATTTTGGATTAGGCATCTTCACCCAGTTCTTTAACCGTGCCCAGCTTAAAAAAAAATCTAATTCTATTGAAAATCTTAGGGAAGAGATCAGAACTCCAAACTATTTAGAAAAAGTGAAGTACTTAATTAAACAAGATTTGCTTGTTAGGTATGAACCGAAAACCGTAGAAGAAGTCCTGAAAGATCTCGAGGTTAAAATCGCCAATAAGGTATTTACTGATTCTCATCCGGTAAAAGACGAGGAACCTGTAACACTAGAAGAGCATCCGAAAACGATAGTTAAATCCCTTGAAATTCTCACTGATGAGAAGAAACAGGAAGTCTGGAAAGTGCAAAACCGTGTACCAAAATGGTTTAAGAACACACACCAGATTAACTCTCAAATTTTAATCGCCTATATGGATCTCCTGGGCGATAAAAAATCTGTGCCGATTTATAAACTGGAAGCTGCCTGCCGATCCATTAAAACATTTCAGAACAACTATAATCAAATGAAATCGTTTGGTGAACGCAATCACGCCAAAGTTTTTGAAGAAGCCGGAGAGCGAATTACCATCTGGGAACCAGTTAGGGATTTTGTAAAGAAGGAATTTCTAAAATTTAAAAAGCAGAATAATAATAAAAAGCTTTAACTCCATGAGCTAATTTGCCTATAAAGTATTATAAAAGTTGAATGCAAACTAATTGTCCTGTTCTTATATTAGATTTATACATCGATTACCTCGTTCCGGTTTTTTGAATTCACTTACTAACTCTCCCTTAAAAAAAGCTATATTTGGGAATAATTAACAATTTCGGTTCTTACCCTACTACAAATAGAACCGCAAAATTCTATTTTAAAAAAGTTTATTGCATTGAGCAGTGAAAATCAGACTCGAAAATTATTAATTGATCATCAGCTTAAAGAAGCGGGATGGGATGTGAATGATAGAACGCAAGTTGTTGAGGAGTTCCACATCACAAATCCTCGCGGAGTTTCTGAGCCCGGTAGTAATTATAATAAACACGAGTTTAGCGATTATCTTCTATTAGGTAAAGACGGCAGGCCCCTAGCAGTGGTAGAAGCTAAAAGAGCATCTAAAGATGCTAATACTGGTCGTGAACAAGCAAAACAATATTGCTATAATATTCAAAAGCAAACAAAAGACATTTTGCCATTTTGTTTTTATACAAATGGTCATGATATATTCTTTTGGGATATAGAAAATGCTCCTCCAAGAAAAGTTGTTGGTTTTCCGACAAGAGAAGATCTAGAGAGATATCATTACATTAGACAAGCAAAAAAGCCTTTTTCTGATGCGTTTATAAATACAAACATTGCAGGTAGAGATTATCAATTAAGAGCTATTCGTGCCGTTATGGATGGTTTAGAACAAAAGAGAAGAATGTTCTTAATCGTAATGGCTACTGGTACAGGTAAGACAAGAACCACTATTGCACTGGTTGAAGCACTTATGCGAGCAGGTTGGGCAGAAAAAGCTTTGTTTTTAGTGGATAGAATTGCTTTAAGAGACCAAGCGTTAGAAGCTTTTAAAGAACATCTACCAAACGAGCCTAGATGGCCAAAACAAGGGGAGAAAAGCATTGCGAAAGATAGACGAGTTTATGTTTCTACTTACCCTACAATGCTCAATATTGTTCGTGAAGAAAAAGAAACTTTATCACCTCACTTTTTTGATTTAATTGTTGTGGATGAAAGTCACAGAAGTATTTACAATACATACAAAGAAGTACTTGACTATTTCAATACAATTACAATTGGTTTAACCGCTACTCCCACAGACGTAATTGACCATAATACATTTAAGATATTTAATTGTGAAGATGGTTTGCCATCATTTGCATATACCTACGAAGAAGCTGTTAATAATATTCCTCCCTATTTATGCAATTTTCAGGTAATGAAAATTAAAACCAAATTTCAAACCGAAGGAATTAGCAAAAGAACAGTTTCTCTTGAAGACCAAAAGAAGTTAATTCTGGAAGGAAAAGAAATTGCAGAAATCAATTTTGAAGGTGTTGAGTTAGAAAAAAAGGTAATCAATAAAGGGACAAATACACTTATTGTAAAGGAGTTTATGGAGGAATCTATAAAAGACATTAATGGTGTATTGCCAGGTAAAACCATATTCTTCTGTGCAAACATTGCGCACGCTAGACGGATTGAAGAAATTTTCAATCAATTGTATCCGCAATACAATGGAGAATTAGCCAAAGTAATGGTTTCGGAAGATTCACGTGTTCACGGGAAAGGAGGTTTATTAGACCAATTTAAAAACAAAGACTTTCCTAGAATTGCTATTAGCGTAGATATGCTTGACACGGGAATAGATGTAAGAGAATTGGTGAATTTAGTTTTTGCAAAACCTGTATATTCTTATACCAAATTTTGGCAAATGATTGGTAGAGGAACTCGTTTG
The DNA here is from genome assembly GCF_000745315.1 of Salegentibacter sp. Hel_I_6. NCBI lineage: Bacteria > Pseudomonadati > Bacteroidota > Flavobacteriia > Flavobacteriales > Flavobacteriaceae > Salegentibacter > Salegentibacter sp. Hel_I_6. The sequence continues at coordinate 2,941,484 of NZ_JQNQ01000001.1, read as the reverse complement.
TTAGAACCTACCAAAATGAAGTCCTGGTGTACTGAGAAAGATGTGTTTCTAATCTTAGATTGTTGGGATAATTTTGAATATTTCAAACTGGAACCAAAAGGGAAAGAACTCAAACAAGCAATTCCCATCCCAGTAAAACTTTTCGGTTTACGATTAGAAAAATTAAAAATAGCTTTTGAGTCTAATTTAGAGCCAACAATCCTAGAGGAATGTAAAAGATTACAAAAACAAATTGCTTTATTACCCGCTAATTCTGTAGTGATAAAAGATAATAGCAATTCAGTAGTAAAAGTTAATACTCCTGAATTTTGGGAAAATATAAGCAATGATAAAATTGACTTTCTAAGAACAGAAATACTTCCGTTAATGCGAACCGTTTCAGGTGTAGATTTCAAAGCAATGCGTTTTGAAAAAAATATACTGGAAGTTTCTTTCGCTAAAATGCAATCCGAAGATGAAAAGTATAATATGCTTAAAGACGCACTAATTGAACGTATATCAGATTTACCATTATCCATAAACATAGTAGCCAAAGAACAAGAGCTTATAAAAGACGCTCAACGAATTCATTTTTGGAACAATATCAAAGAAAACAACTTCAATAGTTTAATAGATAGACTTTCTCCCTTAGCTAGATATATTGATACCAGAGAAAATATTTCTGGACCTTCTAAATTTAATTTTGAAGATGAACTGGTAGCCAAAGAAATGGTAGAATTTGGACCTCAAAATGAAGCCGTAAGTATTACTCGCTACAAAGAAATGGTAGAAGAAAAGATTAAGCAGTTAATGGGATCAAATCCTATTCTTCAAAAAATAGTCGAGGGCAAAACCATTTCACAAGAAGAAATAATTGAATTAGCCAATGAACTGCACGAGGAAAACCCACATATTACCATTGGTCTGTTACGCAGGGTATATCAAAACCGAAAAGCAAAGTTTTTACAATTTATAAAACATATTTTAGGTCTTGAAGTATTAGAAACATTTAATGAAAATGTGGCCAATGCTTTTGATGCTTTTATTGAAGAACATAACTATTTATCAAGCAGGCAACTACAGTTTTTAGATATTGTAAAAAAATACATTCTCGAAAAAGGAAACTTAGAAAAAAGAAACTTGATAGAATCTCCTTTTACAATGATACACCCAGAAGGAATTAGAGGTGTTTTTTCGCCAAAAGAAATAAACGAAATATTACAATTATCGAATAAAATATTAGCAGCTTAATGTTACAAAACAATCCTAAACTAAAAGCTTTAATCATAAGTCTTTGGAATACCTTCTGGAGTGGTGGAATTGCCAATCCTATTACAGCTATCGAGCAAATCACCTATTTGCTTTTTATAAAAAGACTAGATGAGTTAGAGAGTAAAAGAGAACGTGATGCTGAATGGAATGGAGAAGCATACGATTCTAAATTTGATGGTGAATATACTCCTTGGATAGATGAAAGTTTATACCGACCAAAACCTGATGCCACAGCAGAGGAAAAAGCAGCTTTAAATAAAAAACGTGAAGAAGCATTAGCACCTCGACCAAAAAAAGAATTGAAATGGAGTTACTTTAAGTCCATGCCAGCGGATGAGATGTTAGTACACTTTAGAAATAATGTTTTTCCGCATATTAAAGATTTAAATGAGGAAACTTCTTCATTTACCAAGTATATGAAAAATGCTGTTTTTATTATTGAAAAACCAGCATTATTGGTAGAAGCTGTAAAAAAAGTAGATGAAATTTTTATTGAAATAGAAGAAGATGCCAAAGACGGTAAACAATCATTCCAAGACATACAAGGGGATGTGTATGAAATGCTTTTAAAGGAAATTGCTACTGCTGGGAAAAACGGACAGTTCCGTACACCGAGACATTTAATAAAATTATTGGCTGAATTGATCGAACCTAAACTAGGACATAAAATAGCAGACCCAGCTTGTGGAACAGGTGGCTTTTTATTAGGAGCATACCAATATATTTTGAGTGATTTAGTTCGTAAAAAAGAGCCAGAATTGTTACAATCAGATGAAGATGGTTTTGAACGAGCAACTATATCTTCTGTATTAGATGATAAAAACAAACAAATACTAAACGATAGTTTTTATGGCTTTGATATAGACACCACTATGGTGCGTTTGGGTTTAATGAACCTAATGATGCACGGGATAGATAACCCCCATATTGAATACAAAGATTCGTTAAGTAAAAACTATAATGAAACAGGAGATTACGATATTGTATTAGCAAACCCACCCTTTACCGGGAAGTTAGACAAAGGAGATGTAAACCCAGATTTGGGTATAGATACAGGCTCTACTGAGCTCTTATTTTTAGCTCGTATTTCTAAGATGCTACGCTCTGGTGGTAAAGCTGCTGTAATTATACCTGAAGGTGTTTTGTTTGGGAGCAATAAAGCTCAAAAAGCTACTAGAGAATTACTGTTAAAAGACAATCAATTAGAAGCTGTTATTTCATTACCTGCGGGTGCTTTTAAACCCTATACAGGTGTGAAAACGGCTATTTTAGTATTTACCAAGGTAGAAGAAGACAGTAAAACCTGGCATACGGATAAGGTTTGGTTTTATGCCCTAGAAAATGATGGTTATACTTTAGATGACAACCGTAAAAAACTAAAAGAGAACCCGCTACCTACCGTAAAGGATGAATATAATGCTAGAAAAACCGCTGAATATTCTAATCGTGAGAATCATTTTTTTGTAGACTTGGCTGAAATTCAGAAAGAAGGATTAGACCTAAGCCACAATCATTATAAAGATTACGCATACACCGAGCAAAGCTACGAGCCACCAAAAGAAATTCTAGCCAAACTTCTAGAAATGGAAGAAGGTATTTTAGCAGATATGAAAGAACTTAATGACTTAATATAGTGATAACAGAAAAATTCAATGACCTGTTTGATTTTGCTAAAAAGTCAAAAATTAAAGCTGGTGATGGTTTAAAGGAAGGTTTGTATCCTTTTTATACTTCCAGTGCCACTTTGTCCAAACGCATAAATGTTTTTCAAGAAGATAGAATTTCTCTAATTTTTGGCACAGGCGGACAAGCTAGCGTACATTATGTAGATGAGAAATTTTCGACTTCAACAGATTGCATTGTTGCTAATAAGAAGGAAGATGAAAATTTAAATGAAAAATTTGTTTATTATTATTTATCTAAAAACATTAACATTCTTGAAAGAGGATTTAAAGGTGCTGGTTTAAAGCATATTTCAAAGAAATATATTCAGAATCTTGATATTCCAATTCTTCCTATAGAAACCCAAAACGAAATAGTAGCCATTTTAGACAAAGTAAATGCTTTAGTACAGAAAAGAGAAAAAACTATTGCTTTGTTAGATGAGTTATTAAGAGCCCAGTTTTTGGAAATGTTTGGCGATCCTGTTTTAAATCCAAAGGGGTGGAAAATGAAAGAAATATCAAACTTTAGTGAATCTAGATTAGGTAAAATGCTTGATAAGAAGAAAATGTTAGGCAACAATCTGAAAAAGTATCTTGGAAATACAAATGTTCAATGGTTCAAGTTCGACTTCTCTGACTTAAAGGAAATGGATTTTGATGAAAAAGACCAAGTAACATTCAAACTAAATGAAGGTGATATTTTGATGTGTGAAGGTGGAGACATTGGAAGATGTGCCATTTGGAAAAATGAAATGGAAAATTGTTTCTTTCAAAAAGCCTTACATAGAATAACACTAGACAATGAAGTTATGTTACCTAATTATTTTGTCTATAATTTTTGGTTATTAAGTAATGGTGGAGGATTAGATATGTACAAAGGTGGAGCTACAATTTCTCATCTTACTGGAGTGAATCTAAAAAAAATGAAATTGCCTATTCCACCTATTGAAATACAAAACCAATTCGAAACAATTTACCATTATGTCCAAGCACAGAAAGAATCCTTAATTCAATCTAAAACCGAGCTAGAACACTTATATAACAGTTTGTTGCAAGAAGCTTTTAAGGAAGAAATAGAAGTTTCAAAAGAAGAACCAAAAAAAAAAGACTCGCTTATGTCTGAAATAAAAAAGAAAGACGGTGAAAAAGTAGATATAACCAAACTTGATTTGGCTACTTATTTAGGTATTCCAGATGAAATTACTTCTACACAAGAAAAATGGATGTTTGATTTAATTAGTTTGGATGAGTTTTATCAATTTTTACTAAAAGACACGTTTAAAAAAGAAGAAACTTTCACTTTAGGAGATATTGAGGAAAAGCTCCATAATTTCTTTTATCACGGAGGTGATATGGACTTCCCAAATGCAAGTTGGCAGCAAATTATTTTCAAATTTCTGGAAGCAACACCTCCTTTATTAGAACAAATATTTGAAGAAGAAACTGCAACTGTAAAACTAAAACTGACAGATGAAACTTTTAAGGCTTAAAATAAATAAAGAAGAAGGTTTTAATTCTTTGTTTAATGGTTTTGAAATGAACTTTCTTCCAGCAGAAAAAAAAGAAGAGGCTACAGTATTTAACCCTTATGTGTTAGCAGGAAAAAATGGTAGTGGGAAATCAAATGTCCTGGAAGCTTTATCAGAGATATTTTATCACTTAGATTGTATATATTTGAGTAATAAACCCACTTATTTTGACGAAGATGGTGAAAACAATTCTAAGTCATTTGATTCCAAAATATCTCGAGTGGATGCCTATGAACTCGAATACTTAACATTTATTACAGAAGGATTTCCACAACTGTCCAATAAAAAAGAAGAGATTAAAAAAGCCCATATTTTCATTTCTAAAAAAATTGGAGAACGACCAAAAATAGAATGGAAAAACAAGGATGAGTTTGGAGTTGATGAATTACTAAGTCACCAAATAAAGTTTCTCTTGCCAGAATATGTAGTGGGTTATGCATCTGGAGAAAATGAAACCCTAAGTTTCCCTTTTTTTAAAAGCCGTTTTATTCAATATGATTCTTACTATAGTAATTTGATTACTGAATCAATCATAGATCCAAGTCCGGAAAGTTCTTTAATCTATGTAGATAAATCATATAGTCAGTTTATTCTGTTAGCCAATTTACTAATGAATACCAATGACGATTTAGACAAAGATATTCTATCTCCATTCAAAGAATATGTAGGTATTGAAGAAATAGATTCTTTTCGATTAATAATTAAAACAGATATTCTAAAAGAATTTGAAGGTAAGAAGTATCCATTATTAAAAAACTTAGATTTTGATGTAAAAAGAGAAGGAAAAAATACAAGTTCCTATATAGAAAAATTAAAAAAGTGCGCTACTTCTTGGTATGAAGAAGATAATTATGATTTTTATGAAAATGAATTTAATAATAGTAGTTTTCTCATTCTAGATTACAAAGTAAACCCTGCTACTATAATAGCTTTTCAATTTCATTTTGAAAACAATCCTTTAAAGCTCTTTGAATTGTTTCAGTTGCTTTTAATTTTGGAAATACATTCCGTTAATCAAGAAAGCAAGAATAATACATATGCTACGGAGAATATATTCTTAAGTGAGTCTATAAACTTTAGACCTATTGAATCTAAAAGAGTATTGAATATCAAAAATTTTGAAATCAAGAAAAAAGGAATAGAAAAGAATATTTACACCAAGGTCCTATCAGATGGAGAACATCAATTTTTGCACTCTCTAGGTTTGTGTTTACTATTTAAAGATACACGTAGTTTATTTTTACTAGACGAACCTGAAACACACTTCAACCCAAGTTGGAAAGCTAAATTTTTGTCCAGTTTACGATACTGTTTTGAACAACAAGAAAATGATAGTAGTGAGACTATGAGAGAAATGTTAATCACAACACATTCTCCTTATTTACTTTCTGATAGTGATTCTCAATATGTTCAAATTTTCAAAAAAGGAGAAGCTCCTTTTCATCCAGACTTTCAAACTTTTGGAACTTCAGTAAATAGCATAGGAATCAAAATATTTAATATGCCTAATACGATTGGAAAGGTCGCACAAAAGCGAATTACCGATTACAAAGAAGAATTAAAAGAAATAGAATCTTCAGAAAATGTAGAAACGTTTATTTTAAAAGTAAAAACAGAAATGGGAGAATCTGTGGAACGCTTATTACTATTGAATGATGCTTATAAAAAAATTGAATAGTCTTGTTATTTAATTATAAATACATACCGCACGAAGTAGAGGAACTTCAGGAATATTTGGATTTTTTATTTGAAGATGTTTGGCTTCCAGCCGAAGGTGATTTTGTAGCAGAAAAGTTAAAAGGGAATAAAAAACTTTATAATTTCTATATAAATAATCATTATTTAGATGATGATTCTAAAGATGAACAAAAAAAGAAAATAGGCAAGACAGCTACCTTTTTTAATAGTTCAATTGAAAAGATATTTAAAGCGTTTGCAGAAATAGACGATGATGATTTCAAACTAGATCTTATAGACTATTATTCTAATAACAATAATATTCAGGAAATATGTACTAATCCCAAACTCAAAATACTTACATATCAAGATTTAGAAGTTGAACAAAAAATACTTGCTAGAGAAATAAAATCGTTTTATAGTAAATTATATGGAAAAGAATCACCTTTTAATTTAAAAGATTTTGGTTCATTAAAAACCAAATCACTCCCTTCACATTACCAAGAGTTTTTTACTCATAATACCGAAGGAAAATGTCCTTTTTGCGGTATAAAAGATTTAAAAGGCATTCATCACACGAAAAAAGAAGCCTATGATCATTATATTCCGAAGGGAAAATTTCCATTTAATAGTATAAATTTCAAGAATCTTGCTCCAATGTGTAATGATTGTAATTCAAGTTACAAAGGTGAAGATTTAGTCATAGGAGAAATAAGTAATAGGAATAAAGCATTTTATCCATATAAAACATCGCAACCTGATATAAAGGACTTCCAAATAAGTCTGAAACTAAACAACCCCGATATTTTAGAAATTCAACCAGATGATATAGAATTAGAAATAAAATTAAATGGTTTTGATGAAGAGATTGAAGCTTGGAAAAGAGTTTTTGAGATAGATGAAAGATACAAAGCACTGTTGTGTAACAAAAGTGAAGGGATTGCTTGGTTTAATATGGTTGTAGATGGATATGATAATGCTGTTGCGCAAGGATATACTGGAACGAAAAAAGATTTTTTAAATATGAAATTATTTGACACTAATCACACTCCATTATCAGGTTATGGTTTTATAAAAAATCCATTTTTGGAAGAATGTGAATCTATGGGATTGTTTTAAGAGTATAGCTGTTTATTTTATTATTGTCGAATCAAATCTAAATATGAATAAATACCAATTGATATATCTGAATTTATAGTTTGATTATTTTATACCTTATAAAAAGTTGAATTTTGTATGCCTCTAAATGCTCAAGTATGAGAAGTGATTTTAGTAAAACTAACTTTATTATTTAATGGCCCTATTTCTTAACACCAATAAATTGAATTATTGGATTCCCAAGTTAATCTCAGAAGCTAAAAGTGAGCTTATATTAATAGTACCCTATATAAAAGTCTCACCAAACATATTTAAAGCATTAAAAAAAGTAGACGATAAAGGAATTGATATTACACTAGTCTATAGGGAGAACAAGCTATCTGCTGGTGAGAAAAACAAGCTCAATTCATTTAGTCATCTTAACCTTTTGCATCATCCAAACATTCATTGCAAATGTTACTACAATGGAGATCTTTTAATTCTCGGTTCAATGAATCTTTACGAGTATTCAGAAAAGAATAACCGAGAAATGGGTATTCTTCTTCATAAAGAGATGATGAAAGATCTTGATTTAAATATGCAGGGCTGGGACTCTGATAGTAAAGCTATTTTTGATGATGCCATTTTTGAAATAAAAGAGATTATAAATGGAGCACAAGTTGAAAAGCTAAGCGAAAAAGGAAAATCCAAAAATTTCAAGATTGAAATTATTAAGACGGATGAGGAATACGAGATTGAAAAATCTAATCGACTCAATAAGTACTTCTTGAACAAGAAATTCAAAGCTTTTGAGGAAACTGAAAATAATTGGGTTTCAAAGTGTGAAAATTATTTTAACAAGGTGGATGTGCTTATAGAGAACAATAGAATTGCAATCCAATTTAATCTTCCAGAAAACGAATTAAAAAGCCTTTATCAAAAATGGAAATTAACGTATCAGGAATATGAATTCCCAGCAATTAAATACTATTGGAATTATCATTCTTCTAACCTTCTTATATATAGAGATTCAGTAAGTTATGATTGGGATAATGTTGGGAGAGGTGAAAATTATCACAACAAATTAGCTGAAGCAATTGGACAAATTATATCTAAATATCGAATACTAACCGGAAGATAAATTTAAACTAATCAATATGAAAAAAATCTACTTATTATTAATTCTTACAGCTATTCTAACATCCTGCCAGGAAAAAAACAAAAGTTCAAATGAAAATGAGGAAGATATATCTTCAACAGAACTTCAAAGTAAATCTTCAGAAAAAATAGAAGAGCAACCCAAGTGGAAAGAAGAAGAAATAAAAATTCACAATGAGAAAATTAAAGTTGGTGAAGAAAAATTAAAAATGGCTTTTAATGGGCAAATTGAAAGTATTGAAGAAGAGTTAAAAAAGACAAACGAAGAACTTGAAGAAATCAAAGAATTTGAGATTGGGAGAAGTCAAAGTACAAAAGACAATCAGCTTTCGAATAAATATGAAGAAAAAGATATGCTTCGAAAAGCACTAAATAATCTAAAAATGGAATATGTGAAGATCCCTTTACATGAAACTTTTGATTTTCAAAATTCTCCAAAAGGCGTTGTGGAACATCTATTTTTAGGATTTAAAAATAAAGATTTTGAAAAATTTAGTTCCCTATGTGATCCGTATTTTGAAGCTAAAGGCGAATACGTTTGGCTATGTAATATCGAGGCACTGCCAGGATTTGCGAAAGACAAACTTTTTGAAAAGTATGCAAATCCAAGAATTATAGGAGAACCAAATATTCAAGATGATAAAGCAACAATTGAAATAGCTACAGGTCCAAATTCTGATAAATTAGAAAAAGTAAACCTAGTCAGAAGATTAGATAAATGGTATCTGTCAAGAATTCAATAATGATTTTTAAATTTCCTCAAATGAAAATAAACTATTTACTCGTCATATTTTTATTGATTTCAACATTTTTACATTCACAAATTTCTGGTTCTTCCGGTGTCTATTTTGCAAAAGAATTTAGCAAAGACCAAGCCCTATATAAGGCTAAAGAATTTGTTATGAACGATTTAATTAAAGTTTCGTCAAATCCGACTAAATTTTCAATAGATCCTTTAGCTGCAGCAAATTCCGGTCAATTAACATCCTTAATGTATACATGCGAAGACCAAAATCTTAGTGGTTTAGTTTTAGGATTCTTCGGGAATAGATGGAATGAAAGTGGAGTCAACTATCAAGCTTACGCTTTTAAAAACTTAACCAAAGAAAATGCTTTTGAAATCTTATCCAAAATAGAAAAGCTTATAGATGAACATTCAAGATACCTAAGTTCCGATTCAGATACTAATAACCTATCATTTGAATTTAATGATATGACTTTTCTTATTTATCGAGACGTGGGAACAAAAATTAGAGTCTTTTGGAACGGATTTGATGCGGAATGGGAATCCACAGCTTTTAATAGAACAAAGAGGAGATTTGAAAGAAGAATAGATTAATTGATTCTGCGGATACCCTCCTAAAAGAAAAAACCAGTTAGATATTATAATTAATAATTTCTTTAATCAGTTTAAGAGTGAAATAATTTACTTTGTTTTTTTATCTGCAGCAGCAGGTGTTAGATAAAGTTTCTGATATAAAATAAAATTTAGAATTAAATACAAAAAGCTTAATGGATCGTAAACTTGATTTCCTAACAAAAGATTTAATAGATCAAGCAGTAACTAAAATTAATAATAATGGAATTCCTTCGAAGAGAAATGGAACCGGCTATGCAGTCAAAATTGAAAAGAAACTTTATCCATATAAACTAATTGTAACTGAGGCTGCAAAGCTGGCTGAAGTTGAATTAACATCGGATGATTTCAATAGTAATGCAAATAATAGACTTGGCTTTGAGAAACTTTCGGGTTATAAAATTGTTGATATAGGAGAGATGATTTCGTTTAAAAATCTTGAGAATATTGTTGAGATTATTAATAAAGAACTTGGAGAATTTTGCTCGAAATTTCAATATACGAGAAAGAAACTATTAAATAAGAAAAGTGCTACGAATAGGGATAAACTTTTTATTGTATCAGACAAGGATAGAAATAGGGATTGGGTAATTAACCCTGGAGGAGGTACGGAGGTGCAATACCATCTCTTTTTAAGAAATGGGAATTTGAGTTATGGTATTGGATTCAATACCCAATACGTTCCATTTGCAAATGATAAAAGTACTGTAGATTATATTCAGCCATATGTTCATAGTTTTTTGCAACAACCAATGTTATTGAAAAAATTAAAAGAAGAAGGATTCGATTTTGTAATCGGAAATTTAGAACAATTAGAAAACCTAGAACACGATAATTATGTCCTTATAGGTAAACAATTCTCTATAAAACAAGACCAAGACTTTTATAAACTTCCAAAAATCCAATTTGAAGAAATGATTGGGGAACTACAAGGTGTACTTTTTAAGACCTATGTAGATGTAATGAAGCAAAAGAAAAAATTTGAAAAAAAATCAATTTTAAAAACGATGGAAGATTCACGTATTGATAATTATCTGAGAGTTTTAGAGTACAAAAAACAAATTATACTTCAAGGCCCTCCAGGAACCGGTAAGACCTACACAGCTAAGAAAATGGCAGAGAAACTTACAGGAATCCGTGAATTGAAAATTTCAGAATCATTTATAAAGGAAAATTTTGAGGCTGGTCAGAAAATTGAAAATGCTAGTGGAAAAAAAGATTTTTATACCATAACCGAGATATCGGATAAAGGAATATCTATGCGGTCGGATAATAGTAGACCGTGGACTGCAACGTACGATAGAGTTATTTCGAAATACGAGGATTTTCTGAATGGTAAAAAGCCTTCTAATAAGAACGGGGCAGATCCATACGAAATAGCTATAGCCCAATATTTATTTAGTAATGTGGATACGAATGAAAAAGGAGATTATGAATTAATCCAGTTTCATCCTTCATATACTTATGAAGATTTTGTTAGGGGAATAGAGGCTACTAGTAATGGAGAAAAAATTGAATATAAAACAAGAAATAAGAAGATTGCAAAACTTTCCTTAAAGGCTTCTGAGAACCTAGAAAATAGTCAGAAGAGCGAGGAAGAGCTTAATGAAAAGATTTTACTAGAGGAACGATTTGAGTCATTTATAGAGATGATATATGATAAAATTGATGAAGAAGGGAAATTTCCCTTAACGCCAAGTGTTTCTATTACTGGAGTGGAGGAAGATGCTTTTAGATATAAGGGGGAAAATAGTTGGAATAGCAATGGGAATAAGATGCATTTTAGCGATATAAAAAAAGCATACTTAGATAATAATACTACCAGGCAGGAAATCAAGAAAAATAAAACATTGTCAGGTTTGGCTAATTGGCATGCAAGTTATTACGTCAGAGTTTTAAATGCTTTTCAGCAATTCATCGAAGATGGAGAGGGTGATATAGAAGTAAAGCCTGAAGAGAAAAATGAAAATTTAAAGAAGTATGTTTTAATAATTGATGAAATAAATCGAGCCAATCTTCCAAGTGTATTGGGTGAATTAATCTATGCTCTGGAATATCGTGGTGAAATAGTAAATAGCATGTATGAAGTAAATGGGAAATCTCAGTTGGTAATACCAGAAAATTTATACATCATAGGTACTATGAATACTGCCGATCGGAGTGTAGGGCATATAGATTATGCAATACGAAGACGTTTTTCTTTTGTAGAAATATTGGCTGATTCAACTATTATCCAAAATCAAAATGCTAAGAAGTTATTTGATGAAGTATCCAATCTATTCATAACAGAGAAAGATGGAGAATTAACAAATTCCAGGTACTTAGCTTCGGATTTCAATTACAGAGATATCCAGGTTGGCCATAGTTATTTTCTAGTTGATCCAAGTAAAGCAGAAGGCGAACAATTGGAAGAACTTAGGTTAAAGTTAAATTATGAGATTAAACCAATTCTAAAAGAATATGTGAATGATGGAATTTTATTGAAGGATGCTGAAGCTACCATCGAAAAATTATCAGTATGATAATACCGGTTTTAACATACGGTGAACATGTTGGGTTTAATGAAATAGAGATTATAGATTCTCTTCATTCAGAAATTTTGAAGAAAAATCTCTATACACGAAAATTTCAAAAATTTCATAAAGGTAAGAAACAGGATCTAACTTGTTTTAAAGTAGCTAAAGTTCGTCCCGAGGAAGATTTTTATCAAATAGAGTCTAATTATTTTATTGGCATAGATTGGATTCTTGAAGGAAAGTTAGTAGTAAATATTCAACCTAAAATAAATAATAACGGACAAGAGGTTGACTATTTGAAAATGCTTCTCGATTCAGTTCGCCATCCTGAGACGATGGATCATCTTGATAATTTGTTCGAAGTTTATTGGGATGAACCAAAAATAACAATCAGTCAGAAAAATGATTTCCTTACCCCGTTTTTGTTACTCGAATTTCTGGGTTTACTTAGGCAAATAGTTAAAAAAGGCCTTCGTAAATCATATTTTAGGGTTGAAAAGAATTTGTATTCACGAGTAAAGGGGAAAATATTAGTAGGTAAAACTATTAAGCACAATGCTTATAAAAATAAGATGCTTCATACGTATTGTTCTTTTCAGGAATTTGGAGTTGATAATCTTGAAAATAAGCTGCTAAAGAAAGCCCTGCAGTTTGCCAAATTTTATTTATCTAGCTATAATCAATTGATTGATACTAAAGGTTTACTGGATTTATATAATTTTATTAATCCTGCTTTTGAAAAAGTATCTACGGAAGTTGATATACGGAAGATTAAGGATTATAAATCTAACAGGTTTTTTAAGGAATATGATGAAGCTTTGCGTTTAGCCAAAATGATATTCGAAAGATTCGGTTATAATATTTCTTCCATCGCAAAAAAGGAAATAGAAACTCCACCTTTTTGGATTGATATGAGCAGATTGTTTGAAATCTATGTTCTGGCATTACTTAAGGACGTTTATGGAAGCGATGTTGAGTTCCAGTTCGAAGCAGATAGGAATAATCATTTGGATTATTTGCTTAACTCAAAAGATGAAAAATTCGTTATTGATGCTAAGTATAAACCAAAATATATCAATACTCAAGGAAAAGAAGAAACTGATATTAGACAGGTTAGTGGTTATGCAAGATTGAAAAAAGTGTATAAAGAACTTTATGGAAATGAAGATTTCGATAAGATTATTTCAGGTCTAATCATATATCCCGATCAAAATAAAGGAATAGTTAAAATTGATGTGGGAAAACTTAAGTCAATACCTATCAAACCATATATCGACATATTTAAATTGGGAATAAAGTTACCGGTTATCAATTAAAAAAGATTAATTAATGAGCTACGAATACTCAAAGGCCCATTAACATAAAACTAAAAATAGTCCAAATCCCAGGCGGCAGGAGCGAATTCGAAAGAACTGGGATTTACCCAGAGTATCTTCTTTTCAACCTACCTGGCACCCGCAGGAACTGGACGATAAGAATTAAACAAACCCCACAGGAGGGTGTTCTGAAAAGTAAAGGTAAAATGCTATATGAGTACAGTTTTGCCAGCCTCAAGTGTAAATTCAGAAAAGTAAAAAGTGATGGTTCTTTTTCAGTCTGGATTGAACCAGAATTTATGATTTCAGAAATGAGAGATTGAGGAAGACCTAATTTAACGTACTACTTCTTAAACTGAAATAAAAACAAAATATATGTCCCGACTAACTGAAAAACATATCCAGAAGAAGGCAATAATTTTTCTTGAAAACCACTATAGGCAAAAATTTGAACCTTCCGCAATCTTCTCCCGTCCAGAAGTTAGAACTGTAAAGAGATACAAAAAGAAAAGGGCAGATGGCCTGCTTTGTTTTGAATCTCCAATGCAAAGGGAACATACCATTTCATTAGAGGCAAAATCCCATAAAACTTTGGGAGCTTTAATACCTGCCTGGAATAATAAAGATCTCACTTTTGTTTTGATTATTGGTATAATGACTGCATTCCTCTCAGTTTATTCCTCTTATGCATTGCCATGGTATTGGATAATCCTTATTTCAATTTTAGCTTTCATAATAGGTGTATTTCTTTCGTTTGTTATTTTAGCTATAGTAGAGCCGGATCATTTTAAATCTATGTCCGTCGTGGATCAGGTACATCAATATCCTGCCAATGAAAAATGGATAGCCGTATCCAAGGATAGTTTGAACCTGGCCACAAACAAAAAAACTGATTTCCAGAGACGGAACAACTATGATAACTTTTTACGAATTGCTAAAAAAAATAAGGTTGGCATTTTAGTAATTAGTAGATGGAAGGAAGAAATACTTATTGAACCCGGGTTTTTCAAAGGGGACTATCTGGACTGCTACTGTATAGCTGATAGCGTGAGGCAGGAAGTTTTTATTAAAACAATTGCCTCATAATTATGTCCCAACGCCTTCTTACCAAATCCCGTTTTAAACAAGCTTTGGAATGCCCGAACAAGCTCTTTGGATATTTCGGATCGATTTGTGCCAGTGATTTCGGTCGGTTAGTGCCAGTGATTTCGGTTCAAATTGTGCCACTTTTGGTTTTAAGTTAAGCCTATATCGGTTCGATTTGTGCCACTTTGAAAGATCAAGTAAATAATACCTTGTCGCTTAAAAACAAGCGATATGGCCAATACACTTGATCCAATGGACTTAAAACAAATTATTTCCTTACATCTCGATGGATTTAGCAACCGTAAAATAGGTGCCACCCTTGGGATCTCCCGCAATACGGTAAACACTTATATGCGGCTGTTCAAGGCCAGCGGTTCTTCCCTTAAGGAATTATTGGCCCTTGATAATGCTGGCTTAGAAAAGCTTTTTCCTTCCCACACTACTATTGACAACCCTCGCTATGAGGAGCTGATGTTATACTTTGAGGGGGTCAATAAAGCCCGGAATCATCCAGGATTTACCTTTTTATACCATTATCAGGAATATGTAGCGCAGGCCAAAGATCCTTATGGCTATACCCAGTTTATGGAACACTACCGACGCAAATATGCCAAGGTCAAAGGTTCGATGAAACTTGAACACGATCCTGGAAAGGAAATGTTTATAGATTATGCCGGCAAAAAACTCCACATTATTGATAAGGAAACTGGAGAATTGATCCCGGTAGAAGTATTTGTGGCCATCCTGCCCAACAGCCAATACACCTACGTGGAAGCCTGTAAAAGCCAGAAACGAGAGGACCTGATTACCTGTTGCTGCAATGCCCTGCGCTATTATGGAGGCGTTCCCAAAGCCATTGTCTCCGACAACCTAAAATCAGCAGTTACCCGTGCCAGCAGGTATGAGGCCGATATCAATCGGAGCTTTAAAGACTTCGCACGGCATTACAACTGTGTGATCAATCCTGCCCGGGGCTATGCCCCGCAGGACAAAGCTTTGGTGGAGAATGCCGTAAACCTTGCCTACCAGCGGATCTATTACCCCTTGCGTGAGATGAGCTTCTTCTCATTGGAAGACCTTAACCGGGAGATAAAACGCTTGCTAGAACGGTACAATAACCTATTGTTCTCCCGCAAGGAAGCCAGTCGCAGAGAACTCTTCCAATCCGTGGAACGGGAATACCTAAAACCCCTGCCGGAGACAGTCTATGAACTGAAAGGCTACCGAAGGGCAAAGGTTCAGAAAATAGGCTATGTATACTTCTCCCCGGATAAAAGCTATTACAGCGCACCCTATCGTTACATAGGAAAAGAAACCACCATCCATTATACCAGTTCCGTGGTAGAAGTATATTATTATCATCAGCGGATCGCCCTGCACCAGCGCAACCCATCAAAAGGAAGTTATAATACCAACAAAGAACATTTAAGCAGTACCCATAAATACTATAGCGATTGGAGCCCGGAATTTTTTAAAAAGAAAGCGGCCATACATGGCAAGCATGTGCTGGGCTGTATCGAGAAAATAATCACCGCGGTGGACTATCCTGAAATAGGATACAAACGAGCTATGGGGGTCATCCAGCTCCATAAATCCTATGGCTCCCAGCGATTGGATGATGCCTGTAAAAGAGCTTTGCAGGCAGATGCGGTTACTTACCTGCGCATCAAAAATATCCTGAAAAACAATCTGGACAAAAGCTCCCTGTTTTACCAGGACCTCGAAGAAGATAAACCACACATCCCCAAGCACGATAACTTGCGGGGTGCTTCTGCATATCAATAATAAACCCTTTAAATCCAATGAATATGAATAACAATCAGACTATTGAAAAACTAAAACAAATGCGCTTGGGGGCTATGGCCCAGTTGCA
Organism: Salegentibacter sp. Hel_I_6; assembly: GCF_000745315.1. Taxonomy (NCBI): domain Bacteria; kingdom Pseudomonadati; phylum Bacteroidota; class Flavobacteriia; order Flavobacteriales; family Flavobacteriaceae; genus Salegentibacter; species Salegentibacter sp. Hel_I_6. The sequence continues at coordinate 2,924,980 of NZ_JQNQ01000001.1, read as the reverse complement.
CCAACAGCACATAAAGGACAACCGTATAGAGAACATCACTGCTGATGAATACCTCGCTCTGCTGATCGATCACCAATGGGAAGACCGGCAGAACCGGAAGATAGAGCGGCTCTTAAAACAGGCCGGCTTTAAACAAGAGGCGAACCTGGCCGATGTGAATTACACCCAGCAACGAAACCTTGACAAGAACATGTTTACCCGGCTGGGGACACTGGATTTTATCACCAGAAAAGAAAATATAATCCTTACCGGGGCGTCTGGGGTTGGCAAAAGTTACTTGGCCCAGGCTTTAGGGCATCAGAGCTGTATGATGGAATACAAAACCATTTACACCAATACTGCCCGCCTTTTTAAGAAATTAAAACTTAGTAAAGTGGATGGCACTTATCTTAAGGAACTTGGGAAACTCTTCAAAGCAGATTTATTAATCCTGGATGACTTTGGACTGCAGAGTTTTGATAACCACGCCAGGGAAACCCTTATGGATATCATCGATGACCGGTACCACAAAGCATCCACAATTATATCATCACAAATACCCGTATCGGCCTGGTATGATATTATTGGGGAAGGAACTATAGCAGACGCTATTCTGGACAGGATCGTAAACTCCTCACATCGGATTGACCTCAAAGGAGAATCATTAAGAAAAGGAGCTTTAAAGAACGAGTAACATTAATTTTTTATATAATTGCAGTATCTTTTAAAGTGGCACTGTTTGACCGAAACAGGTGGCACCATCACTCCGAAATAGCCACTCTTCTACACCAAAAAGAAAGAGTACGCGAACCGGAAGCTGGAAGATCCATTTTTAGAAGCTTTGGCTCAAGGTGGCTTTCAGGTAGAAGAACTGGCACGGCTTCATTATCCCGATGGAATTTTAATTGAAAACAACGACTGGAACTATGACTTGCTGGCAAAACAAACAGAGGAACTGCTCCAACGGGAGAACGTAGTGATCTTTGAGGCGGCTTTTAAATTTGAAAATCTCTTTATCCGAACCGATATTCTGGTGAAGCGTGGAAATAATATCCAGCTCATAGAGGTTAAAGCGAAATCCTTTGATCCAGCAGATGAAAACCTGTTGATAGGGAAGCGTGGTGGACTCGTTAGCGGTTGGAAACCTTATTTATTCGATGTGGCTTTTCAGAAGTATGTGATCCAAAAATGTCATCCTGGGTGGAAGATCAAGTCTTATTTGATGCTAGCCGATAAAAGCAAGAAGGCGACCGTTGAAGGCCTTAATCAACTATTCAGGATCAATAAAACCGCCAATAACCGCACGGGAATTACCAGGAAGGTGGACAGGCTGGAAGAAATTGGAGATAGCGTATTGGATAAAATAAACATAGATATTATCCTGGATGAAATTGAGACAGGAAAACATCTTTGCTATGAAAATCTGGGTCTGGAACAAAGCATTAACCTATTTTCAAAACATTATGCAACTGACAAATTCTTTAATGCCCCTGTATCCTACTCCAACTGCAAGAGCTGTGAATTCAGAGCTACGAAAGAGGAGCTGGCCGAAGGAAAGAAATCGGGTTTCAGGGAATGCTGGGCCGGACAGTTGGGCTGGAGCGAGAACGAGTTCAACCAACCGGTTATCTGGGATATCTGGAACCTGCACTATTTAAGGGGACCTAAGCTTTTTGAAAATGATAAATTCTTTTTCAGGGATTTAAATGAGGATGATCTTGGAGTAAAACCTGAAGCCGGAAAGATCTCCTCTTCTGAAAGACAATGGATACAAGTAGAAAAGACCCGGAGTGATGAACCGGGGCCGCATATTTTAAAAGAAGAACTGAAACAGGAGATGAAAAGCTGGAAATTTCCGCTTAATTTCATTGACTTTGAAACCAGCGCCACTGCCCTCCCCTTCAACAAAGGCCGCAGACCTTACGAGCAGGTTGCCTTTCAATTTTCTCATCATAGCGTGGATGCGGCGGGTAACGTGAAACACGAGAGTGAATACATCAATTTTGAACCCGGGAAATTCCCAAATTTTGAATTCGTACGCGAGCTTAAAAAAGCACTTTCAAAAAATTCCGGCAGTATCTTCAGGTACGCACCCCACGAAAATACCATCCTGAATGCTATTTATCGGCAACTGGAAGAGTCTGACGAAACTGACAAAAAAGAATTACAAGAATTTATCAAACACATCACCCAATCCAAGAAAAAGGCTACGAAAAAATGGAGTGGCGACCGCAACATGATCGACCTGTTTCAGGTAGTCAAGGATTATTATTACAGTCCGCTCATGGGTGGCTCTAACTCCATTAAAGCCGTCCTTCCTGCGGTTCTCAATTCTTCAGAACTGCTAAAACAGAAATACTCCCAATCTATTGGCGACATCGGACTAACCTCAAAAAACTTTAATCATGCGCATGTTTGGCTACAAGTTGAAGATAACAAGGTTGTGAATCCGTACAAAATGCTTCCTCCCCTCTTTGCCGACTGGAAAGAGGAACAAACAGAAAAAACCGTCTCCGGCCTCACCGGGATCGCTGATGGCGGCGCTGCACTTACTGCCTACGGCAAACTCCAGTACACAGACATGCCTGAGAACGAGCGCCTGGAAATTAAGCTATCTTTACTTAAATACTGCGAACTTGATACCCTGGCGATGGTTATGATCTGGGAGTATTTTAGAGAGATTACTTTAACAGTCTAATCTCCCATCTACCTTGATAGTATTTCTTTTACTTTTTGCTGAATCCCTCTATCTGCTCTAGCCGCAGCATTTTTAGATAATGCAACATCTATTCTGTGACTAGAGACAATATTAGCATTAGACAACCAATCTTCTAGTTTCATTTTCCCTTTGGATTGATTAATACTGCGCAAAGTAACAGCCACATTTTCAGGGCAATTTACCACCTCTGCAATTTCAGAATTGGTTAAGCGTTCACGATACTCCATAAAAACAGCTTCTGAAGATCGAATGTGTTCATAGTCATAGCAATCACCGCCACGTAAGATTTTCCCTGTATAACAATCTTTAAAAAGTGCTCTACCATCTCCTCCACTCTCCAAAGATTTTTGATGCATTTGAGTTTTTGTTTTTGTAAAGAGTAAATCTATTTCATATCGGTGATACGGGCGGTTTGGATCGAAATTCATTAGTTCTAGCAGAAAAAAACTTCTGATTAAAATATTGCGTTAATTAGCCTGAATAAAAGTTCTTCGCGCAGTATTCCCTATTAAGTTGGTTGTTACCCCATCAAATGTTCCACCTATCAAACCTCCGATAAGTGGCACAGCTTTACCCATATTGATTGCACCTTTTTGCCCGAATTTAGTTAAGAGTCTAAAGCCTATTTTTTGATTGATTGCTGTGACCGTTTTACCAGAAATATTCGCAATCATTTTTTGAGTTACTTTTTGACCAACCACGATTCCTATATCTTTTAAAATATCCTTTGCTCCATTTCCAGCCATACAAACATAAACCAAGGATTTAACTCTGTCATCTCTTAAATCATGTCCCCCCATATGAGCTATGGCAGCAATCATTCTAATTTGAACATACATAACGCTGGCTAAATTAGCAGGAATAGCTACGGGCATTGTCAATAGTCCTCCTAAACCTGTAAGAAATCCACTTGTGGTTGCTTTAGTGTTTTGCCATCTTATCAAAGAATTACAATTTTGGATATTGGTCTTTCCATTTCCTCTATAGCTATCAGCCATTTCTTGGGCAGAATCGAAGCCTGTTATTCCATTTATCGCTTTATCATAGGAGTAGTCCAAGGCTTTCATGATCATACCTTGATCCATTTTTTTTGGTTTAGTTTCTTTTTGCATTAATTTGGGATTAAGTTTTAATAAAGTTCTGTATTACCGTACACTATAAAACGGTAGCTATTTTTAATTTTTTATAAATCTAAATTTTATGTTAAAGCGAAAGAAGAGCGTTTAGTAAACGTGTGGATCTTATAAGTAACCGTAGAAAATTTCAACTCTTTTTCAAAAACTGAATATAGTTGCTCAACAATCCCCTAATCTGCTCCGCCGCAACAGGGTTGGCTGAGTGAACTTTAAATTGCAGCTCCCGAAGGTCAAAACCCGATTCGTACACCAACCATTTTGCTGCGTCATATCCATCTGGTGCTATTTCTCCATTTTCGTCTAAACCCAGATCATTATCAAAGCTGATAAAATCCGGGAGACCGTTTTGTTTTATGTACTTTACGAAATCAGCATAATTCCTTACCACAATAAAATCTTTTGCTTCAATTGTATCATATACCATCTCCGGGGTACGAATATCATCTAGAAATAACTTTTTCATACTTACTTCATATAGTTCATAGTAATCTTACTTTCGGTTCTGAAATCAGAATAAGATTCCGCTTCGTCCTTTAATTTTCCTTTACCCCTACTTATTGGAAAAGTCACAGACTGAAGCGGATCTATTCTTAACATTAAACAACACGAAGCAATTAACTTCGCTACTTATATTTTCAAAGATGAAAGGAAAGGACGTCAAACTATGACGCGAGAGAATGAATGTTGAAAAAAAATACAATTATCCATCTACAAAACATCAGACAACGCTAATTAATATAATCAGCCAGGCCGCTATTTTTTAGCGGCTTTTTTTATTTATTTTCGCTTTATGAACCCACGCCCCCTTCTTCATATTTATTGTATTTTATGTTTCCTGCTTTTATCCTCTTGCAGCAACGAAAAGATGTCTTCTGAGCCTTCGGAACAAACCAGGACAGATTCTTCATTTACCTATTTTGAAAAGGGAAAAAATTCTAAAGAAATCAGGGATAAGATCGCTAATTTCAATAATGCACTTCAAAGCAACACGGATAAAAATGATACCCTAATTCCCGATCTCCTGGACTATAAAATTTATTATCATATAAAATTAAAGGAATATGATAGCTCGCTTTATTTTTCAGATTCTCTTATAAATACCGCTAAGGCACAAAATGATTCAAGTTATATTGCAAAAGGATACTACAGGAAATCTGCAATTTTTGATTACTTAAATAGCGATGAGGAAGTTTTTGAAAATGCTTATAAAGCGCGGCAACTCTATTTAAAAATTGGGGACACTGCCAATGCCGGACGAAGAACTACTGAAATGGCCATTGCACAAAGCCAATTGACCGATCATACCGGGGCTCAGCAAACTGCCACCGAGGCTTTAGGGTATCTTGCCGATGAAGATTCTACCTTTGTAAGCAGCGCTTTTAATACCATTGCTACTGCCTACCGTAACCAGGGATTTTATCAGGATGCCATAACCGAATGGCAAAATGCCCTTAACTATGCTGTTACAACTAGAGATAGCCTGAGCAACCTGAATAATATTGCGCTTGCTCTTCAGGATCAAAAAAAATACGACGAGGCTATAAAAATTTTTGAAAGGATTATCGAAAGATCCAATTCAATAAGTATTCTTTCTAAAGCCAGGTTTGTGGATAATCTTGCCTATACAAAATGGTTACAGGATTCTTCGGCCAAAGTCAGGGACGAGCTACTGGAAGCTACGAATATTAGGCGGGAACAGAATGATAAGAATGGTCTTCTAGCCAGTTATGATCATCTTGGAGATTATTACCGAAATAAGGATTCCCAAATTTCAAAACTGTATGCCGATAGCTTATTATTAGCCGCTAAGGATATTAATAGTAAGAATGCCGAGCTTACCGCTATAGAAAAATTAATTCAACTTTCTTCTTTAGAAAAAGCCAGGGATTTATCTAATCGTTATATACAGCTTAATGACAGTATAAAAGCTGAAAATATTCAGTCAAAAAATCTCTTCGCTAAGATTAGGTTCGATGAGGAACAAAAGCAAAAAGAAATTAATAATCTTGAGGCTGAAAAAATAAAACAACTACTGGAAACAGAAGAACTTAAGAGTCAAATCATCATTCTCTCCCTTGGAGGATTATTGCTTATAGTATCTGGTGGATTCGGATTTTTCTACCTGAGACAAAAGCACTTGAAAGAAAAGATTCGCGAAACCCATAAAACGGAAACCAGAATTTCCAAAAAAATTCACGATGAGTTGGCCAATGACGTTTATAATGTGATGAGTAGTTTGGAAGCAATTGCACCTGCAGCAACGATGGACAGAATTGAACACATTTACAAGCTTACCCGAAATATTTCCAGGGAAAACAATGAAATTAATACCGGTGAGGGATACCTCGATCAACTCGTAGCATTACTCTCTTCAATTTGTCCTAAAGATGCCAGGCTTATTTTAAGCGGTGAAAAAAGCATTGCCTGGAATGATTTAAATATCGAGAAAAAGCTTGTGATTTATAGGGTGTTACAGGAGATCATGATCAATATGAATAAACACAGCAAAGCAAGTTTGGTGGCAATTATATTTTCTTCTGAAAAAAATCTATTAAAAATTCAATATTCCGATAACGGGATTGGTGTTAAAAAAGAAAGCCTAACATCAGGAAATGGGGTTCAAAATATGGAAAACCGTATTTTTTCTATAAATGGAAAACTTAAATTTGATACCGCACAGGAAAGAGGATTAAAAATACTCATCCAAATTCCAATATAGATTAAGGGTATGTTTAAAAAGGTATTAGTTGCAGAAGATATGGACAGCATTAATCACGCTGTAGCATCTATTTTAAATGAATTGAATATTCCGGAAATAACTCACGCGCAATACTGTGACAAGGCCTGGCTTTTGGCTAAAAAAGCTTTACAAGATGACAAACCTTTCGATTTACTTATTTGTGATCTCTCCTTTAAAGAAGATCATCGGGATGAAAAGATCAAATCCGGAAAAGAACTTATCGCCCTTTTAAAATCTGAATATCCCGATCTCAAAATTCTTGTAAATTCTATAGAGGATCATCCCCAAACGGTAAAAGAATTATGGGAATCTGGTAATATAGACGGCTATGTTTGTAAAGACCGTAGAGGATTAAAAGAACTAAAAATAGCAATTGAAAAACTATGGAAAGGGAAAACTTATAATTCCCCAACAATAGAGAAGGCTTTAAACCAAAATAATTTACTGGTTCTAAACGATTTTGAAATCAATATTGTAAAATTTCTTTCCAACGGACTTACGCAAGACCAAATCCAAGAGGAATTAAAAATCCTGAATATAAAACCCAGAAGTAAAAGTGCGATTGAAAAAAGGCTAAAAGATTTGAGAGATGAGTTCAACGCCAACACTAATCCTCATTTGGTCTCCATAATGAAAGATCTACAACTGATATAATATTTAAAATTAGGTAAATATTGAGTTGAAATTATTTTAGAGGAGAATGGTTTATTTTAGGGTGAAGAAGTGTATTAAAATTTCAGCCAAACGTTAAATTTTGTTAAAGCGAGACCAATCCGGTGACCAAATTTCTGTGGCCTCTGAAAAGACTTGTAAACACTGGTAACTAGAAAAAACGGTCGTTCCCTCCGACTCCACTTTTTGAGTACAAAACAATCAAAAACCCCAAAATCCCAGGATTTACGGGTTTTTTTGTTTTAAGATGGTAAACTGCCTCTATACTTTTACGAATGAGATTTCAATGCCTTTACGGTGAAATGAAAACCTCTGAAGCTATAATCTAAAATTATATTAAAGAAACTATTAAGAAATATATAACTAGCGGTTATAGAGTCCGCAGCGGTTATATTACAACTTCGAACAATATCGCTGAGAACGCCAGAAGCTTTATGTGGAATATTTGAATTAAAAGAAGCGAAGATTTATTAAATGACTTTTTAAACCAGCCGCAGAAACGTGGCATTGGGAAAATTCTGGAAGGCTTTATGGGACTTTTTTTTCAATTTGTTACCTTTTTTGCTCTTAAAAACTATAATGAAGTTTATTTCAAAAACAACATAATTCCATATCTAAACTACTTTTAGCTAGAAAAGGTAAAAATTTTTATCTCAAGAATGATGTAATGATTACGAGAATATTATCTCCTCCATCTCAAAATCATCTTAACGATTTTGCTTTTTATGGAAACTAATTTAGTTCTTTTCTATAGAACCCGATACTATCACTGATAATACCGGGTTTTAAAATTAAGGAGAATGAAGTTTAGTCGTCTTTAACGTCATACCTATCCAGCATCATTACTTTATCCCAGGCTTTCACAAAATCTTTTACAAATCGCTCTCTTCCATCTTCAGCACCATATACTTCAGCGATATTTCGCAACTGGGCATTAGATCCAAAAATCAGGTCACAACGGGTCGCTGTATATTTAATATTTCCAGTCTCCCGATCTTTAATGTCAAAAAGCATTTCCTTGTCGTTCTGCGGAACCCATTCATAGTCCATACTTAAAAGAACCTGAAAGAAATCATTGCTTAAAGTTCCAGGACGATCAGTAAAAACTCCGTGTTTGGAGTGATCAAAATTTTGATCCAAAACTCTAAGGCCGGCAGTTAGAACAGTCCATTCCGGTGCATTTAGCGTAAGTAGCTGTGCGCGATCCAGGAAGATTCTTTCAGCAGGTACGTTGTAACCCACTTTATCATTGTGATAATTTTTAAAACCATCTGAAACCGGTTTCAGCCAGTCAAAACTTTCCACGTCGGTCTGCTCTGAAGTGGCATCTGTACGGCCTGGAGTAAAAGGTACATTTACACTGAAACCACCTTCATTGGCCGCTTTTTCAATAGCTGCGCAACCTCCAAGCACTACAAGGTCTGCCAGGGAAACCTTTTTATTTTCAGACTGATTCCCATTGAAATCCTCTTTGATAGATTTTAGAGTTGACAAAACTTTATTGAGTTCATCAGGTCTGTTTAGATCCCAGCTATTTTGTGGTTCCAAAGCGATACGAGCACCATTGGCCCCGCCACGTTTATCTGAATCACGGTAAATAGCCGCAGAAGACCAGGCTGCTGAAACCAATGCCGAAACCGACAGGTCGCTGTCTAGGATTTGTTGTTTTAGGCCTGAAATATCGACTTCTTCAATAATGTTATAATCTCTTTTTGGTACTGGATCCTGCCATATTAAATCTTCTTCTGGAACTTCCGGCCCCAGGTAACGATCTTTTGGTCCCATGTCTCTATGGGTCAATTTATACCAGGCTTTTGAAAATGCATTGGTGAAATACTCAAAGTCATTCAGGAATTTTTGACAGATTTCATTATAAGCTGGATCTACTTTGAGAGCGATATCCGAGGTCATCATCATCAAATCGTTCATCTTTCCTTCCTCGTGAGCATCTGGCGTTTTTGGCGCATTTGCGTCTTCAGGAGTCCATTGAACTGCTCCGGCAGGACTTTCAGTCTTCTTCCATTCAAATTTGAAAAGGTTGATCAGGTAATTATTATCCCAGGTTGTAGGGTCTGGAGTCCAGGAACCTTCAATTCCGTTGGTCATGGTATACTTTCCAAAACCGGTTCCTTCAGAATTTTGCCAGCCCATTCCCATAGCCTGCAATGGTGCGGCTTCTGGAGCAGGACCAATTTTATCTGCGCTTGCCATTCCGTGGCTTTTTCCGAAGGCATGTCCACCTGCAATCAAAGCAACGGTTTCCTCATCGTTCATCGCCATACGCTTAAAAGATTCACGAATGGCCATTGCGGAATCCTTAGGTTCGCCATTTCCGCCGGGACCTTCCGGATTTACATAGATCAAAGCCTGGTGTGTTGCCGCTAACGGATTCTCTAGGTCACGGTTTGGATCTGATGGCTCTCCTTTCCAACGTAAATTCTGGGTTACCATCTCCTCAGGGTGCCCGTCGTAATATTCACCAACTTTAGATTCTTTAAAGGGTTTACCGTTCCAGAATTCAGGTCCCCAATAAGTACTGCGATCAGGTTCCCAGGCATCGCGACGCCCACCTCCAAAACCGTATGTTGGGAAATTCATGATCTCCAAAGCACAGTTTCCGGTGAGTACAATAAGATCTGCCCAGGACAGAGAAGCTCCGTATTTTTGTTTAATTGGCCAAAGGAGTCTTCGGGATTTATCGATATTTCCATTGTCCCACCAGGAATTAATTGGACCGAAACGTTGCAGCGCCTGCCCAGCTCCTCCACGACCATCTGCAATACGATAAGTCCCGGCAGAATGCCAGGCCATACGAATCATTTGAGGGCCGTAATTATTATAATCGGCCGGCCACCAGTCTTTGGAATCGACCAGCATTGCTTTTATTTCTTTCTTGAGTTGCTGAAGGTTAATTTTATTGAAAGCCTCCTTATAATTTTCATCGCTTAAAGGGTTTGCAACGGGTTGTTCCTGGTGAAGCAATTCTACCTGTAATCTGTTAGGCCACCAGTCATCTAGTTGTGGTGAAGTTCCAATAGCCCCACCAATCCTGGTGCCTCTAAATGGGCACTTAGACAGATTATCTGGATTGTCCATGTTTTTCATAATAATAAGTATTGTTGGTTTAAAAAATAATTTTAATGTTGAATGGCTAGTATTTTTCCTGGCAACAAATTTTTAGAACTATGTCTTGTAATCTGGCCTAATGATCCAATACCGAAGAGCTATAATGATCTTTTGAGTAGATATGGAAAAAGGAAGAAAAATGTAGTCAAATATTACTGTTTGATTTTAAAAGTAGAATGTAGGCAGATGCTAAGTAAATACGGGATCTACAATCGTTAAACTTTTTTTAAACATATAATTACACCAATGATATTTTGAATTACCTTTCCTATAAAACCAGGTTTTTATTTAATCCTTTGGGATATGGAAAAAAGTACTCACTCCATACCTGTAAAGTCTCCTAAAAGAAATCTTTGGAAAGCACTTTTAGAGGCAATTAAAGGCACCGAGGCAGATTATACTACGATCAGCCTGAAACGAGCTATTTTTCTTCTGGCTGTTCCTATGATTCTTGAACTGGTAATGGAATCAACCTTTGCCCTGGTTGACATTTATTTTGTTGGTAAACTGGGAGCCTCAGCTGTAGCCACCGTAGGTCTTACTGAAACCTATTTATTTTTGTTGTATTCCATTGGAATGGGACTCTCTATGGCAGTAACTGCCATCATCGCCAGGCGAATCGGTGAGAAGAAAGGAGAAAATGCATCTGAATCTGCAGTGCAATCTATCATCCTTGCCATCTTATCTGCGATACCATTTTCCATAGCAGGTATTTTCTATGCTGAGGAACTTTTAGCCCTTATGGGAGCAGACTCCTGGACACTTACTTATGGCACTTCTTATTTGCAATGGATGCTTGGAGGAAATGTGGTGATCTTGTTATTGTTTGTTATTAATGCGGTGTTTCGCGGGGCGGGAGATGCAGCTATAGTAATGTGGGTATTGGGAATCGCCAATGGAATCAATATTGTTTTAGATCCCTTGCTGATCTTTGGCTGGGGTCCTTTTCCGGCTATGGGCCTGGAAGGTGCAGCCATCGCAACTAATATTGGCCGCAGCTTCGGGGGTACTTGTACAAATATAATATTCTCCTATTCGGTAAAACGAATTGAAGAAAAATAATTTATTGATAATCTGCGAGTTAAAGTTTGAGAAAAATCGTTAAATTAGATTATAAGTCCTGAAAAAGCCTGCTATACAAGATTTCAGAAAGCTCCACCCCAAATTATACTAACCTGCACTGCAGATTTTTCTGAATTTTAGATCAGAGAAACTGCTTAGTCCTATTTTGGAAAAAATAAAACTCATATGAGAACAATAAAAGTACTCGATGATTCAACCGGTGCAAATATTAATTGTTGAGGACGAAATGATTATTGCCGCAAATATTTCTCTTCAACTTACAGAAATGGGTTACGAAGTTTCAGGAGTTGTTCCTAGAGGAGAAGATGCTTTAAATCACCTGAAAGATAATGTCCCAGATATTGTATTAGTAGATATTCAACTTAAAGGCAAATTAGATGGAATAGAAACTACTCGAAAAATGCAGGAATTTTATCCAAATTTGGCTATTATATACCTTACCGCCAATGCCGATGAAGCCCACTTTAATCGAGCTAAAACTACTAATCCCTATGCTTTCATTTCAAAACCATTTAAGAAGCTGGATTTGCAGAGAAGTATAGAACTCACTGTTAATCAGTTAAAATGCAATATTGCTACTCCCGCACACAAAGCTAAAACCGAAAACGCTACTTTCGTTTTAAAAGAATGTCTTTTTATAAGACACCAGGATTCTATGGTTAAAGTTGATATTAAAGCCATTAGATATATTGAAGCCGAACGGAATTATTGCAGAATTTACTCTACAGAACGAGAATACTTGCTGGTGACTACACTTAAGGATATGGATAAAAAACTTCCTGAAAAACATTTTTTCAGAATTCATAGATCTTACATTATCAACTTATCCAGGATAGACGAGATAGCCGGTACCCACGTTGTAATTGCAAAAAAAGCAATCCCTATGGCTAAAGGCATGCGACCGGAACTTTTAAAAAGACTGCAAACTATTTAACCCCCCGGATAAATATAATGTCTTTTAGGACAGTATTCTACCCTATTCATCCTAACTCACTTGTTTTCAGATATTTCCTAAACTAAATTGACTTAACAATTAATTTTAAATCAGGAAATTATGAAAAATCTAAATTTTATTGCCGTGCTTTTTGCAATCGTACTATTGCAAACTCCAAATCTATTTTCGCAAAATGGGAATCAGGCCTACTGGGTACATGAAGATCAGGTAAAACCTTCTATGTTGAAAGAATATGAAGCCGTTACCAAAGATTTTATTAAAGCCTGTAAGGAACACGATCTTAAAGAGGCAGACTGGGCTACAGCGCGTATTGATGGCGGAACCTATTTAACTATAGCTCCCATAAATAGCATGGCCGATTTTGACAAAAATCCTATGGCTCCTTTAGCCGAAAAAATGGGAGAAGAAAACTTCAGGGCTATTTTTAGTCGATTTGATAAATGCTATGATACCCATCGAAATTATATGGTACATTTAATAGACGATATGTCTTATATGCCCAATGGTCTTACCACAAATACCGAGGGAGAAGATTACCGGAAGTGGCATTTCTTTCACGTGACACCACAAAATATTGCAAACCTTAGAGACAAGATGAAGGAAGTTAAATCCCTTTATGAAACAAAAGGTGCTAAACAACATTTCAGAATTTATCGCAATGGTTTTGGAAGTACTGGAGATTATTACCTCGTGGTGATTTCAGCCAAAGATGCGCAATCCTATGCTAAAACTTCTGAAGAAACAGATAAACTGCTTGGAGAAGAGGGTGAGAAATTATTTGATGATCTCATGCAATATGTTCATAAATATGAATCTAAAACAGGCCGTATGCGTCCAGATCTAGCTTATAACAGCTCCAATTAATTAAATACACAGCTATGAAAGTCTTACACCTCTATTTCATCTCATTACTTATTGGCTTGTTTACTTCAAACTATTTGCAGGGACAAGAGAAAATTGATCAGAATTTGGTAAAACAGCTATACGAAGTTTTACAAAATAAGAATGCTACGTCAAATGAAATTAAAGCTATAACGAACAGTATAGATTGGGATGAAATAGAAAGTGTAAAGAAAACCAATTACAATATTACGCTTGGCGGAATTTTAAAAAATGAATGGCAAAGCATTCTATTTAAGAATCTAAATTTTGAGTTATCAGATAAAAATAAGGTTTTGGTAACCGGAATAGTGAAGGAGCGCAAAGCATCAGAATGTGAATACATCTATACGAGTTTTAAACATTCCTGGTCTTTAAAGAATGGTAAAATAATAGGTTTCTTAGAATAATTAAAACGAAAAGTCATGAAAGAGTTAATGTCATTAGGAGTTGCAATAGTCATATTTATAGCTTGTAGCCAACAACGCACACGCTACACCCAGCAGTCACCAGAAATAGAAACTTACAAACAAGTACTGGAAGATTATGAAGATAGGGATTGGGAATCTATGGTAGCACATTATAGCGATACAGCTAAAATAATGAACAATGTAACGGAAGAAGAAGGAAAAAACCTGACGCAATTCTTAGCTGAAAACAAAAAAGATGCGTCTCAATTTTCTAGCTGGGATTTTGTAGATGATGCGTCAGAATATGAAATGATCGTGAACGATAAAGGTGAAACCTGGGTGAACTTTTGGGGCCTTTGGGAGGGCACTTTTAAAACAAATAATCAAGTGTATCAAATTCCCACCCATATTACTGCACAGTTTGTTAACGGGAAAATTGTAAAAGAGTTTGGTTACTGGGATGTTTCAAAAATAATAAAAGATATCCAGCAGGCAGATGAATTAAGTTCTTCAGAAGAAAGAACAGGGAATTAACTGTGAAAACAGTTACGACTTACTAAAATGCTATGATGATGAAAACGGTAGGAATTATAGGTGGTTCAGGCTTTATTGGAAGCTATATAACCAGGAAATTTTTGGAAGAAGGCTACGAGGTAAAAGTCTCGGTAACCAATATCCATAAGAGCGAAAAATATCAGCATCTTTTTGATCTTCAAAATTCAGAAAACCTCAACATCAGAGCTCTTAAATTGGAAGACCTGGATCCGTTAAAAGATTTTATAAAAGATTGCGAGATCGTAATTCACAGTGGTACCCCGTTTCAACTGGATGTAAAAGACCCGCAAACTGAACTTTTTGATCCTACTATAAAAGGAACCCAAAATTTTATTGAAGCAATAAGAGAAACTTCAAATACTGAAAAAGTAGTTTTTATTGCCTCTGCTGCAGCCTGGAATACCAATTTCCCTATGCCTGCGGGTGGCAAGAGCTTTTCCGATACTTTTGATGAAAAAGAGGACAGGTACACCAGTGAAGATAGCCATCCATACTCTCAAGCCAAATTTATTGCAAACCAGGTCGTTGAGAAATTCATTGCAGATAACCCGGATCTTCCATTTGAAATTTGTTCTGTTTCCCCCGTAATGGTTATGGGCAAATCTTTGTCTAATAGAGAGGACTCCACCTCTACCGGCCTGCAATTTCTTATAAAAAATAAATTGGCGCCAGATGATTTTATTCAAAGGCTGTACGATAATAATGTTCCTTTTGCCGTGGTAGATGTTGAAGATGTGGCTAATGCCACATACCAGGTGGCCGCAAAAAAAGGGTTACACTGCAAAGATTATCTTTTATCGAGTGAAACCTATAAAGTATGGGATATTCACCAAATGCTGAACCATAAAGAACCCAAAGAAAAAGCAGAAATCGTTTATAAAAACGATCTCGCAAAAACAGATTTAGGTATTCAGTTCAGGCCGGTAAAAGAAACTCTAAGGAGTTATTCTAAATGAAAAATCACCGAATTTAAAACATATTAATTATGAAAACACTTAAAAACCAGGCTATTTTCCTGGCCGTATTTTTAGTGACCATTGCCACTTTTGGGCAGGAATACGAGGAAAGTCAAAAAATAGATTATAAAACAGGCAATCCAGCTAATTGGCCAGCTGAACTGGATGCTGTGATAGCTGCTCCAAATAATCATAAAATATTATTAGAGAATGACCAGGTAAGGGTACTTGAAGTTCATTTGGCGCCGGAAGAAAAAGAGCCGCTTCACCATCACAAATGGCCAAGTGTTTTATATATTCAGGAAGCCGGCGACTTTATTGACTATGATAATGACGATAAGGTTATTTTTGATACTCAAAAACTTCCGGAACCATTAAGCTTTCCGCTAACCATGACCAAGGAATCGGAAGCACCGCATTCTGTCGTGAATCTTAGCAAGACAAAGCCAATACGTCTCATTCGGGTGGAGATGAAACCTGAAAGTACAAATCAAAATACGGGAATTATTGATGGCCTCTATAAATCTTTTGCCGAGGGTGATATTCCTTCCGTTCTGGAAGCAATGGATAAAGAAATTACATGGAACGAAGCCGAAGGTAATGCTTATGCCGATGGCAACCCATATATAGGTCCGGAAGCTATTTTAAACGGAGTCTTTGCAAGAGTTGGAGCGGAACACGATTACTTCAAGCTTGAAGGCATCGAACTGCATGAAATGAGCAACAATCAAGTATTAGCCACCCTTCGCTATAATGCTAAAGTTAAAGAAACAGGGAAAACTTATAATGCACAAGTCGCTCACCTTTGGACTTTAAAAGATGGAAAAGTTAGTGCATTTCAGCAATATGTAGATACTAAAAAATTAAATGATGCTACGAGCAAATAGTAAACTACTTCGGAGCAAGCTCACGAAGTTTTAGAATTGGAAAATACAATTTGATTTCGAGGTAAGCCTTGGAGCATTTAATCTCGATTATCGAGTAAAATTTGGCACAATATATTTCTAATTGAACTAGCTCGAAGCATTTAAATATTGACTATCATTAAAAAAAATTAGGGAAGTCGGTTTACTTTAAAATTAAATAAATATTGGGTACCCGAGGTGTAAATCACCTGCATTGTGCCATCCAACTGCCGGGTAAGCAAGTTGATGAGTTTTTTCCCGAAACCGGTTCCTTTTACTGGTTCACCTTCGGTTTGCCCTATTCCATTGTCTTTCACAAGGAGTTGTACCTCATTATTCGATCTTTTATCCAGATCTATAGTTATTTCTCCAGCTTGTTTATTTGGAAAAGCATATTTAAGACTGTTCGTCAATAATTCATTCACTATTAATCCTAAAGGTACCGCCGTATCTACGTCCAGGTGCAATTCCTTCATTTTATAGTTGATCTTAATACGTTCTTCTTCCCCAAAAGAATCCAAAATATGATTACCAAGATTGAAGAAATAATCTTTCATTTCTATGGAAGAAAGATGATCGTTTTGATATAAACGCTGATGAATAATACTCATAGAATATACCCTATTCTGACTCTCCTTCATTGCGTTTTGAACATTTGGATCTTTAATTTGAGCCGTTTGCAAGGCCAAAAGACTGGAAACCACTTCTAGATTATTTTTAACCCTGTGATGAATTTCTTTAAGTAAAAATTCTTTCTCCTTATTCTGTTTTCTTAATAGTTTATTTTTCTTTCGGTTATTGCTAAAACTAACAAATAGCACCAATAAGATTAGGAACAATAAGCCAGCGATAAGACTAATAAAGTTTTGACTCGTTTGTTGCTGCAGGAGTCTTGTTTCCTGAAGCTTAATGGTATTCTCTTTTTGAGCCACATTAAACTCGGTTTCTAACTGAGAGATACGTTGATCTGCTTCTGCGGTAAATACAATTTTATTAAGGGAATCATATTCAGAAAATGCTTTATACGCTTCCTGATACTGTTCATTTTTCGCATAAGCTTCCCCAAGACTGTTATAGGCTTTGCTTAAGAAGAAACCATCTCCAAAGCTTGGTGTAGCCACCTCGATAGATTTTTTAATATTAGTTATTGCGGCAGGATAATTTTGGTTCTGAATTTGTAACTCTCCAACCGAAAGGTAAGAACGCATTAGCATAAATGCATTATCTAAAAGATAAGCGTATTTTACAGCATTTTCGCCGGCCGCTTCAGCTTTCTCAAATTCATTTAAAAAAGCATATAAATCTACAAGAGAAATATAAACATCGCTTAGATTATTATAAAAACCGTAACGCTCCCCAATTTCTATAGAACGCTCATAATATTCCATAGCCTTATCATATTGTTTTAGGCTTAAATAATTATTTCCTACCACGTAAAGCGTAAAATCATAATCAAGATCTACTAGATTTCGTTCTTCAAAAAAGGAAAGTGATTTTAGACCATATTCCAAACCGTCCTCATATTTTTCCTGTTTCCAGAACAGGTTGCTTAGATCACTGTAAGCAACTCCAATCGCTGTTTTGTCATTTAATTTTTCTCCTAAACGTAAAGATTCCAGTGCAAAATCTGCTGCTCTTGCTAATTTGCCCCGGCGTTCGTAAACATAGCCTAATTGTGTATTAAGAAATGCAAGGTCACTTTCTGTTACTTTGGCTTCAGCTTCTTTGAGAACTGCCTCCGCTTCATCTAGTTTTTCCTGGCGCAATAGAATAGCAGCCTGGGTGATTTGGAATCTTCCATTCCAAAGCGAATTATTTTTTTCTAAAGTAAGTGCCAATCCTTTTTCGGTAAACTCCAGTGCAGTGCTGAGGTTCCTGGTATGCCAGTAATAAGCCAGATCGTTTAAAACTTCAAACTTAAGAGTATCTAATTCAATTTTCGCCAAGGATTCTTCCAGCTCTTTCAAGTAAGAAAGGCCAAAATCATCGGTTTCTACAAAAACCTTTTTGTATGGATCGGGTTTACTAAAATCGAAGATTTGCCCATAGGCCAATGAGCTAAAAAACATAAATGCAAAAAGCACCAGAATATTTTTATTATTTAAAATCAAGGATCGTAATTAGTACAGTTTTATAAAAATACCATTAAATAACTATCTCACAACATATTACTGAATTTCAGTAATTTACCTAATAGTATTCATTATTAGCATCAAATATAATGTTTAACTTATTAGTATTTAAGTTAAACATTATTTACCTTTCTCAAAAAGAAAAAATTATCAATTAATATTAAAAAAGAAGATTGATGTTTGGAATGTTTAAAAAGAAAACAGAAAAAGAAAAGTTACAGGAGAAATACCAAAAGCTACAAAAAGAATGTTTCGATCTCTCTACCACAAATCGAAAGCTTAGTGATCAAAAAGCTTATGAAGCTGAAGAAGTTATGAAACAACTGGAAAAATTAAAAGAAACAAAATAATCTGGATTAATACATTGATTCGAATATTTTAAAATAATTAAAATCTTAAACTCATTTTCCAAAGAACCATAAACCAGATATTATTTAAATAAATTCTAAATAATATTTGCGCTTTTAAGTAGAAGATTTTATTTTCGCTCTATATTTATTTAGACCTATTCTATATTATTTGCAAGGTCTAACCAAAATTAAGTATTCGGCGCATTGCCGAAATTAAATAGTGGCGATGGGAAAGAATAATCCAACTAAGAAGTTCAGGAAATATATACGCACTGTACATTTATATTTAGGACTGGCTACGGGCTTAGTTGTATTTATTGTTTCTATTACCGGTTGCCTGTGGGCGTTTCAGGAAGAAATTAAAGCCCTAACATCTAATATTCCAGAAGTTGTCCCACAAAATAATCCGGAGATAGATCCTCTGGAAGTAAAAAATATAGCCCAAAATGTTTTTCCCGGAAAACATGTTCATGGAACTTTATACCAGGGAGGCACGAGCCCAATAGAAGTAATCTTTTATGAAGAAAAACCAGAGTTTTACAAATCGGTTTTTGTACATCCCTGGAGTGGCGAAATTTTACATATAGAAGATCATCTTTCAGGATTTTTCCATTTTGTTTTAGATGGGCATATGCATTTGTGGTTGCCTGCAGAAATAGGTAGTGAGATTGTAGCATGGAGCACATTTATATTCTTTCTAATGTTAGTTTCGGGCATTATTTTATGGTGGCCAAAAAACAAAAAAGTCAGGAAGCAACGAACGTGGTTCCAATGGAAACGAGGTACTAAATGGAAACGAAAAAATTATGATCTTCATCAAATTATAGGTTTTTACACCAGTTTTATCGCGGTGATATTTATTTTCACTGGACTTATAATGACTTTTGAAAGTTTTGCCGGAGGATTTTACAAAACCATTGGCGGAGAAAAAGAAGTAGTATTTTCTGTTCCAGAAAACCCGGCTGGAAGTTTTAAAAGCACCGGGGATGGAAATGAACCTATCAGGCAATTAATGCCTTTTCTTAAAGAAAAATTTCCTGATGCGAAAAATTATGAAATTCACTATCCCTACGATGAAAAGCATAGTATTTACGTAGAAGTAAGTAATAGTGACGGAATTTACTACGATTCAGATTACAGATTTTACGATCAAAACGATCTTGCTGAAGTTCCCTCTGAAACTATTTACGGTGTTTACGAAAAAGCCGGGGTAGCCGATAAAATACTAAGAATGAATTATGATATACACGTTGGTGCCATCGCGGGATTACCGGGTAAAATTCTTGCTTTCTTAATTAGCCTACTTTGTAGTTCACTTCCTGTTACCGGTTTCCTGGTTTGGTATGGAAAAAAGGTAAAAGCCAAGACTTCCAAAAGTAAAGGAAGAAGAGTACTCGCTACTTCTAATTAAAAAGAATTCGGTTTTTATAACTTTTATCTTTCAAGTTAAGTTCCCTAAAATCTAGCTTGTAATGTTACTTGTCATATTTTATTTAGAGATAGAGAGCTAACTTACAGGGTCATTATAAGTTTAGCTAATATGAAAACCATTACCTCCACCGAAAGTACTCAATTTCTTGCCGAAAATTATATTGGCAGACTTGGATATATCTCTAAAGAAAGAGTAGAAATTATTCCTATAACTTATTGTTTTGATACCGATCACCATAGTATTTTGAGTTATTCGGGACAGGGAAATAAGATTGATGCCATGCGCAAAAATCCCTTGGTTTCCTTTCAGGTAGATGAAATCACTAATTTAGAAAAATGGAAATCTGTTTTATTACATGGCAAGTTTGAAGAATTAACAGGAATCGATGCTAAATATATGCTTCGTATTTTTTCTGAAGGAGTGAAAAAAGTGATCAAAGCTAAAGAAAAATCAAGCCCAGGATTTATACGTGATTTTTCCAGTAAAATTACCAATTCCATTACTCCCATAGTATACCGCATTAATATTGATGAGATTACTGGGCGGCAAAGAGAATAGGTTAACTAAAAGTTTTCGGCAAGAATAGATTTTTAGGTTTATTTTTCAGAATTTAATAGGCTACTATTAATTGAAGAGTGATTATTCTCCTAAGAATTTCTAAATATCTTTTTCATCTACAACTGATAATTTCCAATTTTTATTGCAAAAAATAAAAATATAAAACTACAATTCTTAAGTGGTTATAAGCTATCTTTAAAGGAGTTATACTTAAATTATGAGAGTTCCTGTAGAGCGTAAAAATGTTAAGTTCATGCCTGATTGCAGCCGGGTTGTGGTACGTTTTTTTATGAATGGTGATCAAAGAACTCAAAACCTTATCGCCAGGATAATGGCAATGAGTGATTTCCAGGTAAATCAAACCTTAGAGCAAACGCTAAGGGAATTCTCCAGGCGCCATCGTAATATTTCTAAGGTGTTTTTTAAACATTGTTCCAATATTCGCCATATTATCGAGGGGATGCAGGTGAACTATAATGATCTTTCTGAAGATAGAAAATTGCTAATTGGTTCTTACTGTACCATGGAGTTTGCGTTGGAATCGGCGGCATTTTTCAACCCTTCCATCGTAGAAGATTTTGATCAAACCTATTTAGAAGAAGGTGAAAAAAGAGTGATTATTTCCTTTAGAGCAACTGGAGAAGGGCATATTTCTTCGTTAGTTTTCAGAAGAGGTATTCTTGATAAAAACAATGATCTGCATTTATTGAAAATTGGCAATCATATAGATAAAGCAGAGATCTCACATAAAAAATTATATGATAAAAGTCGGTTTATAGAGCGTCTTTCAGAAATGGATATTCCTACAAAATTCTCTGACGCTATTATGAATAGGCTGCCCGATAGATTTGAATATTATGCCTTAAAACAGGAAGTACGTAGAATATTAGAAGACACTAGTATGATCGCGGAAAGAAGAATGGCACTGGAAGAAATGACCTGGCTGGTAGATTCTTTTTATGACATTCAATTTAAACATGATGCTGATCTCTCGGCACGTGTAATTTTTCCTATTTCAGAATCTGAAAGCAGAGGAATAGAAGATGCTCGTTTTGTTAAATTTATGGATGAAGATGGAGAAATAAAGGTTTATGCTACCTATACCGCCTACAATGGGCATACGATTTTACCTAAACTTATTTCTACCAATGACTTTTATACCTTCAGGGTAATGCCCTTGCACGGCGATGGGGCTCAAAATAAAAATCTAGCATTATTTCCTTCAAAAATAAAAGGAAAATATGCTATGCTGGCCAGAATTGATGGGGTAAATAACTATATCATGTTTTCCGATAGAACAACATTATGGAAAAACCCAATACTTCTTCAAAAACCAAAATATCCCTGGGAATTTACTCAAATTGGAAACTGTGGCTCTCCATTATGGACGGCTGAAGGTTGGTTAATTATCACTCATGGCGTAGGCCCAATGCGACGTTATTGTATTGGCGCTTCACTTTTTGACCTGGAAGATCCTACCAAAGAAATTGGCAGACTAAAAGAACCTCTAATTACGCCGCTTGAGCATGAAAGGGAAGGTTATGTTCCTAATGTGGTGTATTCTTGCGGTGCGTTAATTCATAACCAGAGCCTTATTTTACCCTACGCGCTATCAGACTACTCTTCAACCTATGCAGTGGTGAATTTAGCCGAATTATTCACCGCCCTTAAAGAAAATTAGATTCTTATTATTTAATTGACCTATTTTGTATTACGGTTCTATAAGCTTCAATATAATTATTGATCATCGTTTCCAGACTAAATTTTTTCACCGCATAGTCTCTGCAGATTTTAGGATCAATTTTATCTAATGTCTTTATCGCCAAGATCGCTTCTGAAATATTTATGGGTAGAAAACCACTTATTCCTTCGGTAATAAGTTCCGGCATACTCCCTCTTTTAAACGCGATTACCGGTGTACCGCACATCATTGCTTCCAGTACGCTTAGCCCAAAAGGTTCTTCAAAAAATATTGGGTGTAATAATGCTTTTGCACCGCCGAGTAATTCATCTCTTGTTTCAGGACCCACATTACCCAGGTATTCTACATTCTTATTATCTATAAATGGTTTTATTTTTGAATTAAAATATCCTTCATCCTGAATTAGTCCGGCTATTTTTAAACGAAACCCAGCCCGTTTCGCGATTTCAATGGCTGCGTGAGCTCCCTTATGCGGATGAATTCTTCCGAAGTAAAGCAAATAGTTCTCTTTTTCTTTTCTAAAAGTAAAATTGTTAGGATCCAAACCGTGATAAATAGTAGCAAGGTAATCCAGCTCATCGCTTCTATCTGAATCTGAAATAGAGACGTAGGAAGTTGAATTATTATATTTCTTATAAACCGGAATCATTTTGGGTGAGGAAAAGCCGTGAATTGTAGTAATAATTGGCGTTTTAATTAACCCGGAATAACTTAAAGGAAGAAAATCAAAATGGTTGTGAATAATATCGAATCGCCCGGCTTGCTCCATTAAATGACTTATATGTAAACATTCCACCACTTTTGGATCGTTCTCCTTATCTTCTTCGTAAGGTAATTTGCAGGCCCATTCCAGTTTTGCTTTGGTAATGGAATTTGCTGTGGCAAAAAGTGTGACATCATAACCTTTTTCCACTAACCCTTCAGTAATGTTTGAAGCTACCTGTTCCCAGGGACCATATTTTTCAGGTGGTGTACGCCAGGCTATTGGAGCTAAAATCGCAATCTTCATCAGGAATTAACCATTATTTTTGAAGGATTGGCAGCTTTAAATTCCTTGGTTTGATAAAGTTCTTCATAAGCTTTAAGCACGGTAAGGTGCGAGATTAAATAAGCCAAAGAACTCTCTGCGCCCTGGTTTCTATTTACTCCATAATTTTCTATACCGTCACAGCATCCTTTTGTATCAAAGTCATAAAGGCTCATTCGCAAATCATTCTCGCCTAAAAACCACATAAAAGAAAGGAATAATTTATTTAGATATTCTTTATCTTTTTTCAGTAAAAAAGCTTGATAATACATAAGTACCATAGCTAAAGCATCTACCGGTTGCTGTGCGAACATTGATCTTTCCTGGTCCTTTACATACCACTTCTTATTGCCTATAATTGAAAGATATCCGTTGTTAAAATTTTGTTCGGTAAGGAAATTCATCGCTTCCAGAGCCACAGATTGTATATAATCATCGTTCAAAATTTGGGTAGCGTGAAGTAGCGCTAAAGGTAAAATTCCATTATCGTAGGCAAGTAAATTTTCAAACCATTTCCAGTCTTCAGTATTATTTTGCTCATAATGCGTAATTAGTTTCGAACTTAGGTTTTTTAGCTGAGTAATCATTTCTTCATCTGCCGGGTTACTTTTAAGATAGTAACAAATCCCAATGATCGTATTAGCGATGCTTCGAATAGATTTTAATTTCCCAAAATTTGGTACTGCGTTAAAAAACACCAATTTTCCATTTTGATAATAGGCATCATTAGGAGCGTTTCCAATTAAATATCCCAGGGCCCAAATAGTTCTTCCAAAGGAATCTTCGGAACCAGTTGTGTCTAAAAAATTTCGATTAAAGCTTAGAAAGTTTCTAAATGTCCCATCTTCATTTTGCATATAGTGGATATAACTCAGGTAAACTGGCATTAACTCCAGCGCTAAAGAATTTTTTTTTTGATTAAAAGCCATCAAAGACATGAGTAATGCCCTGGCGTTATCATCCAGGCAATAACCCTCTTTAAGATTAGGAATTCCAAATTTTGCGTGTTGGATAATTCCTGTATCATCAGTTAATCTTTTTATATGCGCCAGTGAAAATGGTGGCAAAATTAAAGGATCTATTAAAGTTCCCTCTTCATTTAAAATTTCCTTTTTAGGGGATTTCAAAATTTCCTGAGCAAGATCTATATACTTCTCCCCTATTTTGGGCCATTTAATCTCTTTGCCATATTTAAAAGCCTTGCTTTGAATTTCCTTAAGTTTATCTGGATTATCTAATAATTCTTTAAGCGTATAAGCAAGGTCGTCTGGATCATTAAAATTAAAAAGGCGGCCTTTACCATTCTGTAATAATTCTGCCGCGTGCCAGTAAGGAGTGGAAACAACCGCACAGCCAGCGCCCATAGCATAGGTAAGCGTACCGCTGGTGATTTGGGCTTCATTAATGTATGGGGTTATATAGATATCGCAGGCAGCTAAATACTTAAATAATTCAGTTTCATCAATAAACTCATTCAATAATAAAACGTGATCCTGAAGTTTCAGATTTTTTATAAGCAGTTGTAGGTAGTTTCGGTATTCTTCTCCGGAATGGCGCACCACATTGGGGTGGGTTTTTCCCAAAACCATATATAGAATTTCTGGATGGGTTTTAATTATTTGAGGCAAAGCTTTTATAACGTTTTCAATTCCTTTATTTCTACCAATAAAACCGAAGGTCATTATTACTTTTTTCTTCTTGAGTTTAAATTCGGTCTTTGATTGTTTTTTGTCAAAATGAATATCAGGAACACCGTGTTCTATAAGATTTATCTTTTTACCCGGAACATCGTAAATAGAAGTGAGAAAAGTAATAGCCATTTGGTTCATTACCACGATACTATCGGCCATCTTACATATTTCCTTCAGAATTGCCTTTTCTATATAGGTAGGATTTTCAAGTATTGTGTGTAAAGTTACTATAATTGGGACTTTAACGTGATGCAGCAGCGGTAACACATATACTCCGCCAGATCCTCCAAAAATTCCAAATTCGTGTTCAAGAATACAAACATCTACGCCATTAGAATTTATAAAATTAGCTGCTTTTAAATAATCGGCTTGTTGCTCCTGGCGTATAGTGAGTTTAACTTCGGGTGGGTAAGTGTAAGTTTCATCATAATCGTTCATGGCGATAATGATACGTTTATGATTTTTTTCACCCTGATGGTTTTTTGCGGTCATGGCAAACGCAAGGTTTTGGGTAAAAGTCCCAATCCCGCATTCTCTCGGCGGATATGTTCCTATATAAGCAATCTTCATTTTGAAGTATTTTTTCTAGTTTACTCGATAATCGAGATTTAAATGCTCCGTCCCGTAGCATCAGGATGCCTCGAATCAAAATATTTTTCTTTTGAAATGCCTCTTGGGCTTGCCCCGAGGTAGTTTCCTATCCTTATCCCAAATCACAATTAAACCGCTAATGAATAAATTCTACTTCATCGCGTTTTACAAGCGGGAAGACTTGTTTCTTCAGTATTTTTTTGGGGCGCTTTTACCAGAAATCATTCTTTATCTTTTTGATTGGAGACTTTAATAACTTTCAAAAGAATATTTCGGGCATTGCGTTGGAGGGTGTCTTAAAGATAAGATTATTAAACCTAAAACCCTCATATTATAGGTATTAAGTTTAACCAAATAAAACTAAAAATCTAACGTGATTTTAGAGCAAAGCTTAGCGGTTCTGACTGAAGGAGGCTTCTCTTATTTCATCAAAAAACGGGGTGTTTTTTTCTTCTACACATTTTACAGCATAAAGATAGAGCGCGGCACTCCAGGTTTGCCAGTCCTGGCCCATGGGTTCGCCATTTTGTGATCTAAACCATTCATTAAATCCAAAATCAAGACCAGCGGTTCTGGAGCGTTTTATAAGTTTGGTAAGCTCAATGAGTTTTATTTCGGCAAGGTCAAAATGCTTTGCACCCACAAGGGCTGCTATGTAAATCCCACAAATAAATGGCCATATTCCGCCGTTATGATAATTTCCCGGTAAATTATAATCTGCATAGCGTTTGTGCCAGTCTGAATCTTCCGGTTTTATAAAAGGATAAAAATTAGGAGGTAAATTTACTGCTAGGTCTCCGCTGGATTTCATTGCTGTGCACTCTTTTTCAATCCATTCAATAATAAAATCTGCTATTTTTGGAGAAGCAATACCAGAAAGTATAGCAAGACTATTTCCAAGCAGATCAAACCTATCACTATTATAAATTTTATAAGACCAAAACGCATAATAAGGTTTATCCCTTACTAACAAACCTTGCTGAACTTGTTTTTTGAGCCTGTCTCTAATAATCGTGAAATTTTCCATTTCAGCGTGCATCTTTTTAGCCCGATTATGAAATCCCATTAACTGCAAATAACTATAAACCACGGTATTCACAAAAAGTCCATAACCTAAAACCCACTGTTCGTCGCGCCAGTCACTGGTGGGCTGCTGCGCAATTAGATATTGATCTGTAGGGCTTTGATATTCCATCCACAATAAAGATTTTTCTACAGCGGTTTTTAAAAATTCAGGTTCATTCACTACTTTTCTAAACATTCCGGTACCCAATAAAAACAATGGTGTCGTATCACTGGCTCCCCTATCTTCACTATCGTGAACTAATGAGGGAACATGTCCTTTTTCTGACTGATTTTCAGCTAAGGTCTCCAAAACTTTTCGGATGCTCGCTAAAAGCACCGAATTACCGGAAACCGCTATTCCGAATATAGAAAACATTAAATCCCTGGTATAAGGTTCGGGATAACCCCAGCCAGCAGTTCTGGGCAGATGCTGAAAGGGTCCTTCAGCATTATGAAGAAGCACATTTAATGCTGCCTCTTTCGCTAAAGCAATTAATTCTGAATTTTCTGATGTCATCATTTTAAATTTTAAACTAACCCTAATTTATTCTCCAGGATTTGCAAAAACCTTCTTGCCACAACCCTGTAATCGAAGTTCGCGACAACCCGCTTTCTTCCTTCTGCTCCCAGATTACCCCTTAAAGATTTGTCCTTCATCAGCCTTAATAAGTACTCCGCTATATCCTGAACATCGGCACGGTAATCTACAGTACGCGGGGTATCAAAAACGATTTTATGGTTCTTTTGAAATCCGGACTCCTTCCCTAAAATCACCTCTTTAGCAATAATTCTTTCTGAAACTTCGGCCAGTAAAGCGGTCTTTTCGTGGATAAGGGTATCTAACATTCCCATAGCATTTATTCCTAAAACCGGTTTCCCACAAGCTCCGGCTTCCACTTGTGGCATTCCAAACCCTTCAAGCCTTGAAGGAGCCGCATAAATATCACAGGCACCTATCAGGTAAGGAACAAAATTGCGGGAAATAGTATTTGTAGCGTAAAAAATCTTTTTTTCAAGACCCAGTTTTTTGGCTAATTCAAGATCTAATATGTTTTGAGCTTTAGTGCGGGGTTGAGGCCATACTTTACATACATATTTCCAGTTAAGCGAATTATCGTCTATTAATGCGAGAGCCTCCATCACTTCCCTGGCACCTTTGGAAGCGGCATCGCCTCCTATGGTAAGGATCAAGAGTTGATTGGGCGTAATCCCCAAAGCTTCCCGAACCGCCACAATTTTAGGATCATTATTATTAAAAGGAATAAAAGTATCGGTATTACAACCCACGGGTAAGACTTCAATATTTTCGGGATTTATTCCATCTCGCACATACATTTCTTTCACCCAATTTGAAGTTACCAAAATAAGGGGTAGCTTATTCAACACATCCTGATAATTGGCAATATATCCATCTGCTACCAACCAGGGAACGGGCACGACCCCGTGGCTTTGCGGATGAAGAACGAGTTGCGGGGTATGGCCCCAATACCCCACTCCAACCACGACATCGGGTTTAAACCAACGATAATACCATTCCTTCTCCTGGGCAGATTCAAAATGAACAGCGTGTGCGTCTATTCCCAACTCAAGAAGACCTTTATATAATAAATCTCCTTGCGTAGCCAAACCTCCGGGAGAAGGAGGATAATCGTAAAGCACCAATATTTTCATTTCCGTATTATTGTATTTTTTTCAGTCTCCCAACTTGCTGCAACCACTCATAAGCCTTTTCTGGATTCTTAAATTTCCAAAAAGCTTCTATTTTAGGTGTGGTTTCGGCTTCAAAACCTGCAATGGGAAATCCATAAGTTTCGGTAATAAGTGCATATTTTTGCTTCCATATTTTTTCCGGTAACGGAAACTGAAAAGCCTTTTCTTCCGCTCTTGAGAAATATTCTTTATTTCCGTCTTCATAAGCAAAAGTCCAGAGTTCGGTTGTTGAAATCTTCTTTTCGTACCATAATTCAAGTACAGCCCGGCTTACTTCTTCGTGTCTTAAGTGCCGGGTATATTCTCCTGAAGGATTATGCGTGATAATTAGATCAAAATCCTGGTTGGGCAGTAAACTTAATATTGTCTTTTTAACTATTTCATTATCTAAAGGTTTTTGTTTAGGGCTGTCATCTAACTCGCCCATTGCTCCATTAGCTTGTAAAATTTTTAGGCATTTGTGAAATTTTGGAGCTCTTTCTATATCGTCTCCACGAGAAAGAGAGATCACATACCAGTTGAAATAAGGATGTGTTAATATAGTACCGCCGCACCATAAAGTTTCATCATCTGGATGTGCAACGATAACCAGTGCGTTTTTATTAGATAAATTAGTTTTAGTCCCCACTTAAAAGTTATTGGCATCAAATTCTTACCTTTTCGGAATAGCCTAAAGTTAGTCTATTACTGACTAATAAAACGTACTTAAAAACCCATACAAATCACATATTTAGAAATTTATGGTTTCGCTGCACTTTCGCGCTATAGTTTTTGCCTAATCACTATAGTTATTTAGTATAAAAATTAAAAAGCTATAAGTAAAAATTATAGTATTTTTAGATTGTTAATCTTTTAAAACTCTCCTTAATTATGGAAAAACACAATCAATCAAACAATTCCGATAATCACAAAGTATGGGATGTAAATGAATCTAGTCGCTGTCCCTTTATGGGTGGCTCTCTTAATAAGACTGCCGGTAGCGGAACTTCAAATCGAGATTGGTGGCCTAATCAATTGAACTTATCAATTTTAAGACAACACTCTAATATATCTAACCCTATGGGGGAAGATTTTAATTATGCTGAAGAATTTAAAAGCCTTGATCTTGCCGCTGTTAAGAAGGATATCTTTGATCTAATGGAAGATTCCCAGGAATGGTGGCCTGCGGATTATGGTCATTACGGACCTTTCTTTATTCGTATGGCCTGGCACAGTGCCGGAACCTACCGTATAGGTGATGGTCGTGGGGGAGCCAGTTCGGGTTCTCAACGATTTGCACCCCTAAACAGCTGGCCGGATAATGCCAACCTTGATAAAGCCCGCTTATTACTTTGGCCTATCAAACAGAAGTATGGAAGAAAAATTTCCTGGGCAGATTTGATGATTTTGACCGGAAATTGCGCTTTAGAATCTATGGGATTAGAAACCTTCGGATTTGGCGGTGGCCGTGAAGATATTTGGGAACCGGAGGAAGATATCTACTGGGGGTCTGAAGGCGAATGGCTGGGAAATGAAGAACGATATTCAGAAGATAAGGAACTTGAAAGTCCGCTGGGAGCTTCTCACATGGGACTTATTTATGTAAATCCTGAAGGACCTAATGGAAATCCAGATCCCATTGGAGCTGCAAAAGATATTCGTGAAACCTTCGGCCGTATGGCGATGAACGATTACGAGACAGTAGCGCTTATAGCCGGTGGACATACCTTTGGAAAGACCCACGGTGCAGCTGATGCTAACGAATATGTTGGAGCAGAACCTGCAGGTGGTTCTATTGAAGAAATGGGACTTGGCTGGAAAAACAGCTTCGGAAATGGAAAGGCAGAAAATACCATAACAAGTGGAATTGAGGGAGCCTGGACTCAAACACCTACCAGGTGGAGCAATAGCTTTTTTGACAACTTATTCGGTTTTGACTGGGAATGCCATAAAGGTCCAGGTGGAGCTTTCCAATGGAAGCCTAAAGATGGCGCTGGTGCAGGAACTGTTCCCGACGCTCACGACCCGGATAAGAAACACGCTCCTTTTATGCTTACTACCGATCTTGCCTTAAAAGAAGATCCAGAATATTTGAAAGTATCCAAACATTTTCACGAAAATCCTGAGGAGTTTGCTGAAGCTTTTTCAAAAGCCTGGTATAAATTAACGCATCGTGATATGGGACCTTTATCACGCTATTTAGGTCCAGAGGTACCTTCAGAAGAACTTATCTGGCAGGATCCTGTACCAAAGGTTGATCATGAATTAATTAACGATAAAGATGTTGCAGGACTTAAGAAAAAAATCCTTGATTCAGGATTATCGGTTTCGCAACTGGTTTCTACTGCGTGGGCTTCTGCATCTACATTTAGAGGATCAGATAAACGTGGTGGTGCTAATGGAGCACGTATTCGACTTGAACCACAAAGACATTGGGAAGTTAATAATCCTCCACAATTACAGAAAGTAATAACAAAGCTTGAAGAAATTAAAAAAGAATTCAATGATGCACAATCTGGAAACAAAAAAGTTTCCGTTGCAGATCTTATTGTCCTTGGAGGATGCGTAGCAATTAAAAAAGCTGCTGCAGATGCAGGTTATGATATTGGTGTTCCATTTACTCCTGGCCGAACAGATGCGACGGCAGAGCAAACTGATGTGGAAGCATTTGAACCCCTGGAACCAAATGCAGATGGTTTCCGAAATTATGCAAGAAATAGAGATAACATCTCGGCTTCGGCTGAAGAAATGCTTGTAGATAAAGCACAGTTACTAACATTAACACCACCAGAAATGACTGTATTAGTTGGTGGGATGCGTGTCCTTGACACTAATTTTGATGGTTCGAAACATGGTGTGTTTACAGATCGTCAAGGGCAATTAACCAACGATTTCTTCAAAAATATTCTTGATATGCGAACAACCTGGAAAGCAACTTCAGACGCTCAAAACGAATTTGAAGGTAGCAATCGCTCTACAAAAGAGGTTAAATGGACAGGAAGCAGAGTAGACCTTATTTTTGGATCTAATTCAGAGCTTAGAGCCTTGGCCGAAGTTTATGGCTGTGTAGATTCAGAAGAAAAGTTTGTAAAGGACTTTGTAAAAGCCTGGGATAAGGTAATGAACCTGGATCGTTTTGATTTGGTTTAGCTAGTGATCTAAGAAGTGTTAAAGTGAATTGACCTTTCAACATGAACCTTGTCAAGGTTTTTTATAGAAAATATCACTTTATATTAAAAATAAATCATCCCTCACAAAATTTATTGAGAGGGATCATTTTCTTTTAAGCTGAAGGTTTATTTTCGCTTAACCAGTCTTAAATTCAAACTTTTAGTGTCCATAAAATTTAATTTCATAATGTAGGTTCCATCAGGAAACCCTGTAACATCTATATTATATGAACCTTTGTCTACCTGGATTCGTTTGGCATCCAGAATTTTCAATAACCTTCCATTGGAAGAATATACCAAAAGTTCCTTAAGATTATATGATGGATCCGATAGTTTCAAATAAACATCATTAATGGAAGGATTAGGATATAAATAGGCCGATAATTGTTCATCTGAGTTTAGTAACTCATGAGCATTTTCAATACTGGTATAATTTTCTTTTGAGATTATCTCATTCAAATTCCCAGAAACTACCACCTGTTTTGCCATACTGGAACCAAGTATTTCAATGCCATTAACTAAAGGATTCTCTACAGCGTGTAGAAAAGATATATCTAAAGATCCATCTGCTACCTCCACTATTTTACTAATTACCGCGCCTACTCTATGACCAAAAGTTCCAGAGATATCGATTCCATTCAGTTCAGGATGCACGATCCCTTCTAACTCCACATTAAATATTCGTTGGCCTGTTTTTGAAGTTCCGTGGTAACCATTACCCAGGTAAAGACGTACCTCATAAGTGCCGGGGTCTACTGGGAATGAATAGGTAATATTCGGTGCGCCGGGGTAATGGTCTGACCTTTCGGTATTAAAAATACTGGTCGGGGTCGTTTCCAAATCCACTTCAGTTGTATAGTTCTTCATACTAAAGTTACCGGTGTTATTCCCAGCTGATACTGCTAAATAAGGAGAATTTTCAGAGGAAGTATCTCCGCCCCAGTCTAGTTCACCATCTATGGAAGCTATTGCAGGACCACCAGAGTTTACACGGTATAATACTCCGGATTCTGTGGGCTCCTCAATCACTGTGACATTAAAACTTTGTTCCACGAAATTACTATTGGAATCTGTAGCTCTAATAGTGATCTCAGATACCGCCGTTACCGTAGGATAGCTTAAGCTTAGAATATTATCTAATATTGAAGCACCTATAGAGGGTTCGCTATTAAGTTCCACCGTGTATACCAAGTTCTCGACACCCTGGTTATCATCAAAATAAAGGTTCAGATCAAAAGTATCATCCACATCCCCAGTATACTTTTGGAGATCTGGAAGGTTTTGTACAATTACAGGAGCTCCCGAGCTAACCGTCCAGTTAAAACTAGAGGTTACCGAATCTGTGGTTATATCATCACTATCATCTACGCTTACGCTTACCACATAAGGCGTTTCCCTGGCAGCGTCAGGGGCAATGCTGCCACTAATCACACCCGTTGAGGCATCGATAACCACTCCAGCTGGGGCTCCCGAGATGGAATACACCAAAGCGCCATCTCCACCGGTGGCACTAACTGAAAGAGTCCCATCCAAAACATCGCCGATTACATTTGTTTGATCTGAAATTGAATTAACAATAATATTATTTTCAGCAAGGCTTAAAGCTATAGTTCTCTGACCTGTTAATCCATAGTTGATAATTAAATTGGCGTTCTCTTCGTTGCTATTACCAATATATTCAAGTTCGATGAGATGAAGATCGTTTGGTTTTAGCAGGGCATTAGTAAGATTTCCCGCTATAATTTGAAAGTTTTGAGCATATAAACCTTCAAGTTCAATTGAAGTAATAAATATCCCCGTATTTCCACCAGTTATTTCCAAAGGCATTTCCATTGTGAAATTTTTATCGATTTTCAGGGAATCCGGGATTGAAATTGAACTGGCTATAAGAGATGTTCCAACTGGAGTATCATTTCCCAGAAACTCCATCTTCTTTTGGTTACCTCCTCCTAAAGAAGGGGAGCCTGCAGTGATATATATTCCACTTCCAGAGACTATAGCCTGGGTCCCGTGTCTTTTATGGTTCAAGGAAGCAATTCTTTTCCATTCACCTAAAGTTGGATCATATTCTTCCGTAATATTGAGTGCATCACTTATAACTGACCCATCAACTTCTTCATTTGAAACTTCTCCTCCAATAACAACTAATTTATCTTCAAAATTTACTGCTGCTGCAGCAGCCCTTGGAGTGGGTAAATGATCTGGTAAAGTGCTCCAGGTTGAAGTGCTAAAATCGTACACGTCAACCTGAGGGATAAGCGGTTTAAAAGTACCTCCCGTCCCTCCTGAAAGCCTGCCTCCTGCAAGGTATAATTTATCTCCTATTACTGTAGAGTGAAAATGATCACGAGGTGTTGGAGCATCCGCTAGTGGCGTCCATATTCCTGTGGCAGGATCATATTGATCAAACCAGGGGACATACCCTCCATTATGCCCATTCGTATTACCTCCAGAGATGTAAAATTTATCATTATAAACTACCACTCCTGTAGAGCCTCTTCTCCTGTTTTCAGGAATAGAAGGACCTTGAATCCATTCCTGTGTATCTGGATTAAAAATCCAAACATGCTCGGTTGGAATTTCTGAAGGGAAATTATTGGTGCTAAAAGCCCCTATTACCCAAATTAAGCCCTGGTATTCTGAAGCCTGAAAGTGGTTAAATTCAAATGGTGCCGAATTAACAATAGGAGACCAGGAGTTTGTGTTGTAATCATATACCTCTACAGTTTTAGCACTTTCCCTTCCTCCCATTAGGTAAAACTTATCCCCGGCCTGAACGAAAGAGCATTCATGCCTCGCTGTGTAATTTTGATTCTCAAACTTCTCATTCCACAATCCGGAAAATACAGGTGAGGAAACTACCCAGGTAAAACTTATGCTACTTTCCTCAACAATTTCTTGGTTACTATCATTAACAGTTATTATAACATTGTAAGGACTTAAAATATCTGCATCCAGTGCAATCGTACCACTAATTACACCGGTAACGGGATCTATTACTACACCCGCAGGAGCACCGGATATCGAATAGACCAAAGATCCATCTCCCCCGGTTGCCGATACTGCGAGACTACCATCGAGCTCATCGCCGGTTATGTTGCTTTGATCTGCTATCTCTGTTATTGAAATAGGATTTCCATTATCTCCGGAACCAAGTATTTCAATTCCATTAACTATAGGATTCTCCACAGCGTGTAGAAAGGAAATATCCAAAGATCCATCGGTTACCTCCACCATTTTACTAATTACCGCACCTACCCTATGACCAAAAGTCCCAGAGATATCGATTCCATTCAGTTCTGGGTGCACGATCCCTTCCAACTCCACATTAAAGATTCGTTGATCCGTTTTTGAAGTTCCGTGGTAACCATTACCCAGATAAAGACGTACCTCATAAGTGCCGGGGTCTACTGGGAATGAATAGGTAATATTCGGTGCGCCGGGGTAATGGTCTGACCTTTCGGTATTAAAAATACTGGTCGGGGTCGTTTCCAAATCCACTTCAGTTGTATAGTTCTTCATACTAAAGTTACCGGTGTTATTCCCAGCTGATACTGCTAAATAAGGAGAATTTTCAGAGGAAGTATCTCCGCCCCAGTCTAGTTCACCATCTATGGAAGCTATTGCAGGACCACCAGAGTTTACACGGTATAATACTCCGGATTCTGTGGGCTCCTCAATCACTGTGACATTAAAACTTTGTTCCACGAAATTACTATTGGAATCTGTAGCTCTAATAGTGATCTCAGATACCGCCGTTACCGTAGGATAGCTTAAGCTTAGAATATTATCTAATATTGAAGCACCTATAGAGGGTTCGCTATTAAGTTCCACCGTGTATACCAAGTTCTCGACACCCTGGTTATCATCAAAATAAAGGTTCAGATCAAAAGTATCATCCACATCCCCAGTATACTTTTGGAGACCTGGAAGGTTTTGTACAATTACAGGAGCTCCCGAGCTAACCGTCCAGTTAAAACTAGAGGTTACCGAATCTGTGGTTATATCATCACTATCATCTACGCTTACGCTTACCACATAAGGCGTTTCCCTGGCAGCGTCAGGGGCAATGCTGCCACTAATCACACCCGTTGAGGCATCGATAACCACTCCAGCTGGGGCTCCCGAGATGGTATACACCAAAGCGCCATCTCCACCGGTGGCACTAACTGAAAGAGTCCCATCCAAAACATCGCCGATTACGTTTGTTTGATCGGCTATGGATTCTACTAGTATATCAATTCCTCCAATATCCTCGATCACATTCACCTGGAAGCTTTGTTCTACAAAATTACTATAGGTATCTGTAGCCCTGATGCTTAGTTCTGATAAAGCTGGAACCCCGGGGTAGCTCAAGGTCAGCACATTATTAATAATCACAGCCCCTATAGAAGGATCGCTGTTAAGTTCAACACTATATTCCAAATTTTCCACGCCATCGTTATCATCGAAATAATTGTTTAAATCGATACTGTCATCTGCAGAAGAAACAAGCCGTTCAAGGTCTGGAAGTGCTGTGGTGATGACGGGAGCCCCCGAGCTCACTGTCCAGTTAAAGCTGGTGCTTACCACATCCGAGGTTACATCATCACTATCATCTACGCTTACGCTTACCAAATAAGGCGTTTCCCTGGCAGCGTCAGGGGCTATGCTGCCACTAATCACACCCGTTGAGGCATCGATAACCACTCCCGCTGGGGCTCCAGAGATGGAATACACCAAAGCGTCATCTCCACCGGTGGCACTAACTGAAAGAGTCCCATCCAAAACATCGCCGATTACATTTGTTTGATCTGCTATTTCTGTTATTGAAATTGGATTTCCCATTATGCTGGATCCTAAAATTTCAATTCCACTAATTAAGGGATTTTCAATACTACCGTGAAGAAAGGAAATCTCCAGGGAACCGTCAATTATTTCCACTGTTTTACTTATCACCCCACCTACTTTATGACCAAATGTATCGGAGATATCGATCCCTTCCAGTTCAGGATACAATATACCTTCAACCTCAACATTAAAAATTCGCTGACCTGTTTTTGAAGTTCCGTGGTAACCATTACCCATATAAAGGCGTACTTCATAATTACCGGGAGCTACCGGAAAGGAATAAGTAATATTTGGTATACCCGGTGAATGATCTGACCTTTCAGAGTTAAAAATACCCGTGGGAGTAGTTTCCAGATTAACCTCATCTGTATAATTACTCATATTAAAGCTAGCCGTACTATTTCCTGCAGCTTCAATTAAGTACGAAGAATTTTCCGAAGAAGTATCTGCCCCCCAGTCTATTTCATTATCTATGGAAGTTATTGCAGGACCACCAGAATTCACCCGATATAGCACAATAGAGGGCGTAGGATCTGAGGTTTGTGGATTTACGGTAACTCTAAAAGTCTGTTCCACATAATAATTATCAGCATCTGTAGCACGAACCGTAATATTAGCAATTGCAGCTACTGCGGGAAAACTTATGCTTAAAAGGCTATCTAATATGGCCGTATTAACGGCAGTATTACTATTGTCTTCGATAGAATATAATAGATTTTCCCTTCCAGCATTATCATCAAAAAAATTGTTCAAATTAATAGTTTCATCTTCAGAATCCACATATCTATTGAGATCTGGTATATCCTGAACAATGTATGGCTCACCAGCTGTTATGGTCCAAATAAAGGAAATGCTTACTGCATCATTGGAATGGTCATCCCCGTCATCTATTGTAATGGTAATGGTATATGGGCTTTGATCATTTGCATTAATATCAATTGCACCTCCTATTTGTCCATTTGTAGGTTCAATAAAAATCCCTAAAGGTGCCCCAGAAATACTATATGAAAGATTACCATCACCTCCACTTGCCTCCACGGCAAGACTTCCATCAAGTTCCTCCCCAACAATATTAAATTGATCCGGTATTTGGGAAACCACAATAGGCGTTTCCCTTCTTGAAGAACCTAAGATCTCTATTCCGTTAATCAGTGGATTTTCAATTTGTCCGTGCAATAAAGCTATGTCCAAAAAACCATCATTCACCTCTACTATTTTAGTTATAACAGTACCGGTGCGATGCCCGAAAGTGCCAGAAAGGTCAATATCTTTAATTTCCGGATGCGTAATGCCTTCAATTTCAACATCGAATATTCTCTCATCAGGATCTGAGGTACCATGATACCCATTACCCATATATAATCGAACTTCATAATTTCCCTGCTCTACAGGAAAGGAATAGGTTACATTGGGCGGACCTGACACATTATCAGAACGTTCTGTATTAAAGATACTTGTTGGTGTAGTGCTAAGATCTATTTCTTCAGAATAATTGTTGATACTGAAACCACTGGTATTATTCCCTCCGGCTTCAGTAAGGTATGGAGAATTCTCCCCGGAAGTATCTGCTTCCCAATCTACCTCTCCATCAAGAGATATAATAGTTGGCCCACCGGCATTGATACGGTACAAAATATTTGAAATAGGAGCTTCATTTACCGTAACCTTAAATGTTTGCTCAACAAATAGGTTATCGGAATCTGTAGCACGTATGGTAATATCAGAAACTGTAGGTGTAGGTGGAAAGCGTATTTCTAAAATGTTTTCCACAATAAAAGCTTCAATTGCAGGGTTTGAATTATTAACTATGGAAAACTGAAGGTTGTTAGTTCCATAATCATCATTAAAATAATTATTCAAATCTATAGTTTCGTTTACTGCTCCGATAATTTCGGTGATTTCCGGGAGTTCTTCTATTATATATGGAGCACTTCCTGTTACGTGAAGATAATCCCATGTCCCCTCTAATTCTACTCCTGGTGCATTGGAAGTTCCTATTAAACCGACTGCCAAATCCTTTGCGGAGCTTTGAATAGCCTCCAGAATAGCTCCCTGGGCCACAAGGGAACCAGCTGAAATGCGAGGCCCATTATCAAATGTATACTCGAAGTCAATATTTCCTGAGACAGGATCAATCACGTAAAAAAGAGCTGCTCCGGAATCCGGCCTATTTTGCTCAGGGACAGTTATTAATAATGGATCCAATGGCACATCATTGATTTCCTGCTGTATGGTCAGCCCACTCTTTGTTAAAACAAATTTTATATAATTGTCCTGAAAACCTGTTCCTATAAATATTCCTAATTCCCCGTTCGGAGTGCTCGAATGACCATATAACTGCAACGGATCATTAAAATTAAATAGTCCGCCAGTCACTGTAAAAACTCCTTTAGACTGGTCAACCCTAACTCCATACTGAAAGCCTTTTTCCTGATTGTTATTGGTACCCAGTGCTGTTCCGGCCGTCATTTGCATAGTCATTGCACCAATGGCTCCTCCTAAAATATCATTTGGATTTGGTTCACTCGCGTCATCCCGCCTGTCCATCCAGTTCAGCCAGTTGGGATTCGGATCACCGTTATTCATTAGGCCTGTTAATCCAAGCCCCATATACCCCTGGAGATCTGGATTGCTGGAAAAAAGTTCATTAATTACCGGTAGACTGAAAGCATCACTACTACTTTCCAATGGATTTCCTAATTGGAAGGGATCTTGAGCATCTGGAATTCCATCACTATCATCATCAAGATCATTAAGGTCTGAAATTAAAGGGGCACCTGCTGTTTTATTATGGTCATTAGGCTGGGACCCTCCATTACAATGATCTGTATCATTGTCTATTTCATCCTGATTGGTATAACCATCGCCATCATAATCTGCCAGGGGATCATAACCTTCATCTTCAGGCTGTAAGCATATACCAAAGTCCTGAGGTTCAAAAACAACTAGTTTTCCATTTAAGGTTACCACCCAAATTGTTCCTGGAAAAATATCATTATCCCCATTACAGGCTACACCCAGGGCGTCTCCACCAATACCAGAGGCAAATGATGGGGTAAGTTCTTTGAGACTTCCGTCTTCATTGAGTTGAACGCGTCTTAAAACTCCAGTGTTCACTCCTGCGATAAGATCTCCTTTCATAGCCCCATTAAAGTTGGAAGCAGTATATTCATCTATAGCATTTGTATTGGTACCCCAAATGGTTACTAATTCATCTTCTGGACCATCGGGATTTGGATCTCCGGGGCCTCGATAATCTCCCTCTACGGGATTTGCAACCTGAACGGGAGGCCAATTGGCTGGGAGTCCCAATTCAGGATCAGAGGTAAATCCATCTGTATCTTTATTTGGGTGATAAATTAAAGTACGAAATATAGCTCCTTCAGTACCTGTTACCGCCGGGTTTGTATATAAACCTGCCCCATATGGATTTGCCCTTACGGGAGTAGGATGCCCACCATAAAAACTACCAAATTGATAAGACTTTATATCCAAAGTTACCAGACTTAGATGATCTTTGTTATTGATTTTTTCACCTCCTGAGGTATACGAACTTCCTGGCTCACCAAGGTCATAATCATTATTGGCATCTCCACCTCCTTCATTTACAGGAAAGCCTCCCCATCCCCCATTAGCTCCATTATCTGTAACATAGACTGCTCCACTTTCGGTAACTACGAGGTCATAAGCATTACGGTAGCCGGGAGAAAATATTTGAACAGGCCCCCCAGGTACGATTATAGCCTGGTTAAGCCCATCATTGCCTCCAAAAGGATCATTAACATCAATCCCGTCATACCCAGGTGCATCGGGATCTGTTATTCCATTCACGTTAGGTCTGGATGGGTCGTCTAATGTTGGAAGATCGTAGATATATTTTCTGCCATTGTCATTCTGTATAGGCATGTTCTCAAGCATCGTGAGATTAACTGAGAGGATTGCTGCTGAAAGGGCATACTCTGTTGTATATGCAAAGTTTGTTGAGGGTCCCCCTGCATTAGTATGCCCTCCAGAAGCAACTATTAAATAATCATCCCCATTAATAGTAGTGAATTCCATGTTATTGGTAGAGTGATTCTCCTCAGAACGTGGTAAACCTCTTATGATATCTACTACATCCCATCCGGTACCGTTCCAACTAAACCTGGTAATAATACCGGAATTCGTGTCTAATCCCACATCTCCACTGCCACCACCTCCACCGCCGCCAATTCTAAAATCACTGGTAGATACATATAGTACAGGATTGGCTGCAGTACCAACTACTTCCAAGCCTATTGTTTGGCGCATTGTACTTTGATGAAGCGAACCATCATCATTGTGACCTTGTATAGACTGGATTCCATTAATTTGTTCCATTTCAGTAACAACATAGGAACCCCCGTCAGTTCTTTCCAGGGTTAAGGCCTTTATCACCCCTACATATTCTGCCACATATAATCTCCCATCAGGACCAAAGGTTAGGGAAGTTCCATTATTGATGGTTCCCTTCCCGTTAAGGTCAATATTATTCTGTGAAAAACTCTGAGCATTCAGTTGAGAACTGGAGTAGAAAATAAGATAAATGGAAATGAAAAGAATGGATTTTAAAACCGAATAGAATAAAGTTTTCATCTTTTAATTAATTAGAATTATGACCTGATAATTTTGAAAATGGGGTAGATTAATACACGCCAGAAGAGCTCTAGCACAAAAATCTTTTATTTATTTAGGGTGATAAAGATTATAGATTCCCAGCTAAGGATTTAGTGGGTTGTTCAATTCTGAAAATGGAAGAAATGGTTAAAATTAAATATCGAAAACAGTAGATTTATATTTTTTGCTCCAGGAGCGCTCTTTGGCATCACCATAACCATAGCCATAACTATTACCATAACCTAAATGGGCTTTGGATACGTGGTTGAGGATAAATGCAATCTTTGAAAATTTTTCCTGTTCTTTTGCTCGCTGCGGAAATTCAAGTAATTCCTTATCTGTAAATCCCGCTTTTACTATATATAAAACTATATCAGCAAACTTGGTAAGTAAAAATGTATCTGCTACCAGCAATGAAGGAGCTGTATCTATAACAATATAATCATATTCTTTTTGCATACTTTCAATCAAAACCCCCATTTTCGAAGTTTTAAGCAGCTCGTAAGGATTGGGTGGATAGTTCCCACTTAAAAGAATATCTAAATGAGCGTTCAAGTTCGATTTTTGAATTAGACAGTCCAGATCTAAGGAATCATCTGCCAGGTAATCGCACAATCCTAATTTTTGACTTTTGTTTATTACAAACGGTTGAAGTTTAGAGTTTCTTAAATCCCCGCCAATCAGTAAAACTTTCTTTGAGGTATTTGCTAGGGTAATGGAAAGATTAACTGAAGTAAATGTCTTTCCTTCTCCTTTTATAGTAGAGGTTACTAAAAAAGTAATACCCGAGGTCTTATTTTTTTGAGTTATTAGTAGGTACTGTAAATTAGTTGTCAGAATTCTGAAGGCCTCTGCAAGGACAGATCGGTCATTCGATTTAATAAGTCTTAATTTTTGCGTCATTTTTGGAATTTCACCCACCAATGGAATATTAGAAGCCAAACTTTCTATATCTACTCGCTTTCTTATTTTATTATCAAGAAGACCATTTATATAGATTAATGAAAAAGGTATAAATAAACCTAAAATAAATGTTCCCATATATACACTTCTGGAATTAGGAGAAATTGGATAATCGCTGAAATATGCACGGTCTACTATTTTAGCTTTAGGTTCAGTTATAGCCATGGCCAACGAATTTTCTTCTCTTTTTTGCAATAAAAACAAATACAAAGTTTCTTTAATACTCTGTTGTCTTTCAATCCCCCTGTATTGGAGTTCTTTTGTTGGAACTGAATAAATTTTAGAACCAATACTGGAGGCCTGTCGTTGAATATCTTCTTGTGAAATTAAAAGATTGGACCTGGCTTGGTTTAAACTTTGTACCACATTGGCTTTGATTTGATCTATTTGACTATTATATTTCACTACCATTGGGTTTTTTTCACTGGATCCTGCCAGGAGCCTGTTGCGATCTAATATAAGCGAATTGTATTCATCAATTTGATCGTTGACTCCACCTTCTGATAGGCCTAAATTAGATGGTAAAAGGTTCCTATCCGATTTTGAAGAAATATACTCCAGCATCGCGTTAGAAAGTTCCAGTTGCGTACCAATCTCCTGTCGCTTTTTATTATAATCACTCGCATTCTGTATAAACATTTGAGATTCAGCGTGTATATCGGTGAGTTGATTCTGTTGTTTGAAAATTTTCTTTCCGGTTTCAACTGAATCCAGTTCTTCATTGATAATGGCCAGGCGCTCATTTATAAAATCAAATGTATTCCCGGCTATTAGGTTTTTATCTTCTATCGCCGATCTATTGAACTCCATAATTAATTGATCCAGAATATCCCGTGCTTTTTCTTTTACAGGATCACTAAGTTCAATTCCAATCAAGAGGGAATTTTCGTCTGCCTGGGTAAAATTTATTTTGTTTCGATAATTGGCAGCTATTTTATTAATTTCTGAGAATTGGACTATGGTTTTACCCTCATAACCCCTATTACTTTCCATGGGACGAATTATTATCTGTGCAAAGCCTAAATCTATGGTGTTACCAGGCTCCTCTTCCTTAATCGTTCCTGTTTGTAGGTTTTTAATCTTGTATATTTTATTGGAAGATCTCCAAATTTCAAACCTGCCACCACCATTTTGTTTAAGAAGATTTTCATCAAACCCCATAACGTGGATTGAAAAAGGAACATTCTCATAAAGTTCAATATCATTGAACTCGCCCTCAATATAATACTGAATATACAAATTCAAAGATCTAACCACCTCATTCATTAGACGTCTCGAACGCAAAATACCCAGGTCGTTCTCTATACTTTTAGTCCCAGCTGTACTCATAATACCCAGATCTTTAAAAATTACAGATTCAGAATTTTTTGAGGAATCATCTTTGAGAATAATTTGAGTTTTGGCAATATATTGAGGGGTAGTATATCTTAAATATATATACCCTGCCGCACAACATATAATAATGCATAGTATAAACCAGGGCCATTTTTTTAAGTATTTAGTTATCTCCTTTCTCATATTGATCCTATCCATATGAGCTTTATTGATATTGTTTTCCATAACCTGAGTTATTTGGTGATTAAGATAATGAGTGAGGCAATTACAGATATAATAGATAGGTAAGTCGAAGCTAAACCGGTAGAACCCGCAGACTGCCTTCTTGTTCCTCGTGGTTCAACATAAATAACATCATTTTGTCGTAAATAATAATGGGGGTTAGTGACCACTCCAGCATCGGTGAGATCAAGATATGCATACGTTTTATGATCTCCATCTTCACCCATTACAAGGATATTTGTTCTTTGCCCAAAAATGGTGAGATCCCCGGCCATACCT
Organism: Salegentibacter sp. Hel_I_6; assembly: GCF_000745315.1. Classification (NCBI taxonomy): domain Bacteria; kingdom Pseudomonadati; phylum Bacteroidota; class Flavobacteriia; order Flavobacteriales; family Flavobacteriaceae; genus Salegentibacter; species Salegentibacter sp. Hel_I_6. The sequence goes on along the minus strand of NZ_JQNQ01000001.1, from coordinate 2,881,194 downwards.
AAAGCTTTGGTTATGCTGATGTGATCATCTTCAATAAAAAATGTCCCGGGATTTTTCACTTCGCCTAAAACCGTGATTTGAAAATTTAAAATCCTTACATTCACTATTGGATCCTTTACGTACTCGGCAATCAAATCTTGAATTTTCTTCGCCAGTTGAATGTTTGTATAACCTTCAACCTTCACTTCTCCTATAACAGGAAAAACTATGGTACCTTCATCCGAAACAAGATAGGTTTCAAGCTCTACTTCTCCCATTATCCTATCTTGAGAGGTAATAGATTTAGTAAGGTTAAATGGTAAAGCTGCTTCCTGTTCCGGTGCCGAAACTCGAATAGTAAGCACATCATCAGGCTGTATCTCCAGATTATTACCGGATCGTTTAGCTTCATTTTTTCTTAATTGCTCTATCTCCTGAAAATAAACCATCTCTTTTCTAGAAACGCAGGAATAAAGTAAGATGCATAAAATACCGGACAGCAAAAGCCGTTTGAAAGTAGAATTTAGTTTCATTTAATAATTTTGATTAGAGAATTGGGTAATGTTTCAATTTCTTTTAGAAGGCCTTTTCGTCACCCACCATCGCATTGTAAATGGTTTGGTAAATGATTTTGAAATCCATCAAAGGATTCCATTTTTCGAGATAAAAAATATCAAACCTTGTTCTGTTAATAATATCTGATTTACAGGATATTTCACCCCTATAACCTTTAATTTGTGCCAGACCAGTAATTCCAGGTTTTGTAAAATGTCTAACCAGATATTTATCTACTGTTCCCGCATATTCCAGAGTATGAGTTTCCATATGTGGCCGAGGTCCTACAACACTCATTTCCCCTTTTAGCACATTTATAAATTGAGGTAACTCATCAACACTTGTTCTTCTTAATATCCTTCCAAGTTTGGTCACACGTGGATCATTTCGGCTACACATCCTTTCATCTGCCAGTTTATTCACCGTCATAGATCTAAACTTATAGCACCAGAATGGTTTTTTGTTATAACCGTGCCTAAGCTGTTTGAAAAATAGTGGCCCTTTCGATTCGATCTTCATTAAGATGAAAACCAGTGGTATAAGCCAGGATAGTATAAAAACTATTACTAAAATAGAAAATAAGACATCAAAAATCCGTTTTCCGTATTTAGCATAATTTTTTTCCAAGGGAGATTTCCTCAGATTTAAAACCGGAACAGTGCCAAACAGCTCTACATTCATTGACCTTGTAAAAATCTCTTTATTGTCAGGTATTAATTTGAGGTGCTTAAGATTATTATCGGCAAAAGATATTAAGCGGTTTAGCTGTTCATTAGAAAGCTGTGAAACTATACAATAAATTTCATCAATGTTATTCTCCAAAATAAAATCATAACAAGAGTCCACATTTCCCAGATAATCTTTTTTATCAGAACTATTATTATGGAAAAAACCTTTATACCTGTAACCAAAATCGGGTTCATCAAAAACTTTTCTAATAATCCCCATATTCTTATCATTTCCCACTATTACCACGTTTTGATAATTTCCTCCTTCTAAACGATAAAGTCGCCTTACGGAAAAGAAGAACCAGCGATAAAATGTTAGTATTAATAGGAGAAATACCAGGGTAAATACCTGGTACTTTATTACCAGGTCCAATTTTAAAAATGCAAAAACGGAAAAGTATGCTAAACAGAATAATAGATAATGCCGAAGAAATTTGTTGAATTTGGTTCTAAAGCGTTCTTTCCTTTCTACCACGTAAAAATTAAGACATAAGGCAGATAATATCCAGGCTAAATTGAAACCAACAATAGCCAGAATATTAGCATAGAATTCAGGATTTAATAAATGTAAAAAAACATTTATTATAACTAAATGTGCCAATAATGAAAAGGGCATTATAAAAGGAGACCATTTCATTTTATTCATATTTATATTGAAAATTTTAAACTTGAGAAATCCAAAAAAAGCTTTTCAGGTTTTAGGAGAAATACTTGTTAAACTACGGAATTGAGGAATTAAATACTGGGGAACTTTGCGCCCAATTTTGCAAAATAGGGTGAAAAAACCACTTAACTTATTGAGCCTAATAATCCTTAAATCTTCTTTAGATTTCTTTATCTGTAATTCCATTGAAGTGCTTAGGCCGCCCAGACGCATTTTAACTACCCATTCATTTAAGAAATACTTTTTTATATCATCATTTTGAAACCACCTTAGAGAAATTTCGTAATCACTTGCTATAGTATACCCAGAATTATACATTCCATATTTTTGAAAAACCTCCTTACGAACGAAAATTGTGGTATGTAATGGTATCCAACCAAAAAACAGAAATCTTTTATTGAATGGCTTAGAAGAATACATCCGTTTGACTTTTTCAGGATTTTTTTGATCTACAAATAGCCCTTTCGCATATACAAGATCTGCATTTGAGATTTTAAAAGCTGCAACCACTTTTTTAATCGTATCAGGTTTGTAGAAAAAATCGTCTGAATTTAGGATCCCTATTATATCTCCAGTGGCATTTTTAATCCCCTTGTTTAAAGCATCAAAAATACCTTCATCTTTTTCCGATATATAATATCCCAATTTGTCACGATATTTTTCGATTTCCAGTTGTGTTCCATCTGTAGAACCTCCATCTATTACAAGGTGCTCTATATCATCATAGGTTTGAGCTAATACAGACTCTATACATTCGGCAATGCAGTACCGCCTGTTGTAAACAATGGTTATTATTGACATTCTCATATTTGAAAAATTATTTAATTAAATAAAAGAAGTGAAAAGAATTAGGCCCTTTCATGGTTATAGGCCTGGGCTCCTATTAGAATAATAAGTACAACCCATAAAATATTGTAGCCTGCAATTATATTTAAATTCATTGGTATTTCAGAGCTTAAAAAAAAGCATATGCTATCAATTACTATTAAGTGCATAAATGCTGCGAACGATAGTGTTAAAGATGAAGTTTTCATAATTTATATTTTATACATTCATATAGGTGAATTTCTATCTCTAAAAGAATAAATTAACCGCCATAAAGGCGCTTTGCTATTGGATAGAAGCTACATTGAAGTTGGGGCCTTACTTCACAAAAGGCTCATTTAACGTAGGTAGGATATCGGGATATGTCTAAAATATACTAGAAAGTAAAATTTTTGGGATGGGCGGTTTTTTATTTTTCAGGTAATATTATTAATATTTTATGCTATTTGAATATTAAACAAACACTTTTAGAAAGTGCTATTTTACCAGGTGAAGGGTTAAATTTCTATCCTTCAGCGGAGTTCCGTGATATATAGATTCAAAATATTGAATTGTTTTAGACAAACCTTCTTTTAACTGGATTTCTGGTTTCCAACCCTTAAGTTTGGCTGTAGCCAAATGAATGTCTGGTTGTCTCCTTTGAGGATCGTCCTGGGGAAGTGATTTGAAAATTAATTTTGAATCAGATCCTGTGAGTTCTAAAATATTCTCTGCTAGTTCCATCATAGTATATTCCTTCTGGTTACCAATGTTAACAGGACCCGTAAAAGCGTCTTCAGTATTCATCATTCTTATCATGCCCTCTACTAAATCATCAACATATTGAAATGATCTGGTTTGACTACCATCCCCAAAAATAGTAATGTCCTCACCATTTAAAGCTTGCATAATAAAATTGGAAACTACCCTACCGTCATTGGGATTCATGTTGGGACCATAAGTATTAAAGATTCTAATGATTTTTATACAAACATCATTTTGTTGATGGTAATCCATAAACAGCGTTTCAGCACAACGTTTACCTTCATCATAACAAGACCTCGGTCCAATTGGGTTTACATTTCCCCAATAACTTTCTGGTTGGGGGTGTATTTGTGGATCGCCATACACTTCGCTTGTACTGGCCTGTAAAATTTTTGCTTTTATCCTTTTTGCCAGGCCAAGCATATTTATAGCGCCAATTACTGAAGTTTTGGTGGTTTTTATAGGGTTATACTGGTAATGAACCGGACTAGCCGGACATGCCAGATTATAAATTTCATCTACCTCTATAAAAAATGGCGTCGTAATATCGTGCCTAATAACCTCAAACAAAGGATTCTTCATTAAGTGAATTATATTTTTCTTACTACCGGTAAAATAGTTATCTAAACATATAACTTCATTTCCATCTTTCAAGAGTCTTTCACATAGATGAGACCCGATAAATCCTGCCCCTCCTGTAACTAAAATTCTTTTCATAGTTTTATATTTAAGTAGTTAATAATAATAATTACCATAGGTTTACGACCTCTTCTGTATTTTTCCATCTTTCTTTTTCAAAATCACTCCCGGTTCTTTTGCATATAAGGTTATTCTTCACATCTGATGTTATCACTGAACCGACGGTAATTACGCTATCAATTCCAATGCTAACATTTGGCCCTATAAAACAACAGGCTCCAATCCAACAACCATCTGCAAGGTTTATTGGGCCATTTCTAAATGGCATGGATGGTTTACGATAGTCATGATTGCCTCCACATAGAAAAGCCCTTTGGGAAATACATACATTATCACCGATGTGGACTTTCTCAAAATTCAAGATGAACACTTCTTCCCCAATCCACACGTTGTTTCCAATCTCCAGTTTCCACGGAAAATGGATATTCACCCTTGGCTTAAGAATTACATTCTTTCCCACCTTTGCGCCGAACAATCTTAATAAAGAAACTTTTATAGAACTTGGAAAAGGAAAAGCAGTTAAGAAAAAAAACATCTTAAATAAATACCAGGTCATCTCTTTTATCCTGCTTGCGCCTCTGTTCAGTCCTATTGAAGCGTCAAACTCGTTTAGCTTTACTTTTGAAATAGTTTTTGCATCCATAGCCATTAATCTAGAAATCTACACCTTGTATTTTAGCAGAAGCTCTACTTACGACTTCCAACAAATGCCTGGAAGCTTTATGAATCTCAAATTTTTCCTGAAAGCTTATTTTTGCTTTTTTAGCCATTTCATCTTTTTTTTCCTTATCCAAAACCCACCAATTTCCAAGAAGATTTGAAGTCCCAATTAAGTTATCATCTTCAACAAACCCTGAATCAGAATTTAAAATTTCTCGCCAAATATTAACTTTATTTGTAATTAATACCGGTTTCCCACAAGCCATAGCTTCAACGATTGCAATTCCAAAATTTTCCTGATGACTAGGTAAAATAAAGGCCTGACAGCCATAAAAGGCACCCCATTTAGCATCTCCGGAAAGCATACCTGGTAAAAAAACATTTTCTTTTAAAGAAGGATTTTTATTAATAATATTTTGAACTTTTTTACCATACTCAGATTCCAATCCGGGTCCGGCTATGACTAATTTTGGAATTTCCGTAGCTGAATTTTTAGCCTTTTCCCAATTATTCAGTAAATCTGCATAAGCTTCCACCAGAATATCTACCCCCTTTTTCTCATGGATTCTGCTTAGAAAGAGTATATATTCATAATTCGTAATTCCATTACATTGTTCTTTAAAGGAAATTTTCATCTCAGGGATAAACTCAGGCGGAGCTTCTACTCCCAAACCCACCACAATTTCCTCTTTTGGATGGTATGGTTTGAAAGGGACACGCGCCAATAAACATTCTGTTTCACAAGTAAAAAGTATGGCATCTGCATTGTTGATAAGCTTTCTTTCGATTAATTCCCAGTATAATTTATTCCTGATTGCCTTTAATTTTCGATCCGGTGCAGTTTGAAAATAGGGGTCTAACATACCATGAGGCATAACATGAATTTTCGGTAGGTTTTCTTTGAAATCATCACTTTCCTCTAATTCTTTCCTGATCTTCTCAAAAGCATAGGAAGGATACTGCCAAAGCCCATGGACAATGATAGCATCATACTCAAAGAAATTGTTTCTTAGCCAGGGTATAAGCTTAGAGCTATAAGACCAGTATTTATCTGAAGGGCCAAGTGCATGAATTTTAAAATCACTTTTTATTATAAAATCTTCTTCGGGTGAATCAACGCAAACCACTTCACTGGTCACCCCATATTTTGAAAGCCCCGAAATAATGGTTCGCACTGCCTGGCAAACACCACCGCGTTCAGGATTCATCTTATCTATTGCGTGTAAAAGCCTCATCAGTATTTTCAGATTTTAGAATATCCAGGTAAATCTTTTCTATCTTATCAAGCGCATCTTTAGCATTGAATCTCTTTGCGTTTTGAATCCCACTTTCTTTTATTATTTCGAGTTCAGAACTAGAGGCACTTATTACTTTTTGCAAAACCTCGGCAGCATTTTCACTCCATTTCATAACTTCCGATGAATTAGAAGGTTTTCTGGGAATATAATAGGCCGCTTTCTTTGCAACCTCAGTCATTGGTGCCTCCTTCGTAGTGATTACCGGGCATCCCGAAGCCATTGCTTCCGCTATTGGCCAACCAAATCCTTCGGCCAACGATGGGAAAAGAAAAACTGAAGCACCTGCGTAAACTTTTTTAACCCATTCGTCTGAAAAAGAATCCAGCATATGGATATCTTTTTTAAATGAAGAAGTTTGCCATTCATTCTTAATAAGTTCATCTGGTTTTTCTCCAACAAGCAGGAGGGGTAGGTCTTTTTTGAACTTTATTCGCCATGCATTATAAATCGCAATGACTCCCATCCTGTTCTTATACCACTGGTTGCCTCCGACGTGAAGTATATAACCATGGAACACATCAATTCCAGTTTCTTCCTTTAAATCAATTCGCACATTACAAACATTCATTGGTTTGAAGTTATTATTGAGCCCGTTATAGACTACTTCAGATACTCCGCCAGAGGAAGAGGTAAACCTGTGAAGATCTCGTTTGGTATTTTTAGATACAGAGATGTAATTTCTGCCCCTGGAATAGCCTCTACGAATCATAGCCTGATATTTCTTGCCGGTCCAACCAGTATTATTTTCAGAAATTTCATTCAGCGCAGCTCGCTGGGCCAGGAAATCATGACAATGAATAGCATGTGGCCTTTCGGACACCAAAGGCACCCAAGGTCCCAGTGCTTGATCTGTAAATACAAAAAGGGTATCCGAATTCTCCTTTTTTACTTTGAAATATACTTCCACTGGGAACAATAAATATTGATCTAAATAACCAAGCCATTTTTTAAATTTTTCAATCATAGGCAGTTTATAAAATCGCCCTTGGGGTGACCATACCCTGGTGGTATGTCCCCGCTCCCGCATTCCTTCATCCAGTAAGCGAGTAAATCTCGGCATACTTTTATGGGCGATAAAACTGGGATGTGAGAAAAAGACAATGTTCATCCTAACTAAATATTGATCTAAGAATGTGGCGTAGCTTTTTCATCTTCATGGTTTAATGAAGCGAGCAATAATCCACCTATTAATATTGCAAATCCTAAAGCTGTAGGTTGAGCCCATTGCCCCTGGGGAACTATTAAAAGGCAGAAACTCAATAGCATCCAGGGTAAAAAATCACCAGTTTTTAGGCTCTGATAACTAGCCAAGGCCATCTGCAAACAAATTCCTAAACGAATTAAAATAACTCCAAATCCCATTAGAAATCCCATCTCGCCCATCAGTCTTAACCATTCATCTTCTGCTACTAGGAAATTCCTACCTCCAGTTAGCAGGAAACTAGCCACATTTGTACCTAACCCAATTCCGTATCCCCAAAATGGAATTCGCTCTGCGGAAGAACCACTAACCGCAGAAATTAAATTTCCAAAATACCTGTCTACCAGGGTACCTTGCAAGCCACCTTCTACTTTGCTTGCTGTTTCAAACCGACTGGTAAATACTTCGGTACTTGTTTGAAAAATTTCCACATTATTTAAAAGTCCTAAAATAATAAAGCCTGCAATGCCCGCTCCAATGAAACGGCCAGCATATTTGGGATTTCTAATACTGGCAAGGACTGCAAATGCTACTCCTATGATAACCTGAAATAACAATGATCTACTAATAGAAAGTGGGATAGCTATAAACAAAGCAATAGTTGCAGCAATAAGTAATAAGCGATTGACTTTTATTCCTCCTATCCAAAAATAGAACACAAAACAGGTAAGGAGGCTAAAGAACATAGTATTACCTGTGGTAAATGAGAAGGTACCTGAGGGCCTAAAATATCCCATTGCGCCACTAAATCCGGATCCTTCCATATCCCCTCCAACTCCACGATTAACCCAGGCCGATTGGGGACTGTAAAACTGAAGCGATATTAATATGATCATGGGTATAGCTATCCATAACATAATCTTTCCAACCTTAATCACATCCTCCCGGGAAAAAACTTTACCTATGACGAAGATCACAGGAAATTGAAGCATAAGAATTCTTGCTCCAAAAATTCCAATAGCAAGATTGCCATGCCCAAAAATTAGGGTCGTAATTAATGCCAGCGTCCCTATTCCTAACATGCCCACTAAATAAATTGAAGGGGGAAGAAGATTTCTTCTCCAGGCATGAAAAAGAAGAAAAATAGCTACAGGATCCCTAACAATTAAAAGTGGGGCTGCAAGACCCGGTAAAAACCATTTACGCAGGGCACCTTCAAATAGAAGGAGAAAAAAACACCCCCAAATACCCAGTTTAATCAACCGGTATGGGTCATTTTCATCTACAAGCCTGTTTAGAATGATCCTCATCTTTAAATTTCCAATTTCTAAGAATTTATTTTTCCTACATGTTCGCTTATAGCAGTTGCTAACTCTTCCCCATATACTTTCCAAGGGCGTTGTTTTGCAGTTTCCCTGGCAGCTTTCCCTACTTTAGATATAATTTGCGGGTTTTGCAGTAAATAATCTAAACATTCCTCTAGGGCGATGGTAGAACCAGCTTCTATAAGCCAACCATTCTCATTATGAATAATCAAATCTGGTCCGGCAGTCCTTTCTGTCGTAATCACCGGTGTACCTTGAGACATAGCTTCGGTTATAACCATTCCAAACCCCTCAAACAGGGAAGGAAATAATAATACATCGTGATTTCTCATTAGTTCTAATATTTCTGAATGTGGTAAACTGGGAATCCATCTATGTCTGGAAAGATTTTCATCCAGTACCCGGCAATTATCCGAAGCTTTATAGCCTACCACCGTTAATGTTACGTGTGTTTGCAATTTATCTACAACTGCAAATACATCTGCAATCCCCTTACGTTGTGAAAGACCACCTACAAATAGTAATTTAAGGGGTTTTATACTATTGCCTCCTTCATATTTCCTCGTGCTAATTGGTGATGGAAATCCGTACGGTATTATTTCTATTGGAGCTAAATTTCCAGGGTAATTCTTAAGAGTACTCGCAGTAAAACTACTGGCCACAAAAATTCTATCAGCAAGGGCTAATTCCTCATCCTTGCGAAGCAGTTTTTCTTCTGAATCTTTAAGTCCTGTTAGGGTGGCAGTCCATTCGGGCCACCTGTCTTTTTCTTTTTCCAGCAATTCCCTTGCGGTGCGCCAGTAGCCAATAGGTAAATCATAAAAGCAGTTTAAACCCAAAATTTTGGCCTCTCGAAAAGTTTTTAAGGCACCATCTTCATAAGCATAGACACCGTTTGTTCCTCTTTTCTTTGCGTCTTTTAACCGTAAACTAGTCTTTTGGTCCAGATTATTATACACCGAATCAATACAAAAAACACCCTTTTCGTGCCTTGTGAGAAAAGTTGCACCAATTTTTCCAGCTATAAGCCTCCCTGTTTCTAATACCGGCCAATAGTGAGTATAATTTTTCAAATCGGGAGAAAAGCTTCTTCGTCTTATTTCAGAAAAAGTTGGTAACGAAGCCAGTCGATCCAATAAGCCATTTGGAAATAATGCTATTCCAGTATGAAATTCAGAAAGCATATCTTTTTCTAAAAACCCCTGTAAGGCAGAACGATTAAACTGATTACTATTTGGATGGGATACTACTACTTTCATAATGAAATGGTTTTCAAATAAGTGATTCCGCAAAGGCAGATAAGAATCTGCTTTCAGATTTTGATCTTTAGATAATAAACAGGCTTCTCTATTAGGCCGCTTTTGATTTACGCAATAAGAATTGCGTGCTTTTTATCAAATCCTTGATTTTTACAATCAGTTTTCTTTTATATGAATAATATTTTGCTCCCAAAGAGCCTGGATTTAAATAACTGGCAATACGGGATCTTACCTTTTTACTATCGTAGATATTTAATACTCTCTGGGTAATAATCTCCTTCTCAGGTTTGGTGAAATAGTTGTTTTTTAATGCCACTGCATGTTCAAGGGCAAATTTTTCTCGTTGTGTTTCAATAATATTCTTGGACCATTTTCTTCTTTTGTAAGCGGGTTCTATACATTCATCAAATAGCCTTTGATAACCTATAAGTTCAGCTTCTTTGCGATGCAAAGAGATCCTGTAATTATTCTTATCTACCCATACACGATAATAGGCCAGGATTTTTGATGAAAATACATTACCCCAATTGGCATCCGCAATTCGAACCCACAAATCATAATCCTCTGTATATTCCGGACGACCGTTGGTAAAGTTTAGTTCTTCTAAAACACTTCTCTTAAACATACAAATGTTGGCAGCCACTTTATAACCGTAAATGCTTTCCCTTAATGATCTTTCAGCAGCATAAAATTCTTTATTACGAGCGAGTAATCGTTTTCTAGTAAAATTATCTTGCTCGTCTATTTGCTGAACATTAACATGTCCAACACCTGCCTCGGGGTATTTCTCAAATAATGAAACAAGGGTTTTTACATAATCTGGATGTAGGAGATCATCGGAATCTACGCGAACGATAAAATCTGTTTTGGGCCATCTCAAAAGCTTGTTTACATTTTTAGCAATCCCTAGATTTTCATCATTTTGTTGATAATGAAAATTAGCATATTCCGTACTAAATTTCTCGCAAATTAATTTGGTGTCGTCTGTACTCCTATCGTCACAGATATAGACTGAGATTTCCGGGTATGTTTGGTCTAAAGCAGACTGGATACTTTTTTGTAAATACTCTGCCTGGTTATACGTGGGAATGCAAATAGCTACTGTCAATTTTTTCATCGTTTTACATTTTTACCAAAGGGATAGAAACTTTGTTTTCAGCTTTTTCTATCAATTCTAGAATATTACGTGTAATTTTTTCCTTTATATTTTTCGGTGTAGATTTCTCGATTTCTCCCTTATCAGGAAAACCATCTAATTCCCATCTTGAATGTTGATTCTTATCAACCAAATCGTTTTCCTCACAATTAAAATTCTTATCGAGCCCGGCAAGAAGCATTGGCAATCCATGTTCCATATAAGCAGCGTAAACTCCACTTTTTTCTAAAAGTTGGGGTGCGGTTAAGGTTATACCCAAATCTATATATTGTAGAAAGCCAGAGATGATGGCAACCGGTTGTTCTTCAATTATTACAATATTCAAAGAAGGTATTTCCTTTTTTAGCTCCTTCTTAAGCGTAGCTGCTGTACACTGATTTGACCTTCCGGCAATGAATAAAATAACTGAAGATTTGCTTTTTCTCAACTTTGCTATAAACTTTTCCTTTTGCCATATAAAGGGAATGGTACCAAAGATTCCTAGCTTTAAAGTTTCACCGCTATTTATTACACCTTTGGCATTTAGTAGATCTTTAAATAATATCTCCGCGCCAGGGATATATGGAATATTGCTAAAAATTGGTAATAAGAAACTATCAATTTCTTCCTTATTCAATAAACGCACGTAGGTGGAATTACTGGTAAATACCTTTACTGGTTTTAAATCCCAAACCAGGTACTTAATAAGTAGTTTATGGATTTCACCTATTGCTTTATCTTTTACACTATCCTCCTTTGCAGCCCCTATCCATAACTCATGAAACATAATACTTACCTGGGAATAATTCTTCAATAGCCTACTAATAAGATGAAGAGGCCTAAAACTAAAACCCCGGTGGTGGTATCCGTAAATAACGAAATGCCACATTATATGGTCAGGTTTTATTTCATCTATCCAATTTCTTGATTTTATTATTCTTGAACTCCAGGATTCTTTATTGCTTAGTCTTAATGAAGGGATTGGTTGAGTCTTTTCCTTTTCATTCACCGAAAGAAAAGGATCATTAATTGCAAGAATTGAAACTTCCTGCTGGTGTACCAATAATTCATTTGCCAGGATCTGAATATAATCTCCAACCCCGTCTTTACCGGGTTCTAAACAACTGCACAAAAACAAAATCTTCATATCAAGCTATTTTTATAAAACCTTAATAGATTTCTGAAATGGAATGGTCTAAAAAACTGACCATATGAGTAAACTATTCTCTTTTTTTTCCTATTATTAGCATTAATAAGTTCTTCACACATAGAAGCTATCACCTGAAAGCCAGCTTCTTTAGAAAACCAACGCTCCCAATTTCTACGGGCTAATTCTCCCATTTTAGCTGCTTCATCCTGTCTCTCTTTAAGTATACTAGGAATTTGAGTAACATCTTTTTCGGCAATTCGTATGGAGAATTTATCCCAATTAGGTCCTTGCATTGGAACCCAGTCATCTGAAATAATTACTGGTGTTAACCCCATTTGCATGGTTTCATATAAACGATAAGAATTAACCCCTTCTCCCCGGGGACATAAAACAAAATAACTTCTAGAACTTATATCCACATATTCTTTCTCATATTCCTTTTTTGATTCTGGAGTAAGTTCCCACAGGTTCTTATCACTTGTATCCTTTAAAAACCCAGCGGCTGATTCTAATAATAGAATTTCTTTTCTTATCGGGTGTGTTCTTGCTGCCCCTATAAATGAAAATAAAAATTCCTTGTTAAATTTTCCCTTTATAGCGGAAACCGATTCATTTTCACAATGCCTGGCTATATAAGGACCTGATCTGGTAAAATCATTTTTGTAATATTTTTTTTCTATTGATGGTAGGATACTGGGTATTAATGATATCGGTTTATCTACATCATTATAAAGAATCGATTTATGAGGATATTTCTTATATAAATCATTATTCAGTACCTGAAAAAAATACGGATCCTCATTAGAGTGATGTTCTGCAAACAAAATTACATCTGCCCTATCAGAATATTCAGTAACGGAATGTTTCCCATCCGAATTCATCGCTGCTGATTCCTTCAACCAGGAAGCGGCAAAATTATCTTTTGGGTGAAAGGGATAGGCTGACGTAATGTAAACTTGCATAAGTAAAAATTTATTAATTACAGATAATCAATGAATTGAATATTTGATCACCATTTGGACCACTGATTTGCTCTAAATAGCTACTCTAAAAGGAGACCTTTTTTTAAATCCTTATACGGGGTAGAATTTAAAAGAGTTCGGAAGAAAAGTTCAAGATGTATCATTCTGTGACTTAAGTTGTATATAAGTCCCTTTGCTCTATATCGGAATAAGTTTTTAAAGGTGTCAAAAACCAGATCCTTTGTAAACTGCTTGAGAAAGAATAAAGAATTATGCGATCTAAATAGTTCTTCATCTTTGATTATAAACTTCCAATAAGACTCTTTGTAAAATTTTCGGTTCTTCCAAAAGCTGATGGCATCTACTTTTCGCCAGGGATGGCAAACTGCTGCTTTTGGGAGAAATAAAGTGGAGAAACCCAGCGATTTTATTCGATAGCTAAAATCCATATCTTCAAAATAGAACTTAAAATTTTCATCAAAGCCTCCCAGATCCCAATATAATTCCCGGGAAATCATAAAATTGCATGAAGGCATATGCCCTCCGGTCTCATTGATCGGAGCTACTTCATTAAAGGCCATTTTCGATTTGTCAGGATAAGTACGCCCTTCAAAAACCTTGGTCCCAGGATTGCTTTCCACAGCTTTTTCATATTCTTCAATCCAGCATGGATCTGGCTGGCAATCATCATCTGTAAATATCAACCATTGCCCTTTTGCTATTCTGGCCCCATTATTCCTATTGGCAGCAGGCCCACTACCAGCACCTTTAGTCCATTTTACAAAGGGAAAATATGAATCGAGCATAGGTTTTGCTGTGCTTACTTTCCCATCATCGGTCACGATTATTTCGATTTGATCTAATGAATAATCCTGTTTAGAAAGCTTCTCTAAACATTCTGCCAGTAATTCATTTCTATGGCAAGTGGGGATTATTACACTAAATTTCAGATTCTTCATAGTTATTTTCGTCACTAATTCACTAAAGAGTATTAGCGCATTGCATACCTATAATTCATTTAGATTTTTGAAGAAAACCATAGGTAGATTTTATCATTTCTATTTTATCAAGAAGCTGTTCTATCTTTTGATCTAGTAACTTCTCGTTACTTAAGAACTGTTGCTTTGACTTTAATGCGGCAAATTGCTTAATCAGGCTCCTATTTAGGAAATTGTCCTGGTAAGTTTCATATACTTTACTAATTCCCCTCACGTATAAATCCCTTTCTTTTGCTCTAAATTTTGCGGCAATTTTTTGATTTACCATCTGGCTGGAATAAATGGAAGGGAGCGTGTTTGGTATATATTCCAAGGCCAATGATTCAGTCCAGTCTTTCCATTTGAATTCGTTGATTGTAGGATAAAGTTTTACCGGTATCCAAGGAACTCTTAATGTATCTGCTACAATAGCCCCGTGCATAGCCTCGGCAATTACGACCTTAGATTGTGAAATTTGCTGCAAGACCTTTTGAATGTCATCAGCAGGATCTATATAATTGTATCCGATTTCGTTGCATATTTTTTCCCAATCATTAAAATGAAGACTCGCATGATGAGGCATAAAAGAATAATCAAAAATCTTTGTTTCATTCGGGAAATACATTTTTCTCAATAATGCAGCTCCATCAGTTATTCCTAGTTTTGAATCCAGGCCAAGTGCTTTTGCCGTCAAAGGCCCCCTTACGCAGGAAATATTATAGGTTTTATCAATTACAGGCAAATCGCCGTAATACGCATAGCCTGTGCTAAATACAATTTTTCTGGTTTCGGGCGGAAATTTTAAATGTAAAATAGATCCAATACCCAAAAACACCTCATCCTCCTTTTCATCAAAAAAACCGGGAAAGAACCTATCAAAGATTAATGGATTTAGTGCATCTCCAAAATTAGGAACCTTCTGAAAGTAAATTAACTTCATCTTTTGTCTTTTTTAATCCTATGAATGCAACAAGGACTTTATTTGAAAGATTAAATACACTTAAAATTATTGCGTAAATAAGTACGTTATAAGTTGTATTAAGGTCCATTTTAAAAATTAAAAATATCTGTAACAGGATATTCGAAGAGATACTTACTATTGGTATCCAATACCACAACCATTTCCTTGAACAATTCATATCCCACATCACTACATTGAGAAAAATGATTGCTGAATTGAGAACAAGCAAACCGACTTCTCGATCTAAATGATCATATTTACTACCCATTATCCATAAAAATGGTTGAGGAAATAAAAAAGCGATGATTGATAGTAATGCCGCAATTGCTAAAGCCCCTGAAATAATTGAAAAATATTTTTTACTAAGACCCTCTCCAGGCTGCCTTGCTAGAAAGGGAACGATTAAGGTTGAGCTTGCTGCATTCAAAATAAAAAAAATTTGTCCAACTCTTCCTAAAGCACCTACTTCCGCTATATTTTGAGTATTTCCAAAAATGCTTATGAGAAAAAGTGCTATTTGCGCGCTAAAAGCTGAGTAGATAATTCCAGGCATAACCGGTTTTACGTACTGCAGCATTTCTTTTTTAGTTTCAGAAGAGCTGCTCGCTGGTTCTATTATATATTCCTGAGACCTGTCTTTATAGTGTTTTCCATTATACCATATCAAAAAACTTGTTGCCAATGCAGCCAACCAGGCATTAATGATAGAAAAAATGCTAAGAATCCCCAGGAAACTCAAACGGAATAAACCGCTTTTTAATTGGATTCTATAAAAATCTTTAAGTCTTGCGTGTATTATTAAAGGGCTTGCATAAAAGGCACTGTTTCCTGAAAGATATAAATTGCTTAAAATGGCAACCAATAATAAGATCGTAATATAATAGGGCCATTGATGATGAGAAGTTATGATTGGAAAACCTACTAAGCATATTACTCCCACAACAGCAAAAAGCCTATTTCTAAAAAATTTACCAGCTTTTATATAGCCCCCTAAAACCTCTTTATTATAAACCCTTGATCCAACTAGTGCAATTACAGAACCAGAAAAACCCAACTCCACTAAAATCTGCGCGGTAGATTGAAAGGCAAAGGCTACACTATATTGGGCATATTGCTCCACTGTTAACCATCTTATAAGAAGAAACCCGGTAAGTAACTGTACAAATTGTACGACCCCCTGACCGACCAGGAACGAACTAATTAGCCTTATTTGACCTTTGGTTATAAAAGATCCGCTTTCAATCTTAATACTTATACTTTGAAGCAGATCCTTCATAATCTTTAAGCAATTTTAAACTTCACCCCTTTTAAGTTTTTAATAGCTGATTCCCTCACTTGCAGAGACCTAAGTTTTCAAGTTAAATTTGATTTTTTTATAAATGCTATTCTTATACCAATTATATAACCTTTCTATGCCCTCATCTAATTCCACCTGAGCTTTCCAGCCTAAAGCCCTTAGCTTGGAAATATCCGTTAGTTTGCGATAGGTCCCATCCGGCATTTCGGTATTAAAAAATAATTCTCCTTCAAAACCAATTATTCTTTTAGTCATTTCTGCTAATTGAGCGACGGATATTTCCTTACCTGTTCCAATGTTGATATGAGTATTACGTACCTCCTGAATTGTACTCCCGTTATTATCTTGAAGTGATACAATATCCTGAAAATTCCTTTTCTCCATTAAAAAGATACAGGCATCTGCCATCTCTTCGCTCCACATAAACTCCCGATAGGGTTTCCCTGTTCCCCATATTTCAATAGAAACCATTTTCTTAGTGTCAACTGTCTGGTAACTTGCTCTTTTCATTCTTACACCAAATTTTTCTAAAACACTTAAAATCTCGGTTTTTTCAGCCTTTCCAGTAATTCCTTCTATGGGCCGGTAATTGAGATCATCCTTAATCTTTTCCCACTCATTTTCTTCCAGTGCTTTTCCTAAATAAATCTTTCTTATTAATGCTGGTAAAACATGGGCTGTTTCTAGGTTAAAGTTATCTGCAGGACCATATAAATTCGTTGGCATTACGCTTATAAAATTTGTTCCATACTGAAGATTATAACTTTCGCACAACTTAATTCCCGCTATTTTAGCAATTGCATAAGGTTCATTGGTGTATTCTAAAGGCCCGGTTAACAAATATTCTTCTTTAATAGGCTGTTTACAATTTTTCGGATAGATACAGGTGCTGCCTAAAAACATCAACTTCTTAACATTATTAAGGTATGAGTGATGAATTATGTTATTTTGTATCATACTATTTTCATAAAGAAATTCTGCGCGATAACTATTGTTTGCTATAATTCCACCTACTTTTGCAGCCGCCAGGAAAACGTATTCAGGTTTCTCTTCTCTAAAGAAATCTTCAACAGCAATACAATCCATCAATTCAAGCTCCTTATGAGTTCTTGTTATTATTTGAGTATAGCCTTTCAACCTTAGTTGCTTTAGAATAGCACTCCCGACCAGACCAGTATGTCCTGCTACGTAAATTTTGGCGTTTTTTTCCATTTAGTTTTTATTTCTCAATACTTATCATTCATAATAATTCATAACTGTAAAACCAACATCCTTTAAACATTGCTCTTTCCTCATTAGATTGAGATCACTTTCTACCATTTCCTTAATTAAGTCTTGCAATTCAAATTCCGGAACCCAACCTAATTTGTTTTTTGCTTTTGAAGCATCTCCAATCAGTAATTCTACTTCTGTCGGTCTAAAATACCTAGGATTGACAGAAAGAACTTCAGTTCCAATTGGAATTTTAAAGTCAGGTTTCTCACACTGAGTTACTATAGCTTTTTCATTTATACCCTTTCCTTCAAATTTCAACTCTATGCCTACCTCAGCAAAGGCCATCCTGACAAAATCTCTAACGCTTGTGGTTTTTCCTGTAGCGATCACCCAATCTTCGGGCTCATCTGCTTGTAAAATCATCCACATCATTCTAACATAGTCTTTAGCATGACCCCAGTCACGTCGAGCATCCAGGTTACCAAGGAATATTTTTTCCTGTAAGCCAAGGGCGATTCTAGCAACTGCCCTTGTAATTTTTCGCGTAACAAAAGTTTCTCCCCTTACCGGTGATTCATGATTGAATAATATTCCATTACAGGCAAACATTTTATAAGCCTCCCGGTAATTAACCGTTATCCAGTAGGCATATAACTTAGCTACCGCATAAGGACTTCTTGGATAGAAGGGGGTGGTTTCAGACTGAGGGACTTCCTGTACTTTCCCGTATAATTCTGAAGTTGACGCCTGATAAATCCGTGTCTTCTTTTCCAAACCTAATAATCTAACGGCGTCCAGTATTCTAAGAGTTCCTAATCCATCTGTATTTCCCGTATATTCTGGAATTTCGAAAGAAACCTGAACGTGACTCATTGCCGCCAGATTATAGATTTCATCTGGTTGTATTAATTGAATAAGCCGAATTAAATTAGTACTATCTGTCATATCACCATAATGCAATATAAAATTACGGTGTGTTTCGTGCGGATCCTGATAAAGATGGTCAATTCGATCTGTATTGAATTGAGAGGTCCTCCTTTTAATACCGTGCACCATATAACCCTTATCGAGCAAAAATTCGCTTAAATATGAGCCATCCTGGCCGGTAACACCTGTAATTAAAGCTACTTTCATTCTGATTTTTTTAAAATTTATAATAACGGCGGTGGCTAATAAAATCTATTACATGGCTTCGCCTCCGTGAGTCCCAATTTTTGCTTATAAAGGGAATATCACCTAAGTTGAGAAAGAATAAGTTGGGGACTTATATGAAAAAGAAGATGGGGCTTCAGTTTTGGAATTATCATTTTTATATAATAGTATTATTACGAAACAATCTTTGGGAGATTAATTCGTAGCAGGGTAAACAATAAATAAAAGCAACGGTGGGGGCTTTAATTAGAAGGTAGAGGCATCTAATCTTGAAGTAAAACTAAGCATAATAGTTTTAGAGAAAACTAATTTTCGACATAATACCAAATATTTTGTTAATCTGCAAAAGATTTTTTACCATAAACCAAAATTATTTAACATTATCATATCAAAGTATAGGGGAAATCATCTATTTTAATAAGAATAATTTTAATTAAAAACGAAAAGTGGCTTGGTTGGGGAAAATATATAGTAAGGAATTAAAGTTGATTCCTATAACATATGAGATTAGAGAAATTTCTTACATATTTTCACTTTATAGAATACATATTCAGTTAAGTTCAAACTTTTGCCTGGGATGGCGGAGTAATTGCTCCAAACCTAAAAGACGTAACACAAACAAACCTATAAGAATAGTAAGAGCAATTTTAAAGTAATAAAGAAGTGAAGTGATTCCAGAGCTGGTTTTGTAGTGAGCCATAAGTTGTTTGCCTACCTCTGGCTGAACACTGGCAATATTATGCAAATCGAGATTTAAAATTTTAAAAAAATCTTCCGCATTTTTATTGATAAGATAATCAGCTTTATTATAGGCTCCTTCCTGTAAATTGTTAATAATTGTATTTTCCAGTATTAAGTATTCCTGATAATGCTTTTTAAAATCTTTAAAATAAACCTCTTCTTTATTTACTAGATAGGTTTTCCCATAATCATGTAATACTTGATCAATCTGATTATTATAAGCTGTTATTTCTGCTAAGTTGAATTTTACAACCCCAGAATTGTCATTTACATTTTCAAAAAGCATTCTTTTTTCATGAAGCAATTCAGAAAGCTCATACATCTGGGAAGCTGGCAAAAGTCTATCCTGATATAGGGAAGAAAAATCTTCATCTATACTCTTTAAGCTTCTTTTTTCAATAAATTCTGTAAGTAGTAATAATGCAAAAAAAACACTAAGAACTAATATAAGACGTTTGCGTTTTTTGGGTTTTATGGAATAAAGGTCTTTCATCGCGATAGATTTAACCGTGTAAATATACCTATCAATTTAATGATTTTAAGTCGTTTAATTTAGAATAATGCATATAAAAAAGCCTTAATTGAAAAATTAACAATTAAGGCTTTAGATTGATTTTTGAATTCTTATGTCTTAAAAATAACAACCGCCGCCTCGTCTGCGACCTGTGTTTGATTCGCTATCGCCTATCTTAAAGCTAAGGCTTACCAAAACCTGATGTAATCTCATATCATTAAATGGAGCTCTGTTAATGCCAAATTGACCATTATCGAAATCCAATGAGGAATCTGTCTCCTCAGAAGCTAAAGAGCGATCATATCGTACTCCGAGCTCAAACCTACCTAATCTTGCTTTTACACCGGCCTGTGCAGCCAAAGGGGTATTTTGAACTATAATTGTTTTAGTTTGAGGTTGTGTTCCATCCATACTTGCATTAAGAATACTTTGATATGCAGGACCAGCATAAACATCTATGGGACCCCATACATTATACCCAAAAAGTAATGGAATACTTAACTTCTCAACCGCATAGATAGATGGTCTGGAAGGAAAATCGAATTCTGTTTCAATAGAGTTATACATTACCTCAGGTCTAACAAAGAACTTACCGAAACGCAATTCAAAAAACGCCCCTGCATGGAAACCAACCTTAGATTCGGCTTCTACAGTTCCATTAAAAAAACCTGCTCCAGAGCTTTCGCCAGTTATGGTTCCCGCTGTTGTTGCATAATTAGCTCCTCCTTTTATTCCAAAACTATATTCCTGAGCCCGGGAAAAAGTCACGCAAAAAATGCTAATAAAAATTAGTAGAAAATATCTGTTCATAAAAATAGATTTAGTAGGTCTGTTCTTCGCGGGTAAATATATCAATAATCTAAAATAATCATATAGTTCCCCGTTTCTTTTTAACGCATAAAAATATGAATGCGTATATATGTCTCTAAGAAATACCTATTTGCTGGATATTTTTTGCATAAAAAAAAGCGCCCATTGCCAGGCGCCTTTAACTAACCAAACTCAATCTTCAGCTTACGAAATAGCTATCATTCGTTTAGCCTGCACTTTAGCTTCTTCTCGTTTTGGAAGCGTAATCTCCAACACTCCATTATTATAAACGGCAGAGATCTTTTCACTATCTACAGAATCTGGCAGACTAAATGCTCTTTTGAAAGTGCTGTAACTAAATTCTTTACGGGTGTATCTTCCGTTTTTCTCTGTAGTTTCTTTTTCTTTTTTATCTTCAGAAGAAATTGTTAGTACATCATTGTCTAACTCAATATTAAAATCTTCTTTGGTTTTACCCGGTGCAGCAACTTCAACATTAAAACCATCTTCGGTTTCCTGGATATTTACCGCAGGAATACTGGTTCCAATACTATTTACATTAGTAGTTCCACCTAACCAATCGGTTTTAAACATATCGTCGAAAACCGAAGGCAGCCAATTGGCCTCATTTCTTTTAATTAAACTCATAACTTTATTTTTTTAAAGGTTTATAATTAATTTTTTTAAAATCATTAAGCAATTTAAATTCCAATTTAAAAATTATGACTTTATGACTGATTTTATAATATTATTAGTGCCATTTTGTCTATTCGCTTAAAGAATACTGTATATATTAAGAAATGAGTACCTTCCCAGGAAATTAAATTTTGAATGAAATATCTTTTTAACCGCACCTACATCCTACTTTCTAACCTACAAAGCAAAATTGCATTTTACCCCACGGTATTCGCCATTTTCGGATTTGTACTGGCTTTTTTAATGATTTATGTGGAGAATATGGGAGCTTCAAAATATTTGAACGATCATTTTCCCTCATTAGTTGTAGATAGCGGCAATACTGCACTAAGTATTCTAACCGCCTGTATTACCGGACTAATCTCGATGATGGTTTTTAGCTTTTCCATGGTTATGGTATTATTAAATCAGGCTTCCAGTAATTATTCCCCCCGATTACTACCGGGATTAATTTCAGATAAAAATCATCAGATTATTTTAGGAATCTATCTGGCTACCATTCTTTATGCAATCTTTATAGCGGTTTCTATACAACCCGACGGTGACAACTATCAGGTGCCGGGATTTTCAGTTTTACTGGGGATTTTTCTAACCGTAATTTGTATTTGGGCATTTATCTATTTTATACACAATATTTCCCAAAGTATTCAGATAAATAATATTCTTGACAAAATTTTTAAACAGGCAAAAAAACGTCTAAATTTTCTGCTAAAAACCGAAGAAAACGAAGATCAGGATTTTCCTGAAACTACAGACTGGTATGAATACAAATCAGCGAAAAGTGGCTATTTTCAGAATCTATCTTCAGATAATCTTTTGGATATATGCCGGGAAAAAGAAACACAAATTGAAATATTACCAGTCAAAGGAATTTTCATTTTGAATGGAATTCCGCTATTTAAATCGAAAAAAGAATTAGATGAAGCAACCGTCAAAAAGGTAATTTCCAACTTTAGCCTGGCTCGCGGCGAATTGGTTAGCACAAATTATGTATTAGCTTTTAAACAAATTACCGAAGTAATTGTAAAAGCGATGTCACCTGGAATTAACGACCCCGGCACTGCTTTAAACGCACTCGATTATTTGACTGAATTGCTGGCTTTACGAATGCAAAAGCAGGACAAGCAGTTTTTAAAGTCTGATGATAAAGTTCTAATAAAAATGCGCAGTATTGATTTTGAAGAACTACTTTATCAGGTTTTGGCTCCTATAAGAGCCTATTGCAAACACGATATAATTATTGTTCAAAAATTAGGAATGATATTTTTTTACCTGAAAACCCAAAAAACGGTAAAAGAATCCTATTATACCTCTATAGAAACCGAAGCTAAAAATTTACTTGCTGACGCTCGAAACGCCATAAAAAATAAAGCCGACCTGGAAAAGCTTGAAGAAATTGAGCTACGATTAAATTTGAAAAAATAAAAGAAAAAGTCTTAGGTTACATCCAGCGCTGATAAATTTAGATCATATTTTTACATTTTATAGACCCCTCAAACAATTAAACCCTCAATGAGGAATTAAAGAAGTTTAGAAAAGTATAAATTTGCGCTATGGGACTAACAAACAACGATATTTTTAAAAAATTAAGAGTAGCACACAAACTGCGCGATGATGATATTGTGAAGATTTGTGCATTGGTAGATTTTAAAGTAACCAAAAGCGAACTTGGAGCTATTTTTAGAGCCGAAGATCATCCAAAATATGTAGAATGTGGCGATCAATTTCTAAGGAACTTCCTCAACGGACTTATAATACACCTCCGCGGCCCAATGCCGCCGAAAAAGGAAAAGAAACCAGAGAAAGAATAGCATAAAAAAACCTCACAGGTTTTAAATCTGTGAGGTTTTTTATTTTAAACCCATTTTCAAACTTACGTCATTCTGAACTTGTTTCAGAATCTAAGTTCTTGATAATTAAAGATTTTAGACCCTGAAATAAATTCAGGGTGACGCGAGCTTATCTCACTAACTTTTTATACTTAATACGTTTCGGCATAATATCGCCACCCAAACGTTTCTTCTTGTTTTCCTCATAATCAGAGAAACTTCCTTCAAAGAAATACACTTGTGAATCTCCTTCAAAAGCAAGTATATGAGTACAAACTCTATCAAGGAACCACCTGTCGTGGGAAATCACCACGGCACAACCGGCAAAGTTTTCCAAACCTTCTTCCAGGGCTCGAAGCGTATTCACATCCAAATCGTTGGTAGGCTCATCGAGTAACAACACGTTTCCTTCTTCTTTTAAGGTCATCGCTAAATGAAGTCGGTTTCTTTCTCCACCAGAGAGCATATTTACTTTCTTATTCTGTTCGCTTCCGCTAAAGTTAAATCGACTTAAATAAGCTCGGGAATTCACCTGGCGACCGCCCATCATAATTAATTCCTGCTCGTCGCTAAAGTTCTGCCAAATAGTTTTTTCAGGATCAATATTAGAATGTGCCTGATCTACATAAGCAATCTTCGCGGTCTCTCCCACTTCAAAACTTCCTTTATCGGGCTCTATTTCATCCATAATCATTTTGAAAATGGTTGTTTTACCGGCACCGTTAGGCCCAATAATCCCAACAATTCCTGCTTGTGGAAGATTAAAATTCAAATCTTCGTATAGCAATTTATCATCAAAAGCTTTACTCACACCTTTTGCTTCAATCACGTTTGTTCCAAGCCTTGGGCCGTTAGGAATATATATCTCCAGCTTCTCGTCCATTTGCTTTTGATCCTGGCTCAATAACTTGTCATAATTATTTAAACGCGCTTTTTGTTTGGCCTGGCGTCCCTTCGGATTCATTTTAGACCATTCAAGCTCTCGTTCTAAAGTCTTTTGTCGCTTGCTTGCTTGTTTTTGTTCCTGTGCCAAACGTTTCGATTTTTGATCTAACCAGGAAGAATAATTTCCTTTCCATGGGATACCTTCTCCCCTGTCTAATTCCAAAATCCAGCCGGCAACATTATCAAGAAAATAACGGTCGTGCGTTACCGCAATTACTGTTCCTTTATATTGCGCTAAATGATGTTCTAACCAATGTACCGATTCGGCATCAAGGTGGTTAGTAGGTTCATCTAATAAAAGAATATCAGGTTCCTGAAGTAACAAACGGCAAAGCGCTACACGTCTTCTTTCCCCTCCAGAAAGTACCGAAATCTTTTTATCGGCATCTGGAGTTCTTAGAGCATCCATAGCAATTTCAAGTTTGGTATCCAGCTCCCAGGCGTTTGAAGCATCTATTTTATCCTGAAGCGCAGCCTGCTTATCCATAAGCTTCTGCATCTTATCGGCATCTTCATAAACCTCTGGCAAACCAAACTGATCGTTTATTTTATTGTATTCATCAAGAATTGAAACTGTTTCAGCCACACCTTCTTTTACTACTTCCAGTACAGTTTTCTCTTCATCAAGTTTTGGTTCCTGCTCTAGATAACCAATAGAATATCCTGGAGAAAAAACAACATCTCCCTGGTAGTTTTTATCTTCTCCAGCAATAATTCTAAGCAAGGTGGATTTACCAGAACCGTTTAAACCAAGGATACCAATTTTAGCCCCGTAAAAGAAGCTTAGGTATATGTTTTTTAAAACCGGGGTATTCGCATTTTTATAAGTTTTGGTAACCCCAGACATTGAAAATATTACTTTTTTATCGTCTGCCATATATTGAAAATTTTATGCTATTTTAGGAATACAAATATCTGAAAATAAAGTCAGAATCAGACTCAATTATTTATAAAGCCCCAGTAAACGTAAGATGATGATCATTTGCCCGGTATGATAAGCTGTATGCTCTATAACCAGAAGAATTTCTCGATGTACCGTATGTTCTTTAGAATTTTTAACCAGCTGATCTAAATCATTTTTAGGATCTAAAATAAATTTCTCAAAAATCTCCCTATCGTCAAAATAATCTTTTTTGAGCGCTTCCCAGGATTCAGGATCTGCAGGAGCAGAATCCTTAGGCCAATAATCATCTGGCCATTTTGAAGTTTTATAACTTCCGGAAATCGAAAATTCCAGAATATCTTTTTGAGCGAATACTATATGATAAAAAAGTTGGTAAAAGGAATATGGCAAATTATGTGGCTTCTCCCCTAATTTTTCAAAAGGTATTTTATCTAAAAGATGGTCTACAGGAACAAAAGCCTCTCCTCCATTTAAATGTTTTACCAGTTGTTCCTTTTGATCTTTTCCGCTCATAATAAAATATAATTTTTGATTTAAATTCTACCTTTTAAGGCATTAAAAGCCCAGGAAATTGCAAAAAAACCAATTCCTGTAACCGAGAATCCTATTGCATATTCCCTATATTTAAGAACTCCCAATAAAATAATAGCCGCTCCAATTATAAACAAGGCAAATGAAGCCCAGGCGAAAATTGTATTTTTATTCATTCCCATAATTAAGATTTTAAACAAATATCGGGTATTTCTAAGACTTTTATTTCCCTGAAATAATGTTAGAAAAAACACAAGAATATAATCTTCAAATTTTTACAAAAAAAAAATTCTATATTGCAATTTTAATCTAACACGTAACAACTTCTTGTCCAAAAATCTACCTAATTTCGAGTCTATTTATGTTACTAAAACTTACCTTCCTGAAAGGGTAGAGTATAGTCGTTATTTAGATAGAATATGGGAATCGGGTATTGTCACCAACAATGGCCAGCTAGTAGTTGAGTTTGAAGAGAAAATTCAAAATTTTCTCCAGAGTCAAGCTATGCATTTCGTTGCCAATGGCACAATTGCACTCCAACTCGCGATTAAAGCTTTAAAATTAAAAGGCGAAATAATCACCACACCCTATTCTTATGTAGCAACTACTACCTCTATTTTATGGGAAAATTGCAGTCCGGTTTTTGTGGATATTAATGAAGACGATTTCTGTATTAATCCAGATTTAATCGAAGAAAAAATTACCGGTAAAACTACCGCAATTTTAGCCACTCATGTTTATGGGATTCCCTGTAATGTTTTAAAAATCGAGAAAATTGCTAAAAAACACGACTTAAAAGTAATCTACGATGGTGCCCATGCATTTAATGTAAAAATAAATAATACTTCGATTTTTAATTATGGTGACATTGCAACTTTAAGTTTTCATGCTACTAAAATATTCCATACTATTGAAGGCGGAGCTTTGTTTACTTCCGACAAAATATTATTTCAAAAAATTTCCTTGCAAAAAGCATTTGGCCACCGTGGAGACAACTATGAAACCATTGGAATCAATGCTAAAAACTCAGAGTTTCATGCAGCCATAGGCTTATGTAATTTAAAAATGATTGAGGGAATTATTGATAAGCGGGAGCATCTTTTCAATTTTTATAAGGAAAATCTTAAAGAATTACCTCTTCAATTTCTTAAAATCCCCGATGAAGTTTCTTATAATTATGGCTACTTTCCTATAGTTTTTAAATCTAAAAAGATAATGCTAAAAACGATAGAAACTCTTAATGATGATAATATTTTTCCAAGAAGATATTTCTATCCTTCTTTGAATCAATTAAATTATCTTAAAAATTCACAATCCTGCCCGGTATCGGAATCTGTAAGTGAAAAAGTTTTATGTCTTCCCTTTTATCACGATTTGAAAAAAGAAGATGCAATTAGAATAATCAACCTTATAAAAAGGGTTTTTAGATGAAGACAGCAATTATGCAACCCTATTTTTTCCCTTATATCGGTTATTTCCAATTAGTAAATACTACCGATAAATTTGTATTTTATGATGATGTGAATTTTAAAAAAAAAGGTTGGATTCACCGAAATAATTTCCTAATTAACAAAGAGACTTCTCTTTTAAGTGTTCCTCTAAAAAAAGCGAGTCAGAATAAAAAAATAAATGAAACTTTTATCCATCAAGAGAATTTTAAGGTTTGGAAAGAGAAGTTTTTCAAAAGCATTTATCAAAACTACAAGGACAGTCCACATTTCGATGCTACCTGGGAATTATTGCAAAATTTTTTCAGTAAAGATTTCGATCTAATTTCTGAGCTTAGCGCTGAAAGTGTTAAAACAGTTAGCAAGCATTTAAACATTAATACTAACTTCTTATATTCTTCTTATATAGAATATAAAAAAGAAAAATCTGCGGAAGAAAAAATTCTAAACATTAATTCTATATTGAAAACTTCAAAGTATTATAACCTTTCAGGAGGTAAAAATCTATATAATGAGGAAAATTTCAGAAAGAAGAATATGGAATTGAAATTTATAGAAAGTAAAGAAATAAGTTATTCCCAGCAGACTGAAAATTTCTTACCAAATTTATCGATAATAGATGTGTTAATGTATAATAGCGTTTCAGAAATAAGGGCTATGCTAAACAACTATAGAGTTTTATGAAACAGGAAAGAAAAAAAATTGTGATTTTTGGAGAAAGCCAATTGGCCAGTCTTGCCCATTTTTATTTCAAACATGACAGTGCGCACGAAGTAGTTGCTTTTACGGTTGATAAAAAATATTTAAAGAACAATTCTTTTGAGAATCTTCCCCTCGTAGCCTTTGAAGATGTTGAAAAAGAATATCCCCCTTCAGAATTCAGTATGTTTTTACCAATTAGCTTTAAACGCATGAGTCATTTAAGAAGGGAAAAATATGAAATTGCAAAAGCAAAAGGCTACAATTTGGTAAGCTATGTAAGCTCGAAGGCCACCACATGGCCAGATCTTGATATAGGCGATAATTGCTTTATTTTTGAAGATAACACCATTCAGCCTTATGTGAAAATTGGAAATAACTGCGTACTGTGGAGTGGAAATCATATTGGCCATCACACTACAATTAAGGATCACGTATTTATAACTTCTCACGTGGTAATATCTGGAGCTTGCGTTATAGAAGACCATTGCTTTTTTGGAGTAAATGCTACTGTGAGAGACGAGACCACGGTTGCAGAGGCTACTTTAGTGGCAATGGGCGCCAACATCATAGCAGATACAAAACCAAGGGAAATTCACTTGGGACAAAAATCGAAAGTAATAGACAAACAAAGTATAGATTTAGATAGTATTTCCCACAAAAGCGAAGGATAATGAATTGGATTAAAAAAGGAGTGATTTTTAAAACCGATAATGATTTCGACTGGATGAGCTCCCATGCCTGTGTACCTACCGTGCATATTTTAAATGAGGATACTTTTCGCATTTTCTTTTCCCCTCGGAATGCTAATGGGCAAAGTATGCTGGGTTATATAGATGTGGAAGCCGATAATCCAAAAAACATCATTCAAATTTCAGAAAAACCATTAATGCCTTTAGGTGAGCTAGGGACTTTTGATGACGGAGGGATTATGCCCTGTTCGATTATAACTAATGCTGATGAGATTTATCTTTATTACGTAGGCTGGAATCCTAGCGGCTCGGTTCCATATAGAAATTCTGTGGGGCTCGCGGTAAGTAAAGATAATGGGGAAAGCTTTCAGCGTATGTTTAAAGGCCCCATAGTGGACAGAAATAGACATGAACCTTTTTTTACCGCTTCACCATATGTTCTAAAAGAAGATGATATTTGGCATATGTGGTATGCTTCCAGCACTGGATATACTTTGGTTAACAATAAACCAGAGCCACTCTATATTATTAAATACGCGTCTTCAAAAAACGGAATAGATTGGGAGAGAAACAACCACACCTGCATAGAACCAAAAACTGAACTCGAAGCAAATGCACGGGCCAGTGTAATAAAGGAAAATAACATTTATAAAATGTGGTTCGCGTATCGTGGAAGTTTAGATTTTCGCGACGGTGCAGATAGCTATCGCATTGGCTATGCCGAATCAACCAATGCCCGCGATTGGACTCGTAAAGATAGTGAAGCCGGAATAACATTTTCAGAATCTGGTTGGGACTCTAAAATGCAGACTTATCCAAATATTATTGAACATAAAGGCAGAAAATTCCTCTTTTATAATGGCAACGGATTTGGCAAAACAGGAATAGGTTACGCAGTAGATAAAGATTTTAAATAATGAAAACTGAAATATTCAATTATAATCTGGAAAAATATAATTTCACTAAAATTATCCAAGACTTTTTAGAAGTAGAAGACCTCTCTGAAATTGCTATAGATAAGAAAAAGGTAATGGAAGAAGGAAATTCACTCTATAAGAACATGGAGCAAACTGAACATTACAAAAATTTGTATGAAGCCTTGAATTCTGATAAAGGTGCTATTTTTTATAAATCCTACAAGCAATTTATTCAGGAAGTTATTAGACCACAGTATAATGAACCTATCTTATATCAGGAAAAACCTACGCATAGAATTCTTTTTAAAAATGGAGAAGGAGTTTCAAGGTTTCATCGGGACAGTGACTATGGCCATAAACAGGCAGAAATAAATTATTTTCTACCACAAACACCTGCCTTTGATACCAATACGCTTTGGATAGAATCAGAAATTGGCAAAGAAGATTTTATGCCTATCGATTTAAAGCCTGGACAGTTTGCTAGGTTTAAAGGAGTTTCCTTAAAGCACGGTGCAAAAAATAATCAAACACACAAAACCAGGGTTTCTTTTGATTTCAGAGTTATACCCATTTCCCAAAAACCCGAGCAAATTGTTGACACCACCTCCTGGAAAGAAGAAGACAAGAAAAATTTTCTGTTTAACAATGCCCATAATTTTGTTTTAGCCGAATGATGCACCCCAATCCTCCTGTTAAGGTAAGCATATCATTAATCACTTATAACCACAAAGAATTTATTGTGGAAGCTTTAGAGAGTATTCTAATGCAGGAAGTTGATTTTAATTATGAAATTATTATTGGAGACGATTGTTCCTCAGATTTTACCCAGGAAATATTAAAAGAATATAAGCAGAAGTATCCTGAGATTATTCAATTAATATTGCACCCCAGGAGATATGATGAAATACCCGGCAGGACAAATAATATGACCAATCTTTATGCATGTAGAGGTGAATATATTGCGATGCTTGACGGCGATGACTACTGGATCTCTAAATATAAATTACAAACTCAGGTAGATTTCTTGGATAAAAATCAAGATTACGTGCTTAGTTTTCATGATGCACTTTTTATATCCAAAGAAATAGGCTTTAAACGCTATCTACATTCTGAAAATAGGGAGTTTTTAGACGAGGATAACACTTTTGAGCACGAGGATATAGCAAAGAAATCTTTTATGCCCACTTCCACGCTATTATATAGGAATAACTTTAAAGAAGAATTCCCAGAGTGGTTTAGAAAAGTATATACAGCAGATTATGCCCTACAACTTTTAGTTACCCAACACGGCAAAATAAAATACTTTAAAGCACTGTTGAGTTCGAGAAGGATTATTACTGATAGTTTTACTTCATTTTCAAACCATTCAGAAAATTATATACCCCTTAGAGTAAATGAGTTGAAAATTTACAGGGAAAATTTCAAAGCCGTAAAAAATTCGAATTCCAACAATATGTTATCCTATGTTTTCTTCCGACATTCGATTTATTTACAAAAGAAAAAATCTTTTGCAAAAATGCTTAAATATTGCTTAAAAGCAATTTCGGCTGATAAAAAATATCTAAAGGTGTATTTTAAATTGATTGGCAAAAATTTATTAAAATAGTTCGGCGCAAAAGCTATTTTTCCTTTACATTTAAAGCTTTTAATAAATCATTTTCAAAATCTTGAACTATTTCTTTATAATCAAATTTTTCTAATACAAACTCCTGTCCTTTTTGGGCAATTTTATCCCTCTCAGTTCTGTTATCTAAATAATAATTAATCTTTTCAAATAATTCTTTTTCATCTTTATAGGTGGCAAAAATATTATCTGGAAATTGTTCTTTAAAATTAGGAGCTTCACGGGTCAACATAAATCCGCCAGATCCCATAACTTCAAACATCCGCTGGTTAAACCCAATCCCGTTGGCCGTATCTACATAATCATTTATTATAACAAAACTGTCCCGATAAATTTGGAACATTTCTAAGCCTGAAGTAGAGCCCTGGAAGGTTTTCTTCAAATTGGG
Organism: Salegentibacter sp. Hel_I_6; assembly: GCF_000745315.1. NCBI lineage: Bacteria > Pseudomonadati > Bacteroidota > Flavobacteriia > Flavobacteriales > Flavobacteriaceae > Salegentibacter > Salegentibacter sp. Hel_I_6. The sequence goes on along the minus strand of NZ_JQNQ01000001.1, from coordinate 2,849,730 downwards.
GAAATCTGCCAAATTCCTGCCGTCTCCGCCAAACTTCCACCAATAGCCCCACCATTTAAAGCCTTCTATTTTTTTCACAATATTATTTAGGAATAATGTTCTCTTTCTAAAATTTTCCGTGCCCAGACCACCAATAAAAACAATATCTTTTTTAATAGGATTACTTTTTAGTTCCTTCGGAATCCTCCTATCAAAACCCTGATTATTGATAATAGTTGTTACACCGTGAAGATCAAAAAACTTTTTAAAATCTGGTTGATCTGTATAAATTATATCCCAATGATTGGGATGCCAGTTAAATGGTAATCTCGCCGAAAGCCTAGCCACTAAAAGGCTATTTTTCCTATATTTTTGCCAAAATTGACTGGGTATTGGCTGTGATCGAGCAAAAATAACATCCGGCTCCTTAGCTTCAATATATTTATGTAAAACATAGTCTCGCCACTTTTTTGGAATAAATTTTCTTTTAGTTCTATTTCTTCCATTTAAAAATCTTTGCAACGTATATTCTTTACCGAAGAGTTCTTTAGCCACTTTTTCTAAGAAAACATTATCTAAAAGAAAAAATTCCTCAGCTTCCCATCTACCGGTTTTATTCAAGTGATAGGTATAAAAATCTGAATAATTACTTCTCAATTTAATTAATCGCTGCCTATATTCCTCAAGACTAATTTCATTTATATCTGTCCATTCCTTCTGCTTTTGCTCAAGGTATTCGGTAGGGTGGATAATATCGAATTTTATTAATTTTCGTTTATTCAAGAGTAGAAGTTTTTTATTTGTTCACAAACGTAAAGCGCTTTTTCCTTACTCATTCCGGGATAAAATGGTAGCGACAAAATTTTTTCCTGGAGTTCTGAAGCAATTGGATAATCTTTAGAAGAATATTTTTCGGCTTTATAACAATCCTGAAACGGTAAAGCTTTCGGGTAATGAATCATCGAAGAAACCCCTCTTTCTGACAAAAACTTCTTAAGTCCCTCCCTATTTTCAGCCTTGATTACGTATAAATGATAGGCGTGTGAAGTTAATTTAACTTCTGTCGGAAGCGTTATTTTTTTAAGGTTTTGTAATTCTTCATGGTATAGTGAGGCTAATTCCTTCCTTTTCTGAAGCCAATTATCTAAATACTTTAATTTAACCCCTAAAACTGCAGCCTGTAAGCCATCCATCCTACTATTTCTACCATGCAGTACATGTTTATGCCGCTCAATCTGACCGTGATTTGCGATAGCTCTGACTTTAGTTTTTAAGTCAGTATTGTTTAAAACTATAGCTCCGGCATCCCCAAAAGCACCGAGATTTTTTGTCGGAAAAAAACTAAAACTTGCGGCATCTCCAAAAGAACCTATTTTTTTACCTCCAATTTCGGCGCCGTGAGCCTGGGCGCAATCCTCTATAACTTTAAGTTTGTGTTTTTTTGCAACGTCCATTATGCTTTTCATTGCGGCCGGATGTCCATAAAGATGTACTGGAATTATTGCTTTGGTCTTTGAACCTATCTTGGTCTCAATTTTATCTTCATCAATGCAGAAAGTTTCTGGGGAAACATCTACAAATATAGGTTTTGCTCCAGCTGTTGCCACGACTTCTGAAGTAGATATCCAGGATATGGCCGGAACAATAACCTCATCTCCAATTCCAATATCAAAAGCTTTTAAAATAATCTCCATAGCATCAGTTCCATTTCCGCAACTTACCACTTGGTCTACATTCAAATATTTAGCAAAATCTTCCTCAAATTTCGTTACAGCCTGGCTTTTGATAAAGGCTGAATTATTTATGACTTCAGAAATAGCTTTATCCAACTCCTTTCTTATTGGATCGTGTTGTAACCTTAAATCTATAAAATCTACTTTCATTAAAGCTGATTATTTATTTTAAAATTGAATTTAGATGGAGCGAAACTTTTCAAAATAATATTCTGATTTTTTCCACAAATTTCAATACCATCATCGAATAAATTTACAATCTTACCTGGCTTCCCTTTCAAACTCGAAGTTATCTTTTCAGCATTTACAATATTTATTTTCTTTCCATTTTTTAAAATATAAGCGGGATTACTTTCAGAACTTAAAGCCATCACTTTTCGAAATATAAGATCTATATCATACCATTCGGTAAGTTGACTATCTTCTGGGAAACGTCTCGAAATATAAGTTGCTTCTTTATCTGGATTAGATTTTATCTCTACCTTGTTCTGTTCAAGATTTTTAATAAAAGCTCCAAATTCTTTTTCCAACTGTTGAAGCAATTCTTCTCTTGCTTCTTTAACAGACATTCCTTCTTTTGTTTTCAGTAAATATTGCCAGTAAATATCACCGCCATCAAATTTTGGAGTCATTTTATGAATACTAACACCTAAATATTCCTCTCCATTAATTAGTGCCCAATGAAGTGGATGCCTGCCGCGATACTTAGGTAATTCCGATAAATGAATATTGAGAATTTTATAAATCTCCAGCAGTTTTATGAATTTAAAATTGCAGAAACAGTTTATAAGCAAATCAATCTTAAAAGACTCCAAATATTTTAGGGCCTTTTCCTCTTTAAAGTCGGTGAAAATTTCTGTTTCAGATATATATTGAGTGTATTCTCTGTATAACTCGTCAGAAATTACTTTTTGCAATCCTACACATACCGGTTTTAGACCTTGTTTTTTTAAAGATTTTATTAATCTTAATGGGCCATCATTATTTCCTAAAATAGCTAATTTCATGCAAAATAGGGATATAAAATTTCGCTAAACCTATCTATAGATTTTATATTCAAATCTTGTTCAATAAGCTCATTAGTTAATTTCTCCAGGACTCCTTTATCTCTTTCCATACTTTTATCTCCAGCCCATTTAAATATGTTTATGGGATACTCTACTCCTGCCATATCCCGCTTAAATCTTCTCAAACCTTTGTATGATTCTCCGGCTCCACTAAAACCAAGATCTATTTCTTCAATTCCTTTATTAAAGGCCATCTCAATTAGCTTACTAAATATTAAATTGTTAGGTCTATGGTTTAGATAATCTTTAGAAGAAGCTCCAAATTTGTAATACCAACAATTTTTATATTCCAAAATAAGGATAACCGCTACTGTTTCCTTAAAATAAGAAGCTGTAAGCATAAAACCTTTATCTTTAGCTATAAACTGATCAAAAATATTATGAAAGAAACTAAAAGGTTGCGGAATGATATTAAATTTATCTGTTCTTAATTTGAAATATAATTCATAAAAGATTTCTAAATCTTGTTTTTTGTGACTTACACCTACTTCAATATCTTCTTTTTTAGCTTTTTTCACTCCTCTTTTAAAGGAAGAAGATTGTAAATTTTTCAATTCGCTATAAGACCTTCCCATAATTTCTACTCTGTGGTATACTCCACTTTTCAATAATTCGGTCGACTGACTTAGGGCTTCTTTATCCTTCAACCTACTTTTAAAATAAACAGGATATCCCGGATACTTTTTTCTTAATTGTTCAATAAGTTCTAAAGCTTCATTTTCCCTTAGGTCTTTCTCTCCAGAATAGTCGGAAAAAGGAATACTTAATAATTTAGTTTCGAAAGCATTTTCTATTAAAGCGAAAACCAAAAAATGACCGGTTTCCTGGTTTTTTACCTGAAGAAACTTGAAGTTATAGCTTAGTTTTAGAACTTTAAGCCATTCAGCCGAACTAAAGAGCAATGAAGAATCAGAATTGGAAAAATCATCTTTGATTTCTGATATTATAAGCGTTGAAGAAGTTCTCATTTCATCTTGGTTTCTTTATAAATCTTTTCAATCGCTTCAATACTCTTTAAACCTTCTTCCCCTTCTACCACTCCTTTTCGATCATTTATAATTTGCAGCACCAAATCATTCATAAGCACATCATGGTTAGAACTTGATCCCTGATAACTACCATAGGAATTAGGTTTATCTTCAAATTCAACGTCCAGGGGTAATGGATAGGAATTTACATCCCAATGTTCAATCTCATTTAGATATCTTCCTCCGATTTTTATAGTGCCTTTTTCTGCAATTATGGTAATACTACCTTCGTAATTCGAATTATAAACGCAATTCGTCCAATTAAGTGAGCCTATAACTCCTGAATTAAATTTTAAAGCTGAAACTCCACAATCTTCAATTTCGATTTGATGATTTAGGGTATCTAAAATAGTTTTTGCTTCTTCGATATCACCGAACCACCAAATTAATAGATCTAAAAAGTGACTTACCTGAGTATATAATGCTCCTCCTTCGGTCTTTAAACTTCCTCTCCAGGAAGATTGCTCATAATAAGCATCATTTCTATTCCACATCACATTGCATTGTACCATAAAAACTTTCCCAAGCTTACCTTCATTTAGTGCTTTATTAGTTAAAAATATAGGTGTGTTATATCTATTCTGTTTTACGACATAAAGCTTTACCTCATTCTTTTTAGCAGCTTCAATCATTAATGCGCCTTTTTTGCTATCTAAAGACATAGGCTTCTCTACCAAAACGTGCTTTTTATAATCTGCAGCGAGAATACTCATCTCAGCATGTAGACCGTGAGGGGTACAGATGCAAATAATATCTGCTTCGGAATTCTTCAGCATTTCTTCATAATCCTGGAAATAATCAATATCCTTTAAAAATTCTTCAATACCGGAAAGCTGATTTCTCTCAATATCACACACAGCTATTAATTCTGCATTTTCATTGTTGGTAATAACTTTAATATGGCGTTTCCCAATATGTCCGCAGCCCACTACAGCAAATTTTAATTTTTCTATCATCCCTTTTAAAGCTTTTGTTCTTTTCCTGTCTGTCCTATTTCTCTAACATACTCAAGATAATCTTTTGCCATTTTTTCTTTACTCATATTTGAGATTAATTTATTTGCGTTAAACAGCATATCCTTTAATTCAATATATGTGCTCTCGTAAATTATTGACGATAATTTAGTAGCAAGTTCATCTATATTTTCCGGATAAACAAAAATCGCTTCTACTCCATCTTTGGCAACACCATCAATACCATTTTCTTTGGCGCCAATCACTAAATTCCCCTTTGCAAAGGCTTCTAAAAAAGCCATCCCAAATGTTTCAGGAGCACTAACCATTAAAAAAATATGTGATTTCTCCAGTTTCTTCAGAACTTTTGTCCTATTCAAATTTCCGTGAAATATAACTTTTTCGGAAAGGTTTAACTTAACACAAAGATTTTTCAAATTTTGCATCTCTTCTCCCTCACCAATTATGTGATAAATGAAATTTAATTTAGAAGGTAGCTTTGCAAGAGCACGAAGATTAGTATCAATATTCTTTAATTTAATAAGAGCACAAACACTTATGAGTTTTATTAACTTCCCTTCTATTTTCCAATTTACAAGCTTCTTTTCTTTAAACTGGAAAGGTAATATTTCATTTTCTTCGATTCCAGATAAAGCAATGTACGAAGGTTGTTTTTGAAACTGTGAATGATTTTTTAAATTTGAATATATAGACGGAGATCTTGCTACCCAAGCAGAAGCTTTATTTAAATTGATTGAAATATAATCGGCCCAACGTTTATTTTCATTGAAATTTTTAACATCTGCACCGTGAAAGGCCAAAATATAGGGAACATTAAAGTATTTCGCGGTTAAATTAGCCTCCTTAAAGCTTAGCATACTATGAGCTAAAATTATATCAGGTTTAAAACCATTATTAGCTAGAATCTTCTTCAACCTATATAAATTAAATTTCTCAATACCTAAATGTGAAATTCTATTCAATATCCATAAGAAAAAAAATAAAGTAGATTCAGTTCTCTTGCCGACTATTCCTCTATCAAAAATATAAAGGTTTTCTACGGTAACTCCATCCCGAACGTATGCTTTTCGAGGTTTATAATCTTTCTCATCAATCGGGAAATACCTTAGCTTAACAGCCAAGACATCCACATCCTTCTTTCTATCCCAAAATTTAAGAAAATCGTGAATAGCCGGTGTTTGTTTACCGTATGTTTTTATTATTTCATCTGGATATAAAGGAGTTAAAACTAAGATTTTCATTTTTTTGAAATTTTCTTGTTTTTATATATCCAAATAAGGAGACTCCAGGATAGTATATAAATTATAATTGCCTGCAAAATGCGGTAATTAATTTCCAAAGAATAAAATGCAAAATTGAATATAGAAAGTAATACATCTTCTGGCGTTGTGAGAATAAAATAAAAATAAATTCCTGATATTAATATAACCGAAATCCAAAAGTTAACAGGCCTAAAAATAATGGACTGGTAGCCAGTAAATCGTTTCGATTTTAAATACTGAAGTATTTGTTTCCAGGGAAGAAATACAGCATAAACTACGAATATAGAAGTTATAGTGATATTCAGCATCAATAAAACACTTGTGTGAAAGATAAGTGCTAAAACGATAAAATATTGAAAAAATCTTTTAAAGATTACTGCTATCAAAAACAAGCACTCAAAAACCACTACAAAATAGTCCTGAAGTTTCCAGAATATATGACTCTTAATTTCATTGAAAACAGGCGCCAAAAAACTTCTTCTTCCCCAAACCTCATAATTACTAAAAAAATGATGCTGCACGCCAACTTGTTCCCAATTTAACCACCCTCCAGTTAACTTTGCATATCCTGCGGTGAAAAATGCAAATCCAAGACTTAAAGCCAATAAAAATGGGGCGAGACCAGAGGACTTTTTTGGACTCTTATTAGCTTTACTATCTAAAGAATAACATTTTTCCCAGCCAGAAAATCCCATTATGAGTACGCATAAAGGGTAAAGAATTCCGTGATCAATTTTACCTAGACTGGATTCAAAGGCTCCCTGAACAATTAAAAGAAGTCCAAGACCCAAAGAAGCCCAACGAGTTCTATAGCCAAAAAAAATACATACTAAAAATATTATCGGCAACCAGCTAATCAAAAATAGAATTTCAAAAGAAGGCATACTTTCCGCTATAAAATGAGAAATATTTAATAGTTGCGGTCTGTAAAAGTAAGTGGGTATATTAGAAAGCCAGGTTGCGTTTGGATAACCAATTATAAAAATGGAAATTACTGCAAAAAGCATTCTATAAATTGCCAAAGCTTCATTTGGAATTTTATAAGTTTCAAAAATTAGATAATCGTATTTATTCTTATTTTTTTTCAGGATCATCTAATTTAAATTTTATCACTTTTACTTTCGAAATGCTCTTATCTATACCTGAATTTGAAAAAAGCAACTTTTCCTTGAATATAATAAGACTGTCTACCTCCGTACCTGTCAAATTCCCAAGCTTTTTTTGCAACCAAATTTTCATCTCTGGATAAGATTCATTGCTTTTTGTCAAAGCTTTCTCCCGCCTTCTTAATATAATCTCTTTTATATTATCTTTTAAAGAATGAAGTTCTCGTTCTTTTTCCAGTTGTATGTTTTCTTTTTCTTCAGGAATAGCAAGAAGCATAGTGAAAACTGTCCATTTTGGAGCAAATTCTATTAGTTTATCAATTTCTATTTTTGAAATTTCTGAATCCCCCCCATAACCAACCATGATAAAATTAGAAGCACTTAATGAATCCTTCACTGATGTATTTTGAAAAGGTGGAAGAATTACTGCAGGATAGGGTTCATCAATTTTCACCAATAAAATTAGTCCGGAAAATAATACCATTAAAAAAGTAATTGGCAAAAATCTTAAGAATATTTTATTCATCTACTTTTAAATTTAAGCTATATAGAATTTATAAAGGCTTTTTATCACTAAATTATTCCGTTAACTTATGTGTTTAGTAAAAAGTTGCTTCATTAAATACCAAGACAATTATCAGTTTTGTAAAAAACACTTGTACAGCTTAATTGCGGACTTTTGGGAGACATTCCTTCAAAATCTAATTTCTTAAAGCCACTTTCTAATAAAAATTCAATTCCTTTATTGTAGTATTTGCGGTTGGAATTATCTAAAATTATCGCGCCACCTTTTCTTAGGGCTTTAGGCGCCTTTAAACAGCAATTTACGCGATCACGTCCATCTATGACTATTAGGTCGTAGAGCCTATCAAATTCCATCACCTTATTACAATATTTACCTCCATAATGAAGCTCTTCAAAAATTAAAGTTACATTTTTGGCAACGATATTTTTCATTCTATCATACCAATCAATATCGTGTTCTATAGCGTAGACATTTTTAGCTCTTTCAGCAAAGAAAATTGTAGAATTACCGCTGCCATATTCAAATATTTCAAAAGTATTTTTTATTCTTGGTTTGAGAAAACTTATAAATGGATAAGTCATCCAGGGAACTGGAGATCCATCTTCTTCAATTATCTCTTGCTTTAAGACACTTTGTATCCAACCTTTTTCTTGAAGATAACTTTTGTAAAAGCTATTGTTTTTTAGAAAAATTTCATCCTGAAGCTTAATTAACACCTTTTCTTCCTTATTAAGAAGCTGTTGCTTAAGCTTTGGTTTTGAGATAATTTTAAAGATTATTCCAAAACTAATCTTTTTTAAAAATCTTTTTATCATAACTATTTACTCTTAATTCTCAATGGATTCCTAATTAAGTTTACAAAACCAATTTTATATCTAATTCTACCATTTTTACTCTCACATTCACTTTAAGAATAGAGCCTATTTTGTATTTTAGCCAGAAGACAGCTTTAATTTCAATAATTACTGAAATTTTGATAAAAATAATCCATTAATAAAGGATATTTTCAATTTCAAAATTTAAAAATTACAATATATGAATATGAAATTCAATAAAAATGAAGACCATAATAAATTACTGGTTTCTTCACTAAATCATAAATTAAAACGCGTAAAACTGGGTGGTGGTGAAAAGCGCATCGAAAAGCACCACGCCAAAGGAAAAATGACCGCCCGCGAACGTATTGATTTTCTTCTTGACGACAAGTCAAATTCCATAGAAATTGGTGTTTTTGCCGGTGAAGGTATGTATGAAGAACACGGTGGCTGCCCTTCTGGTGGCGTAATAGTGAAGATGGGCTATGTCTCTGGGAAACAATGTATTGTTGTTGCTAATGATGCTACCGTAAAAGCAGGTGCCTGGTTTCCTATAACCGGTAAGAAAAACTTAAGAGCTCAGGAAATAGCGATTGAAAACAGGTTGCCAATTATCTACCTTGTGGATAGTGCCGGGGTTTATTTACCAATGCAGGATGAAATTTTCCCTGATAAGGAACACTTCGGAAGAATTTTTAGAAATAATGCCGTGATGAGCAGTATGGGAATTACCCAAATTGCAGCCGTTATGGGTAGCTGTGTAGCCGGAGGTGCTTACCTCCCTATTATGAGCGATGAAGCACTTATCGTAGAAAAAACCGGAAGTATCTTCCTGGCCGGAAGTTATCTCGTAAAAGCTGCAATTGGAGAATCTATAGATAATGAAACTCTAGGTGGCGCAACCACACATTCTGAAATTAGCGGGGTGACCGATTATAAAGCAAAAGACGATAAAGACGCGCTTAGCCGTATAAAAAATATCATGGATAAAATGGGCGATTTTGATAAAGCCGGATTTAGCCATAAAAAAGCCGTAAAGCCTAAGGAGAAGCAGGAAGATATTTACGGGATTCTTCCTAAAAAACGTAGCGATCAATACGATGTTAGGGAGATAATTTCCCGTCTTGTAGATGGTTCAGAGTTTGAAGAGTATAAAGAAGGATATGGGCAGACCATTATTACCGGCTACGCCAGGATAGATGGTTGGGCCGTGGGTATTGTGGCTAATCAGCGTAAAATTGTAAAAACTACGGCTTCGAAAACAAAACCTACGGAAATGCAGTTTGGCGGGGTGATCTATTCAGATTCAGCCGATAAAGCCACTCGTTTTATTGCAAATTGCAACCAGAAAAAAATTCCGTTGGTTTTTCTTCAGGATGTTACCGGGTTTATGGTAGGCAGTAAAAGCGAACACGGCGGCATTATTAAAGACGGCGCTAAAATGGTGAGTGCGGTTAGTAATTCTGTAGTGCCTAAATTCACCATTATTATGGGGAATTCTTATGGTGCAGGAAATTACGCGATGTGCGGAAAAGCTTACGATCCAAGACTTATCGCTGCCTGGCCAAGTGCGGAACTTGCAGTAATGGGAGGAACACAAGCGGCAAAAGTTTTAGCGCAAATAGAAACGGCCGCAATGGAGAAAAAAGGCGAAAAGGTTGATGAGGAAAAAGAAAAAGAAGTTTTTGAAGCGATAAAATCACGTTATGATGAGCAAACCTCGCCTTATTACGCTGCTGCACGTTTATGGACAGACGCTGTAATAGACCCTTTAGACACCAGGAAATGGATTTCCATGGGCATTGAAGCCGCCAACCACGCGCCTATTGAAAAAGATTTTAATTTAGGAGTGATCCAAACATGAAAAAATCTTTTAAACAATACTTAAGCCTGCTTTTCTTCTTTATAATTGGCGCTTTATATTCTCAAGACACTATAGTTAATCACTATATTTCAATATCTCATTATAAAGAAGACGGTAATAAATTGACAAAAAAGGATACTGCCAATTTCCGGTTTTACAATGGAGATACACTGGTAGCGATTTCTCCCGATTACAAATCTCCAATGGATAAAAACAAGGTGATAGTAGCCTATGAACCAAAAGATAGTATCTTCCTGAATCTTTATAAGAACGTAGTCTACAATACAGGCAAATCCCAAAACGAAAAACTGTATATGCGCTACTGGAAAGATTCTATAAAAGTATTTTTTGAAGCCGGGGTTTCAGATCAGGATGCTAAAGAACTGATGCAATTTGCTTATAAAATTTCTAAAGATATAGATTCGTTAAATATCAAAAGAGTTTTCCTGGCTGAAGATGCTAACTATAGAGTCTATTATCTTAATTCAGAATACAAAATGAACTTCGAACCAAGAATCAAGGGTAATAGTGGTTATTACGTTAATTGGAACGCTAAGAATCAAATTTATAAGGCTGACTTAAAAATTAATACTGATCTTGTTGAAAAAGGTCTATCTGTTGAACTATTAAAATTTCATTTTTTTCGTTCTTTAGGTTATTTTAAAGGTTCTAAAAACCTATCATGTGAAAGTTATCTTTCTGGTTGTAATAATTTGAGGCAATTATCTAAACCCGATCTTGAACTACTGAAATATCATTATTCATACGGAGTTTGTAAAGGCGTAAATCTTGAAGATTTCGAAGAACTTCACGCCCATATGAAAAAATCAAAAGAACAAAATCCCAACGTTCCGTTATACGTTATGCATAGAGAATAATAAATATTAATTGTAAAAGAATGAAAAACTTAATTTTAATGCTGGCCGTCTTGCTTGCCGCATCTAATATTTCCTGCGCCCAGGTTTTAAGCAACAAAGAAGGCAATTATACCGAAGCTGATTCACTAAGAGGCTCGCTAAGACCTGAGCGTGCTTTCGATGTTCAGAAGTATCACTTAAAACTTAAGGTAGAACCCGAAAAGCAGTTTATTTCTGGTTCAAATACTATTAGTTTTATTGCTGAAAATGATCTTTCAACCATTCAAATAGATCTTTTTGAAAATATGAAAGTGGATTCTATTCTTCAGAATAATGAAGTTTTAGCTTTTGAACGCAAACACAATGCAGTTTTTATCGAATTGAAAAATGCGGTAAAAGCTGATGAGCAAGGAGAAATTCAATTTTATTATTCCGGAAAACCTATCGTAGCAAAAAATGCACCCTGGGATGGCGGTTTTGTTTGGGATAAAGATGATAATGGAGATCATTGGATTGGTGTTGCCGTTCAGGGAACCGGTGCCAGCCTTTGGTATCCAAACAAAGACCACCAAAGCGATGAGCCGGAAGAAGTTCAGTTGGATATCGCCATTCCTAACGGATTAATGAATGTTTCTAACGGACAGTTTTTAGGAGAAAAAGATCTTGGAAACGGTTTTACCGAATGGAGTTGGAAAACCGTGAATCCTATCAATAATTATAATGTGATGATCAACATCGCGAATTATGAGCATTTCTCTGATTCGTATGGTGATCTAGATCTTGATTATTATGTTTTGCCTTACAACCTGGAAAAAGCTAAAGAGCAATTCAAAGAAGTTAAACCAATGATGGATTGTTTTTATGAAAAATTCGGGGAATATCCCTTTGTGGAAGACGGATTTAAACTAGTTGAAACTCCTTACCTCGGAATGGAACACCAGAGCGCTGTAGCTTACGGAAACGAATACAAAATGGGGTATTTGGGCAATGATCTTTCTGGTACTGGAATTGGTTTAAAGTTTGATTATATCATCATTCACGAGTCCGGGCACGAATGGTATGGCAATAGTATAACCGCAAAAGATATTGCCGATATGTGGATCCATGAAGGTTTTACTTCATATACCGAAGCCGTTTATATAGAATGCCGCTGGGGAAAAGAAGAAGCCCTGGAATATTTAAAAGGTCTTCGCCGCGGAATAGGGAATTCTAGCAAAGTAATTGGAGATTATGGAGTGAATAGTGAAGGTTCCGGTGATATGTACTCTAAAGGAGCAAATTTGCTAAATACCATTCGCAGTATTTATAATGACGATGAATTATGGTGGAAAACCCTAAAAGATTACACCGAAACTTACAAACATCAGATTATAGATACAGAAACTACTGAAAATTTCTTTGATGAAGCCACTGAGGTAGATCTTAAACCTGTATTTGATCAATATTTAAGAAATGCTGCTATTCCAAAACTTCAATTCAGACAAAAAGATGATCAGGTGCAAAGCAGATGGGTAGCCGATGTTGAAGATTTTAAAATGCCTGTAGATATCATTATTGGTGACAAAGAAATGAGGATTAACCCAACGCAAAACTGGGAAAATCTAATTGAAACTGCACAGCTTGATGAAATAAAAGTTAACGAGTTGGAATTCTACATTGAAGCCAGTTATAAAAATTAAATAAGCTCGGGGGATGTCCACGAGATATGATCAAGGAAAATTTAAATTGATTTTGAAATAAGCCTTTAAGCATCTCAGCTTGATTATTGAATATAATTTTTATTTAAAATTATAAAGTGGCTATTCCAGATAGCCACTTTTTTTATATGCAAAATCTAAAATAATAATACTTAATTAAAATTTCAATTCGTTTATTTTCAGTAACTTATAATGCTTTTTTAACCAAAAAACCAAAGTTATGATAAGTGTAAAATCCCTCAATAAGTGGGCAAACGCGCACACTTATTATTTTATTGATGTTTTAAGGATTGCACTGGGTGTTTTCCTATTTATAAAGGGAATCAATTTTATTGCTCAAACCGAAACGCTAATAGACCTCATTAAACCGCTGCAAGGTTATGGAGGAACGATGCTTACTGTTCACTACGTTGCTTTCGCTCATTTAATTGGCGGGGTGCTTATAGCTGTCGGTCTACTTACCCGTTGGGCAATACTGGTTCAAATCCCAATAATTATTGGGGCCATCCTGATAAATTTTATAGGAGTTATGCAACCAGGTAGATTACTTGAAGCCAGTATTGTACTTATTTTAACGCTATTTTTCTTGATATATGGTTCCGGTAAACATTCTATGGATTATACAATGAAAATGGAGCAATAATAAGGCAGTACGTTTTCTGTCAAGCTGTAAAACTCAGTTTTTCAATTGAGTTAATTTCTAATTGTCTGAAATTAACAGAAGCTCCTCTTGTCTTCCGTTGATGTATCTAAAACCTTCTTCTCCCCAAAAACCTGCCTCCTCTAGCATTATTCTTACTTCCTGATCCCATTCCGGTAGGAAAACACTCGTGTTGAGTTCGATCGCGTATGCTGTATTCTCTTTTAATGGGTAATCACCACTTCCAGGAACGCCTTCCTGAGAATCCCACATGCCTATCGTAGTGCCTGAAGAATGCCCATAAAGCCCCAAAGGATGAGTATAGATCATAGGTTTTAAGCCTTTACTTTTTGCCTGCTCTAAGCTTTCAAGAAGGATTTTATTTCCAGTTTTCCCCGTTTCAAAATTTCCTGTAAGAATATCCTGTAATTGATTTCCCTTTTTAAATGCTTCGGAAATAAATTCAGGAGCTTTACTTTCACCAGGTTTTAAGATATAAGCCATTTGCTGGCAATCGGTATTAAGCCCAAGATAAGTAATACCAAAGTCGCAATGAATAAGGTCGCCCGGCATGATCACCTTTCTTTCTTTTGCCGAAGAAAAAGCACTTATATGATCTTCAAGTGCTTCTTCATCGCGTTGAATTGATACGGTAGGATGAAACCAGGTTTCCAGCCCCAGTTCAGTTACTTTTTGGCGCATCCACCAAACAACATCCTCTGTACTGGTTTCGCCCGCTATAATCACCTTATTACTAAATGCTTCCCGAATAATATCTTTTGTGATTTGTACTAATTCCGGATAGATCTCCATTTCCTTTTCACTACGGGTTTCAATCCAGCTTATCGCAAGGTTTTCTGCGGAAACAATTTTTGAATGAAATTTCTGCGGAAGAGCGTCAATAAATTCATCATAATCGGTTCTTACCAGGCCATCAGCAATTCCATCCATTTCAGAATAATTCAATCCAATTTTTTTAGGATTACGATCATTTATGATTTCAATAAGCGCTTCCCATTGATCGGGTTGCTTTTCAGGGTTCCAGGCAGAACTAATATTTTTACCCACATCATATCGCGCAACTGCAAGTCGCTCAATACTATCTTGCTCCTTATTTCTATAGAATACGAGAATGGTTCGCCGGCGGGCATTTAACCAGGTAGGCGGCAGCATAGTTTTTAAAACAGGATCCTCATTATACTCCCTTGCGATTACCAGCCACATATCAATTTCGGCTCGATCCATTAAATTAGGTAGAAGGTTTTCAAATTTATCTCCCTGTATTTCTTCTAAAAGCTTTGCGCGTTCGCGCTCTGGTAATATTTGAGCTACAGCCGGAAAACAAAATGCGAATAAAAATACTATTAAGAGCGGGTAGCATACTCCACCTTTAGATACAAATAATTTTCTCATAAAATAGAAGCTTAGTTTACTTTACTTTTAAAAGTATTTTCCCTGTGAATTTTTCCGGTATGGGTTTCTTCAAATTTTTCGATAAAATAGATTTTTTTAGGCCGCTCGTATTTCTCCAGACTCTTCAACTCACTAATTTCTTTCTCCAATTGCTGAAGCAGATCTTCTGAAAATGAATTTTCAACAAAAAGCACCAGTTTCTCGCCCAAAGCATCATCTGGCATTGCCATTACGAATAATCGTTGATCTATAATTTTGGAAAGTTTTTTTTCAATTTGTTCAGGATGAAGCTTTATTCCTCCGGAATTGATTACGTTATCTAACCTGCCTTTCCATATAAACTTTTTATAGGTAAGAATTTCCACCACATCGTTTGTGGTAATAATTTCATCTGAAAGTTTAGGTGCCTTAATTACCAAACAGCCTCGATCGTCCTGAGAAATATTAATATTTGGCAAGACCTTGAAAGGCCGTGATTTTTTCTTGTTCTTTGAAGGATTTAATCTTTTGGCCGCGATATGGGTAACGGTTTCGGTCATTCCATAAGTTTCATAGACTTTAGTGCCTACCTCCCTTACCATTTTTTGAAGACGTGGAGAAACTGCCCCGCCACCAACAATAAGTTTTTGTATGAGATGCAGGCGCCCAACCGAATTATCTAATTGAAACGGAGTCATTGCACAAAAATCGTAACGTTTAAAAACCTGATCAAGAGGGTTTGAAGATGGTGGCACCATATCTAATTGCCAGCCTAAAACCATAGCACGAACCAGCATCATTTTCCCGGCAATATAAGTAGCTGGCAAACACAATAAAGCAGTAGTTTTTTCGGGTATTTCAAAGAAACGAGAAGTAGCAATGGCCGAGTTGATCATATGCTCTTTTTTGATCCTGATAACTTTTGGTGAACCTGTAGATCCGGAAGTTTTTACCTCAACGTATTTTGAAGGCTTTATCCATTCTAACAAAAAGCTTCCTACTTTTTCTTCAAAAGCCTCTCCTTCTTTTATAAAATTATAAGCAATTAAGTGTAGTTCGGCATTGGTGAAATGTCGTTTATTCAGCCTAAAATCGGGGTGGGTTTCCGGTACTTTATACTTATCTGCCATATTTAAAATCAAATATGTTACATTTCTCTATAATGAAAGTTAGCAAATTGTAATGATAAATTTAACTTTCTTCTGAAACTTTTAAGGTTTCTGGCTTTTCTACCTTCCCGAAAAGTTTATTTTTCCAATCATTCCAACCATATTTCTTCGCCATTATATAGAGAAAAAGGGGATAAATTATAAGTACAGGAACTAAAACATCCAGACCGGCGGTTGGATCTGAAATATCTTTAAAAATAGATTCCGTTTGGAAAGCCGTCCAATCGGCTGTGATTAATAATGCTGCTACAAGATTGTTACCCGCATGAAACCCCAGGGCTAATTCCATTCCCTCATCCATCAAAGTCATCATGCCTAATAAAAACCCTGTACCTATATAATAAACCATAATAATATTACCCATTTGAGTAACTTCAGGATTGAAAAAATGTAAACCTCCAAAACATACTGATGTTACAATTAAAGGTAGCCAGCGATTTTTAACCAGGGTTCCAAGTGCCTGCATAAAATAACCTCGGAACAAATATTCTTCAAAACTGGTTTGCAGCGGAATCATAATTACAGCAACAACTACGAGTATAGCAAAGGGAACCGGTTGAAAATTAACCAGAAAATCCTCAGGGTTTACCGTGTATTCTATAAGTGTCACGATAATAGTGAATGCAGCCACAAGACTAAAACCAAACCAAACGCGACCCCAATCTACTTTCTTGCGACTGGTGGTAAGGGATTTTATGGGTTGATTGTGTAAAAATTTCACTACAAGTAATAAAGCCACAAGGCCCACAGCAAAAGTGAGCAGAATTAAAAATAAAGTAAAATTAGAATCCAGAACCTGCATTAGTTCAGCTTCATCCATCTCAGCGATTTCCATTCCGCGTTCAAGAAATACGGCAATGCCTAATGGAATTTGCCCTAAGATAACTCCCACAACAACTAATAAAGTTCCAATAATATATCGCCAGAATTCGTGACGATATTTAAACGCTTCAGCTATATACATTTACTAAAAATTAAATTCCCAACTTTTCGCCGGATTATATTGAATGTTACCCTTTTCCACTTCTAAAGGACTTTCTATATTATTGGTATAGAGGCTACCAGTACCAAGACCCTGGGGCATTTTACTGTTTTTGGTGTAGGTGAATTGCGAAATCGCACTTAAGCCCACATTACTTTCCAGTGCGCTGGTAATCCACCAGCCAATATTATGTTTTTCTGCGAGATCAATCCACTCCTGTGTACCTATAAAACCACCAATCAAACTCGGCTTTAAAATAATATATTGAGGCTTTATTGTTTGTAACAATTCTTCTTTCTTCGTTACATCAAAAATCCCTATCAATTCTTCGTCTAAAGCTATCGGAAGCGGTGTTTCCCTGCATAAATCTGCCATTTCTTTCCACTGCCCCTGTTTTATAGGTTGTTCTATACTATGCAATTGAAATTCACTTAAACGCTGCAGTTTTTCCAGGGCCTCTTTTGGTTTAAAAGCACCGTTGGCATCTACACGTAACTCTATTTCTCCGGAAGAAAATTCGGTTCTGATATACTTTAAAAGCTCCAGTTCGGTTTCAAAATCTATCGCCCCAATTTTCATTTTAATACAATCGAATCCCGCTTCAATTTTCTCCTGAATTTGAGATTTCATAAAAGACTTTTCTCCCATCCATATCAATCCGTTTATAGGAATTGAAGCTTTTGCGTTAGTAAATTTAGAAGGAAAGATTTCAAATGGATTATCGGCTTTTAAAGATCTAAAGGCCATTTCTACTCCAATTTGAATACTTGGGAATTCTTCCAATTCTTCCCAGAGCATAGTTTCTCCCATATTAATATTATTGCAAACCCATTGCAATTTTTCCTCGTAATCTGGTCTATCGTCTACGCTAAGGCTTCTAAGAATTCCACATTCACCGTAACCAACCTTATCGCCATCGGTGATTTTTAAGAACCAGGTCTCTTTAGTAGTAAGAACGCCCCGCGAAGTTCCGCTGGGGCGTTTAAAATTTAAGATATACTTTTTATAATCTGCCTGCATAAATTTTTATTCTGAAAAAGCTAAAATTATAATTCAAGACTCTCTCCAATTTCAAGTAACAAGAGGTCTTTTCCCTCTTCGTAAAATTTGCGTTTTGCCTCTTCATGATCTATTTCTATATAACCAAAGGTATCATAATGGCAGCCTAAAACCTTATCACATTCTACAAAATCACTGGCTACGATAGCGTCTCCAACGCCCATTGTAAAATTATCACCAATAGGAAGAATTGCCAGATCCAGCGTTGTACGCTGCGGAATTAATTTCATATCCATCGTTAGTGCGGTATCGCCGGCAATATAGATGTTTTTATGTTCTCCTTCAATTACAAATCCGCCGGGTTGCCCACCGTACTTTCCATCTGGAAAAGAGCTGGTATGAATTGCATTTACATATTTTACTTTTCCGAATTCAAAATCCCAGCTTCCGCCGTGGTTCATTGGGTGAACTTCAATACCTTTTTCTTCATAATGATTAGCGATCTCAAAATTACTAACAATAACAGCGCCGGTATTTTTAGCGATTTCTTCAGCATCTAGAGTATGATCCTGATGGGCGTGTGTGAGTAAAATATAATCGGCCTTAATATCTTTTATATTGATTTTATCTTTTGCCAGATCATTTCCAGTAATAAATGGATCTACCAAAACATGGATATCTGCTATTTTTATTCCGAAGCAACTTTGTCCGTAAAATGTGATTTTCATAACTTAATTTTTATGGTTCGCTCTAATTTAAGGATTCACTTAAATAAGTTTGAAAGGACCAAATATATAATTTTGTTAAACTTATTACCAGATTTGACCCAAACCAAAAAGTACTGCGGTGGCAAAAGTAGAAAGAGCTAAAACCTTAAGTTCTGGATCCAAAAGGGTAGCATTCTCATTTTCTACAACTCTTTTAAGATGAAGAATTAATGGAATTAACGCCGGGATATAAAGAAAGTCGTTTACGCTCTCTAAGGTAAGCACAGTAAAAATCACCAGGCAAAGTATAGCGCCAAGAATAAGCGAATAATGATAATTTTTAGCATTTTTAGCCCCAAGTTTCACCACTAAAGTATTCTTCCCAGCTTTTTCATCAGATGCCCTGTCCCTCATATTATTAAGGTTTAAAACCCCCATACTGAGAAAACCAATACTAAAAGCAGGTAATAGAACCAACCAGTTCCATTCAAGTGCATACAAAAAATAAGAACCATAAACTGCTACCAGGCCAAAAAAAATAAAAACAAAAACGTCGCCAAGGCCGCGATATCCATAAGCTGACTTTCCTACCGTATATTTTATCGCTGCAGCAATAGCGCCAATTCCTAAAAGAAAGAAAAACAAAGCGTAACCTAAATTTTCTTTTCCAAAAGCAACATAAATAAGTAGTATAGCAAAAAGTAGGGTAACAATACCAGTGATGATAATTCCCTGAAGCATTTCCTTCTGAGTAATTAGTCCGCTTTGGATAGCTCGTTTTGGTCCTACTCTATCTTCATTATCTGTTCCTTTAACCCCATCGCCATAGTCATTAGCAAAATTTGATAAAACCTGTAAGCCTAAAGTGGTGGCCAGCGCCAAACTAAAAATACTAATGCTAAAAATGCCTTGTTTTACCGCAATGGTAGTCCCAACAATAATTCCTGAAACCGATAATGGCAGGGTTCTTAACCTGGCAGCACTAATCCACGAATTAATTTTACCCATTCTAGTTTAAGATTTTAACCATTAATTCTTTTAATAAATCGCCGTGGGAAACATTTACGGCACCCACACCTTTGCCTTTTACATCGCTCTCGTGCAATAGACCAATTACCTGGCTCACTTTTTTCATCGGGTAATTTTTTGCAGCGGCTATATAATCGCCTACAAAATAGGGATGCACTTTTAGCTGCTTCGCAACATTAGCCTTAGATTTATCGGGCAGGCCGTGATACTGCATTATTTGAGAGAAATAAGAAAACAAAAGCGAAATGGTCACCACCATAGGATTGTCCTTAGGATTTTGCGCAAAGTAATTTACAATGCGGTGTGCCTTTAAAGAATCTCTCATCCCAATGGCTTTTCGCAATTCAAAATTATTAAAATCTTTACTTATCCCTATATTTTGCTCAATAAGCTCCGGGGTGATTTGAGTTCCTTCCGGAGTTATTAGCTGAAGTTTATTTAATTCGTTATCAATCTTGCCTAGATCAATCCCTAAAAATTCTACCAGCATTTGCGCTGCCTTAGGAGAAATACTATAATTCCTGGCTTTCAGGGTTTTCATAATCCAATCGGCCACCTGGTTTTCATAAAGGCGTTTACTTTCAAATAGAATTCCGTTTTTCTTTAAAACTTTAGAAAGCTTCTTCCTTTTATCAAGGCTTTTGTATTTGTAGCAAAAAACCAAAGTGGTAGTAGGCTGTGGATTTTCAGCATAATCTACCAGTTTTTCAATGCTTCGCGAAAGATCCTGGGCTTCTTTTACAATTATCACCTGCCTTTCGGCCATCATTGGGTAGCGCTTGGCATTGCTTATAATCTCGTCTACACTGGTGTCGCGGCCATACATAATAATTTGGTTAAAGCCTTTTTCTTCTTCTGCCAGTAAATTTTGCGCTATAAAATCTGATATCCTATCTATATAATAAGGCTCTTCGCCCATTAAAAAATAGAGGGGTGAAATACTACCCTTGTGAATATTATTTACAATCTCTTTTGCTTCTTCCATTAATTTGCAGGATTTTTTGAAACTTTGTTTTTATTTAAACCCAAGCTTGCCGTGCTTTGCTTTTGTTTTTTACTTTTGGACTATGTTAGCGCTAAACTTTCCAAAATATTCGTTTCGGTTCAAAAATAGTGAAAATAAAATCGCCGTTTTTGATGATCTCCGTAAAAAGTTTGTGATCTTAACTCCAGAAGAATGGGTACGACAACACGTGGTGAAATTTTTAATTTTAGATAAAAATTACCCAAAGAATCATATAAATGTTGAAAAACAACTCAAACTGGGAAAACTTACCAAACGCTATGATGCTGTGGTTTACCACCCAAACGGAAAAATAAAAGTAGTTGTAGAATGCAAAGCTCCACATATAAAAATAACACAAGATGTCTTTGATCAAATTGCACGTTATAATATGATTCTAAAAGCCGACTTCCTTATGCTTACTAATGGCTTACAACACTATTACTGCAAGCTGGATTATGAACAGGAGAAATATGATTTTCTAGCTGAAATTCCTGATTATACTTCTTCCAAATCTAAAAACTCATGACCACAGCAGTAGTGATCTTAAATTGGAATGGGCGTGATTTACTAAAACAGTTTTTGCCGTCGGTAATTCGTTTCTCTGAAGGAGCCAATATTTACGTAGCCGATAATGCATCTACTGATGATTCAGTAAGTTTTGTCAAGCAAAATTTTCCACAGGTCACTATTATTCAGAATAGAGAAAACGGCGGATTTGCTAAAGGATACAACGACTCGCTTTCCGGTTTAACCGAAGATATTTTTGTATTGTTAAATAGCGACGTAGAAGTTACCGAAAACTGGCAAAAACCCGTTCTTGAAATTCTTAAAAATGAACCTAAAACTGCAGTAGTTCAGCCAAAAATTTTGGATTACAAGAAAAAAGATCATTTTGAATACGCCGGGGCTGCTGGAGGTTTTATCGATAAATATGGATATCCGTTTTGCCGGGGAAGAATTTTTAAAACTTTAGAGAAAGATTATGGGCAATATAATGATGATGTTCCTATTTTTTGGGCCAGTGGTGCCTGCTTTGTAATTAGAAAGAACGTGTATCAGGAAGCCGGAGGGCTGGATGAAGATTTTTTTGCCCACCAGGAAGAAATAGATCTATGCTGGAGAATTCATAATTTGGGTTATCAAATTAAATCTTGCGGTGCCGCTATGGTTTATCACGTTGGAGGGGCTACACTTGATAGTATGAACCCCAGAAAAACTTACTTCAATTTTAGAAATAGCCTTTATATGCTATTAAAGAACGTTCCTAGTGCAAATGTCTATACTATTTTATTAATGAGAATGGTGCTGGATGGCATTGCTGGAATCAAATTTTTAGCAGAAGGAAAATTTGCACATTTATACGCTATTCTTCAGGCGCATTCTGCATTTTACCGTAACTTCAAAAAAATTAATTCTAAACGAAAAAGAAATTCAAAAACTGAAAAATATTTTCAGATAAAATCTATTATTTGGTCTTATTTTTGTTTGAGCAAAAAAGAATTTTCTAAATTAAAATAAAAGGATTCAAACTTATGCTATAGCTTCTTTTTCCGCTTTACATTTTTTTGATACTTTTGAAACATCTAACATTAATAACAATTACAAGATTATGAAACGAATTATGCTTTTATCGGCTACCGCCGTTCTTTTGTTTTCCTCTTGCGTGTCTAATAAAAAATACGCTGAGCTGGAAGAAAAACAAAAAACAACTCAGGATGAATTAAACACCGCTACTATTAAGTTAAATGCGTGTTTAGAGGACAAACAAAACCTTAATCAACAAATCACAAGGCTAAACAATACTAATGCGGCCCTGTTGAACAACGTTGGTGACCTTGCTACCCTTTCTAAAAAGGAAGCTGAGAACCTTGAGCGTTCTCTTGAAAGCATTAAAGAAAAAGACATGGCTATTACCAAAATGCGTGACGCCATTAATAAGAAAGATTCTGTAACACTTGCTTTAGTAACCAGCTTAAAAGGAGCTTTGGGTAATATGGCTGATGAAGACATAGAAATTAATGTTGAAAAAGGTGTGGTTTACGTTTCTATTTCTGATAAATTATTATTTGACAGTGGTAGATATAATGTAACCAACCGTGCTAAAGAAGTACTAGGTAAAGTTGCTACTGTTGTTAAAAACAAGCCAAACATCGAGTTTATGGTTGAAGGGCATACTGATGACAAGTCTATTAAAACTTCAATGTTTGAAGATAACTGGGATCTTAGTGTAAAAAGAGCTACTTCAGTAGTAAGAATTCTTCAGGACGAGTTTGGTGTTGAGCCAGCTAGAATGACCGCCGCAGGTAGAAGTTATTATGTTCCAGTTTCAAGTAATGCAACTGAAGAAGGACGTGCTAAGAATAGAAGAACTAGAATTGTTGTTCTTCCAAAATTAGACCAATTCTACGGAATGATCGAAGAAGGAATGAAATCAGCTGAATAAGCATTTTTCAAACTTATAATTATAGAAAAACCCCGCAAGAGCGGGGTTTTTTATTTCAATCTATGTTGTTTGTACTATTAGGCTTTTAAAAACCGAAGTAAAACTTCGTTAAACTCCTTTTTATGGGTCATTATTAATCCGTGAGGTGCACCCTTTATCACTTCAAAAGTATTGTTTTTAATAAAATCTTTACTTTTCTTACCGGCAATATCCATTGGCACAATTTCATCATCATCCCCGTGTACAATTAATGTGGGCACATCAAATTCTTTTAGATCTTCTCTAAAATCAGTTAAGCCGAAAGCATCTACGCAATCTAAAGTTGCTTTGGCAGAAGCGCTACAAGCAATACTCCAATCAAAATGCTTTTGCTCCTCACTTATCCTCTCTTTATTTTTACTGAAGTTGTAAAACTTATCTCCAAAACCAGCTAAGAAACCAGCACGGTCTTTTCTAATTTCTTCTTTAAATCCTTCAAATACTTCTTTTTCCAATCCATCTGGGTTATCATCAGTTTTAAGCATAAAAGGAGGTACTGCAGAGATTAGTGCTGCTTTTGCAATGTTTGCGGTTCCGTATTTCCCGATGAAACGAGCTACTTCGCCTCCGCCCATAGAGAAACCTACAATAATAACGTCAGAAAGTCCTAAAGCGGTAATCACATCATTTAAATCTGAAGCCAGGGTATCGTAATCATAACCTTCCCAGGGCTTATCACTATCTCCAAATCCACGACGATCATAGCTTATACACCTAAATCCAGCCTCAACAATTTTCTCTACCTGGTATTCCCACATTTTATGACTTAAAGGCCATCCGTGTATCAAAATAACCGGTTGTCCCTCTCCATAATCTTCATAGGCAAGCTTTATGGTATTTCCGTTTTCTTCGTTTTTAGTTTTAATATAATTCATTACTTATCTTTTTTTTAAGTTATGGACAATACGCGTCGAAAAAAAAGTAAAACCTGCATTTAGCAGGCTTTTAACTCGTTATCTAAAAATTAATTTAAAACTACATAATGTCTACGCTTCCTTTACCCTCCCTTATTATTTCAGGTTGTGAGGTGGTAAGATCAATTACGGTTGAAGGAATATTATCTCCATAGCCTCCATCAATAACCAGATCTACCAGATGATCCCATTTCTCTTTTATTAATTCAGGATCTGTGGTGTATTCTATTACCTCATCTTCATCATAAATAGAAGTAGAAACAATTGGATTTCCTAAAGTAGCGACAATGCTTTTGCATATCGCATTATCTGGGACTCTAATTCCAACAGTTTTCTTCTTCTTAAAGACATTTGGCAGGTTGTTGTTTCCGGGTAAGATAAAAGTATAAGGTCCCGGAAGATTTCTTTTAAGGATTTTAAAAGTAGCCGAATCTATTTGCTTTACATAATCTGAAAGGTTGCTTAAATCTTCACAGATAAAAGAGAAATTCGCTTTTTCCAGTTTCACCCCTTTTATCTGGGCAATCTTTTCTAGTGCCGAGGTATTAGTAATATCGCAGCCTAAACCATAAACGGTATCGGTAGGATAAATAATAAGCCCCCCGTTTCTTAAAGTTTCTACTACTTTATTAATATGTTTTTGACTTGGGTTTTCGTCGTAAATTTTAAGTAATTCAGCCATAAGTTATAAATTTTAATACCCGAGAATTTACAAATTTTCGAGCAGATATTTTTGAAATGGTTTCATTAATCTACTTTAGAAACTTCACTTTCCAGCTTTAGTACTTTACTCCCATCTTCCTGTTCTATAAAAAGAGCTTTATTTCCTTCTTCTCCTTTTCGGGTAATTTCACTGCCATCTATAGTTTTGGTAACTTCTTTAGCATAAGTTTTGGTTACTTTACCTTCAGCTTCCCCATTTCCCCATTTCCAACTCACTTTACTTCCTTCTTTTATCATAGTTTTTAATTTGAAGATAAAAAGAAAGCCGCGTGAAGCGGCTTTATATAACAGAAGTTTAACGACGGTTAGGAGATTAATTTAAGTTTTGCAAACCTTAGCAGTAACTTTTTAATTCCACCATTCTCAAAATCTATTTCGGCTTTTTTATCCTGTCCCACGCCATCTATAGCTAAAACTTTTCCTTTTCCAAAACGCATATGTTCTACTACGTTCCCGGCTTCCAGTTTTATAGCATTCGTAGCTTTTTCAGGTTCGGGGCTGGCTGGTTTTAATTTCCGAAGTTTTCTTAATTGAGATTCGCTTGGCTTATGTGCCGGCGGCGGAGTTCCTTTTTTGGGTTTGTTTTGGCGTAATTTACTTTTATCAATATCATCACCAAAAATATCGGTATCTATAAGTGGCTTGTATTTATAATCATCCTGCGGAATCATATAATCCATATACTGCTCATCTACTTCTTCAATAAACCTACTGGGTTCAGCATCTACCAATTTTCCCCAACGGTAACGGGACTGCGTATAAGTTAAATAAGCCTGTTTTTCGGCGCGGGTAAGGGCCACATAGAATAATCGGCGTTCTTCTTCCAGCTCGCTTCGGGTATTCATACTCATTCCTGAAGGGAATAGATCTTCTTCTAACCCAACAATATATACATACGGAAACTCCAAACCTTTTGCCAGGTGAATGGTCATTAAGGCTACACGGTCATCATCGCCGGTATCTTTATCCATATCTGTAGCGAGTGCTACATCTTCAAGAAATTCAGCTAAAGAACCGTTGGCATCTGCGAGTTCTTTTTGGCCTTCTACAAAATCCTTGATACCGTTTAATAATTCCTCGATATTTTCAATTCGGGCAATTCCTTCCGGAGTACCATCTTTCTTTAATTCCTGAACCAAACCGGTTTTTTTGGTCACTGTATCGGCTACGGTAAATGCATCGGCATTTTCGGCTAAAATCGTGAAACTCTTAATCATATTCACGAAATTATTAAGCTTGGTCTGGGTACTTCTATTGATCTTTAAATCAAGATGATCTATATTTTCAATAATTTCAAAAATGGTCTTGCCATATTGATTTCCGGCAATGCTCAATTTATCCATGGTAGTTTGCCCAATTCCTCGGGCAGGATAATTAATCACACGCTTAAGCGCTTCCTCATCTTTCGGGTTTATCAGCAAACGTAAATAAGACAGTACATCTTTAATTTCCTTTCGCTGGTAAAATGAAAGCCCACCGTAAATTCTATATGGAATTTCTTTTTTCCTAAGTGCGTCTTCCATCGCCCTACTCTGGGCATTGGTTCGATAAAGAATAGCGAAATCGCCGTTATTCATCTGGTTTTGCATTCTATTCTCAAAAATAGAACCCGCAACAAAACGGCCTTCTTCACCATCGGTAAGCAAACGATTTACAACAATTTTTGGCCCTTCATCATTAGCCGTCCACACTACTTTTTCAAGCTTGGTTTTATTCTTTTCAATAATGGAGTTGGCGGCGTTTACAATGTTTTTGGTAGAACGGTAATTTTGCTCCAGGCGGTACATTTGTACATTATCATAATCTTTCTGAAAATTCAGAATGTTATTAATATTCGCCCCGCGGAAAGCATAAATACTCTGCGCATCATCTCCCACCACGCATATATTCTGAAATTTATCGGAAAGTGCTTTTACAATTAAATACTGCGAATGGTTAGTATCCTGGTACTCATCTACCAAAATATACCTGAAACGGTTTTGGTATTTATGAAGCACTTCCGGAAACCTATTTAACAGTTCGTTGGTTTTCAGCAAAAGATCATCAAAATCCATCGCGCCGGCTTTAAAGCAACGCTCTACATATTCCTGGTAAATTTCCCCTAAACGCGGTTTTTTAGACATCGCATCGGCTTCCTTCAATTCCGGGTTTTGGAAATAGGCTTTTACCGTGATTAAACTGTTTTTATAGGAAGAAATTCGGCTATAAACCTGTTTGTATTTGTAAACGTCTTTATCCAGACGCATATCTTTTATAATCGCCCTAATTACACTTTGCGAATCCTGTGTATCGTAAATCGTGAAATTTGAAGGATAGCCCAATTTATCGGCTTCAAAACGTAGAATCTTAGCAAAAATGGAATGAAAAGTTCCCATCCAAAGATTTTTCGCTTCACTATTCCCTACAATTTTAGCGATACGGGTTTTCATTTCCCGAGCCGCTTTATTGGTAAAGGTGAGCGATAAAATATTAAAAGGATCTACCCCCAGGCTCATTAGGTAAGCAATACGGTAAGTAAGCACCCTTGTTTTTCCAGATCCTGCTCCTGCAATCACAATCATTGCGCCTTCCTTTTGCAGTACAGGCGCGCGTTGTGCGTCATTTAATTCGGCTAAATAAGCTTCCAATCTTTTCAGTTTTTTAAATGCGTGAAATTAACCAAAATGAGACAAAATATAAACCTGAAACCTACTTTGTTTTAAATTAACTACAACCTGCTTTAAGCAATTGGTTATCTTTTTAATATCTTTAAAATTCTACAAACAAAATTGAGCGCGAAATAAAATTTACTATGAAAAAAATTATATTCAGTCTGCTTGGGCTTTTTAGCTTTTCTTTGGCAGCCCAGGAAATTGATCCTAAAATCAACTCAGCTGCCGAAGAAATAGAAGAACAGGTGATTGAGTGGCGAAGGGATTTTCATCAGCACCCTGAACTTTCCAACCGGGAAACCGAAACCGCTAAGAAAATTGCAGCCCATTTACAAAGTTTGGGAATTGAAACTACTACCGGAATTGCAAAAACCGGCGTGGTAGGAATTCTAAAAGGCGATAATGAAGGCAAAACCGTAGCCTTAAGAGCAGATATTGATGCGCTCCCGGTAACCGAAAGAAATGATCTCCCCTTTAAATCTGAAGTAAGAACAGAATTTTTAGGTTCAGAAACCGGGGTTATGCACGCCTGCGGGCATGATACTCATATCGCAATTATGATGGGCGTCGCAGAAATTCTTTCAAAGAATAAAGATAAAATAAATGGTACAGTAAAGTTTATATTTCAACCCGCTGAGGAAGGTCCGCCGCCGGGCGAAGAAGGCGGTGCTTCGCTCATGATTAAGGAAGGTGTATTAAAAAATCCCGATGTAGATGCCATCTTCGGACTTCATATAAATTCGGAAACCCCAGTGGGTACAATTCGTTATAAACCAGAAGGCACTATGGCAGCGGTAGAACGTTTTGTAATAAATGTTACCGGAAAACAAACCCACGGATCTGCTCCCTGGAGTGGCACCGATCCTATTCTAATTTCAGCAAAAATTATCGATGGTTTGCAAACAATAATCAGTAGGGAATCTAAATTGGTAGATGCCGCCGCGGTAATTTCCGTAGGAAAAATCACCAGTGGCGTTCGCTTTAATATTATTCCGGAAACCGCCGAAATGATTGGAACAATAAGAACTCTGGATCCAGATATGAAAAAATTAATTCTGAAAAGGATGAACGAAATGGTCCCTGCAATTGCTAAAGCCTATGGTGGGGAAGCTACGGTTGAAATTCAAAATAATACTGCTATTACTTATAACGATCCTGAACTTACCAGCAAAATGTTACCTACACTACAGCATGTAGCTGGAGAAGAAAACGTGGTTTTAGCAAAAGCAACTACAGGTGGTGAAGATTTTTCATTTTTCCAGGAAGAGGTTCCGGGTTTCTATTATTTTCTTGGTGGAAAACCTTTAGATTCTAACGAACCCGCTCCACATCACACTCCTGACTTTTTTATTGATGAAAGCGGAATGTTATTGGGAGTGAAAACAATGTCTCAACTGGCAATAGATTACCTAAACCAATAATTATGGATTGCTTTTTTAGTTTTATAGCTTCAATCGAATGGTGGGGCTGGCTTCTTATTGTTATCATTTTAATCGCTATAAAAGACATCTTTTTTAATAGAAGGCACACTATAAAACATAATTTCCCAGTGGTAGGTCATATTAGATACTTTTTAGAAGGTATTGGTCCTGAACTAAGGCAATATATAGTAGCCAGTAACAGGGATGAATTGCCTTTTAACCGTGTAGAGCGGGGTTGGATCTATGCTTCTGCCAAAAATGAGAATAACTACGAAGGTTTTGGAACCGATCAGGATATATTTTCTACGCATTATATATTCATCAATAATGCAATGCTTCCATTTAAACTTGGAGAAAATCATCCCAATAGGATAGATCCAAATTTTATAGCCTGCGCAAAGGTTATGGGAGAATCTAACCAAAGAAAGCGCCCCTACAGGCCTGCTTCAATTATCAATGTTTCGGCGATGAGTTTTGGTTCTCTTTCAGCAAAAGCTGTTGCATCTTTCAACGAAGGTTGTAAAGAAGCCGGTGCTTATCATAATACCGGTGAAGGCGGGCTTTCGCAATATCACCAAAAAGGAGCCGATGTTGTTTTTCATTTTGGAACCGGTTATTTCGGAGTTCGGGATAAAGCCGGTAATTTTTCTATGGAAAAAATGGTGGAACTGGTAAAAAACAATCCGCAAATAAGAGCTATTGAAGTTAAACTTTCCCAGGGAGCAAAACCCGGAAAAGGTGGCGTTTTACCCGCTTCCAAAATCACAAAGGAAATCTCGGAAATAAGGAATGTCCCTTTAGGCAAAGACGTACTATCACCGCCCAATCATTCAGCCTTCAGCACAATTCCGGAAATGGTAAATTTCATTGAAGAAATTGCTGAAGCAACCGGGCTTCCGGTGGGAATAAAATCGGCCGTCGGGAAATTGGATCAATGGGAAGAGCTCGCTTCATTAATGGCAAAAACCAAACGTGGCCCCGATTTTATTACCATAGATGGTGGTGAAGGTGGTACCGGTGCTGCCCCACCAAGTTTTGCCGATCATGTTTCGCTTCCCTGGATCTATGCGTTCACCGATGTTTATAAGATATTCTTAAATGAAGGAATTACCGATAGAATCGTATTTATTGGCAGTGGAAAACTCGGTTTCCCGGCACAGGCCGCTATGGCATTTGCGCTTGGTGTTGACTGTATAAATGTGGCCAGAGAAGCGATGATGAGTATTGGGTGTATCCAGGCGCAGGCCTGCCACAATAATACCTGCCCTACCGGCGTTGCTACACAAAACAAATGGTTACAATCTGGGATAAATGTAAAAGATAAGGCACGCCGGGTTAATTATTACTTTACAAAATTTAGAAAAGAACTTTTGGAAATCACACATGCCTGCGGTTACGAACATCCTTCCCAGTTCACTATGGACGATGTAGAGATCAA
The DNA here is from genome assembly GCF_000745315.1 of Salegentibacter sp. Hel_I_6. Lineage (NCBI taxonomy): Bacteria > Pseudomonadati > Bacteroidota > Flavobacteriia > Flavobacteriales > Flavobacteriaceae > Salegentibacter > Salegentibacter sp. Hel_I_6. The sequence goes on along the minus strand of NZ_JQNQ01000001.1, from coordinate 2,819,269 downwards.
TTTAAGCGATAAGAACCTGGCAAAAACCCTGGCGACTACTTTTGCATATCACAAAGAAAAAGTACCTTTCACCGATATTTACGGCCATATGGATTGCCAGCATCTAGGAGGAAGTTATAAGCAAAAAGAAGTTAAAACCAAAGAAGCAGAAACCGAGGAAACTTCGGCACATAATAAGAACGAATGAATCAAATAGAACTTTCCCAAATATTATTAGCTATTTTACCGGCCTTGATTGTGGGCGTGGTAGCATTTTACTTTTTCAGTTCCTATAACAAAAATGAAGAAAATAGGAGGCGATTTTTATTACACAGGGAAAATCAAAAAACGGCTCTTCCCTTAAAATTGCAAGCCTATGAAAGAATGACACTTTTTTTAGAACGTATTTCCCCGGGGAAAATATTATTCAGAATAAAGCCGAATTCTGATGATAAAGAAGCCTACGAACGTCTTTTAATCAATACTATAGAGCAGGAGTTTGACCATAATCTTGCGCAGCAAATCTATCTTTCTACCGAAAGCTGGGATTATATAAAAACTGCTAAAAACGCTACTATCGGAATTATAAGAAAAGCAAACCAACAGGAAAGTGTAACCAATGCCGATAAATTAAGAGAAATAATCCTGAAGAATTTAATGGAAAAACAATCTCCTACCGAAGCTGCAATTGCGTATTTAAAAAACGAAGTAAAACGCTTTATTTAAAACAAGCCGAAGAAATTTTTTCTTTTAGTAGCCAGGTATTGCAAGTGTTTTTCTTTAGCATGATCATAACCTTGCTGCCACCATTCTGTCATTAATTCTTTATTGAAAACCAGTGAATTCTCAGTCAGTTTTGTAGGGGTGTAATAGGTAGTTAATTTTACTTTTTTATTTAGTGCGGCGAGTTTCCCTTCAACGATATCGTGATATTCTACCTGGTCCAGCAAAAACCCAAAAAGATTGATCATTAACGAAAATGGATTTTTCCCCAACACCTTATTGTATTCCATATTTTCGGCTTCAAGAATTATCGCATCAACTTCTGTAGCTCCTCTTTTTATAGCTTCCCTAATTGGCACTACACAGCCAAGTCCACCATCGGCATATTCAAATCCGTCTTTTTTTGCCAAACTCATAAACGGAATATAATTACAACTTATCCAGATCCAGTCGCAAAAATCTTCGTAAGTAAAATCGTTAATCGACTTATATTCTACCCGATTTTTAGATAAATTAGAAACGGTTACTACCACGTCTTCTACCTGATTTTTAAGCTGGGCAAAATTCTCTTCAGAAAAATTTCGTTTAATATGTTTCCTAAGATTCTGGCTTTCCCCAAAAGTTCTTTTTTTACGCACGAATTGCCAAAACATATTAAAATAATTGATAGTCACATATTCGCGACCTTCTTTGCGCTTCACTACAAACGGATTTATACTAAAAATCTTACGCTGATTTACGTTGGTGTAGATCTCGTAAACCTTGTCTATATTTCCCATCGCGAGATGCGGAATTAATAAACTTCCGGTAGAGGTACCAAGAAATAAATCGTATTTCTTGCCTTCTTCCTGAATTAAATATTGGGCAACGCCTCCTGCAAAGGCTCCTTTACTTCCACCGCCAGATATTACCAGTGCGCGCATTAAGGTTCAATTTGATTAATTTCCTCGCTTTTTTCTTTGGCGTAAGTGTAGCCAGTTCTCCACCAGGACTTCATTTGTTTTTCATCAAAAATAAGGGAATTGGTAGTTAATACGGAAGGCGTGTAGTAAAAATTTATCGTTACATTTTTATTAGCGGCGGCAAACTTACCTATTTTAATATTCTGTTTTTCTATTCTATCCAGCATAAACCGGAACAAATTGGTGATTAATCCAAAGACATTTCTAGAAGGCATTCTATTATAAAAAGTAGCTTCAGTTTGCAAAATTACCGCATCAACATGGGTAGCTCCTCGTTTTATCGCTTCTTCAATAGGCACCATAGTCCCCAGGCCACCATCGGCATATTCGCAGCCTTCCTTTTGCACTAAACTCATAAACGGCGTGTAATTGCAAGAGATCCAAATCCATTCACAGAAATCTTCGTAATCAAAATCCTTAATCGATTTATATTCTACGGTATTGAGCGAAATATTGGAAACCGTAACCACAATATCTTTTTTTCCGGCCTGCAAGCTTAAGAATTCTTCTTTAGTTAAAGTTTCTCCTATTAATTTTCTAAGGTTTTTACTTTCCCCAAAAGTCTTTTTTCCTTTTAAAAAGTTGAGAATTACATTAAAGTGATTAATGCTTATTTGATCGTAACCGTGGCGACGTTTAATTAAAAATGGCCGATTGCTAAAAATACTGGATTGATTGACCGAGGTGTAAATTTCCTTTATCTTTTCACATTTATTAAGTGCAAGATGAGAGATAAGCAAACTGCCTGTTGAAGTTCCCAAATAGAGATCGTAATCTCGTTTTAACTCTTCAATCAAATACTGGCCTACTCCCCCGGCGAAAGCGCCTTTACTGCCTCCTCCAGATATCACCAGTGCCCGCATAAATTATAGTTTAGATTTAAGAAAGTCCTGTTCCTTCTGAGAAAGACCATTATCTAAAGCTAAGAATTTTTCACGATACTCCTCGTTTTTAAGCAGCTCTGTAAGTAATTGACGGCAATAATTTCTAAACCTATAGGTATGGTGTTGGGTTCCCTGCATAAGATCCAACAGGTTTTGATTGGTAAAACTATTTATTTGGTATAAATAACCAAAAGCATTTTCCCTAACTTCTATTGGATAGTGAGTGGCCGTATACCCGGAAAGCTCATTGTAAGTTTTCTCCCGGTTTTGCGCATCGTAACCTGGTGTCACCAGATTTAAAGTGAGCCAAAGCATTCGCACATTTTTATTGGTGAAACCTTCAACTTCCCTGGTTTTATCTAGATATACAGAAATTTCCTGGGGGAAATTCATCCATAATTTAAGTAATGCTGTTTGCTGGGTTATATAGGATTCATCGTTAAGTAACGACTCAAAACTCGCTTTTAGTTGCTGCGGAATTCTCTCCATACTGGTCGCGATCGCCTGCCGAACGTAGATATTATTGGTTGCAAAAGCTTTCTTGTATAGCTTTAATGCTGTTTCTGAAGTTTCTCCTTCTAATTGATACACAACCTCCTGCCCGGTGTAGTCGCTCACTGGAAAATTAAGCGCAGCACTTAAAAATTCTTCTTTTTTTTCGAGCGGAGTTTCGCGAAGGGCCAAAATCTCCAAATGTTTTTTTATAAATTCAGAATTCTTTAGTGAATTCAAGGCAGCAAATCCCTGGAAAGCAGTCTGGTTTAGCCATTTGCTCATAAAATCTGAAAGATCTTCATTTGAAACAGCCTCAACCTCAGCAATAAAATTTTCAGTAGTTGCGGTTTTGAATTTATAAAGTGCCAGGTAATTCTTCACTGCTTTAGTAAAAGCAACATCGCCCACTTTTTCTCGCAAAATATGCAAGGCCCAGGCTCCTTTTTGATAGTAGGTAAGAGAACTGGCGTTAGCTTTTGTAACCGGCTCTCCTTTCCCTCTGTCGCTTAATTCTTTAAGTCTTTCTCCAGCTTCGTATAGTTGCCAATAGTAATAATCATCTCCAAAAATCTCTCTTTCTGCCAGGAGGGCGTAAAATGTTGCAAACCCCTCGTGTAACCAGTGATCGTTTGCAGTTTCTGCAGTTACTAAATTTCCAAACCATTGGTGAGCCATCTCATGCGCATTTACACTCACATAATTTCGATCTTTAAAAGCTATAGAATCGGTTATAAAAGCGTGGTCAAAAATAGTGGCGGAAGTATTTTCCATACCAGAATATAGAAAATCTCTAACCGGTGCCTGTTTATAGTTTTGCCATGGATAAGCCACGCCGATTTCATTTTCCATAAAATCAAAAATTAGCTTGGTATGACGATAAGTGGGCTCTAGCTTATCTTCTTCAGAAACTGGCATATAAAATTGCAAACCAACTCCTGAAGCAGATTCTGTTTCTTCTACAACATAATTTCCCGCAGCAAAAGCCAGTAAATAACTGCTCATTGGGCTTTGCATATCAAAATCCCAAATTTTTAAAGAATCATTTACCGAAGTACCTGAAAGTCTTCCATTGGCTATCACCTCTAAATCCTTGGGGAAATGATACGAAATATCAAATTCTACTTTTTCGCGCTGATCATCGAATGAAGGCAACCAATTGGAAGTATATTTTCCCTGCCCCTGTGTCCAGATCTGTTTTGGAGCATCTATAGCATCAGGAAGTTCCCAGTTAATAAAATAAACTGCATCCTTTGGTTTTGCTTGATATTTTAGTTGCAACGAATTGTTTTCCGAGAGTTTTAATTCATTTTTTATCCAAATACGTTGCCCCGTGTTTCTAAATTTAGTGGATTCTCCATTCAGCAAAACCTCATCAAATTGCATATTCCTGGCATCTACATAAAACGAATCGATACTTTTTAGAACATAAAAATCATATTTTATAGTACCAGAAACACTCTTTTCCTTCGGTGAAACCAGGATTTCAGCTTCAGCTTTTTTAAAATTTATATTATTTATTTGATCTAGAGAATCTGCTAATGGCGCCTGGCTATAGGTGTTCCAACAGAAACAAAAAAAGAAGGCGATGAGGGGATATTTCATATTAATAAACTACAATCGCAAATTACGAAAACTTAATAAAATCTCGGTCTTAGAAAATTTGAGATTTATTTTTAAATGAAATTCAACCTAAAAAACCTGATTTTAATATCTTCGTTTTCATGAACGCCAATATTCTGCAAACACCCATAGATTACTTAAAAGGGGTCGGCCCAAATCGCGCCGATTTACTGCGGAAAGAACTCGGCATTCATACCTATCAGGATTTGGTGAACTTTTTTCCTAATCGTTACCTGGACAAAACCCGGTTTTATAAAATAAATGAATTACAGCGAAATTCAGCCGAAGTGCAAATCGTTGGAAAAATCACACATATAAGAAGTGTAGATCAAAAACGCGGCAAGCGCCTGGTAGCTGATTTTATTGACGACACCGGGAAAATGGAACTGGTTTGGTTTCGCGGCCAAAAGTGGATTCGTGAGAATTTAAAGATCAATACGCCTTATGTGATCTTTGGGAAAACCAATTGGTTCAACGGCCTTTTTAGTATGCCGCATCCGGAAATGGAACCGGTAGAGGAATATAAAAAGCAATTGCGTACCGCGATGCAGCCAATTTATCCTTCTACCGAAAAATTAGCAAAATCGGGCATTACCAACCGGGTTATCAATAAATTGATGCAACAGCTTTTTATTGAAACCAAAGGGAAATTCTACGACACGCTTTCTGAAGAAATTACTTCAGAATTAAAACTGATCCCAAAGGCAGAAGCCGTATTTAATATTCATTTTCCGCAGAGCCAGGAATTGTTGGCTAAAGCTCAGTTTCGATTAAAATTTGAGGAACTCTTTTATATTCAGCTGCAATTGCTGATTAAAAATATGCTTCAGAAGCAAAAGATAAAAGGTTTTGTTTTTGAAGAAATTGGTCAAAATTTTAGTGAATTTTATAGCAATCACCTCCCATTTGAACTTACCGGCGCGCAAAAGCGGGTAATTAAAGAAATACGCGCCGATCTTGGCAGTGGCGCACAAATGAACCGATTGCTGCAGGGCGATGTAGGTTCAGGAAAAACCATTGTCGCACTAATGTCTATGTTTATTGCCTTAGATAACGGCTTCCAGGCCTGCCTTATGGCACCTACAGAAATTCTCGCAATTCAGCACTATAATGGTCTTGTAGAACTTTGCAGTGATCTGGACACCAGTATTTATTTACTTACCGGTTCTTCAAAAACTAAAGCCCGCCGTGAAATTCACGAAAAGCTGGAAAACGGCGAAATAGATATTCTAATTGGGACCCACGCTTTGCTGGAAGACAAGGTGAAATTCAAGAACTTAGGACTGGCCGTTATAGATGAACAACACCGTTTTGGTGTAGCGCAACGGGCAAAATTATGGCGAAAGAATAAAGTGCCCCCACATATTTTAGTGATGACGGCAACGCCAATTCCCAGAACTTTAGCGATGAGTCTTTATGGCGATTTAGATATTTCGGTAATAGATGAATTACCGCCTGGCAGAAAACCAATTAAAACCGTACACCGCTATGATAGCAATAGGCTTAAAGTTTTTGCTTTTATTAGGGATGAAATAAAAAAAGGTCGGCAGGTTTATGTAGTCTATCCATTGATCCAGGAATCGGAAAAAATGGACTATAAAGATTTAATGGATGGTTATGAAAGTATTGCTCGTGAGTTTCCAGATCAACAAATTTCTATAGTTCATGGCCAGATGAAATCTGACGCTAAAGATTATGAAATGGATCGTTTTGTACGCGGAGAAACTCAAATTATGGTCGCCACCACTGTAATTGAAGTTGGCGTGAATGTACCAAACGCCAGTGTCATGATTATTGAAAGTGCCGAGCGATTTGGGCTTTCCCAACTACACCAGCTTAGAGGCCGAGTAGGCCGTGGTGCCGAACAGAGTTTTTGTATTTTAATGACGGGTCACAAATTATCTAACGACAGTAAAACCAGGTTGGAAACCATGACCGCCACTAACGATGGTTTCGAAATTGCCGAAGTTGATTTAAAATTACGAGGCCCCGGCGATATTATGGGCACCCAGCAAAGCGGTGTTTTAAATTTAAAAATTGCCGATATTGTTAAGGATAATGACATCCTAAAACTGGCGCGACATCACGCTATGAGAATTTTAAAAGAGGACCCTAATCTATCTCTGGATAAAAATAAGGTACTCCGTTTTACTTACGGGCAGTTAGCTAAGCATAAAAATATCTGGAATTATATTAGTTAAGCTGTACTTCAGCCAGAAAAAATATACCAATTTTCCCCTGATTTTCACCAAAATTGCAGCCATACTTTCTACATCTCTCATTACACAAATATCCACGCTTTCTTTTTATTCATAAGGGATTCAAAAGAAAACAAAGCAGGTTAAATTACTGCATATCAACACAAAACAAGATTTACGCATAATCAACTTAAGCTTGAAATTCTTAAATTTAAGAAAATAACCAAAACATCAAGAATTATGAAAGAGGGAATAGTTTTAAGAAAGATGATAAGTCTGGTGCTTATTTTATGCGGGGGCTTGCTGTTTGCTCAGGAGGAAAGTGAAACAGTATTGGATGAGAAATTATATCAGGAATATAAAAGTAATGGGCTTGATAAAGCCATGAAAATGTATGAAAAGCATAAAACTGCAGAATACGAAGGTTTGCAAGAACCCTTAAATCTCCTCGGTTACAAGTTGATGATGGATGATAATGACCTGGAAACTGCAGAGCAGGTTTTTAAAGCACAAATTGAAGAATATCCAGAAGAAGCCAATCCTTATGATTCTTATGGCGATCTATTATTAGAAAAAGGAGAAAATGAGAAGGCCAAAGAGAATTTTAAGAAAGCGGCAAAATTAGCGGAAAATATAGAGGACGAAGCAGAAAAAACCGAAATGAAACAAGCTTCGCTTTCAAAATTAGCACGTTTAGAAAATAAACACCGCCAATTAGATTTCCTTTCGGGTAATTGGGAAATTACACAAACCGGCTACAGAAATGGCGAAGCAATAAATATACCGTCAAGCAGCCAAACTATTAGCTATTTACCAGGAGAATCGGTTTTAAGAATTGAACATTCTAAAGAAGGAAATGCCGCCTGCTGTGAGAGAATTGTGGCTTATAATGCCTTAAAGGATACTTATCAAATGGCTTACATCAATGCTGTAAATCCCAATGGGATTGAAGTTTCTGACGTAGATATTAGAGACATTGGAAATGGTAAATTTGAGTTTTTAGAAGATTACACCGAAAATAATGTGAAGAAACAAGCAAAACATGAGATCTCTAAGACTGATAATGATAATATTGAATGGAGTGTCTTTTTACCAGAAGAAAGCAGTGAGAATTGGGAACTTGTAAATAATATGAAATTTAAAAGAAAGGCTTAATTATTAGTTTAGGTTTAAATTAGCGTTTTGAAAGGAGCAACTTAAGTTGCTCCTTTCTTTTTAATATCAATTTTGCCGAAAAATTCCATCAAAACCTCAAGGTAAATCTCCGAAATATAGATCGAAAATTTATTTTTTGAACCCAAGCAAGCCACTCTATATTTAAATCTCGATTATCGCGTAAAATTAAAATTTGAAATTATGCCAAAACTATTCGTAATACTATCTTTGCGAACTGAAAATATTAAGAGATGAAAATTTCATACAACTGGCTTAAGCAATTTATTAAACTTCCGGAAGATTCAGAGAAAACTGGAGAATTACTCACCGATTTAGGTCTAGAAGTAGAAGGCCTGCAAAGTTTCCAAAGTGTTAAAGGTGGTCTTGAAGGGATTGTGGTAGGCCACGTACTGGAATGCAAAAGTCATCCTAACGCAGATAAGTTACAACTTACCAATATAGACCTAGGCAACGGGGAAAATGTACAAATTGTTTGCGGCGCTCCAAATATTGCTGCTGGACAAAAAGTTCCTGTAGCAACTATTGGAACAACGCTTTATGATGAAAAAGGTGATGCCTGGCCAATTAAAAAAGGGAAGATTAGAGGTGAAGCCAGTTTTGGAATGATTTGTTCTGAAAAAGAACTCGGGCTTGGCCAAAGTCACGAAGGGATTATGGTGATGCAAGATGACCTTGTTCCCGGAAAACCGGTTGCAGAGATTTTTGAAGTTGAAAACGACCAGGTTTTTGAAATTGGTCTAACACCAAACCGTGCCGATGCTATGAGCCACTGGGGTGTAGCCAGAGACCTGAAAGCTGGCTATACGCAACAAGGCAAGAATTTAGAACTTATTACTCCATCGGTTAGTAGTTTTCACGTAGATAATAGAAGTCTTAAAATACAAATCCAGGTAGAAGATTCAGCGCTAGCACCGCGCTATTGTGGCGTTACTATCTCTGGCCTTAAAGTTGAAGAATCTCCAAAATGGCTTCAAAACAGGTTAAAAGCTATTGGCCTGGGACCAAAAAATAATATTGTAGATGCTACCAATTATGTGATGCATGAGCTAGGGCAGCCACTACACGCTTTTGATGCTGCAAAAATTGCAGGCAATGAGATTAACGTAAAAACCCTGGAAAAAGGCACAAAATTCACAACCCTTGATGAAATTGAAAGGGAATTGCATGAAGAAGATCTTATGATTTGCGATGCGGAAAAACCACTTTGTATCGCAGGTGTTTTTGGAGGGGCGTTTAGTGGGGTAAGCCAGGCTACTACACAAATTTTTCTGGAAAGCGCTTATTTTAACCCTGTAAGTGTTAGAAAAACAGCCAAGAGACATGGATTAAATACCGATGCTTCTTTTAGATTTGAGCGCGGAATTGACCCAAACATTACTGAATATGCTCTAAAGCGTGCGGCTCTTTTAATTACCGAAATAGCCGGGGGCGAAGTTACTAGTGATATTGATGATCTTTACCCCAAGAAAATTGAAGATTTCCAGGTTTTCCTAACTTTTGATAAAGTAAATAAACTAATTGGTGAAAATCTACAGGAAGAAACGATTAAATCTATTCTTGCTTCTCTTGAAATTAGGGTGAATAATGTTACCGAAACCGGTATGGGTCTTACTATTCCGGCTTATCGTGTAGATGTACAGCGTGAAGCTGATGTTATAGAAGAAATACTAAGGGTTTACGGTTATAATAATATTGAATTTGGTGAAAAGCTAAATGCATCCGTAGCTAATTCCTCTAAATTTGAAGATTACAAACTTCAGAATTTAATCGCAAATCAGTTAGTGGGGCAGGGTTTTTATGAAACTATGGCCAATTCGCTAACTACCCCAACTTATACCGAATTAAGTGAGCAATTAAAGGAGTCTCATAACGTAAAAATGCTGAATCCTTTGAGCCAGGATTTATCGGTTTTAAGACAGTCTATGTTATACTCAGGTTTAGAATCTGTGAGTTATAACATCAATAGAAAACGTAGTGATCTTAAGTTATTCGAATTTGGAAAGACTTATCACGACTATAATGGCAGCCGTATTGAAAACAAACACCTTTCTATATTTATTAGCGGAAACCGAAATGCAGAACGCTGGAACGCTGCATCAGGTAGGACCGATTTCTTTTTGCTAAAAGGAGTAATTCAATCTATTTTTCAAAGACTCGGGATTGAAAATCTAAAACCTTCCGCAGTAAAATCTGATGTGTTTTCTGAAGGACTTATATTTTCTTCAGCTAAAAATAATCTGGTAGCATTTGGCGTGATTCGTAAGAAAGTCCTGAAACATTTTGACATTGAGCAGGAAGTGCTTTATGCCGATTTTAATTGGGATGCGTTACTGGAAGTTACAAAAGCAAGAAAAACCAGTTTTAATGCAATTCCAAAATATCCTGCAGTTAGACGTGATTTCGCTTTATTACTTAATAATAGTGTGACGTATGAAAAAATTGAAGAGATCGCATTAAAAACGGAGAAGAAATTACTGAAAGAAGTAGCTCTTTTTGATGTTTATCAGGGACAAAATCTTCCGGAAGGGAAGAAAAGTTACGCGGTAAGTTTTAAGTTTCAGGACGAAAATAAAACCCTTACCGACAAACAGGTGGATAAAATGATGAAAAAACTTCAGCAAAGATTTGAAGAAGATCTTCAGGCTGAATTGAGGTAATTAGATATAAGATTGGCTGTTTAGAAACTTCAAATTTTCGTCAACCTGAACTTGTTTCAGGTTCTAACTTGAGCTAAAATTCGATTCAGCTTAGACTCTGAAACAAGTTCAGAGTGACGCCAGGATTATCTAAACAGCCAATTTTTATTTCCAGCTAAGAAAGATTATGGAAATTTTTTAAATATTTCATCTACATAATTTCTTAGATCTCTTTCCAATCTTTTAGAGCCAATTTCCTCATCGGCTGTACCGCGCCATAAAATTTGATTTGTCCTTCTATCTATTAGATCAATAACTATAGATTTTTCTTTATAAGGCAACTGCTTTATGGCATTATCTGCATCAATACGTTGTACGGTGAAATAATTTTCATAAGTATAATCTTCGTAATACGGCCCAATATAAAGCCCGGGGCGGTAATAGGAAAAATTAGTATAAACAGGATCGGCATTTACATCTACTACCCTT